>CAVXFR010000029.1:0-86731 GCA_963761045.1 Terriglobia bacterium | reverse complement strand
CTCTTCTGCCGCAGTGGTTGAGCGGCTACTCGTTCCTGTTCCACACGGAGCGGGACCTGGCCGAAGCAAAACAGCTTTCTCCCACGGCCCGGACGCTTACTTTCGCGTACGACCGCGACGATGCCGTGGTGCGGCCGATTGCCGAGCGCATCGCCGTGAATGCCGGCGAAGCGGGAATCACGCTGCGGCCCGGCACGGGCGCGGCGGACCTTCGTCTGGTGCGCCTGCCGATCACGGCGGTCGATCCTTTGATGGCGCTCCAGGATCTGGCAGCGCTGTTGAAGGCCCCGCAGCCAAGCGCCGCCGCCAGTCCTTACGAGGCCGAGAAAGCGCTGCTGGAGGAGTCCGGCTTAGTCCCGCTGTTTCATCTGCCGCGAGTTTGGGTGGTGCAGGGGAACGTAAGGAACTGGCCCCAGCTCGAAGAGCTTGGCTGGACCCCCGGACAACCCCGTGACCTTCCGCACGAAGCTCCTGTTTATTTCCTGCTTTACCGTCGCGGGCGCGGTAGCGCTGGTCACCGGCGCCGTATCCCTTTCGACGCGCCACGCGTTTGAGCGGATCGACACGGAGCGGCGCGAAGCCTTGCTGGCGCAATTTCGTTCGCAACTCGACATGCAGAACGCGGACATCGCCCGCCGGATGGATCTGGCTGCCCGATCCGCGGCTGTGCAACAGATCGCCACGGGCGCCGCGGAATACGATCGCGCGCAGGGAGAGGCGGTCGCCGCCGGCCTCGATTTCCTGGACGTTGTACAACCCGACCTGACGATCATTTCCTCGGCCCACTGGTCGGCGCGCTTCGGCTACAAGAACGACTGGCAGATCGCGCCGGAGGACTGGCATACCCGCGACGTTTTTCTGGCGCGCATACCCACGCCGGAGGGGCATGCCACCGGGTTCATCGCGGTTCGGCCGGTGGCCGGGGGAAGAGCGCTGATCGCAGGCGGGCGGCGGCTTACACCGGAGTTGCTCAAGTCGCTGGGACTCGCGCCGGGCATGCGCGCCTTGTTTTGGACGCCGCCCGGAGAAGTCATCGGTGCACAGGGAGGCGTGAGCGGCGCGCAACAGCTGGACTCGCTGATCCAGACGGTGCGCGATACCAATCGCGAAGCGACGGGTGTGGTGCGATGGACCGCGGACCAAGCCAGCGCGGAAGCATTCCTGGCGTTGCCGCTGACGCGTAGCGGCATGCTTACCGGAGTGCTGCTGGCGGGCACGTCGTTAGGGGCGCAAATGGCCCTGGAGCGATCGATCCTATGGACCGGCATCGCAGTGGCAGGATCCGGCGTCGTGATCGGCGTGCTGCTGGCCTGGTGGACCACCGAGCGGATCACGCGGCCAGTGGCGCTGTTGGCCGCAGGAGCCCGGACGGTGGCGGGAGGCGATCTTTCGGCTCGGGTCGAGGTTCTTTCGCGCGACGAGATCGGCGAGCTGGCCCGCGCATTCAATCGCATGACGGAGCAGCTTCTGGAACAGCGCGAGCGCGCCATCCAGGCGGAGCGCGTCGCGGCTTGGCGCGAGCTGGCGCGGCGCTTGGCGCACGAGCTCAAGAATCCGCTGTTTCCGCTCCAGATCACCATCGAGAACCTGCAGCGGGCCCGTGGCTCGGAGGAGTTCGAAGAGGTTTTTCGGGAAAGCACGTCCACCCTGCTGATCGAGCTGAGCAAATTGAAAACGATCATCGGACGATTCAGCGATTTCGCCAGAATGCCCGCGCCCCGGATCGAAGCGATCGACATGAATGACGTTGTGCACGATGTGATGAAACTCTACGAAGCGCGCTTTCAGGCCAACGGCCAGCCCAAAATCGAGCGGGTGCTGGAGCTCAAGAGCGCGGGAACACGGATTCCGGCCGATCCCGAGCAGTTGCAGCGCGCCCTCAGCAATCTGGTGCTGAACGCGATGGATGCCATGCCCCAGGGCGGCATCTTGCGCATCCGGACGGCGCGGGAGGCCGGCGGCGTTCGCCTGGAAGTCTCCGATTCCGGCCAGGGTCTGACCGGGGAGGAATGCGCCCGGCTCTTCACTCCGTACTACACGACCAAACAGCACGGCACCGGATTGGGCCTGGCCATCGTTCAGAGCGTGGTGAGCGATCATGGTGGGAAGATTTCCGTGGAGAGCGCACCCGGACGCGGGGCGACCTTCATTCTCGATTTTCCCGGAGAGACCGCTTGAGCCACCTGCTGATCATCGACGACGATCCGAACACGCTGGCGTCGCTGGCACGCGCGTTTCGCATGGCCGGACACGAGGCCACCGTCGCCGACCGCGCCGAGCGCGCTCTGGAGCTGGTGCGAAATCAATCCTTCGATCTCATCTTTTCCGACGTCGTCATGCCGGACAAGGACGGGATCGCTTTGCTCGAGGAGATGCGCGCGGCAGGCATCACCACGCCGGTGGTGATGATGTCCGGCCAAGCCACGCTGGATATGGCCGTGCGGGCCACCAAGCTCGGCGCCCACGATTTCCTGGAGAAACCGCTCTCCACCGACAAACTGCTGCTGACCGTGGAGACGGTGCTGAAACTGAAACGGCTGGAGGCCGAGAACCGCGAGTTGCGCGCCCGGCTGGGCCGGCATGAGATCGTCTGGCAGAGCGACATCATGAAACGCGTGATGGCCCAGGTGGAACGTGTCGCGGCGGGCGATTCGCGCGTCTGCATCCTGGGCGAAAGCGGCACCGGCAAGGAACTCATCGCCCGCGCGGTGCACGAGAAGAGCGCGCGGCGCAGCGGCCCGTTTGTGGCGCTCAACTGCGCGGCGGTGCCTGGGGAGCTGATCGAATCCGAGCTGTTCGGTCACGAAAAAGGCGCTTTCACCGGGGCGGCCGCGCGCCACGCCGGAAAATTCGAGCAGGCCAATAAAGGAACGCTCTTTCTGGATGAGATCGGCGACATGCCCGCGGTGATGCAAGCCAAGCTTCTGCGCGTCCTCGAAGAGGGCGAGATCGAGCGCGTGGGCGGCTCAGGCGCTCAGCGCGTGGACGTGCGAGTGGTGGCGGCCACGCATCGAAACCTCGAAGAGCACGTGCGCGCGGGAACGTTCCGCCAGGATCTCTTCCACCGGATCTATGTCTTCCCGATTCAGTTGCCGCCGCTGCGCGAGCGCCCGGACGATATTGCCGGACTGGTGGAACACTTCACCCGTTCGATCAGCGAGATGAACGGCTGGAAACCGAAACGGTTCGCGCCGGCCGCTGTATCGGCTCTCGAGCGTCACGCCTGGCCCGGCAACGTTCGCGAGCTGCGCAACGCCGTGGAGCGCTTGCTCCTTCTGGCCGACGGGGAGGTGGACGAGGCAACGGTGCGGTCCGTGCTTCCCCAGGTGGCCGCGAAAACGCAGCCTTCCGGGACGCTGGCGGCGCGCGCCGAGGCTTTCGAGCGCGAAGCCATTCGGTCCGAACTCGATCGCGTGCATCACAACATGACCGAAGCCGCCCGGGCGCTGGGCCTGGAGCGCAGCCATCTTTACAAGAAGTGCGCGCAGCTGGGGATCGACGTAAAGGGCATGCGCCGCGCGGAAGAATAGCGCTCGACCGAGCCGTTCACTCGTTCGCTAATTCGCCGCGTCGCGCTTGACCGGCTTTCCGTACACCTCGATCCAGGCGACATCGGAGTACCCGCCGCTGCCATGGCCGCTTCCGGGCATGAGATCGGCAAAACCGACGGCGTCGACCTTGCTCAGATCCACCTTGTCCAGCAAGGTCCCCTTGGTCTGCACTTTGGGCATGCCGAGCTTGAGCCAGTGCACTTCAGACAAATAGAATTCACTCTCGTGGTAGTCGAAGGTGTTCGCATCGACGTGATCTCCGATGAGGAACGTCCCGTCCGCAAGCTTCAAAACAGGCCGTACCTCGTGAAATCCCGACGTCTTGGTGTACCAGCGGATTTTCGCCTTGCCGGTGAGATCCACATAGCTATCTTTGTCGCTGAGCGTGAGCGCGCACGAGGAAGCGCAAAGTCCGGACCAGATGTGAGGCACATTTCCCTCGCTCGTGACGCCGAAATCTCCCTTGCTCTCGCCGTACAGATTCAAAACCAGGTTCGGGTTCGTCACATAGTCTTGCGTCACCGGCACATTGCCGGGCGCTTGCTTCCACGTTTCCTTGAAGAACAGCGGTGGCGGTTGAGGCGCTGGCCCCCGGCCGCCGCGTGCGCCGGGTTGCGCAAACACGCTGGTCGCCGCGCTCAAGAAGATCAAGGCAAAGATCTGTCGCTTCATACAACCTCCATTTGGATGCCCGGGATGTCCGCCGGGCGGTGCGCCCGTTCGGTGTCGCCCAAGGTGAACCGCCACATCGGTACGATTATGCAACATCGATTATGCAACAAGGCCAATCGCCTCTCAAGGCGCGCCTGCGGCGGCATCGCACAGCCGTTTGATCGCGGCATTGATCGAAGCCGCCAGGGGCCGCAGCCGGCTGCTTCGACGCCCGCGTGCTTCGCGTGAAGAATCGGGCGGAAACAGCAAGTTTCGCGCTCCCCGCGAGAACTCAAGCTGCACACCTTCCGCGCGTCTTCCGCGATTTACGATATTCGAGTCGTCCAAACCCCAAAGATGGCCGGCGGCTGCATTGTCGATTGCGTCAGCGGCCCGTATCCCGTGTTCCGCGAAGGCCAGATTTATCGAATCGACGACGATCCGGCGTCCGCGCTCCCACTTACCGCCGACATACACGATCGGTTCCGCGGACTCGCTTGCGCCGTGAAAGGTGACCACAAACCCCGCCTGGGGCAGCATGCTCTTCAGCGTAGGTTCATCGAAATTCGTGCTGGGTACATGCAGTTCTTGCTGGTTACCTTTCCGGAGAAAGCCTGCAAACTCATACCACGCCCAACCACCCGCCTCCGCCACAGCCCGCATAATTTCCGACGAGCCCGGCTCGATACCGCCGCCGTGCGGAGCTATCAGAAGACAAAGCTCGATCTTGCTATCGCCGAACATGACACGAAAATCCCGGCCGAGAACGTACCCCCGGCTCAGAATCTCCGCGTAACCGCCTGGCTTAGCCACGGAAATAAAGATAGCACCTCAAAGGCTTTCATAGGCGAACGCCGCAAAGTTTGCCAACGGACAACAGGCCCAGGCGTCGCGCTTTCGCCGCACCGGCTTACAATTGGCCATGGCCGCGCAATCCATCCCAGCCCGCTCAACCCGGGACGCATCCACCAAGCCCTCACCTCCTATCAACTGGCCATGGCCCTCAAGGGCGCCATCGAACTCGACCTGTTCACCCACATCGCGGCCGGAGCCGTTACCGCGGCTGCCATCGCGCCGCTGTGCCAAGGGACGGAGAAAGGCGTGCGCGTGCTCTGCGACTATCTCACCGTTCACGGCTTCCTGACCAAGTCCAAGGGAGCCTACGGGCTCATGCCCGACACCGCCGCGCTGCTTGACAGGAACTCGCCCGCCTACATGGGCTCGGTCGCCGACTTCTTCACGCATCCTACGATGATGAACAAGTACCGTGACGTCGCCGCTCTGGTCCGCAATGGCGGAGCCACCGATCACACGCTCGCGCCGAACGACAACGTCTGGGTCGAGTTCGCGCGCTACATGGCTCCCATGTTCGCTCTGCCTGCCAGTATCGTCGCGCCGCACGTCACCACGCCCGGCGAGCCCGCGAAGGTTCTCGACATTGCGGCAGGTCACGGCTTGTTCGGGATCCACGTTGCACTCTACAACCGCGCCGCCGAAATCACCTTCCAGGATTGGGATAACGTGCTGGACGTGGCCCGGGAAAACGCCGCGGCCATGGGAATCGCCGGCCGTTTTCGCACTATCCCGGGCAGCGCTTTCGAAGTGGACTTCGGTACGGGCTACGACGTGGCGCTGCTGCCCAACTTCCTGCACCACTTCGATTTCGAAACCAACGTAACGCTGCTGAAGAAGGTGCGAACGGCGCTGAAGCCGGGCGGCCTCGCCGCGGTGATCGAGTTCGTGCCTAACGAAGATCGCGTTTCCCCGCCCGACGGAGCCCTCTTCGCCATGCGGATGCTCGGCACCACGCCCTCCGGCGACGCCTACACCTTCGCCGAGATCGACCGCATGCTCCGTGAAGCCGGATTCGGCGCAGGCGAATTGCACAGCCTCGCCCCCGCGCCTCAGCAACTGATTCTGGCGCGAAATCGGCCGGCGTAAACGCGAGCCGCTACCGTCGCGGGGCGGGAGCGTCGAGAGGATTCAAACCTCTCTCGTAGCCCGGATCCATTGCCGCGAGATCCGTGCGATAACTCACCGAGTTCGCCGTGGGGAAGCTCGCGGGAACCTTCTGGGTTACCTTGCCCGTCGCGGCCCATTCTGTCCCGCGCTGGAACGTCACGACGAAATCCACCGAGCTCAGCGCGTTGATATCGTGACCCAGCGTCGTATGGAACACGCGCCCCTTCCCGTAGCTGAGCGTCATCAACATCGGCTCATCGTGGCCGGTGCCGTGGTTGGCGGGATCGGAATACGCGGTCGCCAGAACGGTCATATTCTTTCCGGGACCCCGAAGCCGGGCGTACAGTTCGTCGCCCTGATGCATCCAGAGCTTGGGCAGACCATGCGTGATGGGATCATCTTCACGAACCGTGATTTGAAATGGAGTCCGCTGACCATGACTGCCGGCCGCTCCGGGAGACGCATCCGAAACCAGCTTGCCGTCCTTGTAATACCAGAACGGCCCGGCTTTCTCCGTCCGGCCGCGCCAGCCGCCCACGCCGATCATCTCGTTGAAAGCGGCCCAGCCAGGAAAGGCGTTGTCGGCGGCATGCACACAGACGAAACCGCCCCCGCCTTTCACGTAGTTCTCGAAGGATGTTTTGAGCTCCGCCGGCCATCGCTCATCGGGCGCATCGTAGTTCCACACGATGACCGCGTACTTGCTGAAATCGGGCTTAAACGCGGTGAAGTCAGCGCCCGCGGGCGGCGCGGTTACGACATCCACCTGGAACAGGCCCGTTTCGACGAGCTCCTTCTGGAGCACCGGCGTGGTCAGCTTCCACTTGTGATAGGTGCCGCCGCTTTCCCCATCCAGCAGCATGACGCGGATCGGATCCGCCGCGCGGGAAACGCCCGAGAGGACCAGGATGGCCCCGACCAAATGGAGTGCCTTCATTACTGTACTTCTCCTTGGGGCAGGGCAAACGCATACAGCGAACCTCCGCCGCCCACCACCAGATACTGCCTGCCGTCCAGCTCGTACAGGATGGGAGCGTTTCCCATCCTCCCGATGTCCTCGTGCCACAGCGTCGCGCCGTCGCTGGAACGAAGGGCCATCACGTTACCGGCAACGTCGCCGCTGAAGGTCAGGCCGGTTTCCGTTGTCAGCACGCCGGCCGTGCCCGCGCCATCGCCGATCGGATGGTCCCAGACAATCCTTCCGGTCTGGTAATCGATGGCCCGAAGGAACGCTTTGCCCGCAACGCCATAATCCGCACCCGCCCATCCGTAGGCTCCGTGTTCGGGCTTGAAGAAATAGATGCCGTAGCCATCCTGAGCGCTCACGATAAACAATCCGGTCTTCGGATCGAAACTGGGCGGGCGGAAGTTGGTGGCGCCGCTCTCGTTGGGTGCCACCAGGACGCCGTCCCGCGCAGGATATTTGGCCGGATTCGGAATGGGGTGGCCTTCCGGATCGATTCCTTTCGCCCAGTTGACGGTGGCGAAGGGAGCCGTCAGCAAACTCTTGCCGTTGGTCCGGTCGAGCACGAAGAAGTAGCCGTTGCGCGAAGCCTGCATCAGCATCTTGCGCGGCTGGCCGTTGAAATTGGCATCCACCAGCACGGGGACTTCGTTCGCGTCCCAGTCGTGGGTATCGTGCGGCGAGGCTTGGAAGCCCCAGACCAGCTTTCCCGTATCCGGATTGAGCGCCACGATGCTGCACGTCCAGTGATTATTTCCGGGCCGGGCGGCGCCATTCAGCACCGGCGTGGGATTGCCGGTGCCAACATAAACCAGATTCAGATCGGGATCGTAAGTGCCGGTGGTCCACATCTGGCCGCCGGTGGCCCCGCCGCTGTCTGGCTCGGTAACGCCGGGAGGAGGTGTGCTGTAGAAAATCCATTGCGTCTCGCCGGTATCCGCGTCCACCGATTTCAACTGTCCCGGAAGGTTATCGAAATCGCCGGAGACGCCCACCAGCACGTGATTACCCACGACCAGCGGCGCGTTGGTCGACCAGTAGCCCTTGTCGGAATCGGCAATCACGACGTTCCATTTCACCGTGCCGTCCTTCGCGTTCAGCGCGATCAGGTGACAGTCGGGAGTGGTCAAATATACTGTGTCCTTGTAAACAGCCGCGCCGCGATGGCCGATGTGGAACGCGTGGTTGGGAGGATTCTGGTAGTGCCAGAGTTCCTTGGCCGTGCGGGCATCGACAGCCCAGATGTTGTCCGGCGTGGTGACGTAGAGAACCCCGTCCACCAGAATCGGAGAAGATTTGATCTGCTGCGTCTGGCCCGTCTGGAAGCGCCAAACCTGCTGGAGCTTGCCGACATTTTCCGGAGTCATCGCGCTGAGGCTGGAATGCCGCTGGCCGGAGTAACCGCCGTGATAGTTGAGCCAGCTATCCGCCGGCGGGTGGAGCAGTTCCTGTGGGCTCACACTTTGGGCAGAGGCGGTTTGGACCGAGACCGCAAGCCCCATTCCTATTCCGAGAATCAGAAGAGCACGCGCGTTTCCCGTCACTCGTCTCACTTTAATGTCTCCAAATAGGCGTAGACGTTGTGCATGTCGGCGTCAGTGTATTTCCCCAATTGCTCGAAATGCGCCGACATCGGATCGTCGACCTGAAACTTGACAGCGCTTTTTGCGTATTGTTGGCGCGCTCCCACGGGATCGAGGACGGTAATCGTGAACTCGTCCTCTGCGGCCAGCGGGGCGATCACGGCCTGGCCCGAAGCGAGCGTAAACGTGACTTTCGGGGCAGGCGTGCCGCGGCTCGGATAGAGCATCCGCTGCAGCAGCGCCAATCCGCGATATTGGGTGGCGATACCCGCCAGGTCGCCCGTGGGTGAATGGCAGCCCGCGCAGCCGCCCGCGCCGTTGAAATAGCGGCGGCCCGCAGTCGCGTCTCCGGTTGCCAGATCCGCTTCGTCCACCGACCGGCGTCCTCCGCCGAGCGCTTCGGACTTCGTCTTCTGATCGTGGATGAACGCGACGATCGCACCCACATCCGTGGCGCTCAGGTTAAAGGACGGCATGCCCTTGTCGGCGCGGCCCGCGCGCAGCAGAGGTCCGATCTTGTCGCCGCGCGTGTCTTGGGCCACCAGTTCGGAGCGCGTCAGGTCGGGTCCGGTTTCTCCGCCCGCCGCGTCGCGGCCATGGCAGAAGCCGCATTGCGAGGTGAACCGTAGGGCGCCGGCCTGAATCTGCTCGCTCGGATACGTCTGCGGCGTCACTGTCGGCGGCCCGGGCTGCGAGGCCGGGCTCTGACCGGGACTACGGGGCGCTGTCTTCGCTTGACCGGGCGCTTGACCCCGCTTGGTCTGGTCCGCAGGCCGGGCATTGGGCCGAGGCTCCTGCGCCATCACGATCGCCGCCACAACGATGACGACTGACGAAATCCAGATAGCTTTCATCCTCTAGCAATACTGGCGAAACCCGCGGCGGAATGCAAACCGAGGGGCTAGTGAATCAAACGAGTCGTCTCGCTCCAGAGCCTGGTCGCGGCCAGATCGTCCTGAGCTTCCCGGGATGGTTGGATGGCGCGGGACTTGTAGAAATAGGCCCCGGAAACATTGGCGACGTCCGGCGACGAAGCAAGATAGACCAAAGTCTCGGCACCTTCTTGAATCGAAATCGCAAACATCTTGGCCAGGCGGAGCATGCGCGAAGACCAGCCGGCACTGTTATCCCCAAACCGGGTCCGCACGAATCCGGGATGCAAGCAATTTGCGGTGACACCGCTGCCGGACAACTGGCGGGCCAATTCCCGGGTAAATAGGATATTGCACAGCTTGGAACGCCCGTAAGCCGGGAAGGCACGATAGCCGCGCGCCGATTGCAGATCGGCGAAGTCGAGCTTCGCTCCCTGATGGGCTCTCGACGATGTGTTGATGATGCGGGCGGGCGTCGAAGCCGCCAATCGAGGCAGCAAACCCTGCGTCAGGACGAAGTAGGACATGTGATTGGTGGCGAACGTCCGCTCCAGTCCTTCTTCGGTTTCTTCCCGGCGGCCGAAAATGGCCCCCGCGTTGTTGATCAAAACATCGATGCGCGACTCGTTCCCGGCAATCTCCTCCGCGACGCGTCTGGTCTCTTGCGCGCGCGATAAATCCGCGAAGTAGGCAGTATGATTCGCCTCCGGCGCAATGGCCCGAAGCCGTCCCAGAGTTGCTTCGGCACGCTCTCGATTCCGGGCGATCAGAACGATGCGCGCGCCCATGCCGGCCAGGACTTCGGCGGCGGCCTGCCCAATCCCGGACGTGCCGCCCGTAATGATCACGTGCTTTCCCTGCATTAGCTTCTCGCGGCGGAGCGCCTCACTTTTTTCGAGGCCGTTTCGGAACGAACGCGAGAAACCGGCGGGGATTGTCCACCATGATGCCGTGCAGCACCTCGTCGCTCACACCGGCTGCTCTCAGCTTCGGCAGGAACACCGTCAAGGTCTTCGAGTACCCGCTCGAGGCGTCGGCGGAGAACATCAGATGGCCGGCAAAGCCCGCCTCGATAAGCGCCATGACCATCGGAATCTGCTGCGCATCGTTCGGTCCACCCTGCCGGTCGAAACCGACAAACGCGCCGCGCCGGCAGATCGCCTTGTGCACATACACGTTGGGATCGACAAGATTCCCCAGGTGTCCGATCACGACGCGATCCGGTTTTACGCCGGCGTCCTCCAGGATGTCGAGCTGCTCGAGCGCCGACTTGCCGGGAACTCCGGTGTGCGTGAAGATGGAAAGGTTGGTCGCGGCGTGCGCCCTGCCGACCGCGCGGAACACCTTGCGTTCAACCGCGGTGATCTCATCCCACGAGCCGATTTCGCCGAACACGCCCAGGTTGTCGTCGTCCGCCTGCTTGATGAGCGCCTTCACGATCTGCTCTTCGCTCATGGTGAAGATCTCTTTGGGATAAAACGGCTGCGAATAGAACCCTCCTCCGGCGACAACCGGGACGCCGGACTTCATCGAGACCTGCCGGATGAAGTTGATGTCGCGCCCCATGTCCGCATGCCCGGCGTCGACAATGCAGGCGACGCCCGCGTCCTTGGTCTTGGCGACTTCGGCCGACATCAGATCGACGTTGTGCATGATGTCCGGCGGTGCGGGAGCTCCCCCTCTCGCTCCACCACCCCTGCCGCCGCGCGCAGGGAAAGCCGGCAAACCATTCGCGGCTCGAGCGGCGGCGATGGCCGCGGCAAATCTCGCGTTGAAATCAGGAGCCTGCTGCAGGTGCTCATGGAAGAGCGTGGCGCCGCCCGCCAGCTCCTCGGGTGCGTAGTCTTTGAGGACCGTTCGGATGATCGCGCCTTTCGGAAATATCGGCCCCTGTGCGAAAACACTCCTCGGGAGCGCGGCGGCGGCCGCTCCGATCCCCAAGGCGCTGAGAGCCTGGCGGCGGGTCAAACGATGTGCACCAAACTTTGACATGGTGAATATTGTAGACGTTCGCGCGGAACGATGCGGGCGCGCCGGATCAATTGGCGGTCGGGCTTTTCTGCGCGTCGTCAACTACCAGCAAGTCCAGGGGCGCCTTGCGCGCGTCCAGCTTGAGTCCGACCGTCTGCATGGCGTCGAAAAGAGAAGCGAGGGACGCGCCGTCGAGCAACCTCAAAGCCAGCGGGGGCAGAACCACGCCCGAGTTCACGCCCGCCCGGATCAGCATGGCCCGATAGTCCTCCTGGGTGACATTCAAAACGAAATCGTAGCTTCCCTTGAGATCCGTCATATCCACAATCGGACGGTCCACGAACCGCTCCAGATTCCTCGCCAATGCCGCCATGGTGAGCCTCTTGGCCTCGAACTTGTCATTTGCGAAGGTGTACGAAGACCCGCGTCCAAGATTGACGGAGACGCCCTGGGCCGAGCCTCCGCCGCTGATGTCCAGAGGCGCCTTAGGATCCGCGTCCGCGGCGTTCGGGTCGGGCGCGCTCTCCTGCATCTTCAGCCCGCCTTTCGCGACTTCCAGCAAGTAAACCGGTAAGTCCTTCGTCTCGTGGTGGCTTTTGATCTGGAACCGGTCTTCGAGCAGACGCTGCATCATTTCTGGAATCTGAGACGTCGGGACTGCGTCCGGCAAGGTCGCGGCGATATCGAACCGCTCCGAACCGAGCCAGTCCGGTCCGGAGACCTGGTTCAGCTTCAGGCGGTAAGCAATGGCGATGTACTCCCTCAGCGTCAGGTGGGCGCATCGAACCTGCGCCCCGTCGATCCGCACCCCGGCGGTTACTCCCTCTTGCAGCGCCTCGGCCGACGGCCGGATGGTGGCAACCTCGAACTCCGGCCGAGGCGAATTTTGAGCGAAAGTCGCCGCCGCGGCGCAAAGAACGATCCAGAAAGCTTTGGTCACTTTCATACTCTACATTGAATCGCGGCTGACGAGCGCTGTCTTGACGCCGACGCCGGATAGTGGTACATTCTGTACCATGACAATACGGACCCGATCGGGCGCGCGCGTGCGGGCTCCGCTCACGGCGCTCGAAAACGAAGTCATGCAAACCGTTTGGGACGCGGGACCGTGTGCCGTAGAAGCGGTCCATCAAGTGGTCTCGCGTAAACGAAATCTGAAGGAAACCAGCATCCGCACCATCCTGAGGCGCCTGGAGCAGAAGGGCTATCTGCGCCACGAGGAGAAAGGCCGAGCCTACGTGTACCGCGCCGTGGAACCGGCGCGCAGTCTGGCCGCCCGCGCCGTGCGGCAGATCATCGACAGCTTCTGCCAGGGGTCGGTGGAGGAACTGGTCAGCGGCATGGTGGAGGCCAAGGTGCTCAGCAAGGCGGAACTGGAGAGCCTGGAGGATTTTGTTCGCAGCCGCAAAGGAGGCAAGTAGGATGCAAACCCTTCTCATCGAATCCGCGATCCGGGCGACACTGATCGCAGCGGTCATCGCAGTGGTGTTGTGGGCCATGCGAATCAAGACGGCATCTGTGCTGCACGCGGTGTGGGCGAGCGTCGTCATTTTGATGATGCTGCTTCCGGCTTGGATCGCTTGGGGACCGAAAGCCTCGCTTGCGGTTCTGCCATCGCAAACCACGGCCACGATTGTGCCGCCAGACGGTATGCCCCCGCCGTTACCGGCGGGGCTGACGCAGTACGTCGCCAGCCCTGTCCGTGAGGACGGGGGATACCGTTTGGGTGAATATGCGATACCCGGTATCTATCTGCTCGGTCTGTGCGCCTTGCTTCTGAGGCTGGCCATCGGCACCATCCGCGCGAACCGGATGACAAGCGCCTCCTGTGTCGTTCCCGTCACAGTGGGCTGGTTGCACCCCAGAATTATTCTGCCGGAGAGCTCTCGCGAATGGCCGCGGGCGCAACTGGATGCAGTGCTCGCGCACGAAGGCGAACACATTCGCCGCAGAGACCCACTATTTCAGTGGCTCGCCCTGCTCAACCGCGCGATTTTCTGGTTCCACCCGCTGGCATGGTGGCTGGAACGGAAGGTTTCCGGGTTGGCGGAGGAGGCCTGCGACGCCGCAGTGCTCTTGCGCGGGTGTGATCCGGGCGAATACTCGGAATACCTACTGGATTTAGCGCGTTCCGTGCAGCGAGCGGGAACACGAGTGAACGCAGTCGGCATGGCGATGCCGGGGATCGGGCTGAAGCACCGCATCCGTCAAATGCTGAGCGGCGTTCCCGTTCCGCGGATCTCGCGTCCGCGCATGGCGTTCACTGTAGCGATGTGCGCAAGTGCCGCCGCGATCCTCGCCGCAGGAACACTGGATCATGTTCACCGGACTCCCCCGTTGGAGCCGCGCTTTCCGCTGCGGCCTACTGCTGTGTATCTACCCTCATCGGAACATGTGCGAAACAATCCAGAGATACTGCTCGCTCAAAATGCTCGTCCATTGGTCGTTCCGGCACCCGCATTCGAGGTGACATCGGTGAAGCCCTACCAGTCTGGACAGATACCGTCTTTGGAACTCACCTGCGCGAAGGGGCGATTTGTCGCGAGGGGTAGCCGACTGGGGCCGACCCTTTGGTGGGCGTATGATATTAAGCCCAATCAGGTTGTCGGTTCCCCGGATTGGGTTGAATCTGCGTACAGCAAAAGTTTCTATGACATTGAAGCCAAAACGTCTGGTCCAGTTACGGAAGCGCAATGCAAGCTTATGGTTCAAAGCCTCCTGGCAGATAGGTTTAAGTTGGTAACGCATCGGGAGTTAAGGGAGGTGTCGGTCTATGCCCTAGTGGTCGCAAAAAATGGACCGAAAATGCGAAAGGTAACCGAAGATGATACGTCGCCCGGAATCAATGTCAAAGTGGATGGAAGGCCAATGGGTGTGCCTCGAGGCGGAGCCACGAGGCCGCCCGGATGGTCGATGGATTATTTGGCCGACTTTCTCGCCATTGCTCAGCTCGGACGTCCGATTGTGAATAGAACAGGTCTGGAGGGAGCCTACAAGATTTCCCTGGATTTCTCCACGTCGTTTCCTCGCCAACCCGATTACATTCCACCATTCGACGCCGGACCTGATATAAGGGACGCGTTGAGAGAACAACTTGGACTGAGGTTGGACAACGCAAAAGCACTGGTCCCGCAGCTCTTCATCGATCATATTGAGAAGCCGGATGCAAATTAAGCCAATGCGCCTGGGATCGTCGATTCTGCCTAGGTCTATGACCGCCTAGAAAGATTCTGAAGATAGCCGAACTTGCGGCGTTGACATTGCGGGTGAAGTTCCAGCGGACCTCTCGGCGCTGTCGATCACGAGGAATTCGCCGGACCCCTATAGCCGATTCAAGCTTCAGCCCGAGCTGTTCTTGTAAGGCCGGAAAACTGATCTGTCCCGGATTTCGCGTGGGCCGTCCCACAATCGGACACTGACTGCACGAACCGCTTCGACCTAACGTCATAAATCGTTACTATTGATGGTGTCGGTCGTCAATGGGGATTTGGCCTTTGAATTGCCAGTATTGGGAACTATTTAGATCGCTCCGACGTACTCAAATAAGCATTATGCTCCGACCCGCAAGCCTTGCTCTTTTGTTGATATGTCCGGGGTTTGCCCAGTTGACCTTCGAGGTCGCCTCGATCAAGCCCGCGAGTCCGGACGCGCGCGGCTCCTCGATTCTGTTCCAGCCTGGAGGCGGGTTAAACCTGACCAACGTTCCGTTGCTAGCGATGATCACGTTTGCGTACGATGTCCGCGATTTTCAGGTATCCGGCGGCCCAGGTTGGGTAGGAACGGAGCGGTTCGACGTGAGAGCCAAGTCCGAGCGCGCGGCGGCGGACGGTCCCCAGGATCCGGGGAAGATGACCGACAATCAGCGCAAGACGCTCCAGGATCAAATGCGAGAGAGACTGCGTGCGTTACTGGCGGACCGGTTTCAACTCTTGGTCCATAAGGAGACCAAAGAAGAGTCGGTTTATGCTCTGGTGGTGTCTAAGACTGGATCGAAGCTACAAGAAAACAAGAAACTAGGCCCGAGGCAGGGAATGAGCATGGGCAGGGGGCGTTTGCAAGGCATGGCGGCCCCGGTGGAGATGCTGGTGCAGACACTCTCGAACGCTCTGGGACGTCCGGTAGTGGACAAAACCGGCCTCGCCGGAAAGTACGACTTCGTCCTTGAGTGGACGCCGGATCTGGCCGACGCCCGCGCTCAAGGCTTCGGGGACGGCATCACTTCTCCGGCGCCCGCTCCCGGTGGTCCGACGATTTTCACCGCAGTTCAGGAACAGCTCGGACTGCGCTTGGAATCGCAAAAAGGTCCCGTAGAGAACATCGTGATCGATCGTGCCGAAAAACCTTCTGAAAACTAAATACGCGCTGATTCTCGCGCTTCTCGCTCTGAGTGCGGCGGTGCTCCCGCTGCTCGGTTCCGAACACCACGGGACCGTCACATTCGGAGGGCTGCCACTGCCGGGCGCATCCGTGACCGCCAAGCCCATGAATGCAAAAGAAGGCGACAAGAGCTTCCGCGCGATCACCGACATCAACGGTAACTATTCGATCGCCGATCTGCCGGATGGCATCTGGACCATTCAGGTCGAGATGCCGCTGTTTTCGCCTGTCGAGCAGGAAGTGACTGTTGGCGCGGGAGCTGCCGCTGCGGACTGGGACTTGAAGCTGCTCCCGCCCGATCAGATTCAGGCGCTGGTGACGCCGGCGCCGCCCCGCCTTCAGGTGACGGAAACTCCGGCGGAGGCTCCCAAGAATAACGGGAAGAACGCCGCTCCCGCGCCCACCAACACCCAGACGGCATTTCAACGCACCGACTTGAACGCGGCGTCTCCCAGCAGCGACGCCCCGCCTGCCGATAACACCAGTCCGCAGGACGCCAGCGCCCTCAGCCAGCGCGCGGCCGACGGACTCCTGATCAACGGAAGCGTGAACAACGGAGCCAGCTCGCCGTTCGCGCAGCTGCAGGCGTTCGGAAACAATCGCCGCGGCCTGCGGTCGCTGTACAACGGGAATCTCGGATTCAGCCTGCGTAATTCGGCCCTGGATGCGCGTTCCTTTTCGCTGACCGGCCAGGACACTCCCAAGCCCGGATACAACCAGATGCAGGGCCTGGCGTCGTTCGGCGGCCCGCTGAAGATCCCCGGCCTGATCAACCGGAACGGGCCGAACTTTGTTGTCAACTACCAATGGGTGCACAATCGCAACGCCTCGACGCAGACGGGATTGATGCCGACCCTGGCGCAGCGCAACGGCGATTTGCCGGGTAACGTCATCCCTACGGAGCTGATCAGCCCGCAAGCCCTGGCGTTGCTGCGTTTCTATCCGTTGCCCAACTTCGAGGGTAACTCGCGCTACAACTACCAGATCCCCTTGATCGCCGGGATGCACCAGGACAGCGCGCAGGTGCGAATGTATAAGCAGGTCAAGAAGAATCAGTTCTCGGGCACGTTGGGCTTGCAGAGCACCCGCACGGACAATACGAATTTGTTCGGGTTTCTGGATACCGGCCGCACGCTGGGCATGAACCTGCAGCTGGGATGGAGACGTCAGTTTACTCCGCGAGCGTTCGTCAACTTCGGTTATCAGTTCAGCCGGTTTTCGTCTACAAGCCTCCCGTTTTTCGCCAATCGCGACAACGTCGCGGGCCTGGCGGGGATCACCGGCAATAATCAAGACCCGATCAATTGGGGCCCGCCCGGGCTCTCCTTCGCCAGCGGGATCTCGGCCCTGAGCGATTCGCAATACTCAGCGCTTCACAACCAGACCAGCGGCGTCTCCGTCGATGCCCTGTGGTATCACGGACGCCAGAACATAACCTACGGCGCCGATTTCCGCCGGCAACAGTTCAACACGCTGTCCCAACAGGACCCGCGCGGAACCTTCACGTTCACGGGCCTGTCCGCGGGTTCGGATTTCGCCGGGTTCCTGCTGGGAGTGCCCGACACGGCCTCCATCGCCTTCGGAAACGCGGACAAGTACTTCCGCGCGTCCAGCTACGATGCCTTCATCACCGACGATTGGCGCGTGCGGTCGGGGTTCACGATGAATGTGGGCGTGCGCTGGGAATACAACGCGCCGATTACGGAATTGTATGGACGCCTGGTGAATCTGGACGTAGCGCCCGGATTCACCGGGGTGGCGCCCGTGCTCGGCCTCGACCCCACCGGAGCCCTTTCCGGCCAGACCTATCCCAGCTCGCTGGTGCATCCGGACAAGAATAATATCGCGCCGAGAATCGGCATCTCCTGGCGTCCCTTCGCCGCATCTTCGATGGTGGTCCGCGCCGGCTACGGGATCTACTACGACACCTCGGGTTATCAGACCATCGCCAATCAGATGGCGCAGCAATCTCCGCTCTCGAAAAGCTTGCGAGTCCAGAACACCCCGGAAACACCTCTCACGCTGGCGAACGGATTCATCGGCTCCCCCAATATCACCGCCAACACGTTCGCCATCGATCCGAATTTCCGTGTGGGATACTCGCAGAACTGGCAGGCGTCGGTGCAGCGGGACTTGCCTTTCGCGCTGCAGATGGTCGCCACGTACACGGGAATTAAGGGCACGCGCGCGCAACAAGAGTTCCTGCCGAACACGTTCCCATCGGGAGCCTACAACCCCTGCCCGGCGTGCCCGTCGGGATTCGCGTATCTGACTTCCAACGGAAACTCGACCCGGCAAGCGGGAATGATCCAGCTGCGCCGCCGGTTGCGCAGCGGATTCACCGCAGAGGTTCAGTACACCTTTTCGAAATCGATCGACGATGCCGCGTTAGGCGGAGGAGGCCAGGGAGGATCGCTCATCGCGCAAGACTGGCTGAACCTGAGCGGCGAGCGCAGCCTATCGAATTTCGACCAGCGGCATCTTCTGTCGGTCCAAGTGCAGTACACCACCGGCATGGGACTGGGCGGCGGATCGCTGGTGAGCGGATGGCGCGGCGCGCTGTTTAAAGAGTGGACCGTCTCGACGCAGATTAACGCCGGTAGCGGCCTGCCGCTCACGCCGGTGTACCTGTCCGTCGTCAAAGGCACGGGCGTGACGGGACCGGTCCGGCCGGACTATACCGGCGCCCCGCTCTATGACGCGCCGTCGGGCTTGTTCCTGAATCCGGCGGCGGTTGCCGCGCCGCCTTCCGACCGCTGGGGGAACGCGGGAAGAAACTCCATCACCGGACCGCAACAGTTTTCTATGAATGCAGCCATGGCGCGGACCTTCCGCCTCAACGACCGGTTCAGCGCCGACCTGCGAATCGAGGCGGCGAACGTCCTGAATCACCCGACCTTCCCCAGTTGGGGTACTGTGTTTTCCAGTGCGCAGTTCGGGCTTCCGAACCCCGCCAATGCGATGCGAAGCGTGCAAACCACCGTACGAGTGAGGTTTTAGATGATGACCCGCCGGCTTCTGACAACCTGTCTCCTATGCGCTTTGACGGCAGGCGCTCAACAGCCGCAAACACCCGCGCCGCAGAATGCTCCCGCGGGTCCTGACGGCACGGTAACCTTCAAGGCCTCCACGCAACTGGTGGTCGAAACGGTATCGGTCAAGGACAAGAAGGGCAACCCGATCGAGGGGCTGACAGCGAAGGATTTCGTCGTCACCGAAGATGGCGCGCCACAAGCCATCGCGTTTCTCGAATATCAGAAGCTGCCGGAGGCCCCCTCGGGTCTGATCACAAGAAGTGCCCCGCAGGTCCAGGTGGCCCCGTTCCCCAAGCTCCCCAGAACGCAGATCGCCCCCGAAACTCCCGGAGACGTTCACTATCGCGACCGGAGGCTTCTGGCGCTGTATTTCGACTTGACCGCGATGCCGATCGTCGATCAGTTGCGGGCGCTGGAGGCGGCCCAAAAGTTCATCCAAACCCAGATGACCCCGGCCGATCTGATGGCGCTCATGACGTTCTCGGACGGATCGGTTCAGGTGCTTCAGGACTTCACCGACGATCGGGACCGTTTGTTGAGCATTCTCGAAACCCTGCAGGTGGGCGAAGATGAAGACGCTGCCTCCACCGACGATAGCGCGGACACCGGCGCCGCCTTCGGGCAGAACGATGCGGAGTTCAATATCTTTTTCACCGATCGCCAGCTCTCGGCGCTGCAGACCGCCGCGACGATGCTCGGCCGGTTGAGCGAAAAGAAATCGCTGATCTACTTCGCCAGCGGGCTGCGGTTGAACGGGACGAACAATCAGGCGCAACTGCACGCGACCACCAATGCGGCGATTCGGGCCGGGGTCTCATTCTGGCCGATCGACGCGCGCGGCCTCACGGCCTCAGCGCCCCTGGGCGACGCCAGCAAGAGATCCCCCGGTGGGCTCGCCATGTATAACGGAGCGTCGGCCATGGCGGCGATGACCAGCCTGCAGAGATCGCAGGACACTCTCTGGACGCTGGGGGCCGATACCGGCGGCAAAGCCCTCCTGGATGTCAACGACCTTTCCCTGGGGATCGTGCAAGCCCAAAAGGCGTTTTCGAGCTACTACATCATCGGATACTACACCAGCAACGCGAACCTCGACGGGAAATTCCGCCGCATCAAGATTTCCTTGCGGGAGGGTCTCGCGGGAGATCTCGATTACCGGCAGGGTTACTACGCGGGAAAGGAATTCCGCAAATTCACGAGCGCCGATAAGGAGCGCCAGCTCGAGGATGCCCTGATGCTGGGCGACCCGATTACGGAGCTGACCATCGCCATGGAGGTCGGCTATTTCCAGTTGAATCGCGCCGAATACTTCACGCCGGTGGTGGTCAAGATCCCCGGAAGCGAATTGGCGCTGGCGAAGAAGGGGGGCGCGGAACACACGCTGCTCGATTTCATCGGGGAGGTCAAGGATGAATTCGGCACGACGGTCTCCAACGTTCGCGACAAAGTGGACGTGAAGCTTTCCGACGAGACGGCCGCGGAGCTCGCCAAGCGTCCCATCGAGTACGATACCGGCTTTACGCTTCTGCCCGGGAAGTACACCATCAAGTTCCTGGCCCGCGACGCGGAAACAGGCAGGATCGGAACGTACCAGTCCACGTTCACGATTCCCAACCTCAATAAGGTAGAGAAGCGGATTCCGCTGAGCTCGGTGGTGTTGAGCAGCCAGCGGGTGGATTTAAAGGACGCACTCTTCAACGCCGCCAAGAACAAGGATAAGGCGCAAATTCAGGAATCCGTGAATCCGCTGGTGCAGGAGGGAATGAAGCTGATTCCCAGCGTGACGCGCGTGTTCACGCAGAACCAGGATATGTACGTTTACCTTCAGGCGTACCAGCAGGACGTGGAAACGGCGCATCCGCTGATTGCGTTCGTATCCTTCTACCGCGGCCAGACCAAGGCGTTCGAAACGCCGCCGATCGAAGTGACCGAGAGCCTGAACAACCGCTTGAAAACGATGCCGCTAAAATTCAGTTTCTCGCTGCAGAAACTGCCGCCCGGGCAGTATATATGCCAGGTGACGGTGATCGATCCGTCCGGAGAGAAGGCCGCATTCTGGCAGGCGCCCGTCATGTTAGTGCAATAGCTTCACAGGACCGCAACGGCCATAGGCAGGGAACAACAATAAAGTGCCTTAGGAGGGCGCCATGAAAAAGTTGATTGTGGGGATGATCGCTCTAGCCGGATTCTCCGGCATCGGGCTGCAAGCCCAGAACGTAACCGGCACCTGGCAGGGCTCGTTGAAGGCCGGCCAGCAAGAATTGCGGATCGTCTTCAAGATCTCGACCACGGACGCAGACAAGCTGGCGGCGGTCATGTACAGCATCGACCAAAAATCGCCGGCCATACCTGCGACCACGTTCACCCTAAACGGCTCGACCGTAAAGATGACGATTACCCCGGTAAACGGCACCTACGAGGGAAAGCTGAGCGCGGACGGAAACTCGATCGCGGGGACCTGGACCCAGGGCGGCCCACAGATGCCCCTGAACCTGACGCGTGCCACTCCCGAAACCGCTTGGACCATACCGGAACCTCCGCCACCGCCGGCGCGGATGGCCGCGGACGCGAATCCTGCCTTTGAAGTGGCGACCATCAAGCCGAGCGACCCCGCCAGGCCGGGCAAGTTGTTTACGGTGAGAGGCCAGGATGTCATGACCATCAACACGACTCTGAGCGATCTCATCACGATGGCCTATGACCTTCATGCCCGGCAGATCACAGGCGGGCCGGCGTGGATCGAATCCGACAAGTACGATATCACCGGGAAACCCGAGGTGCCCGGCCAGCCCAACGTGGCACAGATGAAGATCATGATCCAGAAGTTGCTGGCAGATCGCTTCCAGCTCAAATTCCATCGTGAAAAGAAAGAGCTCGGCGTGTATGCGATTACGGTGGGAAAAACCGGAGCAAAGCTTACCAAGAGCCAATCCGATCCGAACAGCCTTCCCGGATTGTTTTTCGGAAGAGGGGCGTCAGGAGTGAACTTCAACGTCAGGAACGCGACTCTCACGGAAGTCGCCAGCGTGTTACAGGGCTCCGTCCTGGATAAGCCGGTGGTGGATCAGACCGGGCTTTCGGATAAGTACGATTTCATCCTGAAGTTTACTCCCGATCCGAGTCAGATGGCCGGTTTTGGGGGCCCGCCGCCCGCCGCGGCCAACAATCTCGATGCGCCCCCGGATATCTTCGCCGCATTTCAGCAGCAACTGGGATTGAAGCTGGAATCGACCAAGGCGCCGGTCGACGTCCTGGTTCTGGACCACGTCGAAAAACCTTCTGCAAACTGAAGGGCCCCGACGGGTTGAACCATCGATTCTGCCCGCGGGGGTTGATTCCCCTGGTCCGCCTGTGTAAAGATGTGCCTCAGTAAACGCCACAGGGCGATCACTGGGAGGAATTCATGCGGAATCATTTCAGCGTGCGGAAGCACTTCAGTAAGAGAGCGGCCGGCTGCGCGCTGGCGGTCGTCAGTTTGGCGCCCATCGCCGGTGCACAGCGCCCGGCCCCCGCCCCCCTGGCGATCCCCAACCCGACCTACGTCTCCATTCCCATGGAAGTCATGGTGAACCGTCCCGCCGCGGAAGTGTGGAAGCGCGTCGGCAAGTTTTGCGATATCGGCGAGTGGGCGCAGATCCCGTGCACCATCCTCTCAGGCAAGGACGGGGAAGTCGGCGCCGTCCGTTCCATCGGCAACGAGATTCTGGTAGGGGAGACCGAGCTTTCCTACACCTACACGCAGCCCGTGAGAGTAGGCCAGCCGTACATTCTTTATCACGGCACGCTGGAGGCGAGACCGGTCACCGCGACCACGTCAAAGCTCGTCTACACCTTGATGTACGACAACTCGACGCTGGCGGACGATGCGGCGCGCGAGCGGGACAAGACGCAGAGAGCCACACAGTTTACGGGTCTACTGGGAAATATGAAGATCCTGGCCGAAGGCGGGACGCTGCCCCCTGCCCCGGCTCGCGGCGGTGGCGGGCGAAGGGGCGGCCCACCCAAGCAGTAAGCTGAGCTTCTCCTGGCTTTGGATGGCGCGGTATGCGCCGAAACTCGCCAGAAGTTGCAAATCACAGATTCTTGGTGCGGATGAAAGGACTTGAACCTTCACACCGTTTCCGGTACAAGCACCTCAAGCTTGCGCGTCTGCCAATTCCGCCACATCCGCACACCATGCCGACTTCCGCGCTCGGAAGTTAGCAAACCCATGATTTCAAAGAACGACGCAAAACACCCTCCGGTTAATGCGTCTGCTCACTAACCTGGCGACTCGAAACCTACTTCTGCTGCGGCTGGGGTGCCGGAGACACCGGTACCGGTATCGTCTGCGGCGCGCTCTGCTGGCCTTCGACCGGCCCGCCCTGGACCGTGATCGGCACCGTGCCAGGCTGCGCGGGCGCTTGCGACTGCGCCGGAACCGGAGCCTTTTGCCCTGCGGCGGCCGGAAGGGTCTTCTTGAGCAGATCCGGCGTGGCGCTTGTTCCGCGGGTCGCCATGATCGAAAGCGTCACCGAAGTCAGCATAAACAGCACCGCCGAGATGGTAGTGGCTTTCGAAAGCACCGTGGCCGATCCGCGCGGCCCGAAGACGGTCTGCGATCCCATGCCGCCGAACGCGCCGGCCAAGTCGGCCGCTTTGCCGCTTTGCAGCAGCACCACGACGGCCAGGAACAGGCACACAATTACATGAAGAACAGTGATAAAAACGACCATACGGCTTCTCCGCGCCTCCGACCATGTTACCACGCCGCCTTATTTATAGGCCGCGATGCCCGTCACCCGTTCCCCGATCACCAGCGCGTGAATATGGTCCGTCCCTTCGTATGTCTTCACCGTCTCCAGATTGCACATATGCCGCATGAGCGGATACTCGTCCATAATCCCGTTGGCTCCCAGCAGATCGCGCGACTGGCGGGCGCATTCGAGCGCCATGGCCACGTTATTTCGCTTGAGCATCGATACATGCGCCGCTTCCGCCTGCACTTGATCCTTTAACTTGCCGACTTGCAAGGCCAGTAGCTGCGCCTTGGTGATCTCCGTGATCATGTCCGCCAGTTTGGCCTGCACCAGCTGGTGCGAAGCGATGGGCCGCCCGTCGAACTGCTTGCGGGCAACCGAATAAGCCCGCGCGGTCTCGTAACAATCCATGGCCGCCCCGATCACTCCCCATCCGATCCCGTAACGGGCTTGCGTCAGGCAGCTCAGCGCGGCTTTTAGCCCCTTTGCTTGCGGCAGGATTGCGGACTCCGGCAGGCGGCAGTCGTCCAGCTTCAGGCTGGAGGTCACCGAGGCGCGCATGGATAACTTCCCGTGGATTTCGGAGGTAGTGAATCCACGAGTTCCGCGCTCGACCAGGAACCCGCGGATGCCGTCCTCGGCGCGAGCCCAAACCACGGCCACATCCGCCACCGAACCGTTGGTAATCCAGGTTTTTTCGCCGGAGAGAATCCAGCCGCCGCCGTCGCGTTTGGCCCGCGCCAGCATCCCCGCCGGATTCGACCCGAACCCCGGCTCCGTGAGTCCGAAACAACCGATCGCCGCTCCGGATTGCAATTGCGGCAGCCAGCGCTGCTTCTGTTCCTCGCTGCCGAACGTCAGGATGGGATACATCACCAGCGCGCCCTGTACGCTCACGAAGCTGCGCAGGCCGGAATCCCCGCGCTCCAGCTCCTGCATGATCAGTCCGTATTCCACGTTGCTCATGCCGGCGCAGCCATAACCCTCAAGATTCGCGCCCAGGAATCCCAGGCTCGCCATTTCCGGGATCAGCTCCTTGGGGAAGCGCGCATCGCGAAAGCAGTCGCGGATCAGCGGCATCACCCGCTCGTCCACGAAGCGCCGCGCCGTCTCGCGAACCAGCAGTTCCTGTTCGCTGAAGAGGGAATCGATCCGCAAATAATCCACGCCGGGGAAACGGGCCATAGCAGGCTCATTTTACCCCGGCGTCGTGAACGGCTACTTTTTGTGGATCAGGATATTGCCGTTGAAGGTGGTGAACTGGATCTCCGGACCGCCGCCGTTGATGGTCCCGCTTGTTCCACGGTCGAACTGCACGCGATAGCGGCCGCCCCTCTTGCGGTTATCCTCCACTTGAGGCGGTGGGGCCTTGGAATCGAGTTTGATATCGAAGTCCGTGAAAATGTCGCCATGGTCAGTCTTCAGCTTCACGTTGGCTTTGATGCTCGAGGGGAGCGTGACGTCGATCTCGCCGTTCATGGTGGAAAAACTCATGGCCTTGTCCGGCGTCACGCTATTGATCGACGCCAGAATCTTGCCGTTCATGGAGTGCGCCATCACGGAACCCGACACATTGGTAATGGTGAGCTGCCCGTTCATGTTGTTGGCTTCGATCTCGCCCGTGATGTTCTCGATCGTGACTGCGTTCCCCACCCTGGCGTTGACGCTAACCGCTGTCTGTACCGGGACCTGAATCACCAGCACACCCGGGGCAAAGGGAGAGTGTCCACCGGACACCCTGATCGTATTGTTCTCTTCGGTAATCTCCACTCCCGAGTTAGTGCCGCCGATCCGGTGCATGCCCGCCGGCGGCTCCGCCTCCTTCCGTCCCGGCGCGCGGATGCCTGTGTTCCCGGTCGCCTCCACGATAACCTCCTGGCCGCTGTAGCCCCGCACGGTCACGCTCCCGAACATCGTCTCCACCACCAGCTTCTTCGGCCGCGATGGATCGCTAAACGCCACCGTCGCCTTCTGTGTGTTCTGCGGAAGCGCCGCCGGCGCGAGAAGCATGGCCGCGAAGCTCAATCCCAGTAGTTTCTTCATTGCAGTTTCTCCAGTGCCCATTGGGCTTGTTGCCGGACTCCGGCGTTCGCATCCCGATTCTCCGCCAGGGTCTTAAGAACTCCCTCGGCGCTCCGTTCCTTGAAATCCACCAGCAGATCGATCAGCGCCACTTGCACCAGAGGAGTCGTCTGGCTCGGGAGCGCCTCCACCACCGCCCGGCGCGTCTCAGGACTAGCGGAGAACCTGCGCAACGCGTCTACCGCGGCCAGCCGGACGTTTACATTCGTGTCATGATTGACGGCCGACACCAATGCACCGAGGATTTCGCGGTCCGAAGGCTCCGCCTGATACGCCCAGGTCACGCCTCTCAACCGTTCGCTCGCCGATTGCTGCTGCATTAATGACAACGCCACCAGCTGCCGCATACTCGCCACCTCCTCCCTGAGTTGCGATACTTCCTGGGGCGGCTGCCCGTTCCCGCGCACCGCGTATCCAACACCCAGTCCCACCGCCAGCAGCGCGGCTGCGGCCGCGATCTGCCACCAGGCATACGCTTTCCGAGGCTCGGCCGCTGCCAGCCCTTGCCGGTAAGCCCCCAGCATTTCGTAGAACCGCTCGCGCACCTTGCCGCCCGGCTCCTCCCGCGGCAGCAGATCCAGGCTCCGCCACAGCGCGCCGATGCGCGACATCTCACTCCGGCACGCTTCGCAGGAAGCCAGATGCGCCGCGAAATCTTCCCCTTCGGCCTCCCCCAACATCTGGGTCTTGGCTTGTTCGCAGGTCATGAGACTTTTTCCTTCTCCAGGGCGAAATAGATTTGTTCCAGCGCGCGGATCGCCCGATACACCCGCACCTTGACGGTTCCCACTTCGCAACCCAGCACTTCCGCGATCTCTTCATACTTCATTCCCTGGAAGCGGCTGAGCACCAGGATTTCGCGCTTGTCTTCGGGCAACTGGTCCATCGCGCGGCTCAACAGCGCCAGATCCTGCCCGCGCGACGCGCTTTCTTCCGGCCCGGGAGAGGCGGAAACCAGCTCCGCGCGCCGCTCTACAAACGTGTCGATATCCACCACTTGCAGAGAGCCTCGCTTGCGCACTTGATCCACCCCCGCATTGCGCGCGATCTGATACATCCAGGCCGTGAACGATTGCGCCGGATCGTAGCTGGTCCGATAGCGCAGCATGCGGAAGAACACTTCCTGCACCAGATCCTCGGCCTGCTCCCGGTCGCGGTTCATCGAGACGAAATACCGGAACAGCGGCCGGTGATGGCGTTCGAACAGCAGGGCGAGCCGGGCTACCTGGCCCGAACTCACCTCCGCCATCACCGCGTTATCGCTTGTATTCACGAGCGTGTTCACAGTTACATACGAGAATACTCGCGA
Source organism: Terriglobia bacterium (assembly GCA_963761045.1). GTDB lineage: Bacteria > Acidobacteriota > Terriglobia > Bryobacterales > Bryobacteraceae > Palsa-187. The sequence goes on along the minus strand of CAVXFR010000029.1, from coordinate 59,635 downwards.
GCGCGGGAAAGGTTACCTGTACTTGCTAACATGGACCGACGAGCATGATCTGGGCCCTGCCGCTATTCTGGCTGGCCTGCGCGACGGCGGGGTATTTCTATGGCCTGCAACGGGGCATCCCCTCTTCCGTGGTGCTGGCCGCTCTTCCGGCGTTTCTGCTGGAAGCGACGCTGTTCCTCACCCTGGGCGTCGAAACCTGGCGAAAGAAGCTTGAAAAGCTGCGGCCCGCAGGTGTGGCCGCGCTCCTGGTTTTAGCAGCGATCGCCCCCTATTGCGCGGCTTCGCTGGCGCTTGGATCCTTTCGCTGGCAGGCGCTGGCCGGAATCGCCTTGTTGTCTGGGCTGGTGTCGTTCTGGTACGTCGCGCTGCCCCAAAAGCCCGCGGCGGACTTATTGCTGCTCATCCTGTTGGCGGGAGTGGTTTTGACCAAGGTTTTCGCGTCCCTGTACGTCCGTCCCGACCCCAAGCTGCCACTCGAGGTCCTGGGTCAAGCCATGTGGATCCGCACCGGCGCCTTCGCGCTCCTCAGCGTCCGCCGCGTCGAAGGAGTCGGCTTCGGATTCTGGCCCTCTCCTCGCGAGTGGAAAATCGGCGTCGTTTTCTTCCTGCTCATGCTGCCGGTGGTCGCGGGCTTGGCCTGGTCGATCGGATGGGGTACCTTCCACCCGCCCCAGACTTCCTGGATCCGGACTCCGGTGAACCTCGTGCTCTATTTTTTCGGCGGGTTGTGGGTTCTGTCGCTGGGCGAGGAGTTCTTCTTCCGCGGCCTGCTCCAACAGTGGATGACCCGCTGGCTGCACAACAAATGGGGAGGATTGATCGTCACGTCGCTTATATTCGGCGCGGTGCACCTGCCCTACAGGGGATTCCCGAACTGGCGCTTTTCGCTGCTGGCGGCGGTGGCCGGCGTTTTCTACGGGCTGGCTTTCCGGCAGGCCAGCAGTATCCGCGCTTCGATGGTGACCCACGCTCTCACGTTCACCGCATTGCGCGTCTTTTTCTCTTAGATTCACGTTTGGTCCAATGCGTGCGGGCCAAACCATGGACTGGTTCCCACAGGAGGTCGAGCGAGAATATGGCTGGAGACGAAATGTTGGAGAAACTCGGTGAATCCCTGGGTTCGAAGGCGACTGTAAAATCGGTCTTTGGCGAACCGATCGAGGCCGCCGGCAAGACCATCATCCCGGTAGCCAAGGTGTTCTACGGGTTCGGCGGGGGATTTGGCGCAGGCCCCGCCAAGGACGGGCACCCAAAAGGCGAAGGCGGAGGCGGCGGAGGAGGGGTCCGGGCGTACCCTGCGGGCGCTCTCGAAATCACGCCTGGGGCCACGCGATTTATCCCCTTCACGGACCTGCGTTGGCTCCTGGCCGCCTTCAGTATGGGAGCTTTCGCGGGCACTCTGCTCTTCCGGCGACGGCGTTAGATCTTAGGGCGTATACGTCCGGAGGAGAGTCGCACGGCCCTTCAGGTCGAGCGATTCCGGCAGCGTGGTGTGCCAGGCTTCTCCAGCCCGAAGCACTTCCCGGCCGACTTCAGCCTCGCCTTCCAGCACGATCAGCGTCTGAGCGCCCTTGACCGCTTCCAACCGGCGACCGCCCTCGACCCGAACCTGTTCCGTGGTGAAGTGCGGACACGACACCAACACCCCCTCGCGCGCCGTCTGCCGCGCAGGATGCGGGCCCAGCCGGCTTACGCGCGCACCTTCGTCCAGATGCAGCTCGCGCGGACGGCCGTAATCGAACAGCCGGTAGGTGGTATCGGACCACTGCTGGATTTCGCACAGCGTCAACCCTGCTCCGATGGCGTGGACCGTCCCGGCCGGAATGAAAAACGTGTCGCCGGGGCGCGCCTCGAACCACTCCAGGAGCTGTTCGATTTCGCCCGAGAGCGCGGACTCCCGCATCCTCTGTTGGGTAACCGGTTCGCGGAAGCCCGCGGCAATTTTCGCGCCCGGCTCGGCGGCTAAGATGTGCCACATCTCCGTCTTGCCCTCCGGATGCACCTGCACAGACAAGGCCTCCGTGGTGAATAGGAACTTGATCAGGAGTGGCAGATCCGGCAGACCTTCGAACCACACTTCGCCGATCTTTTCCGTGCTGTCCCGGAACAAGGGCTCCAGACGGCTGGATCCCCAGACCTTCGGAACGAGCCGCGGAGTCAGCCGCGTCAGCATTTAGACGTGCGCTTTTACGAACCGCTCCAGCCGATCCAAGCCGCGCTCCAGCTCTTTCATCGAGGTCGCGTAGGACAAGCGGATATGCTCGGCTGTCCCGAACGCCTCTCCCGGAACTACGGCCACGTGCTCGTCGGCCAGCAGCTTTTCGGAGAATTCGAGAGAACTCGAGATGCCGTTGCGGAATGCCGCGCTCACGTTGGGATAGGCGTAGAACGCGCCGCGAGGCTCCTGGGCCTTTACGCCCGGCATCTTGCGCAGCCGGCCGATCACGTAATCCCGGCGCCGGCGATATTCGGCCAGCATAATGGCTACCGATTCCTGCGGTCCGCGCAGCGCCTCGATCGCCGCTTTCTGCGTGATGGAGGTTGGATTGGACGTCGTGTGGCTCTGCAGTTTGTTGATCCCGGCGACCACCGCGGCGGGAGCCAGGACGAACCCCATGCGCCAGCCGGTCATCGCGTAGGTCTTCGAGAGCGAGCCGGCGACCACCACGGTCTCCTTGGCGTCCGGCAAGGAAGCCAGTGAGAACGGCTCGCTGTCGTAGAGGAAGCGCTCGTAGCATTCGTCGGTCATGACCCAGATGCCGCGGTCCTTGGCGATGCGGAAGATCTTCTCCATCTCCGCCCGATCGTAAACCGCGCCGCTGGGGTTGCAGGGCGAATTGAGCATGATCATCCGCGTTTTGGGCGTCAGATGGCGCTCCACCTGCGCCGCGGAGAGAACAAATCCTTCCTTCTCGTCGGTATTGACGAACACGCACTTGCCCGCGGCGAAGTGGACCACGTCCTTGTAGGTCACCCAGTAGGGAACCGGGATGATCACCTCGTCGCCCGGATCCACCAGCGCCTGCACCAGATTGAAGATCGCGTGCTTGCCGCCGATGGTCCCAATACACTCCTTGGGGGAATAAGACGTACCGTACGTGCGCTTGTGATAGTCGCAGATGGTCTGCTTGAGCTCCACCGTGCCGCTCACCGGCGTGTACTTGGTGAAATTCTGCCGCAGCGCTTCGATGGCGGCGTTCTTGATGTTGTCCGGAGTCGGAAAATCCGGCTCGCCCGCGCTGAAGTCGACGACGTCCACGCCCTCACGGCGCTGGCGATCCGCCTCCGCGGCCACCTTCATGGTGGACGACTCGCTGATCCACGAAATTCTTTCCGCTAATTCCTGTACCGTCGGCATCCTATACTCCTAAACGTTCCTTGCTCCGATTCTCTTCTTCAGCCGCTGTTCCACCAGCGGCGGCACCACGTCGCTCACGTTCCCGCCCAGCGCGGCCACTTCCTTCACCAGGTGCGAGCTGATGAACGAGTACTCCTCGCCGGCCATCAAAAATACGGTCTCGATCTGCGGCTTCAGCCGCCGGTTCATCAGCGCCATCTCCCACTCCAGCTCGTAGTCGGAGACGGCCCGCATGCCGCGCACGATCATGGTCGCTCCGCGCGAGGCCGCGAAATCCACCAGCAATCCTTCGAACGCCGCGAGTTCCACATTAGGGTACGGCTTGACCACTTCCGCGATCATCTCCAGGCGCTCTTCCACGCTGAACAACGGATGCTTGGCCTGGTTGCGAAGCACTGCCACAATCAGGCGCCCCACCAGGCGGCTGCCCCGGGCGATCAGATCCAAGTGCCCGTTGGTGATCGGGTCAAAAGACCCCGGGTAGATAGCGACAAGGCTGGTTGGCGAGACGCTGGACGGCAAAACTGATTTTATCGCACTCGGTTACCGGACCGCGACCGGCCGTTACATCGACGCGTTACGTCACCCGGTCCATGGCCAGAAACTCCTGGATGTGCGGATGCGGCGATTTTTCCAGGTCCGCCACCGGCCCGAAGTAAATCGCCCGGCCTTCAAATAACACCACCACCTTATCCGCCACGCGCCGCATCAGGTCGAGATCGTGGGTCACCACCACGGCGGTCAGCCGGAGCTGGTTCTTCAGGCGCAGCATCAGATCGACCAGGTGATCGCCCATGATCGGATCGACCATCGTGGTCGGCTCGTCGTACAAAATGCATTCCGGCTGCGCGGCCAGCGCGCGCGCGATCGCCACGGCGCGTTTGTGCCCGGTGGAGAGGTCGGTGGGATAGACGTCCTCGTAGTCGCCCAGGTCGACCATATTCAACAGCCCCCGCACCACGTCTTCCTTGTTCTGCTCGTTGTAGTCGTCGCGCGTTTCGAGCGAAAACAGGATGTTCTCCCCCACCGTGAGAGAGTCGAACAGCGCCCCCGACTGGAACACCATGGTGACTTTCTTGCGGATGCGCCGCAACTCCGCTTCGCTCATGTCCGTGATGTCGGAATAGGCCACGTATACGCGGCCCTTATCCGGCTTCAGGAATCCCATGATGTGCCCCAGGCTGACCGACTTACCGACTCCGCTCCGTCCGATAATGGCCAGCGTTTCGCCGGCGTCGACGTGGAAACTCACGTCGACTAAAACCGGCTTGTCGAACGTCTTATAGACGTCGGCGAATTCGATGTAATGGGACGAGGTCTCGCTCACTGAGCTTCCCCCAGTTGCTCGGGCGTATTCAGGTTACGGAAGAAGCCGGCCTGCGGCACGGGCCACAAACAAGCGTGGATGGTGGAGACGAAGTCATGCATTTTGAGGAGTTTGGATTGAATCGCGGACTCCACGGCGGGCAGCAGCCGGGCGTGATACACGGCGCACAGCGGCTCCAGGCCACCGGGCGTCTGGGGGACCAGGGCGTCGGCGCCGGAGGTTTCGGCCGCGGCCAGCAGTTCTTCGAGCAACTGGTGGGTGACGGCCGGCATGTCGCAGGCGACGAGAACGTTCCAATCGGCGGTGGTCGTGCTCAAAGCGGTATACAGCCCGCCCAGCGGCCCGCACCCCTCGATTTTGTCGGAAATCACAGGAAACCCAAGTGTTTCATAAAGTTGCCCCGCCATAGCAGATCGGGACGCTATCAGGGTCGCGCTTCCGGCCGCGATCAAAACCTCCCCGGCGACCGATTGAATCAAGGTGGACCCTTTCCACGGCAACAGCGCCTTGTCCCGGCCCATGCGGGAACTCCGGCCTCCGGCCAGCACGAACCCCGCCCTGCGCTTCGGCATGAAAGAGCCGCGCATGAGAAGATGGTAGCAATCGGCACCGGCATGTTGACAAACAAAAAAGTGTATATTTGTTTCATAGCGGCATTGGCCGCGATGCTGGCCGCCTCCCCCATGCGCGCTGCAAATACACCCGGCACGGATTCGTCCTCCCAGAGGCCCGATTCGCGGAAGACTTTAGACTCGCGGAAGACCTTAGTGGTCCGCGCCGACCCGCGAACCGGGAAACTGGTACGCAGCGTCGCTACCGTGAAAATGTCCGCTAGGGCGACGGCGTCGCCGTCCATGGATATTTCCACAATGGACATTTCCACAATTGTGGAAAACGCCGCGCGCGACAATAACGTCGATCCGCTGCTGGTGCATTCCATCATCCAGGTGGAGAGCAACTATAACCCCTACGCCGTCTCGTCTAAGGGAGCCCAGGGCCTGATGCAGCTGATGCCGGCCACCGCGCGCCACCTGGGCGTGAGCGACAGTTTCGACCCGCGCCAGAACATTGAGGCCGGAGTACGCTATCTTAAGTATTTGCAGGACCTGTACAAAGACGATCGCCTGGCACTGGCGGCTTACAACGCCGGGCCGGGGGCTGTGGAAAAGTACAAATGGATTCCGCCGTATCCCGAAACGCAAGATTATGTAAACCGGGTCGGCCAGCAGTACGGAGCAGCGAAAAAGGCAGCCGCGCAGTACTTGGCGGAGCCTGCCGTTCCGCCAGTTGGGGTGATGGAGGAACAACACCCGAAACTGGAGCCGTTTGTCGATGCTGAAGGCAGGTTGCACCTCAGGACCACGCAACAGTAGCCGGTTGCGCGCGATCCTCTCGATGTTTCTCGCGGTCGTGCCCGTAGTGTGTCTGGACGGGACGTGTCTGGGCCAGGACCTCAACCAGGTCACCGACGTCCGCTTCTGGTCCACGGGCGAGGTCACGCGCGTCGCGGTGGAAGTTTCCGCCGAATTCAAGTACAAGTACGACCATCTGGACAATCCCCCGCGTCTGTTCTTCGACGTGCAGGATGCGCGTCCCGCGACGTCGCTGAAGACGACCATCGCGGTGGGGGACCGCCTGCTCAAACAAATCCGCGTCGCCGAAACACAACCGGGGATTACGCGCGTGGTCCTGGACCTGGCGCAGGACGCCGACTTCACCGCTTCCCAGCTATCCAATCCCGAGCGGCTCATCGTCGAGCTTAGTCCCAAGGCCGCCAAGGCTTCCTCCACGGCCGGCCCGGGCTCACCAAGCCATACAGAAGCACCGGGGCCCGCGCAGCATGCTTCTGAAATCCATTCCGCGAAAACCCTGCCGGTCGCGGCGGCGGCGGCCCGAGAGGCCGATTGGCCGGAACCGAAGGCGGCGGCACGCAATGCCAACGGCGGACGATCCCTGGTACGCGTGCTGGACTTGAAGCTGCAACGCGTGGTGCTCGATCCGGGCCACGGCGGTCACGACGTCGGCACGCACGGGCCTTCCGGCCTGTACGAAAAGGATCTGGTTCTGGACATATCGCAACGGCTTGCAAAGCTTCTCCAGGACCGGCTGGGCAGCGAGGTCCTGCTGACCCGCAACGACGATACCTTCGTTTCGCTGGAAGGGCGGACGAAAATCGCCAACGACTTCAAGGCGGATCTGTTCCTGTCGATTCACGCCAATTCATCGCCCGTGAAGTCGGTAACGGGCGTGGAGACGTATTATCTGAACTTCACCACGTCCCGAACCGCGCTGGATTTGGCGGCGCGCGAGAACGCGGCGGCGGAAAGTTCCATCTTCGATCTGAAAGACGTGCTGGAAAAGATCGCTCTGAAGGACAAGATCGATGAATCGCGGGAGTTCGCCACCCGCCTGCAAAACTCGCTGTATACGCTGACCAAGGGGAGCGCGGCCAGCCGGAACCGCGGCGTCAAGAAAGCTCCCTTCGTGGTGCTGATCGGCGCGGAGATGCCCAGCGTGCTGGCCGAAATCGGATTTCTGACCAACGCCAAGGATGAAGCGCTGATGCGCAAGGACGAGCACCGCCAGAAGATCGCCGAGGCGCTCTACAAAGGAATCGCCTCCTACGCGGCAACCCTAAGTCAGTTTCAAGTCGCCGAGCGCGAGTAAGGTTACGCTGCCGCGCGGCGCACAATTTCCTCGGCGCGGAACCAGTTCTCGTCGTCGGTGCCCTCGGGTTTTCCCGCCAGCTCCCATCGTAATTCGGCAACTTGCCTCACGCGGTCCGCGTGGGTCTGGATCGCCTCCGGGAGCTGTGAGGGATTCAGCAGTTGCTGGGCGAGTATGTCCCGCCGGTGATTGTAGTTCACGCGGGCCTTCTCCAACTCCAGGAGGGCCGTATCGATGGCCGGCCAGTCGGGATTCGCGGCCGACATGAGCGCGCGAGCCTCCCGGACCTTGCGGGCAAACTCGGCAAAGGCGTTTCGGTAATCGGAAAACAGTTTCGGCGCAAGACCCATATACACATTAGACGTCGCGACCAGCCAAAAGGTTCGGCCTCCGGCGGCTATCCGACGGATATTCGTGTGTCGATGCTGTTTCAGTTAGTTACGCGGGTTGTGCCGTTACGGGCGGGCTGCGCCATTACGGGACTGAAGCCTGCCCGCGGAGAATTCCCACGCCGATCTGGCCGTGCAGGCCTTGATCGGGACGCGCGACGTCGCCTCCGCCGAACCAGACGCGAATGGTCCCATCGGGCATCGGCTCGACACTCGGGTCGCACACCACCTGGCTGTCCCATGGGTTCATTCCGGAGATGACGAAGTTCGGGACGCGCTCCCAGTGGACGCCGTCGGTAGAGCGAGCCAGGCCCAGCCGGCGTTGTTCTTTCTTGTCGCGGCCGGTGTAGAGCATCCACCACTGGCCGCCCGCGCTCCACACGGCGGGCTCGCCCAGGCCATTTTCGTCGAATGCTCCGGGCGTGCCGGGTTCGAGAATCGGATTCGAGCGCAGCTTCTCCCAAGTGACGCCATCGGAGGAACGCGCGACGCCCAGGCTCTGGCGGCGGGCGCGGTCCTGGCCCAGGTAGAACATATAAAAGTAGCCGCCCGCGCGGATGACATAGGGATCGGCAACCGCCCGCTCATCGAAGCTGCCCTGCGGTCCCAGGGGCACGACGGGGCCGCCCTGCCGGGTCCAATTCTTCCCATCACGCGAACGAGCCAGAGCGATGCGTAACGGATAGCCGGATTCATACCAATAGAAAATCTCGTCTCCGACGACAAGTGCCGACCCGTTCGCCGCGATATACGCTCCTTCCGATGCTTGGGGAGAAAGCACGCGGCCGAGTTTCGTCCAGGCTCACTCCGTCCGGCGAGGTCGCCGCGGCGGTGTGCCACGCGCTTGCCGTCGAATTCGGAATAGAAGTTCCAGTAAGCGCCCTGGAAGCGCACCACCGAAGGATTCAGAACGTCGGAAGCATCGCCGCGCGCGATCACCGGTTCCGGGCGCGCCTCCCAGGCAAACGGCGCGCGAGGGCCGCCGGAATGAAGCGCCGGCAAGGTGAAATCGGCATAGCGGCCGCAGCCGGCGAGGAATATCGGGAGCGCGAGAATGTAGGCGGTCCGCATTTTAGAGAGGCACGCGGATGGCAAGCTTCGAGCCGCGGCCCGGACCGGACTCGAGCGCCAAATCGCCTTCAAGCACCTTCACCCGCCGTTTGATGCTGGTGGGACCCAGGCGCAGCAACTCTAATTCTTCCAGGGAAAACGTGCCGGTAAAGGGGAATCCTTCGCCGTTATCTTCCACCGAAATCTGCAAATCCTGATCGGCGCGCGCCACCGAGATCGCCACGCGCGTGGCGCCGGAGTGCTTCAGGATGTTGTTCAGCGCCTCGCGGACGATCTGGAGCACTTCGAGCGAGACCTGGGTATCGGCGGGATCGTGCACGTCGCTGCCGGTAAACGTGGTGGCGATGCCGGTGTCGCGCTGGAACAGCTCCGCCATGCGGCTGAGCGACGCGGCCAGACCCATGCCCTCGTCCGCGGGACGCATGCTGCGCACGAAGCTGCGAAGATCGGCCACCTGCGACTGGCACAGCTCCTGCAACTGGTGGAGTTCCCGGGCGGCATCCTCCACATTGCGCGACAACAGCTTGCGGATCACCTCCAGGCGCATCTGAAAACTGATGAAGCTTTGCAGCGGTCCGTCGTGAAAATCGGCGGCGATGCGCTGCCGCTCGGCTTCCCGCGCGAGCTGCGCCTGCGACCGGATCATCACGTTGTGGCGCAGCGTGGTGGACATGCGTTCCTCGAGATAACGCTTATAGAGCCCCACGGCAGCGGCGGCGCCGCCGGAGGCGACCACGGTCCACACCAGATTTCCGTTACGTCCCGGGGGCAGCACCAGCGCAATAAAAAGCGCCGCCACGAAGGTGAGCGCCGCCCGCCCCAGGTCGTGCAACAGCACGGTGGATCCGAGCAGGTAGCTGCAGGCCAGCGCGGGCTGCCAGGCGCCGGGAGCTTGCCAGGTCCAGATGGCGAAATTGGCGGCGTCCGCCACGATCGCGGTGGCTGCCCGCAGAGGCCCTTCGTAACGCACGGCGAATACCGCGCCCAGGGAATACACCGTGTAAGCGGCAATCAGCGCGGTGACCCAGTTCTGCCCGAACCCAGCCGTTCGGACATAAGCCACCACGCACGCCACGGCGAGCACCAGGCGCACGCTGCGAAGAGCCAGCCGCCCGTGATAGGGAACCATCAGGGAACCATCCGAGTGAAACCGATTTTCAACGGCGGTACAGGTATAAGCGGTGGCTGCGCCCTTCGCCGTCGTCGATGCTCAGGCTCTGCACGGGCGTCCAGGCGGTGAACTCGAAATCGTGCGCCACGATGCGTGCGCCTTTCTTGAGCTGCTTTTCCAGGATCGGCGTCACCAGTTCGTTCCCCACCGGCAACAAGTACACGGTGATGAGATCGGCGGACGAGTAATCCTGCTTGAGGAGATCGCCGTGGATGACGCGCGCGGCCGAGGCCAGACCCAGCGTTTTGATGCGGTCCACGCTCTGGCGGTACAGCGAATCGTTCAGTTCGACTCCGGTGGCGTCGGCCTTGTATTTCTGAGCCGCCATCATCACGATCCGGCCGTCGCCCGAGCCCAGGTCGAACATTTTCTCGCCGGCTTTGAGGCCGCCCAATTCCAGCATCTTTTCGACCACCGCTTGGGGAGTGGGATAGTAGGGCGCGAGCTGATCGTCCTTGGGCTCTTGTCCCGGCAAAGGAATCAGGCTGGAGATGGAAGCGGCGAGGAGCAGGACGGCAATGCGCATCAAGGTTCAATATATACCCGGACGCGATTGCTCGGCTGGCCGTCCACCTCGATATACAGCTCGGCGGGCCCGTAATTGACGATGTTGGGGATCTCGATTTCCACCAGATAAACGCCCACGTAATTCGGGTACAGAATCGCGCGCGTGACCTGGACCGGGACGCGATCGAGCAGCACGCGGACGGGAGCGGCCACGGTGTGCGGAGGATCGGCCGGAGCGGGCAGGCCGGTGGGCCAGTTGGGCTGCACGCGTCCCAGGCCGGTGGCCAGGATCTGGATGCGCGCATGCGAATGCGCCGGATGCATGGCATCGAGCAGCACGCCGTTATCGGCGTCGAGCAGTAGCGGAGCGCCATCGCGCGGATCGAGTTGTATGGCGGGCGCGGTGGATACCAGCGGCACGGAGGGAAGAACGCGCGCTCCGGCGGGGCCGTCGATGGACAGCGCCAGCGAATCGCCGCTGGCTTCGAACGGAATCTGGATCTGCGACTCGCTGTCGGTCGCCGCCAGCACGGGAACCGGGAGTCCGCCCGCATTGGCGGAATTGACGCGCGCGCCTTCGATGCTGAACACGGTCCCGGGAGCGGCCGCTCTGGCGATCAGTCCCGCGGAAGTGATCAGCCGGGGATCGCCCGCGCGGTGGGGCGCCATGGTCTGGTACAGCCCGTAACCCTCCAGGGCCACCCACAACTGAATCGCGCCGGAGTCCAACATCACGTCGGTCGCCGCAACCGGCGGCAAGCCGGCCAGCTTGGTCCAGGCAGCCGGGGCCACGCTCAGGACATTGAGATTCGCCCGGGCGAAGAAGACACCTTGATCGGTGGCAACGTAAATCGCATTACCGTCCGGATCGGCGGTGACGCCGCGGACAGAAAGGTCGGGAAGATTCGCCGAAACATCGTCCCAGGACAAGCCGCCGTCGATGGTGTGGAGGACGCGCGGCGGTATTCCCTCAGCTCCGTGGGGGCGCGAGGCGAGCACGGCGAGGGCGATGCGCGAGTCGGCGGGATCCACCCAGAAAGCGGTGACTGCTCCGCTCTGGCCAATGCGAGTATCGGGCTGCCAATTTACACCGCTATCGGCGGACACGATGATGCGGCCGTCCGCCATGCCCGTATAGATGTACTGGTCGCCATTCTTCGTCGCCAGGGCGGTGACGGCGGCGCCGCGGCGACTGCTCAAAAGCTGCCGGAGCGCCAGTTCACCGGCCGCTTTAGCGTTATCAGCGGGCCGCCAGGCGAGGCGTTCGCCGGGCTGCCATTCCACCACCATGGCGCCGGGCAGTTCGATCTCAGCCCCCTGAGGACCTTGGGGGAGGCTCTGGATGCGGACCGCGGGAAGATTCGGAAGGCTCTCATTGAGACCGCTCCAGGACTGGCCTCCGTCGAGCGAGCGGAATACTCCGGCCGTTCCAGCCACGACAATTTCGTCTTCATTGGAGGGAGAGATGGCCAGATCGTGGAGGCCATCCCCGAGAATCGACATCCCGTGAAATGCGGTCAGGTTGTCCCAGTTCTTTCCGCTGTTGTCGGAGCGGTACACAAACTGCCCGAAAGCATACACGCGGGGACTGGGATCCACCGGATTGCGAATCTGAGCGCCATTTTCGGGGAAACCGATCGAACGCCCTCCCGGAGCGGGCGGGACCACAACGTTTTCCGGGGGTACGGCGGTCCATCGATCGAAGTCACTGGTTTCAAAGATTTTTCCAGAGGAAGCCCGGATCCAGAGCTGGTCGCCCGCGGGCGAGTACCATACCCGGTCCACCGGTCCCGTGGCGAGCCCCGCCAGCTCCAGGTCGATGGCGGCGTTGCCCACAGGTCTCCAGTCCGGCGTCTGGGCGACGGCGGACACCGCCAGAGCGAGCCCGGTGAGAATCAGGCCCAGCGTCGAGCCCGGTGTGGCTTTGTTACTCATGGAACGAGTCCATTGTACCCTTAACCTATCGGCGGAGCAGATCCGAAACTGTTGATTTCAGTGGCCTCAAGTCGAAAAAATCGCGACGGGTCCATGCTTGCAAGTGCACTTTTGATGTTAGACTAGCTCCATGTTGTACCTGGTACTCCAGGTTGCAGGTGGGGTTTGCCTGGGATTGTGCCGATAATGAGGGTCATGCGATCCACGACGGCGAGATTGTCGCTTCTCCTGGCGATGACGGCCGCAGTGTGCCTGGGGCAATTCCTTCCCTCCGATGCGGGCAATTATGCCGCAAAAGTTGTCTCGATGACGGGACAGGTTTCGGTACTGAAGGATTTCCAGCCTTGGGCGCTTTCAGTGGGCGATAGCATCCAGGTGACCCAGCGGATCGAGACGGGTCCGGACGGACATGCGTTGTTGCAGGTATCGGACGGCAGCACCATCGAGGTTTATCCCAATTCCACGTTTGTGTTTCGCAAGAATCCCGGCAATTGGCGGGACTTGATCGACCTGTTGCTGGGGAAGGTGCGGGTGCACATCGAACACCTGGGCACCACTCCCAATCCGAACCGGGTCATCACGCCGGTGGCCGTGATTTCAGTACGCGGCACCACTTTCGACATCACCGTGGACCCCGACGACGAGACCACCACCGTAGAGGTCGAGGACGGCACGGTGGAAGTGCGCCACAATTTGCTCGGCGGGAACACGGCAGTGATCAGCGCGGGCGGCGTGTTCCGCGTATACCGCGACGAGCCGATCGCGCAGCGGATGGACAAAGGCAACGTCGCGCGGCAGGCCTTACGGTTGGCGATCAACGTCATTGCGATCGTGGGCCGCTCGAGCGGACCCGGGAAAATCAATCTGCCGGGCGGCGGCGGCGGGTCCGTGGGTGATACGGGAGGGGGAACCAAGCTGCCACCTCCACCTCCTCCTCCGCCACCGCCATCCGGGCTGCCGAAAATTCCGTAGCCTCTCGATTCGCCCTGCACAAGCTGAACGCCCGTGCCACGCGTGCGACACTAGCCCTATGAAGTCCCTCCTGCTATTCTTCCCGCTGGTCTCGCTCTCTTTGTGGGGGCAAGCAGCCCCCAGTGTTCCGGCGCCCTGGGACGTTACCAAGAGTGTCGGCGAACTGGCGGCGCAGGTGGCGCAATTGAAGCCGCTGCTGGCGCAGTTGACTCCGCAAGCCTGGGTGGAAAAGGGCGCTTCCACGGCGTACGTCGGGCAGTGGCAAAGTGCGCAGAAGGAGCTGGACTACCTGGATCAAACGGCTCGCGCTCTGGAGAAGCAACCGGAGAAACTGACCGCGGCGCTGGACGTATATTTCCGCCTGCAGGCAGTGGAGTGGCGGCTGCAATCGCTATCCGACGGCGCGCGCAAGTACCAGAGTCCCGCGGCCGGCGACCGGATCGCCCAAGCCGTGGGCGCGGACGCCACCAAGCGCGATCAGCTGCGCCAGTACATCACCGACCTGGCCCAGCAAAAAGAGCAGGAGTTCGCCGTGGTGGACCGGGAAGCGCAGCGGTGCCGGGATCAGTTGAACCGGCTGCCGCCTCCTCCGGCGCCCGCCAAGAGAAAAGCCAGGACCAAGTAGGGAGACCGAACCGTGAGCGAGACCATCGCCTTCGCATGCAGCATTTGTGGGGAACCCTCCACGCGGATCTGCGTGTATTGCACCAAGGACACCTGCGAAAATCACCTCTGTGAAAAATGCCAGCGCTGCAGCGACTGCTGCCAGTGCGAGCAAAGACGGACATCGGATTGATGTGGAGCAGGCTTCTAGCCTGCTCCAGCACCGGCTCGTCGGAGGCTACACAATCGTTTAACGCTTCTTCTTGGCGGCTGCGATCACCGTGTCGCGATCGCCGCGAGTCCAGGCAGCCTGGATCTCCGGTTCGGGCATCCCCAGGACGCGCCCCAGCAGGACGAAAGCCGGCAACGCGTGGCTGAGCGTTTTCCATCCCGCCATGTCGATCAACGCATCCAGCGCCCGCGTGCGCAACTGATCCAGAACCAGGGGATCGCGGCTGTCGGTCAGCGTCTGGAGCGCCTGGAGCGCGCGGTTGCGGTCCGACCAGGATAAAGAATTCAGCATCTCGATAAACCAGGTCGGCGAAATGCGGACGCCCGAGGACGGATCGAGCTTGGCCAGCACGCTCAGCGCCATCAGGCTGCGCACGGCGTTACTGCGCACGCCCGCGTCGGCGTCCTTGAGCGCGTACTGGAGATCGTTGACGATATCCGCTTTGCGGGTCGCGTAGACCAATACGTAAGCGGCGATGGCGCGCTGGGCTTCATCGCTGGAATCGCGCAGCACTTCGCGGATCTGCGGTAAATACTGGTCGGCCAGCGCCGGAAACATCTCCTGAACGGCGCGGGCGGAGGCGTCCGCCATCAGAGGATGGCCGTGAGTGAGATCCTCGGCCGTGGTGCCGCGGCGCGAAGCGGTTTGGGCGGCTTCCAGAAACCGGTTGTAGGTGCTCACGATCTCTTCGGGCAGCGTTACCGCTCCGTCAGGCGGATCGCGCAGATCGAAATGCGGTGCGCCGCGCTCTTCGATGCCGACGTAGAGAATCGTCTTGCCCTCATCGCAGCACACGGCTTCCAAATGCGACTCGACCACGCCGGAGATCTGGTCCAACTTGGCCTCGGCGTCGCCCTTGGAGGGGGGCATCCGGTCGCCTTCGCGGATACCCAGAGCTTTGCGGATCTGGGATTCGGAAACTTTACGAAGGCCGTAGAAGTCGAGAACATCGACGCGCAGTTCTTGCGCGTATAGGGACGCAGCAGCTAAGAGGAGACCCGCAAGTGCACGGCAAAGGTACATCTACACCGACTGGGCCTGTTTTTCTGCCCAGGCGCCGATCACGGGAAGAACAAATCGCTCCTTATTGTATGCCTTGAACATTAAGAACAACCACAGCCCTACGGCTCCCAGCGAGAAGGCCAGCCACACCAGGATATCGATGAGCCATCCAATGAAGGGCAATGCGGTGATGGCGATGGCAAGCAGGTTCAGCACAATTCCGATCACCATGGCCGCGATCCAGGCGAAGATCGCCTGGAAGGCGTGGAAGCGGATCACCGGGTTGCGGTTATAAGGCTCCAGCACCAGGAACAGAATGCCGGTGAGGACGCCGAGCAGATAACACAGCGCCGCGGCGACGTTCTCCTGGAGGCCCGCTGGTGCGGCGGAGATAGCGGGCGGCGGCGGCGACCCAACGGGTGGCGCGCCGGGCGCGGAAGAAGCGGAGGAACCGGATGAAGCGCCGGCGGGTGTTCCGGACGGTGTCCCGCATTTGGGGCAGAACCTTCCTTGTACGTCAGCACCGCAATTGGAGCAGAATGCCATGCTTCAACTGTACATCAGCGCTGCCCGAGTACGCAGTCGCCGGGCACAAGCGGTATTCCGCTCGCCCAACTGGTTGGCCAGGTGGGCCACCACCAGCCACATCTCTTCCAGAGCGTCCGATGCGAACTCGCTCAAGTTCGCGCGAGTCAGGTGGAAACAAGCGCTCATGAAGCGGAAGTGGGTCCTGAGGATGGCGTCCTCAAAACCGGTATCCAGACCGGCGATGGGAGTTTGTTCCAGCAGGCACGCGATGATCGCGAAATCCCTCTCCAGGCACTTGTGCAGGCGTTCCAGGTCTGCGGCACGATGCCTCCGCAGGCTGGCACGGACTTCAGGAAACGATAGATGATTGGCGCTCGCGACTTGGGCACTGTAGTCGTGAGGCGTCTCTGCTGCAAGAATGAGCAAGCAGGTGTATCGAAACCAATAACACAGCAGGGCAGCGGAACTTGCGGTAAGGACGGCGTTGATAAATAGATCCACGGGACACTCTCCGCACCTGGAAAGACTAACACTGAGATCCCGGAGGGGACAATAGCGTAAGATCCTTATTTCCGGGCTGTATGCCGCGTAATATAACCCGCGCCGGAAGGCCAGACGCCGCTACGGCGCGATGCCCAGGGTCGTCAAAACTTCCGGCGACGCCTCCTCCACCGCGACCACTTTGTGGCAGATATCGCAGTCTTGAGGAATGGTCTGGCCGGCTGCGGTGGAATGGCCTCCGTCGTGACAGCGGAAGCATCCCGGCGAATCGACGTGTCCAAGATTGTTGAGGTACGTCCCCCAGGTCACTTTGAGATCGGGAAAGACGTTGCGCTGATAAATGGCCAGCAGCGCCGCGGAGGCGGCCTGAATCTCGGGAGCGCGCTTGGCCGCCACGTCGGGATACATCTGCCGGTAGAATGCGGCCAGGCCCTCGGGGATCTTTTGCGCGGCTTCCGTATCGGTCTGATAGTTGGCCCGGATCAATCCCACACCGGTTTTCTTAATGAAGGGTAGCGTGGCGGCAATCTGGCCGCCGGCCAGCGCCCGATCGACAGCGCGGTCCGGATCCTCGAAGCTGTGCGCGGCGCGGGTGTGGCAATCGACGCACTGCATTTCGAACACCGGCAAATTGGGATCGGCCTTGGCGTCGCCTCCTACGAGATAGGTTCGCGCGGCTCCCGTGTCCGTATTGCGGTATTCCACCCACGGGATGGTCTGGCGTTTCTTGTCCTGGGCGGCGTAACGGATGTGGACGCCGGGCCCCATGTGCGCGCCATGAATCCCGCCCATCGCACCGCCTCCGACCAGCATGGTCAGGACAGTTTCGGTCTTGGTATTGGATTCGTCCGGCTGGTAGTTGGTCGTCACGCGAAGGCGCGGGCCGATATATTTCTGGCGGGCGTGGCACTGCTCGCAGGTCACCGTGGAGGAGACCAGACGATTGCTCTCCATGGCGGACGGGATCGGCCGCGGATACGAGTTGAAGATGACTTCGAACAACTGGCGGGTGCCCGCCATTTTGGCCCTCAGCCAGCCGGTGGTTCCCGGACCCACGTGGCAGGTGGCGCAGGCCACCTGTTGATGCGGCGGCATCATGTGCGCGGTGAACTCCGGCTTCATGACGTGGCAGCTCTGTCCGCAGAACTGCACCGTATCCATGTGCTCCACCGCGCGGTAGCTGAGCTGGCTGCCGATGATCAGGTTGGCGCCGGTCATCACGGCGAAGAAAATGCCGGCGCGGCGCAGGGCCGTGCGGCGATCCGGCAAAACGGCCAGCTGGCGAAGGACCCGGCGCTTCCCCAGAGCGATCCCGATGGGGATCAGGATCAGGCCCGCGAAAAAGACGGCCGGGATGGCGATGAACACCAGCAGGCCGATATAAGGATTGTCGACGCGCCCGCGCAGGCTGGTGGGAAGAACAAAGATCCAGGAGAATCCGGCCAGCGTGACCAGGGCGACGCCGGTCATGGTGAGCCAGTGGCTGGTGAGGAGAACCAGCACGGAGCGGCCGGGAACGGGACCGGTGTGGTCGGGTGGGTGGTGTTCGTCCATCACTTACCTTTGTACTCGAATGTGCCTGCCCGCGGGAGAATGCCTCAGGAAGATCCGGCTCGATGTTGCCCCGGGTGGCCGGAATCGGCTACGTTGAAGAGGCCCGGTGAGGTGCGAGAGTGGTTGAATCGGGCGGTCTCGAAAACCGTTGAACCTTTACGGGTTCCGTGGGTTCGAATCCCACCCTCACCGCCAGAGCCTTTGCTTTCAGTCATCAGAGGCCGCTGTGGGAGACGGATGCCCCTCCGCACCCACGCGAAAGTCGCGTTCTACTCCAAACACTCTATTGACCTGGGCGACGATCCCCCTTACCATCAGCCCAGATTGGGTGAAGGCAAAAGCCTGGAGGGTTGGGGATGGACACTTCAATTTTTGCGTTTGATTTACCCGCGTGGCTCACCTGGACATCGCACGCTTTGTACGTTGCCAGTTTCTGCTTGGGCCTGGTGGTCATCGTGCTCGTCAGCTGCATGGTAGGGCAGATCGTGACTGCCGTGGGTCATGGTGAGAATCAAAAGAGAAGGACGTCCCTAGCGCATTAGCGCTTCCGGTCTGCGGCCTTCGAACGCGTTTTCAAGTAGCGCGCGGATTCCTTCCCGCGTGACCGGGCGAGGATTGTAGTACGGATTCTGAACGGCGAGATCCGCGGCCCGATCCAGCTGTTCGCGCCGCAAGCCCAGGGACTCAAGCGCTACGGGCGCCCCCAGGGACGCTGCCAGATCGTACAGGGCTTCTGCGGCCAGCCCGGCAGAACGGGCGCCCAGCGCCCGAGCAATGCGTTCCATCGCCTCGGGAGCCGCCGCAGCGTTATAGGCGACCGCGTGCGGCAACACCACCGTGTGCGTCTCCGCGTGCGGCAGGTTGAAGGTTCCGCCCAGCGTGTGGCACAGCTTGTGATGCAGCGCCATCCCAACCGCTCCCAGCGACACTCCTCCCAGCCAAGCCCCATACAGCGCGAGAGAGCGGGCGTCCAGGTCTCCCGGACTCTTCACGACCTCCTGAAGACCGCCTGCGAGTGCCCGAATTCCCTCTTCGGCGATCAGCGAAATAATCGGGTTGGCGTCGCGCGAGTACAGCGCCTCGACGCAATGCGCGATGGCGTTGATCCCGCTGGTGACGGAGAGCGCCACCGGCAGCGACGTCGTCAAAACGGGGTCGTAGATCACCGTCTTGGGCAGCACGAGAACATCGCGCCCGGTCTTCTTCACTCCGCCTTCGGTGAGCCCCCAAATGGGCGTCATCTCCGATCCGGCATAGGTGGTCGGGATGGCGAGAATGGGCAGCCTTGAGGTGAGCGCGATGGCTTTGGCCAGTCCGGTGGTCGAGCCGCCGCCGATCGCCACACAGCAGTCCGCCTGTAAACGTCGCGCCGCATTCCGCGCCGCCTCCGCAACCTCGAGCGGCACGTGCATCACCGCGCGATCGAATACACCGGCGGATCGCGCGCTTAGCCGTGTAGCGATTTCGGCTCCCAGGGCGCGCTGTTCCGGCGTACACAGCACCAGCGCCCGGGTGACGCCTAATTTCTCGATCTCCTCCGGCAGTTTGTCGAGCGATCCCGCGCCGAAAACAACCCGGGAGGGAAGCGCCTCATAGACGAAGGGCAGCATCGACCGGCCGACTCTACGCCTGGCCGGCGTGGGCCCGCGCGGTGCGCTCCTTCAGATCCCTCAGGACGCTGAGTTCCGCCGCGGTGGGAGCCACGGTCGTGTCCAGCTTGGGCGCGACCTTCAGCGGCCAGCCCGTGGCGGCCACCACCTGCTCCACGGTCACGCCCGGATGCAGGCTGGTCAGCGTAAGTTCCTTGGTCACCGGATCGGGGGTGAGAATCCCCAGATCGGTGATCACGTTGGTCGGGCCTTTGCCGGGCAATCCGAGCTTCTGGCGGCTGTCGCCACCCTCGAAATAGCCCCCGGATGTCAGAAAATCCAGCTTCTTGACGAAAGCCCGGTTGTTTTGGCGCAAGGTGATCAGCACCTCGCCGCAGAACCCGGCGATTTCCTGCGCGCCGCCCGATCCGGGCAGCCGGACCTTGGGCTTGTTGTAATCGCCGATGACGGTGCTGTTGATGTTGGCGTATTTATCGATTTGCGCCGCGCCCAGGAATCCGAGGCCGATGCGCCCGCCTTGCAGCCAGTAGGAAAAAATCTCGGGGATCGAGACCACGGCGTCGGCGGTCTCCGAAAGTTCGCCGTCGCCGATCGAGAGCGGCAGAACCGTCGGCTTTGCGCCGATGGTCCCTGACTCGTAGATCAACACCGTATCGGGAGCGTGCGTCAGGCGCGCCAGATTGGCGGCCGCGCTGGGCAGGCCGATGCCGACAAACAGGGTCACGCCGTTGCGGATCATGCGCGCGGCCGCGACCGTCATCATCTCGTCAGAGGTGTACGCTGCGTCAGGCCCGGCGTTATTAGACATGGCTCGAAGCTCCCTCCAGACTGCGCTTGTACTCCGCGAAATCCTTGGTGCCGAGCACGTGGCGGTCGATCCATGTTTGAAACGTCGCCCGATCCCGGGCGACCACGTCCCAGGCTTTGTAGAACGCGTTGTCGCGCTGATAGTAGCCCTGCGCGTAGGAGGGGAACGCGCCTCCCTTCACTTCGCACACCGCGCTCAGCACCCACGACGGCAGCACCACCGAATTGGGCGGGGCCTGGAGATCGTCGACAATCTCTTCCACGGTCACGATGGCGCGCTTGGCCGCGAGCACGGCTTCCTTCTGCACGCCCACCACGCCCCACATCAGCACGTTGCCTTTGCGATCGGCCTTCTGGGCATGAATGACGGTCACGTCCGGCCGATGCGCGGGGATCG
This sequence comes from Terriglobia bacterium, assembly GCA_963761045.1. Classification (GTDB taxonomy): domain Bacteria; phylum Acidobacteriota; class Terriglobia; order Bryobacterales; family Bryobacteraceae; genus Palsa-187. The sequence goes on along the minus strand of CAVXFR010000029.1, from coordinate 39,004 downwards.
CGGCCAGCTTTGCTCCGGTAAACGGGCAGTCTATAAATTTGATGCGCTGGTTGTACTTGACCAGGTCGGTTCCGACGTAGCCGCGCAGCATACCGAACGGCAGGTTCGCGGCGCCGGCGCTATAGGCCGCCGCCATGCCGGCGTGCGCGTGTTCCTCGATCTCAATGGGTTGGGGCCAGCCGTTTTCGACCGCGTCGCGCAGGCGGTGCAGCGATCCGACGCCCGGATTTCCGCCCCAGGAGAAGATGATCTTCTTGACGCACCCTGCGCCGATCAACTGATCGTAGATCAGGTCCGGGGTCATGCGGATCACGGTGAGATCGCGCTTCCCCTGCCGGATGATCTCGTGCCCGGCGGCGAACGGGATCAGGTGCGTGAACCCTTCCAGCGCAACCGTATCGCCGTCGCGAACCGTTTCGCGGATCGCTGCGGAAAGTGAAAGTATGTGAGCCAGACCTTCTATTCTGCCATGGTTGGCGGCGCGGCCGGGACCTCGCTTCAGCCACCACGCTGCCGACCGATTCGGTCCGAAAAACATCTGCTATAATCTCGCCGGAGGGACGGACATGTCCTTAGTACGAGGATTACATCACATCACTGTATGCGCCGGCGGCGCCCAAGAAGACATCGATTTCATGACGCAAGTCTGCGGACAACGTCTGATCAAGCAGACCGTCCTTTTCGACGGTCGCTACGCTCACTACCATCTGTACTACGCGAACGCGGACTGCGAGCCCGGCTCAGTGTACACGACGTTCCCGTACAACCGCGTGAAGGGCCGGCCCGGTGCGGGCCAGATCCAATCCACGGCCTACACCGTGCCCAAGGGATCCCTGAAATTCTGGGATGAGCACGTGAAGCGGCACAAGGTGCCCAATGAGGGCGTCCAGGAACGCTTCGGGCAGAAGTATCTGCGCTTCAGTCACCCCTCCGGATTGCAGCTGGAAGTGATTGAGGACGATTCGGACAAGCGCCGCGGCTGGACCACGGATCAGGTCAGCAGCGACGTGACCATGCGCGGCTTCCACGGACCGGTCCTGTCGGTTCGCGAGGTCGACGAGACCGAGCGCTTCTTCGTCGACGCACTGGGATTCAAGAAAACCGGAACCGAAGGCAAGTTCCATCGCTTCGAAGTCGCCGGCGGCGGCCCTTCCAAGACCGTCACTCTGTTCCACCAGCCCGACCGCCCCTCAGGGAGCTGGACCTTCGGCGCGGGCACGGCGCACCACGTCGCGCTGGATCTGGAGAGCGACGAAAAGCTGGCCGAGCAGAAGGCCATCTATGACGAGCTGGGCTACACCGCTTGCTCGGAAATCAAGGACCGCAACTACTTCCACTCGATCTACACACGCTGCCCTGGCGGGATTCTGGTGGAATGCGCGGCCACGGCTCAGGGCGCTTTCGCCCGCGACGAGGACCCCTCGGAGCTGGGCACGCACATGCTGCTGCCGCCGTGGTTCGAGGAAAAGCGCGCCGAAATCATGGCGATGCTCGATCCCATTACCGTGCCCGAGGGCAATATTCCGAAGGACGCCAAGAAAGTAGCCAAGGCCACCCTGCCCGACGCGGGGCCTGTCGACACCAGCGCGGCCGGTGTTTCGCGCCGCAAAGCCGAATTCATCGCCGCCGAAAAGTCCAAGAAATAGGTAGTGGCAACCCATACTCCGGTGGTCCGCCTGCGCGAGGCGGGCCAGCCGCGAGGCTTGGCGGAGCGCGCCGGGATTCTGCTCCATGGCCGCTCCCGCACGAAACAGGAAATGCTGGACCTGGCTACCGGTCTCGAGATCGGCGGCACCCGTTGGATCGCGCCCTATGCCGATCAAGGCTTGTGGTATCCGGGCCGATTCATGGAACCCCTGGAATCCAACGAGCCTCTCCTGACGCGTTCGGTGGAGCGCTGCCATCGCCTGGTACTGGATGCGAGCGAAGGCGGACGTTTAGGGCCGCAGCGGATCTTCATCGTCGGGTTCTCGCAGGGCGCCTGCATCGCGATCGAATATGCGCTGCGTCATCCCGGCTGCTGCGGAGCCATCGTGGTCTTCAGCGGATGCCTGATGGGCCCGCCCGGAACGGAGTGGCGTCCGGCGGATGGCAAAACCCTTCGGGGTTTAAGGGTGTTCATCACCGGCAGTGATATGGACGAATGGATTCCGGAAGAGCGCACTCGTCAGACCGCCCAGGTCCTCACCAACCTGGGGGCCGAAGTGGAGATGCGCATTTATCCTTCCCGGCCGCACATCGTCAGCGACTACGAGCTTTCCGAGGCGCGGAGCTTCCTCGCCTCCACCGTGCCGGCAACGACGTCATAGAGCTCTGGCCAATGGAACTCCAGGGTACCGAGAGCTAAGGAAAAGCACTGAGATCGCGTAGGCGATAAGCCTAGAGACTATCGGTCATTCCCCTAATCGATTCCCCGGCTCCATCTCCCTATCATTTAACTTAAAGACCAGACCGATAGAGGACTGGAGCTAGCTATGAAACGAGGAAGAAAACCGTCGGCGTTGCGCAAACGCAGATCTTCGGGCAACGTGATCGTGGAAAGCGTCTTCACGATGCTGCCCACATTTGCCCTGATTCTGGCGTTTGTGGACTTCAGCCTGATGCTATTTCGCCGGAGCACGTTACAGAATGCGGTGCGCGAAGGCTGCCGGTACGCGGTGACTTTCCAGACTTCGCCGGGGCTGGGCCAGGATGCCTCCATCGAAAAGGTGGTGCAAAAATACGCCATGAATTTCGTGAAAACCACCGATAGCCCTCAGCATATCTTCGTGAACTACTACACCACCACGAATTTGAACACTGCCATCGCCACCGGCGGAAATATCCCCGGCAATGTGGTGGAAGTTTCGGTGCAGAACATCTCTTACGCCTGGCTTGCACCCCTGAGCGGGAGTTTTGGCGCGGGGATCCCTTTCTTCCGGGATAGCACGCCGCTCTCGATCGCGGTTTACTCTTCCGACATTCTGGGTGGTCTTCCGGCTGGCGTCACGACGGTGACCAGGTGAAGTCCAGCCAGATGAAGTCAACAATGACGAGCGCAAAAATCCTAAGCCGTGTTGCCTCTCGGATCCGCCGGAGGGAAAGCGGACAGGAACTGCTGGAGTTCGGGCTGCTCATCGCCGTGCTGGTCCCCTTGCTTCTGGGGACGTTTGTGACCGGCCTCAGTCTCGTCCGCAGCATCCAGACCAACCAGATGGATCGCGATCTTGCGGATATGTACATCCACGGCGCGGATTTTTCGACCTATCCGATGCAGCAGGTGGCGCAGAGGCTGGCCCGCGGGCTCAACCTGCAGATCGGGTCGTCTTTCACCGGCAACCAGAAACTCAACACCGGCAACGGCGGAGACGGATTGGTCACCGTGAGCCAGGTTATGTGGGTCGGGACAACCACGGAGAGCAACTGCGTCGCCGTGGGCGCGGCGAACTGCACGAATCACGATAAGTTCGTTTTCACCGAACGTATTCAGTTCGGCAACGGAACCCTCAGCAGCCAGGTTCCCAGCTCCCTGGGATCGCCGGGAGCCGGCGCCAGCCATTTCTTCCGCCGGCATCGTGCAGAACTACGTGAGGGACTCCAATGCCGCGCTGCCGGGCTCCGCCCAGACGAAGATGCAGAGTCTCTGGCAGGTTTCCGGGGGCGGCCGCACTCCTCTCGCCGACGGACGGGTCGTGTATGTGGTTGAGACCTACATTCAATCTCTCAATCTAAACCTGGGCATCTATTCCAACGGCGGCGTATACGCAAGGTACTTCTTCTAGGAGCAAGCTTATGGCGACTCTAAAGCGGCGGTTAGCGCAAAAAGGTGTCTCGTTGCTGGTAGGCACGGCATCCATGGCATTGCTGATTCCCAGCGGTGGTCTGGCGATTGACGCCGCGCTGTTGTACTACACCAAAGCGCGGATACAGGGAGCCGTTGACGGAGCGGCCCTCGCCGCGGCGCGATCCTTGTCCTTGGGCTCCACGACAACGGCTCAGGCTGCCTCCGCCAAGCAGAACGCGGTGAACTGGTTTTACGCCAATTTCCCCAATACTTTGTGGGGCACATCCAATACCCAAATGGATCAGAGCATGGTCCAGGTATTCGACGATCCCAACAATCCCAATCTCAGGAACGTCACCGTCGCCGCCAACACCACCGTACCAACCATCTTCATGCGGTGGTTCCACATGAACAGTACGGTTGTCGCCGCTCTTGGGAACGCCTCCCGGCGCGATGCGGTCATGATGATGGTGCTCGATCGTTCCGGCTCGATGGGTTCCTCCTGCCCGGATCTGCGAACTGCGGCCAAGATCTTCACCGGGCAGTTCGCCGAAGGCCGAGACCGAATCGGACTGATTACGTTCTCCGACAATGTCACCATGCAGCAGGCCCCCACCACGGACTTCCAGACGATACTCGGATACAGCAACAATTACGGTACCGGCACCGGTCTAATCGACTCGATCAATTGTACGGGAGGTACGAATACCGCGAGTGCGGTTTCGATCGCCTACAACGAGCTGTACAAGGTGAATTTGCCCGGCGCCCTGAACCTGATCGTATTCGAGACCGACGGCCTACCCAATACTGTAACGCTGAACATGTGGGACTCGGCCTCGAACGCGGCCGGCATCGCCAACAGCAGCAATTGTCGGGATCGCAGCGGCATCAAGAAAGGCTCTGGCGGTTTCGCCACTGCAGTCCGTGGCTCCCTACTGGCAGGGCAACGGCAGTACGCCGACCTACTCCATGGGATCCGGAAGCTTCCTACCCGATATTCCCGCGGGAATGATCGGCGGCTGGGGTGGTACCGACACCGGCAACACGTTCTATCGAATGTTCAAGGTCTTCAACAACACTCCCACCACGTATGTCAGCGGCATGTCGACGTCGGGGACTCCGTCGTGCTTCAATGGTACCGGTGTCACCTCCGCTACCCAGGACGTAGCGTGGATTCCCAAGACCGACGTGTTCGGAAATAACATGGTGACCTCCTACAAATCGGTGACTACCAGTGGCGGCCACATTACTTCCGTCACCGCAGCTCAGCTACGTAACGCCGCGTTCAATGCTGCCGATAGCGCTGCTTACCAGGCTCGTACAAATGCGAATCTGGCTGTATCGCTGTTCGGAATCGGGTTCACGAGCTCTGTCGATCACGTGCTGATGCAGCGGATGGCAAACGATCCGAACGGCGATTCCAGTGTCCCGTATCCGGCTTGCGCAAGCGCTACAAACTGCGTCACGTACACGACCCAGCCGCAGGGAACTTATGTTTACGCCTCCGATACGACTCAACTGGCGCCGGCGTTCCTCAAGCTCTCCTCGCAGATTCTTCGCTTGAGCAAGTAGTTTCGGGCGCCTAGACGCGCTCGAGCACGACGGCCATACCCTGGCCGACGCCCACGCACATGGCGGCGATCGCCCGGCGGGCGCCCGTGCGCTTCAGGTGCATCGCGGAAGTGAGCACCAGACGCCCCCCGCTCATCCCCAGCGGGTGGCCGAGAGCGATGGCGCCGCCGTTGGGATTGACTTTCTCGCTGTCGTCCGGCAGCCCGAACGCGCGGGTGCAGGCCAGCGCCTGCGCGGCGAAGGCTTCGTTCAGCTCCAGAAAATCGACGTCGTCCATCTTCAGGTTCAGGCGCGCCAGCAGCTTCTGGACCGCCGGAATCGGCCCGATCCCCATGTAGTTCGGATCCACCCCGGCCGCGGCGGCGCCCACGAATCGCGCGATGGGCGTCAGGCCGAACTTCGCGGCGGCGGCTTCCGAGGCGACGAACATCGCCACCGCGCCGTCATTGATGCCGGACGCGTTGCCCGCCGTCACCGTGCCGCCCTTGCGAAAAGGCGTGGGCAGCTTGGCCAGACCCTCGAGCGTGGTATCGGGGCGAGGATGCTCGTCGTCACGCTACCATCGCTACCGCTCCCTTTCTTTCCGGGAACAGCTCACCGGCTCGATCTCCTCCGCGAACACACCCGCGGCTTTGGCTTTCGCGGCCTTCTGCTGGGAACCGAATGCGAAGCGGTCCTGCGAGGCGCGGTCGATGTTGTATTTTTCGGCCACGTTTTCCGCGGTCTCCGCCATCGAGATGGTGCCGTACTTCTGCTCCATGATGGGATTGACGAAGCGCCAGCCGAGCGTCGTATCGTAAACCTGCGGATCGCGCGGGAACGCGGCGGAGGGCTTGGGCATCACCCAGGGTGACCGGCTCATGCTCTCGACCCCGCCGGCAATCGCCAGCGACATTTCGCCCATGCCGATCGCGCGCGCCGCCGCGGCGACCGCCTCCATGCTGGACGCGCACAGGCGGTTCACGGTCACGCCCGGAACGCTCATGGGCAGACCGGCCAGCAGCAGCGCCATTCGCGCCACGTTGCGATTGTCCTCGCCCGCCTGGGTGACGCAGCCGTAGTAGACTTCGTCGATCGATTCCCAGTCGCTGTTTGCGAACCGTCGCTTCAGAGTCACCAGGGGATGCGTGGCCAGATCGTCGGTGCGGACCGTGGCGAGCGCTCCTCCGTAGCGGCCGATGGGGGTGCGGACACCCTGGCAAATGTAGGCAATGGGCATGTACGTCCTATTTTATGCGGGCTCTTCTTTTATGCGGGCTCTTCGGGCGACGGCGTAGACCTCGGTGAACTCCGCGCCGAACAGGAAAATCTGCGCGGAGTAATACACCCACAGCAGGAATATCACGACGGATCCGGCTGCCCCAAACGGGGAGCCGGTGGTGATGTGGCCCAGGTACAGTCCGATCAGGGCCTTTCCCGTCGAGAACAGAAGCGCGGTGATCCCGGCCCCGGTCCACACATCGTGCCAGTCCACCCGGGAATCAGGCAGGACGCGATACAGCGACGCGAACAGGACCGTCACCAAAGCCAGCGAGACCGCGAAATTCGCGGCCTGCAAAAGGAATTCGGTCGCGGGCAAGGATTGCGGCACGAATTTTCCGGCGGCTGAGATGATCGCGTCGATCAACAATGAGGCCAGGAGCAGGATGCCCACAATCATCACCGCCAGGAACGACACCAGGCGCTTGGAGAAGAACTGCTTGATCAACCCGCGCCCGTGCGGTGGAACCTCCCAAACCCTGTTCAAGGAATCCTGCAGAGCGCCGAAGACCACCGTGGCGCCATACGCGAGAGACACCACACCGGCGATGGTCGCAAACGAACCGCCCTTGCCGCCGCGGTCCAAGAGGTCGCCGATCAAGCGGGATCCTCCGGCGCCGACCATCTGCGTGGCCCATGCGAGGATCTCGCCGCGCGCCGCCCGCCGGCCGATCACGGTTCCCGCCGCGGCGGTTACGAAATACAGCGCGGGGGCCAAGGAAAGCAGCGAATAGAAGGCGAGCGCAGCCGAAAGCAGCGGCGTATTGTGCTTTACGCAGCGTTCAACAGCGTCCCGGAATAACCCGGGCGTGATGCGAATTCTTCGCGGCACTCTAGGACCATCATGACAGTCCGGCCCGCCCTTAGGAAAATCCGAAAAGCCGTGCCGCGTTCTCCTTCAAGATCAGCGGCCGGACCTCGTCCTTGATGTTGATCGCCGCGAAGTCCGCCATCCAGCGTTCGGGAGTAATCAGCGGATAGTCCGAACCGAACAGCATTTTCTTCTTGAGCAGAGTGTTGGCGTACTGAATCAGGATCGGCGAGAAATATTTCGGCGACCAACCCGAAAGATCGATATACACCTGCGGCTTGTGCAGGCAAACCGAGATCGCCTCATCCTGCCAGGGGAACGAGGGATGCGCCAGGATGATCGGCATATCCGGAAAGTCCACCGCGACATCGTCCATCTCCATCGGATTGCCGTACTTCAGGCGAACTCCGCCGCCGCCCGGCATCCCGGTGCCGATCCCGCTGTGGCCGGTGTGAAAGATCACCGGCAGCTTGGCCTCGGCCACCACTTCGTAGAACGGATACGCGGCTTTGTCGTTGGCGTGGAACTGCTGCAGGGGCGGATGCAGCTTGAACCCGCGAAACCCGCCCGTCTTGATCAAGCGGCGCGCTTCATCCACGGCCTCTTTTCCGCGCATCGGATTCACGCTGGCGAAGGCGATCATGAAATCGCTGTTTTCCGCGGCGAACGCGGCCACTTCCTCGTTGGGTACCGGAGGACGCCCGGTCAGCCGCTCGTCCACCGAAAACACCACGCACCCGATGTTGCGGGAGCGGTAGTAGTCGGCCAGATCCTTGCGGCTGTATGAAGCCCCGCTGTTGCCGAAATATTTGCGCGCGGCGGCATCCGCGGCGTTGCCCGTAAGTTCCGATTCCACGTGAACATGCGTATCGATAGCGACCAGATTCTGGATTTTCACTCAAGCACCTTTCTGTATGGACGTCAATTTTCCCTGCCGGTATCCCAAGCCGCGAACGAACTCCCGGCTTCCGCCAGCTTCTTGAGCAGCGGCGCGGGCTCCCACAGCTCGCCGTAACGCTCATGGAAATCACGCACGCGGGCGTAGACGTTCTGGAGGCCCACTGTGTCGGCGTACCACATCGGACCGCCGCGATAGCCCGGGAACCCGTAGCCGGTGCAGTAGATCACGTCGATATCGGCCGCGCGCTGCGCGTATCCTTCTTCGAGAATGCGGGCGCCTTCGTTGATCATCACGTAGATCGCAGCGCTCGATGATTTCTTCGGGCGTGATCGCGCGGCGGGCAATCCCCGCCTCCTTCGCCGTCTTCTCGATCAGCGCGTGCACTTCGGGATCGGGAATGGGCGCGCGGGTTTCGTCGTAACGATACCAGCCCATGCCGCGTTTCTGGCCTAAACGGCCCATCTCGTAAAGTTTATCGAGCACCAGCGGCACGCGCTCGCCCGGTTTCCGCAGATACGCGTACTCCTGCTTCACGCGATACGCCAGGTCGATCCCGCCCATATCGTCCACGGCGAAGATCCCCATGGCCATGCCGAAATCGGTGAGCGCACTGGTCCACCTGTTCCGGCGTAGCCCCCTCTTCCGCCAGAAACTGCGCCTCGCGCATATACGGCAGCATCATGCGATTGCCGACGAAGCCGCGGCAGTTCCCCACCACCACGCCGACTTTGCCCAGCTTTTTGGCGACGGCCAGCGACGTCGCGACCACTTCATTGCTGGGGTGCTTTCCGCGCACGATCTCCACCAGCCGCATCACGTGCGCCGGGCTGAAGAAGTGCAGGCCGATCACCATCCGCGGGCGCGAGGTCGAGGCGGCGATCTCGTCGATATCGAGCGTCGACGTGTTCGAAGCCAGCACGCAATCCGGCTTGGCGATCTTGTCGATCTCGCCGAAAATCTGTTTCTTGAGCGGCATGCTCTCAAACACGGCTTCGATGATCAGATCGGCCTGGTCGAATCCGTCGTAGGTCAGCTGCGGATGAATCAGCGCCATTCTCTGGTCCATCACGGCCTGCGGAAAACGGCCCTTTTTGACCGAGCTTTCGTAGTTTTTGCGGATCGCCGCCAGGCCGCGGTCGAGCGCAGCCTGCTCGGTTTCCTTGAGCAGCACGGAGATTCCCGCGTTGGCGCAAGCCATGGCGATGCCGCCGCCCATGGTGCCGGCCCCGATGATGCCGACTTTGGCGATGGGATACGTCGCAGTGTCCCTGGGGATTCCGGGGACGCGAGCCACGGCGCGTTCGGCGAAGAAGATGTGGATCATCGCCCTGGCCTGATCCCCGTCCAGAAGCCTGCGGGCGATCTCGCGCTCCTTCTTGCAGCCTTGCTCGAAGGGAAGCGTCGTAGCGGCTTCCAGCGCCTCGATCGCGGCCAGCGGCGCGGTCTGGTTGCGGCGGATCTTGGCTGCCTGCGCCCGCCCAGCGGCGAAAATCGGGGCGTTTTCGGAAGCCGATCCGAGTTTGTCGTTCTTCTCACGGGTTTTGCGAACCGGCTGGCCCGCGACTTCGCCCGCGAACTTTACTGCGCCGGACAGCAGGTCGCCGTGAATCACTTGATCGAGCAAACCCTTTTCGAACGCTTGCGGCGCCTTGATCGGTCTTCCCGAGACGCACATCTCCACCGCCGCGGCCACGCCCACCAGGCGCGGCAGGCGCTGCGTCCCTTCGGCCCCCGGGATGATGCCGAGATTTACTTCCGGCGCGCCCAGCAACGCGTCCGCCACCGCCACGCGATAGTGTCCCGCCATGGCGATCTCGAGACCCCCGCCCAGAGCCGTGCCGTGGATCGCCATGATCACCGGCTTGGCGCAATCCTCGATCCGGGCCAGCAGCGGATGCAGGTCCGGAAGTCCGGAAGCGGGATTCCGGGCGGCTTCTTCCAGTTCCTTGATATCGGCCCCGGCGATGAACGTCCGGCCGCCGCCGATCACAACGATGGCGCGGGCGGAAGGGTCGCGTTCGGCTGTTTCGAGAGCCGTCAGGATGCCTTCGGGCACGCCGGGGCTCAGCGCGTTGACCGGCGGATTGTCGATCGTGACGACTGCGATTCCGTGTTGGGTGGTGAGAGTGACAGGCTGGGTCATCAGAAATCTGTTACGCTTTCTTACGGCGCGGAGAAAGCCGCAATTCCTGATGATAACCCGCACGACGGACGATCGCTCGCGAGACGCAGTCCAAGCCGGCACCGGGTACGCCTGGTGGGTGGTCATTGCGCTGACTGCTGTTTACACGCTCTCCTTTGTCGACCGCACCATCCTGGGCCTGCTGGTCCCCTCCATCAAGCGCGATTTAGCCGTGAGCGATACCGAGATCGGCGTACTGCAGGGACTGGCGTTCTCGGTATTTTACACGCTGATGGGTTTACCCATTGGACGCCTCGCCGATCGCTGGAACCGGCGCAACCTGATTGTCGCCGGGATCCTGGTCTGGAGCCTGTTCACCACTCTGGGCAGCGTCGCCAAGAGCTTCGTACTGCTGTTCCTGACGCGCATCGGCGTGGGCGTGGGCGAAGCGAGCCTCTCGCCCGCCGGTTACTCGATGCTGTCCGATTATTTCCCCAAGCAGAAACTCGGCGCCGCCATCAGCGTGTTTTACATGGGCGTGTTCATCGGGTCCAGCCTGGCGCTGCTGGTGGGCGGCACCACCATCGACATGCTGGCCCGCACGCCTTTCATCACCCTGCCCGTGCTCGGGACCATGGCTTCCTGGCGGGTGACCTTCGTGATCGTGGGCCTGCCCGGAGTTCTGTTCGCGCTGCTGGCCTGGACCATCCGTGAACCGGCTCGCCGCAATCTGCTGGCGGGTCCGGACGGGCAGGCTACCCGGCTGAGCTTCGGCGAGGCCATGGCCCAAGTAAGAATGCGATGGCAGTCGGTGGCGGGAATCTCGCTGGCCATGGTGTGCCAGGGGATGATCACCTACGGACTCCTCGCCTGGATCCCCACGTTTTTCCAGCGGGTGCATCATTGGTCTCCGGGCCAGTCCGGGCGCGCTTTGGCCGCGATCCTGCTGACGTTCGGATGCCTGGGGATGTACGTCGGGGGGCGCATGAGCGACCGCTGGCAAAAGCGCGGCGTACCCGAAGGACCGCTGAAGGTCGCAGTCATCAGCGCCATCGGAACGCTGCTGCTGATGCCGACCGCGTTGCTGGTTCCCCGGCCCGAATGGACCGTGGCGCTGCTCGCACCGGCCTTGTTCTTCGATGCACTGGCCATGGGAACCGCCGCCGCGGCGCTCCAGCACATTTTCCCGAATCAGGTCCGGGGGATGGTATCGGCGCTGTATTTGTTCGTGCTGAATCTGGGCGGCGGGAGCCTGGGTCCGCTGCTGCCGGGTGTATTTAACGATTACTTATTCCACGATCCGAATATGGTGGGATATTCTCTCGCCATTACGATCGTCATTGGGGCCCTCGGCATGCTGATCGCGTCCCTATTGACGTTCGGATCCTACCGGACCCATTACGAAATGATGCGAACTGCCTGAAACCTAGGCCCGGGCGCCCGCGTCGTATACTGCTAGTCACATGGTGGGGTCGATCAAATGGATAGGTCTGCTTTGTCTGGCCGCGGCTGCCACCGCGGTCGTTGCCCAGGAGACCAATGTTCTTCGCGTCAACACCCGCCTGGTGGAAGTGGATGTGGTCGTTCACCGCAAGGGCGCGGCTGTAACCGATCTGAAGCAAGACGATTTCACGATTTTCGACAAGGGAAAGCCTCAAAAGGTGGCGGCTTTCAACATCATTTCCTCCCGAACTACGCCCGGCAAATCCACCCCTCTCCCGCCCGGCGTCGTATCGAACCGGCTGATTGCGGAGGGCCAGGAGCCTGCCGGCACCACCGTCGTGTTGTACGACATGCTGAACACCGCTCCGGAGGACCAATCCTGGGCGCGCCAGGCGCTGCTCCACTATGTGGAGACGCTCCAAAGCGGCGACCACTTCGCGCTGTACTCATTGGGAAAGACCCTGAGCGTGATTCAGGATTTTACGGACGATCCCGACCGCCTCAGGAGGGCGGCGCGCCGCGCTAGCCCGGAGGCGTCGCCTGACCAGCAGGCCGACGACTTGGCGGCGGATCTGCTGGCATCCGCCTCAGACTTGGGCGACGGCATCGCGAACGCAATGCAGCAAAATGCCATCCTGAATATGCAGGACATGGCGCAGGTAAATCGCGCCGTGATTACCACCAAAGCCATGGAGCTCATTGCCAAGCATCTTCAGGGACTCCCCGGACGAAAGAAGCTGATCTGGATCTCGTCGAGCTTCGCCGCGCAGACTACCGACGTTCGGTCTCACAACGGCCAGCCCAGCATCGAGCACAAGGAATTCGGCGACGAAATCAACCACGCCGTGCACACGCTCAACGATGCGAATGTGGCCGTTTATCCCATCGACCCTACGCCCATCGACCTGCGCCAGGTCTTCTCAGGCCCGGCATCGATGCGATGAACCTATTCGCGGGCGGGACCGGCGGGCGAGCTTTTTATGTGATCAACGACCTTGCAGCGGCCATTGACACCGCGGTCAAAGACAGCGAGGTCACCTACGCTCTGGGCTTTTATCCCGGCGATATCAAGCTCGACGGCAGCTATCACTCGCTTAAGGTGAAAGTCGCGCGGAATGGCGTAAATCTTCGCTATCGCAAGGGCTACTACGCGACCGACTTGAAGCAGCCGACCGAAAAGCAAAGCGAACAATCGTTCCAGGACGTCTTCGCGACGCCGCTCGAAGCCACCGGCATCGGGATGATGGCCCGCCTGGATCCCTACGCGCGCCAGGCCGGCGTGTACGTGCTGACCCTGAACTTCAACCTTCAGGAACTGCACCTGGAGAGGGAAAAGAACAACTGGGTCGCGCTGATCCGGTTCGCCACCTATTTCCCCGCCGCCCGAGGGCCCAACGGAACCGAGGAATCGCTCAAAATCACTCTCAACGAGCAGCGTTTGCGCGAGGCGCTGGCCAACGGCTACACCCTGCAGCAGATGGTGATCGCCGGGAACCGGAAAGGCGATCTGCGCGTGGCGATTCAGGATCGCAACACCGGTGCGGCCGGCTCGGTGAGGCTGCCCTTGGCCGAAGCTGGGCATTGAATTTGAACAGCGCGAATCCCAAGAACGAACAGTAACCAGCCCGTTTATCTCCAGTAGTTAAGTGTTTCAGACGAATTCCGTGGCCATTTGCGTGCCTAAAATGATCTCCGTCCGGAACTTTTTAAGCGCCGTACCGTCTGTCTATCAATAAGAAGGCGCGAAAGGGAAAACTTTGAGCACAGTGTGGCGGGACATCCTCTACGGTTTCCGGATGCTGCTCAAGAAACCGGCATTCACCCTCGTGGCGGCGTTGTCGCTCGGTCTGGGCATCGGCGCCAACGCGACCATCTTCAGCATCATCAATGCCACCCTGCTGAGCGATCTCCCGTATCCGGAGGCGAATCGCCTGATGGTCTTGTGGACTGCGCCGCTGAACCGTCCGGGCATTCGCGGTAGCGTGACCGCCCGGAACTATCTGGCCTGGAAGGATCACAGCCAGTCGTTTCAGTCGATGGGCGGACTATACAGCTTCCCCAGCAACCTGGGCGCGGAACGCGATGGATCTCCCGCCGAGCGGCTGGACGGCGAACACTTCAGCTCCTCGATGTGGGACGTTCTGGGCGTCAAGCCTTGGAAGGGCCGCGTTTTCATTCGGGATGAAGATCAGGACGGGAACCCTGCGCCGGTGATGGTGCTGAGTTACCCCTTCTGGCAGCGCCGGTTCGCGGCGGATCCCGATGTTCTCGGACGGAAGGTCCTGCTCGATAACCAGGAGACCACCATCATCGGCGTGATGCCGAAAGGCTTCGACTACGCCAGCAGCACCACCGACTTCTGGGCGCCGCTCGGAATCACGCCTCAGCAGATGAGCAGCGCCGCCAGCTTCCTGGTGGTCGCAGGCCGGCTGAAACCCGGCGTTTCCATACAGCAAGCCCAAGCCGAGATGGATTCCATCGCCCAGGGCCTGGTCGGCGTGTTGCCTTTTAACACCAAGGACATGGGAGTGCGAGTGGAAGCCATGCAGGGGGCTTTCTATCGGGGGCTCGCACAACCGCTCACCGTGCTGCAAGGCGCCGTGGGCTTCGTGCTGCTGATCGCGTGCGCCAACGTCGCGGGATTGCTGCTGGCGCGGGCCGCCTCGCGGCGCACCGAAATGGCCGTGCGATCGTCGCTGGGAGCATTCCGCGGCCGGATCGTCCGCCAGCTTTTGACCGAAAGCGTCCTGCTGGCGATCTTCGGCGGCGTGCTGGGCGGCATTTTCGCCTGGGGTGGCTTGAAGATGATCCTCGCCAGCATTCCCGCGGGCGAGCTGCCGGAGGTGACTTTGAGCGGCCGGGTTCTGGCCTTCACGGCGCTGGTTTCGATCGGCACCGGGCTATTCTTCGGCCTGATTCCGGCGCTCCAGACGTCCAAGATCGATCTTTCCGCGGCGCTTAAGGAATCCGCCCGCAGCGGATCCGAGGGACTGACGAAGCAGCGGCTGCGCGGCGCGCTGGTGACCGCGCAGATCGGCCTGGCGCTGGTGCTGCTGATCGGCGCCGGGCTGATGATGAACAGTTTTCTGCGCATCCAGAAGAACGAGCTGGGCGGCGATCCCAAGGGTCTGCTCACGTTCGATTTTCGCTTTCCGCAGAGCCAGTTGATGAAGCCCGTGGGCCAGCAATATCGCGGCGTTGGGCTTTGGGACATCAGCCCCAACGTGGCGCTGACCTACGACCGCCTATTCGAACGCGTGAAGGGCCTGCCGGGAGTGATCTCCGCGGCCGGCGCCAGCCGTCCGCCGTTCGCGGGCGCCATGGGGATGCAGTTCAAAATCTTGGGGCGTCCCGCGCCTGAACCCGGAACGCAAGGCGGCGGCCAAGGTGGAGCCATGAATGCGGCCTACATGCCGGTCACGCCAAACTACTTTTCCACGATCAGGATTCCCGTGCTGCAGGGCCGGGACTTCTCTGCGTCCGACACTGCATCCGCCCCGCTGGTGGTGATCATCAGCAAAGCCATGGCGCAACGCTGGTGGCCCAACGAAAACCCCATCGGCCAGCGCATCACCTTCGACTTCGTTCCGGACGAACAGCCGCGCGAGATCGTGGGCGTAGTCGGCGACGTGCGGCTCAGCCAGACGCAAACACAGCCAGGACCGATCGTGTACCTGCCGCACGAACAACAGTCGCAACGCTGGCTGGGTCCTTCGTGGGGCTATCGTTCGGCGATGGTCTATATCCTGCGAACCAAAGGGAATCCGACGGGCATAGCGGCCGCCGTCCGCAGCGCCGTGGCGGAGATCGATCCCAGCAAGCCCGTCGGCAACCTCCAAACGGTGGAGCAGAACTTGCGGAATCAAGTCAGCGGCGAGCGCGTTTACATGCTGCTGTTGACCATTTTCGGAGCGATTGCCGCTGCGCTGGCCGCGGTGGGAATTTACGGAGTGATGGCGTACGCGGTGACCCAGCGCACGCGTGAGATCGGCATCCGCATGGCGCTGGGCGCCACTTCCTCCAGTGTGATGGCGCTGGTCGTGAAGCAAGCCCTGATCCTGGTGTTCCTTGGGCTGATCCTGGGGATCGGTGGCGCGTTCGCGCTGACCCGTTTGATCGCCAATGAGCTGTATGGGGTGACGCCCACCGACCCCACCACGTTCATCGCGGTTTCCCTGGGACTGGTCGTGGTGGCGGTGCTGGCCAGTCTGATTCCCACGCGCCGCGCCGTTTCCGTGGACCCGACCGTCGCCTTACGCTACGAATGAGTTAAGCTTCCAGACGCGTTACAACCCGGGGGAGGCATCCGTTGGGACCCTGCACGGGTCAGCCCGCCCTAGTCTCGCAAATCCGTGAAATCTCAAGGAAACCCCGGACGCACGATGGTCGTCTGAACATAAAATGGAGATCTGTTCGCATTCCCGTCTCGCCAAAGGAGGCCGGCGTGCATAAGTTGCGCTGGATCATGCTGCTGGGGATCACCGGGCTGATGACCGGTCAGGACCCGTCTACCTTCCGCGTGAATACCCGCTTGGTAGAGGTGGATGTGGTGGTTCGCGCCAAGAACCGCCCGGTAACCGGATTGACCAAGGACGATTTTCAAATCCTGGACAATCGCAGGCTTCAGACGATCGCCACCTTCAGCGTCAAATCGAGCGCGTCAAACGACCGAGCAAACCATCCTGCGCTTCCCGCGGGCGTAGTCTCGAATCGCGTGAGTGCTACAGGTGAGGAACCGGTGGCCGCGACGGTAATCCTGCTGGACCGGCTCAACACGGCGGTAGAAGACCAGTCGTACTTCAGGCTGCAGTTGCTCAAATACCTGAAGACTCAGCAACCGGGGGAACACGTTGCCATTTATTCCCTGCTCAAAAGCCTGCAGATCGTGCAGGATTTTACCGATGATCCCCAACGGCTGCTGCTGGCCGCTTCGAGCGCCGGCGCCCAGCACTCCGTATCCCTGGCCGGCTCTGACGAATCGGCGCTGAAGACGCAGACCACTTCCATCAAGAGCCTGGGCTCCACCGATGCGAACGCCACCGCCCTTGCGGCGCTTACGGCGGAACTGGCCACCAACGCGGTCCAAGAGATGGAGGACGCCGAGAAAAAGGATCGTGCGGTGCTGACCACTCGGGCGCTGGAAGACATCGCGCGGCACCTGCGTGGCTTGCCCGGCCGCAAGAAGCTGGTGTGGGTGTCGGGCGGTTTTCCCGTTGGCACCATGGAGGTGAAGTCCCGCCATTGCGACGAATTCGGCTCGCAAGCTGCCGAGGCCGTGCGCGCCCTGAACAACGCCAACATAGCCGTTTACGCGATTGATCCGCGCGGAGCTGGTCGCTTCCGGAAGCAACCCGGTGACTACCCCGCCGAACACCAACACTGCTTCGTGCATGTCCTCCCAAGTCGAGCAGGCGCAGCCTGTCGGGCTGAACGCTCCCAACATCGCCGGCATGAATCTGTTTGCGTCCGGCACGGGCGGGCGGGCGATCTATGGCACCAACGATCTCGTGGACGCCTTAAAAACGGTCGTTGAGGACGATGAAGTCATCTATACACTCGGGTTCTATCCCGACGACCGGAAAATGGACGGGTCCTATCACTCGCTTTCGGTCAAGGTTCGGCGTAAGGGGCTGGACGTACACTATCGGCAAGGTTATCTGTCGGCCGACACTAAGGTGTACACTCCCGGCCAGAGGCGTGACTCGATGAACGATGCGGTCCAGAACCCCCTGGATTCCACGGAGCTTGGTTTGTCGGCATCCGCTACCGCCGTTTCCGGCCGACCGGGAGTGTACCAACTGGCGGTGGCTCTGAACATCAACGAAGTGCACCTGGAGCATCAAAAGACCCGCTGGATCGGAGCCATCGACTTCGGAACTCATTTTTCCAACACGCCCGAACTAAAGGGGACGCTGGAGACGATCGGCATCAGTCTAACTGAAGAACAGCTGCGTCAAAGCTTGACCAACGGGTTTGTGATGGTGCGAGAGTACAACACCGGCGGCTCAACCGGAGTGCTGCGCGTGGTGGTGCAAGACCGGTCCACAGGATCCATTGGTTCGGTGCGCGTTCCACTCGGAACCGAGTAGCGTCCGAGCCTGGCGCGAGGCAGAAGCTACGGCGGCGGACCCGACGGGGCATTACGATACGAATCACTTGCGCAAGATCCGGATAGCGGGATCGCAGCGGCCGGCATACTCTGGATATATGAACAGCCCAGGGGAGCGAATCCGGCTGGCGGCCGCGTACATTCAGGCGAATTGCGACCGGGAGCTGCCGCTCCAGACGCTCAGTCAGGAAGCCGGGCTGAGCCGGTTCCACTTCCAGAGGTCGTTCAAATCCCTGGTCGGCGTGACGCCCAAACAATACCAGGAAGCCTGCCGCCTGCGGGCCCTAAAGCAGGAGCTGCGCCAAGGCGACGACATCTTGCAGGCGATCTTCGCGGCGGGGTTCGGGTCACCGAGCCGGGTTTACGAACGTGTGAGGACGCGCCTGGGCATGACCCCTTCGGAGTACCGCGCGGGCGGGGCCGAGGTCGGGATTTCGCATGCGACCCTCCCCACCCGGCTCGGGCTGCTGACCATCGGAGCGACGGACCGCGGCTTGTGCTTCGTCGAGTTCGGAGCGTCGGAAGACGAGCTGCTCGGAGCCCTGCGGCGGGAGTATCCATCGGCCGAACTGACGGCCGTGCAGAAGCCGTGGCCGAAGCCGCTTCAGGATTGGGTGCGCGCCCTCGATCAGTACTTCGAAGGGTCGCAGCCTAAACTTGATCTGCCGTTGGATATCCGCGCGACCGCCTTCCAGATGCAGGTCTGGCGATATCTGCAATCGATCCCCTATGGGGAGACCCGATCTTACCGGAGCGTCGCGGAAGGAATCGGCCGGCCCACCGCCGCGCGCGCCGTGGCGGCAGCCTGCGCACGGAACCGCATCGCGCTGGTGATCCCGTGCCATCGTGTGATTCGAGGCACGGGCGAGCCGGGCGGGTACCGCTGGGGGTTGCAGCGGAAGCGCGCGCTGCTTGACGGCGAGCAAGCCCAGGCTTGCGGGTCTATTCTTCCGGCAATTCGATGAACTCAACGCTCGCCCCACTGACTCCCGAGGAGGGCAGCCGCCGCAAATCAAGACGCGCCACCGTGATGGGCAACTGAAAACGCCGGGGGCCGGCACTGCCCGGGTTCAGGTACATCACACCGGAACGGTCGGTGCGGCCAGGCTTATGCGAGTGTCCACTGACGACAATGTTGAACCCAGCGGCGGCAGGATTGAGGTCGAGTTCCTGAATGTCGTGCAGGACGTAGATCAAGGCCGAGTAAGCCTCGGCGACTGCCGTCATCGGCAACTCCGCCGCCCAAGCGCCTTTGTCGATGTTTCCCCTAACAGCGACTACGGGCGCGATAGCGCGCAACTGTTCGAGGATCCCGGGCTTGCCGACATCGCCGGCATGGATGATCAGATCGGATCCATCCAGGGCCGATAACGCCGACTGGCGCATCAGACCATGCGTGTCGGAGATCAGTCCGATCATCACGGCCTCACTCATGGTTCGATCCTAGCAGCTCGCCCGGAGCCAAACCCTGCAACGGTCGGGAAGCGCGGGATCAGCGCGAAGCCGAAGTTACGGCCGGGCCGATCTCCAATACAGTGAATCCATCCGCCGAGTAGATGGTCCTGTTCCCGGGGTTCTCGAGCAGAAGCCGGAGGATCTTCTGGCGGTCGTCGGGTTCGAACTCCGTCACGTAGTCGCCCGGGCTGATCAGGATGTGGGTGATGCCGAAGTCGCGCACCACCTGGTCCAAGTGCGTGAAGTTCGCCAGCATGCCGGCGTGATCGTTGGTGTAAAACGCGACGCTGTTGGGCACCGGCCGCACACTCTTGCGTCCCGTATACAGGTAAACCAGCGTGTCATCCGATGCCAGCACGACGGCCGAGGACGGCAGCGAAGCGTTCATCCATCGAAAGACCTCGCGGCTCCGGGCGGTCCATTCGCGGCCCTGCTCGAGCAACGCGGGAATCTCGCGCGCGATGAACATGGCGTTCTGGCGGATCCCGTATCCGCATCCCGCGACTATGCCCGCCAGGATCACGTACGCAGCCGCGCGATTGCCGAAGTCTTTTCCTTGGAGCGACCGCCGGATCAACGCGGCCAGAACTCCGCCTTCGAGATACAGCCCGATCGCCAGCAGCGGAAACATCGGCAGCATCAGACGCACGTTGGGGCTGAAATTCCATAGCGACAGCGTCACGGCCAGCAGCAAACAGAAAGCCGGGTATTCGATCAGGCCGGTCCGTTTGACGATCCGAAAGGCTCCGGTGACCGTGGCCGCCGCGATCAGTACGCACAGGAAGCGTCCCGGCATGGAAGCCGGCAAGTTCTGAATCACCACGCTTCCCGAGGCGTTCATGATCGCGACGAGATTGTTGGGGATGATGTCGGGCAGCGCGCGGAGCCCGCCATTCTTCAAAAACGCGCCGATGTAGTCGGTGTAATACCAAAGGATCGGTTGCTCCGACACGGCGCGGTGGAAATTCGCCCACAGCGTCCAGCCCGCGATGGCGGGAAGCACCGGGACCAGGAATACGCCCGCGGATCGCCATTCGCGCCGCCAGAAACTGCCGATGAGGACGGCCGGCACGATCAGCATGCCCGCCGATTTCGTCAGGCAGGCCGCGGCGGCCGTTATCCCCGCGGCGAGAAGCCACCGCCAGTCACCGGACGCCCGATGCAGAATGACAAACGTTCCGGCCACCAGCGCGGCGAACAAGTAATCCGAAAAAGGCACAGTGGCCCAGTAGATGATCCACGGGCTCAAGGCCAGAAATGCGCACAGCGCGGCGGATTCGAGCGGCGAAAACCGAAAGGACCGGAACAGGAGCCCCGCCAGCGCGATGAACGATACCAGCACCAGCGCCTGGTAGATCGCGACCAGAGTCAGATTACCCGGAAAGTTTCCGTCGATCGACCAGATGGCCGCCAGCGCCAGCGCCTGCAGCGGCTGGTACTTGGTCTGAAACGGCTCGCCGGGGAGGTTCGAAATCCGGTAGCCCTGATGCTCGCTGAGGGATTTCGCGCCGATGAGAAACAGTCCGTCATCCTGATAGTTCCCGAACTGGGGAATGTCGCGATTGGAGGCGAGCACCCATAACGCGGGCACCAGCGCCAGGGCGACGATGGCCGCAGCGATCACTTTGACCGTGGGTCTGGGAATCCCCATGATCTACAGTTCGACCGTCAAGGGTCTTTGGTTTAGTGATGGGGGGATTAGTGCGTTGGCTACACGTTCACGCGCTGGCTGGCGTCGATTTTCAGATACAAGACCGCGGCGATCAGGCACAGCCCGGCGGTCATCAGAAAGGGCACGTTCCAGCCGTAATGAGCCGCGGTGTAGGTGACCACCGTCGCCGCAACCGCGCCGCCGACATTACCGAGCATGTTCATGACGGCGGAGACTGACCCGGCATAATCGCCGCCGATATCGAGCGTCACCGCCCAGGAAATCCCGACGGTCCACTCCAGTCCGAAAAAGGCCACGCAGTAACACGCCACCGACACTTTAGGGTCGTGCACGAGCACGGCGGGGACGGTCGCCGCCGCCGACAAAATGAATCCCGCGATGGCCACCCAGCGGCGCGCCAGATTGACGTTGCCGGTGCGGCGCAGCACATGGTCGGAGAACCATCCACCCGCCAGATCGCCGACTACGCCGGACAGCAGAGGAAAGCTGGCATAGATTCCCATCTGCGCCAGCGTCATGCCTTTGGCTTGGCGCAGGTAGGTCGGAAACCAGTCCTGGTACACGTTCAAGTTGTAGTTGTAGAAAAAATACATCACGGACAAGACCCACAGGTTCCCGTGCGAAAGAATCTGGCGCCACGGGACGCTGCCCTTGCCCTTGCGCTTAATTCCGCCGGCGATCAACTCACGTTCGGCCTCGTTCACCCCGGCATGTTCCTCGGGCGTGTCGCGATAGTAGAAGTACCAGACGGCGGACCACACCACACCCAGAACACCGAATGCGTAGAACGCAGCGCGCCATCCGAAGAACGGCACGATCGCCAGCGCCACAATGGGAGGCGTGATCGCCCCGCCCAGGCGCGATCCCGCGTGAGTAATGCCCTGCGCGAAGCCCCGTTCGGTAGGCCGCATCCAGCGCGAAAGCGACCGCGTGGCGATGGGAAACGCGCCGGCTTCCCCCAGGCCGAAGAACACCTGAATCACGATCATCGAGGCGGCGCTCCAGGCCAGCGCGGTGAGCGCGGTGAAAACGCTCCACCAGCTCACCACCATGGTCAGCGCGCGGCGTGCTCCGATCGTGTCGCCCAGCCAGCCTCCGGGAACCTGGAACAAGGCGTAGGCCATGCGAAAGGCGAACGTCACCCAGCCCATGGCGACCAGCGAAATTCCCAGCTCCTCCATGATCGCGGGCCGCGTGGTCGCCAGGACCTGGCGATCCATATAAGTGATCATGTAGGCGGCGACGGTGAGGCCCAGGACTACGTGACGCACGTGTGTCGGGCGGGAGCCTGAGGAAGCTTGCACGGGTTGAGCCATTTTACTTCATCACGTTATTGCAACAAGCCGCGAATCAGTACGGCGGGATGCTGCGCTATGGCGCCGCTGAGATCCGCAACCTGGTGCCGGCACGACGTTCCCGGCGCGGCCAGCACGTCCCCCGGCTCAATCGTCTTCACTGCCGGAAGCAGCTTGCGGCTGGCGATCGCGACCGAAACATCGTAATGCTCGCGCGTGTAGCCGAACGAGCCGGCCATGCCGCAGCAGCCCGCGTCGAGATCGACGACGGTCGCGCCGGGGATCCGCAAGAGCAGAGCTTTGGATACATCGAGCAATCCCATCGATTTCTGATGACAGTGACCGTGCAGCAGCACGCGCTTGGGTCCGGCGCGCAGTGGAAGGTCGAGGCCGGCGGCAAATTCTTCGAAGAGCACGCACGCCGAGGCGACCGTGCGGGCCTTGGTCTGCTGCTCGCCGCGGAGGAGCGACGGAACGTCTTCTTTGACGGCCGAGAGGCAGCTCGGTTCGAGGAAGAGTATCTTCCCGCCTCGGTTGGCAATGGGCCACAAGCCGTCCACAATCTTCTCTGCTTGCGCGCGCGCGGGTGCCAGCAGCCCCTGCGAGATGAGCGGACGGCCGCAGCAGCCCGGGCGAACCACGTCGACCGAGCATCCGCCGCGCTCGAGGACTTCCACGGCGGCGATGCCGATTTCGGGATCGTAGTGATTGGTGAAGGTGTCGTTGAAAAGAACGACTGGCCGTCCGGAAGCCTGCGTGTGTCCAGCGGCCCAGCGCGCGAAGGTCTGGCGCTTCCAGGCGGGCAGCTTGCGCCGGTTATCGATCCCCATCATCCCGGCGACTGCGCCCGCGACCCAGTTCGACATGGGGGCAAACGCGGAACCCCATTTCGACGCGCGCGCGATATCGCCCAAGGCTCGCGCTCGCACGGGCGTGCCATGCCGCGCTCCAATAATCCGCGAGGAATTCGCTCTTGAAGCGCGCCACGTCCACGCCCACAGGGCACTCGGCTTTGCAGGCGCGGCACTCCAGGCACAAGTCGAGAACGTCATAGACGCCTTGATCGCCCAAGCCGGATTCGCCCAGCCGGCCTGACATGGCCAGCCGCAGCGTGTTGGCGCGGCCGCGCGTCGAGTCTTTCTCGTCGCGCGTGGCCATATAGGACGGGCACATGGTTCCTGCGAGTTTTTTCCGGCACGCGCCGACGCCGCTGCACATCTCGACCGCACCGCCGAAGCCGCCGAATTCCGAGTAGTCGAAGAACGTTTGTGGGTTCGGCGTCTGATACCCGGCGCCGAATCGCAGGTTGGAGGTAAGTGGCGGAGAGTCGACGATCTTTCCGGGGTTGAAAATCCCGTAAGGGTCGAAGGTGTGCTTGATCTCGCGGAACGCTTCATAGAGCGTATCGCCGAACATCTGGCGCATGAACGGGCCGCGCACCAGGCCGTCGCCGTGCTCGCCCGAAAGCGCGCCGCCGAATTCGAGCACCAGATTCGCCACGGCCTTCGCCAGGCTTTCGAACTTGGCGACGCCCTCTTCGGTCTTGAGATTCACTACGGGCCGGACATGCAAACAACCCACGGAAGCATGCGCATACACGCCCGCCGTGGTGCCGTGCTCGCGCACGATGGTCAAAAACCGGCCGATGTACTCACTCAACTTTTCGGGCGCGACCGCCGTGTCTTCGACAAAGGAAATCGACTTGGCGTCTTCCTTCATCGCCATCGAAAGTCCCAGCGCGGCTTCGCGCAGACTCCAGATGCGAGTTTGCGTGATGGGATCGGTATCGGTGTGATAGCGGTAGCCGAGCTTACGCGCGCGCAGGTCTTCTTCCAAGGCAACGAGCCTCGGCGGTAGGTCTTCTTTCTTGTCGCCGTAAAACTCGACGCACAGGGTCGCCGCGGGATCGCCCTGAATGAACGACTTTCGGATGCGATCGAGGTTCGCGTTCTGGCGGGTGTTATCGAGGATGGACTTATCCATCACCTCGACCGCCGACGGGCCGTGGCGCACAATCACCGGCGCGGCGGATAGCGCTTCGAGAAGATCGGCGAACTCGATCACCATCACGGCCTTGGTCTTGGGCAACGGAACCAGGCGGAGCTTCGCTTCGAGCACCACGCCCAACGTGCCTTCCGAACCCACCATCATCTTCGCCATGTTTACGGGCGCGGCCGCGTCCACAAACTCGTTCAGGTTGTAGCCGCCGACGCGGCGCAGAACCTTGGGATAGCGCCGGTCGATCTCCGCGGAGTTCTCGGCCGCCAGACGCAGCACCGTCTGGTAGCAGCGAGCTTCCAGGTTATCGTCCCCTCTGGGGACGTCAGCCCGGGTGATTTCGCGAAATTCGGCGATGCTGCCATCGGCGAGGACTACCGTCTGCTCCAGCACGTGGTCGATGGTCTTGCCGTACAGCACACTGCGCGCGCCCGCGGAGTTGTTCGCCATCATGCCGCCGATGGTCGCGCGGCTGGCGGTGGAAATATCCGGCGCGAAACGCAAGCCCAGGGGAGCGAGCTGTGCATTCAGCTCGTCAAGGACCACGCCCGGCTGGACGCGCGCCCATCGCTCCTCAGCGTTCACTTCGAGGACGCGGTTGAAATACTTCGAGGTATCGACTTGCAGCCCTTCGCCGATCGCCTGCCCGGCCTGCGACGTGCCGCCGCCGCGCATGGTCAGGGGGCATCGCATGCGCCCGCAGATCTGGACGATGCGGATGACGTCTTCGCGGCTCTTGGGAATCACCACGCCCAGCGGCCGGATCAGGTAGACGCTGGCGTCGGTGGAATACAGGGCGCGGGTGATGGTGTCGAAGCGGACTTCGCCCTGGATCTCGCGCTCGAGCTCACGCTGAAGAGCCGCGGTGTCAACAGCCGGCTCAGCCGGAAGCTCTACCTGCACAAGTTTCAACGAACCGAGAATAGCATTTTGCATAATGGGCTGGTGCTCACCAAGCAGCAGTTGCCCACGCCCGCGCTTCTTCTGGATTTGGACAAGTTCGAGTCGAATCTGGCGCGCATGGGCGCCCGCATCAAGGAATCCGGCAAGGCACTAAGGCCGCACGCCAAAGCTCACAAGTGCCCGGAGATCGCCAAACGCCAGATCGCCGCGGGCGCCATTGGCGTATGCGTGGCCACGGTCGCCGA
Organism: Terriglobia bacterium; assembly: GCA_963761045.1. GTDB lineage: Bacteria > Acidobacteriota > Terriglobia > Bryobacterales > Bryobacteraceae > Palsa-187. The sequence goes on along the minus strand of CAVXFR010000029.1, from coordinate 13,455 downwards.
AGCCGAGCTGATGGCCGCCGCCGGAATTCCCGGATTGCTGCTGACTTCGCCGGTCGCCGATCCGCTGAAGATGGCTCGCATCGCAAGAACGGGCGCGATGGTGGTGGTCGATCACCTCCAGCAGGTTGCCTGGTATGACGAAGCCGCGGGCGCGGCGAATCGAAAGCTGGACGTCCTGGTCGATCTCGACGTCGGCGATCATCGCACCGGGGCGCGCTCGCCGGAAGATGCCGCGGAAATCGCCGAGGCCGTGGATCAGGCGGCGCATTTGGAACTGCGCGGTCTTCAGGCTTACTCTGTCCTGGGGTCGCACGCCGGGGGGCTCGACGAGCGCAAGCGCGTCTCGCGGGAATCCTTTCAAGTCGCTTCGCGAGCGCTGGGCATCCTGCTGCGGCGCGGCCTTTCGACCGAAATCGTCACGGGAGGCAGCACGGGGACCTGGGAGATCGATACGGCCGTGCCGGACCTAACCGAACTCCAGGCCGGATCGTACGCGCTCATGGACCTGGCCTACCGGCGCGAGGGCCTGGACTTCGAGCACGCTCTCACGGTTCTGGCAACCGTCGTCAGCGCCAACCACGCAGGATTCGTCACTGTGGACGGCGGCTTCAAGGCATTCGCCACCGACCGGGGCTACGGACCTGAAGCGCTCGATCTGCCGGGATCCAAATACCGGTGGGGTGGGGATGAATTCGGCTATGTAGACCGGGCGGAAGGACTTCCCCAGCTCGGCGGCCGCATCGAGTTTATTCCTCCGCACTGCGACCCCACCGCGAATCTCTACGACACCATCTACGCCTGCCGCGGAGACCGTGTGGAAGCCGCTTGGCCCCTGAAAAGCTGAAGTTTGGATATACTGCACAACTAGGATCGAGAGAGAACCATGAACAAACAAATTCTACGGATTGGAACGGCTGCGACGCTTTTCTTCGTCAGCTCGGCGTTTGCCCAAGAGCACTGGGTGGCCACCTGGGCGGCTTCTCCCCTCGCCACCAACATCCCCGTCGCCCGGCCTGGCGCCCCGGGAGCCCCGCCAGCGCCCGCAAGGCGCGGGCCGGCCCCGCTCCGGAGCTTCGACAATCAGACCATCCGCATGGTGGTGAATACCAGCATCGGCGGACGCAGCGTGCGCGTGGAGCTGTCCAACACGTTCGGCAAGGACGCGCTGAAGATCGGCTCGGCTCACCTCGCTTTGAGGGATCACGACTCCGCCATCGTCCCCGCTTCCGATCGCATGCTGACGTTTAGCGGCCTCGCCTCGGCGACCATTCCCGCGGGCGCTTCGATGGTCAGCGACCCGGTGGACCTGGCCGTGCCCGCCGTGGGCGATCTGGTGGTCAGCATCTATCTTCCGGGAGACTCGGGTCCGCCCACGCAGCATTCCACCGGCTTGCACACGACCTATATTTCGCCGGAGGGCGATTTCACCGGAAAGACCGATTTCACGGCCGCGCGGACCAGCAATTCCTGGTACTTTCTGTCCGGCGTTCAGGTGCTGGCGCCAGCGGATACGGGAGTCATCGTGGCGTTCGGCGACTCCATCACCGACGGGGCCACGTCCACCAACAATACCGACGCCGATTGGCCGAGTATGCTCGCCAAACGGCTGCACGACGCCGGAGCAACGAATCTGGCGGTGATCAACGAAGGCATCTCCGGCAACCGAGTGCTGGCCGACGGAGCCGGCGTCAGCGTACTGGCGCGCTTCGAGCGTGACGTGCTGGCGCAACCGGGAATCAAGTACCTGGTCTTCATGGAAGCCATCAACGATATCGGGGGAGCATCCCGCGCCGGCGCCACGCCGGTCACCACCGAGGAAATCCTCGCCATCTACAAACAGATGATTGCCCGGGCCCACATTCACGGCGTCAAAGTCATCGGCGCCACTCTCACGCCGTATGAAGGCGCGAGCTATTTCAGCGAACCTGGTGAGGTGATCCGCACCGAGGTCAATCAGTGGATCCGCACCACCGGCCTGCTCGACGGCATGGTGGATTTCGACTTAGCGACGCGCGATCCCGCGAATCCCAAGATGTTCCTTCCGGGATTTAACATCCGCGATCATCTGCACCCCAACGATGCCGGGTACAAGGCCATGGCGGATTCGATCGATCTGTCGTTGTTCGGAGTGAAGAAGCCTTAGGAAGCGATCCAGCCCAGCGTGGTCAGCTCGGCTTCCAGGTACGCCAGGCCGTCCGTGAGAGTTTTGCGATAGCGCTCATCGCGGCAGTTTTCGAGATCGTGGAGTACGCGAGTGCGGTGGAGCAACAAAGAGTCGCATTTCTTCGCGACCGCTAGTTGTTCAGGAGTGAGCCGGGGTTTGGCATCGCCGCCGCGGTTCCGAGCAGCTGCAATCTGCTCCTGGACCGACTTACTTTCCCAACCGCGAGCCACGTCTTGATTTTATCGTACTTCCGCCCTCGGCGCTTACGGGACGCGTGTTTCTTGCCGGCGAACGGCCCGTTTCTGCCCTGGATAGCCGCTAAACCCTTGAGCCGGAAGATGAAAGGATATTTTGAGATTTATATCCAAAAATCGGAAACTCTTTCCGACACGAGGCCGTTATTATCTGATAGCATGACCGCAGCAAAAGGCTGCCATCGATAGGGGAGGTTCCATGCTTCAGCTCAAGCGCTGCCTGGCTCCACTGCTTCTGGCCGGAATCTGGGCGAATTCAGCATCCGCTCAAAAGAAGATTCCACCAGTCAAATTCACCGACACGCACCTGAAAAACGGCCTGCGGGTGATCGTCGCCGAGGATCATTATGCCCCGGTTTTCGCCATCGCCGTCAGCTACAAGGTCGGCTCCAAGGACGAGCGCGAGGGACGAACCGGGTTCGCCCACCTGTTCGAGCACATGATGTTCAAGGGCTCGGAAAACGTCGGCGCCGGGGAGCACTTCTTCCTGATCTTCAATTACGGCGGCAACATGAACGGGACCACCAGCACGGATCGGACGCTGTACTACGAAGTGCTTCCGAAGAACCAGGTTGATCTGGGACTGTTTCTGGAATCCGATCGCATGCGCTCGCTGGCGGTCACGAAAGAGAACCTCGATAATCAGCGCCAGGCGGTTCAGGAGGAGCGCCGCCAGTCTCTGGACAACCAGCCCTATGGCAAATCCAACGAGCGTTTCAACGAAATGGCGTTCGACAATTTCGCCTACAAACACTCCGTCATCGGATCCATGGCTGATCTGAACGCCGCCTCGGTCCAGGACGTCCAGGATTTCTTCCGTACCTACTACGCGCCGAACAACGCCGTGATCGCGCTGGTGGGTGATCTGAATACGAAGGACGTCCTGGCCAAGATGGAGAAGTATTTCGGGAACATCCCGCGCCAGGAAAGTCCCAAGCAGGTGGATCTCGCGGAACCGGAAATGAAGGGCGAGCGCCGGGAAACCATGGACGACAAGCTGGCGCGCCTGGCCCGCCTGCAAATCGCCTACAAAATTCCGTCGGCCACCAACGCCGATTCGCCGGCCCTATCGGCGCTCGCTTCCATATTCGGCGGCGGGGACAGCTCGCGTTTGTATCAGAGGCTGGTCAAGGATCGGGAACTGTGCGCCGGGATCAGCGCCGGCAGCGCCGCGCGCATGGGGCCCGGTCTCTTCCAGATCACCTGCACGCTCCGTCCGGGCAAGACTCCGGAGCAGGCGGAAGCCGTGATCTCCGAGGAGATCGCCAAGCTGCACGCGGCTCCCGTGACCGATGAGGAACTGAAGCGCGTCCGAATCAACGCCCGGCGGTCGGCTGTGGCGATGCGCGAAAGTGTTCTGAACCGGGCCGTCACGCTGGCCGACAACGCCGCGATGTATGACGATCCCAACCGGATCAACACCAATACCGAAAAACTGGCTGCCGTTACGCCGGCCGACATCGAGCGTGTGGCCAAGGCGTATCTCCGCAGCGACAATCGAGTGGTCATGACGACGATTCCCGCGGCCCCCGCCGCCAGGCCGCCCGCCGCGGCTAAACCGAAGGTCCAGTAACCGGAGAATTCCCATGACGCGCAATCTTTTTCTGATTCCACTGTTTTCCCTGGGGTTGGTCTTGGCGCAGGGCGTCCCTCCCGCGCAACAGGCCACGGACTTCACGGGCGTCACCCTCAAGAACCGCGCTCCGGTTTCGAACGAGGTCCTCAAGGTCAAATTCCCCAAGCCGGTCGAGAGCAAACTGAAAAACGGCATGGAGCTGCTGGTTCTGGAAGATCACCGGTCTCCCACCATCCAGGTGACCATCGAGATGCCGGCCTCGAATTTGAACGACCCGCCGGAGATCGCCGGCATCGGCGACGCGACCACCGCGATGCTGCGCCTGGGGACCAAGACCAAGGATTCCCGCCAGATCGCCGAAGCCATCGCCGACCTCGGAGCGGGGATCGGGTTCGGCATCGGAGATCGTGCCGCCACGGTCCGCTTTTCTACGTTGACCGAGAACCTGGACCCGGTCCTCGATCTGGTCAGCGACATGCTGTTTAACTCCACATTCCCGCAAGACGAGCTGGATAAGTGGAAGAACCAGACGTTGAGCCAGCTGGTTCAGATCCGAACCATCCCTGCGTTCCTGGCGACGGAGCGCTTTCAGGCTGTGCTTTATCCTGGCGATAATCGCTCCCTGGTCCTGCCCTCGCCCGACGCGATCAAGAAACTCACTCGCGAACAGATCATGGCGTATTACACCAGGAATTTCCGGCCGGAGGGCGGGCGCGTGGCCGTGATGGGGGACATCAATACACGCCAGATCGCCCCGAAACTCGAAAAACTCTTCGTCAACTGGAAGGGTTCAGCGCCCAAACCGCCGGAGCTGCCCATGCATGGGGCCATCGCGGAGAAGAAGATCTATCTGATCGACCGGCCCGCCTCGGTGCAGACGACCCTCTATGTGGGCAATCACGCCATCGATCGCGTGAGTCCCGACTATATCCCCGCGCAAGTATTGAACCGGGTTCTAGGCTCGGGACCTGCCTCGCGGCTGTTTCGCAATATCCGCGAAGACAAGGGGTACACCTACGGCATCAGCAGCGGATTCTCCGCCAGCCATTATTACAACCACTTCGTCACTTCCACCAACGTGCGCACGGAAGTGACCGGGCCCGCGCTCGAGGAACTGCTCAAGGAATTCCGCGACATTCGCGACCGGGCCGTTCCAGCCGAGGAACTGGAAAACGCCAAGCGTGCGCTGGTGGCCAGTTTCGCTCTCAGCACGGAAAGCCCCGCCACGGCGCTGAACAACGCCCTGACGATCAAGGAGTACGGATTCCCGGCGGACTACTGGGATACCTATCCGGGGAAAATTTCCGCGGTGACGGCGGCGGACGTTCAGCGTGTCGCCCGGATGTACATCCCGGTCGACGATGTCCAGATCGTTGCGGTGGGCGATGCGTCTAAGATCCGCGACGTGCTGTCCAAGTTCGGTCCCATTGAGGAATGGGACTCGGACGGGCACAAGGTCGTCAAGTAGGTCTACTGCACGTCCGTCGCGGTGGCCAGCCGGGTCGCGGCGCGCACTACTCTTTCCCCTTGCCCCGGGCGAGCTCGGCAGCCCTCTTCATGTGCTCGAGATCCGGGTTGTTCTCGATACACTCGTACTCCTCCACTCGCACGTCGATGGGAGCCCGCAACACACCACCGGTGACATACGGCTTGGCGAGCGCGCCCGGGTCGTCCACCGTGGCTTCCCAACTCAGACTGCCGTCGTCGTTCAACGTGTAGCGCTCCACCACATGCATCTGTTCGGTATGGGTGGTGCCGGTGCCGGAGATCCAGGTTTTGTCGTTGAAGCCAACGGTGTCGATGACTAAAGTGTCGCCCTCCCACTTGCCCACCGAATCGCCCATCCAGGTGGGCGTGAGGTCGTCGGGATGTTTGAAGTCGTCGCGGATCGGGATCCGGCGCCAGGCGCGGAAGGATTCATACAGGATCGCGACGACCTTGGGGGTCTGAATGATCTCCATCGGCATGGGCATGCCGATGATGCGTGGAACGCCGGGAAGCAGGCACACCAGCGTCGGGTCGTCGAGCGCGGTGTAGTGCTTGGCCTGGCGGGCCGCGTCGAACGCCGGCTTATAGACCAGAGGCTGGCGCTCGACCGGATGACGGTCGATCGGCGGAAGGGGATGCAGCGGAGGAGCGCCGGGTTCGCCGTTGATGCTCACGCCGCCGCCCTGCCAAACGCCGCTCAGATCCGGCTTGCCGTCGGAAGCGCGCGGAATCGGTTTGTGAATCACCGGGCCGCTGGGACCTTTCGAAGCGCCGCCTCTCCCCTTGCCTTGGCCCTGCCCGGACGCGGGAAGCGAAATCAGCAGGCTGGCAGCCGCAACCGCAGTGGTCAGAAAACTAGCGAACCGTTTTGTCGTTGTCACCTCAGGAACCTCCGCTGAGAACAGGATTTAGCGGCCGATCGGCCCCGCGAACTTCTTGCTGCCGTCCGGGAACGTGATTTCGCGCCCGGCTCCGGTATTCGTGGCGTCTTTGGCTTTATAGGCCGTAATGGTGACGATGTCGCCTTCCTTGAGGAGGGAGCGCCGGAACCCGGTCCGTTTGAGGGTGTTGGGCGGATACCCTTCCAGACCCCAGGAGGTGACTTTGCCGTCCGCTCCCGTCACATCGATATGAATGTAGATGTGGGGGTTGGTCCACTCCACTTTGGTGATCTTGCCGGTGAGCGTGATCAGCTGGCTCGAATCGTACTCGGCGGCGAAGGAATGATGTGCCCAGGTGGGCGTCGCGACCGATAACACCGAGGCGCAAGCCAGCGCCAGACGCACATAGAAACCCGGATATCCTCTTCTCATAACACGCCCCTTTTCGGATCGCATCGCGGCTATGCTACCGCCGCGGGCGGGAGAAGTCAAACCGCGGCCCGTTTCCAGCGGATCGCGTACAATGAATGCTTGGAAAGACCGTAGTTTACAGGGTGATGACGCCTATTTTAGAGTTCGCAGGGGTGTCCAAGTACTTCTACCGGCACGGCGGCCGGATGCTGCTGCGCGACCGGCTGGCGCACGCGCTGCGCCGCGGGTCTCGCGAACGCTTCTACGCGCTCACCGACGTATCGTTCACGCTGAAGCACGGCGAGAGCATGGCGGTGGTCGGCTCCAACGGCGCGGGCAAAAGTACGCTGCTCAACATCGCCACCAGCCTATGCGATCCGAGCGCCGGCCGCGTGTCCATCGGGGGCCGCGTGGAATCGCTGCTCGAGCTGGGTTCGGGGTTTCATCCCGACCTCACGGGAGCGGAAAACCTTCGCATTAAAGCGAGTCTGGTGGGACTGACCCGCCGCCAGGTGCGGGAACGATTCGACCAGATCGTGGAATTCTCCGAGCTGGGCGCGTTTATCGAGGAGCCTCTCCGGACCTACTCCAACGGCATGATCATGCGCCTGGCCTTTTCGGTGGCGATCAACGTGGACCCGGATCTGCTCATCATCGACGAGGTTCTGGGGGTCGGAGACCAGAATTTTTTCAGCAAATGCGTGGAAAAGATTATGGAATTCCGGCGCGCGGGCAAGTCCATCCTGTGTGTGTCGCACTCTCTCGAGACTCTGGAGCGCGTGTGTGACCGCAGCCTGTGGCTGGATCACGGCCGCGTGGTGAAACACGGCAAGGCGGCGGAGGTGCTCAAGGCGTACCGCGATTCCGCCACGGCCCCCGCCGGGCTCACAGCGCAGACCCGTTAGCGCGGCCAGTTCTCGCTGGGGCGGCTACTTGTGAGTGCTGCGAGCGTGCGCCGGAGCCGTTCCCAGTTTGATCGAATGCGCGACCATGGCCTTGCTGCCTTCGGGAACATCGACGACCACGCGAACGCCGGGCTTCAGATCCGCCGCCTGCGCGGCATGATCGTTGCGAGTGATCTCCGTCTTCGCATCCAGTTTGACGGTGGCATCGCCCTTCGCGGTCTTGACCGTGAGGACGTTGTTTTCCATCTTCACCACGGTTCCGATGACGTGGTCGAATCCGCCGTGCGCGAAAACCTGGGTCGCGCAGGCCAGCAGCAGCGTGAGCAAACTAGTGATGAGGATGTTCCTGGGGTAGTTCATTTTGGCTGTCATCTCCTTGTAGAAACCTTTCTTCTTCCTCTTCTTCCCGGAGGTCGTCCGGGCTCTTGGGATTCATCTTCTCCATGGCCTTCTTCTCTTCCACGGTGACCTGCGGAAGATGCCGGATGAAATGTACCAGCTTCCAGGAATCCTCTTCGTCATGCGATGCCCCGGTCCCCCAGGCAGGCATTCCCGTGAGACGAATCCCGTTCTGAATGATGTAGAACAACTCTCCGTCGGTGAGCTGCTGGGTCGCGGGCAGGCGCATGTCGGGAGCAGGCGGATACATATTCTTCCCCATCACCGTATCTCCGCTGCCGTCATTGGCGTGACAGGAAAAACAATGATCCGCCCAATGGGCACGGGCTTCTTCAATCGTTTCAAGGTTGTTCGGAATGGGGTTCATCCTGGACTTTGCGTCGGCGGGCACAGCGAGGGCTCGGGCTTCCCGGGCCAACCAGCGCTCCACCGCCGTCGGTGGCTCGCTCGCGCTGAATCCGTGGGCCTGCCGGATAAAGACCATGCCGGCCACCAGCGCCACAGCGCACGTAAAGAACATCCCCAGCAGGAACCAGCGCACGGCTTCACTATACTACCCTGGGCGTACGGCCTGATTCTCTCTCCAATGAAACTCGCGATCCTCACGCTGGTCTGCTTACTGCTTCCAGCGTTCCCGCAAGAATCGCCGCGCGCCACGATTCGGGTCGAAGTGAAAACGGCGACCGGCCCGGTCACGGGAGCGATGGTTACCGTGAACGGCGCATCGCTGCAGACGGACCAGAACGGCATCGCAATCATGGCCGTCCCGCTGGGAACGGCGGAAGTGAGCGTATCGAAGGAAGGATACCTGCCCGCGAAGGCATCTCTTTCCGTGGATGAGGCGCGCGAGTGGCAGATCACCGTTGAGCTCAAACCCGAACAGCGCGCACAAGAAGAGGTGACCGTGCACGCCACGCGGACCGATACGCGGCTGCAAGACCTGCCCACGCGCGTCGAAGTTCTCGGACCGGAAGAGATCGACGAAAAGACCATGATGACGCCGGGCGACATTGTCATGATGCTCAACGAAATGGGCGGGCTTCGCGTCCAGAGCACGTCGCCTTCGTTGGGCGCGGCAAGTGTACGCATCCAGGGAATGCGCGGGCGCTATACGGCTTTCCTGGGCGACGGTCTTCCGCTTTTCGGCCAGCAGGGCGGCGGCCTGGGACTTTTGCAGATTCCACCCGTGGATCTGGGCCAGGTCGAGGTGATCAAGGGCGTCGCCTCGGCGCTCTACGGCGCGGGAGCGATGGCCGGCGTGGTGAACCTGATCTCCCGACGGCCGACCGCCCAGCCCGTGCATGAGCTTCTCTTCAATCGAACCACGCGAGGCGCCACGGACACTTCTCTCTTCGTCGCGTCGCAGTTGACGCCGCACTGGGGCGCTTCCTTCCTCGGTACCGGCGACTGGCAACAGCACAACGATATCGACCATGACGGCTGGGCGGACCTGGCCGGATATGCGCGCGGCGTCGTGCGGCCACGATTCTTCTGGGACGACGGCAACGGAGACACGGCGTTTCTCACGGGCGGAGTTACCTACGAGAATCGGAACGGCGGGACAGTTCCGGGAGCGGTTCTGCCCGTCACCGGCGCGCCCTACATCGAAGCTCTGAATACCCGCCGCTATGATCTGGGCGGCAATGTACAATACCTGGTCCACCAGCGCTACGTTGTTTCGGCCCGATTCGCCGCGTCCCTGCAGGACCACGACCACCGCTTCGGCGAGGTCCGCGAACGGGATCGCCACGAACTGCTGTTCGGAGAACTTACGGTGCGTGGTGCGTACCGGCACAATACTTGGGTTGCGGGTGCCGCCGCGGAACGGGAGGTCTATCTTCCCCGCGATGTTCCGCAGTTTACGTACCGCTACACCACTCCCGGTGTTTTCCTGCAGGACGACATCGAGTTCGCTAAGTGGCTTTCCGTTTCGGCCAGTGCGCGCGCCGACTTTCAGAACCAGTACGGCACTTTTTTCAGTCCGCGAATTTCGGCGCTCCTTCGCTGGCGAGGCTGGACCAGCCGCCTCTCGGCCGGGCAGGGATTTTTCGCGCCCACTCCGCTGACGGAGGAAACCGAAGCCGCGGGGCTCACTCGTCTGATCATTCCCAAGCCATTGGTCGCCGAGCGCGGGCGAAGCGCGTCGTTCGATCTCACCCGCAAAGTCGGCCCGGGCAACTACACCGTCACGCTGTTCGATTCCAGCGTGCGGCACCCCATCAATGTCGACCGGACCGGACGTTACCAGCTCATCAATCTGGCCCAACCCACACACAATGCCGGCCTCGAATTCCTCGGCACTCTGAGAAAGGCCGACTTCTCCGCCACGCTCAGCTATACCTACGTGCACTCCCGCCAGTTCGAATTCGGCCAGCGCGTCGATACTCCGCTGACTCCCCGCCATAGTTTCGGGATCGTGGGGATGTGGGAAAAGGAAAACTCCAGCCGCATCGGCGTGGAAAGCTATTACACCGGGCACCAACGCCTGGAGGAGAATCCGTACCTCAGCGAGTCCAGGGCGTATGTCCTGTTCGGCTTCCTGGCCGAGCACACCTTTGGCCATTTCGGACTCTTTGTGAACGCGGAAAACCTAACCGACGTGCGACAGACTCGATGGAATCCTCTGCTTCGCCCGGATCAAGGCGTCGATGGCCGATGGACCGTCGATGCGTGGGCACCGCTGGACGGCCGCGTCCTCAACGGTGGCGTTCGTCTGAAGTTCTGAACGTCCTAGAAATGAATTTTGACCGCCAGTTGCACCAACCGCGGAGCCGCCGCGCTCACCACGTTTCCGAAGTTCGGGTCGTTGATCGTCCCGTTCACGGATGTCGGTCCATAAAACTGCGCATGGTTGAACACGTTGAATGCCTCGATACGGATATCGGTGGATACGGATTCCGTCAGGCGCACATTCTTGGTCAGCTGCATGTCGAAGTTCGCGATACCAGGACCATGGAACATCCGGCGGGGGGCGTTCCCCAGCACTCCCAGCGGCTCCGCGGAGAAGAGGCTCGTATTGAACGCAGGCAGCCCATTGCGGGGATTGGTATTGATCATGAGCGGCCCCGACGCCATCTGCGGAGTATCCAACAGTTGGTTGTTGACGCCGTTACCCAGCGTTCCGAGAAGCGAGTTATCCGTGGTGTCGCTGAGCGTCACCGGGAAACCCGTGCTGAATCGCGTCGTGCCCGAAAGGCTCCATCCGTCCGTGATTTGATTGCGCTTGAAGATGCGATCGAACGGCAGAGCGTAATGATAGGTCGCGACAAAGTTGTGAGTCATATCCCATGACGAGATCACGCGCGTCAGCCGGTCGTTGAACGGATTGATCTGCTCGCCCAGGTTCGAGGCGTCATCGATGGACTTCGAGTAGGTGTAGCCGAGGTAGACCGTCGAGTCCTTGTTCACCACCAATCGAAGGTTGGCCTGGAAGGCGTTGTAGTTCGAATTCCCGATGGTCTTTTGCGCGCTCACCGCTCCGTAGTTGGGTCCCAGGATCGTCCGCGTGCTGTTATAAACCTGGCCCGACGCCGAGGTGTAGCGGGAATCTTCTCCGAAGGGTCCACACGTGGAACTGGTGGGCGCCACCTGGCTGGTCTGGCTCAGACTCAGGCACAGCGCCTGATTGGCGGTGTTGGTGGGCACCATGACCAGAATGTGATGCCCCTGATTTCCCACGTAGCTCAGGGTCACCAGCGCGTTCGACCCGATCTGCCGCTGGATGGAGAGCATGTAGTTCTCCGTATACGGCACCTTATTTTTGAAGTAAAAGTAAGGCGCGGCGCCGATCGGAACCACGCTTGCGAAATTGAAATCCGTGTACGGATTGGATTGGGAAACGTTATGCGGAGGGAAACTAAAGGGATACGGATTGATGTTCTGCGCGCCATCCCCGGAGTTGATAAACGGCGTGGCGAAGACGGGAGGCGCGGGACTCAGATAGTTATAGCCGAACGGCGGGATTCCGTACAGGATCCCGGCGCTCAAGCCCGGGAACTCCGTGTAGAACATTCCAAAGCTCGCCCGGATGCTGCTCTTCCCCGCGTCGCCCAGCAGGAATTTAAGGATTCCGTTGCCTGCATTCGGCGAATACGCGACTCCGAGCCTCGGGGCGAAATTGTGGGTCTGCGTGGGCGATAACCCCTTGGGAATTCCCGGATCCCCGGCCACCAGCAAACCCGAGGGGGCGTTGGGATACAGAACCGATTGCGCGCCCGGCACAATGGTCTGGATGTTGTCGTATTTTTCGTTCCAAGGACGGATCAAGTCCCAACGCAAACCCGCGTTCACAGTCAGATTGCGGCGCGCACGCCAACTATCTTGAATGAACGCCCCCATGTACTGATTGCGAAGGTAGAAATGCTGGCCGGTGGTCTGCGTGAAATTGCTCGGAAAGCCCAGAATGAAGTCCGCGAAGGGCGAGCCGGTTTCCGTTCCGTTGATGTTGAACGTCCCGTTGAAGGTGGCGTTGGGATTTTCGTTCACTTGATCGTTGTGAAACTGGAGACCGAACTTCAGCGAGTGATCCCCGAGAATCTTCGACACCGTATCGCTCGCGTAGAGCGTGTTATTCCACTGAAACGTGTTGGTGATGGGAACTCCCATCACGAAACTGGGGAACACGATATTCATCACGCCCTCAATCGAGGGATCCTGAACCGTGATGCCCGCCCCGCCGCCGGTCTGAAAACCCTGCGAAGCGAGAGACACCCCCACGCCGCCATTGGGGTGGCCAATGTCATTCACGTTGCGCAGGAAACTGACGTGGAACTCGTTGACGGTGGTGGCTCCCAGAACTTTGGTGTCGCCCAGCGTCAACATCTGCGCGCGCCCAATGGTCAGCGCATCGAAGCCCGGAATGCTCGCTCCGCCCTGGCCGCCGGGGTACGGGTTATTCAGCTGATAGTCGTCGATGAAGTAGTAGGCGGAAAGCTGGCCGAAGCGGCTGTTGGCATCGATCCGCATTCCCGCCTTGTGATCTCTCACGGTTTCCGGATACGCCGAAGTTGCAAACAGATTAGAGCCAATGTTCGGTGTGGGGATGTACTGCAGCAGATGCTGCGCCGGGGCCGACCACGCTGCGGTGGGAATGATTCCGTTGGGCAGAACGCAAGTGGCGCTGGTGCATCCGGGCGTGTAGTAAGGTTCCCCCGCGGTAACCCCGTAGCCGAGCTTCTGGGTCAGCTGACTGGCGGCATAAGGTCCGCTGACATGTCCGGTCAAAGTACTCAACGCGTCCGAAAAGTTTCCCGCGCGTTCCTGGGTGGAGAGCACGGTGCTGGCGGGCGAAGTGATGCCTTGCGTCGTCCGCGTTCCCTGATAGTCCGCGAAGAAGAACAACTTGTCTGGCTTGATCGGACCGCCGATGGTGCCCCCG
>CAVXFR010000028.1:0-96268 GCA_963761045.1 Terriglobia bacterium | reverse complement strand
ATGGCGCACCGATAACCTCTACCTGCGTTACGTGGTCGGCGTGCCGCTGGGAGAAATCCGGGAGGCTCACGCCGGCGCCAAGCTGGCTCTGCTGGCCGAACTGAAGCGCGCCACCGGCAGCGAGCTCGACCCCGCCATCCTGACCCTCGGGTTCGCGCGGCGCGCCACCGCCTACAAGCGCGCCGACCTTCTGTTCACCAACCTGGAACGCCTGAAATCCATCGCCGCGCACGTCGGGCCGATGCAAGTGATCTTCGGAGGCAAGGCTCATCCGCGCGACCTGGAAGGCAAGGAGATGATCCGGGAAGTGTTTCAGGCCGCCGGCGCCCTGGCGGGGAGCGTGAACGTAGTCTACGTGCCGGATTACGACATGCGCTGGGCGCAGCTCATGACCAGCGGAGCGGATCTGTGGTTGAACACCCCGCACCGGCCCTTCGAGGCATCCGGCACCAGCGGCATGAAAGCCGCGTTGAACGGCGTGCCCAGCCTGAGCATCCTGGACGGCTGGTGGATCGAGGGCTGCGTGGAGGGATCCACCGGCTGGGCTATCGGCAAGGAAGAGGATTTGCCGGAAGATCACCGCACCGAAGCTCTATCGCTCTATGACAAGCTCGAAAAGGTGATCGTGCCTCTGTTCTACGGGCGCCGGGACGAGTTCGCGGAAGTCATGCGCTCCACCATCGCCTTGAACGGCTCCTTTTTCAATACCGAACGCATGATGGACCAATATCTTTCCAACGCGTACACGGGCTGCACCAACCACTCGCGGGGCTGAACACGCCGCGGCTAATTCCGCTACGCTGAAAAAATGAGTACGCTTTCGCCCGAAGAGCTGCGCCGCATCGATGCGTATTGGCGCGCCGCGAACTATCTGTCGATCGGACAGATTTATCTCTACGACAATCCCCTGCTGACCGAGCCCTTAACGCTGGAGCACGTCAAACCGCGCCTGCTGGGGCACTGGGGCACCACGCCCGGCCTCAATTTCATCTACGTGCACTGCAACCGCGCCATCGTGAAGTACGACCTCGATATGATCTACGTCTGCGGGCCGGGTCACGGAGGTCCGGGCATGGTCGCCAATACCTGGCTGGAGGGAAGCTATACCGAGCGTTTCCCCAACATCACTCAGGATGCCCAGGGCATGCAGAGGCTGTTCAAGCAGTTCTCGTTTCCGGGCGGCATCCCCAGCCACGATGCTCCGGAAACTCCCGGCTCTATTAACGAAGGAGGAGAGCTGGGCTACTCGCTGTTGCACGCCTACGGAGCAGCGTTCGACAACCCCAATCTGGTGGCCTGCTGCGTGATCGGCGATGGCGAGGCGGAAACCGGCGCGCTGGCCACCAGCTGGCACTCGAACAAGTTTCTGAACCCAGCGCGCGACGGCGCGGTGATCCCGGTTCTCCATCTGAACGGTTATAAAATCGCCGGGCCCACGGTGCTGGCCCGCATCGGCCGCAGCGAACTCACCGCACTGCTCGAGGGGTACGGCTACAAGCCGTATTTCGTCGAGGGCTCCGATCCCGCGCGCGTGCATGAAGAGATGGCCGCGACCTTCGATGCCGTGATCGAAGAGATCCAAGGCATTCAGAAGCAAGCCCGCGAGCATGGCTACACTCAGCGTCCCGTGTGGCCCATGATCGTGATGGTCACGCCCAAGGGCTGGACCGGTCCGAAGGTGGTGGACGGCAAGCAGGTGGAAGGCACCTTCCGCGCGCATCAGGTGCCCCTGGCCGAGCTTGCCACGAAACCGGAGCACCTTAAGATGCTCGAAACGTGGATGCGAAGTTACCGGCCGGAAGAGCTGTTCGACGACGTCGGCCGCCCGATTCCCGAAATCACTTCTTTGGCGCCCCAGGGAAACCGCCGCATGGGCTCGAACCCGCACGCCAACGGCGGCCTGCTGCTGCGCGAGCTGCGCATGCCGGACTTCCGCGAATATGCCGTACCCGTCCCGGCTCCCGGTATCGAAACCGCCGAGGCCACGCGCACGCTGGGACGAATGCTGCGCGACACCCTGAAACTCAATGCGGACAATTTTCGCGTCTTCGGTCCGGATGAAACCGCGTCCAACCGCCTGACTGCCGTATTCGAGGTGACGGAACGAACCTCCACGGCGGCGATTTTGGCGTCGGACGATCACGTCTCGCCCGACGGGCGCGTCATGGAAGTGCTGAGCGAGCACATGTGCCAGGGTTGGCTGGAAGGCTACCTGCTCACCGGCCGGCACGGATTCTTCTCCTGCTATGAAGCCTTCATTCACGTCATCGACTCGATGTTCAACCAGCACGCCAAGTGGCTGAAGGTCACCAACCACATCCCCTGGCGCTCGCCGGTCGCGTCTTTGAATTATCTCCTCACCTCGCATGTCTGGCGCCAGGATCATAACGGATTCAGCCATCAGGATCCGGGATTCATCGACCATGTGGTCAATAAGAAGGCGGAAGTGGTGCGGGTATACCTTCCGCCCGATGCCAACACGCTGCTGTCGGTGGCCGACCACTGCCTGCGCAGCCGTCAATATGTCAATGTGATCATCGCCGGGAAACAGCCGGAGTTACAGTGGCTGGATATGGACGCCGCGATCGCGCACTGCACCGCCGGAGCCGGCATCTGGCACTGGGCCGGCGCCCCGGGCGATGTGGAACCCGACGTGGTGATGGGCTGCGCGGGTGACGTTCCCACGCTCGAAACACTGGCTGCCGTCGAGTGGCTTCGCAAACATATTCCCGATTTGAAAGTCCGCGTCGTCAACGTCGTCGATCTGATGGCGTTGCAGCCGCGCAGCGAGCATCCTCACGGCATGACCGACCAGCAGTTCGACGCCCTGTTCACCAAGGACCGGCCCATCGTCTTTGCGTTCCACGGCTATCCATGGCTGATCCATCGCCTGACCTATCGCCGGACGAATCACGACAACATGCACGTCCGGGGATACAAGGAGGAGGGAACCACCACCACGCCGTTCGACATGCGGGTTTTGAACGACCTGGACCGGTTCCACCTCGCGGGCGACGTGATCGACCGGGTGCCCGGCCTGGCGGAGCGGGCGGGGGCCCAAAAGCTCCTCCTGCGCGACAAACTCATCGAGCACAAACTGTACGTGGGGCGCTACGGAGACGACATGCCGGAGATTCGTAACTGGCGGTGGTCCTAAGCAGGCGAGTCCGGCTCGGAACGGTCAGCGGCCCATCAAGCCTTCCAGTGCCGCAACCAAGATACACACCACGATGTGGGTCAAGAACCCGTAATGAATCCAGTGCCGCGTAAACCGGACCACCAGGTGGACGTCCCTTTTGGCAACAACGTGGCGCAGGGCCAGAACGTGCTTCATGCCGCAGTGTGCACTGCTGCCCGCACGTGGAACCAATAGTTCCTGCGCCGCTTCCCCAGTGGGGGGTTACCAAAAAGTTCTAGTACCGGATCTATACAGCGATGAATAAACGGGTTATGCTGGGGATGTTAGAAAAACCGCATCGGAAGCGGTACTGCGAGGTGTGTTGCTTACCGTTTCCGATGCGGCCTCGCCCGTTTTTTGGGCGTAGGATCCTGGCGGCCGCCCGCTCCAACCCCGCTGAGGCCCGCGTCCATTCAAGTACCTCAACAAAGCAGTCCGGACGGAGACCTCGGACCCCGGAAGATCGTTTAAAAGGCTTGCCGTCGACAAAAAACCCCTCTGATTGCAACTTGCACAACCGAAAGAAGGAGGGGTTCAAACTTCACACCGTCTCCCGCAAGCACGCTAAATATAGCCACTCGCTTCTTCCGCTTAAGCCTGTTGCAAGCAGAGGGCAGGTTTCAAAGATACTTCATCAATTCATGGATAAGAGAAGCACGCTCCCTGCCAACCGTTACATCATTTCTTTCAAGCAGATAGAGCACTCCAGCCGGCCCGGGGTGCGAGTCCCTGCCCCGCCCCCTGTGTCCATGTGACACGCTGTGACACAATTGTCTGCGTGCGTGGCCTGGCTGCCCTCTCGCTGATGCTGATCGCTCCGTCTGTCGGCCTGCTCCGTGGCCAGAACCCGCCTGACGAGGATTTCCACGTCTATCGCGATGCCCCACGGCTGCTGCTGACCCCCCAGAGGCTCCGGCTCCTGCGGCGCGAACGAGAGCGGCAGTCCCCTCGCTGGGAGCAATTCGACGCGTTGATGTCGGGCGCAACGGCATCAGCAATACAGCCGGCCGAACCCGGTTTTGCGTGGGCACTCTATTACCAGGTCGCCCAACAAGCCGCAGCCGCTCAGAAGGCCATCGACTGGGCTCTCGGAGACGCGGCAGAGGTTCCCCAGGCAAGCGTCCTTCGGCAGCTCGCCCTGGTGTTCGATTGGTGCGCGCCGGCGATGACCGCGGCGCAATCCGACCGCCTGGCCGCCAAAATCCAGACGGCTCTCGCGAAACCGGCAACAGACGTCCGCGGCCAAAGCTCCCGCGTATTGGCCGCCATCGCTCTGGCGGACCGGCTGCCGGACCAGGGCAATGCCGTGTTGAGCGGGATCGTCCAGAAGTGGTGGCGCACACAGATTGTGCCCCAACTCGCCGAGGGCCGCGAGGCCCTTCCGCGAGAGCAACGATACGCGCTCTATGAGATGCTGCACGCGCTGCGCGACAACGTCAAGATCGATTTGCGCGAATCGGCTCCCGCCTATTTCAAGCAACTGCCGCTGGCGCACATAACCGGCAACTATCCCGCCCCTGTCGTTTTGCCCGAAAATGGCGGATCGGAAAATGAATTCCTGATCCCCGTGTATCTGCACGACGGCAATCCCGACCCGGCGGATGCGGCCATGTCGCGCGCGGCCGGTCTGGCCATGGTGGCCTACGATACCAATGCACTCGAAAGCCAGCTGTTGCAGGGCTGGCTGATGCGCGACCGCTTTATGATGCGCGGCAGCCTCGGCGCGGTCTACGAGTTCTTGTGGGCGAATCCGTATCAGCCGGGGTTGAACTACGACCAGATTCCTCTCGTGTTTCACCAGTCCGTCACGGGTGAAGTGTTCGCCCGCACCAGTTGGGATGAGGACGCCACCTGGATCGGCTACTTTGACGGACGCTTGCAGCTGTTCCAGAACGGACGCCTTCAGACCCTGCGCGCAGGCGCCGCAGTCCAACCGGTCCAGGTGGGAACCGCGACCATCGCCAGCGCTCCCGCGAAGGAAGCCGCGAAGTTCCACCTGAGGAATCAGACCCTGTTTGTGCTGGGACTGGCCCCCCGATCCGAGTACGCCGTGGAGATCGACGATCAGGAGCTGGAATTCCTCGATACCGACGCCGGCGGCACGCTCGAGGTGTCTGTTTCGGGCGCGGCGGATACGGGCGTTCGAGTGAGGCTGCGAGGGCCGGGTCCAGATGCGATAAAATGAATTTGTGAGCGATAGTCCCGGCGCGAGTTTCCCCGTCACCCCCACACCAGCCACTGTCCCGCCGTCCACTTCTCCGGAGGTCCACCACCCGTCCGGGAACTGGTTATCGGCCCTTGCGCTGGCGTGGCTGATACCCGGAGCCGGACACGTGCTGCTGAAGCGGCCCGGCCGCGGGGCCCTGATCGCGGCTTCCGTGCTCTCGATGTACCTGCTGGGCCTGATGATGCGCGGCGCGCTGTTCTCGCCGCAAACCGGGGATCTGCTCACCACCGTGATCTACTGCGGCGGCTTCGTGGGGAACGTGCTGTCCGGGATCCTGTATTTCCTGACCATCTGGCTAGGCTACGCGCAGCCGGATATGGCTGGGCACGTCCACGACTACGGGACCAAGTTTCTGGTTGCGGCCGGTTTGCTGAACCTGCTGGCGATGGTGGACGCCTTCGAAATCGCGACACAAAGAAAGGACTAGGGAGAAAAGACGAAGTGCCCAAGGTAAACCTTTCCCATTTCGAGGCTTCCGTTCTGTTTGCCCTGTTCACCTCGGTGATTCTGGGCATTGTGACCAAGCGCACCGACCGGGAACGGTTCCGGTATGCGGCCTACTGCTTCGCCTGCTTCCTGGGAGCGCTTTTCGGCCTGAGCTGGCTGATGTATTTAGGCCACGGATGACGCAATTTCCTGAAACTTGGGAGCCTGCACCGCGTCACATTAAAGAGAGTATACTCGTAGCTGAAAGGAGTCCGTAGGATGCGCCGTTTGCTAGGACTCGCCATCATCGCCGGTTTCGCGACCTTCTCTTTCAACAGCTTCGCAGCCGACACCCGGTCGACCGATCAACCCACCAAGGTTGAAAAGAAGAAGAAGAAGGACAAAAAGAAGGACCCAAAGAAGGATCCCGACGAGATCGGTAACCGCGATGTCGCCCGAGGCCCGAACTTCTACTCGCTCGAGAAGGAGATCGCTCTCGGCAAACAGCTGGCGCAGGAAGTCGAACGGCAGACCAAGGTTATCGACGATCCCATCGTGGCTGAGTATGTCAATCGAGTGGGGCAGAACATCGTCCGCAATTCGGACTGCCAGGTTCCTTTCACCATCAAAGTCGTCGAGGACGATTCCGTCAATGCCTTCGCGCTGCCGGGTGGCTTCTTCTTCGTGAACACCGGTTTGATTCTGAAGGCTGACAACGAAGCGGAACTGGCCGGAGTGATGGCGCACGAGACCGCCCACGTTTGCGCCCGCCACGGAACGCGCCAGGCCACCAAGGCCGAGTTGGCGAACTACATGTCGATTCCCCTGATTTTCATGGGCGGCTGGACCGGATACGGCATCCGCCAGGCCGCCGGGTTCCTGGTTCCCATGAGCTTGCTCAAGTTTTCGCGCGGCTACGAAGCGGAAGCCGATATGCTGGGGCTCCAGTACATGTACAAGACCGGCTACGATCCCACCGCCTTCGTGGACTTCTTCGAGAAGATCCAGTCGCTTGAAAAGAAGAAACACAATGCGGTTTCGGAGCTGTTTTCCAGCCATCCGATGACCGACGACCGGATCCAGGCGGCCCAGAAGAACATCCAGGAGAACCTGGAAGCTCGTCCGGAATACGTGGTGAACACTTCGGAGTTTAACGAAGTGAAGGCCCGCCTGGCCATGATCGAGAACCGCCACAAGGTGGACGACAAGGATCCCAACAAACCGCAGCTTCGCAAGAAGCCAGGCTCGGGCTCCGACGATGCGGACGGCAAGGGCAACGACGACGATCGGCCCACGCTGAAGCGCCGCTAAACCCGCTTCTCTCCTAAAGTGCAGAACGAGCCCGCGCGCCTCACGTAAAGGTGTTCGCGGGCTCTTCTTATTTGGGCGTCACAGCGCCGACGTGCATGCCGGGCAGCGCTTAGCCGCCAGCGGGATGGCCGTACAGCACTGCGGGCACTCTTTGGTCGACGCCGGGGGAGGCGGAGGCGGAGGCGGCAGGAACCGGTTCACCTGCTTCACCACCAGAAAGATCACGAACGCCACGATCAGGAACTCGACCACCGTATTGACGAACAGCCCGTAGTTCAGCGTCGGGGCTCCGGCGGCCTTGGCCGCGGCAATGGTCGGATAACTCTGGCCGTTCAGGCTGACGAAGAAATTCGAAAAATCCATCCTGCCCGCTGCCAGCCCGATCACCGGCATCAGCACATCGCTGACCAGCGACGTCACGATCTTGCCGAACGCGGCGCCGATGATCACGCCGATCGCCAGGTCCAGCACGTTCCCCCGCATTATGAACTTCTTGAATTCCGCAAACATGGTGGTTCTCCTGTCCCGATCAGTGTACCTTGTTACCCCCTGTTTCGTTACCATGGTCTTGGTATGGCGAAGCCCGCCCTCATTACCGTCCTCTGTCCCTGCTGCCAGGCGGAGCTGCACATTGACCCGGCCACCTCGGCCGTAATCCGCCACAAGGCGCACGAGAAGCCCGCCACGTTCTCCGACATGGAGGCCGCAGTGAATAAATTCAAGACCGAGGCCGGCCGGCGCGAGGACGCTTTCAAGAAATCCGTCGAGGACCACAAGGTCCACCACGACGTGCTCAGCAAGAAGTTCGACGAGATGCTGAAGCTCGCCAAGGAGAATCCGGACGAGCCGCCGCCCAAGCGGGATATCGATTTTGACTAGGGTTCCGAAGCCTAAAACCGCGACTGAGCGCGCCGCCCGTATCAAGAAAATCCTCGCGATTTTGGACCAGATGTATCCCGGCGTTACCTGCGCGCTCCATCATTCCAGCGCATGGGAACTGCTGGTGGCCACCATCCTGTCGGCCCAGTGCACCGATAAGCGCGTCAACCTGGTCACGCCCGGCCTGTTCCGGAAATATCCCACCATCCGGGATTTCGCCGGCGCCCGGCAGGAAGAACTCGCGCAGGACATCCGCTCCACTGGATTTTTCAACAACAAATCCAAATCGGTGATCGGCGCCGCGCGCAAGATTCTATCGGACTTCGGGGGCGAGATCCCGCGCGATATCGATCGGCTTTTAACGGTGCCCGGGGCGGCGCGGAAGACCGCCAATGTGGTCCTGGGGACGGCCTTTGGCATTGCCTCCGGAGTCGTCGTCGATACACATGTCCAGCGCATCGCGCGGCGTCTGGACCTGACCAAAGAAACCGATCCGGTCAAAATCGAAAAGGATTTGATGAAACTTCTTCCGAAGGAGAAATGGATTCTCTTTTCGCATCAGATCATCCATCACGGGCGGGCCCTGTGCACGGCCAGAAATCCGCGCTGCGCCGAGTGCCGGCTGGAGCCGCTGTGCTATTCGAAAGATAAAACGGTATAGCCGTTACTACGCCGGCGGTGCTTCCGTGGGCAGATGCAAGCCCTTGTGGATGGCGTAGAGCGCCAGCTCCAGACGGTCGGAAACGCCCAGCTTGTCGAAGATGTTGTGCAGATGGTTCTTGACGGTCTGCTCGCTGATGAACATCTTCTCGGCCATTTCCTTGTTCTTGTAGCCCTGCGCCACCAGCGCCACGATTTCCCGCTCGCGCGTGGACAGAGGACTGCGCTCGCGGCCTTTGCCGCCGCCCGGGCCGCCGGAGGATTCCTGGCCGGTGGAAAAGTGCCGCATCACGGCCGCCGTGGTGAGCGAATCCAGCCAGATTTCGCCGGAGTTCACCTTGCGAATGCTCTTCACGATCAAATCGGGCGCCGTCTGCTTGAGCACGATGCCACTGCAGCCCAGCTTCATGGCCTGCACGAATTCGTTCTTGTCTTCGGAAGCCGTCAGGATAATGACCCGGGTGCGCTTGTTGGTCTGCTGTAACGCCTGCAGGGCCGAGAGGCCGTCCAAGTTGGGCATGCGCAAGTCCAGCAGGAGCACGTCCGGATCGAGCTCATGGACCTTCTCCAGAACCTCGCGCCCGTCTCCGGCCTCGCCCACGACCTCAAAGTCCTCTTCCAATTGAAGGAGCTTCTTCAACCCGTCGCGAACGATCGGATGGTCGTCCGCCAGCAGGATCCTGACCGTGGACTTTTTCTTTTCCTTATTCTCGGGGCTGTCGTTCACTGGTTCCGTCACAGTTTCCATATCGTCCCTCTTGGTCTCCGTCCCGATCATAAGCGGTTCTAGTACTCTGAACAATTCAGAGGCCCATGAAGATCGGGACCGAGATCTTACCTAATTCCGTGCTAAGGTCACCTTACAACCAGAGGAATACAAACAGGAAAAATCTGCCAGATCGGAAGCAAAACGAAAAAAGGGAGTGGTTTTACCGAGCAGGGATCTCCCATATTGGATACCCACGCAGGCGTAAAGCTTTGATTCCATTGGCAAGCAGTGCTCCTCCGAGAAGCAGGTCGCCTCGTGCAACCCAGTTCCACCTTTGATCGATCAGGGGGCAACTCCCGATCCAAGAAAAGCGGTCCAGATATAGTAAGTATAGCACGCCCATCGCGCAACTGGGACTCCTCCAACTTGAGTACCGGATGTTATTTTTTGTCGTCGGATTTCTTATCGGCCAGAAAGCCGTGGCGCGAGAGAAAACCGGTATCGATCCGGCCGGCGATAAACTCGGGGTGCTGAAGGATGCGCTGGTGGAACGGAATGGACGTATGGATTCCCTCCACCACGAACATGCCCAGCGCGCGCCGCATACGCGCGATGGCTTCGTCGCGAACGGAGCCGTAGGCGATCAGCTTGGCGACCAGCGAGTCGTAGTACGGCGAGACGACACCGTCCTGATACGCGGCGGTGTCCACGCGGATGCCGGCTCCTCCCGGAAGGTTCAGGCCGGTGATGGTCCCAGGCGAGGGGACGAACGTATCGGGATGCTCGGCATTGATGCGGCACTCGATCGCATGACCGCGCAACTGGATGGGGCGCGTCAGGATCTCGTCCAGCCGCCGGCCGGCGGCAATCAGGATCTGGCTCTTGACGAGATCGACGCCGGTGACCAGTTCGGTGACCGGATGCTCCACCTGGATGCGGGCGTTCACCTCGATGAAGTACAGCTTGCCCGCTGCGTCCATCAGGAATTCGACCGTACCGGCATTGGCGTACCCCACCGCCCGGAGCGCCGCACGCAGGCTGTCGGCGGTGCACTGGCGCAATTCCGGCGTCATGACCGTGGAAGGAGACTCTTCGATCAGCTTCTGATGCCGCCTCTGGATGGAGCATTCGCGCTCGCCCAGAATCTCGACGTCGCCGTGCTGGTCGGCCAGAATCTGAAATTCGATGTGACGAGGATCTTCGACCAGCTTTTCCATGTACAGATCGCCGCAGGAAAACGCCGCGGCGGCTTCGGCTTGCGCCTGCGCCATTAAGGGTCCCAACTCCTCCTGCTGCCGGACAATGCGCATGCCCCGCCCGCCGCCCCCCGCCGAGGCTTTGAGCATCACCGGATATCCGATGCGCCCGGCGGTCTCGACGGCTTCTTCCAGGCTCTCCAGGATGCCCGCCGAACCCGGCAGAATCGGCACGCCGTTTTCTTCCATCGCGGCGCGCGCGATCTGCTTCAGGCCCATGCGGCGGATCACATCGGCCGGCGGACCGATGAACTTCAGGCCGCTGGTCTCGCACACCTCCGCGAAATCGGCGTTTTCGGAAAGAAACCCGTAGCCCGGATGCACGGCGTCGCAGTTGGTCATTTCGGCCGCGCTCATCACGGCATGAATATTCAGGTAGCTGTGCGAACTCCTGGCGGGTCCTATGCAAATGGCCTCGTCGGCGAAGCGCGTGTGCAGGCTGTGACGGTCGGCTTCCGAGTAGATCGCCACCGTGCGAATGCCCAGGTCCTTGCAGGCGCACAGGACGCGCACGGCGATTTCGCCGCGGTTGGCGATCAGAATCTTCTCAAACATAGCTAGCGCGGCCGGATCGAGAACAGCGTCGCACCATACTCCACCGGACGCCCGTTCTCCACGAGTTTCGCGGTGATCACTCCCGCCGTTTCCGCTTCGATTTCGTTCATCAGCTTCATGGACTCGATGATGCAGAGCACCTGCCCGGGCTCCACCGCATCGCCTACGTTGACGAACGGAGCGGCCCCCGGCGAGGGGGCGTCATAATAGGTGCCCACGATGGGCGACTTGACCGGGATCTGTCCCGGCTCGGCTTCTTCGCCGGCCGGCGGGGTCGCGGGCGCCGTTTCCTGGGCCGGAACGGGCACCGCGGAAACCGGCGAAACCGCGTATTCGGTCGCCAGACCCGCTTTGCGGATGCGAATCCGCTCGCCTTCGCGCTCGATCTCCAGCTCGCCCACGCCGCTCGCGTTGAACAGATCCAGCAGCTCCCGTATCTCGTCGATGGTCATCACAGGTGAACAAACTCCTTGGTGGTGGGCGTCAGGACTTCGCACCCGCCGGCGGTGACCAGTACGGTGTCTTCGATCCGAACACCTCCAAAGCGGTCGATGTAGGCACCGGGTTCGATGGTAATCACCATCCCGGCCTGGAGTTCGGTCGGGTCTTTTTTCCCGATCCGGGGACCTTCATGGATCTCAAGGCCCAGGCCATGGCCGGTGGAATGGACAAACTGGCGGTCCAATCCATGCCGTTTGAGCACTTGCCGGGCGGCCGCGTCCACTTTGGCCGCCGTGACCCCCGGCCGCACGGCCTCGATGCCGGCCATTTGCGCCTCGAGAACCGCGCCATAGAGCGTCCGGACGCGCTTGGTGGGAACGCCCAGGAAGGCCATCCGGGTCATGTCGCTCATGTAGCCGTCCAGGCAGGCTCCCATGTCGACCAGCAGCAGGTCATTCTCCTCCAGTCGTTTCGATGTTGGCTGGGCATGCGGAAGCGCCGAGCGCGCACCCGACGCGACGATGGTATCGAAGGCCGGTTTTTCAGCGCCGTGAAGACGCATCTGGTAATCGAGCTCGGCGGCGATGTCGCGCTCACGCATGCCCAAACGAACTCTTCGAAGCGTCCGCGCGTAGGCCTCGGAATTGACCAGCACGCTTCTGCGGATCTGGTCGATCTCCGCCGGCGACTTGGTCATCCGGAGGGTTTCGACCATGCCGGGAAGCGGTTGGAGCGAGGAGCCCGGCGGCAGCAGATCTTTCAGTTTTTGGTACTGGTCCAAGTTTAGCCAGGCGGGCTCGAATCCGATCTTCTTGAGTTTCTTGCGTTTCACGATCCCGGCCACCGCCTCGCTCAGGGGGCCTTTCGCGATGTGCAGCTTGCAGGTGATGTTTTGCGAGGCTTCCAGCGCGTAACGGGGATCGGTGAAGAAATGCGTCTCCGACGGTGTCACCAGTGCCAGCCCGTTGGAGCCCGCGAAACCCGTCAGATACCGGATGCTGGCGGGAGAGCTGACCAGCAGCGCGTCGGCCTTGCGCGTATTGGCTTTGTCGCCGGCGAGCGCCATCTGGACGGCACGGCGCCGCTGTTCGAGTTCAGTCAAGCTCCTATTTTAGCAGGCGATCGCGACCCGCAAGGGAGCGCGAATGTGCGCGAATACGCTGGAACACGCCGCGATGGACGCGCCTTGATGGACTATCGGTTTGCCAGCGGCGTGCCGATGCGCGGCGTCGTGGCGGCGTTCTGGTTCGGGACCACGGCGGGGATCGGACTGGGGGCTTTCGAGATCCGGCCGTTCTTGACCTCATCGATGGAGATGTTGTTGCTCTGGAGAATCGTGCCGGTGGCCTGATCGAGTTGGAGTTTGGCCAGAGCGTAGGCGGACAGCGCCGCGACTTCGGATTGCCGGGCGTTGGCCAGGTCGGTCTGGTGCTGGACCACCAGGTAGGAGGTCGATGCACCCAGGGCATACTTCTTCTGCTCGGCTTCATAGACCTGCTGAGCGACACTGCTGGCCACCGAGGCGGACTGGTAGCGCGCTCGGGCGTTCTTCACGGCGATCAGAGCATTCTGCACGTCCAGGCGAATCTGATTGCGCTCCTTTTGCAGGTTTAGTTCCGCCTGGCGGAGTTGCAAATCCTGCTGGATGTATTGCTCCTGCGCCGCGCGGTTGCGCAGGGGAATGTTCAGCGTGAAACCGAGGGTGTAGTTCACCGTAGGAATGCCGAAAAGCTGATGCAAAACATTTCCGTAGCCGCCGATTAGATCGGGATTTGGCGACTGGCGCGGCACCAGATTCCCGTTTTTATCCACCACCGGCAGGCCGGTCTGCGGATTGATATTAGGCGCTGAGAAATCGAAGACTCCACCGCCACCGGGATTTGAAA
The DNA here is from genome assembly GCA_963761045.1 of Terriglobia bacterium. Lineage (GTDB taxonomy): Bacteria > Acidobacteriota > Terriglobia > Bryobacterales > Bryobacteraceae > Palsa-187. The sequence continues at coordinate 82,740 of CAVXFR010000028.1, read as the reverse complement.
CGTTTCCGGTGAGGTTGAGCTGCGGGAGCATGGAATTGCGCGTGCCCGTAAGATTGATCTTCGAATTGTCCACCTGGATGCGCTGCTGGGCCAGTTCGGGCCGGTTATCGAGCGCTTTCGCCACCACGTCCTGGACCGGCTGGATCGGCTCGACATCCGGCACGGTGATCCGGTCCGTGGGCACGATGTGCACGTCCGCGATGGCGGTGCTGGCCAGCCCGTTACGGCTGAGCAGGTTCTTTAAGTTCGCCTCTTGCTGCTCGACCGCGGTTTGCGCAGTGATGAGACTAGTTTCGCTGGTCGAAACCTGTTGCTGGGCCTGGAGCACATCCAGAGGGGCCATGGTCCCGATCTCCAACTGCTTCTTGTTGTCATCCAGAAGTTTTTTCGACAGGTCCAGAGTCTGTTGCGCAACGTCCACCGCCAGGGCGGCGCTGACCAGGTTCCAGTAGGTGGAAATGACCGTGTTGAGAGTTGTATTCAACTGTTGTTCAAACTGGTAGTCCGTGAGCCGTATATTGTTTTTCGCAACACGGATATTGCGCGTGTTGAACGCCAGGCCGAAACCTTGCAGCAGAGGCTGGGTACCCTGGAGACTCAAGCCGGATCTGTAGGATGGGAGGAAGATGTTGTTGACGTTGTTGGTTGTCGAACTGGTGTTGTCGAACCCGAGCGTGGCATTGCCGCCTGTCATGAACCCTTGTTGAATGCCGAAGTTTTTAGTGCGTGTATCTCCAACATTGACCGATTGTCCGCCGGCCGTAATCGTATTTTGCTGGATGGTGGCGGAGTGGCCCCAATTGATGGTGCTCGTGAGGACGGGATCGTAGTTCACGCCGGCGCCGTTGCTCGTGTGGGAAGCCCGCAGAGCGGATTCGTTAATCGGATACGTGTAGCGCGAGACTTCGATATCGATATTGTTCTCGAGCGCCAGCGCAATCGCATCGGACAGCGACAGGTACATATTTCCGGCGCGGATCAGGGAGTCGGCGCGGCCGCTGCTGGAAAGGTCGATGGGCGGGACGTACTTGGGGCTATAGTTGTGCGTGAATCCGGAATACCAGTGCTCTCGCTCGCTCGACAACCTGGGGGCGCGATCGTTGAGTTGCTGGGCATACATGCCGGGCGCGGCCATCAGCACAACACACAGCAGCGCGACGAAGGGTTTCAATGGTTTCATGGCTGAGATTACCTCGAAATAAGTACGATTCTTACGGGATACTCGTTCCAGCGCTGCATCTGGAGCGCCAGCGCTATGGTATTGAAAAAAGGCCTATAGGGATGTCCGCACTGTCCGGTTTTGGAACTCCGGCGTGCGAAAGTGGAGCGTGTCCCGCCCCTTCGCGAATGACTCATACCGTGAGGCTACTCGTACCTCAATGCTTCGATCGGATCCAGGAAGGCGGCCTTGCGCGCCGGGTAGTATCCGAAAAACACGCCCACCAGCGCCGAGAAGAAGAAGGCGGCCAGGATGGAAGGCAGGCTCACCAGAGTATTCCACCCGGCAAAGTACGAGATCCCCAGGCTGGCCACTACGCCCATGGCAATCCCCAGGGATCCTCCCAGCAAGGCCAGCGTCACGGCCTCCACCAGGAACTGCGACAGGATGTCCTGGGTCTTCGCTCCCACGGCTTGCCGCAGGCCGATTTCCTTGGTGCGCTCGGTCACCGACACCAGCATGATGTTCATGATGCCGATGCCGCCGACGATCAGCGACACCGACGCGATAGAGGCCAGCAGCAGGCCCATGATCTGGGTGGCCTGCTCCTGCGTGGCGGCCATTTCTTCCAGACTCCGGACCTGGAAATCGTCATCCTCGGTCGCCTGGAGGCGGTGGCGCTGGCGCAGCAGGGCCTCGATCTCGTCCATGGCGTTTTGATTCCGTCCGTCGCGGGCCTGCACCATGATCTGGCCGATCTGGGACCATCGGTTCTGCCGTCCCCCGCCCATGATTTTCTTCTTGGCGGTGGAAATCGGCATGACAATCAGATCGTCCTGATCCTGCCCGTTGGAGTTTTGACCTTTGGGCACCAGCGTTCCGAGGACGGTAATGGGCACACCGCGGATACGAATGGTCTTACCGATCGGATCCTCTCCGGCGAAGATGCTATCGACCACGGTCCTGCCCAGCAGCGCGACCTTACTGTTGGACTTGACATCGTCGCTGGTGAAGGACGCGCCTTCCTCGATGCGGATGTCGCGAATGGTCAAATACTCGGGAGCCACGCCGTAAATGCGCGTCGCCCAATTGTTGCTCTGATACACGACCTGCTGCTGGTTCTGCTGGATCGGCGAGGCATACATCACGCTGGGACATTCATCCTGGATGGCCTGGGCGTCGCCTTCCGTCAGCGTCTGCGAATTGCCATTCCCGCTCCTGACTCCGCCGAAGTTCTGGCTGCCCGGCTGGACGATGATGACGTTGCTCCCGATGGATTCGATCTGCTCGTGGATGCGGGCGGTGGCGCCACTGCCCACCGACACCATGGCGATGACGGCACCCACGCCGATGATGATGCCGAGCATGGTCAGGGCCGAGCGCAGCTTGTTCACGCGCAGGGCGCGGAACGCGATTCTCATGCTTTGGAAGACCTTATTCATGCGACGGGCTCCTCTTCTTCTTCGACGACCTCGGGCATTTCCGCAAGTTCCTGCTCGGCGTTCCGCGGAGTGGCGACCGCCTCATCGGACATGACGTGACCGTCCTTGAAGTGGATGATGCGGTTGGAATAATGCGCGATATCCGGCTCGTGGGTGACCAGCACGACGGTGATCCCCTTTTCCCGGTTCAGCTTCTGAAAGATGCCCATGATCTCGACGCTGGTGCGGGAATCTAGAGCGCCCGTCGGCTCGTCCGCGAGAATGAGCTGGGGATCGTTGATCAGGCTTCGGGCGATGGCCACGCGCTGCTGCTGGCCGCCGGAAAGCTGGCTGGGATGGTGGTCGGCGCGATCCGCCAGACCGACCGAAGCCAGCGCCTGCAGGGCCCGGTCCTTGAACGTATGCCGGTCGGCCTCGCTGTAGAGCAGGGGCAACTCCACGTTTTCCAGGGCCGATGTCCGGGCCAGCAGATTGAACTGCTGAAACACGAAACCTACCTTGCGGTTGCGAATGTCGGCCAGTTCGTCGCGTTCCAGGGCGCCGACATCCACGTCGTCCAGGTAGTATTTGCCGCTGCTGGGCTTGTCCAGGCAGCCGACGATGTTCATCAACGTAGACTTGCCGGAACCGGACGCGCCCATGATCGCCACCAGACTGCCGCGGGCGATCTCCAGCGATATTCCACGCAGGGCGTGCACATGGTTGTCGCCCATGTGATAGGTCTTATGCAGATGCTCGATACGAATGAGAGCCGAATCCACGGATAATCCTCGCCTGTGGCCTAGAACGGGAACCCGCCCCGGCCTCGTCCGCCGCCGCCGCCCGGGAATCCCGGCGCATTGTTCTTGTTTTGGTTGGCGTTGGCCCGTACACCCTCGACGCCGGTGATCAGCTCCTGGCCGTCCTTGAGATTGCCGCCGAGCATCGCCACAAAGCTGCCGTCGCTGATGCCGGTGCGGACGCGGTTCGCCTTGAGCTGGCCTTTTTCGTCCAGCGTGTAGACCGTCTGAAACTGGCCCGCGCCCCGGCCGCCGCCGGCCTGGTTCGCGTTGAACCCACCGCCGCCCCGCCGGCCGCCGCCTCCAGCAAATCCGCCGCCGTCGCCAAAACCACCGCCGCCCCGGCCTTTGAACTGGCTGGGATCGAACTTGCCATTGCCGCCCTTAAACTGGCTGGGATCGAACTTGCCGTCGCCCTTGCCGCCTTTTTTATCGGTCTTGGCGTCGGCCGGAAGCAGCTCCTCCGGAGGGCGGAAGCGCAGCGCCGCGGCTGGAATTTTGATCGCCGCCGACAGATGGTCGGTAACCAGCCGGACGTTCGCCGTCATGCCCGGAAACAGCTTGCCATCGGGATTGTTCACCGCGATCACCACCGTGTAGGTAATGACGTTTTGCACGTTCGTGGGAGAGTGGCGGACTTGCATCACGGTGCCGCGGAAGGTTTGCCCGGGGTAGGCGTCCACCGTAAACGTGGCTACCTGGTCCTGCTGCACACGGCTGATATCGGATTCGTCGATGTTGGTTTCCACCTGCATCTTGGACAGATCCTGAGCAATGGTAAACAGCGTCGCCACCGAATAGGACGCCTGCACCGTCTGGCCTACGTCCGTGTTCCGCGCAATCACCACTCCGTCGACCGGAGAAGTAATTTTGGTGTGATCGAGATCCAGCTGCGCGTTCTGCAGGTTCGCATCCGCCGTGGCGACCTGGGCCGTCGCGGTGATTTTCTGGGTTTCCGCTACCTTGCGCTGCGCCTGGACCGATTTGAGATTGGCCTGCGCGGATTTCAACTGCGCCTGCGCCGAATCCAGACTCGCCAGAGCCTGGTCATACACCGCCTGGGCGCTGTCGCGCGCGTCCTGGGTGCCGACGCCGTCCGTCACCATCTTGGTCTGTAAATCCAGCTTGCGCTTGGCTTCACTGACCTGGGATTTGGCGCGGACCAAGGCGCCCTGCTGATTGGTAATGTTCAGCTCCGCGTTGGCGATATCCAGGTCCGCCTTCGTGAGACCGACTTCCGCATTGGTGATTTGCGCCTTGGCGCTATCCAGATTGGCCTTGGCTTGATCCACCCTGGTCTGGAACGGAGCCGGGTCGATCACCGCCACCAACTGGCCCTTCTTGACCGGGGAATTATAATCCACGTATACGCCCGCCACGTTGCCGGATACCTGACTGCCCACCGGCACGGAAATCACGGCCGCCAGCGAGCCGGTGGCGGAAATGGCCGATTCGAGATCGCCGCGCTGCACCTTGGCCGTCAGAAATACTGCCTTCTTCGCGCGATTGTAATAGGTGAAGCCGCCCAAGGCTAACGCTGCAATCACCAAGGTAAAGCCAAGGAGCCACTTAAGCTTCTTCATCGTAAACCACTCCCCAATGTTTTCTTGTCTCCAATAGGAAAGACGACCCGAGGCGGCCCCGTTGTTACAGGGGTGTCCCGTCAAGAATGTTAAGTCGAACTCGCACTATTATATATGAAGACACCGTGTCCAACTCCATTCTGCACACCTTTCTTGAGACGGGAGCCTATCTAAAGGGTCACTTTCGCCTCTCCAGCGGCCTCCACTCGGCCGAATACCTCCAAAGCGCGCTGGTCCTGCAGCATCCCGACCTGGCCGAACGGCTCGGTCGCGCCCTGGCGGAGGCTATGCCGAAAGGGCAGGTGCCGAAACCGCAAATCGTGGTCTCGCCCGCCCTGGGCGGCCTGATCATCGGCCATGAGGTGGCTCGCGCGATGGGAGCGCGGTTCCTGTTCACCGAAAGAGACGCATCCGCCAAGATGACCCTCCGGCGGGGATTCTTCCTGCAACCGGGCGAAACCGCCGTGGTGGTGGAGGATGTGATCACCACCGGCGGCAGCACCCTGGAAGTGATCGAGTTGCTGCGCGCCTCCGGTGTGCAGGTCGTGGCGGTGGGTTCGATTATCGACCGGAGCGGCGGGCGCGCCGATCTGGGCGTTCCCCGAGTGGCTCTGGCGACGCTCGACGCGGTCGCCTGGACGCCGGAGGAGTGTCCGCTGTGCAAACAGGGCCTTCCGGTCGAGAAACCCGGCTCGCGCGCCGCGGCCTAAGCTTGTTGCAAGCAAACGCATGCGCCGGATCCGCATCACGGTTAGCTACGACGGCACCGGCTACCACGGCTGGCAGGTGCAACCGGGTTTAGCCACGATTCAGCGTGCGCTTGAAGACGTGCTGTCGGAAATCGAGGGAGAGGCGGTCCATGTCGACGGGTCGGGCCGCACCGACGCCGGCGTTCATGCTCTGGCGCAGGTCGCGGCCTTCGGCCTGACCAACCCCATCCCGATGCCGAATCTCAAGAAGGCGATGAATCGCCTGCTGCCGCGCGATATCCGCGTGCTGGACACGGCCGAGGCGCGCGAGAGCTTTCACCCGCGCTACGACGCCATCGCCAAGACCTACGAATATCGCATCCTGCGGGCCGAGATCTGCCCGCCGTTCGACCACCGCTACGTCTATCACTATCCCTATCCGCTGGACGAAGTCCGGATGATCGAGGCCGCGCGCCTGCTCGAGGGCGAGCACGACTTTTCCGCGTTTGCGGCAGCCGATCCGGTGGATGCGCTGGGGCGCTCGAAAGTCCGCCGCATTTTCTCGTCATGTTTAGTGCGCGATGGCGACCGGCTCATCTACCGCGTGCGCGGCAGCGGATTCCTGAAGCACATGGTCCGCAACATCGTGGGGGTGCTGCTGGAGGCCGGCAAGGGAAACGTGACAAACGCCGATATCGAGGCTCGCCTTCAGCCCGGCTGCACGATTCCAACGGGACCGTCGGCGCCGGCGCGGGGGTTATTTTTGGTGAGCGTGGAATATGATCAGTCGTGACGCAGCGCCGTCATGGGATCGACGCGGACCGCACGCCGCGCGGGGATATAACAAGCCGCGGCTGCGACGCCAGCGAATAGGACCGCAGCGGCCGCCAGCGTCCACGGATCGCTGGGACTGACTTCGAAAAGCAGGGTGCGCAGGGCGCGCGTGGCCGCGAGCGCTCCGCCCAGCCCGATCGCGATTCCCATCAGCGCCAGGATCATGCCGTGGCCCAGCACCATTTTCAACACGTCGCTGCGCTGGGCGCCGAGAGCCATGCGGATGCCGATCTCGAGTGATCGCCGGTTCACCATGTAGGCGATTATGCCGAAGATCCCGATCGCGGCCAGCAGCAGAGCCAGCGCCGCGAACGCACCCATGAGCGCCATGTTGGCGCGCTGCGTGGAGAGAGCCTCGGCGAGCCGGTCTCGCATGGTGGCGACGTCGTACACGGGCACATCCGGATCAAGGGCGCGAACCGCGCCGATGGCAGCCCTTGCAAGTGGGGCACGAGGCAAATCGGAGCGAAGGATCAGAAGCATCTCCGAGTCGGGAAATTGCTGGTAGGGGACATACGTCGTGGGCTCAGCGGCGATCCGCAGGCCCTGCTGGCGGACATTGCCCGCAATACCGACGATCTGGTTCAGATTTTTTCGGCTGCCGATTGTGATGTTCTTACCCAGCGCGTCCTGGCCGGGGAAGAACTGGTCGGCAAAGGACTGGTTGACGATCACAACACGCTGCGAATCGTCACTGTCCGCATCGGTGAATACGCGACCTTTCACCACTGGAATCCGCAATGTTTCAAAGTAGTCCGAGCTTACCCCGGCGTCGGGAATCGTCGGCCTGCCTCCGAGAGGGGGCTCAGGGCGTCCTTCGACCCAGGTACCGGCGGCTCCACGTGTGCCGATCAGAGGCAAGCCTCCGCCGATGGCCGCGTTTTGCACTCCGGGAATCGCCGCCGCCCGCTCCAGAAGTTGCGCATAGAATGCCGTTCTGCTCTGGTTGCTCGCATACTTGCGCGCCGGAAGCGCGATCCGCAGGGTCAGGACGCCGTCCGGATCGAAGCCCGGATCGAGCGAGGCCATGCGCGCAAAACTCCGTATCAGCAGGCCCGAACCTGCCAGCAGCACCATGGCCAGAGCGACTTCGGCGATCACCAGCGCGCGGTGAAGGCGGTGATGGCTGCCCGGCTCGGTGCTTCGGATGCTGCCTTCCTTCAGGGTTTCATCCAGGCGCGTCCGCCATGCGGGCAGGACCGGCGCCAGGCCGGTGACGATTCCGGACAGGATCGCGAGTGCCAGCGTGAACGCCAGCACTCCCGGGTCGATCCGAATCGTATCGGCCAGGTGAAGACTGGCCGGCAGAAAGGAGCGAATCAGACGCAAGGAACCATATCCCAGAGCCAAGCCTGCCGCACCGCCGAACGAACTCAGCAGCAGGCTCTCCGTGAGTAACTGGCGGGTAATGCGTCCGCGTCCCGCGCCCAGCGCGGCTCGAAGCGCCATTTCCTTGCGCCGCGCGATGCCGCGAGCGATCTGAAGATTGGCGATGTTCAGGCAGCCGATCAGCAACACCAAGGCCACTGCGGCCTGAAGCACCAGCAACGCCGGACGGATGTCTCCCGCCAGCCACTCGCGCAGTGGGATCACGCGGATCTCCATGTCCTTGCGCATGGTCACAAATTGTGGAGGTTCTTCCGGGGCCGTGCGCCGGACCAGTTCGACCAACTCCGCACGCAGCGCTTCGCGCGAAACGCCTGGCTTGAGGCGCACAAGGACGCGAAGCAATCGGAGGTCTTGCTCGCGCCAGCCCAGCGCAGGATTGAGGCCCATCGGCACCAGAAGCTGTTGGCCGAAATTGTTATCGGGGAATGCGAAGGTAGCGGGTAGGACGCCGACGATCGTCGAGGCGCGGCCGTCTAGCTCGATCTGCTTGCCGATGATGTCGGATGATCCGCCAAAACGACGCTGCCAAAGCGCGTAGCCCAGAATCACCACCGGCGCCGCGCCCGGGCGATCTTCCTCTGGAATGAAATTGCGGCCCAGGAGCGGCTGGACGTCGATCATGTCCAGGAGTCCCGCTGTGACATCGGTCCCGACGATGCGTTCCGCCTCGCCGCCCGTGGTTAGAGTAAAAGTTTCGCGTCCGTAGGCCTCGATTTTTTCCACAAGCCGCGCGTTTATGCGCCAGTTGGTGAAATCCGGACTGGCCGGACCCGGCACCCCAGGCTCATGCGGCCAGAACTCGGTGACGTAGACCAGCCTGTCCGCGTTCTTGTAAGGCAGCGCGCGGATCAGGAGCGCGTTTACGACGCTGAACAGCGCCGTGTTCGCGCCGATGCCGAGAGCGAGCGTGAGCACCGTGATGGTCGCGAAACCCGGGCTTCGGCTGAGCGTGCGGATACCGTAGCGTAGGTCTTGCGCCAAGGCATCGAGCCATGCTCCGGTGCGGCTCTCGCGGACCTGCTCCTTCACTTGTTCGATCCCGCCCAGCTCGATGCGCGCGGCGCGCTCGGCCTCCGCACGCGTCATACCGCGCCGGGCTTTCTCGTCGGCGAGCATGTCGGCGTAGGCGCGGAGTTCCTGGTCGAGGTCGTGCTCGACTTGACGTCGCCGAAACAGGTTCCGGAACAGGCCGCGTAACATCTAGCGAGCCTCCAGCGCGCTGCGGATCGCCAGGGCGACTTTGTCCCAGCGAACCTTCTCTATCGACAGCCTCCGATGACCGGACTTCGTCAGACGGTAATACTTGGCCTTGCGATTGGTCTCGGACTCGCCCCACTCCGCGGCGAGCCAGCCTTGCTCTTCCATCCGGTGCAAGGCCGGGAAGAGCGACCCGGGCATCACCCGGAATGTTCCTCCCGTGATCTGTTCGATGCGCCGGGAAATGCCCAGCCCGTGTTGCGGACCCAGCGAGAGAGTCTGGAGGATCAGCAGGTCCAGTGTTCCGGGAAGTAAGTCTTCAGCGGCCATGTCCTATCGATAGACTATATGAAGATATATAGACAGTCAATAGGGGCGTTTAGTTGCGGAGTATCTTCACCGGATCCATGTTCGCGGCGCGGATTCCCGGCAAAGCCGACGCGACCGCCGCCACGGCGATCAACACCAGCGCGGCCAGCGCGAACGTGACCGGATCGCCGGGCGGCACGCCGTAGAGCATCGACCCCAGAAGGCGCGTCACGCCCAAGGCGGCGAGAAGCCCGATGGCGGCTCCCGCGGCGGCCAGATACACGCCCTCGCGGGTGATTTCGCCGAAAATCGCCCGAGGCGTCGCGCCCAAAGCCGCGCGAATCCCGATCTCCGTCCGGCGCAGCGCTACGCTGTAGGCCATCACGCCATACAGCCCCACCGCGGCCAGCAGCAGCGTCGTGGCCGCGAAGCCCGCCAGCACAAATCCCCAGGAGCGCTGCTGCCACAGCGTCTCATTCATCAGCGCGTCCATGGACTTCATCTCGTCGATGCCGGTGTCTGAATCGACCGAGGCCACCGCCTGGCGCACGGCATTCTCGCGCCCCTTGGGCGAACTCGTGAATAAACCCTGGAAACGGATGGCCACATAGGCGCTCTCGAATTCCCACTGCGAGGCCGGAAAGTACATCTCCATGCCGTCGGACGCTTCATCGGCTTTGTATTTGACGTTGCCAACCACGCCCACCACGCGGGCCCAGGGATCGGCCATCCCATTGGTGTTGTGACGCACCTGGCCGCCGATCGGGCTGCGTCCGGGGAACAGAAACTTGGCGGCGCGCTCGCTGAGAATGATGACTCGTTCCGACGTGCGCTGGTCCTGATCGCCGAACGCGCGGCCCTGGAGCAGAGGAATTCCCATGGCCTCGAAGTAGCGCGGCGTGATGTCGATCACCGATCCGGGTCCGCGATGGGACCGCTCGACCGCGCCTTCGCCGCGAACCTCCATGTTGTAGCTGGGGCGGTCGGCGCTATCGGAAGTGTAGGGAAGCCCGTCCGTCGCGCCCACGGCGACGACTCCCGGAACTTGAGAGATATTGTCGATGACCCGCCGAAAGTATTCGGTGGCGGCCGCGATCCGCTGCTCGGCCGGACCGGGCCGGAAGGGCGACAGTTGAATCGTAAGAACGTTGCGAGGCTCGAATCCGGGCTCGACACGCTCCAGACGATTCAGGCTCTTCAGCAGCAGGCCGGCGCAGACCAACAGGACGGCCGAGAGCGCTACTTCACCAATGATGAGGCCGCGCCGCAGCCGCGACGTTGCAGATGACCCGCGCGATCCTTCTCGCAGCAGACCTTCCAGATCGGTGCGCGACGACTTGAGCAAAGGAACCAGGCCGAACACCGCGACGGTCCCGATGGTCACAGCGCAAGTGAATAAAAGTACGTTGCGGTCCAGATCGAAGCGGATCCAGAAGGGAAGCTCGGCCGGAATGAGTTTCGGCAGCGCGGCGAGCAGCGAGCCCGCCAGAACGACGCCTAAGAAAGCCCCCGCGATCGCCAGCAACGCATGTTCGGTCAGCAGCTGGAGCAGGAGACGTCTTCGACCGGCGCCCATGGCCGCGCGAACCGCGAACTCGCGCTCGCGTGCGGACGACCGCGCCAGCAGCAGATTGGCCAGGTTGGTACAGCACACCAGCAGCACCAAAGCCGCCCCGGCCATCAGCAGCAGCACGTAGGGACGCATATCGGCGGTTTCGACAGCGCGCAGGGGCTCGACCACCGGCAGAATGTCGCGGTTGGAAGCGGCATAGTCGCGCTGCAGGCGCGTTCCAATCTGGCGGAGATCGGCCTGAGCCGCCTGGAGGGATGCGCCTTCGCGCAGGCGGGCGATCACGCGATATCTCCGGTAAAACCGCAGGTTGCGCGACCCGTTGCGAGCCCGCAGCTCGCTTTCGATGGGAATCCACAGAGCGGAATCGCGCGGAAACAGAAAACCAGGGGACGCCACGCCCACCACGGCCAAGGAGCCCAGCGAGGTACGAATCACGCGGCCCAGAATCGCCGGGTCGCTGTTGAACTGCTTTTCCCAAAGCGCGTGACTGAGGATCGCCTTATTCACGTCGCCGCCGGGGATGTCTTCCTGCGGCAGAAACTCGCGGCCCATGGCGAGTTTCACTCCCAGCGTTTTGAACAGGCCGGGCGAAATCACGCCGGCGTCCACCGGAACCGCGGCGCCGCCGTCTTTCTCATGGAGCAGCAAGTTGATCCGTTCGGTGGTCCAGGCGCTCGCATCCTCAACGGTGCGCGCGTCGTGCTGGAAATCCGCGAAATCGGGCAGCGAGACGCCCACGCGGATTCCGGGATCCTTCACCGGAGCCGAGGCGATCCGCACCAGCCGTTCCGGCGATGCGTACGGATACGGCCGCAGCAGGATGCCGTAAAGAACGCTGTACACGGCGGTGTTGAGGCCGATGCCGGCGGCCAGGATCGCGATCATGACGGCCGTGGTCAAGGGCGCGCGCAGCAGCGAACGCACGGCGAATCGCAGCTCCCGCCAGACGGCTTCGAGAAAGATGATCACAGCAGGTGCTTGAGCGCGCTCTCCAGGCGCTGCAGGTCCTCATCATCATTGTAGAAGTGCGGCGAAATGCGCAGGCGGCCGTGGCGCGCGGCGACCACCACGTTCTGCTCGCGCAACGCGCGCGCCGTGGCGGACGCATCGATTCGAGGAAATCCGGCCATGACAATCTGGGAGCCTGTGTCGTCGACCTGTGCGCCTAAGCCGCGCAGCATTGACCGGGCGGAATTCGCCAGTTCCAGCACGCGTTGTTCGATCGCCTCCGGTCCGATTTCGAGCATCCAATCGACCGACGTTTCCATCGCGTACAGCAGGTGAAACGGCAGGCCACCACCCTCATACTTTTCAGCCGCTTCCTTGAACTCGGGCGTGCCGGTGTGGAGGCGGTCGACATTGAGCCAGTCGCGATGAGAGCGCCAGCCGATGATGTTCGGCGGCAGCTTCTTGCGAAAGGCGGGCGAAACGTACATGAATCCGGCGCCGGTGGGCGCCATCAGCCATTTGTAGCCGTGCACCGCCAGCACGTCGACCGGCGTTTTACGCACGTCGAAGGTCAGTGCGCCCACGCTCTGCGACCCGTCCAGGAACAAAGGCACGTTGCGCGTCGCCAGGAATTGCGCGATGTCCGCGAGCGGCGGGCGAAAGCCGGTAGCGTAGTTCACCTCGCTGAAGGCGACCAGCCGGGTATGATTGTCGACCGAGTCGTAAACGCGATCCCAACGGACCTTCCGGGCTAAATCCTGATACAGGTAGTTCGGAAATTCGTCGTCCAGCGTGACGATGTTTTCGCCCTGTTCGGGCGCGATTCCCGCGAGCACGATCGACAGCGCCGCGGCAGCGTTCGGAACAAAGGCGATGTCCTCGGGCTCGGCGTGAATCAGCCGGGCGATGCTGCCGCGCATGCGGTCGGCATCGGTGTACCAGTCGAGAAAATTGGTGCAAGCCAGCTCGTCACGTTGCCCGGAATGGCGCGTCATCGCTTCCACGGCGCGATGCGGCATGTGGCCGTAGGTGGCGGTGTTGAGATAGGTCCAACGCGCCAGGGCCGGGAACTCCGCGCGAATTTTCGCTGAATCCAGCATTCACTAAGGATCGATGATAATGGCTTCCATGAGCAAACTGTTCGAGGGTAAGGTTGCCGTGGTCACCGGCGGCAGTTCCGGGATCGGCCGGGCCGCGGCCATCGCGTTCGCCGCCGAAGGAGCCCGTGTGGCCATCGGAGCCAGGCGTGCGGCCGAAAGCGAGGAAACCGTCCGTCAGATCCAGGCCCAGGGGGGCGATGCGATCTTCGTACCGACCGATGTGACGCGCGCCGACCAGGTCAAGAACCTGATGGACACGGCCGTGAGCCGCTGGCAGCGTCTGGATTACGCGTTCAACAACGCCGGGATCGGAGGCTCGGCATTTGTTCCCATCCCCGACTATGCGGAGAAGGTCTGGGACGACGTCATCAACGTCAACCTGAAGGGCGTGTTCCTGGCGATGAAGTACGAAATCCCGCACATGCTGAAGTCGGGCGGCGGCGCGATCGTCAACATGTCGTCGGTGGCGGGCTTGATCGGCGGGGTGGCCGGCGTGGCGTATTACGCCAGCAAGCACGGGGTCATCGGCGCGACCAAAGCGGCCGCGATGGAAAACGCCAAAACCGGGATCCGCGTCAATGCGGTGTGTCCCGCCGTGATCCCGACGGCGTTGTCGGAGGGGATCTTCAGCGGAGACCGCGAAGCCGCAGTGCTGGCGCATCATCCCATGGGCCGCTTCGGGAGACCCGAGGAAGTCGCCGACGCGGTGGTGTTCCTGTGCTCCGACAAGGCGTCGTACATCACGGGGCACGCGCTTCCGGTGGATGCGGGGTTACTGGCCCGTTAGCAGCGCGTCCAGAGTGGTGTTTCCGCCCGACAGCAGCAGCACTACATGCTTGCCCGCCGAAAACTGCCCCTGGAGGCGCGCGGCCGCGGCGAACGTGCAGGACGCGCCGGGCTCGGCCAGGATCTTCAAGCGCTCCAGAAGGAAGCGCGAGGCGTCGAGCGCGTCCTTATCGGAAACCACGGTGACGCTTTCGAGAAACTGCTGCGCCATCGCGAAGGTGCGCTCGGAGGGCGCAGGAGCTCCCAGGCTGCGCGCCGCCGACGTCATCGCCTCCAGCGTGACGATCTTCCCCGCCGCCAGCGAGCGCGCCATTGAATCCGCGCCCTGCGTCTCGACGCCCCAGATCCGGACGGACGGTTTCAGAGCCTTGATCACCGTGCCCACGCCCGCCATCATTCCGCCGCCGCCGATGCTCAGGACGATATCGGTCACCTGCGGGACGTCGTCCAGGATCTCGAGCGCGAGCGTTCCCTGCCCCGCCATCAACACGGGATCGTCGAAGGGATGGAGGTAAATCCAGCCGTCGCGTTCGAGCTCGCCTACGCGCGCGAATGCCTCGGCCGCGCTAGCTGCGAATTTCACCTCGGCTCCGTAGCCGCGCGCCGCTTCCTGAATCGTGCGCGGAGTGTTTTCGGGCATCAGCAGCGTCGCCGCCAGATCCAGCGCACGCCCGGTGTAGGCCACCGCGAGAGCGTGGTTGCCTCCGCTGACGGCGACCAGCCCCTTGGCGTTCATCTCAGGAGCTAGGCTGAGCGCCTTGTTGAAGGTCCCGCGCACCTTGAACGAACCGGTCTTCTGAAACAGCTCCAGCTTGACGTAGACGTTGGTCTTGAAGCGCTCGCTCAGAGTCGCGCTGGGGACCAGGGGCGTCCGGCGCACGCAGGACGCGATCCGCTGGCGGGCCTGCTGGACATCACCGAGAGTCAACGCTTCCGGCATGAACTCTCAGTGTAACGGTGACTGCGCGCTCATGTCAGACTGGAGAGCATGAAAAACAACTACGCTTCGGTGGAATATGCCGGGGATGATTTTTTCGTCGCGGTCACGCCCAGCGGCCATGCGCAGGTGCTGGACATCAAGGGCGAGCGCTCGGCCGCCTCGGGACCACTGGAGCTGCTGCTGATCGCGCTGGGCGGATGCACGGGCGCCGACGTGATCTCGGTCCTGCATAAGAAACGCGAGCAGGTGACCGGTTACCGGATCGAGGTCCGCGCGGAGCGGCGCGAGGAGCATCCCCGCAGTTTCCGGCGTTTCGAAGTGCGCCACATCGTGCGAGGCAGGGGGATTTCGGAGAAATCGGTGGCGCAAGCCGTGCAGCTCTCCACGGAAAAATACTGCGGCGTGGCCGCGACGGTGCGGCCCACCGCGGAGATCGTTACCAGTTACGAGATTCAGCAAGAACCGGAAGAAAGAGCCCCTTAAAGGCTTTTACTTCTTCTCCAGCTGGGCGAGCGCTTCCAGCACTTCCTTGCTGTGCGGCGACGGATTCACCTTCAGGAAGACTTTGCGGATGACGCCCTGCGGATCCACCAGGAAGGTGTTGCGCGCGGCCACTTCCGTGGTCCCGAACTTCTGCGTGGAGCCGTAGGTGTTCACCACTTCATGCTTCACGTCGGACAGGAGCTTGAAGGTCAGGTTCTCCTTGGTGCAGAACTGCTGGTGGGAATCCACCGGATCGACGCTCACGCCCACGATGGCGGCGTGCATCTTGGTGTACTTGGCCTGGTCGGCCTGGAAGTTGTGCGCCTCGATGGTGCATCCGGGCGTAAAATCCTTGGGATAGAAGTACAGAACCACCCATTCGCCCTTGAAATCGTGGAGGCTGACGGTCTTGCCTTCCTGCGATTTGAGAGTGAAATCGGGGGCCTTGGTGCCGGCGGTGGGAGCCTCGGCGGCGGAAGCCGCCACGACCATCAGCGCGGCTGTAAGAAGGGCGCTCAGGATGATGCGGGAAGTTTTCATGCTAGGAGTTCTCCTCTCGGTCCAGTTTACACGGAAATCCGGGGTGGGTAGGGGCGGCCGGCTGCGAGTCTCCTCACTAAACTCATAGTGTTCATAGCCCCCTTGGAACGAAAATAAACCGATCGATCGAGACCCTGGCGCTGCGATCCACCGTAAAAGCCCGATGAAAGCGGATCGTCGCTTCATCGAACTCGCGGATCCCGGAACGGCGGGGGACGTCGAAACTCAGAACCTCCTGTATGGGCGGAGCGTTGTCAGCCCGCCTCCGATCGACCGTCGAAGCGATGGTGATTTGCCCCAGAGACAGCGATGGTTTGTCCGGCAATGTCGTGTTCATGAGGATCAGTTCGAGTATGATGACCCCGGATTTGGTGTCCACGCTCCGGATCGCGAGCTGGATCTTGCTGCAACACTTCAGGTCGATCAAGGTTCCGAAGTTCTGGTGCGCCTCCATTAATAACGGAATGTGGCCGCTGGAACGGAATCCCGAAGTCAGAGGATTTCCTCGGGCGATATGCGAGCCTAGCGGCGGCTGAGATAGTGGCCGGCGGAACAGCCAGTACACGCCGGAAAATGGCACGCTCAGTGGAGTGGACCGCTTTCTGGTGAAGAGGTCCCGTTTAAGGAAAGGCAAAGGAGGAACCAGAACCGCATGTGAGGCGGGTTCGGGCAACAAGATCACGCCATTATAGGTTTCGCCGGCGAGGACCGTCGCATCCCTCGCCAAATCCGCCATTCGATCCTCGCTGGAGCGCCCGGCCCCCGCGACCTCGCTCACCGTCGCCACCGTCGCCACCGGCCCGCAAATATCGCATGAGTCCGGCCAGCGTCAACGTGATGGCGAGCACGAGAAGCACCGTCGCGCGGCGGGCATACTCCAGGGAGTTGCCGGATTGCCCTTCGGGCGCCACTCTGAACTCGTTCGAGGACCATGCCACCAGAACCGAACCGATTCCCAGGAATGCGGCGGACGCGATGGGCCGGCCGAGTAGAGCTGTGAACACTCCGCCTTGGGCACAGACTGCGGAGCAGAGTGCCTCGATACTCGGGACCCGTGGAAACGAATCCACTTTGTGAAACGTTCGAAATAATTCATCTGAGGGAAGAGCATCGTCGTGATTCAAGGCGCCGTCTGGGAGTCGCCTCGATTTCGATATTTGCCACCCGACCACGACGGATGCCAGCCCTGTCCACAGCGATTTCTGGGAGAGGAACAGCGCCAGGGGAGGCAGCCAGACCATCGCAGCCGAGACACGCCAATTGAAGGAGCGGGCTCCGGGCGGGCCTCCCTGCATGAGGAACGCCGTGGTCCCCCAGGTGACTGCCAAGCCGGCCAAAGCGCTCAGCAGAACGTAGCGCAAGGCCAACGCCGCAACGCCCGACCACGAAAGCGAGTTCAGCGCGGGCGCCGGGCAAGTCCACCATGCGACGCACCCTGCCGCGACGAGTCCGGCAAGGGAAGGCAGCCAAGCCGCCATGCGCTGGCTCGACGTTTCGCCGACTGAGAGGTCGAACATGGATCGAAGTCGTGGACCTGCTGTATCCCTTCGACAATAAATCGCCCAAGAAAGTTCCCAACTTTCGCCCTAAGTGAAGACGACCGGCCCTTTCCCCCTTCAATCGCGGTCTGTATACTGAAGAACGAGTCCGAAAGGAGGCCTTGTGGCAGTCAAATTTACTCTGAACGGAAAATCGCAAACGGTGGACGTGGTCCCCCAGATGCCCCTGTTGTGGGTGCTGCGCGACAGCCTGGGCATGACCGGCACCAAGTTCGGCTGCGGCATGGCCCTGTGCGGCGCCTGCACGGTCCATATCAACGGCCAGCCGGCCCGATCCTGCACCACTCAGGTTTCAACGGTGGCAGGAAAGTCCGTGACGACCATCGAAGGTCTCAGCTCCGATAACAGCCATCCCGTGCAGAAAGCCTGGATCGAGGCCGACGTGCCGCAGTGCGGCTACTGCCAGTCGGGCCAGATCATGACTGCCGCGGCGCTGGTGGCCAAAACCACCAATCCCACGGATTCCGATATCGACGAAGCCATGCGCGGCAACCTGTGCCGCTGCGGGACCTACCAGGCGATTCGTCGGGCGGTGCATCTCGCCGCGGGTTATCAGGCACAGCAGGCCAAGGGAGGTGCGCGATGACCAAATTGAATCGCCGCAATTTTCTAAAGACCGGAGCTGCCGTAGGCGGCGGGCTGCTGGTTGGTTTCCAACTGCCGGTGAAGGGACAGGCGCAGACGGCCGGCCCGCTCACGCTCAACGCTTTCGTGAAGGTCGGCACCGACGACACCGTGACTCTCGAGATCGCCAAGTCCGAGATGGGCCAGGGCGTCGTGACCTCGCTCTCCCAGTTGCTGGGCGAAGAGCTGGAGTGCGACTGGAACAAGATCCGCATCGAGTTCCCGGGCGTCGCGCCGGTGTACGGCTCGCCCATGATGGGGACTTACGGGAGCTTGAGCATTCGCACGTCATGGCAGCCTCTGCGCCGTGCGGGCGCGGCTGCCCGCGAGATGCTGGTCGAGGCGGCCGCCCAGCAGTGGAAGGTCGATAAATCGCAGTGCCGGGCCGAAAAAAATACGGTGGTCAATACCGCCACCAACGCGCGCCTGACCTATGGATCGCTGGCCGAAGCCGCGTCGAAACTGCCCGCGCCCACGAATGTCCCGCTGAAGACAGCAGCGCAGTTCAAGCTGATCGGGACCTCGCCCAAGCGCATCGATACGCCCTTGAAGGTTAACGGAAGCGCGGGATTCGGGCTCGACGTGCGCCGTCCGGGGATGCTGTACGCATCGCTCGAGCGCTGCCCTGTGTTTGAGGGCAAGGTCGCCAGCTTCGACGGCTCGAAGGCGATGGCCGTACCGGGTGTCAAGAAAGTCGTCGAGATTTCCAACGGCGTGGCCGTGGTCGCCGACAATACCTGGAGCGCGATCCAGGGCCGCAAGGCGCTCGTCATCAAATGGGACGAAGGCAAGTGGGCCAACGTATCCACGCCCGCTCTGCGCAAGGAATGGGCGGCTCTCGCCACCAAACCCGGTATGTCCATGCGCAAGGCAGGCGATGCCGAGGGCGCCTTCGCCGGAGCCGCTAAAAAAGTGGAGGCGGTGTACGAAGCGCCGTATCTCTCGCATGCGCCCATGGAGCCGCTGAACGCGACGGTCGAGGTTCGTGCGGATGGCTGCGACATCTGGGTGTCCTCGCAAATTCAGTCTCTGGCGCAGCAGACGGCCGCCATGGTCACAGGGCTCCCTGCCGCAAAGTGCCTGATCCACACGCAGTATCTCGGCGGCGGATTCGGACGGCGAGGCGGCGCGGATTACGTCACCGAAGCCGTGGAAATCGCCAAGGCGATGTCGCCGACGCCGGTGAAGCTCACCTGGACGCGCGAAGACGACCTGCAGCATGACACGTACCGTCCGGCTTCCTACGTGAAGTTCGCGGGTGGATTGGACGCCCAGGGCGTGCCAGTATCGTTCAGCGCGCGCATCGTTTGCCCGCCGTTCGGCGGCAACGGGACGGCCGTTGAAGGCATCCAGGACATGCACTACGCCATCCCCAACGTGCAGGTGGAATTCACGGCTCCCGACACAGGGACGCCGGTGAGCTACTGGCGTTCGGTGGGCTACTCGCAAAACACCTATTTCATGGAGGCGTTCATCGACGAGATGGCCGCGGCGGCCGGAAAAGATCCGGTCGAGTTCCGCCGCAGTCTGCTGGCGGGCACCCCGCGCCTGTTGAACGTGCTGAATATCGCCGCCGACAAAGGCGACTGGGGCAAGCCTCTCCCGGCCGGCCATTTCCGCGGCGTCGCCGTGGTGAACAATATCGGCAGCTTCAACGCGCAGGTGGCCGAAGTCTCCATCGACCGGGGCAAGGTGAAAGTTCATCGCGTGGTCTGCGCGGTGGATTGCGGGCAGGTAATCAATCCCGCCATCATCGTGCAGCAGATCCAGAGCGGCATCGTCTACGGCCTGAGCACGGTCACGAAGCTCGGCATCACGCTCGACAAAGGACGCGTGGTGCAGACCAACTTCAACAACTACGATCCCATTCGCATCGACGAGATGCCGGTGGTGGAAGTCCACATCGTCGAGAATCACGAGAATCCCGGCGGGATCGGCGAGGCCAGCACGCCGTCCATCGTTCCGGCGGTGGTGAACGCGGTGTACGCCGCCACGAAGAAGCGCGTGAGGATGCTGCCGATCAAGGCCGCCGACCTCGTATAAGACTGCAGTCACAAATCAACGTGCTTGCCGGGCGGGCGCCGCCGGGGAATTTCCTCGCCGGCCGGTCGTCCGCGGCCGTGCGCGGTCTATAATTGAAACTTCCATGCAGATTGACTGGTTCCCGCTGTGGCTCAGCCTGCGTGTAGCGTTCCTCTCCACGGCGGTCGCCGTCGCCCTGGGATTGTGGCTCGCCTACATTCTGGCCAATCGCGAATTCCGCGGGAAGGAAGTGCTGGACGCGGCCGTCAGCCTGCCGCTGGTCCTGCCCCCGACGGTGCTCGGATATTATCTGCTGGTGCTGCTGGCGGCCAACAGCCCGCTCGGCAAGGTGTGGGAAAACATCTTCGGCGGACCGCTGGTGTTCACCTGGAAGGCCGCGGTTCTGGCCGCGCTGCTGCACGCGCTTCCGCTGCTGGTGAAGTCGGCCCGGGCCGCGCTCGAAACGGTCGACCGGAGTCTCGAACGCGCCGCGCGCAACCTGGGCGCCTCGGAATGGCGCTTGTTCTGGAAAGTGACTCTGCCCCTGGCCCGCCGTTCGATCCTGGCCGCCGTGGCGCTGGCCTTCGCGCGCTCGCTGGGAGATTTCGGCGTCACGCTGATGGTGGCGGGCAATATTCCCGGACGCACGCAGACGCTGGCGGTCGCCATCTATGACGCGGTCGAGGCGGGCAACACCGCGCTGGCGCGCACGCTGGTGCTGGTGATCTCCGCGGTGGCGCTGCTGATCCTGACACTCGCGAATCGTCTGAACCCGCGCTGAATATGATCGGCGCGAAACTGAAAAAGACGTTTGCGGCGCGTCCCGATTCAGCCCCCTTCTCTCTCGAAATCGAATTTCAGGCAGCCGCCGGCATCACCGTTCTGTTCGGACCCAGCGGATCGGGAAAGACCCTCACGCTCGATCTCATCGCGGGCTTCATGCGCCCGGACGACGGCCGGATCCTGCTGGACGACGACATCCTGTTTGACGGCGCCGCGGGCGTTAACCTGGCTCCCCAGGCGCGCAACTGCGGCTACGTGTTCCAGAACTACGCGCTGTTCCCGCACATGACGCTGCGCCAGAACCTGGAGTTCGCGGCCGAGCGCAGGCCGCGCCTGGAGCGCCATCGCCGCGTGAACGAGATGCTCGAACGCTTCCGGCTGGGCGATGCGGCCGGACGCCGCCCGCATGAGGTATCCGGAGGACAGCGCCAGCGCTGCTCCATTGCGCGCGCGCTGATCGGCACGCCCAAGCTGCTGTTGTTCGACGAGCCGGCGCAGGGTCTGGACGCGCCGCTGCGGGCGGAATTCTACGAGGTCCTGCGGCAGGTCCGCGCGGATTTCAAGACTCCCATGCTGCTGGTGACCCACGACCTGGACGAGTGCTTCGAGCTGGGCGAAGAAATGCTGGTGCTGCGCGAGGGCCGATTAGTGCAGAGCGGCGCGCCCCCCGTCATCCTCGATCAGCCCGCCAATGTCGACGTCGCCCGGCTCCTGGGCGTCTTCAATCTCCTTCCGGCCGAGATCCGCGCCCTCGACCCGGGCCGCAACACCAGCAAGGTCCAGATGGGCGAGCACGAGCTCGACGGTCCCTATTTCCCGGGTCATTTGAAGGGCGACCGCGTCACCGTGTGCGTTCGTCCGGAGCGCCTGGCCGCGCTCGCGCGCAACGGCCGTCCCGGCGTGAACCAGATTCCCGCCAAGCTCGAGCGCGCCGTGGAAAAGCCCCACTGGATGCGGCTGGAGTTCGCCGGCGGAATCGCGGTCGACCTGGCGCGTCCCGATTACGAGCGCGTGCGCGACACCAAGGAATGGTTGATCGAGTTCCCGCGCGAGTCGCTACGGGTGCTCTGAGCGCTACCGTGAGCCGATACAGGCCGCCAGCAGCTCCGATTTCAGGTCGGACTGCAACTCATCGCTCAGCTTGTGGCCCTGCTGCGTGAGGTAGAACACATCCAGCGCCTTGTGCGCCTCGGTGTCGATCATCACCACCTCGATGTTGCAGCCGGCCAGCGAGATCGCGTTGGCCAGATCGTACAGCAGCCCGGGCCGGTCCTCGGACACGATTTCGACGAGAGTGGCGCCGTCCGAGGCATCGTCCTTGAAGGAAACGCGCGGCCGGATTTTCATACGCGAAGATAGGAACGGCTTGGGCCGCCCCCGCAGCAGCTTGTCGGCGTCCTGCTTGCCTTCCACCACTTTCCGGACCACACCCCGCAACCGATCGACTTCCGGAGGATTCAATTCCAACGTCCGGTGCGGATCGGCGAACGTGAAGGTGTCCAGCACCATGCCCGCCGTGTTCGAAAACGCCTCGGCTTTGAGAATATTGAGGCCGAAGCTCGAAATCGCGCCCGCCACCGAGGCAAACAGCGCGGGACGGTCCTTGGTCAGGAGCGTGAGCTTGTAGAAGCCGGGTTCGTGCTGGATTTCCACCGCCACCGGCCGCGACGCCAGCTGCCGTGCCAGCGCGAAATGCGCGTCGATCTCTTCCGGAGTGTGGGTGCGCACATAGCGCGTGGGCAGCCCTTCCAGAAAATGAGCCCGCTCGGCCGGCATTCCGGCGGCATCGTGGATGCGCTTGGTCACCAGCTCGCGGGTCAGCTCTTGGTACGCCATCAGGTAGACGCGCCAGAGCTGCTCCATGCGCCAGGGCGTCATGGCCTGCGGATTCACCGCGCTGATATCGGCGTAGGTCAGCATGGTCAGCTGCTTCAGCCGCTCCAGCGTGCCGACGCGGTCGGCCAGCGCGCGCGCCGTGGAACCGTCGTACAAATCGCGCGAGCTCATGACGCTCGAAAGGTCCAAGTGCCGCCGCACCAGGAACTCGATCGTCTCGCGATCCGTTTCCGGCGTGCCCAGACGTTCCATCACGGCGCGGGCAATGTCGACCGAAGCCACCGCGTGGTCCCGGCCCGAGCCCTTGCCGGTGTCGTGCATCAGCAGCGCGAAGCGCACCAGCCAGGGATCCTGGATTTCGCTCATCAGCTCCGCGAACCGTCCGTCGGTAATGGACTCGAGCGATCCGATGGCCACCAGCGTGTGCTCATCCACGGTATAGCGGTGGTAGAAGTCCCGCACCACCAGGCACTCGATGTTGCGCCACTCCGGGAGCGCGTTCGGCAGGACTCCCGCTTCCTGCATCGCCCGCAAGCCCACGGAAGCTTTCGGCAGGGACAGCAGCCGTTTCCAGTCGTCCCATTTTGCTTCCGGCGTGAAGCCCTGCATGCGATCGATGGTGTCCGGCGCGAGCCGCAGCGCATGCCGCGCCACGAACTCGAACAGGCTCAGATCCTGCGGCGGTTTGTGCCCGCGCAGGAGCACGCGGTCGCGCAACACGGTAAAGTCACTGGTGGAAAGCCGCGAGCGCCATTCATGGAACCGGCCCAGGAGCGTGCCCGCCTTCTCGGTGGCGACCTCGAGAGCCTGCCTCACGGCCTGGTCCACCACGCGCGCGTGGCGGTAATAATCCCGCATCAACGCAGCCGGATGGTCGCTCAGGGATTCCTGGGCATCGAAGCTGAGCGCATTCTGGTCCCGCCCCGCCAGTTCATGCAGCCGGAGACGGACGCCGGACAGGAAACTGAACGCCGCCGATAAGTCGGGCGTCCCTTCCCGCGGCTCCAGCATCAATAACCAACGGGTGGTCTGCAGATCGCGCAAGCCGCCGGGCGTCTCCTTGACGTTCGGTTCCAGGTGATAAATCGTGTCCTGATACTTGGCCCGCCGTGCTTCCGCCAAGCCCGCGATCTGGCGAGCCATGGAGGAGGCTCGCCGGGCCTGGAACTGCCGGAACTTGTCTTCCAGAGTCTGATACAGCGCCGCGTCCCCGGCCAGGAAGCGCCGGTCCAGCAGACTGATGGTGAACTCGGCGTTATCCGCGTGTTCGGTGACGCAATCCACCACCGAATGCACGGAATGGCTCGGCCGCAGGCCGGAGTCCCAGAAGCCCTGCAGGAACGCCGAAATATTCTCGCGGGGAGGCAGGTTCTTGTCCGATTCGGCCAGCAATAGCAGATCGATATCGGAATGGGGGAACAACTCGCTCCGTCCAAATCCTCCCACTGCCACCACCGCCAGACCCGCGCGGAATAACGGCTCTAACGTTATCGCATACGCCGCCCGTACGCGTTCTTCCACTTCCGCCGTTCGCCCGGCCAGCGTTTGCTGGACTTCCTCCGGACTGGGCGGCGGAAGCACCGCCACTTCTTTCACAATGCTGCGTCTCCTCGATCGTCGTTGCGGATGCGGACCGCGTCGGCGACTTCTTGCACGAAAATCTTCCCGTCGCCGATCTTGCCGGTGCGCGCCGCGGCGGCCAGCGTCCGGATCACTTCCTCGGCACGCTGGTCGGTCACCACCAGTTCCAGCTTTACTTTCGGCAAAAGGTCTACCTTGTATTCCATCCCGCGGTAGACCTCCGTGTGGCCCTTCTGCCGGCCATGGCCGCGAACCTCGGTGATCGTCATCCCGTCGACGCCGATATTCTTCAGGGCTTCTTTTGCGTCTTCCAGCTTGTGCGGCTGGATGATTGCTTCGATTCTCTTCATGTCAGGTCTCCTTGCGGAAATTTACTCCCGCGTGCGGTTGCCTTGCTTAAGACTCGAGATTGTAACCCTCTTCTCCGTGCATGCTCAGATCCAGACCCTCGGTCTCATGTTCCTTGCTCACGCGCACGCCGCATACGGCGTCGCAGATTTTCAAGATAACCAATGTTCCCACGATCGCCAGTCCCCACGCGATCAGCACCGCGATGATCTGGTTCACGATCTGCCCGGCATCGCCGTCCACCATTCCCATGGGCCGGCCCATGCGAAGATCGTTGACTTCCTTGGTGGCAAACACGCCGGTCAGCAGAGCACCCAGCGTCCCGCCGACTCCATGCACGCCAAACGCATCCAGCGCGTCGTCGTATCCGAACATCCGCTTGACCTTGCTGACCATCAGGTAGCACACCACGCCCGCCACCAGCCCGATCAAGATCGCGGGCATCGGCGTCACGAAGCCCGACGCCGGCGTGATCGCCACCAGCCCGGCCACTGCTCCTGAAATCGCGCCCAGCACACTGGGCTTGCCGGCCACCATCCATTCGATGCCCATCCACCCTAATACCGCCCCCGCCGTGGCGAAGTGCGTCGCGATGAAAGCGCTGGAGGCCAGCGATCCGGCCGATACCGCGCTGCCCGCGTTGAATCCGAACCAGCCCACCCACAGCAGGCAGGCTCCGATCACGCTCAGCACCACGCTGTGCGGCCGCATGGATTCGTCCGGATAGTTGTCCCGTTTGCCCAGGTACAGCGCGCACACCAGCGCCGAAACTCCCGAAGTGACGTGCACCACCGTTCCACCGGCGAAATCCAAGGCCGGGAAACTGCCGCCCAGCGCCGCGTTCAGCAGCCCGCCCTTGCCCCACACCATGTGCGCCATCGGGAAGTACACCACCAGCGACCACAGCGTCATGAACAGCAGCATGGCCTTGAACTTCATCCGCTCGGCGAACGCTCCGGAGATCAGCGCCGGCGTGATGATGGCGAACATCAGCTGGTAGATCATGTAGGTTTGCTGCGGAATGGTCGCGGCGTAATCGGGGTTGGGAGCCGCGCCCACTCCCCGCAGGAACAGATAGCGCAGATCGCCGAAAAAGGCGTTCCCCTCGCCGAACGACAGGCTGTAGCCGACCACCGCCCACAGAATCGAAACCGTGGCCATCAGGACGAAGCTGTGCATCATGGTGCTCAGCACGTTCTTCTTGCGCACTAAACCGCCGTAGAACAACGCCAGGCCGGGACCGGTCATCATCAGGACCAGCGCCGCGCTGGTCAGCATCCAGGCGTTGTCGCCCGCCATCTGGGCGTTCTTGACGGCCTTGTCCAGATCGTCCAGCTTCTTGGCGACATCCGGGGGGATGGACTGCGCCAGCGAAACTCCCGCGGAAAGCGCCAGCAGCGCCAGAAACTGTAGGCATCGTATCCATGAAGTGAACGTTTGAGGCGCGTCGGCGCCTCGCCATAAATCAGCAGACCTGGCTGGCGCACCATCGCCAGCGCGAAGCATGGGGAAAGACGGGTTCCTCATATTGACGCTCCTTTGCGTCGGGACGCCACGTGGCGTAAACCTCATTAGTATAGTGACTTCCAGGGCGCTTTCGCGTTCGATTCTTTTGATGGGCTGGATTGGAGATTTCTATGAGCCGTCCGGCGTCTGCCGCAGTGTGTCCAGCAACTGCTGGCGGACCTTCTGGCTCAACTCCACGCCTATGACGTTGCGCATGGGACCCCGGCGGAAGTAGCGCACCCGGCCGGAACCGGCCACGTCCACCTTTTCGACGCGCAGGCTCAGGTTGGTCTGGGCAGGGATCGTACCCTCCGTCTCAATACGCAGTCCATCCGGCGAAATGTCGCGGCATTTCCCGCGGGCATTGCGGTCCGACCCTTCCGGGTCCGTCCAGGCCATCCGCACCGCTAAGGTGCACGGAATACGCTCGTGACGCCGAACGTCTTTCAGAGGCATCCTTTTCGATTGTAGAGGAGGCGGTCGCCGATCTTCGCCTTCGCTAATTCGCTAAAGATAGTCTTGGTGTCTCGACGCACAGCGGCCGCACCCGCGTAACCAGCTCGTGAAGAAATAGACCGCTGAAGCCATAAAACGAATTATGGCCGCCTCCGGGGATCACGGCCAGTTCCTTCACGGGCGCGGTGATCTTTTCCTGGAATGCCGCGACCAACTCGGTGGGCGCAAAGAGGTCTTCGCTGCCTTGGATAAAGACCATCGGTATTTCGAACCGGGTCCCGCGCGCCGGCGCGTCGTAATCCATGGCCTCCTTCACGAGACCGCTGCGATGCCGCGTAGCGCCCAGGAGCAGATCGTAGAGATCGTGCAGGGAATACCCCGGGGCGAGAAGAAAGTCCCGGCCCATCCCCTCCGTCATGCTCACGCGCTCGGAGACCGGCGCATATGCGCTCATGATTTCCTGTTCAGCAATAAGAGCGGCCGAATCCGCGTAAGGGGGTGGTCCGATCTCCCGCAACTTCGCCATGGCCTTCTCATCGCCGGCCGAATGAACCCGCGCCGTCAGCAGCCGGTAACCTACGGCTTCCGTTTGGACCATATTCACGATCTGCCCGGTGCCCACGTAGGCGCAAAACAGATCCGGCCTCCTGCGTGCCATTTCCGTGCCGATGATGGTGCCGAACGATTCCGCAACCAGGATGATTTTTCTTTTGTGCAGATGTTGCCGCGCGAATTCACCCACATCGAGCCCATCCGCAATCAGTTGATCGATGCCGGCCGGTGGACTAGCCGCGCCGCCATTGTGCGTATACGTGCGGCCCGCTCCGCGTTGATCCCAATTCACGATGGTGAATTGCTTTTCCCAGGCTCGCATCGTCCGATAGGTGAAAGGAATCATCGATACGCTGGGACCGCCGTGAAGAAACAGAATCACGGGGTTGTTGCGATCTTCGCCACGGATCTGAATCCATTGTTCGATGCCGCCGATGGACTGAAAACGTCCTTCTACAATGCCGTTCGGCGTCCGGATCGCCAGTGCCGAGGCAGCCAGGTGCTGACCGTGGATTCGGTAGGCGGCAGCCGCCGCGATCGCCAGCACGATGGCGCACAGCAAGGCGCCGATAATCTTCGCAATCCACTTGAGCATCCTCATAAATCTTCTCCATCCGCGGCATTGAGATCTGCGGCGTCGAATTGATAGTCCAGAAGATCGCCGGGCTTGCACTCCAGCACCGCGCACAGCTTCATTAAGGTGCCGAAACGCACGCCGCGCACTTTGCCCGAGCGCAGAAGCGACAGTTGCGTTTCCGAGAGGCCGATCCGCGCAGACAAATCTCTGGCCTTCATCTTCCTTCTGGCTAGCATGACGTCAAGCGTGACGATAATCGGCATTAGACGAAACTGTCGTTCTCAGCCTTGAGATCGATGGCTGCGCTCATCACTCGCCCGATCATCATCAGCGCCATGCCCAGAGCAGCCAAAGCCAGATCGGCTGCGCCCAGACCGATGGGGCTCAATTGGTCTTGCGGATTGATGGGCACGAGTCCTTGAGCGGCCATCGCCCACACCGCCCCAATCAGCAATGCCCTGCCAATCGCGGTCAGGCCGCGGCTGTTCTCGCGCGCAAACAGGTCGCCTCCACCGATGCGGCGAAATACGTGTCGAGCGCGCGCTAAGGCCGCTGACATAGAACAATGCGGGTGCTGAAATGATTGCCTGCACTGCGATGTTGAGCAGCGTTTCAGCCACTTCCCCGCCTTTCCACAAGGGCGCCGCCACAGATACGATCTGGGCACCAACGCCAAGCATGCGTCGACCGCCACCGCAAACGTAGCCAAGACATCAAAGATCCTGGCCTGGCGTTTCAGGCTGGCTCGCCTCAGATTCCAATTCCACATAACCTTCTCCTTGATGTTTTACAATATATACTTTAAGTCTTACTTAAAATTATTGCAAGAGAATTCTGGCGGCGGGCGGCAAAAAGTCCTGCGGTCCAGGGCTGCTAGAATCGGATGCATGCGGTGGCTGTTCGTCACCTTCCTGCTTGTCGTGAGCTTGTGCCCCTCCTCGGATGCGCGTGAACCCGTTCGTGCCCGCCACGCCATGGTGACCGTGCAGGAGCCGTTGGCCGCCGACGTGGGGGTTCAGGTCCTCAGAGACGGCGGCAACGCGGTGGACGCGGCGGTCGCCGTCGGCTTCGCCCTGGCCGTGACTCACCCCTATGCCGGGAACCTGGGCGGCGGCGGATTCATGCTGATCCGCCTCGCCGACGGCCGTTCCACCTTCATCGATTTCCGCGAGCGCGCCCCCGGGAAAGCCTCGCGCGACATGTATTTGGATGCTTCCGGGAAGCCCACGCGCGAGAGTTTGGACGGCTGGAAGTCGGCGGGCGTCCCCGGCACCGTGCGCGGATTCGAGCTGGCCCAGCGGAAATACGGCAGCCGCAAGTGGGCCGACCTCATGAAGCCGGCGATCGCCTTGGCGGAGCATGGATTTCCCGTGAGCTATGCATTCGCCGAATCGCTGAAGAACGCCCGCAACTTATCGCAAGATCCGGAATCCAGGCGCATCTTCCTGAAGAACGGAGCCTACTTCGCGGCAGGCGAAACTCTGGCACAGCCGGAACTCGCCCGGACGCTCCGCCGCATCGCGAAAGACGGCGCGAACGAATTCTACCAGGGCGAAACGGCGCGCAAATTGGTTGACGAGATGGCCCGCAACGGCGGCCTGATCACCTTGTCCGATCTGCAGAAGTACGCCGCCGTGGAGCGCGCGCCGCTGACCGGCTCCTATCGCGGATACGGGATTATCGCCGCGCCTCCGCCCAGTTCCGGCGGCGTCGGGATTCTGCAAATGCTCGGGATGCTTGAAGGCTCCGGATATGAGAAATCCGGCTTCGGCTCCGCGGCCGAGATCGGGTATCTGGCGGAAGTGATGCGCCGCTATTATGCCGACCGCAGCCAATACCTGGGCGATCCCGATTTCGGCAAGCTGCGATTAAGCGCACTTCTCGATCCGGCCTACATCCGGCGCCGCCGGGACAGCATCGATCCGAATCATGCCACGCCGAGCGCACAGATCCTGCCGGGGCTTCCCGCCGGGCGCGAGGGCGGCGAGACCACGCATTTTAACGTCGTCGATGCGCAGGGCAACGCAGTGGCGGTGACCTACACGCTCAACGAAGGCTACGGCAACGGCATCACCGTGCCCGGCCTTGGTTTCCTGCTGAACGACGAAATGGACGATTTCACTTCCAAGCCGGGCTCGCCCAACGTGTTCGGGCTGATCCAGGGCGAGGCGAACGCCATCCAGCCCGGCAAACGTCCGCTTTCTTCGATGACGCCGACGATCCTGACCCGCGACGGAAAATTCTTCATGGCCGTGGGCGCTCCCGGCGGCGCCCGGATCATCTCCGCGGTGCTGCAAACCATCCTCAACGTGGTCGATTTCGGCATGAACGCCCAGGATGCGGTGGACGCGCCCCGCATTCATCACCAATGGCAGCCCGACAAGCTGTACCTGGAACCGGGGATCTCTCCCGACACCGTCGCGCTCCTGAAATCGCGCGGCTATGACGTCGACCATTCGCCTGGGCTGGTCCTCGCCCGAGTGGAAATGATCGTCAACCGCGGAGACTGGCTGGAGGGCGGCTCGGATGGACGCGCGTCGGGCAAGGCCGCGGGATACTAGTCGAATACGCCACTGAGCCGATACTGATAAGATGCAGCGCGCCCTCTCCACACACCTGTTCGCGAATCACCGCCTGACCACGGTGTGGTTGGAGCGCATGTGGAACGCCGGCATCCCGCTGGTCGAAATCTTCTGCGCCCGCCAGCATCTGGACTATCGCGACAAAGCGCAGATCGTCGAGCTGGGACATTGGTTCCGCGACGCCCAGCTGAAACTTCATTCCCTGCACTCGCCCATGTATAGCGACAACGTCTGGGGCCGGTCCGGACCGCAGTCCATCATCACCATCACCGAGCCGGTGAAATCCAAGCGGCTCGACATGGTGGACGAAGTCAAACGCGCTCTGGAGATCGCCGAGACGGTGCCGTTCCGCTACCTGATCCAGCACCTGGGCGTCGCCGGGGAAGAATACGACGAGCACAAGATCGACTATGCGTTTTCGGCGCTCGAGGAAATCAACTTGTTCGCGCGGCAGCGCGGCGTCGAAGTGCTGCTCGAGAACACGCCCAACGAGCTGGCCGGCGCCGAGCGCCTGTTGATGTTCCTGAACGTGACCCACCTGCACTTGAATGTGTGCTTCGACGTGGGTCACGCCCATATGCGCGGCAGCGTCGAGAATGAATATCGCCTGCTGAAATCGCGTATCCGCTCCACGCACGTGCACGATAACAACGGCTCCGACGATTCGCATCTGTTTCCCAACGGCGGCTCCGGCGGAACCGTGGATTGGCTCCCAACGATGGAGCTGCTGCGCTCCGCGCCCGGGCAGTATCCCTTGCTTCTGGAGCTGCGCGAGGTCGCCGGCATGGCCCACCCGCTCGAATCGGCGCGGGCCGCTTTTGAATACCTGGAAGGATTGAAACCGCCACATGAGTCCTGAGTCCGTCGTCCCAAGAGTCACGATCGCCGAGGCCGGCCATCACGCCGGTGAAACGGTCGAGATCGCCGGATGGCTGTACAACCTCCGCAGCGGCGGCAAAATCTGTTTCCCGCAGGTGCGCGACGGTTCGGGGATCATGCAGTGCGTGGCCGTTAAATCGGCGCTCCCTGAAGAATTGTTTGAATCGCTCAAGCACCTGACCCAGGAATCGTCGCTGATCGTCCGCGGGAAGATCCGCGCTGAGGCTCGAGCGCCCGGCGGCTTCGAGATGGATTTGGAAAGCGCCCAGATCGTGCAGCGCGTGCCCGAGTCCGATCCCTATCCCATCACGCCCAAAGAGCACGGCATCGATTTCCTGATGGACCATCGCCATCTGTGGCTGCGCAGCCGCCGCCAGCATGCGGCGCTGCTGGTCCGCCACGAGGTGATCAAGGCGATTCGCGAGTACTTCGATTCGCACGGCTTCATTCTGGTCGACACGCCCATCTTCACGCCCGCCGCGTGCGAAGGCACCACCACGCTGTTCGAAGTGGATTACTTCGATGACGAAAAAGTCTATCTGGCGCAATCCGGCCAGCTCTATGGTGAAGCCACCGCCGCGGCCTTCGGCAAGACCTACTGCTTCGGCCCGGTGTTTCGCGCGGAAAAATCCAAAACCCGGAGGCATCTGACCGAGTTCTGGATGGTGGAGCCGGAGATGTCCTACGCCGATCTGGAAGACGTGAAGCATGTCGGTGAAGAATTAGTTCTGCACGTCATCGGCCGCGTTCTGGAGAATCGCCGCGAGGATCTGAAGGTGCTGGAGCGCGATGTCTCCAAGCTCGAGGCCGTGAAGGCTCCCTTCCATCGCATGAGTTACGATCAGGCCGTCGAAAAACTCAAAGCCAAGGGCAGCGAGATTGAGTGGGGCAGCGACCTGGGCAACACGGACGAGACGCTGGTCACCGAGGACCTCGACCGGCCGGTGATGATCGATCGCTACCCCGCCGCGGTCAAGGCGTTCTATTTCGCCCTCGCGCCGGATCGCGCCGACGTCGCGCTGGGAGTCGACTTCATCGCGCCCGAGGGCTACGGCGAGATCATCGGCGGCGGCCAGCGCATTCACGACCTGGACCTGCTGCTCAAACGTCTGGAAGAGCACAACCTGCCGCGCGAAGCCTTCGAGTGGTACCTGGATCTGCGCAAGTATGGCAGCGTCCCGCACGCCGGCTTCGGCATGGGTGTCGAGCGGTTCGTGGCGTGGATGTGCGGCCTGGAGCATGTCCGCGAAACCACTGCCTTCCCTCGGATGTTGTACCGCACGAAGCCGTAACAGTATGCAAGAACCCTGGCCCTGGCCCCCCGAACTCGACGCCGTGATCGCCGCGCCCCGCCATCACACCTTGGTATTTGAAAACGACCAGGTGCGTGTCCTCGACACCCGCATTCCGGTGGGCGATACCGTGCCGGTCCACACGCACCGCTGGCCCGCAGTGTACAACACCGTCAGCTTCAGCCACTTCATCCGCCGCGACGGCGAGGGAAACATCCTGTTCGATAGCAGGGCTCTTGCGAATCCCCTGCCCCCGGCAGCTTGGCTCGATTGCCTGCCTCCGCACAGCGTCGAAAACGTGGGCGACGTCGAGATTCACCTGATCAGCTTCGAGCTCAAAGACTAAAGACGCGATAATCGTTATAGGTTTCTCGCTGGCATGCGTCAATCTCACATCGCCGTCATCGGCGCGCCCATGGATCTGGGTGCGGGACGCCGCGGCGTCGACATGGGACCCTCGGCCCTGCGTGTCGCGGGCCTCAATCAGAAACTCGCCGCTCTGGGCTACCTGGCCGAGGACCTGGGCAACATCGTGGTCGACCAGCCGGAAAGCCTGCCCTCCGGCCCCCCCAACGCGCACTATCTTCCGCAGATCGCCCACACGTGCGCGCGGCTTGCCGAAATGGTGGAGCGCGCAGCCGATCAGGAACGCGTCCCGGTGGTGCTGGGCGGCGATCACTCCGCCGCCATCGGAACCGTCGCGGGCATGTCCCGTCACCTGAATAAGAACGGCAAGAAACTGGGTTTGCTGTGGATCGACGCGCACGCCGACATGAACACGCCCGACTCGAGCCCGTCCGGCAATGTGCACGGCATGCCGCTGGCGTGCATCATCGGCCTGGGCCCGCCCGAGCTGACCGGTATCGCCGGTCAGGTACCCATGGTCGATCCGGAAAACGTCGCCATCGTGGGACTGCGCAGCGTGGACGATATCGAGCGCTATAACGTTCGCGGCGCGGGCGTGCATCCTTTCACCATGCGCGATATCGATGAGCGCGGCATGCGCACGGTGATGCAGCAGGCGATTCACGCGGTTTCCTCGGGCACTTCCGGATTTCATCTCTCCTTCGATCTGGACGCCGTGGATCCGACGGAGGCGCCCGGCGTCGGCACCCCGGTCCCGGGCGGCATCACCTATCGCGAGGCGCACCTGGCCATGGAGATCGTCTGCGACAGCGGCCTGATGACCTCGCTCGAAATGGTGGAGCTGAATCCGGTGATCGATGTCGCCAACCGCACCGCGATCCTGGCTGTCGAACTGATGCTGTCGGCTTTGGGAAAGAGGATTCTTTAGGATGCCCCTTCTGCGCGTGGCCGTGCTGTACGGCGGCCGGAGCGGCGAGCACGAAATCTCCCTGCGCTCGGCCGAATCGATTATCGCCGGCCTCGATCCGGCCAAGTACGACGTCCAGCGCATCTTTATTACGCCCGAAGGCCGCTGGCAGCCGCGCGCGCTTTCGCCCGAACCCGGCGCCAATCCCGGAATCGATGTGGTCTTCCCCGCCCTGCATGGAACCTTCGGCGAGGACGGAACGGTCCAAGGTCTGCTCGAGCTGGCCGGACTGCCCTACGTAGGGGCGGGCGTGCTGGCTTCGGCCGTCGCGATGGACAAAGAAGTCACCAAGCGGCTTCTCGCGGAGCGGGGGCTGCCGGTAACCGAGTATTTCACCGTCATCCGCGGCCACCGCGGCGATTCCAGCCTTCCGTTTCCGCTGTTCGTCAAGCCCGCAAATCTGGGTTCTTCGGTCGGCATCTCGAAAGTGAAAGACTGCGCCGAGCTGGAGGCCGCGCTGGAACTGGCCGGCCAGTACGACCGCAAAATTCTGGTGGAGCGCGGCATCGCGGGACGCGAGTTCGAATGCTCCGTGCTGGGCAGCGAGGAACCGCTGGCGGCGATCCCCTGCGAGGTGATCCCGTCGCGCGAGTTCTACGATTACGAAGACAAGTATCTGCTCGATGCGGCCAAGCTCATCGTGCCGGCTCCGCTCACCCCCGGGCAGACCGCGGAAATGCGGCGTCTGGCCGTAGCCGCCTATCAGGCCGTCGAGTGCGAAGGCATGGCGCGGGTCGATTTTCTGATGGAGACCGCCTCGGGCCAGCTCTATATCAACGAGATCAATACCATCCCGGGCTTCACTTCCATCAGCATGTATCCGAAAATGTGGGAAGCGGCCGGAGTGCCGTTCGCCGAACTGCTGGACCGCTTGATCGATCTGGCGCTGGAACGTCACCGCATCCGCCAAAGCATGCGCTATCAGCGATGAGACTCTTTTGGTCATTCGCGTTCCTTTGCGTTTATTTGCGGCCGTTGCTGGCCGCGGATGATCCCGCGCAAATCGAACAACAGCTGAAGAAGATCGCCGGCGTTTACGCGACCGTGGAGAGCGAAGCGGCGGACTCCGTTCCGGCCGAAACCGCGATCTACCAGGGCGCGATTCCCGGCATGCTGCGCACCCTCGACCCGCATTCGGTGTTCTTCGATCCGGATTCGTTCGAGCAGCTGCAGCAGATGCAATCGAGCGAGCGCAAGGGATTCGGCAGCATCGTAAGCCTGTTGCCGGGCCGTGTGATCGTGCTACAGACGGTCGAAGGCTCGCCCTCCGCCAAGGCCGGCCTGTCCGCCGGCGACGAAATTCTGGCCATCAACAACATCCCGATCCGCTATCTGGATGTCGAGCAGCTCACCCAACTATTGGGTGAAGCCCGCCAGAAGGAAGCCACGCTCGACGTCCGCAAGCCCGGCAGCGAACGGCCGGTGCAACTCAAGATGTCGCCCGCCCTGCTGGATGCGCCCACCGTGGACCGCGCCTACATGATCGCGCCCGGCATCGGCCACCTGCGCATCACCAGCTTCGAGAAGCCCACCGGCCAGCTGGTGAAACAGACCATCGAGAAACTGGGCGGCGAATACCTCAAAGGCCTGATCGTGGACCTGCGCGACAATCCCGGCGGCGCCGTGCAGGCGGCCGTGGAAACCGCTTCGCAGTTTCTTTCACCCGATCAGCTGATCTTCACCATCGGCGGCCGTAACACCAAGACGGAGCGGGTCACCGTTCCCAAGGATGCGATACCTTACACTTTTCCCGTGGCGATTCTGATCAACGGCAAGAGCGCCAGCGCGTCGGAGATCGTCACCGGCGCGCTGCAGGATCATGATCGCGCCATCGTACTGGGCGAGCCGAGCTACGGAAAGGGACTGGTCCAGCAGGTGTTTCCCATGTCGGCGTCCACCGGCCTGGCGCTCACCACGGCGTTTTACTACACGCCCAGCGGCCGCTCGATACAAAAGCCGCTGGCCAGCGGCCAATTGGGCGCCGCGACCCATGTCGCGCGCGGGCCGTTTCTCTCCGACGCCGGCCGGACGCTGCCCGGCGGAGGCGGGATCCAACCGGACGAAATCGTCTACCCGGCGGCACAATCCCGCCTCCAGATCGTGCTGGACGGCACGGGATCGTTCACCACCTTCGCCGGCGAGTATTTGCGCACCCACACCGTGGGCGACGATGCGCAGGTGACGCCCGAAATGCTCGATCAGCTCAAGGTGTTTCTGTCCGAGCACTCCATCCAGCCGCCCGTGGCGGACTGGCTGAGCCAGCGCGACTGGATCGCCAGCCGGTTGGAGCAGGAAATTTTGAACCTGAAGTTCGGCGTGGCCCGCGGCGATGAGATCGAGATGCGGCGCGACCCCGTGATCCAGGCCGCTCTTAAGAAGTTACGCGGCGCGCCCTGAAGTAGTGCACCACCATGGGAGCGACGCTGAGGAACACAATCCCGATGACCACCTTGTCGAAGTTCCCGCGGATGACCGGGATCGATCCCAGGTAATAGCCGGCCAGAGTCATGGACACCACCCAGCCCAGCCCCCCGATCACGTTGAACGAGACGAACCGCGAATATTTCATCCGCCCCACGCCCGCCATGAACGGCGCGAAGGTGCGCACGATAGGAACGAACTTCGCGTAAATCAGCGTCTTGCCGCCGTGCTTCTCATAGAACTGCTGCGTGCGGATCACGTATTCGTGCTTGAAGAACAGCGAATCCGGGCGGACGAAGATACGCGGCCCGGTTCGGCGGCCCAGCAGGTAGCCGCTCTGATCGCCCAGGATCGAGAAGAATACCAGCAGGGCGCAAATCTGAACGATATTGAGTTCGCCTGCTCCGGCCACCACGCCCACCGTGAACAGCAGCGAATCGCCCGGCAGGAATAGCCCCACCAGCAGACCAGTTTCCGAGAAAACGATCCCGGCCAGTAAGGCGTATCCCCACCAACCCGTGATGACCTGGGATAGCAGATGAATCAGGCGGTCGGGATCGGTAAGGCTCCGCCAGACGTCGATTAAGAAATGGGCCAGAAGGTGGACCTCGTGACGGGGCGCGTCTACTTTTGGCGCAGGGAAGCGACCAGATTCTGGATCTCTTTCTGGTTCACCTTCACCGTGCCGTCGCTGGTCAGCTTGGCGAGGATGCCGTCCATGAGAAGGGCGCCGCGCTCCTTAGCTTTTTGCTGTTTCAGGCTCGCGAGTATCGTATCGTGTTCCACCGGAAGCGCCGTCAGGTCGGCGGCGGTCTTTTCGGTGACCTTGGCCACGACATCCCGTCCCTGGACCGGGAGGGGACCCAAAACCCCTCCGACCGGCAGCGCGAAGACGTCTCCCAGACCGGCGGCCGGCCCCAGGCCCTCCACCGAATCGGCGGGCCCGAAGGTGCTGGAGGTGGTCACGTCGAGTTGAAAGGACTTGGCGATTTTGCTGATCTCCTCACCCTTCTTCAGCCGTTCCGCCGCCTCTTTGGCGCGGTCCGCCGCGATCTCAGCCGACTTGTCGGTCACCAGTTTATCCCGGATTTGCGCCTGGACTTCGTTAAACTCCGCCGGCCGGCCCGGAGTGCGGCCGTTCAAAATCGCCACCGCCACGCGGTTGTTGGCCAGATACAGGAGATCCGATACCTGATCCGGTTTCATGGTCGCCAGCGCGTTGTCGATTTCCGGATTCACGCCCAGGGTCGGGATCGCGGCGCCTTCCGCGGCCGAAGACATGGTGAAGACTTCCGCGCCGTACTTCTTGGCGACTTCCTCGGCGGATTTGGGAGACTGGACCAGGGCCGCGTGCATCTGGTCGCCCAGCATCTGCATCTTGTCGGTGACGGACTGATCGCGTACTTCCTTGGCCAGTTCGTCCTTCACGTCCTCGAACGGCTTGAGCTTCGCGGGGTCCTTTTCCAGCACTTGAATGATGTGATAGCCGTACTGCGACGTCACCACGCCGCTCAGTTCCTTCGGCTTCAGCGCGAAGGCCGCACTGTCGAACTCGGGAACCATCTGACCGTGAGTAAACCAGCCCAGATCGCCGCCTTGATCCTTGGTTCCGTCTTCGGAATACTTCTTAGCCAGCTCCGCGAAATCGGCGCCGTTCTTGAGCTGTTTCAGTAAATCCTCGGCCTTGGCCTTGATCGCTTTCTTCTCGGCATCCGACTTCCCGTCGGTTTTGAGCAGGATGTGGCGCGCGTGCACGCGCTCCGGCATGCGGAAGTTATCCAGGGAGTTGGAGTAAGCGGCGCGCAGCTGGGCGTCGGTTACCTGGATCGTGGCCGCGACTTTTTCCTGATCGAGCACCACCACCTGGTAACTCATTTTCTCGGGCTGGGTAAAGCTGGCCTTCTCCGATTCGTAATACTTGCGCTCTTCCTCGTCGGTGGGCTTGACCTGGTCGCGAAACTTGGCGGGAGGAAACGCGATGTATTGAATCTTCGCTTTTTCGTTCTTCTTGCGAAACTCGTCTTCGATCTCCTTGGGCGTCACCACCACGCTGCCCAAGACGGCGCTCTCGAGTTTGCCCAAGACCACCTGATCCCGGGCCTCGTCCACCACGTCCTGCAAAGTGATCCCCTGTTGCGCCAGGGCCGCCTCGAACTGATCCTTGGATGCCAGCGTCCCGTTGGGAAAGAACTGCGGGAAGTTGGCCACCAAACCCGCGAGAGCTTCGTCGTCGCTGGCCGTAATGCCCAGCTTGCGGGCTTCATAGAGAGCCGCGCGCTGCGAAATCATCTGTTCCACGAATTGGGGCAGATAGATCTCCATCAGCTCCGGCGGGATGCGGCCCGCGCTGGTCTTCTCGAACAGCTGCTGCGCCTCTTGCGCGGTGATCTTCTGGCCGCCGACTTCCGCCAGCACCGGATTGGCGCTGGTGGTGGTCCCCAAATTATAGTTGGGGATCAGGTAGGTGACCATGGACAGCGCCACCACGGTCAACAACCCACCCAGGATGTACTTCTTAAGCTTATCCGGGCTGCGGAACAGATCGAACATTTTGATATCTCCAGCTGCTGGCGCGCGGCCCTGTGGGCGCGTGAAACCGCCTGATTTTTAAGGGCGAGCTACCCCCAGTATATCGCAGCACTTTACTCGGTCTAACCACTCAGCGGCCGGTGCGTTTCCGATTGCCAACTTTGCGGCCGCGCAGCTCTCGCGGCTCGAAAAGGGAGCCGCGAGAGTCATTCTCAGGTTCTATCGGGCTCAGGTTCTATTGGGCCGGTGCATGGTAGCGGCCGACATACGCCGCCTTCCCGATGACGTGGCCGTCCATCGCCTTCATCAAATCTTCGCGCGTGGTCTTGGCCGGCAAGTCCAGCTTCGTGTCCAGGGCATAGAACTCGAACACGTAGTGATGGAACGGCCCGGGGCCCGCGCCCGGTCCGAAATAGGCTGGTGTGCCCCTGGCGGCGGCAATGCCGGGACCGTTACGCGTTCCGTCGGGCAGATCCCCCGCGCCCAGTCCTTCCGGCAAGCCCTTAGCGGTGCCGGGGATGTTGAACGCCGACCAGTGGAGCGTGTCCACGGTGGTTTTGTTCGAGGAATTCTCGATGTCGTGGAAAATGACAGCGTAGGTCTGGAGGCCTTCCGGCTCCATGCTCCAATGGAATTCGAACTCCGGCGACTTGTTCT
This sequence comes from Terriglobia bacterium, assembly GCA_963761045.1. GTDB lineage: Bacteria > Acidobacteriota > Terriglobia > Bryobacterales > Bryobacteraceae > Palsa-187. Next base: position 43,452 of record CAVXFR010000028.1, on the reverse strand, counting down.
CGCCTCGGAAGGTATACTTCGCGGGAACCTCGCCGCCATCCGGAAATGCCGGCGAGCTGACCGAAAACACCGGCCGCGGCGGGCCGCCTCTTCCTTTCCCCTTTCCGGGGCCTTGCGCCATGACCATCGCGGCGGACGATAGGACTACAACTGCCGAAAGCAGACTTCGTTGCATTGTCTTCATTTTTTGCCCTTCTCCTAAATATTGAGATCTCCCTGTGGAACTCCTCCTATGTAGTCTATACGAGGATCAGGTTTCCCGGGCGGATCAGCGGGACCCTAGAGACAAATGGAGACAAGCGATCTGGATGGCCGGAGGACCGCGCGGGCTAGTCCTTCTTCGCGGCTGCCGCGTCTTTGAGCGCCTTCAGGTGCGGCAGGTCGCGATCCTCCTCGTGGCACGCCGCCTCCAGAAGCTCGAACTTTTCGCGTTCCACCGGAAAGGAGATCGTCCACGCCCGCGTGTACACCACCGGATCGGTGACGGTGGCCTGGTAGGTGAGAGTGTCCGGACCCGACGGCGTGAATCGTTCCACCACGTGCGCGGCATAGCTTATAATCTCGCCGCCTTCATTGAGCCAGGTTTTGCCGTTCAGGTTGGTGGTGTCGATCACCAGCGTGTCGCCCTCCCAATGCCCGACCGAGTCGCCCTGCCACAAACGGATCGTGTCGGGAAGGTGGGCGCGCCCATCCAGCGGCACAATGCGCCACGCCACGCGTTCGTACAGAAAAACGACATACTTGGGCGTCTGAACGATCTGCAACCCCTGCGGGACGTACATCGAGCGCGGCACGCCGGCGGGGAAACAATGGGCCGTCGGATCGTCATACCCGCGTTCGGTAAGTCTCCGGCTGGCTTTTTCCTCCACGGCCCATGGTTGCATCGGAAGTTTGCCGCCGGGCGGATCGATCAGGACACTGCCGCGTCTTTCCAATCCCTGGTTCGCACCCCTGGTTTTGGATTCATAGAAGCCCTCCAGATCCGGCTTTCCGTCCGGCATCCTGCGGAGGTTCGCCACGGCTACAGGCGGAGCGGCGGGAACGCTCGCAGCGGCCGCCATTGTCATCGGAGGCGTTTTTCCGCTGCCGGGATACCAGGTCCGATCCTCGCGCGTGAACGCGCCGCTCACTTCTTCGCCCTCCGCCTGGCAGACGTACTCGAAAAGCCTGTCCCGATCCGTCCGCCGGTGCAAGGCAATGTGGATGGTCCAGGGTTTCGTGAAAACTTTCGAATCCTCGATGGTGGCTTCGTACTGAATCGTGTCGCGGCCGGTCATGTTGTAGCGCTCGACCACGTGCAGCGCGTCACTGTGAAAATCCCCGGCCATGTCGAACCAGGTTTTGTCATTGATGTCGCGGACGTCCACCACCAGCGTGTCGCCCTCCCAATGGCCCCGTGAATCGCCCATCCAGAAGTCGCTGTCGGCGGGATGAGGAGTGCCGTTGGTGTAAATCAGGCGGTAGTCCAGCTCCCATTCAAAGGCCATGGTGATGGCTTTGGGCGTCTGGAAAATCTGGAACGGGAAGTCCAGATACATGACCCGAGGGACGCCCGGGATGTAGCATTTCGAGAGCGGATCGGCGGTCTGCCGATTCTTGAAGTTCTCGGCCTTCTTGACCGCGGCCCACGGCTGATATGGGATTTTGTTCCCGTCGACCACCGACCGGCCGGCCTGCATGTTGAGGCTTGCCGCGTGATCCTGAAGATCGGCTGCCGCGCTGCTGGACGCTTGCCAGATGCCTTCAAAGTCGGGCTTGCCGTCGGCCGTGCGCGGCAAAGTCTGCGGGTTGGGCGAAGGCGTGCTGCCTTGGGGAGCGGCCATGAGCGCGGCCGGCATGGCAGCGGCAGCAAGGATCGCGAGACGGTACAGGTGCATAAGCGAGCTACCTCCGGATTGCGCCCGAGAACGAGTGGATTCTTTGCCCACGGCCCGGCGGAAGAACTACATGAAGCAGTATATCAACCGGTAAACACGTCAGAACTCGCCGTGAATCGCCCGCACCGTCTGTTCCAGCCCCCCGCGCCGGACCACCATCGCGAGAGCGTGGCCTCCGAAGCCCCGGCGGTGGGCCGAGAACCGGTTTCGAGTGATAAACTGGCAGCGTAGTTCGGCCTTAGCCCCGTCGCGAGGTTGCCAACCGTAACAACCAGGAGGATGGAGAATACGTTATGCCGACGATGACCACGAAAGATGGAACTCACCTTTACTACAAGGATTGGGGCGCGGGACAACCGGTGGTCTTCAGCCACGGATGGCCTTTGAGTGCGGACGCCTGGGAAGACCAGATGCTGTTTCTGGCCAGCCGAGGGTATCGCTGTATCGCCCATGACCGGCGCGGCCATGGCAGGTCGGGCCAGCCCTGGGATGGAAACGAGATGAATACCTACGCGGACGACCTGGCGGCGCTCACCGAGAGGCTTGATTTGAGCGACGCGATCCACGTCGGCCACTCAACCGGCGGCGGCGAAGTGGCCCGCTACATCGGCCGTCACGGGACGAAACGCGTCGCCATGGCTGTTCTCATCAGTGCAGTTCCGCCGCTGATGCTCAAGACGCCGGCCAACCCCGGCGGATTGCCGATGGAGGCTTTCGACCAGCTTCGCGCCGCCGTGCAAGGCGACCGCGCGCAGTTCCTCAGAGATCTCAGCGAGCCCTTCTACGGCTTCAACCGGCCCGGCGCCAAGGTCTCGCAAGGCCTGCGCGACTCTTTCTGGCTGCAGGGGATGATCGCGGGACACAAGGCGGTCTACGACTGCATCCAGGCCTTCTCGGAGACGGACTTTACCGAAGACCTGAAGAAGTTCGACGTGCCCACGCTCATATTACACGGTGACGCCGACCAGATCGTGCCCATCGGCGCCGCGGCGCTGCTCTCCTCCAAACTGGTACCGGGCGCCACGCTGAAAGTGATTCCCGGCGCGCCGCACGGCATGTGCTCGACTCTGAAAGACCAGATGAACGAAGAATTGCTGGCCTTTTTCAAGCAAAGCAAGAAGGCGACGGCGTAACCGTATCCGGCCCGATCAAAACTCTCCGTGGATGGCCCGCACCGCCTGCTCCAGCCCCCCGCGCCGGACCACGATCGCGATGGTCAGCTCGCTGGACCCCTGGGCGATGGCAATGATATTGATGTCGTGCCGCGAGATGGCCGTGAAGAGCCGGCCGGCCAGTCCGGGCGTACCGCGCATGCCCTCGCCCACCACTGCGATCAGCGCGACGTCGTCGTCCACTTCGATCGGCTTGAGGTAGCCGTGGACCAGCTCCAGCGCCAGGTCTTCCTCCAGGAACTCCAGGGCGCGCTCCAGCTCCGATTGGCGGACCAGAAAGCAGAAGCTCTGCCGGTAACTCGAACTGGTGAACGCCAGGATTTCGACGTTCGCCTGGGCCAGCGCCTCCATCGCCCGCGCCATCAGTCTCGTTCCACTCACAGCGGAACTGAGGGGTTCCATGGAAACCAGCGCGACGTCCGTCATGGAGGTGACCGCGTGCGGGCCATGCCCGGAATCCACCGTGGGCAGGATGCGCGTGCCCGGTTTTTCCGGTGCGAAACTATTTTTACTCCATACGGGAATTCCGCGCTCGGCTAACGGGGCCAGCGTGCGGGGATGCAGCACCTTGGCTCCGTTATACGCCAGCTCGGCCGCCTCGGCATAGGTGATCTCCGGGAGCACCCGCGCGTCGGAAACCAGCCGCGGATCCCCGCTCATGATTCCATCCACGTCGGTCCAGATCCATAGCTCCCCGGCGTCCAGGGCCGCGGCCAAAATGGACGCCGAAAAGTCCGAGCCTCCGCGCCCGAGCGTCGTCGGACGACCGTCGAGCGTCGATCCGTTGAATCCGGTAACGATAGGCACCTTCGCCTGGCCGGGCTTTCCTTTAAGCAGGGGGCCGAGCACCGCGGCGGCCCGCGCGCGGGTCTGCTCCATGAGCGGCGTGGCGTTGCCGAACACCGCATCGGTCGCGATCACCTCCGCGGCGTTCACCGCCACCGAGGGCACCCCCTCGGATTCCATATGGAACGCCATCAGATAGGCGGACAGGCGCTCCCCCACGGCCACGGCCTCGTCCACCGAGCGCGGCGGACGCTCGCCCAGCATCATCACACCCTTGGCGATGCGCGCGAATTCGGCGATCAGGCGTTCCACGCCGGCGGTCGCCTCCTCCTGTTTCTCTTTTGGCAGGAGCCCGCGGCAACACTCGAGATGCCGCGCCGACAGCTTTTCGAGATTGGCGTCCAGGTCGGCCTGATCTCCCGCCTCTGCTTTGCGAAGGGAATCCAGCAACAGATCGGTCACCTTGGACATCGCCGAGACCACTACCACCACCGGACGCTTGGCGCGCTGCTCCGCGGCCAGACGCGCCGCCACGCGGATGCGCTCGGCCGAGCCCATGCTGGTGCCGCCGAACTTCATGACGAGAAGATCGCTCACGTGTTTCTACTTGTGATCCTTTCCATTGGAGGTGCGCTCGCGCACCAGCCGGAGCACGGCCTCTTCGGCCTCGGCGGGAGTCAGATGCGTGGTGTCCAGATACTCGGCGTCGGGAGCCTGCGTGAGCGGAGCCTCCGCGCGGCTGCGGTCCCGCTGGTCTCGCACCTCCAGATCGCGGGCCACTTCCTCCACCGCTACGCCCAATTCCGAGGCTCGCCGTTGCGCGCGGGCGTCGGGTTGCGCGTCCAGGAAGATTTTTACCTCCGCTTCCGGAAACACCACCGTCCCGATATCGCGGCCCTCCATGACCGACGGACCGGCCGCTCCGATCCGGCGCTGCTCCTGGCGCATCGCGCGGCGTACACCTGGCTGTGCCGCTACGCGGGAGGCGGCTTCGCTGACCTTCGGCTCGCGGATCTCAGTCGTGACGTCTTCCCCATTGAGCAGCACGCGGTTGTCCGGAAGTTCGATGCGGGCTTCCTGCGCAAGCTGTTCCAAACGATACAGATCGTCCAGGTCCATGCCCAGACGCAGCGCCCATAGGGCCACGGCCCGGTACATCGCTCCCGAGTCGATATAGGTGAATCCCAGGCGCCGGGCGACCGAACGCGCCACGGTGCTCTTGCCGGACCCACCCGGCCCGTCAATGGCGATGATCAAGCTCCTCTTATTGGACATTATTTCGACAAGGCGTTAGACCAGGCGTTGGATCAGGCCGACCGGTGCGACCAGCTTTCGATTCAGTATTCCACAGTCCGCCCCGAACCTATCACCACCACTCATCTGTGGTGCTTCCAAACGGCAGGGGCAGAATCGCGCTTATCTTGTTTATATACATTCAGTAACCTGTGCCCACCCTAGGACGCCGTTTGTATGAGTGCCCCTGCCATATTACCAGTACGCGCTTCAAATCCGGGAAGTATACTGAGGACTGCGTGAGACCCATCCGTTTGCAACCCTCGAAAATTCTCGGCCTCCTGGTCACCCTGATCCTGCTTTCCAGCTGCGGCTCCTCCCCGTCCGACGCCGGAAGTGGCGGCAAAGGCAAGGGGAAAGGGAAGGGAAAGAATGGCGACAGCGGCCCGGTGCCGGTGGTGGTCGCCAAGTCCGGCCTGAAGAACGTTCCGATCGAGATCACGGTGGTGGGCAACGTGGAAGCTTACTCGGTGGTCACGGTGCGGGCGCAAACCGGCGGCATGCTCACCAAGGTCAATTTCCAGGAGGGAGACTACGTCAAGAAGAACGACGTCCTGTTCCTGATCGATCGGAGACCGCTGGAAGGCCAGATGAAGTCGGCGATGGCGAATCTGCAGAAGAGCACCGCCCAGGAACTCCAGGCGGAAGCGAATCTGAATCGCGACACCGCCAACGCCAAGTACGCCCGCGAGCAGTCGGACCGCTACCTCAAGCTGGTGGACGAAGGCATTTTCGCCAAGGAGCAGGGAGAGCAGTTAAAGAGCAACGCGGATGCGCAGGCCCAAATCCTCGAAGCCGACAAGGCGGCCATCAACAGCGCCAAGGCGCAGATGGAATCGGACCAGTCGGCGATCAACAATCTCAATATTCAGCTGGGCTATACCTCGGTGATGGCGCAGATCGACGGGCGCACCGGCAACGTCCAGCAAAAGGCCGGGAACATTATTGCGGCCGGCACCACGGACCTGGCCACCATCAACCAGGTGGAGCCCATCTACGTGACCTTCGCGGTTCCCGAGGCGCGCCTGGCGGAGGTCAAGCGTTACAACGCGCAGGGCGGCTTGCCGGTAACCGCCATCGCTCAGGACGGCAGCGGTGACATGGAAACCGGGGCACTGACGTTCATCGATAACTCGGTGGACACCTCCACCGGCACCATCAAACTCAAAGCCACCTTCAAAAATACCGGCCGCAAGCTGTGGCCGGGACAGTTCGTGAATGTGACGCTGCGGCTGACCACCCGCCCCGACGCCGTGGTGGTCCCCAACCAGGCCGTGCAAACCGGCCAGGATGGGACTTACATCTACGTGGTGAAGCCTGACCGGACCGTGGAGGTCCGCCCCGTGACGGTCGGCCCGCGCGTGGATCAGGATCTGGTGATCGACAAGGGCTTGGAAGCGGGGGAAACCGTGGTGACCGAAGGACAACTTCGCCTGCAGCCCGGTTCGCAAGTGCAGTTCCGCGATCAGCCGCCGCAGTGAGCCGCCGCGGAGGGAATGAGTGAACTTCTCGGAAGTTTTCATCCGTCGACCGATCGCCACCAGCCTGCTGATGGCGGCTATCGCGCTGTTCGGCGTGGTGGCCTACCGCACCTTGCCGGTGAGCGACATGCCCAACGTGGAGATGCCCACCCTGCAGGTGCAGGCGAGCCTGCCGGGCGCCGATCCGGCCACCATGGCGTCCTCGGTGGCGACGGTGCTCGAGCGGCAGTTCACCTCCATCTCCGGCATCGACTCGATGCGCTCGCAGAGTTCCACCGGCCAGACCCAGATCACCCTCCAGTTCGATATCAACCGGGACATTGACGGGGCTTCGGTGGACGTGCAGACGGCCATCGCCGAAGCCATGCCGCTGCTGCCGGCCGGCATGCCCTCGCCGCCGTCCTTCAAGAAGCAAAACCCCGCCGACCAGGCCATTTTCTACCTCACGCTGACCTCCGACGCCATCCCCATGACGCAGCTCGACGATTATGCGGAAACCGTCATCGCTCCGAGCATTTCCATGATCAACGGCGTATCGCAGGTGCAGGTGTCGGGAGCCACCAAGTACGCCGTCCGGGTGCAGCTCGACCCGGACAAGCTGGCGAGCAAAAAAATCGGCATCAACGAAGTGAGCCGGGCCATCGCGAACTGGAACCCGAATTCTCCCACCGGCACGCTGCAGGGAACGCGCCAGGCGTTCACGCTGAAAACCAACGGCGAACTGACCGACGCCGCCGGGTTCGCGCAAGTGGTGGTTGCCTGGCGCAACGGAACTCCCATCCGGCTGAACGAAGTCGCCAATGTGGTGGACAGCGTCGAGAACGACATGAACACCGCCTGGATGTACACCGGCGGCAAGATGGAACGCGCCATCAACATGCAGGTGATGAAGCAACCCGGGGCGAACACCATCGAAGTGGCCGATGCCGTGAGGGCTCTGTTTCCCAGTTTCCAGGCGGTGCTGCCGGTTTCGGTTCACCTGACGGCTCGCGGCGACCACTCCAAGCTGATCCGCGAAGCCTTCGGCGACTTCCAGCGAACCATGGGATTTACCCTGCTGCTGGTGGTGATCGTGATCTTCGCGTTCCTGCGCAGCGGACGGGCCACGCTGATCCCGGCGCTGGCGCTGCCGTTTTCGATTCTGGGCACGCTGGTGGTGATGGCGCTGCTGGGCTTCAGTCTCAACACGCTGTCGATGATGGCGCTGATCCTTTCCGTGTGTTTCGTGGTGGACGATGCCATCGTCATGCTGGAGAATACCGTCCGCCACATCGAAAGCGGCCTGAGCCCCATGGAGGCGGCCTTCAAGGGATCGAAGGAGATCGGGTTCACCATTCTTTCGATGACCATTTCGCTGGCCGCCGTATTCATTCCGATTCTGTTCATGAGCGGCATGCTGGGACGTATGTTCCGGGAATTCGCGGTCACCATCTGCACCGCCATCCTGGTGTCCGGAGTGGTGTCCGTCACGTTGTCTCCCATGCTGTGCAGCCGGCTGTTGCGCGACCGGACCGAGAAGCACGGGCGAATGTTCCGCGCCACCGACCGCGTCTTTCAGGGCCTGCTGCGCTTCTATGAGTGGAGCCTGCGGGGCGTTCTGCGCCATCGCGCGGCCATGGGGGTGCTGTTCTTCGCCGTGCTGGGCGCGACCGCCTATCTCTACCACGAAGTTCCCAAGGGATTCATTCCCGATGCCGATAACGACCAGATGATGTTGAACATCCAGGCGGCCCAGGGAACCTCTTACTACAAGATGGTGGAATACCAGAAGCGCATCGCCGATATCGTCCGGCAGGATCCCGGCGTCGAAGCCTTCATGACCTTCGCCGGGAACAGCAGCAATGCCCGGTTTTTCGTGATGCTGAAGGCCCATCCGGCGCGCAAGGCCACCGCCCAGCAGGTGGTCGAGCGATTGCGGCCGAAACTCTCCGGCATCCCCGGGTTCAAGGTATACCCCAACGTTCCGCCCCCCATCCGCATCCGCGGAGGCGGCTTTGACTCCCGCAGCAATTACGATTTCACCTTGCAGGGTCCGGACACCGAGGAACTCTACGCCAAAGCCGCGGTCCTCGAAAAGGAGATTCGCAAGGTTCCCGAAGTGCAGGACGTCAATACCGACCTGGAATTTCGCAGCCCGCGCATCAATGTCGAGATCGACCGCGAGCGCGCGGCTCTCTACGGGCTCAACCCCAGCGAGATCCAGAATGCCTTGTACGGAGCCTATGGTCCGAGCTACGCCTCCATGATCTACACGCCCAAATCCCAGTACCGCGTGGTGATGGAAGTGCAAAAGAAGTATCAGGCCTACTCCGATTATTTGTCCAAGATTTATTTCAAGACCAATACGGGAGTGCTGGTTCCGCTGGATTCGCTGGCGCGCATCAAGGAGGATGTGGGGCCGCAGAGCATCTCGCACGACGGCCAGCTCCCCGCCGTCACGCTTTCCTTCAACCTGAAGCCCGGCGTCTCCCTGGGAGATGTGACCGATAAGCTCCAGGCCCTGGCCAAGCAGACCCTGCCCGGGACCATCTCGGCGCACTTCTCAGGGAACGCCGCGGCGTTCGAGGATTCTCTTGCCGACCTAGGCGTGCTGTTTCTGGTGGCCGTGCTGGTGGTCTACATCGTGCTGGGCGTGCTGTATGAAAGCTACATCCATCCGCTGACGATTCTCTCCGGGCTGCCGTCCGCCTGTATGGGAGCCCTGTTGACGCTCTATGTGTTCAAGGGAGAGCTAAATATTTACTCCTTCATCGGGCTGATTATTCTGGTGGGCATCGTGAAGAAGAACGCGATCATGCAGATCGATTTCGCGCTGGCCGCCGAGCGCGCCGGCGCTGCTTCGCCCGAAGAAGCCATCTATCAGGGCTGTATCATCCGCTTCCGGCCGATCATGATGACCACCGCGGCGGCCATGCTGGGCTCGGTCCCGGTGGCTCTCGGCATCGGCGCGGGCGGCGAGGCGCGGCGTCCCCTGGGACTGACCGTGATCGGCGGCCTGGCCGTGTCCCAGCTCATGACCTTGTATCTCACTCCGGTGGTCTATACCTACATGGCGCAAGTCACCAAACGGCGGCAGCAGCGCCGGGCCGCGGTCCTTCAGCGGCCGGAGGTTGCGCCGGGGTTCTCGGATTGAGATGAATTTCTCGCAACCATTCATCGAGCGGCCGATCGCCACCAGCCTGCTGATGGGAGCCATCGCCCTGTTCGGAACGGTGGCCTACCAGAAGCTGGCGGTCAGCGATCTGCCCAACGTGGATTTTCCGACGCTGCAGGTCACCGCCGCGCTGCCCGGAGCCAGCCCCGATACCATGGCCGCCTCCGTGGCCACGCCCATGGAGAACCAGTTCTCCAACATCGCCGGCGTCGAGTCGATGACCTCCATCAACTCGCTGGGCTCCACCCAAATCACGCTGGAATTCGCCCTGGACCGCAGCATGGACGGCGCCGCCATCGACGTGCAGTCCGCCATCACGCAAGCCTCGCGGCAGCTCCCGCAGGGCATGCCCACGCCGCCTACCTTCGCCCGCGTGAATCCGGCCGACCAGCCCATTCTGTACCTCACCCTCACCTCCCGGGAGGTCCCCCTGTGGACTCTGGACGAATTCGCCGAGACCCGCATCGCCCAGCGCATCTCGCAGGTGACCGGCGTGGCGCAGGTGCAGGTGCTGGGAGCGCAGAAGTACGCCGTGCACGTGCAGATGGATCCCCACCTGCTGGCCGCCCACAAGGTCGGCATCAACGAAGTGGAAGCGGCTCTGAAGGTCTGGAACGTGAACCTGCCCACCGGCCAAATCACCGGACCCCAGCGCTCCTTCACCTTGCAGACTTCCGGCCAGCTCACCACCGCCGATCAGTACCGGTCGTTGGTGGTGGCGTATCGCAATAACATTCCGGTCCGGTTGAAGGAGCTGGGCGAGCTGAAGGACAGCGTCGAAGACGATAAGACCGCCTCCTGGTATTACACTCCGAAGGACCGGCAGCGCGCCATCGTGCTGGCCATCCAGCGCCAGCCCGGCACCAACACCATCGCGGTCACCGACGACGTCAAGAGTCTGCTTCCCGTGTTTCAATCCGAGCTGCCGCCCTCGGTGCACATGGATATCCTCTACGACCGGTCCCAGACCATTCGCGACTCCTACGTGGACGTGGAGCTGACCATGCTGCTGACGCTGGGCCTGGTGATCGGCGTCATCTTCCTGTTCCTGCGCAATGTCTCGGCGACGGTGATCCCCAGCCTGGCGCTCCCCTTCTCGATCGTCGGCACCTTCGCGGTCATGTACATGCTCAGCTACAGCCTGGACAACCTGTCCATGATGGCGCTGATCCTGTCCGTCGGTTTCGTGGTGGACGACGCCATCGTGATGCTCGAGAACATTTTCCGGCACATGGAGCTGGGCAAGAAACCCCTGAACGCGGCCTTGGTGGGTTCGAGCGAAATCGGATTCACCATCGTCTCAATGACCCTGTCGCTGACGGCGGTTTTTATTCCCGTGCTGTTCATGGGCGGGATCATGGGACGCCTGTTCCGCGAGTTTTCCGTCACCATCTGCGTGGCCATCCTGATCTCGGGACTGGTGTCGGTGACGCTGACGCCCATGCTGTGCAGCCGTTTCCTGCGCGTCAAGCACGGCGATCACTCCTGGTTCTACCGGGTCACCGAGAAATTCTTTGACGGCATGCTGCGCGTTTACGAGCGCACCCTGGAAGTGGTCCTGCGCTTCCGGCCAGCCACCATGGTTGTGTTTGTGGCGGTTCTGATCGGAACCGTATACCTGTTCATCAAGATTCCGAAGGGCTTTATTCCCGATCAGGACACAGACCAGCTTTCCGTGATCACGGAAGCGGCGCAGGGAACTTCCTACTACCAGATGGTCGAGTATCAGAACCAGGTCGCCGAGATCGTGCGCCGCAACCCCAACGTGGAGGCCTTTACGTCGTCGGTGGGCGGCGCATCCTCCAGCACTCTGGGCGGGCCCAACTTCGGTCAACTGGTGGTGCGCCTCAAACCGCGCGCCCAACGGAAGGAGCTGGTCGAGAACATTATCGAGGACCTGCGCCCGCAGCTCGACAAACTTCCGGGCATGCGCGTGTACCTGCAGAATCCGCCGACCGTGCGGATCGGCGGCCAGGTCACCAAGAGCTTGTACCAGTTCTCCTTGCAGTCCGCCGACAAGAATCAGCTGTACGCCGCGGCCGACAAGCTAGAGCGGCTGATCGCCAGGGTGCCGGGCGTCGAAGATGTCACCTCCAATGTCGCCATCACCAGCCCGCAGATCAGCGTGAATATCGACCGCGACAAGGCCGCCGCGATGCAGGTGAACGCCAGCCAGATCGAGAACGCCTTCTACGACGCCTACGGCCCTCGCTGGGTATCGACGATCTACGGCGCATCCAATCAGTACAAAGTCCTATTGGAGCTGAAACCGGAGTTCCAGGCGGATCCACGCGCCCTGTCGCTGCTCTACTTCAAGGCGGATAGCGGCAGCCTGATCCCGCTGGATACGCTGGCGACGGTGAAGCAGGAGGTCGGGCCGCAGTCGGTCAACCACTACGGGCAGCTCTCGGCGGCCACCATCTCGTTCAACCTCGCTCCCGGCGCGTCGCTGGGCGACGTCTTCGAAAAGATCGAGGCGATTGCGGCCGCGAACGTGCCGGCCGGAGTGGGCACGTCCTGGCAGGGCGCGGCCAAGGCGTTCCAGGGACAGCTCGGCAATACCTGGATTCTGCTGCTGGTTGCGATCTTCGTGGTCTACATCGTGCTGGGCATTCTGTACGAAAGCTACATCCACCCCCTGACCATCCTCTCGGGGCTGCCTTCGGCCGGATTCGGCGCCCTGGCGACGCTGTACCTGTTCCACATGGATCTGAATATCTACGCATTCGTGGGCCTGATCATGCTGATCGGCATCGTGGAAAAGAACGCCATCATGCAGATCGACTTCGCGCTGGACGCCGAGCGCAGTCAGGGCCTGCCGCCCATCCAGGCCATCTACCAGGGCTGTCTCATCCGCTTCCGCCCGATCATGATGACCACCATGGCGGCGTCTGTTCGGCGCCATCCCCATTGCCTTGGGTTACGGAGCCGGCGGCGAAGCGCGGCAGCCGCTGGGCCTGGCGGTGGTCGGCGGCCTGATGTTTTCGCAGCTGGTGACGCTGTACCTCACCCCGGTGTTCTACACCTACATGGCGGCACTCCAGTCCAAGCTGGGACACAAGCGGCAGCCCAGTCGGCTGGCGCGCCAACCGGAACCCGTCGCCACCGGAGACTAAATCGCGACCAGGGAGCGAATCGCATCCGCCGCGCGCACGCAGTCCTCGCGCGAGACGTCGTAGTGAGTGACCAGGCGGATACGAGTCCCGCCCACCGAACCTGCCAGAATCCCGCTCGACTTCAGCCGCGCCAGAAACTCGGCCGGCGGCAGACCCGTCCGGGCAATGTCGAAAATGACGATATTGGTTTGGATCCCTTGGGGATCCAGGCCAATGTGTTCCGCCATGAGCTTCGCGTTCGCATGGTCTTCCGACAAACGGCTGCGGGAGGAGTCTTCCAGCGCGACCAGTCCTGCGGCGGCGAGGATACCGGCCTGCCGCATCCCGCCTCCCAAACGCTTGCGGTAGAGGCGCGCTTCCGCCATGGTCGCGGCATCGCCGGCGAGCATCGAGCCGACCGGCGCACCCAGTCCCTTCGACAGGCAGAACATCACGGTGTCCGTTTTCGCCACGATTCGCGCCGCCGTCTCGCCGGATGCGGCCACTGCGTTGAACAGGCGCGCGCCGTCCATGTGAACTTTGAGGCCGCGCTCATGCGCGCGATCGCAAATGGTATAGAGATTGTCCGTGGAAAATAAGGTCCCGCCACCCATGTTGTGCGGATGCTCGATGTTCACCATCGCAGTCGGCGCCGGGAATCCGGTGCGCGGCCGGATCACCGGCTCGATATCGGACCACCGCAGGACGCCATCCTCCGTGGGAACGGGACGGGCAAGACACCCGGAGAACCACGCCATCATCGACATCTCCCAGTCCAGGATGTGCGCGCGATGATCGCAAATCACCTCTTCCCCATGCCGGGTGTGCAGCTTGATGCCGATGGTATTGCCCATGGTGCCCGACGGCAGAAACAGCGAGGCCTGCTTGCCGAGGATCTCGGCGACCCGCTCCTCAAGTTTTCGGACCGTAGGATCTTCGCCGTATACGTCGTCGCCGACTTCAGCCTCGGCCATGGCGCGCCGCATGGCGGCCGTCGGTTTCGTTACCGTATCGCTGCGCAGATCGATCATAAGACGGGCGCTCCCACGAATTCCGCGAAGACCTCGTTCGAAAGCAGCACGCCGCGTGATGTCAGCCGCAAACGATTGCCATGGGTCTCGAGCAGTCCTTCCCGGATGAAACGTTCGATCGCGGGCTGAAAAGGAGACCAGTCGCATTCGATTCCTTCAGCAAGCCGCAATCCCAGGAAGAAACGTTCGGAAATGCCGTCAGCCGGCGTTCGCTCGGTCTTAGATCCGCGCACATAGTCCTCGATCGACTCGGGATTCGGCCAGCGCCACGCGCCATCGAACGAATGTGCATCGGCACCGAAGCCCAGGTACGGCTCGCGCCGCCAGTATTTCAGGTTGTGGCGCGATTCGAACCCCGGGCGGGCGAAATTCGATATCTCGTAGCGCGAGATCCCGGCCTGCGCGAGGCGCTCGACCGCGATCTCGTAAAAGTCGGCAATGCGGTCGTCTGAGGGAATGTCGGGCGCGCCGTAACGCTGGCCGAAAGCCATGATCTCGGCCCCCAGGCGGCTGTCTTCATCGACCTCCAGCATGTAGACCGACACGTGCGGGGCATCCAGGCGCTCCACCCATTCGAGCGAACTCTTCCAGCTAGCGAGAGTCTGGCCCGGCAGGCCGGCAATCAAGTCGATATTGAAGTTCGAGATGCCCGCGGCGCGCAGCACGGCGACCTCCTGCTCGACGATCTCCGCCGTGTGCTTGCGGCCGGTGCGGGCGAGCTCGCGCGTAACGAAGGATTGCACGCCCAGGCTCACGCGGTTGATGCCGGCGCGACGCCAGGCATGGGCTTTCTCGGCGGTGATTCCGCCCGGCGCGGCCTCCATCGTCGCTTCGAGCCACGGACTCCCGGGGATTTCGGAGAGGACTTCCGAGAGCGCCTCGGGATCGATCAGGCTAGGAGTCCCTCCGCCCAGGTACACGGTCTCCGGCGTCCACGGCCACTCCGTGTTTCGGAGTTGGGTCCGCACGGCCTCGAGATAGCCCGGCTCCAAATCGCGCGGAAAGACGCCCGAAGCGAAGTTGCAGTAGGTACACTTCTGCGCGCAAAACGGATAAGAAATGTAGGCGCCGGCCATGATTTCAAGAGTGCGCCCTAGAGAGCGACCGTCTCTCCCACCTGCTTCCCGACCGCCTCGCCCATGAGTTCGTTAAGCGACTGCCCGGTGCCGACGAGAACGAATGCGCCCCGACCCGGATCCCAATCGAGCTTAAAACTCTTCGAATGCGCCGAGACCCAGATCTGGCTCACCGGCGCGTTGGGACTCACCACGAATTTTGCCGGAGGCGTTTCAAATTCGACGCCGAGCGCGCCGGCATTGAAGTCGACCTCGAAATCGTAGTCCTCGGCCGCGGCGGAGAGCCTGCGGTAAAGATCGTCTAGAGCCTGTTCGGCGCGCGTCTTGAATTCCTGTTCGTCCATTCCTTATCCATTCCTCATCCGTGTCCTTATCCATGCGCTTTCGAGGCCAAGAGCCCGTCGACCACGGCAACATCCGCGTCCGTCAACCGCCAAGCGACCGCGGACGCATTGGCCTTCACCTGCTCGGGCGTTTTTGCTCCGGCGATCACCGATGCGATCACGCCTTTCGCAGCCAGCCACGACATCGACAACTCCAGCAAACTTCGCCCGCGCTCTTCCGCGAAGCCGCGAAGCTGTTCCACCAAATCCAGGTTCTCCTCGGTGAAGACTTTCGGACCGAATCCGTCCTCCGCGCGGCTGGATTTCGGGAAGGCCTGGCCCTTGCGGTATTTCCCGGTCAGCAGGCCGTTGGCGAGCGGGAAATACGGCAGAAACGCCATCCCCAGACGCCGGCACTCGGGCAGAACTTCGGCTTCCGGCTCGCGATGGAGCAGGCTGTAGTTGTTTTGCACGCTGACAAATCGCGATCCTTTGACGCCGGCCGCCTCGCGCAGTTGTTCCGCGGAAAAGTTCGAGCAGCCGATCTCGCGCACCTTGCCCGCCTTGACCAGCTCCTCCAGCGCGCCCAGCGTATCGGCGATCGGCGTCGAGGGGTCGGGCTTGTGGAGCTGATACAGATCGATATAATCCGTCCCCAGGCGCCGCAGGCTGTCTTCGGCGGCCTGGCGGACATAGGCGGGCTGGCCGCCCTCTTTGCCTTCGCCCATCTTGATGCCGAACTTGGTGGCGATCAAAACCTTCTCGCGGCGCCCTTTCAGCGCGCGTCCGAGATATTCCTCGCTTTGCCCCGCGCCGTACACGTCGGCGGTATCGAAAAAGTTGATCCCGGATTCGATGGCGGCATTCACCACGGCGGCCGTGCCATCCGCGTCGATCCGCCAGCCGAAGTTGTTGCATCCCAGCCCGGCCAGGGAAACCTCTAGTGAGCCGATTTTTCGTTTCTCCACTGCATCCTCCGAGGTTATTTTAACGCTGCCGGCTGGCCGAACTTTCCGCCGAAGACGAATTCGCCGATCGGCTTGCGCTGGCGCGGTGCCAGTTCCCGGGCGCGAAGATCCTCGGGAAGCGACTCGGGGTCGCCCGGGTAACCGATGGCCATCATCGCGTGAGGATCGTGCTTCGCGGAAATCTCGAAAACCTCGCGCGCCATATCGACGTGGAATCCAGCCATCATATGGACGGCGAGCCCCATCGAAACTGCCTGAATCACCAGGTTCTCGTTCGCCAGGCCAAGGTCATGGAGCGCAGTGCGGTTGGGTTTATCGGCGCGATGAAGAGTCGCCACGGAAATCGCAAGCACGGGAGCCTTGTGCGCCCACGCGTTGCCGGGCGTCAGAACGCTCGCCATGCGCTCGTGTTCGGCGGCGTTGTCCCTCGTCGCGACAAGATAGCTCCAAGGCTGCCCGTTCCCGCTCGAAGGAGCCCAGCGCGCGGCTTCAAACAGGCTGGCGAGCGTTTCTCGATCCACCGCACGATCGGCGAACGCGCGAGGGCTCCAGCGGCGGGCGAGCAGATCAAAGATGGGATGGTCGGCGGAAGCGGGTTTTTCGAACACTCTTCATGGTGGCACAGGCATTGAGCCTGTGCTCTTCCACATCTACTCTTCTTCTTCCACCTCACCGACCTTGGCCGCCTTGGCTGCCGCGATGACCTTGTCGGCCTGCAATTGCGGCACGTAGTCGTAGTGGTCGAACTCCATCGAAAACGACGCCCGGCCCTGCGTCATGGACGTCAGATCGTTCTGGTAGCTGAGCATTTCGGCCATGGGCACCTGGGCCCGGATGATTTGCGTTCCGCCTTTCGTATCCATGCCGGCGATGCGCCCGCGGCGGCTGTTCATATCGCCCATCAGATCGCCCGCGTATTCCACCGGCGCCTGCACTTCCACATTCATCACCGGCTCGAGCAGCGTGGGCTTGGCTTGCTCCATGGCGGCCTTGAACGCCTTCCGGGCGGCCAGCTTGAACGACATTTCGGAAGAATCGACGTCGTGATAGGAGCCGTCGTATACGGTCACTTTAATGTCCACGACGGGAAAACCTGCGAGATAGCCTTTTTCCGCGGCCTCGACAATGCCCTTCTCGATCGCCGGAATGAAGTTCCTGGGGATGGCGCCGCCGAAAACTTCATTCTCGAACGAGAACTTTTCGCCGCGCGGCAGCGGCTCCATGCGAATCCAGCAGTCGCCGAACTGGCCGTGGCCGCCGGTCTGCTTCTTGTGGCGTCCTTGCACGTCGGCCTTCCCGCGAATGGTTTCGCGATAAGGAATTTTGGGCGCGTGCAGCTCGACATCCACGCCGTAGCGCTTCTTCAAGCGGCTGACGATGACTTCCACGTGCTGCTGTCCCGTGCCCGCCAGCAGGAACTCCTTGGTCTGCGGATCGCGGTAGAAGCGCAGCGCCGGATCTTCTTCGAGAATCTTGTGGACCGCGTGGCCCATGCGATCTTCGTCATTGCGCGTCTTGGCCGATATCGCGTAGGCAATGGACGGCTCCGGCAATGCTACGGGCGGATAGGCGATCGGCGAGGCCTTATCGTCCAGCGTGTCGCCGGTCAGCGTCTCCTTGAGCTTGGCGACCCCGCCGATATCGCCCGCATGCAGTTCCGGCACCGGCTGGATGGTTTTGCCGAAGAGCGCGCCGATATGCGAAAGACGCTCGGCCACGCTGCTGCGGACGTTCACCAGGTTCGCATCGTTCTTGATCACGCCCGACACAACCTTGAAGTACGATACGCGCCCGGCAAACGGGTCGGCCACGGTCTTGAAGACGAAGGCCGACACCGGCTCGGTATCCTTCTCGGCTCGCTCGATTTCCTTGCCGTTGAGCGTGCCTTTCCACGGGCCGCGGTCGGCCGGCCCGGGAAAGTTCTCCAGGACGAAGTTCAAGATCAGATCCGTCCCGATATTGTGCAAGCCGGAGCCGCATAGAACCGGGAACATGCGCATCTGCAGCACCGCCTCCCGAAGACCCAGGCTGATATCCTCCGGCGGCAGCGTGCCCTTCTCGAAGTACTCTTCGAGTAATTTGTCGTTCCCTTCGGCCACCATTTCGATCAGCGCTTCGTGAGCCTTCTGGGCGGCTTCCGCCACGCTCGCGGGAATCTCGCCTTCCTTCCCCTTGCCGTCGCCGTCGATCGTGTAGGTATACGCCTTCATGCGGATGAGATCGACCACGCCCTGGAACTCGCGCTCCACGCCAATGGGCAGATGGATCGGCACCGCGGTTCGGCCGAAAACCGATTGGACGTTTTCGAGCGTCCGCTCGAAACTGGAGCGCTCGCGCGCGAGTTTATTGATCACGACCGCACGGGGAAGATGGAACTCGTCGCTGAAGCTCCAGACTTTTTCCGTCTGCACTTCGACGCCGGCCACGCCATCCACGATCACCAGCGCCGCGTCGGCGGCGGCCAGGGCGGCCTTGGTGTCGTTGATAAACATGTTGAAACCGGGGGTGTCGATCAGATTGATCTTTTTCCGGTTCCACTCGGCGGCCGCGACGGCGCTGGAGATGGTTATCTTCCGCGCGATTTCGTCGTCATCGAAATCGGTGATGGTATTGCCTTCGTCCACGCGCGTCAGGCGGCTGGTGGCGCCGCTGGCGAATAATGCGCCGGCCACCAGCGTGGTTTTTCCTGAGTGCCCGTGCCCGACCAGGGCTACATTCCGGATGTCATTTGTTTCGTATACCTTCACGGGGAAATCACTCCTGTGCGAACCCGCAAACTGTGGATCTTACCACAAAGGCGGCGGGAGCCATCAGAGAAGCACGCCGGCGATCTGTTCCAGCGCCCAGGCCGTCTCCGCTTCCGTGATGCAATACGGCGGCATAAAGTAAACCACATTGCCGAGCGGGCGCAACAGCAGACCGCGCTCGAGGAACGCCGCAGCCAGGCGGGGCCCGACTTGATCGAGGTAGCCGGGCTTGTCCGACGCGAGTTCCACCGCCGCGACGCCTCCGATCACGCGCACGTCGCCCAATGCCCGCAAGGGTTCGAAACCAGCGCGCAGCTGCTGCTCCAGCCGCGACACTTTGGCTAACACCGCTTCGTCGCGGAATAGCTCCAGACTAACGAGCGCCACGGCACACGCCAGCGGATTCGCCGTGAAGGAGTGCCCATGGAAGAAAGTCTTGGCCCGCTCGTCGCTCAAAAAAGCGTCATAGATACTGCTGGTGGTCGCAGTCACCCCCAGCGGCAGGTATCCGGCGGTCAGCGCCTTCGATAGGCAGACGATGTCGGGCGTGATCCCGGCATGTTCGCAGGCGAACATCTTGCCGGTGCGGCCGAAGCCAGTGAGCACTTCGTCGGCGATCAGCAGGGTATTGTACCGGTCGCACAACCCGCGGACTCCCGCCACGAATTCCGCAGGCCAGACGATCATGCCTCCCGCGCCTTGCAGCATGGGCTCGATGAGGACCGCCGCGACCGAACCGGCCTCGTCGCGGAGCCGCTGCTCCATTTCTTCGAGACCCTGCACGCGGTCCACGGAAAACAGCAGCGTCGAGAATGCGCGGGTGAAAACCGAATCTTCGCTGGCCGACATCGCTCCCACCGTGTCGCCATGATAGGCGTTGTGCAGCGTGATGAACTTCCCGCGGTTCGGCTGCCCGAGGTTGCGCCAGTACTGGATCGCGAGCTTCAAGGCGACCTCCACGGCCGTCGATCCGTTGTCGGAATAGAAGACGCGCGCCAGACCTTTCGGAAGTATCTCGATCAGCCGTTCGCCAAGCTCGACTGCCGGACGATGGGTGCATCCGGCGAAGATCACATGCTCCAGCTCGCGGGCCTGCGCGGCGAGCGCCGCATTGAGCTTGGGATGCGAGTGCCCGTGAATATTCACCCACCACGAGGAGATGCCGTCGAGAATGCGGCGGCCGTCTTCGGTGTACAGCCACACGCCCTCTCCGCGCGCGATCGCAAGCGGCGGAGCCGCCGTGAGCATCTGCGTGTACGGATGCCACAGTACGGCGCGATCGCGAGCGGCGAGACTCATCCGATCAGATCCTTCGGAAGTGTCTCCGCCCACCTACGTAAGCTTTCCGGCGTGAGCGGGGCGAACCAAGGCATCTCGCCCAGGATCGTGACGCAGCCATACTGCTCGATCGCGGCGCGATTGTCCGGGTCGGCATCGCCGATCATCACCACGCCGGCGATTTTGAGGGATCGCGCGCGCAACGCCTCGATCGTGAGCAATGTGTGGTTGATGGTGCCCAGCGTCGTGCGGGCCGCGACGATCACCGGCAGGCTGAGCAGCACCATCAGGTCCGCCATCGTCTCGGATTCGTTGATCGGGACCAACACTCCGCCCGCGCCTTCGACGATATAGACAGCTCCATCGCTGTCGCGCCTCGGAAGCTCAAGGGTCACTCCCGCCCGCCGGGCAGCGAGGTGCGGCGAGACCGGATCGGGCAGACGAATGCCCTCGTCGAGCACCCGGCCGTCCGAGAGCCGCCGGACTTCCGCGGTGTCGTCGTCCGGACCGGTTTGGATCGGCTTCCAGTAGCACGCATCGGGATAGCGCAACATCAGCGCAGCCGAGAGCACGGTCTTGCCGACGCCCGTATCGGTGCCGGTTACGAAGAGGCCGCGCACACTTGTTCCCTAAGATGCCCCACCAAGCGGTCGAGAATTTCTTCCGAGAGGCCGATGTTCACCGATATCCGCAAACGCGCTGTGCCCGGCGGAACCGTCGGTGGACGGATCGCGCGCACGTCGAAACCAGCCTGCTGCAAAGCCGCGGCGATCGCGACCGCCCGATCGTTTTCCCCCAGGATGACGGGAATGATCGGAGAATCGCCCATGGGAACGCCGATTCCGGCGCCGATCAGCCGTTCGCGCAGGTATCGGGCGAGAAAACGAACTCGCTCGCGGCGTTCCGGCTCCGCCTCGATCAGATCCAGGCTCGCGTCAAGCGCGGCCGCCACGGCGGGCGGAGCGGCGGTCGAAAAAATGAACGGGCGGGCACGCTGCTCCAGATACTCGATGGCCCACGCCGGTCCGGCGACGAAGGCTCCCGCGACGCCCAGCGCTTTGCCGGCAGGGTTCACGGAAACGAACACGCCGTCTTCTCCCACGAGCCCCTCCCCGCGTTCGCCGTAGAGACCAACGGCATGCGCCTCATCCACGATCAGCGCAGCGCCCAACTTCTTGTATTCCTCCAGCGGCGCGAGGTCGCCATCCATGCTGAACACCGACTCGGTCACCAGAAAGGCGTTCTCCGGCAGGACGCCCGGGCACAGGTGAGGAAATACCACACGCCCCGCTCGAGAGAGTCGCGCGCCGTCGATCAGGCTCGCGTGGTTTCGCTCGTCGGAGAAAATCGTGTCGCCCGATTCGGGAAACGTGGTCAGCACGGCCAGGTTCGCCAGATAGCCGCTCGAAAAATAAAGCGACCGCTCGGTCCCCTTGAACTTGGCGAAGCGATCCTCCAGTGCCGTGAAGCATTCGCGCTCGCCTCGCAGGAGCCGTGACCCGGAGCTTCCCGCGCCCATCGCGCAAACCGCCGCGGCCATGCGTTCCTTTATGTAGGGATGCGCCGCGAGTCCCAGGTAATCGTTCGAAGACAGGTCGATGCCCTGGGGTGGACGGCGCGTGCGAAGCAAACCGCCGCGCTCGAGCGCGTCGCGGTGCGCTCTCAGGCGCTCCTCAAGTGGTCGCACTTGGCTCTGCTCCCGCTAGCTTCACGCCGAGCTTCTCAAAGAGTCGATGATCGTCGTCCGCTTCGGGATTGGGCGTCGTGAGGAGTTTTTCGCCCAGGAACACGGAGTTCGCTCCCGCCAGGAAACACAAGGCTTGCGCCTCCTCGGAGAGCGATAACCTTCCGGCGCTCAGGCGGACCATCGATTTCGGCATCAGGATCCGCGCCGTGGCGATCATCCGCACCAGTTCAATGGGATCCTCCGCCGGCCTGTTCCCGAGAGGCGTGCCCTCCACCGGAACCAACATATTAATAGGAACGCTCTCCGGATGCGGATCGAGCGCGGCCAGTTGCCGCAGCAGGCCGTATCGCGCTGCGCGGTCTTCACCCATGCCGATGATGCCGCCGCTGCACACGGTGACCCCGGCCCGTCGCACGCGGGCGAGCGTATCCAAGCGTTCTTCGTAGGTGCGTGTGGTGATGATGCGCCCGTAAAATTCGGGCGAGGTGTCCAGATTGTGGTTGTAAGCGGTCAGGCCCGCTTCGGCCAGCGCGTCGGCCTGATGCTGCGTCAGCATACCGAGCGTGCAGCAGGCTTCCAGGCCGAGCGCCCGCACACCTTTTACCATCTCAATCACGCGATCGAATCGCCCGTCTTGGGGAACATCGCGCCATGCCGCGCCCATGCAAAAACGCGTCGCGCCCTGGTCGCGCGCCCGACCGGCGGCCGCCAGCGTTTCCTCCACGTTCATCAGATCCTGGCGATCCACCTCGGTGTCATACCGCGCCGATTGCGGGCAGTAGGCGCAATCCTCAGGGCAGCCGCCCGTTTTGATGCTGAGCAGCATGCAGCCCTGCACTTCGCCAGCACGATGGTGGGCACGATGGACCTCCGCGGCGCGAAACACCAGGTCGGACAGCGGCGCGGTGTAGATGGCCTCGATTTCCTGGGTGGTCCAGTCGTGCCGGAGTGGGATCATTAATCTTTCATCTTAACCGGCCCTCGTCTTAACCGGGTACACTGGTGGAGTGAGGAAGGCTGTGAGGAGTCTGGCGGCGATCGTGTTCCTGCTTGCGCTGTTCGGAGCGAGCACCCAATGCGTGGCGGACTGTCTGGCCCAGCAAGCTATGTCCCCCTGCCATCCTCGCTCGCAGGGCAAGAACCACTCGGCTCCCCCGCCCTGCCGCCGTGCGCAATTGGTAGCCGATACGCATGCCTCCGCCGATGTTTTGGCGATCGCTCCGCCGGTGGCTGCGATGCCGGTGCACGCGGCGCAAACTCCCCTTCCGGTCGAGACTGCCTTCGAGTTCGTCCTGCCTGAAACCTCGCCGCCCGGCAGCGCCCGCCCATCACCCAGCATCCTTCGACTCTGATCACCCTCGTCTGCCCCTGATTCAAATTTCCCGGGAGAGGTGTGATGAAACGTCGATATCTTTTTGCATTGATTTTTTCTGCATTGATTCTGTGCACGACCGCCGCCGGTCAGCAAGCCGACCAGGCTCCGGAGCTTTCCCCCGCCATGTACCTGATGAAGCTGAGCTCAGGGACCAGCCTGAATCCGCTCGCCTGGCCAATGCCCATGCTCATGCAGCGCAAAGGTTCGTGGACTCTGATGTACATGGGACAAGGCTTCCTGATCGACACGCAGCAAAGCGGCCCGCGCGGCGGCGATAAGCTGTACTCGACCAATTGGGGGATGGCCTCGGCGCAGCACTCGCTCGGTCCGGGCAGACTCATGTTCGAAGCGATGCTCAGCCTGGAGCCGGCCACCATTACGAATCGAAGATACCCTCTGCTGTTCCAGACCGGCGAGACCGCCTACGGGCGCCCCTTGACGGACGCGCAGCATCCGCACGATTTCGTCATGGGATTGGGCGTGCACTACGTCGTGCCCGTGGGAGAGCATGCGCTGCTGCACTTTTATTACGCGGGCGTGGGCGATCCTGCCCTGGGTCCGGTGGCGTTTCCGCATCGGGCCTCGGCGGCCGAGCTGCCACAAGCGACGCTCGGCCATCACTGGGAAGATTCGACGCACATCGCCAGCAACGTGGCGACCGTGGGCGTCAAGTATCGATGGGTCCGGCTGGAGGCCAGCGGCTTCCACGGCGGCGAGCCCAATGAGAACCGCTGGAACATCGACTGGGGCGGGATGGATTCCTACTCGGGCCGGATTTCGGTGTTTCCCTCGAAGAACTGGACCGCGCAGTTTTCCGCCGGCCGCCTGACTAAGCCGGAAGCGCTCGAGGCGGGCGACGTGATTCGGACCACCGCGTCGATTGAGTACACCAGCGTCAGAAGCAGCGGAGAGGCCTGGTCGACCAGCGCCATTTGGGGGCGTAATCACAACACCGGAACCCAGCACGACACCAACGCATGGCTGCTGGAGACCGTGTTTCCCGCCACCGGAAAGGATTTCCTGACCGGTCGCTTCGAAATGGTGGACAAAGATGAACTGTTCCCGGGTCAACACGACACTTACCGGGTGAAAGCCGTCACCGGCGGCTACACGCGCGATCTGGCGACCAGGTCGAATCTGGAAACGGGTATCGGCGCCAACGTGACCGGATACGCAATCCCCGCGGCGATCCGGCCGGCATATGGCGACCATCCGTGGGGAGTCAGCGTGTACTTTCGCCTGCGGCTCAAACGGAGCTGACGGCGAGTAGTACAATCCTCCAGGGAGGTCCTCCCCATGACAAGTGCGATGACACCAGCGTTGACTCGTGCGATGCAAGCCGTGCTTCTGACCGCCGCGTCCATTGCGGCATGCGCCCAGGCCGATCCGCCGCCGATGAACGATCTGCCCAATCCGTACCGCACCGTGCGCGACTGGGGCAAGCCTCCCGGAGGCGTCCCATGGGCGGCGGTAACTGCGGTCGAGGTCGCGCCGGACGGCAGTATCTACGTGATCCATCGCTGCAAGGACAACTCCTGCGCCGGCCGGCCCGAGCCCCCGATTCTCAAATTTGATAAATCGGGAAAGCTGCTCAAGGCCTGGGGCGAGGGGATGTTCGTCTTCCCCCACGGCGCCACCGTCGATGCGCAGGGGAATCTGTGGGTCGCCGATGAACGGATTGAGAACGGCAAGGGGTACCAGGTGTTCAAGTTCAGCCCCGAAGGAAAACTTCTGATGACGCTCGGCAAAGCGGGCGTTGCTTCGTCCGCGCCCGGCGAATTCGACGAGCCGACCGATGTACTGGTCGCTCCCAATGGCGATATCTTCGTCACCGAAGGGCACTCCGGCGGGACCATCGGGAACGACCGCGTGTCGAAGTTCGACAAGAACGGAAACTTTCTCAAGTCCTGGGGCAAGCACGGCTCGGGCCCGGGCGAGTTCTTCAACCCCCACACCATCGCGATCGATTCCCGAGGGCGCCTGTTCGTCGGCGACCGATCCAACAACCGTATCCAGATCTTCGATCAGAATGGGAAGTATCTGGACACCTGGAAACAGTTCGGCCGGCCCAGCGGAATCCTGATTACCAAAGACGACACCATGTACGTGGCGGATTCAGAGTCGTGGGGTCCGGATCAGCCGGGTTGGAAAAAGGGGATCCGCATCGGCAGCGCCAAGACCGGCCAGGTCAAGTTCTTCATCGAAGACATGGAATCGACCACCACCGATCACAGCGGCCCGGAAGGCGTCGGCGTGGATGCGGACGGCAACGTCTACGGCGCCGTGGTGCGCCGGCAGATGCTCGAAAAACACATCAGGAAGTAGCGCCCGCTTCGAGGGCAGGGGTGCATCCGGTTTTAAAACACAAGTCCGATCGCTGTCTGGAACGCCCGTGGCTGAACGAAATGCGTGCCGCTGAAGGTCGACAGAAAATTGTAAAGCGCGTTCTTGTTCGTGACATTGGTCACCGCCATGCGGAGAGTCGTGCGGAACCGTTCCCGGTGGAACAAATTGTCCGTGCCTAGGCCAATATCGAATACATGCCGCGGCGCGATGCGGGGCGGATTGTGGTCGTCGTTCTCGGTACCCGGCGCTGGGATCACCAGGCGCGTGGCGCCATAGTTCGTTTCCGTACACTGCGCGCCGGTAAGCGGCATTCCGACGCTGGGACGGGCGTTTCCGCAGAAGAAGCCGATGGCCGCCTGCTGCGCGCCCGTAAGGCCAAGAGCATCGCTCAGGCTGCCGACGGAACCGGCCACTAAGCCGCTGTCGTAACGCCAGGTCCACGAAATCCAGGGGCCCGTCTTGCCCTTTTGGTACCTCAACTCGGTGGTCTGCTGGAGCGCCTGATCGTGGTCGATGCGGAACACCGACCCTCCCAGACCTACGTCCCCGTTGAATACCAGACCGCCGGTCTCGGGCGGAAAGAATCGCGCCCGGGTGTGGCCCATGGTCGTGGTCCACTGGAAGCCGTGCAGGTCGATGCTTCCGATGCGCACCGCGACGCCGTCCAGCTTCGATTTGTTCCAGGAGATCGGAAAAGCGATCGGCGTATCGAAGAGCACGCCGAAGTCGTAGGCGTTGTCGGTGTACTTCCAGAAGTAATCCGCGCTGGCCACCAGCCACCGGCCGAAGGACTGTTCGAGCCCGGCGTTGTACTGATTGCGCGTTCCGGGCGGCAAGGGCTCGCTGACCGCTCCGAAGGCGTTCGACGCGAGACCGCCCACGCCGGTGGCGCTCGAGAGGATCAGGTTCTCGTTATACGGGGTTTCAAAGGTGCGCGAGTACGACGCTCGCAATACGGTCCCGGTTTGCTTGAACAGGTAGGAGAGTCCCGCGCGAGGCTGGGCGCTCGAGTCTGAGACAAGTCCGTGATAGACGTCCACGCGCAGGCCCGCCTGCACCTGAAGATTACCGAACTTGATATTGTCCTGAGCATAGAACGCGTACTGATTGATGTTCGCGCTTTGGTCGAATTGGAACAGCTTCCCGCCGGGCTGGGTCAGGTCATAGGGAATCAACCCGGCGAAGAAGTTTCCATTCGCGTCCTGAAATGCGCTATCCGTGGGATCGGTGATCCCGAACCCAAACTGCTCGTGAAGGCGTGTCTGCATCAGTTGCGTGCCGGCCTTGAAATTGTGGCGGCCCGTGACGATGGCGAGGTCGGACTTCACGCCCCAGTTGGTCAAAGTCCGATGCTGGCTGATGGTCGCGGGTGTGTCGGCGGTGATATCCGGGCTCGGATAGTAGTTCACGTGATCCTGTCGCACGAAGGAGTTGATCGTCAGCAGCGTGCTGGCGCTGAAGATGTGCTGATATCCCGGAGCGATGTTAAAGGTCGCAATCTTCTGCCGCTGGTCCTGTCCCAACTGATCGTACGTGTTGGGGATCTGAAACCAGTTCCGGGCGGCCAGGATGTTGAGATGGAACACATCCCTTCCGTTCGGATTGTAGTCGAAGTGATCGAAAATGGTCCCGCTGTTGCCGATGGCGTGAATCGGCGTGAACTCAGGCGTGTCCAGGAAACGGCCCGAACGAAGCGAGTTGAAGGCCATGAAGTTTCCCACCTTCCCGCTGCCCATCCCGAACGTGGCATTTTCCGCGTACGTGCCGAACGAAGCGCGCTGCGCCTCGAAACTCCCGTTCGGCTTCTGGCCCAGGCCGGACCGGGTGACGGCGTTGACCACCAGGCTGGTCTTATCGCCGAACTCGGCGGAAGGAGCGCCCGTGATCAATTCCATGGACTGAATCGCGTCCAACGGAATCTGCGTGGAGAAGGCCTTACTCTGCTGATCGCTGATGGGCTGTCCATCGACTGAAAAGCTGGTCTGCGCGTGGTCCCCAAGCGGATGAAAGAAGCCATTGGAATCTGCGGCGACAGCGCCGCTGCTGAGCACCACGGCATCGCTCACGCCGGAAGCCGGCGATGAGACCGGAAGCTTGGAAAGGCTCGATACGTCCACATCGTTATGTGCGTAGGGAACGTTCTCCAGAAGGTCGGCGCCTTTCGATTCCACGGTGACCGTCTGCTGCGCCCCGGCTAGCATGAGCGAGACCTTCAAGCTGACTGGCACGGTACTCCGAACATCCACGTCCTGTTCGTACTTTGCGAACTTGGAGGCGGCTACTTCCATGTGATAGGAATTCGGAGGAATGTTGGTGAAACGGAACGCCCCCATGCTATCGGTGGTCGCGGCCTGCTGGTAGTTGGTGACGCGATTGATAATGGTGACGGCCGCGCCCGGAACCGTAGCGCCGGATGGATCCGCTACCGTGCCTTCGATGGTCCCGGCATTGCCGAGCGCTTGAGCGAAAATCGAAGCTCCGAAGCACAAGAAGACGATGAGTTGCCTCATTGGGCCAGTATCAGGGAGATTGCGGCTGATCACCTACGGTATTCTCGCGACCGGCGACACCCGGCAAATGAGCGGCCTGGGAATGCCCATGAGCGGACCCGCTTTTTCCGGCTACCAGCGCAGGATGCTGCGAATATTGTGCGCTTGCCGCTTGCTGACCACCAGTTGCAGAGAATTACTCAGAGTAACCAGCCAGCGCTGGCTGCTCAACGCACTCATCTTCCGGACATGGTTCACGTTGACGATGGCGTTGCGGTGCACTCTTCGGAACTGCTCTTCTTTCAGGAGATCCTCGACCGCACGCAGGGTTTGAGTCGCCAGCAGCCGATGTTTGGCGGTGACGATCCATACCAGTTCTCCCTCCGCTTGAAACGCTAGAATCTCGTCCGGATCCAGCAGGAAATACTCCCCGGCATCCTTTCCCACGATCTTTCGGTACCTGCCCGCATCGGGCGGAACGTCGGCCGAAGTGATGTTCGCGATATCGTTGGCGACCTCCAGAGGCTTCCGGCACAGGCTTCTGGCGCGTTCGACGGCCTTGCGGACCCGCGCCTCGCCCACAGGTTTCAGAAGATAGTCAACGGCTCCGGCGTCGAAAGCCTCGATCGCGTGCTGGTCGAAGGCCGTGACGATCACGACGACGGGCAGATGTCCGCCGCCCAGCTTCCGCACGACTTCGAATCCGCCCATGATGGGCATCTTTAGGTCGAGGAAAACCAGGTCCGGCTGGAACTCCGCGATCCGCTGCAGAGCCTCTTTGCCGTTTTCCGCCTCCCCGACAACCACCACGTCCCGGATGGTCTCCAGTTCCTCCCGCAACACGCGCCGCGCGATCGGCTCGTCGTCCACGATGAGCGTCTTCATCACGCGGCGGTCCATGATCAGTCAGATTTACCGCAACTCTTGCAAATGTGGGAGGAAATACTTGCGAGCGGACCGTTAGCGACCGCCAGCGGGCTCGATGTCGGCGTAGCCGGAACAGCAACTAGCAGCCGCGAATGAACAGGCGAGCCGCGTCTGGCGCAGCGCGCCGCGCTTTCACCGGTGCGTATCCGGAATGGAGGTGAACGCTTCTCCGCCGAAACGGAAGCCGATGATCGCCACCGCCCCACTCGGCACCGCGAACGTGGCGTGGCCGCGTTTGCCGGCGGCCGCCGCCAGCCCCGGGAAATCCTTGAGCGCGTTCGCCTGTTTCGAGCGGGCCGCCAAGACGAGCTGATCGGATCCGATCTGGACGCCGTCGGCCGAGTACAGGACGATGGTGACCGTGACTTGCTGGCTGGTGGGATTGAGCACCGCGAGCGAAGTGGTAAAGTCGACGTCGTCGTAGACCAGATCGGCGGTCTGGTTGGATTCGGAAGTCAGCAGCACAACGGCTTCCTGATCCGCGCGTCCCGGCACCGATTGCCGGAATACCGCGTATCCGGTCACGCCGGGCGGCAGATTGGCTTCCGCCCAGCCCTCTTGCAGGCCGCCCGTGTTGGGGGCTTCCAGAATCGCGGTGGATCCAGGATTCAGGACCACGGTTCGCGAGGAGACCGGTCCAATGCCGGTCAGCGGCACGCTGAGGGGCGCGCCGGTATCGCTGAAGAAGTTGACCGGAACGCTCAGCGCCTGCGTGGTGGTATTCGCGAAGTACAAAGCCGTGTACCAGCCTCCGCCGAAAACCACATGGGGCGCCGTAAATAACGAAGTCATGGTGCTCGACCGGTGCGTGTCTGGTATGGAAGTAAACGCTTCGCCGCCGAAACGCAGGCCGATGACGGCCACCGCGCCTTGCGTCACCGAGAAAGTCACCCAGCCGCGTTTGCCGGCCGCGGCGGCCATTCCCGGCAACTCCCGAAGGGCTTTGGCTTGCTTCGAGCGGGCCGCCAGGACCAATTGACCGGACCCGATCTGAGAGCCGTCCGAGGCGTAGAGCAGCAGCGTGACAATGCCCTGCTGGTTGCTCGGATTGAGAATCGATACAGACGTGGTGAAGTTGACGTCGTCATACACCAGATCGGCGGTTTGGCTGGACTCGGAGACCAGCGGCACCACGGCTTCCTGATCCGCGCGGCCTGCAATCGACTGCCGGAATACCGCATAGCCGGTGACGCCGGGCGGCAGACTGGTTTCCGCCCAGCCCTGGACCAAGCCTCCGGTGTTCGGCGCTTCCAGAATCGTGGTCGATCCCGGACTGAGGCTCAGCGTCCGCGACGTGACCGGCCCGATCCCGGCCAGCGGCACGCTGAGCGGCGCTCCGCTATCGCCAATGAAATTCACGGGGACGCTGACCGTCGCGCCGGTGGTGTTCGAGAAATACAGCGCCGTGTACCAGCCTCCGCCGAATACCAATTGGGGCATGGCTAAGGAAGCGTTGACGGGCGGCGCACTCACGGAGAAAGCCACCACGTTCGAGGCTTCGCCGTCCGGATTGATCACTTGCGCCGTCCAGTTCGCCGGCGTCAAACCGACATTGATTGAGATCGTCAATTGCGTCGGAGAAAGGAAGCTGACCTGCGGAGCCGTCAAGTCGCTGGTGGACCCGCCGCTGGCCACGCGCACTTTCAGCCCCGCGCCGCCCTGAAATCCGATCCCATCGATCGTGACCGTCTGATTCCCGTTCAAGGCCGGCACCGGATTCGGAATGGAACTGATCCAGGGCGCGCTCGTCTGCCCCGCCGCGCCGATGGTCAACGAGAGCACTACGCTGGCCGTAGCATTGCTGAGATCCTTCACCGTGAAATGGGGGCTGTAGGCTCCCTGGGTGCCTGCCGCGGGTGTCCCGCTTAACGCGCCCGTGGTGAGGTTGATGGTCAAGCCGTTCGGCAGCCCGGTTGCCGTCCAGTTATATCCGCCGGTTCCGCCCGCGGCCGAAAACTGCACCGGACCATAGGCGGTCCCCTCCGCTCCCGGGGACAGAAACGCCGGACCGGTGATGCTCAACACGCTCAAGGCCGGATTAATGTTGAGGACCAGGCTGACGCTGGCGGTGGCGCTGTTCGAATCTGTTACCGTGAACTGCACACCATAGCCGCCCTGACTTCCCGCGGCGGGAGTGCCGCTCAGGACGCCTCCGGTGCTGAAGGATACACCGTTCGGCAGTCCCGTCGCCGACCAGCTATAGCCGCCCGCTCCTCCCGTCGCCGTGAATGTCACCGGCCCATAAGGGGTACCCACGGTTCCGGCGGACAAGGACGCCGGGCTGGTGATGCTGGGAGGAACCGAATTGATGGTGAGCCCGAGCGTAACGCTCTTCATCGTGCCGTACGAGTCTGTTACCGTGAACTGCGGATTGAAGGAGCCCGAGACCGATGGAATCCCGCCCAGACTGCCGCCGGGACTGATGCTCATTCCCGTGGGCAGTCCCGAGGCCACCCAACTCCAGGTGCCGGCCACGCCGTCGCGTGTAAATTGCACCGGACCATAGGACGCGCCCATGGTTCCCGCCGCCAAGGATCCCGGACCCGTGATGGTGAGGGTCGGAGAGGCCGACTCCAGATAGGAGAGGAGCTGGCTGATCTCGCTGCCCGTGAGTACCGGTTCCCCGGATATCGGCAAGTAGCCGTTCATCCGGCTCAGCACGGTGGCCCAGCCATTCGGCGCGTAGCTGCTCGCCGGCGAGATTGTGAGTGAGCCGCCATGACAAGCCGAGTTGTTGCAGCGGGTTTGATACAACTGCCCATCGGCCCGAAACGGCAGGAACATCGCCAGAACGACTAAGGACAAATACGGGAGACTTCGTTTCATAGCGAATAGGCCTCAGCTCGCCGGTAACCTGCAAAAACCGCCGCGTCCGGCTAAAACGTCTTGGAAATTCCGAACAGGGGAGCGTATTTGTCCCGCAGGCCGCCCTGGTTGAGCTTGATCAGAACGTTCGCGGTCGCCAGATAATTGTGGCCCAGGCTGACCTTCACGCCCACCGCGCCGTTCACGATATTGAACGATTGGTTGATGGTGGCAATGTCGGGGAAAGTCAACGACGTTGTCACCAGATCGCTCGGCAGGGTGTGAAACGTCTGCGAAATCAGCCGGGGCGCATCCACGACCCGCTGTCCGAGGATGTCCAGCGCGAGGGTTACAGGGCGAACCACCCGGACATCCGCTCCGAAGGTCCAGAAAAACTGGTCCGGCAGGGACGCCTTTTGATCCGTGGCGATGTTGCCCGCCAGCAGGGAGCTGCCGTTCCACTGATACCCGAGATTTACGTGCGGGGAAGCCGGACCGAAGCGCGTCGAGGCCGCCACGAACGGCTTGAAGCCGATGGCGCCGGAGCCCAGGAAGTTTCGTTCGTCGCCGGTCGGCAGGCGCAGGTCGGCGCCCACGGCGATGCCGCTGGTTCCGTTCTTCCATAGCGTCCCCTTGCCGCGGAACGTCACGTCGCCGATGCCGCTCTTCGAGCTGGAATTGGTGAACGTCTTTTGGAGGCTGGTATCCGGATTGGCCGCGTCAAAATAGTGGCTTTGGAAGCCGGCGATGGGGGAGGCGACGCGGATGATCGACGCATTCGAGGTGGCATCGATGCTCGCGTCCACGATCGGAACCGCCACCGAGATATCCAGGCGGTTGGTGACCCCGAAGGTCGCAAAGATCGTCGACTGGTTGATCGACAGATTGATGCTGTTCTGCGTGAAGATGATGTCTTTCTCGAATTCCGGGTCGCCGTTCACCGCCTCGTGTCCGAAAACGGCGGGGAAGTTATGGAGGTCGAAGCCGTCGATCGTGTCGAAGTTGTAGTGTTGAAACGTGAATCCGAAAAACACCTTCCCGCGTCCGATGGTCTCCGCCCTCTCGGCCAGAATCGGACCGAAGGTCTGCGAGGAGCGCGTGTACACGCCGGCGGCCTTGTCGAATGTGAACGTATATCCCGACGCCGGCGAGGCCAGGGGCAGCAACGTCAACTCCGTGCCCAGGGCAGCGTTCAGGGGCGTCAGGTTGGCCTGGGACTCATTGCTGAAGTGAGCGTGGTGGGTCGGATTGGGAAGCGTGAGCCCGTCCGGGCCGTAAAGATCAAAAACGGCGCATCCGAGCGCGGTATCCGTGCTCGTTTGACGCGTGCCCGTGTTCGTGCCGATGGTCGACGAGTTGCAACCCGCCCAGGCCGCCGAAGCGGCAACCAGGGTCAGTGTCAGGGTCTTCAGGGCAAATCGATTCATTCGTTACGAATCTCCTCTTGTGGAATGCGGTTCTCAAATTGAGCAGGGGTTGTTACATGATACTAACAATGATCCACCCCTGTCCGCTCCGGCGAAGCGTGACCGTCGGCGAGTCGGAGGTAGTCGGCGGCGAAGCCCCACTCTTATACGTCTGCGTGACGATGCGCTTCACGCGGACGGTTGCGGTGTCACCGGAAATCTGAGGTTCTCCCTGGACGCTCAGTTGCTGACGGATAGACTTGAGATCTCCCGAGCCGAATAGCTTTCGGATACTCGCGTTTCCGGACATGGACGGAAAAATCGCGATGAGCTGATCGAAATTCTTCGCATCGTAGGCGGCCTCGCACTTCTTCAGAGCCTGCAATATGCTCTGCCGGTCGGCGACGAGCCGCTCGGAAGCCAACCGGTCCGCGGCCGCCTTTTGCCGCTGTTGATCCTGGGCGGCCTGCTTCGCCTGATCCAGCCGCATCTGGTCCAGCAACTTCTGCGCGTCCGCACGGTGCGGATTGCTGGAATTCTGGGCCATGAAGTCCCGTAGCTGCTGCTCGTTTTTCTTATCTACGCCACTCCAAACGAGTTCCGCCACACGGGTAGACGCCTCCCCGGCGTGCGCCCCGCGGGGAAAGCGGCCGGCGTAGGCCCGCAGAGAAGCCAGATCATTGAGGTTGGTTCGCGACCAGACCAGATTGTCTTCCAGCGACTGCGCTTCGGCGGCATGCGAGCCATTCGGATATTTATCCAGGTAAGCCTGGAGTTGCGCCGGATCCGTTGTGCCCCGCACCCGTTCCCATTCCTGTTCCGCCAGGTCTACCTGCTTCGGCTGCGCCGGCGGAGGAGTAACCGTTGGCGGAGGAGTAACCGTTGGCGGAGGAAGCGTCGCCTTCAACTCCGGCCGGCTTTCCGGGACCATCCGGAACCGGAGCGTTCTAGAAGTCCGTCCCGCGATCCGCACCGACTGTTCGGGCGCCTTAACATAGCCCTGTTTCTCCACCCTTACCTGGTGGCTGGCCGGCTCCAGCGGCAACGTGTAGGTCCCGCCCGCATCCGTCCGGCCGCGCGCCGTGCCGTCGACGTACACCAGCGCGTCGCCGAGCCCGGATTGCACCACCAGCGTTCCGGTAACCGGCGGATTCGTCCCGGCGGCGGCGGGGGGCGGCGGAATCGGTTGCAGGGTCAGATCCACATCGGACGCCTTTCCGGCGCTCACGGTAATCGATCTCTGAACCGGTTCATAGCCGTTCAGTTGCGCATCCACCTGATAGTTCCCCGGCGCGAGCGAGATGTTGCAATCCGGCGTCGTGCAGGACTGATCCCCGACCCGGACCGAAGCTCCGGCGGGATCGCTGCGGATCCCCACGCTGATTAAACTGACAGCCGGTTTCTTGTTGAGCTGAGTGATCAGCAGGCCCGCCACGATGGCTGCCGCGATTGCTCCTCCCGCGATCAGCTTCCAGGGCAGCGGTTTTTTCTCCGCGGCAGCGGGGCTCGTTACGATTGGCGTGGGCGCGGCCAGCGGACTCACGGAAGGCGCCACTGGTTGCGGCGCTTCCGTCCCGGCCGGCGCAGTATTCTTCGCGCCGCCGGACTTCGCCTTCGAGCGATCCGCCTTCGAGCGATCGTCGGAACGGGCCGGAGGGGGAGCGGCCTTCTCCCGCGGCGGCAGCACGACGGTCTGCCCCATCTCCACCGGAGCTCGCTGCTTCTTGATCTCGGCAGCCTTACGTTCGTCCGCGGCCTTGCGCTCTTCGGCAGCCTTACGCTCTTCGGCAGCCTTACGGTCTTCGGCGGCCTTACGGTCTTCGGCGGCCTTACGGTCTTCCGCGGCCTTGCGATCTTCCGCCGCCTTGCGCCGTTCCGCCTCCTTGACTCCGGCGATCGCCTCTTTGAGGCGCCTGTCTTCGCCGTGCTCCTTGACGGCAGCGGTGAGCAACTTCCTCGCCTCTTCGAAGCGCTGCCCCGCAAGTTCCGTTTGCGATAGCGATAACGCGGTCTCGATGGCTTGGTTTCGCCGGAACTGGCGCGCGGCCTGTTCGACCGGTCCGCGCAAGCCGCGCAAGGCGTCGCTATCGGGGAATTGCCGCAGGCCTTCCGCCAGGAGCTGTTCCGCCTCCGCGGGATCGTTTGCCTCCAGATGAGCCCGAACGGTCTTCTCACATTCTGCGATGGCGCGGGTTTGATGCAGCGCGGCTTGCGCCGTCTGGAGAAGTTCCAGCAGCCGGCTCTCTCCGGGTAAGTCGAGCAATGCCTCTTTCAGAATCGACTCGGCGCGCTCCCATTGCTTGGAAGACAGCAGGGACTGGGCCGCTGCTTCGATGCTCCGCAGTTTCGCCGCGTGCCGGAAAGCTGGCAAGTTCTGTTGAGTTTCGGCCAGCGCCTGCTCCAGCGCGCTCTCGCCGGGCATTTGCTTCAGAGCCCCGGTAAGCCGCTCCAGCGCCTTCTCGAACTCGCCTGCGTCGGACAGGGAACGAGCCTCCGCCAGAATGGCTTGAACCGTTCGCTCGTGCTGTTGCTGATCGCGGCGTACCTGAGCGGCGAGATCGGTAATGCGGCGATCCTCGCCAAACTCGCGGCCGGCCTTTTCCAAAAGGTCCAGAGCCTGGCTCCAGCCTCGCTCGGCCAGGCATCCGGAGGCGGCTTCGAGCGCCGCGGCGACTCCTTCCTCGCGCCGTACCTTGGTCTCCAGTTCCCGATAGGCGGAATGGGTGTTCAACTCGGCGCGGGCGTCTTCGAGCGCCTGGTTCGCCTCCTTTAGATCGCCCCGCTTCAGAGCCGACAGGACCCGCTCCTGAAGCTGCTGCAGCGCCTGCTCCACACGCTGTTGCTTGAGCCCCGCTTGCGCCTCTTCGAGCAGCCGGTCGACGGATTCGCGCTCGGCCTCGTCCGGGGCAAGCCCTTGAAGAAGTTCCAGGGCGCCGGCGAAATCCAGCCGTTTGGTGCGCGTCCGAACCTCGCCCAGCGTCTTGTCGAAATGTTTCTTTCGGGCCTGCCGGGCGGAGGCGATTTGGTTGCGAAGTCCGGAGCTGAAGGAACTGCTTCCGTACTGCTGCTCGAATTCCGCCACGGCCGATTCGGCCGCCGGCCAGTGGCGCGCTGTCACGGCTTCGTCGACCGTCCCCGCAATCTCCTTCTCGGCCGCGTGCCGGAGCGCCGTCTCCGCCTGCTCCCACAGCGCGATGAATGCCGGATGGCCGGGGAACTCCCCCCTCGCCCGTTGCGACAGTTCGAGAGCGGAACGCGCGTCGCCGGCGCCCAGGAGCCGGCTGATTTCCGCTTCCGCCGATTGGATCTTTTGCGTCCGGACGGCCGCCTGCCAGCGCTGTTGCAGGGCGTCGCGAAGGCCGGACAGACGGCTGGAATCCGGATATGCGGCAAGAGCTGTCTTCAGCAGCGCGGAAGCCTCTTCGAACTGCTTGCGGTTTTCCAGATCCGCGACACGCTGCTCGGCGTCCGCCTCGGCGGCCTGTTGATCGTGACTGCGCTTCGCGTCGCGAACGGCCGTTTCCAGCGACAGGAACTCGGCATCCCCGGGGTATGCTTCGAGCGCGGCCGCAACCTCGGCCAGCGCGGCCGGGAAGTTGTTCGCCTTCAGGAGCCCATCCGTCTGGGCGTCCTCGCTTTCAGCGCTGCCAGCCGCGCGCTGCGGCGCTGCTCCTGGAGCTTCGCCGAAAACTCGCGCTTCGGCTGTTCCAGCAGAGGCTCGGATGGATAGCGCGCCAGTCCGCTCTCGATCTCCTGAAGGGCGGCCTCCAGATTCCCCTGCCCGCTGTGGCTGCGGGCGCGCTCCAGGCACTCCCCGACGAATTTCTTCCTTTCCTGTTCCCGCCGGCCCTGGATCGCCGTGGAGAGGCTGCGCGTCAGCCGCGCGTCATTGGGAAATTGCGGAATGGCGTCCAGCAGGACCTGCTCGGCTTCTTCGAAGGCGCCGCGCGCCAGCAGATCCGATGCTTTTGAGGCAATTTGCTGCAACTGCCGCTCGCGCCGTTCCGCCGCCAGGCTTTGCTGCGCCTCCAGCAGCAGTTTCGTGATGGCGGGCTCATTCGGATAACGCTGCGATTCCTCCGAGAGGATCATCAGGGCATCTTCAAAACGCTTGGCCTTTAGCAGCGCCTGACCGTTTTCGACGGCCGCGCGCAGGGCCGCGGCAAGCTGGTCGCGCAGCCCTTCG
Source organism: Terriglobia bacterium (assembly GCA_963761045.1). GTDB lineage: Bacteria > Acidobacteriota > Terriglobia > Bryobacterales > Bryobacteraceae > Palsa-187. The sequence goes on along the minus strand of CAVXFR010000028.1, from coordinate 5,950 downwards.
GTCTCCGACCGGAAGCCTTCAAGCAGAGCCTCTCCGGGCGCCTCCCCCAGCGCCCCATGAATCACCTCCAGCGCCTGATCCCATTCCGCTTTCTCCCGCAGCGCGCGGGCCTTTTCGATGGCTGCTTCGACAATCGTGCGCCGGCGGGCCTGTTCCTTTTCCGCCCGAACTCCGGACAGCATCTGCTCGACGGGCGCTTCGCCGGGAAACCGGCCCAGCGTTTCCGCCAGCAGGTCCTCGGCGGCGTCCAGTTGATTTTTTCGCTTCAGATCCTCGGCCTGAAGCAGGTTGAATTGGATCTCGGTTTCGCGCAGCCGGGCCTGGCGTTCACGCTCCGTCGCTTCGCGCAGTTCCAGCACCAGGGGCTCGTTGGGAAACTGCGACAACAGCCGGTCGATCGTTTCAAAGGCGGTGCCCCAATCGCCGGATTGCTGGAGGGACTGAACCTGCCGCCGGCCTGCCTCGATTGCCTGCCGTTTGGCGTGTTCCTTCTCGGCTTGAACGGTTTCGCTGAGGAGCGCGGTCAGCTCCGGGTGGTTCGGTAAGCGTCCGACGGCATCGACGATGTAGCGGACGGCCTCCTGGAATTGCTCTTGCGCCAGCAGCTCGGCCACCCGGGCGGCGACTTTCTGGATCTCCGAGGAGCCGGCGGCGCGCTCCGACAAGGCCTGCCCGGCCCGCTGCAACAGGGCCTGCAGCTGCGGATCGTTCGGATAGCGAACCAGGGAAGCTTCCAGTGCTGTCTTCGCCAGTTCCGGAATTCCGCGTTGCAGCAGATTCTGCCCTTCTTGCAACGCCACCTGGAGACCTGTTTCGTAATAACGCTGTTCCCGCGAGATGCGGTCGCGCAGATCCAGCAGGGTCGTATCGCCGGGAAATCCGGCGATCCGCTGATCCAGTTCCGTCTGCGCCCGCTGCCAGTCGTGGCGGGAAAGCAGTTCTTCGACGTGCCGGCTGATCGCGAAGATCGCCTCCCGGCGCTGGCCGTCGGCCGCCAGGCCCGCCGGATTGCCCGCAACCGTCCCCCCGGCCGGTGCGCTGGAAGAGGCCAGCGACCGCAGTTTATCCCACAGGCCCGGCTCCGGCCGCGAGGATCCGCCGGCGGATTGCAGCCAGGTTCCCAATACGCGCGACATCTCGGCGGCGCTCTTGAAGCGGTCCTTGGGCTTCTTGGACAGCGCCCGCAGAACGGCGGCTTCCAGGGGCTTGGGGATATCGGGGACCAGGCTGCGAAGCGGCGGCGGAGCACTGTTTCTGTGCATCTCCACCAGCGACCAGTCATTGGGGTGCTTAAACGGCAACTGGCCGGTGAGCAGCTGGTAGGTGACGATGCCGCAGGAATACATATCGGATGCGGCGGTGGCGTTTTCGCCCATCAGTATTTCGGGCGACATGTATTCCAGCGTCCCCACCACGCCGCCGACTTGCGTCAAGCGCTGGCGCGTGGAACCCAGCACACGGGCGATGCCGAAGTCGGCCACCTTCACCACGCCTTCGTCGCTCAGCATGATATTGGCGGGCTTGATGTCGCGGTGGACCACGCTCCTGCGATGCGCATAGTCCAGACCGTCGAGCGCCTGCATCATGATGGGGATCGCCTGGTCCGGCGTCAGACGTCCCTTTTCGGCCAGCACCTCGGAGAGCGAGCGGCCCCGGACGAATTCCATGACCATGAAGAATTCGTCCGCTTCCTGCAGGAATTGATAGACCCGGACGATGTGCGGATACTCAAGGCGGGCCTGGATTTTGGCTTCTTCGCGGAACCGCTCCACGAATTCGGGCTGGCTGGCGACTTCCCGGCGGACGGACTTGAGAGCGACCTCACGGTCCAGGTGGATGTCGACGGCGCGATACACCGCGCCCATGGCGCCTTCGCCGAGCTGCTCGACAATCCGATAGTTTCCGACCGTCCGGTTCATGCGCGATCACCTGCACCTTACCACGGTGCCGCCCGCCATCAGGCGGACCGGGGCCGACGGTCGAAAGAATGGTCTCATACCACTGGCGCGAGCTCGCGCAGAAATCCGTCTATCTAGCTGATAAATAAGGATACTGGGTATTTAGGCGCCAGTCAAGCGTGTGGACTGGAACAGGTCTGAAGTGCGCGGTCACTTCGGCGACGGATAGAATCGGCGGAGCGTGATCTGGGAAACCGTCAGCTGTTGCGCCTGTTCCTCCGAAACCGTCAGCATCAGAACGCTTTCGAGCGGGCTGGTCTCGGGTTCAAACTGTAGCACGCGGGGGCGGTGCTGGTCGGGCCGTGGCAGCCATCGCAGTTGCGTGCCGAAGGCCGAGGTGACGGCGGGAACATCGGTGCGCCATGGCTCGCGCAGAGTGATTTCGATGGTCGTCAGGAGATTCTTGCCGGCTTCCAGGTCTTCGAAATACAGCGCGACTTCAGAAAAGCGGGGATCCCCGGGTTGGATGAGCCACTTGCGCGGCGTTTGAGAGGCGACACTACCCAGCGCCTTAACCGCCGCGGCGCCGTCGAAATCGGGTTTCGCAAAATCCTTCCAAAGGCTCAGTAACAAGACGACGAGTTCCATCGGCTCCCTCCCCTACGGCGCATTGCGGAACGCTTGTTCAGCTGCGTCCCCTTGACGCCAGGCGTCCTCTTCCTCGGGCAGCGCGCGGTACTGGTCGTAGGTTCCCGGAGCGGGGGTCGGGTTCGCGAGATCGGTCAAAACACCGTTCCGATACGCGGAACGATCTCCGTATACGGAATCGTTCACCGCTTCACCCATGGCGCCCTCGGACGTCCCGGGCGGCGCAGGATTGTTCTTGGCCGAATCCGCTATGCTTTGAGGAATGCCCATATTTCGCGCGATATTGGGCGAGCTCTCACCTTGACTTGCCCGGTACTGTGCCACGTTATACCATTGCTCTCCGTGGCGGCTTTCGTGGTAGATCGTATTGGTCAGATCGGCGAAGCGATCGTGAGTCATCGCTCCTTTCAGCGCATCTTCATTGACCTGGACTTCCCAGTTCTTGAATTCGAGTTGACCATCCGTGCCGGGACTGAGATGCGCGGACACCAACGTGAGCTGCGGCATCCCCGGCGGCAGGGCGGCATTTAGTGCGACTTGCATAGCGGCCAGGCGTTGAGCGGGAGTCAGCGTGTTCCAATCGGTTTCGATCTTTTTCATGGCCGCCGCGAAGCCATCCATGCTGGCCGGACTCGCCATTCCGAAACCCACATCCCCGATGAGAACCGTGAATTCTCCCATGATGAATGGGTTGGGCGGCCCGATGCCCTGCAGGATGTCACCTACCCGGCAGGCCATCATGTTATTGATCAAGACGGTGGTGCTGCCCAGGTAACACTGTTCGGGTCCGTGAGCGGCAGGCGCGGGTGGCGCGATCGGCATGGGGCACACGTGCGTGTCCAGAATCGTTCGCCAAGCCGTTTTTTTGCCGATGATAACGTTGTAGGCACCAATCCCGGGCATCGCGGGGGTTCCATGGGTGGTCATATCCTGGACTCGAGCGGCTGGTTTCCCCATAGTGCTAGCCTCCCGTCAATTAATCATCACCAGCGGGCTCTTAATGGTGATCGACGCCGGCGTCATCTCGATGCTGCTGGCGCCGCAGGCAAGCTTGATACTGACGCTCCCATCCACCTCCACCTGGAAGGCGTCGACCTTGTGGGTCCCGACAGGCACCTTATGCGTCACGTTGCCCATCTGAACCGTCAGTGTGTCACTGCCCAACGATATCGTCGCTTCTCGATTACCCTTGCTCACGGTCAGAGTGTGATGGCCGGTTTCCACAGTCTCCTTGTCGTCCTTATGAATCGTCGTGGTACGCGAGCCGCCCACCGAGCGTGACTCGTCGGCCTCGACCACCGTGCTTAGATTCCGCTCGGCCTGGACGTGTACAAGTTCGTGTCCTTTCTTGTCCTCGAAGCGAATCTCGTTGTAGTTCGCCGATCCGCCGCCCTTGGAGCTCCGGGACTTGATGCCGGTCTGGGTCTTATTGTCGGGAAGCGCGTAGGGCGGCATATTCTCCGCGTTGTATACGCTCCCCACGATGATCGGTTGATCGGGATCGCCTTCGAGAAAGTCCACCACGACTTCATGGCCGACGCGCGGAATGGCGATGAAACCCCAATTCTTTCCCGCCCAAGGCTGCGCCACGCGAACCCAGCAGGAGCTGTTTTCGTCTTTTTTGCCAACGCGGTCCCAGAAGAACTGGACCTTCACCCGTCCGAACTTGTCGGGCCAGATCTCTTCACCGGGCTTGCCGACCACCACGGCCGTATGCGGGCCCCGGACCACCGGCTTGGGCGAGACGCGCTCCGGAAGGAACGGCACTCTGTACGGGATGCAAGTGAAGCTGTTGGAGTAAGCGTCCTCGACCGCCGCGCCACTCACGTAGTCCGGTGTCTGAACCGCCAAATGCTGGACCGAGGTCAACAGCCATTCCGCGTTATAGTCCCCCTTGAAGTGATCCTCCAGCGTAAACCGGAACCCGGTGCAAAACGCACGCACATTCGAAGTACCGCTGGCCACTTCATAAGCGGCCTCCTCGCGCTCCATGCGGAGCCGGACAATCTTCTGCCCTTCCTCGTCCACCTTCCCCAGGCGCTTTTCCGGCTCTTTGAAAAGCTTGGCGTAGTCCCCCGGGAAGTCATGGATCTTCAGGCTGCTATTATCCCCGCGGGGGATGGAGGTTGGCTCAGAGAATTCCAGCTTCTTTTCGGGCACCTGGAAGTGATGGTCGCGCAGCATCCACAAGCCGGGACGAAGCTGCTCGGTCACAGTCCATCCGCGCACCGTATCCTCGCGTTCTGCGAATCCCCCCTCTTCTTCATAGTGCGCCTTGCTCTGCACCGGGCAGGGATGATTCGCGGCAGGCTTGTCGCCCAGGACCATCAGGTGTTTGCCCGCTGAGTGCTCGAAGAAATAGAAGATGCCCTCGTCTTCCATCAGCCGGGAAATAAAGGCCAGATCCGTCTCGCGATACTGCACGCAGTAATCCCGGGCTGTGTACGTTTTTTGGAGGACATCTTTAAATTCGACGTTGGACTCCTTCAACACCTTCTTTACGATGTCCGACACCGACAGGTCTTGAAAAATGCGGCAGTCGGCCCGAGCGCCGAGGCGCGCAAGCGTGGGTACGATCTCCAGCTGAAAGCGGACGAATCGGTCTTCCACGCCACGGCTTCCAGAGACCAGGTGGCTGATCATCCCATGAAAGTACCGCTTGCCATCCTTCAACGTAACGGTGATCAGGGCGTTTTTTCCGATCAGGGCTTCCGCCGTGACCTGACCCGCCTTGGTCAGCTCGGAGATCGCGTTTACATGAATCGCAAACGGTCTGGAAATGGCCTCCTGGACGCGAAAACGCTCGATCAGCAGCACATCGCCGCCTAAGGGCGTGTCGATCCGGAGGAACCTGTTCTCTTGTGTTTTTTCCACTATGCTGCTCCCGTCCCGCCCTCCGCCCGTGCCGCGGTTTCCGTGGCCGAGTAGACGAACGCTCCGTCGGGGCCGACTTCCACGCGAATCGCGCTGATTTTCCGTCCTTCCGCCATCGCGCTGAGCACTTGCCGCGCCATGTCCGGAAGCATCGTATTGGTGAGAATGTTATCGACGTTGCGAGCCCCGCTTTCCACCTCGGTGCAGCGCGCCGCCACGGCGTCGATCAGCTCTTGCGCGTGGTTCAATTCGAGCCTGTGGTTTTGCATCATGCGGCGGCGTATCTTGTCGAGTTTCAGGGATACAATCCTCTTCAAGTTTTCGTCCCGGATAGGGTAATACGGAATAATGACCATACGGCCCAAAAACGCCGGCTGGAAAATCTTGTTGAGCTCCGGCTTGATGGCGGCCACCAGCGCGGGCGGCTCCGGCATGGTCTCCGGGTCGGCGCACAGCTTGGCCAGTTGATCGGTGCAGGCGTTGGTGGTCAGCAGGATGATCGTATTCTTGAAATTGATCTCGCGGCCTTC
>CAVXFR010000027.1:0-100258 GCA_963761045.1 Terriglobia bacterium | reverse complement strand
TGACCTTCAGTACAAGATGCTTCTGCCGCAGAAGCTCCAAGCCCTGTTCCACCGTCGTTTCGTCGTAGTTCACAACGGGTTCGCGGCTGGACTTCTGGTTGCAGGCGGCCTGGAGCGCGTGGAGCGTGAGCGGATAATACTCAGGCGTCGTCAGGTCTTTCTCAAGTAACGCCCCGAGCACGCGTACTTCGATGGAGTGCAAAGGTTCCACGTTGCTATGATCGCGCACCCCTGCCCTCACGGGCACGGGCAAAAAATCGGTAGGGGTATATTGAAACTAGATGGCTCTGGTTCCTCCCTACATCGCCGCGCTGAAGCCGTACAAACCGGGGCGGACGATCGCCGAAGTCCAGCGGAGATACGGCCTCAAGCGTGTGGCCGGACTGGCCTCGAACGAGAATCCCCTGGGACCATCGCCCCGCGCGGTAGAGGCGATTCGCAACGCTTTGAGCGACCTCCACCATTACCCCAACAGCGGCCTGGATCTGCGCGAGAAGCTGGCGGAGGAACACGGCACCAAGGTCGCCAACGTGATCGCCGGCAGCGGCTCGGACAGCATCATGTCGGACATCATCCGAACCTTCCTGGGCGATCAGGACGAGATTCTCACCACCGAAGCGGCTTTCGGAGGATTTCAGGTGCTGGCCCACTCCCGCGGCGTGGCTTATCGCACCGTGCCGTACCGCAACTGGCACTACGATCTCCCGGGCTTGGCCGCGTCCATCACAGAACACACCAAGATCGTCTATCTGGCCAACCCCAACAATCCCACCGGGACCATCTTCACGCGCCAGGAGTTCGAGGACTTCTATCGCCACGTGCCGGAACGGGTTCTGATCCTTCTGGACGAAGCTTATTTCGACTACGCACGCGACAATCCGCGCTATCCGGATTCGATGCATTACCGCTATGACAACGTCATCACGCTGCGCACGTTTTCCAAGGTGTACGGACTGGCGGGGCTCCGCATCGGCTACGGCTTCGCCCATGAGGATCTGATCGGCGAACTGCTCAAGGTGAAACTTCCCTTCGAGCCGAGCACGCCGGCGCAGGCCGGGGCGATCGCCGCGCTGGACGACAAAGAGTGGCTGCACCGGTCGCTGGAATTGAACGCGCGCGGCATGCGCCGGCTGACGCATACGCTTGGCGAACTGGGACTGCAGGTGGTTCCCTCGGAGGCGAACTTCGTCCTGGCGCCGCTCGAAACCAGGGAATCCGCGAACGATCTGGTGGAGCAGCTCCTCCGGCGCGGGGTGATCATCCGTCCCATGGAGGCGTGGGGCCTGCCCCAGTGCGTGCGAATCTCGACGGGGACGGACGAGGACCTCGATTTACTGTTCGGCGCGCTCAAAGAAGCAGGACACGCAATGCTCTCACCTGTCCCTAAGTAAGCCGGCAGGAGGCAAGTCGCCGGTCCTACTTGTGTTCTTCCTGCTTGGGTTCTTCCTTGCCTTCCGCTTTGTTTTCCTGCTTGCCTTCGGCTGCCGCGGGCGCGGGCGCCAGAGGCTGCGGCGGCGCGACCTTGAGCGGATTCATGCTATCGGGCGCGGGCGTGGCGTTCTGCATCTGCGGCAGATTGTTGGGCTGAAAATTTATGCGCGAGCCGACGTCGATGAAGTCGAACATCAGGAAGATGCCCAGGAACAGGAACCCTGCCGCGGCGATGATCGCGTTGACCGGCTTATCCCAAATCAGGTGCATGAAGATCAGCGCCACCAGCGTGGCCTTCATCGTAGCGATGGCCAGCGCGATGACGACATTGGCGGAGCCGAAGTCGAACGAGGCGGCGGCCACGGTCATGATCGTCAGGAACAGGAGCGCGAACAGATTGGCGGTGTAGATCTTGGGACCGCCGTGATGCTTGCCGGATTCAGTATGTGAGCTCATCGGATCAGATAGTATAACGGGAACAGATAAATCCAGATCACGTCGACGATGTGCCAGTACAGCGCCACCAGGTCGACCGGAGTGTAGTATTCGCTGTTAAACTCACCGCGCCGGGCGCGCATCACCAGCCAGCCCATCAGCCCGATGCCCACCACCACGTGGATTCCGTGCAGGCCGGTCATCATGAAGTAGAACGCGAAAAAGGTGGCGTATCCGTGCGTGCCTTTGATCAGGTCCTCGGATTGATGCGAGTAGAAGATCCCGGGCAGCAGGCCGTCGTGGAACTTGTGCGCATACTCGACATACTTGATGCCCAGGAAGACGCAGGCCAGCACCATGGTGATCACCAGATACCGGATGGTCTTCTTCTGTTGATTGGTCTGAGCCGCGTTCACGCCCATGACCATGGTCCAGCTGGAAATCAGCAGCACCATGGTATTGACGCTGCCGTAGAGCGGAAACAGCGTGCCGAATATGTCCTGTTTCAGGTGCTCGTGGGCTTCCAGGAATTCCCGCGGATATTGGTTCTGCATCAGGCCGAAGCCTACGAACAGACCTCCGAACAGCAGGACTTCGGTAACCAGAAACAGCCACATACCCAGCTTGGAGGTATCGAACTGCTGCTCCATGGTGGCGAAATGATGCTGGTGGTGCGGGTTGTCCTCATGCTCCCCGTGCCCGCCGTGCGGATGAACGTCGGTTGTCGTTGTGCTCATGTCGTTGAACTCATGTGGTTGAACTCATGCGGTTGAACTCATACGTTGCGCTCATTACTGCACTACTGCCTTGGGACGGTAGTCGTACGGCTCATGCTCGAGGACCGGCGTGTCTTCGAAGTTGTGCGTGATGGGCGGCGAGGACGTCAGCCACTCCATGGTCGTGCCGCCCCACGGATTATCCGGAGCGTCGGCGGGCTTCCGGAGCGAGGCGAGCAGCACACCCGCGGTCATAAACAGGCTGAGTCCGATGATCCAGGACCCGACGGTTGAAAATGCATGCAGCGGCTGGAACTGATCCAGGTAGTTGTAATAGCGGCGCGGCATGCCGCGGCTGCCCAGGATGAACTGCGGCAGGAAGGTCCAATTGAAGCCGATGAACCAGATCACCGCGGTCGCCTGGCCCCATCTCTCCGCATACATCCGTCCGGTCATCTTAGGCCACCAGTAGTAGAGTCCGCCGATGAAGGCCGTCACCGTGCCTCCCATCATCACGTAGTGGAAGTGAGCCACCACGAAGTAGGTGTCCGTCAGGTGGACGTCCGTGGACAGGGTACCCAGAAAGATGCCGGTCAAACCGCCGATGGTGAACAGCATCAAAAACGCGATGGCGTAGAGCATCGGTGTTTCCAGGCTGATATTGCCCTGGTACATGGTGGTGAGCCAGTTGAACACTTTGACGCCGGAAGGGATCGCGACCAGGAACGTCAGAGCCGAGAAGATCACGGTGGCCAGCTCGGATTGCCCGGCGACGAACATGTGGTGGCCCCAGACGATAAAGCTCAGCAGCGCCAGCGCGATGCTGGAGTAGGCAATGGCGCGATAGCCAAACATGGTCTTGCGCGAAAACGTCGGGATCAGCTCGCTGATCACCGCCATGCCCGGCAGGATCATGATGTAGACGGCCGGGTGCGAGTAAAACCAGAAGAAGTGCTGGAACAGAACCGGATCGCCGCCGATGCGCGAGTCGAAAATACCGATCTGGAAGACCCGCTCGAGCATCAGCAGGACCAGAGTGATTCCCAGGACCGGCGTGGCCAACACCTGGATGATGGCAGTGGAATAGGCGGCCCAGACAAACAAGGGCATATCGAACCATCCCATGCCGGGCGCGCGGAGTTTATGCACCGTCGCGATGAAGTTGAGGCCGGTGAAAATCGAGGAGAACCCCAGAACGAAGACCGAGGCGGTCATCAAGGTGACCGTGCCGGACGTTGTGGTGCTATAGGGTGTGTAGAAAGTCCAGCCGGTATCGACCGCTCCGACGATCATGGAGGTGACCGCCATGACCGCGCCGATCACCCAGAGATAGAAACTGGCCAGATTCAACCGTGGAAACGCCACGTCCTTGGCGCCCAGCATGAGAGGCAGCACGAAGTTGGTGAGCGAGCCGGGAATCGAGGGGATGATGAACAGGAAAACCATGATCGCGCCGTGCAGCGTGAAGAAGCGGTTGTACATCTCCGCCGTCACCTGCAGGCCGAACAGCTTGTGAGCGGGCGTCAGCAAGGTGAGCCGGACCAGCAGCGCGAAAATGCCGCCCATGAGGAACGCGATCAGCGTGCCGACCAGGTACATGATCCCAATGCGCTTGTGGTCGACCGTAGTCATCCAGCTCCAGACGCCCTTGGTGTCGTTCAGGTAATTCTTTTTGGGGCGCGGACGATCCCCGATTCGCGCGCCGCTTGTAACCGCCGGTTCCATAATTGCCTTTACCTCATTCTCCTACTTCCCCGTTCGTTCACTTCAGTGACTCGATGTATGCGACCAGTCCGTCCTGTTGATTCTTCTTCAACAAGCCCTGGAACGTGGGCATAATCGGCTCGTATCCCTTTACCACTTTAGCTCCCGGGTTCATCATCGATTCCCGGATGTAAGCCTCATCCGCCAGAACCGAGGTGCCGTTGTTCAACTCCACCATGGAGCCATAGACGCCTTTCCAGCTGGGCCCTTTGCTCTTGGTCCCGTCCACGTTATGGCAGGAATTGCAGCCCACTCGCTCATAGGTGATATGGCCCCAGTCCGCCGGCGTCTTTTTCGGATCCTTTCCGTTAAAATAATCCTCCCACTCGGTGCCGCCGGTTTCCATCCACTTGGCGAAATCGGCGTCGTTGTCCACCGTCAGCACGCCTTTCATGCCGGAGTGGTCCTTGCCGCAGTACTCGGCGCAAGTGAAATTGTGCGGTCCCAGCACGGTGGGCGTGAACCAGATTTGGGTATAGCGGCCGGGAATAATGTCGTGCTTCACGCGCATGTCCGGGACGAAGAAATCGTGCAGCACGTCCTCGCTGGTCATGGTGAACTTCACCGGCTTATTCACGGGGACGTGAATATCGTTGATGGTACGCGAGCCATCCGGATATTCGAACTGCCACAGCCACTGTTTGGCGGTGACCGAGATTTCCATGGCCTCGCCCGGAGCCACCGCGTATTTCATATAGCCGTTCAGGCCCCAGAAGAAGATCCCGATGCACAGGATCAGCGGAGGCACGCTCCACAGGACTTCGAGCGTGGTGTTGTGAGTCTGATGGGGCGTGACGCGCCCCTTCTTATAGCGATAGCGCCACGGGAAATACACCGAGGGGATCGCAATCATCAAAAACAGAACGACGCTCATCCAGAACAGCGACATGTAGACGAAGTCGATCTGATGGGCGTATTGGGAGCCCTGCGGGGGCATCATCCATGCGCGCAGCCAGTCCATTAATTACTTCCCCTTCCCAGCTCTCCCGAAGACGCTCCCGAAAACCAGCTCATGCCAGACGCTCCTTGCGGCGCCGCTCCGTGCGGATCATGAGATACAGAAACCAGGCTAGAATCAGGATCGTCAGCACCCCGCCCAGCTTCATGAAGTTGGTGGCGAACAGGACGTACTTGTTCGACACGGGATCGTAGTGGTAGCAGAACAGCAGAACTTTTTCGATCGAAAAGCTGGACCGGCCATGCGATGCTTCCGCGAGTCCAAAACGCAGGTCGACGGCCCGGTAGTTGATGCCGTACAGGTAGCGCGAGACTTTTCCTTCCGGCGTCAGGATCATGATCGCCGCCAGGTGCGCGAACTGCTGGATGCGCGGATCCCAGCGATAGTGAAATCCGATCAGCTCCGCCAGCCGCTTGGTGTTATCGTCGCGATCGGTCAGGAAGTGCCAGCCGGGGGCCGGTTTTCCATAGGTCGCCAGATAACTGGCCTTCTTCTTCCGGGCGACATCCGGCGTTTCGCGCGGATCGATGCTGATGGTGACCACCTCGTACTGGTCGCCCGGCGTTCCGGGCATCTGCTTCATCAGTTCCACCTGGCGGTTCAGAATCAGGGTGCACAACTGCGGGCAGTTGTAATAAATCAGGTCCAGAATCACCGGGCGGCCTTTGTTGAAAAAGTCTCCCAGCTTTACTTCCTTGCCGTTTTCGTCGTTGAACGTCAGGCCTAAGTCAACCGCGCGGCCGAGATGTTCCTCGACCCCGACGCCCACCAGTTGGGCGGGCAGCTTGTCTTTCGGATCGGCGGCCGGGATCGACCCCGACGGAAGGTTGGTGTATTGCGCGAACGCACAGGCTGAGCCCAGCGCCAACAGCGCTACTGGATACGCGAATGTGCGGAAGAACTTCATCCTATTTCTTTACTGCCTCCGGCTTCTCTCCTGCTTCAGGCTGCTTTCCTGCCTGAGGTTGCCCGGGAGCAGCCGTGTCCGGCTCTTCCGGCTTCGGTTCGGTGGGCTTGGCGGGATAGAACGTCTTGCCCGCGGCCTGCTCGGCCAAGAACAACTCCTTGGCGCGCTCATACGGGATCCGCACCCGTGTTTTGGACGGATCGGCGTATTCGTAATGATTCAGACGCCAGTTCTCGAGGCTCCGCAGCTCCCCGACTTGCGCGCCGGGAACCGAGAGCACCTTTTCGAAAACCGCCTCGTTCCAGAGCTTGTTGAAGTAGGCTTGGACCGCCAGAACCGTGACCACCAGCGTAATCACGCTGATCGACCACGAACAACGTGATCTTGGCGGCAGCCGGCTCGCTATGATCGAATCCCTCCCGGGGATCGTGATGGGCGACTTCGTGATCGTATTTAGTGCTCATGACTTATGCATTCTCGAAGTGCAGACTCTGCTCCAGGCGAAGATCGCCCACAGGAACCAGCGCGTGCTTGCGGAACCGGCTCCAGAACACCAGCCCGGCGATGCTGACCACCGCTCCGAGCGTGGCGAAATCCAACCAGTGGATCTGCGGACCGTTGGGATAGAACACCGGCATGACCACCCAGTACATGTCCAGATAGACGGCCACCAAACTATACGCCGCCATGAAGCCCACGACTTTCAGGTTGCGCTTGGCCCGGCGGCTCAACAGCACAAAGAACGGGATGAAGAACCGGATAAAGGGCAGCGACAGGCTGATGTACAGCCATGTTCCCGGCATGCGATGCCGGTAGAAGGAAGTTTCCTCGGGAATGTTGGCATACCAGATCAGCAGAAACTGCGAGAACGCCATGTAGGTGTAAAAGCAGCTCATCGCGAACAGCCACTTGCCGAGATCGTGATAATGCTCGACGCCAATCGCGTTTTTCAGGACGCCGGCCTTGCGGAATCCCAGGCAAACCAGAATCACGACGGAAAAGAACAGCACGGCGCCGTCGGCCAGATAGTACAGCCCGAAAATGGTGGAATACCAGCTCGGCTCGACGGACATGAGCCAATCGTAGGCCGCCAGCGTTCCGATGAGAAACACCAGCAGCAACCCCGACGCGCTCCAGCGCGAGGCGATTCGCATCTGCCGCACGGATCGCTGGCCATCCTGTTTGACGGACTGCCGGTAAATCGCGAAAACCCAGATGGACCACAGCAGGAAGTACCCGTAGGTCCGGGCGATAAACATCTTCGGCACCAAAAAATTAGATTTGGCGCGCAGCGCTTCGCTGGACTGGACCAGGTCCGTATTGGTCCAGGAATACAGGTGATGCAGACCGAATGCCACCGGCACAAACAGCAGCGCTCCCAGGGGCAGCGTGAGCATGAGATTTTCCATGATGCGGCGCATGGTTACGCTCCAGGCCGAGCCGCTCAGGAACTGTATCATCACGAAGAAGAACGCTCCCAGGCCCAGGGCGCAGGTGAAGGTGAACGCCACCAGGTAGGAGCGGAAGAATCGGTCGGGATCCTGAATGTACCCGGCGATGCACGCCACAATCGAGATCAGCGCGGCCAGCACCAGCACGTTGCGGCCGGTCGACCAGCGCGCCGCTTCCAGCTGGTAGTTATCGGTAACCGGAGTAGCGTGGCTCATTGCGGATTCGATCCCTTGTATTGAACGCTCGATTGCAGCTCCGTGGGCACGTCATTGATGGTGCCGTGGGCGGCGCGCTGCAGCACGCGCACATACGCGATGATGGCCCAGCGGTCCGCCGGGCGATTCTGGTAGCCGTAGGGCGGCATGGTTCGCCGGCCGTAGGTGATCACGTTAAAGATGTCCCCGTCGGCCATCTGGACGATGCGGTCGTCCATCAGGTTTTGCGGCTGCCAGGCCGGCCAGCGCGTGGGCACCATGCCCTTCCCCAGGCCGGTTTCATCGTGGCACGGCGAGCAGTAGGTATTGAAGCGCCAGTGGCCTTCCGTCAGCAGAGCCTCGGTCACCGGCATCGGGTTCTTTCCGAGATAGAGTTTCCCGTCCATGCCGGTATTGAACGGATTGTCCTCGTGCTCGTGCCCGCGCGCCACGGTACCTTCCGGCGGGACGCGGCTCTCGCGCCCATCGGGAAACAAATCGGTCGAGCGCTGGGGCTTGAATTTTTTCTGGAACTTCATGTCGGGCCAAACCTGGATCGGCGGATCGCGCTGGATGTCCGAGCATCCGCCCAGTACCAGGGCGGCGGCGGCGACCACGAACGGGAGCGTGCGGCTCATCCCTCCACCACCTCCACGTCGTGCGCGCCGGCGTTGCGCAAGTCCTGCGCGGTCTTCTGCGGGTCGAACTTGGGATCGTTGGCCTCGATGACCAGCAGGAAACGGTCGTCGGAGGCGCGATGCGCGTTGCGGTAATTCATCGAGGGATGATACAGGCGCGGCAAACCGCTCAATCCCCAGGTGAAGATAAACGTGGTGATCGCGGTGAACAGGATGGCCAGCTCGAAAGTCGGCGGAATAGAGTAGGTAAAGTCGAACAGCGGCTTGCCTCCGATGATCAGGGGATAGTTGATGGCGCCGACCCAGTAGACCAGAAGCTGCGCGGTCAGGATGCCGGTGAGGGCGCCGCAAACCGCGATCCAGCCGATCTTCGAGTACGGAACGCCGATCGCCTCATCGATACCGTGGACCGGAAACGGGCTCATCGCGTCGATCTTGGTGTAGCCCAAGCCGCGAATGTTGCGCCCGGCCTCGACCAATGCCGCCGGCTCCGCGAATTCGCCGATGACACCGTAGACTTTGTCGTCACCGATACCCAGCTTGTCTTTGATCTGGGCGATGAGAACGGCGGGATCAGGGTTCGAACTGAGCGGGTTCATTTGTATGAAGCGCTCCCTTCTGCGTATCCGGCAAAAAAGTTCTTTTCCTGGGACGCGACTCCCTTCACCTCCGCCATCGCAATCATCGGCAGGAAGCGCGCGAACAGCAGAAACAGGGTCAGAAACAGACCGATGGTGCCGATAAACGTGCAAATGTCCACCCAGGTGGGACTGAAATATCCCCACGAGGTCGGCAGAAAGTCGCGCGTCAGGCTGGTGCAGATAATGACGAAGCGCTCGAACCACATTCCGATATTGGTGGTGATGCTGATGATGAACATCACCCACAGGTTGGTGCGCATCTTCTTGAACCAGTACAGCTGCGGAATGAAGACGTTGCAGGAATACATCGACCAGGCCGCCCACCAGTACGGCCCGAACGCGCGATTCAGAAACGTGAACCGCTCGTAAATATCGCCGCTGTACCAGGCCACGAAGAACTCGGTGCAGTAGGAGTAACCCACGATCGACCCGGTCACCAGGATGATCTTGTTCATGTTCTCCAGGTGCTTCATGGTGATCAGGTTCTGGAGGTTCAGCGTCCAGCGCGCGATCAGCAGCAGCGTCATGACGCAGGCGAACCCAGAGAAGATCGCGCCCGCGACGAAGTAGGGCGGGAAGATGGTCGTGTGCCAGCCCGGAATCACCGACGTCGCGAAGTCGAAACTAACCACCGAGTGAACGCTCAACACCAGGGGCGTCGAGATGCCCGCCAGAATCAGATAGGCCTGCTCATAATGACGCCAGTGCCGGGCCGATCCGCGCCAGCCCAGGCTGAAGAACCCGAACAGCACCTGGCGAATCTTGTTGGTGGCGCGATCGCGGAGCGTGGCCAGATCCGGAACCAGACCGGTATACCAGAACAGCAGCGACACGGTGAAGTACGTCGATACCGCGAAGACGTCCCAGATCAGCGGACTGCGAAAGTTCTGCCAGATGTTGATGCTGGTGTTGGGCACCGGGAACAGCCAGTAGGCGCGCCACGGCCGGCCGGTGTGGAACAGCGGGAAAATGCCCGCGCACATCACGGCGAACAGCGTCATGGCCTCGGCCGAGCGGTTGATGGAGGTGCGCCACTTCTGCCGGAACAGAAACAGAATGGCGGAAATCAGCGTACCGGCGTGGCCGATACCGATCCAGAACACGAAGTTGGTGATACCCCAGCCCCAGCCGACCGGCTTGTTATTGCCCCACACGCCGATACCGGTGGTCAGCAGGTACAGGAGCATCGCGCCCAGCAGCAGCACGATCGAACTGGTGCAGGCCAGCGTGATCCAGTACTTGAGCGGCGTCTCATAGACCGGAGCCTCGGTCACCGAGCTGATTTGATGGGTGAGGTCGTGGAGATCCCGGCTGCCCTGTATCAGCGGCGGGTTGTCGACGATCAACTGAGGATCTTGCACCACCGCGCTCATACAAGTTGCTCCGCCATGCTAGACATTCTCACGATGCTCAACGTTTTCATGCAGCGAAACGTTTTCATGAAGCTTCTAACTCCGGATTGGGATTGCGCATTCTCCCCAGATACGTCGTGCGCGGGCGGACATCCAGCTCCGCCAGCATGGCGTAGTTGCGCTGCTGCTTCTTCAATTGGGCGACCTTGCTGTTGGGATCGTTAATATTTCCGAACGCGATGGCGTCGGCCGGGCAGGTTTGCTGGCAGGCCGTCACGACGCCCGCGCCCGTGAATTCGCGGCGATTGTCGGTGATGGTGGCGATGCGCGCTTCCTGGATCCGCTGCACGCAGTAGGTGCACTTCTCCATGATTCCGCGCATCCGGACCGTGACATCCGGGTTGTAAACCATCTCCAACAATTCCGGCTCGATGCGCCGCCGCTCCAGGTAATTCTTGTGCCAGTCGAGGAAGTTGAAGTGGCGAACCTTGTAAGGGCAGTTGTTGGCGCAGTACCGCGTGCCGACGCAGCGGTTGTACGCCATATCGTTCAAGCCTTCCGGACTGTGGCTGGTGGCCTGCACCGGGCAGACGTTTTCACAGGGAGCGTTTTCGCACTGCATGCACGGGACCGGCTGCTCCACCGCGCGCGGATCGTCCACCGATCCGACGTAGTAACGGTCCATCCGGATCCAATGCATTTCGCGGCCGCGCAGCACCTGATCCTTGCCCACCGACGGCACGTTGTTCTCCGCCTGGCAGGCGACCACGCAGGCGTTGCAGCCGGTGCAGGCTCCCAGATCGATCGCCATGCCCCACTGCAAACCTTCCCAGGTGCGCTGGTGGTAGATCGATTCGAGCTCCGGAACCTCCTGCATCTCGCCGATCGACTGCGGATTCTTCCTGTACTCCTCGATGGTCACTTCGCGGTAGAGCGGACGCGTCGGCGCATTGCGCCCGGCGATCAGCTGCGGCTCCTGCATGGAGCCGTGCTCCTGCATATTACCCAGCACGAACGTCTGGCCCGTGGCCGTGAGCGTGAAGCCCTGGCCAAACCAGAAACCATCGGAGGTGCGGATGAGGCCCGCGTTGAAGCCGGCGCCCTTGCCCACGCTGCCGACCCGCGGCCGCCCGTAGCCCAGCGACAGCGTCACCGCGTTATCGGCATGCCCCGGCTGGACCATCACCGCGGCTTCCACTTTCAGGTTGCCGCTGGACAGCGCGACCATGTCGCCGTCCTTCCAGCCCTTATCGCGCGACATCGCCGGACTGATGAGCAGGGCGTTGCCCCACACCAGCTTGGTGATGGGATCGGCCGCTTCCTGCATCCAGGCGTTATTGGCGAAGCGTCCGTCCCAGACGCTGGCGCTGGGCACGAACCCTACTTCGATCCCGCCCGAACCAGAAGAAGACGGGGCAGCCGCGGGAACAGCCGGAATCCGTTTGCTATCGACCGTCGGTTTCACTTCGGCCGCTTGCGTACCGGCCAGCACGCCGTCATTGAGCGCCTTGCGCCAGGTATTTTCCTGAGCGGTCGTATCTTTCGACGTGGCCGGCTGCTGCGAGGTCCAGAAGTTCTTGACCAGGTCGTAGCCCTTCTTGTCCTTCGAATCGAGCAGCACCGCCATCACTTCGATAGCACTCTTGCCGCCGAAAAGGGGCTCGATCATGGGCTGCTGGATGGCGGCCACACCGTCGGTGGTCCGCGCATCGCCCCAGGCTTCCAGATAATGCGCCTCCGGCAGATGCCACTTCGCGGCGGCCGCGGTCTCGTCGTCTTCGACGCCCAGATGAATCGAATTGGCCACCTTGGCCAGTGCGGCGCCGAATTGCAGATCCGCGGGAGCCGTGTAGGCGGGATTCCCGCCCAGCATGATCAGCGTCGAAACTTGCCCGCCGGTCATTTCGCCGATCAGGGTCTTGAGCGCGTCGACGCCCGATTCCACGCGATCGACCGTCGCGGCCTTGGTGAAGGTGACCGTGGTGCCCGCGGCGCCCAGCGTCTGATTGATTTGATGCGCCAGCGCGTGGACCACAGCCGGTTGGCGCGGCCCGGCGACCACCAGGGCATCCTTCCCGGCGGCCTTCAGATCCTTGGCCAGCGCGGCGATAAACTTCGTTCGCTGGTCTCGAACCGGTGGCAGTGCGTTGAGAGCGGCCACGAGATCCGCCGCGAACTGCGGCACTTCCGCGCCCCGCATCCGCAGGCGATGCTCGGCGTTCGCCCCGGTCAGCGAAAACTGGCTTTCGACCACATACAGACGGTTGATCTTCTCGAGATCTTCGTCGGAATTGACGTGCCGGTTCCTGGTGTACAGCTTGGTCGCCAGCGGAGTCGGCCAGTCGGCGCCGAGAAAATCGCAATCGAGCGCAAGAATAACCTTGGCCTTGTCGAACTGCGGATGAACGTTGACGGCCTCTCCGAAGGCCAGCATCGCGCCGGCGCGCTCATTGTCGCGCGCGATGGATTCATACTCCACCCACTTGGCCTGGGGCCACTTCTTCAGCGCCTCCGCGCGCAGGCTCTCGAGCGTGGGCGAAACCACCGTTCCGCTCAGGAAACGCAGCCCCGCGCCATCGCCCAGGGACATTCCCTTGGCTGCGGCTTCAAACTTATCCCAGCTCGATTCCTTCCCGCCTTCCAAAACCATCTTGGACCGGTCGGGGTCGTAGACTCCCAGGACGCTGGCTTGGGCCAGAACCGTCGCGGCACCGAGGCTCGCGGGATGATCCGGATTCCCTTCGATCTTGGTCGGCCGGCCTTCGTTGGTCTGGACCACCAGGCCCGCGGCATGGCCGCCCAGGGCGAAAACGCTGGTGTAGTTGTAAGGGGCGCCGGGGACGTAGTCAAAGCGTCCGCGGGCTTGCGGAGCCAGGCGCACTTCCGGACGCCGGCACGCCGCCATTCCCGCCAAACCGAAGGACGCCCCCATGATCTTGAGCATGGTGCGGCGCGACTGGCCGTCCAGCACGCCCGCCGCGTCTTCCGGAAATTCGCGTTCCACCCATTGGCGGAATTCAGGCGTATCCGCGAGCTGGTCCAGACTGCGCCAGTATTCGGGACCGGAGGCCGGCGCGGGCGCGGCCGGTTTCGCCGCCGCGGGGTTGTTGGTCGTTATCTGGACTAAGTTCATCTTTTCCATTACCGATGACACCCCGAGCAGTTGGTGGGCGGATTCAGATGCTTTTGCGCGATGATCTCCTGGCCGATCACGCGCGGGTCGCGGTCCGGCACCCAGTCCAGCTTGGTCACCAGATCCGCCGGCCGGATATTGGGCGCCGGGTCACGGTGGCAGTTCAGGCAGAAGGCCATGTTGAGCGGCTTGTCCTGGTGGACTTCCACCATTTCGTCGATCCGGCCATGGCAGCTCACGCAACTTACACCGGCAGAGATATGAGCGCGGTGGTTAAAATAGACGTAGTCGGGCATTACGTGGATCTTCTTCCAGGGAATGGGCTCGCCGGTTTCAAACGATTGCCGGACCAACTCCAGACGCGGGCTCTTATCTTTGACTTTTTGGTGGCAGCCCATGCAGATCTCCGTTCCCGGGATGGCCGCGTAGGCGCCGCGATAGACGGTGTAGTGACAATAGAAACAGTCGAGTCCCAGTTGTCCGGCATGTAGCTTGTGGCTGTAGGGAACGGGCTGCTGGGGCTGATAGCCCGTATCGATCACGGTCGGATAGCTGTAATAGCTGTATGCTCCAATAGTGGCCACCGCGCCGAGAGCGATCACCGCTCCGAGTACTTTAAGAATGATGTCAGACGACTTCGGAAAAATAGCGGCCATCTTATATAGTGGTCCTTGGCGTCTCCAACCGCAGCTTCAAACCCCGCTCACACAAACCTGCCGGACGGACGCTTTGTGGTTTCCCGTACTTCCCCAACACGACCTGAATTTGGGCTTCTATCGTTTCTACCACGACCGCATACCTTCTGCAAGCGGAGCAACCATTCTTGTCTAGCCGGAGAAGCTACAGTTTAGCAAGAATTTTCGGCAACCTCAAGGTTCGCCCGAAACTGATGGTACTCCATAACCTGTTCTTCCTAGTGCTGGCATGTGCCGCTTATTTCTCATTGATTCCGCTGTTTGAAAGGCAGGTGGCCGAGGCCAGGGGGCGGGAGGTGGCCGTTCTGGAACAGACCCCGGCCATGCAGAGGGCTTACGAAGAGGCCATTACACGGGCGAAGATCACGCTGTTCCTGGTGCTGGGGAGCATCTATATCGCGGCCGTGGTGTTGCTCGAAGCGGCCATTATGCCCCTCTACGTCTACCGGCCTTTACGGCGAATGCTCGAAGCCGACACCGCCACCCGCGCCGGCGACCGCCAGAGCGAACTGATTCCCCAAAGCGAAATCTTGGGCGACGAGATCGGCCAGATCATGCAGTCGCGCAACGACACGGTGGCCGAGCTGCGCCGCCAGGAAGACGAACTGGCCGCCGCGCTCCGGCGGCTGGAGGAACAGGACCGCCTGGTCAGCCTGGGACTGCTTTCGACCAGCGTGGCGCACGAACTGAATACGCCCCTGGCGGTCCTGCGCGGGTCCATCGAAAAACTCATCGAGACGACCCTTGCGACCAGCAATGACGCGCCGACGCTCGATAGACTCGCCCGCATGCAGCGCGTGACCGAGCGGCTGCGGACCATCAGCGAAAGTTTGCTGGATTTCGCGAAAGTCCGCCGGCAGCACGTGGAGCCAGTCGCCGCCCGCGGTCTGATTGAGGAAGCCTGGACGCTGGTGGCGATCGATCCGCACGCGTCGGGCATCGCCTTCACCAACACGGTGGACCCGGAGGAGCGCGTGGTCGGCAATCCCGACCGCTTAGTTCAGGTGTTCGTGAACCTTTTGCGCAACGCGGAGAACGCGGTGGAGAGTCCCGGCGGACGCGTGGATGTGCGTGCGCGGCGGGTGGACCGCGCCGGGGAGCCGGGGCTTGCGGTCGCGGTGGAAGACAACGGCCCGGGCATTCCGGCGGATGTGCTGCCGGATATCTTCGACGCTTTTGTCACGACAAGGCTCGATGCCCGCGGCACGGGACTGGGATTGACCGTCGCGCAAGGGATCGTCACGCAGCACGGCGGCGCGATCACCGCGTCGAATCGCCGCGAAGGTGGGGCATGCCTGGAAGTGTGGCTGCCCGCGCCCCGTTAGCCTCGCGATTCCCGGTTTCGATTACTATGGTTTGGGCACCCAGCCCGCGAGTGTGACAACCATGAACCTGCGAATCGCCCTATGCTTTGTTTTCGCGCTGGCCTCGATCCGCGCGCAGCCGCCGCAACCCGGGCAGAGACCGCTGCCGGCGTTCGGCCCCATGACGCGAGTGGCGGCGCAGCCGATCTTCAACAACAACTGCGCGAGCTGCCACAAGAACACCATGTCGAGCGCCGATCCGAACGCTCTTCGCGAGAACAACGCCCCCAGCACCGACACGCTGGCGACGATGTCGCCGGAAGCCATCTACGCGGCGCTCACCACCGGAAAAATGGTCCAGCAGGCCATGAAGCTCAGCAACGACGAAAAGCGTATCGTGGCCGAATTCTTCGGCGGCCGTCCGCTCGCGTCCGCCGAGACGGGCGACATGAAGAACATGACCAACCACTGCCCGGCGAATGCGCAACTCCGCAATCCGGCCGCGGGCGTCTCCTGGATGGGTTGGGGCAACGACCTGCTGAATACCCGCTTCCAGCCGGCCAAAGCCGCGGGACTGAATCCGGAGCAGGTATCGAAGTTAAAACTGAAGTGGGCCTTCGGCCTGCCCACGGGAGCCGAGGCGTACGGCCAGCCCACGATCGTGGACGGCCGCGTGTTCCTGGGGGGCGACAACAGCTTCGTTTACTCCCTGGATGCCGACTCGGGCTGCGTATACTGGTCGTTCCATTCGGAGGCGCAGGTGCGCACAGCCATGGTGATCGGTCCGGTGAGCGGAAAGGGCAGCGCCAAATATGCCGTGTACTTCGGCGACCGGAAGGCCAACCTGTACGCCGTGGATGCCCGCAGCGGCGAGCTGCTGTGGAAGACCAACCTGGACCAGCGGGTGCTGTCGCACATCACGGCAGCCCCGGTCCTCTATGAAGGCCGCCTGTACGTCGGCGTGGCCGGATCGGAAGAAATCGCGTCGGGCGATCCGCACTACCCGTGCTGCACCTATCGCGGAAACCTGTCGGCGGTGGATGCCAACACCGGCAAGGTGATCTGGAAGACGTACACCATTGCCGAAGAGCCCAAGCCCACCAAGAAGAACTCGCTGGGCACGCAGCTGTGGGCGCCGGCGGGCGCCTCGATTTGGGCGAGTCCCACGATCGACACCAAGCTGCACGCGATCTATGTATCCACCGGCAACGCGTTCACCGAACCCGCGGCCAAAACTTCCGACGCGATGGCCGCGTTCGACATGAAGACCGGGAAAATGTTGTGGTCCTACCAGGGCGTGGAGAACGATGCGTCGCCGGCCGGGTGCAACGGAAAGCAGAAAGGCGAGCAGTGTCCCGAGCACGTCGGGCCGGACTGGGATTTCGCCAATTCGCCGATCCTGAAGACGCTGCCGGGCGGCAAGCGAGTCCTGATCGCGGCGCACAAGGGCGGCGGCGTGGTCGCCATCGACCCGGATAAAAAGGGCGCGCTGCTGTGGAAGACCGATCTGGCCCAAGGAACCGCGGGCGGCGCGGGACAAATCATGTGGGGCGGCGCGGCGGACGATCAGAACGTTTATTATTCGCTCCAATCGGGAGGCGTGGCCGCGCTGGGTCTCGCGGACGGGAAGAGGTCGTGGTTCACCAAGCTCGATCCCGCTCCGGCGGCGCCGGGCCAGCGTCCCAGGCGTGGGCAGGTCGCGGCGCTGACCGTGATCCCGGGGGTAGTGTTCTCGGGCGGATGGGACGGCGTTCTGCACGCGCTCTCCACGACGGATGGCCACCAGCTTTGGGAGTACAACACGGCGCACGACTACAAGACGGTCAACGGCATCGAGGCCAAGGGCGGATCGCTGGGCGCGCCCGGCCCGGTGGTCGTCGGCGGGACGTTGTACGTCGGTTCCGGCTACATCGGCACGGGCAACGGGATGCCCGGGAATGTGTTGCTGGCGTTCACGGCTCAGTGAGCTAAAAAGAAGACGTGAGGTTCCCGGTGGGCCGACCAGCCGTTTTCGCAGCGGTCATCGCCTTGGGCCTGGCGGGCATCGGACTCTGGCTCGGGGCCGGTCGAGACCGTGAACCCGACCACCGTATCGGTTCGATTGCTGTGAGCTCCAGCGGGCGGTGGATCGCCGCGGGTATGTGGACACAATCGCCGTTCCGAAAGACAGTCCGTGGATCGCGTATGCAACCTTCGGAGGCGCGGTGCGATTGTGGAATCCCGACAGCGGCACAGAACATTTGCTAGGACACGGAAGGGCCACCAGCAATCTGGTTTCGGGCGCTCCGTCTCATTCCGTTCTCTTCGGTACGGATGCAGGGTTTGTCGAGCTCTGGGATGCCGCCGAAGAAAAAATCAGCCAGCGTTATGACCTACGGTAAGGCGAAGGCGATCACCTTCCCGCCGACCACGCCCGCCACATACTGCTTGCCGTTCTTGCCCTGGTAGGTCATGGGATTCGCGCCCATGCTGCCGTCCATCTTCACCTCCCAGAGCTGCTTGCCGGTCTTGGAATCGAAGGCCCGGAAGCGGCTGTCGCTGGAGGGAGCAAACAGCAGACCGCCCGCGGTGGCTGTGGGTCCGGCGCCGTTGACAGCGCCCACGTGTTGCTTGCCTTCGGGAAGGTTATCATTGACGCCCAGGACCACCTTCCAGGCGATATCGCCCGTATTGGCGTTGATCGCGTACAGGTGCCCCCATGGCGGTTTGAAACAGGGCATCCCCATGGCCGAGAAACCCGAGTACGGACCCGGACCCGAGACGCTGCCGCGATCATAGGGCTGCGGCGAATCAGAGCCGCTTCCGTAATTGCCGCCCGGCACCTTCTTTTCGATCCAGCCCGAGAGGGCCGTGTCGCTGGTCGCCACGAACACGTAGCCCATGGTGGGATCGGCCGCCGTGCCGCCCCAGTTGGGAGCACCCACGCCGGGGAGCTGGATCGAGCTCTTGGGAGGCGTGCCCGCCTCATGAAAGAGGAAAGGAGTAAACGGCCCCTCATTGCGATATCCGCCGGCCTTCTCCCATAGCGCCTCGCAGGCCTTGGCGTGCTCGGGAGTGGTATCCGCGGCGGTGACCATGTCCTTGGCCTTATCGAAGCTGTTGCGAATCAGCGCCGGAGGCTTCACCGGGAACGGCTGCGTGGGCGAATACCATTCGCCCGGAACATCGCCCTTGGGAACCGGACGCTCTTCGACGCCGAAGATCGGCTCGCCCGTCTCGCGATTCAGGAGATACATCAGCCCGCTTTTGGCGATCACGGCCATCGCCGGAATCCGGCGGCCGTCCTTGGTGATGTCGAACAGGCTGGGCGAGGCCGGCAGATCGATGTCCCACAGATCGTGATGGACCAACTGGAAGTACCACTTCAATTTGCCGGTGTTCCCATCCAGCGCGACCACGGAGTTGCCGTAGAGATTCGCGCCCGGACGATCGCCGCCCCAGTAGTTGCCCGCGGGTCCCCCCAGCGGCATGTAGATCAGGTTGCGCGCTTCATCCACGGTGAAATACCAGCCCCAGGTATTCACACCGGCGCGCTTCTTCCAGCCGTCGTTCAGCCAGGTTTCATGGCCCGGATCGCCCGGCTGCGCGATCGTATGAAAATCCCACAACTTCGATCCGTTGCGGACATCGTACACGCGCGGATCGCCAGGAGGACCTTCCACGCTCTCGCCGTTGTTGATTCCCAGGATCACCAGATTTTTGTAGACGTAAGGAGCGCCGCCCCAGTTCATCCCGATCTCGACGCTGCCTTCGTTGCCGAAGCCCGGATCGATCTTGCCGTTGTTCGCATCGAGCGCCATCAGCTTGCTTCCGGTGGTGAAAAGAACGCGCGGCGGGTTGGTCGTGTCACCGGACCAAAAGCCGACGGCCCGGTTGGCGACCGCGCCCGGCGCGTCATAACTCCAGATTTCCTTGCCGCTGTCGGCGTCGAGCGCCACCACGCGCCGTCCGGCGGGCAGATACATCACTCCGTTCACGACGACGGGCGTGACTTCGGTAGAGATGCCTCCTCCGCCACCGCGGCCGCCTCGACCGCCGCGGCCTTTGCCTTTCCCTTGGGCGGGACCTTTTTGGGCATTCGCCGCGGGCGGAGGAGCGGGCGGACGAAACGTCCAGGCCTCCTTTAGTTGGGCAACGTTGCGCGTATTGATCTGGGTCAGGGGCGAGAAACGGTCGCTGGCCAGGTCGCGGCTGTAGAGCGGCCAATCGCCCGGCGGGATACTGGTCTGCTTGGCTGCGGCTTTACTACCGTTTTTAGCCTTGCGTTGCTGCGCGGGTCCTACTTGAACCAGCAAAACCGACAACGAAACGACGCCTGCTGCGACGAATATCCCTGAGCGGAGAAATGAAGATGAGCGCATGAACCGAACCCCACAAAACATTCTAGCGCTGTCGCGGCGATGATCGCGCCGCGGGCCCGCTAACGCGATGCGCCACGCTCGATCAGGCGCAGCGTAACCGCGGGCGTCGTACTCTCATCCACCTTGGCCGATGCCGACATGTTCTCGAACGGCTGGCGGAAGTCGCGATCCATCCAGGCGTTGGTCTCGACTTCCTCCCAGGCGAAGATCTTGTACTCGCCCGGGGGAAGGCCGTGAAAGGTGAAGTTGCCGTTGGCGTCGGTGGTCACCAGCTTGTTGAGGTCGCGCCGCAGGGATCCGGACGCCGGAACCGCGGTGACTTGCACGCTGGCGGCCGGTTCACCACGCGAGTTCTGAACCACTCCGGTAACATCCCCCGCAGCAGGAGCGAGAATCACCTCGAGCTGCCCCCCGCCGTAGCTCAGATCGAGCGTCGCGTCGGGCATCTCGCGCCCGGCCAGCTTCACCGATTTCAGATAGTACCCGTCGGGAAGGCCGGCGGCTTCGACCAGGTAAGAATCGGCGGCCAGCGTAGCTTGAAACGTGCCGTCGTCGGCGATCCGGGTCTGGCCGTTGCGGCCCGGATTACCGGGTCCGGGTTCCGACGGAGTAAACGTCAGCCGCAGCGAACTCATGCGGACGGAAGGCTGGGTACTGTCCACGGTGACGACGCCGGAAAGGGTGAGAGGAGGCTGAAGGCGAACCGCGACGTTGGTGACATCGCTATTGCCGACATCCACGGGAACGCGGGCCGTGACGCGCTCCTCCGCGGGTCCGATCGATTGGGCGACGATGTTATACGATCCTGGGGGCACGCTGGGGAACTCGAAACTTCCGTCGGCGAGATTCGCTATCGCCCGCGCGTTCGGCCGGCGACCCTCGCCATTGCGGGGCGTCAGATTCAGAACGACTCCGGATCCTACCGGCGCGAATCCATTACCCCCCCTGCCCCTCCCTCTGCCGTTCCCCTGGGCTGCATCCGCGGCCGGCAGCGGCGCCGGGAGCCCGGTCATCGATCCCGAGATGCGGTGAAAGCGGGTTTTGAGCAAACGGATATCGATGCCGCGCAGTTCGCTCCCGGCGACCAGATCGAGCGGCGATGCGCCCGTGGGTTCCGTCAGGTTCGGGAAATAGGTGGTGACGTAATCTTCGATGGTTTCCGATGCTTCATTGGGCTCACCGCGTCCCCCGCCAGCCGGGCCGCGGCCACCGCGCCCACCTCGTCCTCCGCGTCCCCTAGGTCCCCCGTCGATTGCAGCACGGAGGGAGGCGCTGATCCGCGCCGTGGCACTCACGTAATAGCGGCCGGGCGAAAGATTATAGATCCGGAATTCGCCCAGATCGTTGGTCGAGCCGCCCTCCACCTGCGTGAGCTGCTTCCGGCCGCGAGGATAGGTGTAGCGCCACACTTCGACGTCGACGGACTGAACGGGATCGCCGTCCTCATCGAAAACGTGTCCCGCGATCACGCTCTGGGGCGTAAGCTTCAGCTCGATCCCGCTGGTGGTCTTGTCCGAGACAACTTCAAGCACCCGGGTTTGTCCTCCGGGCGAGCTAAGCGTTTCACGCACGTAGCCGGTTCGTTCCCCCATGAGCGAATAATTTCCTTGATCGACCGAGGCGAAGCGAAAACTGCCGTCGGCGGCGCTGGTGGCCCCGTAGGTACCGCCACCGCCGCCGCGTCCGTTGGGACGCAGGGTTAACACCACTTTTCGCAGGGGCTCGCCGGTGGTGCTCATCACGCGGCCTTCCAACGATCCAGGCGGCAGAGTGACGGCCGGGGTGCCCTGCGCTCCCTGCCCGCCCCGTCCCTGACCCTGGTTTTGGCTCGGGTTACCCTGCCCGGCGTTCTGCCCGGCCGGCGCTTGGCCAAGCCCGCCTCCGCGCCCTCCGCCTCGCTGGGCGAAGGCCAGAGTCGCGGCCAAACACAGAAGTGCCAGGGTTCTCATCGTCGTCGGTCGTATAGTAATGACGTTTATGGCCGCCCAAAGGGTTGCACGGCCCGCGGCGTTTCCTACGGCAATTCAGGAAGCGCGTGGCGGTAGCGCCCCGCGAAGATATCGGCGAACAGGGCGACGGTCTCCTCGTGGACCAGTCCGTTATCGCCCAACACGTGCGGACCGCCGAGATCGAGCGGCGCGCCGAACATATCCGTACAACGGCCTCCGGCCTCGCGGATCAGCAGAGCGCCGGCGGCCATGTCCCAGGGATGCAGGTTAAATTCCCAGAACAGATCCAGCCTCCCGCAGGCGACGTAGGCCAGATCGAGCGCGGCGGCTCCGGGCCGGCGCACGCCGTGCGACAGCATCGAGAGCTGATAGAAGAAGTGAATGTTGACGTTCTGGTGGCGCTTGCGCGAGGGGAAGCCTGTAGCGACCAGCGCGTCCTCGATTCGATTCACCTTGGACACCTGAATGCGCCGGCCGTTCAGGAACGCCCCCGCCCCCCGCTCCGCCGTGAAGATTTCATCGCGCGTGGGATCGGCGATCACGCCCGCGATCAATTCTCCCGCTTGCTCCAGAGCAAGCGTCACGTTGTATACCGGAAAATCGTGCGCGAAGTTCGTGGTTCCGTCCAGGGGATCGACGTACCATCGGAAATCGGAGGATCCGGCGGATCCCCCGCCCTCCTCGGCGACGATCGAGTGAGTGGGGAAGTGAGCGCGCAACTTTTCGACGATGAGCTTCTCGCTGGCCCGGTCGGCCGCGGTGACCAGGTCGTACTCGCCCTTGAGCTCGAAGCCCACGTGCCGGCCGGCGAATTCGCGCACCAGCGCGGAGGCCTCGCGAGCAATCTCGACCGCTGTTTCCAGGTAGGAGGTCAAAGCGTTAGCGCGTTTCTGAAGAATCCGCTTCGTACAGATATTTGATGTCGTGCTTGAACAGGAACAAATTGGGCTCGCCTTCGCGCGTCAAGCGGATGAAGCTGGCGTCATAGAATTCCACAGTCCCTTGCACTTCGGAGTTGTCGGTCAACCGGACCCGCACAGGAACGTGTTCCTCGGACAGGCGCCGCAAGTAGCGAGCCTCTTCGAAAGTCTGCTCCGGAGCTTTCGTTTTACTGGTTCCAGCCACGGCGAAGGAAACGGTCAGCGAGCGGCTTTTCCTGTAAGCGGCTCATCCCCATAGTAGCCAGTGCGTGTCGTGGCCCGCAAATCCTTGCGGCCAACTTCCACGCGCACCAGGTGGAAGCGCGGCGCGTCCTCGGGCAGGTTGCGGGGATAGTACGCGACCAGATACTGCGTCCGCAGATCCCGCAGAATTTGCGCGAAAGCCTGGTCCAGTTCGGACGCGCCCGAGGGCAGGAAAACGCGCCCGCCGGTGCCGGCCGCGAGCGTCTCCAGGGCGCGCTCGCCTCCCAGATTTCGTCCCGCGTCGTTGGTGATGGGCACCACCAGAATGGGATAAATGATCGCGTCGGCGTTCTGCGCCGATTCGAAAGCGTCGGCGTATTTCTTGGCGCTGGTGGTGTCGCCCCCATCCGTGACGGCCACGATCACGTGACGTCCCTGGCGGCGGAGCTGATCGCGGGATGCCAGAAGGATCGCGTCGTAGAAGGAAGTGCCGGCGCTGGCCCTCAAGTCCCTGAGCGAATCGAACAGCCGCTGCTCGCGGCGCGTAAACGAGTTCAGCAGCGTGACCTGGTCGTTGAAAGAGTACAGAGCCGCGGCGTCGTTGGGATTCCCTTCGCGCAGCAGGGCGCGAATAAACTTCCCGAGCGATGTGGTTTCGTAGTGCAGGTCCTTGGCCGTCGATCCGCTGGTATCGATCAGCAGGGACACGGAGAGAGGCAGCGCGGTGTGGTGTTCGAACACGGCGATATCCTGCTTCACGCCGCTGTCGAAAACCGTAAAGTCGGGCTTCTCCAGCGAACCGACCAGCTCGCCGCGAGCATCCTTGACGGATACCAGCAGCCGCACCAGCTTGACGTTGACCTTGAACGTGGATTGCGCGGTGGCGATCACGGCCCCCACGGCTCCGAGCGCGGCCGCCAAAATCAGGAGCGTCAGGAGCGCGCTTTGATGACGGAATCGTCCCATTCGCCGTCCACCCACACCTCGCCGTCGGCGAAGTATTCCTTCTTCCAGACCGGCACCAGCCGCTTCAGCCGGTTGATGCCTTCGAGCGCGGCCTCAAACGCCGGCTTGCGATGCGGCGCGGCGGCCACCACCACCACGCTGGCTTCCCCGATCTCGATCCGTCCCAGGCGGTGGATGATGCCGATGCGCCCGATGGGCAGCGCATGGGCGATTTCGCCGCCGATCTGCGCCATCATCTTGATCGCCATGGCCTCGTAGCACTCGTATTCGAGATAGCGCGTCGGCCGGCCCTTGGTATTGTTGCGCGCGATTCCTTCGAAGGTGACCACGGCTCCGTCTTCGCCGCGTTGCAGCCGATGCGCCAGCGCAAAGCTGTCAATCGGATCGCGGGTGATGGCAAAGAAGTGCCCGGCGGGATCTTCGATCTGCTGGGTGAACGCGCCCGAGCCGCCGCTGACCGGCGGCAGGAACGCCACCTCGTCGCCTTCCGCCAAGGGAGCGCTGGGCTCGGAAAAACTCTGGTTCAGGGCCAGGACCAGGCTGGCGGACATTTCGCGAAGGCGCGGGAAGCGCCCGGCATAGTGCTCGAAGACGGAGTCGAGGCGTCCGCCGTCGGGGATCTCCAGAAGATCCTCGCGGATACCGACAATGTCACGCAACACACCGAAGAACAAGACGCGGATTCGCACGTTTATGTTGTCATGGTAACAGACGCATGGCCCGGTTCCCGGTTTCAGGAATCTCGTATGTTGCGTTCCTAAAGCGGTTATAATCACGAGCTTATGGCACCCGTCGAGACTCGCTTGCGCGTCCGCTACGCCGAGACCGATCAGATGGGCGTGGTCTATCACGCCAACTACCTGATCTGGATGGAGGTAGGACGCGTCGAGTACTGGCGGGCCGCCGGGGTGCGCTACCGCGACATGGAGCGCGAGGAGGGAGTCCTGCTGGTGGTGGCCGAGGCTAATTGCCGCTACCTGTCTCCGGCCGTGTACGATGAAGAAGTCATCGTCCGAACCTCGGTGGCCGAGGCCACTCCACGTATGATCCGGTTCGAGTATGAGTTACTCGCGGCGGACGATGGGCGCAAGCTGGCGACCGGCTATACCAAGCACGTATTCTGCGGCGTCGACCGCAGACCGGCCAAGCTGCCGCAAAAATATCACCAGACACTGGGGATCAAGACATTCGGGATCAAAGAGAACACATGAGCACACTTTCCATTCGCGATCTGGATCTGGCGGGAAAACGCGTCTTCATCCGCGTCGACTTCAATGTGCCGCTGGCGGCCGGAGGCCAGGAAATCACCAGCGACAAGCGTATTCGCGCGTCCCTGCCGACAATCAAATACGCGCTCGAAAAGGGCGCGGGCCTGATTCTGGCGAGCCACCTGGGCCGGCCCAAGGGAAAACCGAATCCGGAGATGAGCCTTAAACCAATAGCCCTGAAGTTGGCCGAGCTGTTAGGAACGCCGGTCGCGATGGCTCCCGACTGCATCGGCCCGGCGGTGGAGGCCATGCTGCCGAAGCCGGGAGAGGTCTTGTTGCTCGAGAATCTGCGCTTCCATCCCGAGGAGGAAAAGAACGATCCCGGGTTTTCGAAGCAACTGGCACAGTTGTGCGACGTGTACGTGAACGACGCGTTCGGGTCGGCGCACCGGGCGCATGCGTCCACCGTGGGCATGATCGCGTTCGTAAAACAGGCTGCGGCCGGGCTGCTGATGGACAAGGAAATCGAGTACCTGACCAAGGCCGTCAAAAATCCCGCTCGTCCATGTGTCGCGATCCTGGGCGGCGCGAAAGTCTCCGACAAGATCGAAGTGATCCAGAACCTGATGAAGGTGGTCGACAAACTGATGATCGGCGGGGCGATGGCCTACACCTTCCTTCGGGCGCGCGGCGAGGGGACCGGCAAATCGCTGGTCGAGGAAGACAAGATCGACCTGGCCCGGGAGTTAATGGCCGAGGCGGGATCGAAGTTGATGCTGCCAGTGGATCACGTCGTCGCCGCGGAGCTGAAGGCGGGCGTCGATACGAAGGTCGTCGATAAAGTACCGGACGGCATGATGGGGCTCGATATCGGACCGAAGACGGTGGCCGCGTACGAGCAAGTCATCCGCGGGGCGAAGACGGTCATCTGGAACGGCCCGATGGGCGTGTTTGAGACGCCTCCGTTCGATAAGGGCACGGTGGCGCTGGCGAAGGCTGTGGCCGGGTCGGGTGCGGTCAGCGTGGTGGGCGGCGGCGATTCGGAGAAGGCCATCAAGTCGGCGGGGGTGGCCGATAAGATCAGTCACATCTCGACGGGCGGCGGCGCGTCGCTCGAGTTTCTGGCCGGAATCGAGCTGCCGGGAGTAGCCGCGTTAGAGATCGGCCGCAAATGAACGCGGATGAACGCTAATCTCGTATTTGCGTGAATTCGCGGCTATTCGCCTCTCTTCGCGGCGTCGAGAGCCGACAGCGTCGGTCCGGAAAGGCCGCGCGGCAGCAGGCTCGGTCCGGACCGCATGAACACGGTCTCCGGCCTGATTTGCATGTCCAGAAGCACGCCGATGAAGCAGTTGCTCATCTCGTCCCAATTCTGCGGGCCCCACACGATCCTCTTGGCCGGATCGGGATTGAAGCGGTTGTTGGCGGAGTTGTCGAAGTGCGAGATCCCCACCATGCGGGTGCCCTTGGGCATGTCGATCGGCTTGGCGAACTCGTAGCCGATCTGCCAGTTGAAGTCCCACTTGATCTTGAGAACCGTCTGGGTCTCGCCGGTGGGATAAATGAGACGCAGCTCGAAATCCTTGCCGCGCAGATGCATGTGAGGCTGGGCGTACACCAGCTTGGCCGGATGTTCCAGCGTCACTTCGCTGACCACTTCCGCATTTTCGTCGCCGGCGGGAATCGCCATATTCAACGCGGTCGGTCCGGCGTTGAAGTAGTAACGCGACTGCGGCGGATTCCTGGCCAGCACCAGCCCCACCTTGGACACATCCTCGGTAGCTTGACCCATGGTGGTGTAATGCATTTCGAATACAAGATCGGATCCCTTGGGCACGAACTTGGCGGAGCCGCCGATATCGAAGCTCTGCGCGCCCAAACCGGGATTGAACTTGCCTAAGATGTCGTTGCCCTCTTCGCCGCTGTTGCGTCCGATGATGGCCCTCTGGGTTTCGTTCTCGTAAGCTTCGCCGGGCACGGCGTTCTCCATCCAGTGCGATCCGGGCGGCCGGACCCACACTTTCCCGTGATGCACAACCTTCGGGTTGCCCGGACGCATCTCCGCGGCTTTGACCCACATGTCTTCGGGAAAATTGGCCTTCACCAGGATGTATTTGTAATTGATGGTCCCGGTGGCAGGTACCGGAAACGGCTTGGGCAATTCGACAATGATGTCAGGCTTGATATTCCAGCCGTCCTGGAACGTCCGCGGAAGGGGCTTGTCCCGGGCATCGCCTTCGGGCGCGCCTTGGTTCACCCACGCGGTCAACGTGGCGATGTCTTCAGCCTTGAGCGTACGGTCGTTCTTGAAATGGCCGACGTTCGGGTCGGCCAGCCACGGCGGCATCTTTCTGGAAATCACCGCGGCCTTGATGGCTTTCGCCCAAGGCCGGGCGTCGGCGTAGGTCAGCAGGGACATCGGCGCGACTTCGCCGGGACGATGACAGGTCTGACACTTCTTCTCGAGAATCGGCAGAACGTCCTTGTTGAACGTGACCGTTGGGGGATCCTGGGCGGCGAGAACCGCCATGCCCGTCAGCATACCTGCTACCGCCAGCCGAAGTGAGCTCACGCGAATAGTACCTCCTTCAGAGGTAAGGCCGTGGCCCAATTATATTCGCAGTTTCCCGCGAAATGCAACGATTCGTTGCACATCCACAGGAACATCCTTAAGGGTGATTCACTTCATAGAAAGTTTTGATTGGACCGCGCGCTCTCGGCGTCTTAGGCTCAGAATATGATGGCCACAGAACAGAGACAACGGGAGGAGCCGGAGGAAATCTCGGTCTTGCATCGTGTAAGCCGGATTGTCAGCTCCGAGCTGTCCTTGGATGAGATGCTTGGGGAGATCGTGGGACTGACGTCCCAGATCTCGGGATGCGACGCCTGCCTGGTATACCTGGTGGAATTGCCTACGGAGGAATTCGTACTGCGCGCGTCGCAGGTGCCGCACGCCGCGGACCTGGGAAACCTGCGCATGAAAGTCGGGGAGGGAGTCACCGGCTGGGTGGCGGAGCACCAGGCGCCCGTGGCGCTCTCCTCGAAAGCTGCCGCCGATTCGCGGTTTAAATTCTTTCCCGCGCTGGTGGAGGATACCTATGAGGCCTTCCTCTCGGTGCCCTTGATCAACAAGGGCAAGGTTATTGGCGTGATCAACGTGCATCATCGCGAACAGCACGCGCATACCGCCGAGGAGATTTCCACCATTCAGTTCATGGGCGAACAGATGGGCAGCGCCATCGCCAAGAGCCTACTGGAAGAGGAGAACGCGCGGCTGACCGAAGAAACCGCCGAAGTCCGGCGGCAGCTCGAAACGCGCAAGGTCGTGGAGCGCGCCAAGGGCATCCTGCAGCACCGCCAGAGTCTTACCGAGGAAGAAGCGTACCTCAGGATGCGCAATGAAAGCCGCCGGCTCCGCCGCCCGATGAAAGAGCTGGCCGAGGCGATCATTCTGGCCGAGGAGCTGGGCCGCAAGGAATCCACCCCGCGGGATCCTCGGGAGTAAGAAGCGGAAATAAAAGTTCTTCGCCGCGCGGTATCCTCAGAAGCAGGGTGCCGCGTATAACGCTTCGGAATATTTCGGTTCCGCCGGCCTGGGCGATCGCACTCGGAATGCTCGGCGCATTCCAGCTTTTTGCGTTTCACAAGCCGTTTAAAGAATACCCTGGGATGGAGTACTCGGTCGGCTCCATTCCCCTCCCCCCGGGCTGGAATGAGGAGACCGATTTTGTATTCGCCCGCATCATGTTCCCGGGCGGCCCTTTGGACGGATACCGCGGGCGCGAGGATCCGGACTATCATCGCGGGCGATCTTTGTGGACCCAGGATTATCCGCGCGCCGACCGGCATTTTCTGGAAGCGTTGCGGCGGCTGACGCGGGTGGATGCGCGCCCGGTGGAACAGATCGTCGATCTTGAGGACGGTGACGACGTCTACAACTATCCGTTCATTTACGCGGTCCAGACCGGTGAATGGGGCCTGACGAAGAAGCAGGGCAAGATCCTGCGCGATTATCTCGACCGCGGCGGTTTCTTCATGGCCGACGACATGCATGGAACCGAGGAGTGGGGAGAATTCGTCGAGCGCATCGGCTACGCCTTCCCGGACCGTGAGATTCGGGACATCCCCAACGACGATCAGATTTTCCACTCCGTCTTCGATCTGGATAACCGCTACATCATCGTGGGCCACGATCACTTGCGGGAAGGCTCCAAGAACGGTGGAACGGTGCCGTACTGGCGGGCGATCTACGACGATAAAGGGCGGATTCTTGTCCAGGCGATGTACAACTCCGACACCGGCGATTCCTGGGAGTGGGCGGATGATCCGTACTATCCGGAAAAGTACTCGGCTCTAGGAATCCGGCTGGGCGTGAACTACGTCGTCTACGCGATGACGCACTAGGAAGAAGGACCGGGAGGGTCCAGAGCCCCTCCGATGGGCGCAATCCGGAGTCCGGACTGCGTCTGCTCTGGACCATCCCGTATGGGCGTGCTGCGAATCTAGGATGCAAGTCAGGCTCCACACGGGGATCGCTGAAATTTCAGGATTTGCCGGTGCGTGCGGGACACCCTGTCGCAGCAGGGCGGGACATTTTGGCGCAGCCTGGGGCCAGGAGGAGCCAACCCGTTGGGTGCGTTATACTGCCTCAGTCGATTCCATCGATTAAGGACTCGCCGCACAACGGAGCCTGGGCGCTGGCCGCGGTCAAGTTCCTGGACGATGGAGGGCCGCTCCCGGCCCTGTGCGGCTATGTAAGGAGAGTGAAAAATGCGGATTTTTGCCGTTGCCACTTTGTCAGTGCTGCCGATGACGGCATTCGCACAACCCCCGGTCAAGAAGCCGGCCTGCGACCGTGCGTGCCTGCAGGGCTACATGGATCGGTATCTCACAGCCATGCTGAACCAGGACGTCAGTGCGGACCTGTTTGCGCGCAACGTCCGATTCACTGAGAACGGGATCGAGCTGCCGCTCGGGAACGAGGGTCTTTGGTGGGGTATGTCCGGTCTCGGCGGGTATCGCTTCTACGTGCCCGACATCGAAACGCAGCAGGTGGCGATGATCGGCACCGTCAAAGAGAACATGGCGAACAACGGCGTCAATGACGACCAGGGGAACAACGTCGCCGTTGCGATCCGGCTCAAAATAGTCGAGGGGAAGATCACCGAGATCGAGCAGCTCGCGATTCGCCCGGCGGTCCAGCTGGGCGGGCCTGGCCGTGGACGCGGTGGCGCGGGGCGTGGTGGCGCGGCCGCTACGCCGCCTGCTCCCAGCACCGCCGACCGGATCGCCGCGATGAAGGAGCCGAACCCAATCTTCTCCCAGGTCATCCCGGAGAACGAGCGGGCCTCGCGCGAGGAACTCGTCAATTCGGCGAACTACTACTTCACCGGGCTCGCACGGCACGATGGCAACGGCTACTATCCGTTCACCACAGACTGCGTTCGCTTTGAGAACGGCATGGTCACGACCAACGACTGTCTGAAACAGTTTACCGGCCATTCCTTGGACGGCATCGTTTCGCGCATCCGCGACCGGCGATTCGTCGCCGTCGACCGCGAGCGCGGCATCGTGTTTGCGTTCGGGTTCTTCGATCACTATCGGATCAACTGGACCTGGCAGCTCGCCGAGCTGTTCAAGATCGAGAAGGGCAAGATCCGCCGGATCGAGGCTGTGTTCCAACAGGCGCCTTTCGGCATTCCGTCGGGCTGGAGCACGTATCAGCAGTCGATAGGGGAGGAGATCCAGAGCGTCCGCTGAGCGACCAATGACGGTCGACCAATCAGACAAATCCGTGATTATCCATTTGACACAGATAGCCTCCCCATGGCATGATTAGTCATGGACCTGATAGAGATCGCCAGCCACTACAATACGGAGGAAAAATGTCTTGCTTACCTTGAGCAAGCCCGCTGGCCGGAAGGCGTTCGCTGCGTCGGGTCCAAGGATGGAGTAGCGTGCGGATCGGACAAGATCTCTAAGATCGTCACCAAGGGCGGAACGCGCAAGAATGGCCGTGCGATCCCGGTACGTCGGCTCTATCAGTGCCTTGAATGCGGCCTCCAGTTTACGGCGAAGTCCGGCACGTTGTTCAATGATTCGCACCTGCCCCTAACGAAGTGGTTCCTGGCCGTGGCGCTCATTACGAACGCCAAGAAGGGACTTTCCGCGAAGCAGCTAAGCCGCGATCTCTAGATCAAGTACCAAACCGCATGGCACCTGTCGCATCGCATCCGTGAGGCTCTACAGGGCGGTAGCTCGCTCTTTACGGGCACGGTGGAGATGGACGAGGTTTTCATCGGTGGACGCTATGACGAACGCCGTGCGCGTCAGAAGTACGATAAGGCTCCAGTGGTGGGAGTGCTACAACGCGGAACGAAAGAACTACCTTCCCAGGTCCACGCGCAGCATGTACAGCGGGTTCACAAGCCGGTAATCAGCAAGATCATCGATGAGCGTGTTTCCTTCGACGCCCGCATGTTCACTGACGAAGCAGCCGTCTACCGCAATCTTGCCGAGGTTCGGAATCACGAAATAGTCGTGCACTCTAAAGGCGAATACGTTCGCGGCGCGGTTCACACGAACTCGATTGAGGGTTTCTGGTCGCTTGTGAAACGCCAGATCATAGGCCAGCACCACTGGGTGAGCGTGAAGCACTTGCAATCCTACTTGAACGAACGCGTGTTCATGTTCAACAACAGGAAGTCCGAGGACCTGTTCAAGCTGGTGATGATCGCGCTGGCGATAGGCGCTCCGCTGCCCTACGCCGTGCTTACCGCGAACCTTGAGGTGTTTTCCGAGGAAGACGCGACACAGCAGCCCGAGTCTTGAGGCGTCGGCTTATCTCCGTCTTGGGCATCGGTGAGGCCTGCAACAGCTTCTGCATGGCCGCATCGAACGCGCTGCCCTCGATCACGGTGTGCTTAACTTCCTTCGAGATGTCGGGTGTGTAGCGCTTGGGCATCTGTGGATTCAGTCTAGCGCCCTTTTCCATCGATCCACTCGGATGTTGCCTTTGGCTAACGCGAGTAATCTATCCGCCAACTCGGTAGCCCGATTGAATGCGGCCTCACTCGGGTTATCAGTGAAGGCAGGAAGGCCGTCGATGTATCCGTGCAAGTCATCATCCTGAATGACGCTCAAGTCCAAGCTTACTATGGCTGTAATCCGCAATGCTGCAACCGCGTAGCCGCTTCTCTGCAAAGATTTGGCGTTGTCATGTGAAGAGGCCACTGAAAGACCGTCCGTATCGGTAGGCGACCGCCTAAAAGCCTTATTGGTCAGATTGTCGTTCTCGAACCAGTTAAGGCGTAAAGCGCGGTGCGCATGTTCCTCCCAGGGAATGGTGCACCTTCCTTAAGCGTTCTGATAGGATACAGCGAGTCTAGGTATTGCGCGAGCACTTCGCTTGTCGGATTGACTTCCGAGACGTACGATCCTAGGGCTCGGAAAGATTCCCGCGTTGTAATATGGTGGGGCGATTCGGAAAACCTGCAAGCCTCACTATGGCGTCGTTCACCCTCCAAGTAATGTTCAACTCACCGAAAAATGTGGAGACGCTTCCGTACGGCATCGGATAAATAGTATCGATGTCAGCCGCGATGATTAAACTAGCTAGACTTCTAACAGTTTCGGGCATTGGAGGCGGTTCGTTTTCGTCCAAAAGAGAATTGTCAACGATTATTTGAGTGATTCTATCAATGATGTTTTGCGCTTCCGATTCATAAGGGTGAACATCGCCCAGGGAGACGGTCTGTTCTTGCCGCGTAGCGCTGGACGCCAAGCCTATATGAACAGCACTGAGTGTGGCCGGAGGACCTACAGATGCCGCCATCAGTATTGCTCCAGCCAACATAAGCCGCGGCGCTGGAATTGGTTTGAGGTCTTCTTCGAGCAGGTGCTCATAAGATAGCCTATTCATTCTGGCAGTTCCTCTTCAGTCTTACTCCGAATTGCTTTAAGTTCGTTTATCTTGATTCCAAGCCACTCGTAAAGTCTCTCGGCAACCGTGAGATCCATCGCTAAGCCCACCTCGACCTCCCGAACTACGCCGTCTTTACCCTTTCGCTCTTCACGGAGTTCCGGACCTAGGTTGACTCCTTGAAGCGAGTGAACCACAGACTCTGGTATCGGCAGGCGTTCGCTGTAAATGCCCACCCAGATGCCACCTTGCGGGGTCAACCCACCGTGCGCCCCATCGACGTGAACGACACGAAATTCGTTGCTCTTAATGTAATGGAACCTGAGTTTATCGACTGCCATAACGCTCGGATCTTAGAATACCACGAACCGCCGAATCAACAGGTTAGAATGGTCCTTTGAAACGAAAAGCCCGGCGCGAGGCCGGGGCTTCTCGATAGGATCTGAACACCCCCATCGTAAGCCCTCTTCGCAACGGACGCAAGAGGCTACCGATTGCCAACAGAAAAACCGTCGGTCTTGGGGATGTTGCTATCGAATGTCGCATTTGAGGATCACCCTGCGATCTCTGAAGTAAGGCAGCGCGAGCATGAGCGCTTCCGGGCGATTGAGCAGGAGCACCTAAACGACTGGAACAACCGCGCGATCTTTAATCGGCGAAGCCGAGCGATTCTACTGTCTCTGCTAATTGTCGCCGCCTTCGTAGCTCTCGCATACCCGATATGGAAGCAGCAAGGATCTCTGGCCATCAGGATCGCGTTCGCGGTCACGGGGACCCTTGGCTTAGTATTCTTGGTGTTCAAACGCCACGGCACTAAGCCAATCGGTGATATGCACCCATGGCGTTCATGTCTTGCCGATTCTGCGATGGAAATCTTGCGTGCCTACGCGGAACTTGCCCTGAGTGCCGGGATCGACGCGGAACTGACATCGCTACTGCCAAAGAAGGCAGATTGTGTAACACGTGTCCTCTTCGAAAAGTACATTGATGGGTATGAGACTCCAAACTACACCGCCTTCGACTTCAGTGCAGAGTTCCGAGGGCGGCTATCAGCGCCAGCACACCCCGAAGAGACGGTCCTTTGGGAATTGATCCAAGACAGCAGGCCATTGGAAACGGGAAGTAGCAACCGGCCTGCCCCTTATTCCAGTCGTGCCCGATGGCTCAAGGATCGGCTTCTGGAACGAGGATGGAGTTCGGGGACCCGTACAGGTTTCGCGGACCGGACAGGAAAACTGTAGAAAAGATACTTCGCGGAGAATCTGTTCGTAACGACGTTCTGGAAAAACTGGGAATTGCATTATCGAGCAAAGTCTCTTCCATCAAGCTAACCGACATACCGGGAGATTGAGGGACTGATCGGGAAATCCCACACCTTCCCAAATGGTTGCCGCATACTTGGCTTAACAACCGAAAGGCCCCATCCAGCCTGCGTTTTCGCTGAGAACTGGATGGGGCCAACATTTCGGCATCCCTTACACGGAGAGATGCCAGAACCTGGTTATTGGGCCTGACTTATAATCAGCGGCGCGCTGCTGCAACAGCGCATGGGGGTTCAAATCCCTCTCTCTCCGCCACCCCTATTCTACCCCAACTCGTGCGCGTCTAATCCTGCCAAGTTTGATCCGCTGATAACCCAACACTGGCTTCCCTGGTCGCGCGCGTTCCTCAGGCGTCTCCGGTGGCAACGGTTCATCAAAACCCCACTTCTCGGCCCACTCGACCAGTGCAGCGCGCGTGTGCTCGATTCCCGTCTTCCTGAAGACCCGCGATAGCTCCGTCTGCGCGTCCCTTCCTGACTTGCCTATCTGCTCGCCGATCTCGCGGTAGGTTAGCCCCTGGACGCGCAGAACGATGCACCTCAGTTCCAGCGCGCTCAATCCAGCAAAGCTATGCCGCGATCCCATGGGCAGAGTTTAGTGGGGAAACACCGACCTGTCACCTTTTTAGTATATCTGTGTCAAAGGGATCATCACGGACAAATCCTTATAGAATTGTTCCAGCCAAGCCTGTATACTAGTTGCCCGGCCTTGTCGAAGGGCTGACGCCGCATGACGAGTCCCTGGATTCTGCCCGGTATTTTCGTTGCCTTTCTGCTCGTGCTGTGCGGATTGGCCTACCTGGCGGGAGCCGGCTTTCGCACCTGGAGCCTGCCCGGATGCTGGCGCTGCGGAGCCATGAAAGTCCGACCCTCCGTTTCGCATTCGTGGGTGGACTCGATGGCCCTGGTGGTCCTCCTGAAGCCCTACCGGTGCGCCGGCTGCCTGACTCGCTTCTATGCTTTCCCCAGCTCTTCCATCGCTCCGATTCCCCAGGTTGCGGCACGCCCGGCCGTGATCGTGCGGCGCGGCCAACGCAGGTTTCCGATCCGCGTTAAGGTAATCATCCGGTTGCATCTGCCCACCACCTGGGAGGACATCCGGGAGTTCCTCTTGGAGGAGGAACCAGGCTTCGCTCGGCGGGAACAAGCGTGACCGGCAGCTATAACGCCGGCTTCAGAGTCCATTACGGAACGACAGACAACGTGCCCACCATGGTGGACAGGGTGCTGTTCTTGCCGAAGGTCAGGACGATCACTCTAACAGTCGCTTGACCGTCGCTCGGGGCATTTTCGGGAACCCGTGCGATGATCACGTTCGCTCCGTAAATCAAGGTTGGCACGGCACCGACAAACAGCACGTCCGTGGAGCAGAACGAAACGCAAGCCGGGGAAAAAGAAAAGCTGCTCGTCACGTTCGCGTTGATGACCTGCTGCAATTGAAATCCCGCGATGCCGCCGTCGATTGTCGATCCGTCAAGTTTCCCGGCTCCGGTGAAGTAAAGCGAAACAAAGGAACCCGCATGCGCGGGGTGGTCCGGAGAATTGACGGTTCCGTCCTGATTGATCGCGGCGATCTGATTGTTTACAAAAAAGAATCCCGCCGCATTGGGCACGGTGCGGGCATATAGGCACGAGCTGGCTGCCTTTGCCGTCACACAGATGGGTACTCGCGCTCCATCGGTACGAAGCGCCCAGGGCGCTATGAAGTTCACCTGGTGGTCTTGCGCATACAGCAGCGGCGCAGGCATGCCGTCCACGGTGAGGCTCAATCCAGCCAGTGTGAACGGAACATGACCGTCTTGCAGGGTGAACGATTCCCCGGCGGCCGGGCCCAGGTGATCGCCGAACAGCGTCATGATTGTTCCAGGAGCAATTCCAGAAGATTGCAGGGTGGCGGAGTGCACCAGGCAACCCGGCGAGGCATGAGCGGTGGGGAACTCGGCCGGATCAATCCGAAGAATTCCCTTCCAAATTGCGGGAGTCCCTACATCCGCGGTCTGGCCGGCCAGCAGATACAGGCGGTCATCACTGGAAGACATAAACGCACTGTCAGGAAGCCCTGCAAAGTACGTCGCATACTGAAGGACCCCGTAAGCGTCAACAACCGCCATCAAAAAGTGATTGGCGGGCGCGACTGGGTACGGCAGATTCGACTCGCACGGCTGCGTACCGTATAAAGTTGGAAAGTTGAGGGGAACCCGGCTGAAGAAATAGGTGGTTCCAGATCGTGTGGTTGCCGAGAAGGTGACGGAATCCGTAGCTTGAAAGGTGTGCGTTGCCAGGAGGGTTTGTCCGTCGGGCGCATACTTCCATCGGGATAGCGTGTCTGTTACGTAGATATTCTCAGAAGTGTCAACCGCCAGAGACACGATCTTGCCGCCCGGGGTCACGTCGATCGTGGTGGAGAATCGAAGCTGCGAAAGAGAAGAATCCAACGCGGCGATGGTGTTACCGGAAGAGACCAGGATATCGCCACTTGGTCCGACTAGAAGCTGCCCTACGGCGTCCGGGTCCATATAGGTCGCGGCTTGCAACGCCGTCCCGGCAGGATCCAATTTGGCGACAAACCCTTCCGTCGTGGCCGGGTCTTTGGGGACGGATCGGTACGCAGACGGTGTGGCGGGTAACTTTCCGCTCATTACGGATCCACCGAAGTAGACATCTCCGCTGGCATCGATATCGAGGACAAAGGATTGACGCACCCAGTCGAATACGGCGTTGTAAACGACTTGTCCGGAGCTGTTCAGCTTCAACACAAGCCATCCTGAGGCGGTGCCTTGGAATGAAGTGGCCGGAAAGTCTTGCGAATTGGCTTCGCCCAAGACGTAGGCGTTCCCCCCGGAGTCGACTTTTATGCCCAAGGCCGAGTCGTCCAGGGTCCCGCCCACCGCCGTGCCATAGATAACCTGCTGGCCCGAAGGATCCAGCTTGAGCACGATCACGTCCGAGCAACCCAGCGGACCGCTCCGGATCGTGACAAAGTCTGGAAGCGGATCCGGAGTACCTTCTGAACAAGGAGGTGGTGGAAGTATGGCGATCTTTGGCCTGTTTCCAGCCTGCACGGCGGCTGCCTGCGGCATCACCAAGACCCCGCCCGCAACATAGATATTCCCTTGGACGTCCACGGCGAACGACTTGGCCCTGAAGTTCGGATATAGCTGATCGAATCTTTGGAGGAGTTCGACCGCTTGGGGCAGATCTTGAGCGGCGGCTGCGGATGCCAAAACAATCCCTGCCGCAAGACGCCAAATGGAACGCATATCGTTCCAGAGGCAACTCGAGTGCCATGGAGACGCGTTTATTTACACCGGTTTGAGCCGGCGAATGAAGTTGGCACCGGGTCGAACTGACTCAGCCTGTCGCGCGCCACCCCCAAGAACCGATTACGCATAGCGAAGCGAACCCGGCTGGCTACCGCCGGACGACCGGCTGCCGCAATTCGTTCTGCATGACGTTCACGTTCTGCCGCGCCTGAGCCGGCGAATGCAGCCGGATGTACCAACGGAGATCAGACGGGAACGCCCGCCATCCTGGCAATGGCCATATCGTTGGCCTCGGGTGCAACATCACAATCGACGGAAGCTCTCTGG
The DNA here is from genome assembly GCA_963761045.1 of Terriglobia bacterium. GTDB lineage: Bacteria > Acidobacteriota > Terriglobia > Bryobacterales > Bryobacteraceae > Palsa-187. The sequence continues at coordinate 62,198 of CAVXFR010000027.1, read as the reverse complement.
CGTCCCGGCCCGCTCCCAGTTCGCCTCACCACGGACACGGCGCGCATCACCGCGGGCGCGGTTCCGTGCTCCTGGCCGCCAACGGCCACCAGATCGGGCCATCGGCTTACGAGCAATCGGTCCGCGAACAACTGCTGGCCGCAATAATGTTTCGGACCGGCGCTGCTGTCGTGAATGCGATTTGGCGGCGGCCGCGCCGACTCCGGATTGTGCCCTGGACCCAGCCGGGCTTCAACGCATGGACGGCCGCCTTGAATGGAAGTGCAGCCACCGCCCCGGGAACGCCTTGGTTCAACGGAACCCCGCCTCAAGCCCAGGGACTAGGAAATGGCCACGGATCTAACATCCGCATTCAATATTCTCCATCGATCAGTCAGGACGACACGCGGCTCTATTTTCTCGATCGTCACGCTCACGATCCCCGAGCGATTCCCACCGGGATCGCGCACTCCGCCCCGGGGAACGACTGCGGGGAACTGCTGCTTCACGAAATGATTCACGGGCTCGCCTGGATGTCCGGTTGCGGCCGGGGATTCAGCCCCACCAATGACACCTGGGATAGCGCCGACGAGTTTCTTCCGATTTTCGTAACCGACATTTTCGCCTCGGAACGAGGCCGGCCACTCCGGATCACACACCGCTTCGGTGTTCTCTCCAGCAATCCGAGCGTTTGGAGCACGAATCCGGCTCTGGCCTCTCAGATCGCGGCCATCGCCAATACTGCGCCGCTCCATGACTTTGTCAACGATCTCAGAAACATCGACACCAGGTTCAACCCTCTCCATGGGCGGTACGGCGCCACGGATTCAATGCATTGAGCGCGTAATCAGCGGAAAGCCTGCTACCGCCGGACGACCGGCTTCCGCAATTCGTTCTGCATCACCGTCTCGTACTGCTGCGCCTGGGCCTGCATGGGGCCGGCGATGGCCGCCGATTGCTGGGTGAACTTCAGAGCTTCCTGGAGCTTGGTGCGGTCGGTGGTGATCTTGGAGATCTGGTAGTTGGCCACGCCCAGGTAGAAATACGCAGGGCCGGCCATGGCGGGCTGGCCGCTCACCATGGGAAGCGCTTCCCGCAAGTTCGTGTCGCAATCCTTCCACACCTGGCGCATGCAGCCGGTCACGCCGGCGGTGTAGTAGCCGTGGGACAGAAGAGCAGACTTCCTGCGGTTCCAATCCGCCTCGGAGACGCCTTCCGGCTTGGCCTTGGACTTCACCACCTTCACCAGACGTTCCGCATAGGTATAAGCCTGGTCGGGACGGTTCTTGGACATCAGGTCGTCCGCCAGGACGATCAGGGCGTCCTCGTCGGTGGGGCTCGCGGCGAGAATCTTGTCCGCGCCCTCGATCTGTTTCGCCGAGCCGCCTGTTTTGAGTAATGCCGCCAGATAGGCACTGGTCGTTACACCCAGATAAGTGCTCTTCGGGTTCACCGCCAGCAAGGCGTCTACCAGGCCCTCGACTTTCTCCGGGGCCAGACCCGGCTCCGCGGCGGTGGCGGCCAGGGCATACTCGCTGAGAGTGCCGACCCCCTTGGCGTAGTCCACGCGCTTGGGCCAATCTTCGTCGGAGTAACCATCGAGCTTGGGGCCCGCCGCCTCGGCCTTGGCCAGTTTCGCCGTTTCCGGCGCCCATTTCAGGACGCCATCGGCGTCCTTGGCGGACTGGGCGGTCTTGAGCTGCTTATACGCGTCATCGAGGCCGTTCGGAGCGGCCCAGCCTGTCAGACAAAGGGACAAAGTTCCGAGGGCAAGGATGGCGGTTTTCACAGTGGTCTCCTCGCAGAATTATACACCGGCGATTCTGTCTGAACCAGCCGGGAGCCTGGGCGCACTCGCTTGGAGCTCCGCAGTATAATCCGTTCAGGTGACGTCTGCTGCACCTTTTCCCTCGGAAGCGCGGGCCGACGCGCCGGTCTACTGCGATGTCAGCCTTCCGGTCCCGGTCGATACCGCCTTCACTTACCGGCTTCCGGAAACGCTGCGCCGGCGGGTTCATCCCGGCTGCCGGATCCTGGTTCCCTTCGGAAACCGCAAGCTGACCGGCGTGGTCCTGGCGACCCATAGCCAGTCTCCGGCGGTTCCCGCGAAGGAGGCGCTGCGGCTGCTGGGCGAAGAGCCGGCCCTGGACGAGAGCCTCCTGCAACTGGGCCGTTGGATTTCCGCCTATTATTGCGCCCCTCTGGGAGAAACCTTGCGCGCGATGACACCGCTGGCGTCCGACATCCGGCGCGGACGAATCTATTCGCTCACACCGTCCGGACGCGACGCGGCGCGGCAGTTGCACCTGAGCGGAACCGATCAGGAAGATCCGGCCGCCGCGATCCTGCGCATGCTGGACGGACGGGCGCTGTCGGCTTCTTACCTTACGCAAAAGGTGACCAAGGCCGCGGCTGTGCTGCGCTCGCTCGAGAAGAAAGGGTTCGTCGAATCGGAAGATGTCGCGGCCGAGCGCGATCCTCTGCGGGCGTCCGCCGCGCGCCTGCGCGTCGAGTTCGTGGCGCGCGCCACTGATCGAATCCCCAAGCCGGAGCGCGAGCTGCTGGCCTATCTCGAACTGCATCCCGGCCAGCACAATGTCGCCGCTCTCGAAGACACGCTGCCCAAGGCCAGCACCGCGGCCCGCGCACTGGCCCGCCGGCAACTCGCCCGGCTCGCGCTCGAGCCGGTTTCGGACCCAATCTCAAGCAGGGCTGCCCCGCTCCGCGCGCCCCACACGCTGAATCCGCAACAGCAGGTGGCCTTCGACGCCCTGCGCCTCGCGCTGGACTCGCGCCAGTTTCAGGCGTTTCTCCTCGAGGGCGTGACGGGATCGGGGAAGACGGAAGTGTACCTGAGCGCGATCGAGGCGACCCTGGCGCTGGGCCGGGGCGCGCTGCTGCTGGTCCCCGAGATCGGGCTGACGCCCGCGGTGGCCGGGCAGTTTCACCAGCGTTTTGGGGAGCGAGTGGCCATTCTGCACTCCGCGTTTCACGATTCCGAGCGCGCCCAGGAGTGGCGCAGAATCCGCGCGGGGGAAGCGTCGGTAGTGGTCGCCACCCGGTCCGGGGTGTTCGCGCCGGTGCAGAACCTGGGCCTGATTATCGTCGACGAAGAACACGACCAGAGCTACAAGCAGCAGGAGACGCCGCGTTATCATGGCCGCGATGTGGCCGTGGTGCGGGCGCGCAACGAAAACGCGGCGATCGTGCTGGGTTCGGCCACGCCCAGCCTGGAATCGCGCTACAACGCCGAGCGCGGCAAATACACGCGCCTGGTCCTGCCCGCGCGCATCGAGCGCCGCCCGATGCCCGAAGTTTCGGTGATCGACATGCGTCACGAGTTCCTGGAGACCCGCAAGCAGGCGACGTTTTCGCGCGCGCTCATCGATGCCGTGACGGAGCGGTTAGAGAACGGCGAACAGACCATGCTGCTGCTGAACCGCCGCGGCTTTTCGAGTTTCGTCGCGTGCCGGGCCTGTGGCGAGCGGCTCCAGTGCGTGAACTGCTCGGTTACGCTGACCTATCACAAGCGCGACCGGCGCATGCTGTGCCATTACTGCAATTACGCGACGCCGGTTCCGGAGCGCTGCCCGCAATGTTCGAGCGACTATCTGCAATTCGTCGGGGTCGGCAGCGAGCGCCTGGAGCAGGAACTGGGCGCGTTTTTTCCGAAGGCCCGCATCGCCCGGCTGGACCGCGATACGGTGGGCGGCAAGCGCGACTACGAAACCATCCTGGCGGGTTTCCGCGAGCGGCACTACGACATCCTGGTGGGAACCCAGATGATCGCCAAGGGTCACGACATTCCCAACGTGACGCTGGTGGGCATCGTCAATGCCGACCTGGGCCTGGGACTCCCCGACTTTCGCGCCGCCGAACGAACGTTCCAGCTGCTGACGCAGGCGGCGGGGCGCGCCGGCCGCGGAGAAACGCCGGGTATCGTCCTGATCCAGACCATCAACCCCGATCACTATGCGATCCAATGCGCCGCCCAGCAGGACTACGAGAAGTTCTACCGCAAGGAGATCGAGTTCCGGCGGCTGATGTATTACCCGCCCTTCGGCGCGATGGCGAACATCATTGTTCGCTCCACCAACGAAGAGGACGCGCTATCGCGCAGTGCGGCGCTGGGGCGGCTACTCAACCCTGCGCCCGAGGGAGTCCGCGTGATGGGCCCGGCGCCGGCTCCGGTGCTTCGCGTGAAGACCGAGTATCGTTATCAGATGCTGATCAAGACCGCCGGCCGCAAACGGCTCAGCGAAGTATTGGGCGAAGTCCGGCGGTTCGCCGCGGCCGAAAAATGGGGACCGGCGAATCTGGCGATCGACGTGGATCCGATGACTCTTCTCTGATCTGCACAATTGCGATGCGTGATTTCGAAATCGTCGACGCCAGCCTGCGCTCCGCCATGCGCTTTTTCGGCGGCGCAACCGGCACCGGAGAGATTCGCCCTTTGGACGGCGCCTTGGCCGTCTATTCCGGCCTGGATTACGGCGTGTTCAATATCGCGTTCCTGGAGGGCCCTCCCCCGGAAGGGATCGAGGGATTCACCGAACGGCTGGCCCAGTGCGCCCGATACTTTGCGCCGCGCACCATGCGCTGGTCGTTTTGGCTGTGCGAGGACGCGCTGGACGCGCTCACTCACCGCAGGGCGCGCTCCCTGCTGATGGATCGCGATCTGCGCCCCATCTCGCAAGCTCCCGGAATGCTGGCCGAAGCGCTGGCGCCGCCGGTGCGGCCGCTGCCGAAAATCGGATTCCTGCCGGTGACGGATCGCGCGACGCGGCAGGCGTTCGGCGCCCTCACGGCAGTGAGCTTCGATATCCCCATGAGAATCGCGCAGGCCGTGTACGAGCCCGAGCGTGCCTGGTTCGGAGATTACCGGGGGTTTGTCGGAGTCGCGAACGGGAGGCCGGTCGCCGTTGTCGCCACGGTCACGACGGCGGACGCGGTGGGTGTGTACTCGCTTTCGACGCTCCCCGAATATCGCCGGCTGGGTTATGGCGAGGCGCTGCTGCGCGCCGCGGTCGCCGCCGAACAGGAGCGCACCGGGATCCGGCGCGTGGTGCTCCAGTCAACCGATGCGGGATATTCGCTGTACCGGCGGCTGGGGTTCCACGAAGTCGCGAAGTTCTCGGTATATCTGACCAAATGACTCCATAAGTCCACGCCGCGCGGGACTACAATTTAAGCAGGCGTATGTGGCCGATCCTGTTAATCGCTCTGCTCGCCCAAACCCCCGATTACATCGCGGACGGGCTCAAGGCACTGGACGCCGGAAAATCCGGCGCGGCGGTGGAGTCGTTCACCAAGGCCGTCGCGGCCAACCCCGCCGATTACAGCGCGCACTTCAATCTGGGCCTGGCGTACAGTATGGCCGGCCAGGACGCGCAGGCCATCCCCGAGTACAAGAAGACTCTGGAGCTCCATCCCGGCCTGTATGAAGCGCAGCTCAACCTCTCGATCTCTCTAATCAATACGAAGGACCCGGCGGCCGCGATTCCGCTCCTCACAGCAGCCGCGGAGCAAAAACCCAAGGAGTTCCGGCCGGTCTACTATCTGGGCGACGCACTCCTGGCGGCCAAGCAGTTCGCGGAAGCCCAGGCGGCGTACGAAAAGGCCGTGCAAATGAACATGGCTTCAGCCGGAGCCGAGTTGGGACTGGGACAAGCCCTCGCGCGCCAGGGCCGCCGGACCGACGCGGAACCGCACTATCGAAAAGCCGCGAGCCTCGATCCTTCCGATCGCAGCTACCTGCTGGAGCTGGCGTCGCTCTATGAAGAGCACCACGAAGTGCCCCAGGCGCTCGCCATCTACCGCGAGTTTCCCGGCAACCCGGGCGCTCAGGAGCGCGCCGGAGTGCTGCTGCTGCAGACCGGCCAGAACGCCGAGGCGATCACGGCACTCGAGCCGGTGGTCGCGAAATCCCCCACCCCGGCGAACCAGATCGCGCTGGCGCAGGCCTACGTCAAGGAGAAGCAGCTGGAGAAAGCCGAGCCGCTGGCTGCCAAAGGCGTCGCAGCCGCGCCCCAGGATTTCGATCTGCGCATGTTCCATGGGCGCATCCTGAGAGACGAACGGAGATTCCCCTCAGCCGCGGAAGAGTTTACGGCGGCTACCAAAATCAAGCCCGATGCGGCGGAGGCCTGGACCGAGCTGGCGGGCGTCCTGATCATGGCCGAGGAGCCCGTGGAGGGCCTGGCGGCGCTCGACCGCGTGCGCGCGCTCGGCGCGGAAACCAGCGGGCATTTCTACCTGCGGGCCATTACCTTAGACCGCTTACAGCGGTCCAAAGAAGCGCTGGAGGCGTACAACAAATTCCTGGCGGCCAGCCAGAACGTGAATCCGGACCAGGAATTCATGGCCCGGCAGCGCGTGAAGGTCCTCGAAAAGCAGTTGGGCAAACGATAAGGCAAACGATAAGGCAAAACGATAAGCATGTATCTGTTGGTAACAGTCCTGCTGGCGAACTTATTGGCGGTGGATCTGGCCGCCATCAAGGCCGAGCCGAAACTGGAGAAGCGGAGCGAACTGGCGCTCAAATACGCCAATGACGCCGTCGATGCCGCCCGCAATGCGTACAAGAAGGGCGACCTGGGCGCTAGCCGAGCCGCGCTGAGCCAAGTCCAGGAAGGTGTGGAACTCTCCTACGATTCGCTGATGGCGACCGGCGAAGACCCGCGCAAGCACTCCAAGCCGTTCAAGAAAGCCGAGAAGGCCACGCGGCAGATCCTGCGTCGCCTGGACAGTCTCAGCGACTTGATGAGCGCCTTCGACCGCGGCGCGGTGGATCCGGTTCATCGCTCCGTATCCGACATTCATGACAAGCTGATCACCGGGATCATGGGGAAGAAAAAATGAAGACTCTCCCAATTCCAGCCGCGGCTTTGATCCTGCTGTGCGCCGGGCTTCCGCTGGCGGCGCAGGTGGGGCGCGATTTTCTCACCTCCGACGAAGCCGACCAGGTCCGCCTGGTCCAGGAGCCCAACGAACGGCTCAAACTCTATCTGGTCTTCGCCCAGCAGCGCCTGGAACAAGTGGATCAGCTGATCGCGCAGCCTAAACCCGGCCGCTCGGTTTTCATCCACGATCTGCTCGAGGATTACACCAAGATCATCGACGCCATGGACACGGTGGCGGATGACGCGCTGCGCCGCAAGGTCGCCATCGATTTAGGGATGACCGCCACGGTCGAGGGCGAGAGCGCCATGCTGGCTCGCCTCCAGAAGATCCAGAAATCGGATCCTTCCGACCTGGAGCGCTATGATTTCGTGCTGAAAGACGCGATCGACACGACCTCCGATAGCCTGGATCTTTCGCGGGAAGATCTGGGCAAACGCGCGGCGGGCGTCGAGGCGAAGGATACGAAGGAAAAGGCCGCCCGCACAGCGGCGCTCACTCCCGAGGAAGCGAAAGATAAGAAGGCCCAGGATAAGAAAGACGGCAAGGCACGGAAGAAGCCGACCTTGCGGCGACCAACGGATCCGCCACCTGTTACCCAGCGGTGACGTTTTGTAGCGGCCGGGCATGCCCGGCCCGGGCTAGTTCCGCAAACGCAATCCCGACGGATCCATCCCATCCCCCAGCTTTTTCATCCACTGCTGCGCCAGTGCGAGCACGGAATCGCGCGTCAACTCGTGCTCGCGGTCATGCGCCAGGTCGTTCTCTTCCGCCGGATCGTCGGCCAGATTATAGAGGCGCGTGGCTTCCTCGCGAGGATAAATCACCAGCTTGTCGTATCCCCGGACCACCAGGCGCCATTCGCCCGGAAGGCCGAGCCGGCCCTCGGCGTATATCGAGCCCGGCACTTGTCCCTGGCCTTTCTGAATCACTGCCGAGAGATCGCGACCCTGTAATCCTGCCGGAGGAGCCACCCCGAGCCAGGCGAGCAGCGTGGGAAGCACGTCGGCGTGCGAAATGAGCAGTTCATCGGCGACCCGCGGCTTCAGCTTTCCGGGCCAGCGAATGGCCAAAGGCACGCGAACGGATCGCTGAAACGGAGAGTCCTCGCCGTCGCCTGACTCGGCGGTGAGCACGGTGATGATGTCGGACGAGGAAGCGGCGGACCCAACGAGACTTGCGATCGACGGATCGCCTGATCGCGCCGCGTGCGGATACCGTCCGGTCTCGAGCGCCCGCTTCCCTTGGCCCGCCGTGGGACAGCAGGTGTAGGCGCGGGGGAAAACCACGCTCTCGCGCGCGAATTCCTCTGGCACCGCGGATCCTTTGATCCAGGTGATCTGAACGCGCGGCCGCGCCGACTGTGCGCACAGTGCGAGCGGAGCCAGAAAAAACGTCCGGCGAGTCATGGAAGATTCTCTTAAAGCCGTACTTTGTCGAACGGCACGCCGCGCCTGCACAGCTCGCAAGCCGCCGCATCCGAGTAGTATTGGCCGTCGAGCTGCGCCAGGTAATAGAGCGGCAGCGCGCCGAAGTCCACGCGGTTGGGATTGGGCTGGTAGACGATCACGGCTAATCCGACCACTTCGCCGCCGCGCTCCTCCACCAGTTTTTGGACTTCGGCCAGCTTCTGGCCGGTACGCAGGATATCGTCCACCAGGAGCACTTTTTCGCCCGGTTGCACCTCCAGGTACTGGCGGAAATGCAGAGGCTCGCTTTCGTCCTCGCGCTCGGCCCAATACACCTGCCGCGCACGCAGCGCTTCGCACACGCCGTAGGCCACCGGAAGGCCGCCGGTGGCGGGCGCCACCACGGAAAGCTCCGGAATCATGGCGCGGATTTCCGTGTTCGCGCGTACCTTGCGGCTCAATCCCACGCTCAGAACCCTGGCGGCGTGATAGTCCCGCATGGTGAGCGCCACTTGCAGGTATTCGGTGATGTGCTGGCCGCCGGGATACTCGAAATGGCCGTTGCGCAACCCGCCGGTCTGGCGCAGAAGGGCCGCTACGTCGTCTTGTGTGGGAACCAGTTCCATAGTCTTAATCGAAGGTGTTGGCTAGTGCGCGCCCCGGCCGGTCAGCATGGAGGGAATCGTTCGCAGGATAATTTTCCAGTCCAGCGCCAGCGACCAATTGTCGATGTACTCCATGTCCATCTTCATCCAGGTCTCAAAGTCCACTGCGTCGCGCCCGCTCACGGCCCACAGGCACATCAATCCAGGCCGCATGCGCAGGCGGCGGCGCTGCCACCGCTTATATTGTTCCACTTCCTCGGGGATCGCAGGCCGCGGCCCCACCAGGGACATGTCGCCCTTGAGCACATTCCACAACTGCGGCCATTCGTCGACCGAGAACTTGCGCAGCCAGCGGCCCACCTTGGTCAGCCTGGGATCGTTGGAAATCTTGAATACCACTTCGCGCTGATTCAGGTGTTCCAGAGACTCGCGTTGGGATTCGGCGTCCTGGCACATGGAGCGGAATTTGTAAAACATAAAGCGGCGGCCATTCAATCCGCAGCGTTCCTGGCGAAAAATGGCGGGACCGGGCGAGGTCAGCCGGATCAGCAAAGCGACCAGCAGCATGATGGGAAACAGCAGCACGATCGCGACCACCGCCACCAGAATGTCCGTCGCGCGCTTCACCAGCAGCCGGATCTCGTCGTGGGGAGTCGCCGAGAACGTCAGCAGCGGTGACGAACCCAGCCGGTCCAGATAAACGCGGCTGTTCACGTGGGGCAGGAAGCCGATGGCGATGCGCGTCCGGACCCCTTCCTCGTCGCACAGCAGCATGACTTCTTGCAGATCGGCGAGGCGGCGGCTGTCGGTGGCGAAGATGATTTCATCGATCACATGACTGCGCAGCATTTCCGGCAGCTCCTCGATGGGATGTACCGGATAGTCTTTCTCCAAGGCGACCGGCGCGGGCGGCTGCCCGGAGGGCGAATCCTGGAAGAAGCCGCGCAACCTGATCCCGTGGGTGGCTCCGGCTTCCTCCAGTTGCCGGCCGAGCCGCAGGGCCGCGTCGCCCAAGCCCACCACCATCACGTAATGCGGCTGGGTGAATTCGCGGCGCACCACATGCAGGAGCCGTCCGGCGTTCAGGCGGAACAGGCACAGCAGGAACCAGGTGCACAGGGCGAATAAAGCGACGAACAACCGGCTGAGATCCAATCGCCAGAAGTATTGAAACAGAATCACCGACGTCGCGCCCACCAGACATTGCCGGAAGGCGTCGCGCAGGATAATACGGGGGTCGGTGGCGTCGATGCGGTCGTAGATGGACCACCAGGCGCCGGTGGCGACCCAGATCACCATCGACCAGACGAGCAGGGACGCGGCCACGGGCCCCAGGATGTAGAAGTCGTGTGCGAGATTGAGCCGCGCACGCAACAGGTAGGCGACCCCAAAAGCGAGCGCGATCAGGACGACGTCGGCCGTCCCGAATAGGATTCTGACCCTGTGGCGCTGCCCGCGAAACACTAACGACAGAATACAATGCGCCGCCGGCCTTCAGCGGGTGCGGGGATTAGCGCACTTGTACGCTGGACACCGAACCGTCGCTGAGGCGCACGACTCCCAGCGTCGTATCGCGCGACTGGTACCGGTAGATCTCCACTAGATGGCCGTCGTCGTACATGGTGATGCGCGCGGCAGGCGCGCCGAGTTTCAGTACGTCCGCCCGGGCCGTTCCGCCCTCCAGGGCCTGCAGATCGTCCCGGGTCGCTTGTGGCGGCGGGGGTGGAGCCACCACCGCGACGCGACGGACGATGGCCTGCGACTCGGAGCGCTCAGCAGGCGGGTCCGGAACTACGGCCTGAGCCCGCCGTATCGGCGGGGGCGGGGGCACCAGCGAGTGATTCTTCACCACGCCAGCCGGACCCACCTGCAGTACCGTGTGTTGCTTGGGACTCGCGGCTTTGGTCTTCTCCTGCGAGGTTTCCGTGGTCTTGCCGTCCTTGCCGTCCTTGGCTGCCTTGCCGGCAGCCGCATCCACCTTCTCCAAAACCGCGGAGATACCATCACTGACGTGCTTCCCGGCGACTCCTCCGATAGAACCGCCGGCGATCGCGCCGACAGCTTCCGTCATCGCCTGGGAGCGGGCCAGCCCGGCCACTGCCAACATCATCGAAACACCCATCAAGACACGCCGCATAACGGTCCTCCGCTTATAATCCTAACCGGCCTGAGCCTCTACCACCACGCGGTTTTCCCCTTATTTATCAGTGGAAAGTTCATTAACACCACTCTACAGTGGGTCTTCTTTGTTATACTGAAAGCGGATGGGAGCGATAGCCATTCCGGAGTTGTACATCCGCCAGCCTTACGAGCGCTACTCCGCTGCGGATCATGAGACGTGGCACAGGCTCTACCGGCGGCTGCTCCCACGCTGGGATCGGTATGCCAACGAGCGATTCCAGGCCGGGATTCAGTCCTTATGTCTACCCCAGGACCGTATTCCGCGTTTGGAGGACGTCAACCGCTTCCTGTCGCCCTTGACCGGATTCCGGGCCCGCGCGGTATCCGGATACGTGCCGGCCTTTCTGTTTTTCGATTGCCTGCGCCGCCGCGAATTTCCGACCACCGTCACCATCCGCCCGGCGGGACGGCTGGATTATCTGCCGGAGCCCGATATTTTCCACGACATCGCCGGACACGTCCCCATGCACACCGACCCGCACTTCGCGGAAACGCTGGTGCGATTCGGCGAGTGCGCACATACCGCCGCCGCACTGGTTGCGGAAATCCGTGATCCGGTGGAAAGGGTTCGCACGCTCACCAGTATTTTTCGGGCGATGGCCCGGTTCTTCTGGTTCACCATCGAGTTCGGGCTGATGCGAGCGCCTGGCGGATCGAGCCATGGCGTGCGGGTCTACGGCAGCGGCCTGCTCAGCTCCTTCGGCGAGATCGAGCACGCAGTGATTTCCCCGGATGTCCAACGCTATCCGCTGCAGATCGAGTGGGCCATCAACCAGTCGTTCGAGATCGACCACTACCAGCCGCTGCTGTTCATCGTGGATTCCTTCGATCACCTGTACAGCCTGGTGGATGAGCTGGAGCGGTGGATGAAGGCCGGGAAGCTGAACCACGTGGCGCCGGGCGAGCCGGTGGTCAACGAAGTCGACCTGCGGAGCTTTTTGGAAGCAGGTATCTAACGCCCGGCGTCAGGCCATAAAGGCGTACCGTCCTGCGATGAAGACAATACCACCCGTCCCGGCATCTTTCGGGTCAATGGCCGCGCGGGAGGAACGGATGGATTCGATGGATACGTCTTGCCGTCGAATCGAAGTTCTGCTTCGTAGCCTGGCTGGATCCCTCCACCCTGTACCCAAACGGTGATGTTTCGCCAACCGTTTGATGCCGTGGTCAACACGCGGATGGGAGTCCGCGTGATGGTCGTCTCTGTAACAACTCTCCAGGAGGTGCCGGCCCGCGCCAAGATGAGCATGAAACAGCCGCCAGTTCCACACCACGTCCGGCCTGTTACGTAAACAATGGCTTCGTTGGTTCCGTCGCCGTTGAGATCGACGAACGCAGCAAGATGTTTTGTCGTTTCGTCATGATCCGACGGTAGCGATCCCGCGTAGTTCTGAAGAAAGCTCTTTAGGGAAGCTTCCTCCTCCGAAGACGCGGCTTTCGGCTGGCGTTGCGCCTGACCAAGGCAGGCTGAGGCGAGGAGACCTAGCGCCACGGCAAGGGCCTTCCTACAACTCGGACTTGGGTTGCGAGCCATAACTAGTCTGACTATACGCAAAGTTTAGGGTCATACCTTGCCTCGGGCTATAATCCGGGCATGACATGGAAGCTGCCGGCGCTGCTGGTCTTGATTTGCCTCACGGCGTCAGCGCAGGCGCGCGTCCCCGTGATCATCGACACCGATATCGGCGACTCGATCGACGACGCGCTGGCCCTGGCCTTCGCGCTGCACTCGCCCGAACTGGACGTGCGCGCGGTGACCACGGTGATCGATGACGTGGAGAGCAAAACGCGGCTCGCGTGGAAGATGCTGGGCATCTACAACCGGCGCGATATCGCCTTGGCCATGGGAGCGCCGGAGCCTCTGCTCGATCCCACCATGTCTGCCGCATCCAAGGAATTCGAGGTCCTGACCCGCAACGACACCATCCCCGATGCCGCGCGCCGGCGCGCCGCGGATCTGATGATCGATACCCTGCTGCAAGCCCGCGGCAAGATTACGATCGTCGCCATCGGCCCGCTGACCAATATCGCGCTGGCGATCAAGAGCGATCCGCGCATCAAGAACAGAATCGAACGGATCGTGATGATGGGTGGGGCCTACCTAAGCTCGGAGGCCGAGTACAACGTCAAGCGCGACCGGGCCGCCGCCGATATCGTCTTCCACTCCGGCGTTCCGATCACCGCCGTGGGTCTGGACGTGACCTCGCAGTGCAAGCTGCGCGAGAAGGATATGGACCGTATGCGTCTGGCGACCGATCCGGCCTCGATTTTCCTGATCCGGCTGGTCGACCTGGCCGAACAACAGACCCACGACGCGACTCCCACGCTGTACGATCCGCTGGCCATCGCAGCGGTCTTCCGGCCGGATCTTCTCACCATGCAGGCGGGCGAGGTCGACGTCCCCCTCTCGGGCACCGGACAGACGGTATTCCAGCCGGCCGCGGGATCCACAACTCAAGTGGCGGTTCGGGTGAATGCTCCGGCATTCCTGGACCTGTTCGTGGACCGCGTGACCAGAGGATTGGGCGGGCCGCGATAAACGGTCTTTGCATGGTCCACAATTAGAATGGACTGACAGTTTCCCGATGTTAGACGGAGGACATTTATGCGTACAAAACTGATTGCCGGGGTGGTTCTATTGGCGGCAGCATTTCTGCTGGGTTGGTATCCGCAGTATCGGCAGGCCAACGATCTTCGCATGGAACTGGCGCAGACCAAGGCATCGGAAACCGCGCTCCAAGTCAAGGTGAGCGAGTCGGCCATGCGCGAGGCCGGCGTGGTCGTCTACCTGGAGTTGTCGCGCCAGAATTACGCCGAGGCCGCCAAGGCGGCTACCGGTTTCTTCGACCAGGTGCGCCAGTTGGCCGGCCAGACCGCCGACGCGGCGCTGCGCTCGAAGCTGAACGACCTTCTTTCCAAGCGCGATCAAATCACTACCGAACTCGCACGAGCCACGCCGGCCGCAACCACCGAGATGCAATCGATTCTGCTGGATTTGTACGGCAGAGCGGCCCACTAGCTCTGAGCGATATCACCCAACACGCGACATATCACGCAACACGCAAAAAGGCCTCTCCGCCCAGCGAAGCAAAGGCTCTTCGTTTGAATAGCCTCCGAATGGCTCCAGGATTGCTACCAGCAATTCAGAGGAAAGGAGGTTCCCATGATCGGCCATAACATGATCAGCTACAAACGATTCTCCATAGGCACGGCTGCCTTCGCGCTGACCTTGCTTGCCACCGGTTGTGCCCAACCATCGCCGCCCGATACGCGCGCCGCCGACGAAGCGGCCATTCGCGCGGCTGACGTTGCGTGGTCCCAGGCCGCCGCCGCGAAGCAGGTGGACGCCGTCCTGAATTTCTACACCGACGATGCGTCCTCGCTCGTGGATAAGGGACCGATCGCCACGGGCAAGCAAGCCATCGGCGACTCGTGGCGGGATCTGTTCAACATGGGATATGCCATCAGTTGGCAGCCGACCAAGGTCGAGGTCGCCCAGTCCGGCGATCTGGGATACTCCCAAGGAACCTATGAGCAGAGTATCACCGGCCTTCAAGGTACTCCCGTGATGAGCAAAGGCAAGTACGTGGTCGTGTGGAAGAAGGACGCGGCCGGCGCTTGGAAGGCGGTCTCCGAGATCGCGAACTCGGACTGATGTCTTAGGTGGAAGCGGAGTAGGGTTTACAAGCAGCGCTGCTCCGCTTTCTCGTCCAGTTTGCCGTGAACCAGTCCCTGGTAGCTTTCTTGATCGAGTAAACTTGGCTGAGGGACCGGATGAAGATTCAAGTCAATAGCGACAAGACGATCGCCGTGGATGCCAGACTAACGCGCTTTGTCGAAGGCGAAGTGAACCGCGTTTTGGATAGGTTCGCCATAAAGCTTACGCGGGTGGAGATCCATCTCAGCGACGTCGATAACAAGAAGACGGGCCAAGCGGACAAGCGCTGTCTGATTGAGGTGCGCCCCGCCGGAGCCCGGCCTCTGAGCGCAAGCGCGAAGGCTACGAAGATGGCGTCCGCGGTCGGCGAGGCGCTGGGCAAGATGCAACGGTCGCTCGCCACCTTCTTCGGCCGCCGGGGACGACCAGCGGCGGCAGTCTCAGCATCTGTTTCGAAGGCCAAGAAGAAGGTGGCCAAGAAGACCGCCCCTGGCCCGAAAAAGAAGGCCTCGGTCAAGAAGGCCGCAGTGAAGAAGGCTGCGGTTAAAAAGCCGGCGAAGCTCAGCCCGCGGGGCCCAAAGAAGAAGCGGATCTACCAGGCTCGACGAAAGCCTTGGCCTGCCAGAATCTGAATTACCTCCAGATTGCCGGCCAGCTGCCTGGTGGGCCACTTCGTTCAACGGGTGAGTTCAGGCGGTCTGAGATAATATAGTCTGGATGCAGCCAGATACCGCTCTTCAGCTCGCCACCACGCAGATCAACCGCGTCCGCGACGAAATCGGAAAGATCATTGTGGGACAGCACGACGTCGTCGATGGCGTGCTCATCTGCCTGCTGGCGGGCGGCCACGTGCTGCTGGAAGGCGTTCCGGGACTGGGCAAGACCACGCTGCTGCGCACCCTCTCCAAGGTGATGCACCTGAAGTACTCGCGCATCCAGTTCACGCCCGACCTGATGCCCGCCGACATCGTCGGCAGCATGATCATCGACAGCGAGAGCGCATCCAAGGCGCTGCGCTTTTCGCCCGGGCCGATCTTCGCCCATCTGGTGCTGGCCGACGAGATCAATCGCGCGACGCCCAAGACGCAGTCCGCGCTGCTCGAAGCCATGCAGGAGCACACCGTCACCAGCGGAACGCAGACGCTCGAGCTGGAGCCGCCGTTCCTGGTGATGGCGACCCAAAATCCCATCGAAATGGAGGGCACCTATCCGCTGCCCGAGGCGCAGCTCGACCGGTTTTTGATGAAGATCCTGGTGCGCTATCCTTCGCGCGCGGACCTGGGCACCATCGTCGAACGCACCATCGAGAAAGACGAGATCGCGATCGCGCCGGTACTGACGCGCGAAGAAATCCTGGGCTTGCGGGATGTGTGCCATCAGGTTCTGGTGGCGCCCCATGTGCAGGATCACGCCATCAGCCTGGTGATGGCCACGCAGCCCGGCGCGCCGGAAGCGCACGAGCTGTCCAACAAGTTCATCCGCTACGGAAGCTCGCCGCGCGGCGCGCAGGCGCTGGTCGAATGCGGACGCGTGTTCGCCCTGATGAAAGGCCGCTTGCATCTTTCCATCGAGGACATCGACACCATCGCGCCGGCGGTTTTGCGCCACCGCATCATCTTGAACTTCGACGCTCACGCGGAAGGACAGACCGCGGAAACCATCCTGAGCAAGATCATTCCGAGCGTGACCGCCGCGGTTTCCTCCCGTGCCTGAACCGCTTCTCGACCGCCGCACGCTCGAACGCCTGGAACGGCTGAGCATTCAGTGGCAGAACTCGCTTCCGGGGCTGGTGGGAGGACATAATACCTCGCACTTCGCCGGCTCCGGCCAGGAGTTTCTGGATCATCGCCAGTTCCATCACGGCGACGATCTGAGGGCCGTGAACTGGCGGGCGTACCTGCGTCTGGAGAAGCTGTTCCTCAAAATGTTCCAGCTGGAGCCGCGGATCCCGGTGCGGATGCTGGTGGACGTCAGCAAGTCCATGGATACCGGAGCGGTCTCCAAGTTCGATTACGCGCGCAAGCTGGCGGCGGCGTTGTGCTACGTGGGCCTGGTCCGGCTGGATTCCGTCTGCCTGCAACCGTTCAGCGCCAAGCTGCATGACGCCTTCACGGCCAGCGGCGGGCGGCACCGGTTCCAGCCGGCCATGTCGTTTCTTTCCGCGCTCGAGCCGGCCGGACAGACGAACTTCCTGGAGTGCTCGCGGCAGTTCTGCTCGAAATACCCGCAACGCGGCTTGACGCTGGTGATTTCGGATTTCCTGGACGACCGGGACTGCGAAAAACCGCTCCAGTATCTGGCCGACTTCGGGCACGAGCTGATTCTGCTGCAAGTATGGTCGGACGAGGATCGCGAACCGCCCTGGGAGGGCGAACTGGAATTGGAGGACGCCGAGACCGGTCAGAAAGTGGAGCTGGCTTTCGACGCCGACGCCCGCGCCCAGTACACCGCGGCCTTCGATCTTCATGCGGACCTGGTGCGCACGGTAGCGGAACGTAACCGCGGCCGTTACCTGGGCGTGCCGACCTCGGTTCCCATCGAGCAGGCCATCTTCGGCCCGCTGGTGAAGAGCGGTGCGGTAGCATAATCTGACGGCGGTAGAGTAGTAGCGTAAGTGAACTTCCTCGGCATATGAACTTCCTCAATCTGGGTCTCGGCGAGTTGCTCGGATTGGTGGGCGCAATCTCAGCCGGGGTGGTAGCGCTGTATCTGCTCGACCGCTCCAAGCGTCACCAGCTCGTGGCGACCTTGCGCTTCTGGTCGGCCGCGGACGTCCGCACCGAGCTGAAGCATCGCCGCCGGATCCAGCAACCCTGGAGCCTGCTGCTGCAGTTGATCAGCCTGGCGCTGCTGCTGACCGCGATCGCCGGCCCGCAGTTGGGGATCTTCGACACCGCCGGACGCGATCACGTGATCGTGCTCGACACATCCGCCTGGATGGGCTCGCGGACGAATCTGGCGGGGCGGCAAGGAATCCTGATGGATCAGGCCAAGGCCAACGCACGCGCCTATCTGCGGAGCATTCCCCGCCGCGACCGCGTGATGCTGGTGCGGGCCGACGCGCTGGCCACGCCGGCCACCGCCTTCGAATCCAACCGCGGGGTTCTGGAGAGCGCCATTCAACAATCGCAGCCCGGGGCTTCGGCGTTGAACCTCGCGCAGGCGCTGGAATTCGCGGACCGGGCCCAGAAGCTGCAATCGCAGCGGGCCGGCGAGATCGTGTTCATCGGCGCGGGCCGAGTCTCCCAGGAAGAGGCCGCCCTGGCGACTCTTCCGGCGAACCTGCGCGTGATCACCACCAGCTCGGCTCAGGAGAACGTCGGACTGCGCAAGATCGGGCTGCGACGCTCGCCTTCGTCGCCGGATCGCTGGGATATTTTCGTGGCGGTTCACAATTATGGCGCGCGTCCAGAAAGCGTGGATCTGGGATTGCAATTCTCCAAATCGCCCGCGGGATCGCGGCGCCTGACGCTCCCTCCCGGCGGCGAGCAAGACGCCACCTTCACCTACGCCGCCAAAACCGGTGGTTTTCTCGAAGCCCGCTTGAACGTCCGCGACGCCTTCCCTCAGGATGACCGCGCCGTGGTGGAGCTTCCTCCGGAAGCTTCCGCCCGGGTGATGATTTATTCCCGCGAGCCGCAGTTGCTGCGCCCGTTGTTTGCCGCGAATCCGCAGGTGGACGCCGTGTTTGAATCGCCCGACAAATTCGACCCGGACGCAAAAGTGGGCGCCGTGAAGGCCGACGTGGTGGTGCTGGATCGCTTCACGCCGCCCTCCCCTCCGCACGCCGCATCCATCTGGATCCAGCCGCCCGCGGCCGGATCGCCCGTGCCGGTGCGGGCCACGAAGGCAGGCGTAAGACTGGACCAATGGCATCCGGAAACAACGCTTGGAGCGGGGCTGCGCACCCGTGACGTGACGCTCGAATCGGCCGAGGTGCTTGCGCCGGCAGCCGGAGACATTACCGTCGCGGAAACCACGGAAGGGCCGGTGGTCGTCGCGCGAGGCGGCGAGCCTAAACAAGTGGTGATCGGCTTCGATCCCGGCCGCGGCTCGATGAAATACGAATTGGCCACGCCGCTGCTGATCGCCAATATTCTGCGCTGGATAACGCCGGGGGCGTTCCGCCGCTGGGAGTTTCAGGCGGGCACCGTCGGCACGGTGAATGTCCCCGTCGAAAAAGACACGAAGCCCGAAGAGATCCGGGTGCTGGATGAAGCCAACCGTTCCCTGCCCTTCACGCTCGGATGACAGCGGCGCCGGCAGCAGCCTGCGCTTCTTTTCCGGAGCTCCGGGAACCGTCCGCGTGCAGATGGGCGACCGCGAGACGGTGTATTCGCTCACGCTGCCGGATGTCGGCGAGACGCCGTGGCGCGTTCCCGCCGGTGTTCGCAAGGGTGTTCCGCGCGCCGCGCCGCTGGATGCCGCGCCCCGGAATCTGTGGCCCTGGCTGGCGCTGCTGGGCGGACTCGGGCTGCTGGCGGACTGGCTCCTCTTCGGACGCAGCCGCGCGTTCCGCTTGCGAGCTTCGCGCGCGATGGCGCCCCAGTGGAGAATAACGCAGTGGAGAAAAGCGTCATGACCTGCACCGGAGGTGCTTGTGACCTTTGACCGCGCCTGGCTGCTGGCCATCGCCTGGCTCCCCCTGGCCTGGATGGTGTTCGAATGGCGCCGCACCGCGCGCAAACTGGGACTGGTGCTCAAGGCCCTGTCTTTCACGGCCATCCTGCTGGCTCTGTCCGAGCCGCGCATGATTCTGGAAGAAACCAAAGTCGCCCTGGCCGTGCTGGTGGATACCTCCGACAGCTCCTCGGTTGCCGATTTGGAACGCGCTTCGCAACTGGCCCAAACCATGTCCGCAGCGCGTGGCCGCCACTGGATGCGGGTGGTGCCTTTCGCGCGCTCCACGCGCGATCTGACATCCGCCGAGCAGCAGAACAACTTGCGGCTTGCTTCGACTTCGGGCGACGCCGGACGCGCCACGGACCTGGAAGCCGCGGTTCGCGAGGCGATCGCTTCTTTGCCCGCCGGCATGGTCCCGCGGGTTGCGCTCATCTCCGACGGCAAGGAGAACAAGGGCAGCATCGCCCGGGCAGCCTGGCAGGCGCAGCAATTGGGCATTCCGATCGATACCTTCGCGCTGGCCGGCCGCGCCAAACCGGCGTTGCGCCTGGAATCGGTGAGCGTGCCCTCCATCGCATTCACCGGCGAACAATTTCCGATCGACGTGGTAGTTTCCTCTCCCTCCGCGGGTCCGGCGCAAGTGGAGCTTTCCGCCGAAGGCAAGAACTTGGGCCAATCGCAGGTCGACCTGAACCCCGGCGAAAATCCGCTGCGGCTGCACGCCAGCCTGAACACGCCGGGCGCGCTGGATATCGCGGTGGCGATCCGCGCCGGCGCTCTGGGCGATGTGCGCTTCGATCAGGCCGTGGCCCTGCGCCAGCCCAAGGTCCTGTATATCACCGAGGATTCGGCCGCCCAGGATTCGCATTTCCCCGCCACGCTGGCCAGCGCGCAGTTCGACAGTGGATCGCGCCGGCGGACTGGGAGCGGTGCACCTGAACGACTACCAGCTGGTCATCTTCAACAACTGGGATCTGGAGGCGATCCCCGATAGCGGCAAGCAGGCCCTGGAAGAATACGTCAAGCAGGGGGGGGGATTGCTGGTGATCGGCGGCGACCGGAATCTGTACCGGGAGAAGGACAAGAAGGCGCCGGAAGATCCCCTGGAGCGCGCTCTGCCGGCCAAGCTGGCGCCGCCGCGATCGCCGGAAGGCACCGCCGTGGTGCTGATTATCGACAAGTCCTCGTCGATGGAAGGACGCAAGATGGAACTGGCGCGCCTGGCGGCCATCGGCGTGGTCGAAAATCTGCGGCCGGTGGATCAGGTGGGCGTGCTGATCTTCGACAATTCCTTCGAGTGGGCCGTGCCCATCAGGCGTGCGGAGGATAAGCCGCTGATCAAGCGCCTGATTTCCGGAATCATGCCGGACGGAGGCACGCAGATCGCTCCGGCACTGACGGAAGCGGTGCGGCGGATCCGTCCCGTCACCGCCACCTACAAGCACATTGTTCTGCTGACCGACGGTATTTCGGAAGAAGGCGACAGTCTCACACTGGCCAAGGATGCCGAATCGCAGAAGATCACTATCTCAACCGTGGGATTAGGGCAGGACGTAAATCGAAATTATCTGGAACGGGTGGCTAGTAGCGCCGGCGGAAAATCGTACTTCCTGACCGAGCCCCAAGGGTTGCAGCAGCTGCTCCTGCGCGATGTGCTGGAGCATACCGGATCGACGACGGTGGAGCGCCCGCTCGCCCCGGAGGTGCTGAAGCAGGCCGAAATCCTGAACGGCGTGGGCATGGAAAGCGCGCCGATGCTCAAGGGCTACGTGCGGTTCACGTCCAAGCCGACGGCGGAGACCATCTTGCAGCTCGACCGCCACGATCCGCTTCTGGTGCGCTGGCAGTACGGGCTCGGGCGATCGGCCGTGTTTACTTCCGATGCCAAGACCCGCTGGGCGGCGGACTGGGTGGCCTGGAAAGGTTACGACAAGTTCTGGACCAATCTGTGCCGCGATCTGCTTCCGCGCACCCAGGCCGGCGAGGCGTCCGTCAGTTATGACAGCGCCAACGGCGACCTGGTGGTGGACTATCGCCTGGGGCGCGACGTCCCCGAGCCGGACAAGATTCCCGACATCTACGTTTTCGGGCCCGATGGATTCCAACAGCCGATTCCGGTGAAGAAGGTCGCCGCGGGTACCTTCCGCGGGCGGCTACAGATCGGCCAGAGGCAGGGGCTGTTCCGCGTCCGCCCGGCCCAGGAATCGCGGGCTTTCCCGGAAGCCGGATTGTATCGCCCCGAAGCCGAGCTGGCCGATTACGGATCGAACCAGGCGCTGCTCAAGCAGGTGGCCGAATTTACCGGCGGACGCTTCCAGCCCGATCCGCGCGCTGTCTTTTCCGGCGGAGGCAAATCCATCGCGTCGTCCTTAGATCTCTGGCCGGGATTGCTGGCGCTGGCGGTGCTGCTGAACCTGGTGGAGCTGGTGATGCGCAAGTGGAAGGGCGTCATGTCACGGGAGTAGTTGCTATTTCTTCTTCGTGAACAGCAGCCCGGTCCAGATTTCGTTCACCGAACAGACCTTGTAATCCACCAGACCCACTGAGAGCGCCGCTTCCCGAATCAATCCTTGCGTGAGCCCCGATGCGGGCTTGCGAGCCTGTTTCGGATAAATGACCCAGATCCGGCTCGCCGCCGCGCGCCGCCGCAGGTCCGGAAGCGCCGCGAGGTACGTGCCGGGATCGCGGACGAACCATAGCGTCAGCGGGTGAGTCTCCTCCGGCTGTTCCTCGATCGAAACGTCTTTCGGCAGCTTGCCCAGCACCCGCAGATAATCGGGCGGCGGATCGATCAGGGCCACGCGCGCGCCCGCCCGGATGCCGAGTTTCTCGGCGGTGGTGCGGTCGGTGCGATTCATCATGCGCGGCGCAACCACCGGATCGGCCGGCGGCTTGACCCGCTTCAGCGCGGACATCAGACGCGCGCGCGAAGTGTACACAGCGTCCGGAAGCATTTTCCGGATGCGATCCACCTTTTCCGGGTCGCCATCCACGAAGACGATCGGAATATGGCGCATGGATTTGCTCGCGCGAATCTCGGCGGCCACGTAGCGGCCGTGGGACGGAAGCCGGGTCAGATCGATCACCGCCGCCATCGGCGGAGACTCGCGCAGGGAGCGCCAGTTTCCGTTCGCTTTGTCGCCGGGGTAATCGACGGTGTAGCCACCGGCGCGCAGGGCGGCAATCAAGGGCTTGGCCTCTTCGGCCCGCCAATGAAACAGCCGCACGCGAGGCATGGGATCTATGTTGTCAAAAAAACGGGTTGTCAGAAAAACCCGCAGGGCAAAAAACCCCGGCCGGGCAGCTCCCTACCCGGCCGGCCTCCGTCGGGCGACTTACGTTGAGTCGTCCGTTCCTCCGACATTGGGATACGCGCAATGCGGGACGAAACCGGGTCACGCGACCGGAAAATTCTTTTGGAGCCGCTCCAGTTTTCCGAGCGCGGCCTCGGAATCGATCGAGCGGGCGGCCAATTCCATGCCCGAGCGCAGATCCGCCGCCAGCCCCGCGGCAAGCAACCCGGCCGCCGCGTTGACCAGCACAATATCCCGTCGAGGCCCGGAGCCGCCGCGCAGGATCTCCAGTATCATCTGTGCATTACAGGATGAATCTCCACCTTTAAGTGAATCGAGCCGCGCCATATGCACCCCGAAATCAGACGGCTTCCAGAGCTGCCTTTCGACTCCCTTGGCGGTGACCTCGTGAACGTCGGTGGCAGCCGTAGTGGTGACCTCGTCCAGTCCGTCGTGCCCATGGACGACGAAGGATCGGCGGGTTCCCAACTCCGCCAGCGCCTCGGCCATCAGTTGGGCTGTTTCCGGCGACGGAGCCCCGATCAGTTGCGCCTGCGCCCGGGCCGGATTCACCAGCGGACCCAGCAGATTGAAGACCGTGCGGGTTTTGAGTGCCCTCCGCACCGGCTGGGCATGCTTCATGGCCGGATGCATCGCCGGCGCGAACAGAAACCCGATCCCGGTCTCGCGAATCGAGCGGGCGGCTTCCCCGGGCGTCACGCCGGTTATGCGCACACCCAAGGCTTCCAGCACGTCGGCGCTCCCGCTGTTACTCGAGATCGACCGGTTGCCGTGCTTGGCGACGTGCGCGCCCGCTCCCGCCATGACGATCGCCGCGGCCGTTGAAATATTGAAGGTCCCGGAGCCGTCGCCGCCGGTTCCACAGGTGTCGATCACATCCGGGCCGGCGTCCACCACGATCATGCGGTCGCGCATGGCGCGTGCGAATCCGGCCAGCTCGGCGGCGGTTTCGCCCTTCATCTTCAGGGCCACCAGGAATCCGGCGATCTCCGCTTCGCCCGCTCGACCCTCCAGCAGCACGCTCATGGCTTGATGGGCTTCCTCCGCGGAAAGATCGGAGCCCGCGGCAACGCGATGCAAATAAGGCAAGAGGGACATGACGTGCGCTATAGTGAGAATTCTCCACTGTATCATCGCAATGAAAATCCATGAATATCAGGCCAAGGCGCTCTTGGCACGCTACGGAGTCCCTGTGCCGAGGGGCGAAGTAGCGCGCACAGTAAATGAAGCCGGCGAGGCCGCGTCCCGCATCGGCGGCAGCGTGGTGGTCAAGGCGCAGATTCACGCGGGCGGACGAGGCAAGGGCGGCGGCGTCAAAGTCGCCCGGAACGCCGAAGAAGCCACCGAGATCGCCCACAAGATTCTGGGCATGACGCTGGTGACCCACCAGACGGGTCCCGAAGGCCGCGTGGTCCATCGCCTGCTGATCGAGGAAACCCTGCCGATCGAGCGCGAGCTGTACCTGGGCATCGTGCTCGACCGCGCCCGCGGCAAGAACGTGTTCATGGCATCGGCCGACGGCGGCGTGGAGATCGAAGAAGTCGCCGCCAAAACGCCCGAGCGGATCCTCAAAGAAACCCTGGAGCCGGGATTCGGCCTGACGCCGTTTCAGGCGCGCAAGCTGGCCTACGGCATCGGGATTACGGGACCCGCGGCCAACCTGGCGGCACAGGCGATGATGGCCCTGGCGCACGCGAACGAAGCACTGGACGCGTCGCTGGCCGAAATCAACCCGTTCATCCTGACCAAGGACGGCAAGGTCTACGCGCTCGACGCCAAGATGAACCTGGACGATAACGCGCTGTTCCGCCACAAGGACCTGCTCGAGTTGCGCGATCTGAACGAGGAAGATCCGCTGGAAGTGGAAGCCTCGCGCTTCGGGCTGACCTACATCAAGCTGGACGGCAACGTCGCTTGTCTGGTGAACGGCGCGGGATTGGCCATGGCCACCATGGATATCGTGAAATTCGCGGGCGGCAGTCCGGCGAATTTTCTGGATGCCGGCGGAGGCGCCAACGTCGAACAGATCCGCAACGCTTTTCGTATCCTGCTCTCCGACAAGTCCGTGAAAGCGGTGCTGATCAACGTCTTCTGCGGAATTCTGCGGGGCGATATCGTGGCGCAGGGCGTGGTGGAGGCAGCCGGCGCGATGAAGCAGACGATTCCGATTGTGGTCCGCATGGAAGGCACCAATGCCGAGCAGGGACGAAAGATCCTGAACGAATCGGGTCTCAAAATAACCGTCGCCGACGGCATGCGCGATGCAGCCGAGAAAGTAGTGGCAGCGGCAAAATGAGCGTACTCGTCAACGAAAACACACGCGTGCTGGTGCAGGGCTTCACCGGCCGGGAAGGCACGTTTCACGCGCAGCAGGCCATCGCCTACGGAACCAATGTCGTGGGAGGAGTCACGCCGGGCAAGGGCGGCCAGAAACATCTCGACCTGCCGGTGTTTGACACCGTCACCGCCGCGGTCCAGGCCACCGGCGCGAACGCATCCGTCATTTTCGTGCCTCCCGCCTTCGCCGCGGACGCGATCATGGAGGCCGCCGACGCGGGCCTGGCCCTGGTGGTGTGCATCACCGAAGGAATTCCGCAGGCGGATATGGTCCGCGCCTGGGGCTATCTCAAAGATCACCCCAACACGCGGCTGATCGGACCCAACTGCCCGGGCGTCATCTCACCGGGCAAATGCAAGATCGGTATCATGCCGGCCTATATCCACAAGCCCGGCCATGTGGGCGTCGTCTCCCGCTCGGGCACATTGACCTACGAAGCGGTCGGCCAGCTTACGGGGCTCGGCATCGGACAATCCACCTGCATCGGCATCGGCGGCGACCCGATCATCGGCACTTCGTTCATCGACGCGATCCGGCTGTTCCACGAAGATCCCGACACGCACGCCATCGTGATGATCGGCGAGATCGGCGGCAGCGCCGAGGAATCGGCCGCGGACTATATTCAAAAGAACGTCAAAAAACCCGTAGTAGGATTCATCGCCGGGCAGACCGCGCCGCCAGGCCGCCGCATGGGCCATGCCGGCGCGATTATTTCGGGCGGCAGTGGAAAGGCCGCCGACAAGATCGCCGCCATGAAGGCCGCGGGCATCGATGTATGCGCCTCGCCTGCCGAAATCGGCGAAAGAATTCAGAAACACCTCTAGGAGATTATGGAACGCACGTTCGCAATCATCAAACCTGACGCCGTAGCCGCCAACCAGGCCGGCGACATTATCGCCATCGCTCAAAAAGCCGGTTTCCGCGTGGCCGGCATGAAAATGAAGCGCCTGAGCCAGCTCGAAGCGGAGGGCTTCTATGCCGTCCATCGCGAGCGGCCTTTCTACGGCTCGCTGGTGAAGTTCATGACCGAAGGTCCGGTCGTCGTCATGGTTCTGGAAGCGCCCGACGCCATCAAGAAATGGCGCGACACCATGGGAGCGACGAATCCCACGAACGCGGCCGAGGGGACCATTCGCAAACGCTTCGCCACCAGCATCGAGCGCAACTGCGTGCACGGATCGGACGCGCCGGAGACGGCTGCGGTCGAGATCCCGTTCTTCTTCAGCGCAAGCGAACTGCTTTAGGGTCGGCCTGCTGTAGGCTCTACTCTAATCTTCATTCCGTCCACCGCGACGACGCGGACTTCCCCGCCCGGCTCCACAGGACTCGACGACACGGCGTCCCAGTATTCGCCGTGCACGAAGACTTTCCCGGCCGGGGCGAGCGCGGTCCGCGCCTCACCGATCTCGTTGAGCACGCCTTCGCCGCCCATCAGCGATTTGTTCCGGCGCGCGCGAATCGCCAGCGACAGCAGGAACATCGTGATCAGCGCGAAGGGAATCGAGACCGAAAGAGCCGTGAGGAGATGGATCTGCATCGACGGCGGACCTTTGACGAGCATCAGCGCGCCGAGGATCATCGCCACGGTGCCGCCGGTTCCGAGGATTCCATGCGAGGCGAAGTGCGCCTCCAAGATGAACAGCGCGCCGCCCAGAAGCAGCAGCGAGACTCCCACCCAGTTGAGCGGCAGCACCGCCAGCGACGACGCTCCCATCAGGAGCGAAATGGCTCCCGCCACACCCGGAAAGATCAGGCCGGGCGAGTTAAACTCCACGTATACCCCCAGCGCTCCCACCACCAGCAGAATGAAGCCGATGTTCGGATCGGCGATGGCGCTGATCACCCGCTCCCGCAGCGTCAGATCATAGGGAACCACTTCCGCGCCGGCCAGATGTAGAACTTCCTTGCGCCCATCGAAGCGCGTGATTTCGCGGCCGTCCAGAGCCTCAAACAGTTTCTGCTCGCTGGGCGCGATCAGGTCGATCAGATGCTGGTCGAGCGCTTCCTTCTCGGTGAACGAGCTGGCCTTACGAATAGTGGTCTCAGCCAGTTCCACGTTGCGCCCGCGTTTTTCCACCGTGCTGCGCAGCCACGCGGAGGCGTCGTTCTCCACTTTGTTGCGCATGGTCTCATCCATCGTCCCGGTGAGCGCGACCGGCGACGACGCGCCCGTATTGGTGCCTGGAGCCATCGCCGCCACGTCCGCGGCTTCGAGAATGAAGAACCCGGCCGACGCAGCGCGGCCTCCGCTGGGAGTGACGTAGGCGATCACCGGAACGCGCGAGGCGACAATCTTCTCATTCATCTCACGCGTGGCGTCCAGCAAGCCGCCGGGAGTGTTCAGGCGCAGCAGAACCGCGGCGGCGTTCTGGCTCGCGGCCTGGTCCAGCGCGTGGGCGAGAAGGTCGACCGTGATGGGATGGATCACGCCGTCGATGTTCACGGCGATCACTTTGGGCGCGGCGGCCAGCAAGCTTGCCGTCAATGCGGCCAGACAAACCCGCTTCAGCATGTGGGATACCCCACTACTACAGTACCGCCGCCCGGTACCATAGCTCTTTATGCCAGTCGATGTTGTTCTCTTTGGCGCCCACCCCGACGACGTGGAGTGGGGCGCCGGCGGTATCGCGCTCCTTCTGCGGGACCAAGGAATTCCGTTCGCCATCGTGGACATGACGGACGGCGAAATGGGTTCCCGAGGGACGATTGAACAACGCCGGGTCGAAGCCGCTGAGGCGGCCACATTCGTGGGCGCGGCTGTCCGCGAATCACTGCATTTGCCGGATTGCGGGCTCGTCGATTCCCCCGAGAATCGGCGCCTCGTCGCGAGCGCCATCCGCCGCCATCGTCCGAAGCTGGTGCTTGCTCCCTTCTGGGAAGACCGCCATCCGGATCACGCGGCCGCGGGTCTCACGGTCCGAAACTCTCAACTGTATTGCGGGCTGAGCAAGCTCGACGACCCGAATCCGCCGCACAAGCCCGCCGCGTTTCTCTTCTATCCTCTGAATAAGTTCGAGCAGCCGGCGTTCGTGGTCGATACGACCGGCGTGTTTCCGCGCAAGATCGAGCTACTGCGCATCCATCGCTCCCAGTTCGAGAAGACCGCGGAAGAATTCGGTGTGATCGCGCACGGAGTGGGCGACTATCTGTTCGGCCTCGAATCCCGCGACCGCTATTTCGGCTCGCTGATCGGCGCCCGGCATGGAGAAGCCCTGATCTCAGACCGGCCCATCCGGCTTTCGGGCGCCGGAGACGTTCTTTCGCTATTGGGCGGTTAGACTGAAGGGTAGTGTCCGACAGGATTCTGGTTCGCGCCACCAACTGGGTGGGAGACGCCGTGATGTCGCTGCCCGCCTTGCGCGCGCTGCGCCGGCGATTCCCGCAGGCCCACATCTCGATCCTCGCCAAGCCCTGGGTGGCCGATCTCTATCGCCGCGAGTCGTTCTGCAACGAGTTGATTCCCTATACTCCGCGAACGGTGGCTGAGAAGTGGTCCGCCGCGCGCGCGCTTCGCCCGCGAAATTCGACACCGCGATCCTGCTCCAGAACGCCTTCGAGGCCGCCGCGATCGCCTATCTCGCCGGCATCCCCGAGCGCATCGGCTACGCCCGCGACGGCCGCGGATTTCTGCTCACGCGCGCGATACCGGTTCCGAAGCCCGGCGAGATCCCTCGCCACGAAAGCTTCTATTACCTGGAGCTGCTGCGCCGGGCCGGAGTCGTGGACGAGATGCCGCGGAACGACGCGATCCGTCTGGAAGGCGCTCCCGCTGCGCGCTCGGCGGGCCTCGATCGATTCCAGCAGCTCGGGTGGGGCGAGATCGTCATCGGCGTGAGTCCCGGCGCTGCCTATGGGACCGCCAAGCGCTGGCTGCCGGAACGCTTCGCGGAGTCTGCCAACCGCGTGGCGAACGAACTCGGCGCGGCGGTCGCCATCTTCGGCTCGAAGGACGAACGCGACCTGTGTTCCTCGGTCGCCGCATCGATCGCCGGCCCGGTGAAGAACTTCGCGGGCGAAACCTCACTTGCCGAGTTCATCGATCTGGCCGCGGCGTGCCGCGTCTATCTGACCAACGATTCCGGAGCCATGCACATCGCCAGCGCGCTGGGAGTTCCGACCGTCGCCATCTTCGGCGCTACCGATGACCAGACCACCGGCCCCACTGGTCCTCTGGCGAAAGTGGTCCGCGAGCCGGTGGAATGCAGCCCGTGCCTGAAGCGCGAGTGCCCCATCGATCACCGCTGCATGACCGGAGTCGACGCCGGGCGAGTAGCGGAAGCGGCGCTTGTATTAGTTGAGCGCGACCTGTTGAAATGAAACATAAGAACCGATGTTCCGCATCCTAGTCGTACGGCTCGGCTCCATGGGGGATGTCATTCACGCCCTGCCCGCGGTCGCCAGCCTCAAGCACAGTTTTCCGCACAGCCGCCTGAGTTGGGTCATCAAGCCGCGGTGGGCGCCGCTGCTCGAAGGCAACCCCTTCGTCGACGAGATCATTCCGTTCAATCGCTCGGCTCGCGAGATTCTCGCCACCCGGCGGCTCCTGCGCCGTGAACGCTTCGAGCTGGCGGTCGATCTGCAAGGGCTGATCCAATCCGCGCTGGTCGCCGCGTCCGCGCGGGCCGATAGGATCGTGGGACTTGCCCGCACCCAGGCGCGCGAAAGTTTCGCGGCCATGTTCTATTCGTCGGCGGTCCGAACCGGCGCCGTGCATCGCGTGGACCGCTACCTGGAGCTGGTGGCCGCCGCGGGCGCATCCAACCTGCTGCGAACCTTTCCACTGCCTCCCGGGAAGCCCGAAGGCACGCTGCCCGAGGGACCATTTGTGCTGGCTTGCCCTTTGGCCGGCTGGGGCTCGAAACAATGGCCGATGGACCACTACACGGAACTGGCGAAACGTTTGAGCGTGCCCCTGGTGGTCAACGGCCCTCCCGACGCCTTGGACGTCCTTAGGCAGATCGAAGGCGCGCAGGTTCACCTTTCCGGTCTCGAAGGCCTGATCGACGCCACCAGGCGCGCGCAGGCGATCGTGGGCGTGGATAGCGGACCGGTGCATCTGGCGGCGGCGCTCGGCAAACCCGGCGTCGCCATCTATGGACCCACCGATCCGGCCTCGCACGGGCCCTACGGCGGGACACTTCATGTGCTGAGGAGTTCCACCGCGATCACCAGCTACAAGCGTCGCGCGGCGGATGCGGGCAGCATGCGCGCCGTCAGCCCGGCTGAGGTGCTGGAAGCCCTGGAAATGTGCCACGCGTGAGTTTCCCCAAGCCCTACGCCGACGCGGTCGCGAAGCTGCGCGTGCTGTTCGGATTCCTAATGGTGGCCGCGTTCCTGTGGCTATCGGCGCCGACTTGGACTTCGCTCGCCATTGGGCTCCCCCTGTCCGCGCTGGGTCTGGCGTTGCGAGCCTGGTCCGCGGGACATCTGGAGAAGAATCGCTCGCTCGCCGAGAGCGGTCCGTACGCTTACGTTCGCAATCCGCTGTACATCGGGACGCTGACGGTGGCGGCGGGATTCGTCATCGCGTCACGAAGATGGGAACTGGGGGTGCTCTTCGCGGCCGTGTTCCTGCTGATCTACCTGCCCGTGGTGGAACTCGAGGAACAGCATCTGCGGTCGCTGTTTCCCCAGTATGCGGATTATGCCAAGCGCGTCCCGCGGCTATGGCCTGGTGGCGGCAATCCAGGCGTCAAACGATTCCAATGGTCAGTGTACCTGCGCAACCAGGAGTATCAGGCGCTGGCAGGTTTTCTGGTTGCCGTCGCCGTGCTTATTTGGAAAGTCTTTTAGTGATGCGCGGGTAGACTCGGCGCGCATTACCTTCGAATAGCTGATAGCGTTGCGTATCGCTTAGCGGCAGCGCATCCAGATACTTCTTGGTGTCGTCGTAGTACTGCTCCGTCCGAGGATCGATGCCGCGCACCGCGCCCACCATCTCCGATCCGAACAGGATGTTGTCGATCGGCACGACCTTGAGCAGCAGCTCGATTCCCGGCAGGTGGTAGACGCAGGTATCGAAGAACACATTCTTCAGCAGGTGTTCCTCGAGCGTGGGACGCTTCATATCCTGCGCCAGCCCGCGGTAGCGCCCCCAATGGTATGGCACCGCGCCGCCGCCGTGCGGAATGATGAACCGCAGCGTCGGAAAATCCTTGAACAGGTCGCCCTGGATGAACTGCATGAAGGCGGTGGTATCGGCGTTGATGTAGTGCGCGCCGGTGGCGTGAAACACCGGATTGCACGAGGAACTGACGTGCACCATCGCCGGCACGTCCAGCTCGACCATTTTTTCGTACAGCGGATACCAGTACTTGTCGATCAGCGGCGGCGCGGTCCAGTGGCCTCCCGAAGGGTCCGGATTGAGGTTGCAGCCGATGAAGCCGAGTTCGTTCACGCAGCGTTCCAATTCCTCTATGACATTTTCAGGCGGCACGCCCGGCGACTGCGGCAATTGGCACACGCCCACGAAGTTGCTCGGGTACAGCTCACACACCCGGTGAATCAGATCGTTGCAATGCCGGGACCAATTCGCACTGGTCGTGGCGTTCCCAATGTGGTGCGCCATGGCCGACGCCCGCGGCGAGAAGATCGTCACATCCGTGCCCCGCTCGCGCTGCAACTTGAGCTGCGCGCCTTCGAGACTTTCCCGGATCTGATCGTCGCTGATATTGATTTCGCGGTCGTAGGGCGGCTGCGTGGGATCCTTCAGCGCCGCAATCTGCGCCTCGCGATATTCCTGGTGCGCCTTGGGCGCGGTCGTGTAGTGGCCGTGACAATCGATAACCATGAATCCTCAAGCTTACAAAAATCCGTCCAGCGGATGCACGATTTTGCCGCCCACAATCGGCGTGCAGTCCAGCGGAAACTCCTGCGTGAGTTCATGCCCGTCCTCCCGGAGCTTCCAGAGGAAGCTTTCCAGGTGCCGCATGGCGCCGTTCGGAAGGTCGTGCAGAACCACCAGGCTCCACTCACGCGTGCGGCAGTCGGCCAGCGCCCGCTCCATCCAGCCGTCCGGATCGCGATAGTCCCCCGGGACAGAATTCCAGAGAACACAAGTATACCCGCCGAGCTTGAGCCGCTCGACCACGGCCGGATGCAGCAGACCCTTGCCAAGCCGTCCCGCGCCTCCACGAGGACGAAACAGCGGCACCGGCTGAACACCTCGGTCAATCCAAGAAAGCGCCTGTTCGGTGCTCTCGAATTCCTGCAGCGCCACCTCGCGGCTACCCTCGCCCAGGCGGCCGGCGTGCGACCAGGTGTGATTCCCGATCCAGTGCCCTTCGCGGCTCGCGCGCCGCGCCAGATCCAGACCCTCGGGCGTACTGACTTTCTGGCCCAGCACGAAGAACGTGGACTTCACGCCATGGCGCGCCAGGCAATCGAGCACCAGCGGCGTGGTTTCGGGATCGGGACCGTTATCGAATGTAAGAGTGACCTTCGCCAACCGTTACCGCTTGGCGACGAGAACACTATCGACGATGTCGCGAAACTCTTCGTCCGTCAGCAGGCCGCGCTTCTCGATGCCCTTTTCCTTGACGCGCTTCAGCATCTCGCCGATCGCTTCGTCGTCGGCGTCGGTGATGCCCATCTTCTCCAGGTTGTAGCTGATCGACATCTTGCCGCTCTTCTTGCCCAGGACCACTTGACCTTTGCGTCCCGTCAGCGAGGGATGCGTTCCGAACATCGCCAGCGGCTCTTTGACCACCAGATCCACGCCGATTCCGGATTCGCGCGTGAAGTTCCGGTCGCCCAGGATCGGCTTATTTGCAGCGATGGGGAACCCGGCGATGCGGCTGACCAGTTCGCCCAGCTCGGGGAGCTTGGCCAGGTTGTACTTGGTGTCGTATCCGTACAGCACGTGCAGCGCGACGATCAGCTCTTCGAGCGCGGCATTGCCGGTCCGCTCGCCCAATCCGTTGGCGCAGCTGTGGACGCAGTCGGCGCCCGCTTCGACTCCGGCCAGCTCGGTGGCCACTGCCATGCCGAAATCGTTGTGCGTATGCACTTCGACGGGCAGATTGTTGGTCAGCTTCTTCATCATGCGGACCATGAACTTCATGGCTTCGGGAAGAATGCAGCCCATGGTATCGACCACGCCCACTGAATCCGGCGGCGCGTCCTGCATAATGCGCGTGAGGACGTTGGTGAGATCCTCTTCGCGGGCACGCGTGGTGTCGTAGGGGAAATACACCACGTGCATGCCGCGCGACTTGGCGTAATTGATCACCGGGACGCTCT
Organism: Terriglobia bacterium; assembly: GCA_963761045.1. GTDB lineage: Bacteria > Acidobacteriota > Terriglobia > Bryobacterales > Bryobacteraceae > Palsa-187. The sequence continues at coordinate 28,950 of CAVXFR010000027.1, read as the reverse complement.
TGCGCAGCACGTCTTCCCAGGTCCACTTGAACTGGTATTTCAGCTTGGGATACCCGATGGGGACCTCGATGATCACGCCGTGGCAGCCGCACTCGAGCGCCTTGTCGATATCGGCGTTGATGGCGCGCGCGAAGGTGTAGATCTTCGACTTGAGCCCCAGCTTGGAGATTTCCTTGATGGCCTGAAAATCCTGTTCGGAGACGGCCGGCATCCCGGCTTCGATCCGGTCCACGCCGATTTCGGCCAGCTTCTCGGCGATCGCGACTTTTTCCGCGACGCTCATCACCACGCCGGGCGTTTGTTCGCCGTCGCGCAGCGTCGCATCGTGGATGGCTACGCTCTTGGGAAGCTGGAACGTGTTCCGGACTTCGGGGACGAAGTTATAGGGGCTGACCCACCACTCGTTTTCGCGAAAATACTTGTCGTTCATCACCTAACAATTATAGACCTGGGCGCGGCTAACCTTTGGATCCCTTTTTGGCTGCGCAATTGCGCCTCCATCGTCATGTCCCATACTTGGTTAGGCGCCACACCGCTCTCCGGTCGAATCTTTCCACTAACTTCTCCGGCCGTCGTTGCTCACCCCACGAAGCCTTCCGACCCAGCCGGTGTGTTGTACGGACTCAGCCTCACTCGAATTCTCGTTCCCTCGGATTCGCTCCGCTGGTTGCAACGATGCGCGGGACGCCTTGCTCGGGTCTTTCTGTTCGCGACCCTGCTCACCGGGCTCGCATCGGCCCAACTCATTACGGTCGGAGTCACGGGCGGCGTTCCTGTTTCTCCGCATTCGCAGGACTATGGGCAGGGATGCATCAATCCAGGACCTCCGAGCTGCGGTCCTAACGACTTCTTCGTCAAGCCCTACGCGATCGGACCAACGGTTGACGTCAATCTTCCCCGCGGAATTTCCGCCGAAGTCGGGTTTCTTTATCAGCGGTTTCATAAAGACTTCACTCAGGGCATCACCGCCCCTCACGGCGGGCCTGTCAACTTCGGCCAGCAATATGCTGCTTCCGCGGACGGGTGGCTGTTTCCCCTCCTGCTCAAGTACAACTTTGGACGGCACCGGATCACCCCATTTGCCGACGCCGGTGCGACGCTTCGTCATCTTGGCCCATTTGAAGGCAAAGGAATCCAACTGGATTTCTTACTTCAGCCTCAACCAACGTCGGTCCATTTCGACAGTGGACGCGATCTGGATGTTGCAGTCACGGCGGGCGTTGGGCTGAGATGGCGGATCTCGGTGATCGATATCGTGCCCGAAATCCGCTTCTTGCACTGGTCCTCGGAGAACTATCAGCCGGCTCGAAATCAGGGCATGCTGATGCTCGGGCTCACCTTTCCTGCGCGGAGATAACCCCTCGGGCAGTCGTCGCTGAGCTGCTCTACTGCACTTCGACGTCCGCGTGCAGGTTCCGCCAGTCCGGCAGGTCCAGCGGGCCCACCACCCGTTCAATCGGGCTGGCCATTTCCTTGGCCTCAAACGCCGCCAAATCCGGGGAGCGGAAGGTCAGCCGCGCCAGCGGCGGCTGGCCGGGTTTCGCGTCGATAGCGCGCAGAGTCACGTAGACCATGACACTGCCCAAAGGCGCACTGGAATGATTCACGACGAGGTAGCGAATCTGCGGCTTCTTGTTCACCTCCAGGAAGCGGACGCCGGTCACTTCCACGAACCGAGCCAGGGAATTATCCGGCTTGGCCGCCACCGCGGGGTGTTCGGGCGCCGATTCGGGTGCCGGCTTCACCGGCTCATTGGCCGACGGACCCGGAAAGATGCGGTAGGTCGCCGCCAGACCCACGGTGAGCAAGATACCCAGGACCGCAAATCTCGTGATCCACGCGGAGCCATTCGACTGTGCTCCGTACCTTCCAGTGCCGCGGATCGGAACCAGCCCCGCCGCTTGGAGCGACATCAGCTCCCGCGGAAGCGCCGGGCCCGGCAGAGTCACCCGGAGCTCCGTTTCGCCCACGGTCGGGGCGGCGGCTGCTTGCGAAGCGTAGGCGGCGGGACGCATCTGGCGTTCCGCGGCTTTGTGGTAGTCCTGCAAGGGAGCCAGTGCCGGCGCTGCCGCGCGACCCGGGCGGTCGGGAAGCCGAATCGGCAAGGGGGCCGATGGCTCGACTCCCAGGGGCGGACGGGATTGCGCTGGATGAGCGGACGGGAGTGGACGGAATATCTCGCGCGCCGGAATGTGCGCGGCCACCGACGGAGGCTGCGGTTCAGCCAGCAAGAGCACACTGGGCGGCTGGGCCAGCAACGGCCTGGCGGGCGTCACATCGAGGATGACGGGAGCCTTCTCCTCCGCCTGCTCCACGCGGGGGCGCGAGGAAGCCGCGCTGGGAACGATCCGCTGCGCAGCGTACGGAACGCGCTCGCCGTGAAGCTGCTCGGCCAGGTCCGCCAAACGGTCGGCGAACGTCCCGGGCCCAGCCAGGGCGGCATCGTGTGCGGCAGGCGGCGCGGCCTCCGGGATGCTGCGGGGTTCCGGTTTCTCGACAACCTCCGGCTGTAAGACAACCTCGGTCTGTGAGACAACCTCCGGCTGTAAGACGACCTCAGGCTGTGAGACGACCTCAGGCTCTAAGACAACCTGGGGCTGTACGACAACCTGGGGCTTTAAGACGACCTCGGGCTGTAAGACGACTCCGGGCTGTAAGATGACTTGCGGTTCGGGAGCCGGTGGCTTCAGCGGGGGTGCGGGCGGCACCGCAACCGCAACGGCAGGGCTACTGGACGGGAGTGGGGAGGGGCTCGCCTCCTGCATGGAACCAGGCTCGCAAACCGGGCATTCCTTGACTCCCGGGGCGATCTCCTGGCCGCACTCCGGGCAGATCCAATGGAACATGCATCCAATTTACACGGAAGTTGTTTAAATGCCCTTCAGGGACTTACCCTACCTACTCATACGGGGCACCTTAGGCGCGTGGAGATTCAATCTCAGGAATCTCTAGCCCGGTTCGGCTAACGAGACGAAGGAATGCCGCGGCCGCCGGCCAGCGCCTGCGCGGGAGCCGAGAGGAACTCCAGGAACTTGTTCTTCGAGCCGGTTTCGACCGCCGGCTTGTTGAGCAAGCCGGAAGCCAGCTCCTCGAATTGACGGCCCAATTTCGATTTGGGATCGACGAAATCGCCCGCCGTGGTGGCGCGGCTGACCGCCATGTAGTCGTTGACGAGGTGATGCATCACCGGCACGCCCAGAACGTCCTGCACCTGCTGCGGCGTCAGCAGCGAATGCTTGGAGACGCGGTTCAAGACCACCGAGACGCGGCTTTCCAGGTCCAAAGTCTTGAGAAAGGCGAGCTTTTCGCGGGTCAGATGCAGCGAAGGGACCTCCGGCGTGCACACCAGGAACACCTGCTGGGAATCGCGAATGATTTCGAGCGAATAGCGCTCCAGATTGCCGGACAGATCGACGCACGCCACGTCGTAGTTGCGCAGCCAGAACTGGTCCAGATCATGAACCTGGGCCGGATCCACGCGCACATTGGGATTCATCGGGCCGGAATGCAGCACATCCAGCTTGCCCACCGTGGTGATCAGCTGCTGCCACAGATTTTCATCCAGCTCCTGCAAATGCTCCACCGCTTCCATGATGGCGTGCTCGTTCCGGATCTTGAGCAAGAAGCGCAGAATGCCGGAGCTGAGGTCGAGGTCGGAGAGCAGCACCCGCTTTTCGCCCAGGCGTGCCAGGGCGGCGGCCAGGTTGAGGGCCATGGTGGTCGCGCCGGAGCCCGCCTTGGCCGGAAGGAAGGAATAGATCCTGCCCTTGGCCACGTAGACCGGCGGCTTCTGTTCCACCAGCGTTTTTACGTTCCTCAGCGACTCGACCAGCGCGTTGAGTTCGAAGGGCTCGGCTACCAGCTCGCGCACCCCGGCGCGCATGATCTCCCGAAGCGTGGCGGCGTCGCAGACCTTATGATAGGCGACGAACTGAATGCCTTCCACCTCCTGCATGACCCGTTCCACGATCTTCTGGGCCAACTCGCTTTTCTCGAAGCTTAGGAAGATCGCTTCCGGAGCGCATGAACGCAGCGTCCGAATCAGCTCGCCTTCGTCCGGGTAGTTGAGCAGAACCCGGCCGACGGAGACCTCGTTCGCCAGCGCGCTGACCGCTTTTTCCAGTTGTTGCGCCTGTTTGGCGTCCGGACCGATAATGATCGTCCTCAGCATCTAGATATGCCCTCACCTATGAGCGTACGTGACTTATCGAGTACCGACAAATCGTTCTTCCCCCCAATTCCCGTCCAAGATCTCCTTAAACTCCAAGAGATTTCGCTTAACCCGGCCTCGGGTGTTTCCCCTATGTGCCCACCGATCTCCATGTGTACCTATCGGATGTCCTCCGGCGTTCGAATAGGTCCGGGCGGGAACTCTGCACACGGCGCGCCGGGTCGGCTATTCTTGACAAGAAGCCATGAACCGAATCCTGGGGCGTCTTCTCTGGGCAGCGATTTCCGTGGCGGCGGCCGTGTCCATGGGAGCCGTCGCGCAGAGCCGCGGCGAGCCGGTCAACAGCACCTGGCTGGTGATCGGCGCGGTGTGCACCTACCTGGTGGGATATCGCTTCTACGCCAGCTTCGTGGCGGCCCGCGTGATGGCGCTCGACGACCAGCGCGCCACCCCCGCGGAACGGCTGCGCGACGGCCACGATTTCGAGCCCACCAATAAGTGGATCGTCTTCGGCCATCATTTCGCCGCCATCGCCGGTCCGGGTCCGCTGGTAGGACCCACGCTGGCGGCGCAGTTCGGCTATCTGCCGGGGTATCTGTGGATCGTCATCGGCGCCGTTCTGGGCGGGGCCGTGCAGGATTTCGTGATCCTGTTCGGCTCGCTGCGGCGCGACGGAAAATCGCTGGGCCAGATGGCTCGAGAGGAGATCGGCAAGATCGGCGGATTCACGGCGCTGGTGACCGTCCTGCTGATCATGATCATCCTGCTGGCGGTCATCGGGCTGGTGGTGGTGAACGCGCTGAAGGATAGCCCCTGGGGAGCGTTTACCATCGCCGCGACCATGCCCATCGCCGTGTTCATGGGCCTGTACCTGCGCTACTGGCGGCCCGGCAAAGTGGGCGAGGCTTCCCTGATCGGCTTCGTGCTGGTGATCGCCGCGGTGTTCGGCGGACAGGCCGTGGCGCAATCGGCGACGCTCGCGCCCTGGTTCACGCTCAGCGGAAAACAACTCGCCGCCAGCCTGATCGTATACGGATTCCTGGCCAGTTCCCTGCCCGTCTGGCTGCTGCTGGCCCCGCGCGATTACCTGAGCACGTTCGTCAAGTTGAGCGTCATCGCCCTGCTGGGCCTGGGCATCGTGCTGCTGCGGCCGGACCTGCAGCTTCCGCCCCTTACGCGCTTCGTGGACGGCACCGGTCCTATCTTTGCCGGAAAGATTTTCCCCTTCTGCTTCATTACCATCGCCTGCGGGGCGGTCTCCGGATTCCATGCGCTGATCTCCTCCGGCACCACGCCCAAACTGCTGGCGCGCGAGCGGAATGCGCTCAGCGTGGGGTACGGCTCGATGCTGCTCGAAAGTTTCGTCGCCGTGATGGCGCTGATCGCGGCCGCTTCGCTCCAGCCGGGCGTATATTTCGCGGTCAACTCGCCCGCGGGCGTCGTAGGAGCGACTCCGGCGGCGGCCACGGCCACCATCACCGGCTGGGGATTCGCGGTCGCGCCCCAGGACATGAGCGCGCTGGCGCAGCAGGTCGGCGAGCAGACGCTGTTCAATCGAACCGGCGGCGCGCCGTCGCTGGCCCTGGGGATGGCGCACATCTTCGTCGGCAGCACCGGAGGCCAGGCGTTCATGGGCTTCTGGTATCACTTCGCCATCATGTTCGAGGCCCTGTTCATCCTCACCACGCTCGATGCCGGAACGCGCGTCGGCCGGTTCATGCTGCAGGATCTGCTGGGGCACGCGCCGCCTGCGATCGGCCGGCTGGGCCGGACCGGGTGGATGCCGGGAATCCTGGGAACCAGCGCGGTGATCGTCGCCGCGTGGGGCTATTTTCTGTATCAGGGCGTGATCGACCCGCTGGGCGGCATCAACACGCTGTGGCCGCTGTTCGGCATCGCCAATCAGCTGCTGGCCGCGGTGGCTTTGTGCGTGGGGACCACCATCCTCATCAAGATGCACGGCGCGCGTTACATGTGGGTGACCACGGCGCCGCTGGCGTGGCTGGTGGTGGTGTGTTTCACGGCGGGATGGCAGAAGATCTTTTCTCCGCTTCCGGCGCTCGGGTTTCTGGCTCAGGCCGATCAGCTGGCGGCCGGTCCGCAGACCGCGACCACCGCCACACTGGTCTTCAATGCGCGGCTGGACGCGGCGGTGACCGGGATCTTTCTGGTATTGGTGGCGACGATTCTCATCGACTCCATCCGCGTGTGGGCCGGGATCCTGGGCGGCACGCGCGAAGCCCAGACCACGGAGACGCCCTTCGTGCCGTCGCGGCTGGCGGAGGAGTCATGAGAGCATTCTTTAGGGCGCTTGTGCACAATGTGGCGCGCGTCATCTCAGGTGTAGTGGCGGAGCTGTCGGATCAGAACGCCTACCGCCGCCACCTGGCCGCGCACGGTGCGGCCCATTCTCCGGATGAATGGCGGCGTTTCCAGGACGAGCACTGGGCGGCCAAGTCGCGCCGGGGAAGGTGTTGCTGACGCCCGCGGTCTGAATCGATCACGCCCGAGTAATGATCAGGCCCTGACGGGGAAAGGCACAGAACCAAGGTAGTCATTGCGCTCCGCCTCTTCCTGGAAGTTCTTGAGAGCCGTTACATACTCCTGGTACTGTCGAGCCAGAGACGAGCTCCAGACTTCCGACACTCTTCGATCAAATTCCTTGCGGGCGCAGTCGTAAACCTGCTGATCGAGACGGCTATAACGCGCGATGGTCGCCAAATCGGCGTCCGAGACATGCCACGTGCGGCGCTCTGCCCGCACCAGCCGATTGCTGAAAAGCGCCAAAGGGAACTTTTCCGTGACATGTAACATAAACAGGAACATCTGGAACGCTTCCGTGTAGCCGACCAAGCGGTAACGCGAGCGAATCGCTTCCGTTATTTCCTCTTCGGTGTGAGGCGCATTGGACAAGTCTTCAGCGCCCAGCACCACCTTCGCTTGCCCGTCATGCAGAGAAACGGAACCAGGAGACCGTCGCGATGCCCGGTCCTCTTCGATAAACCTGGCTAGCCCTATGTTCTCTTCCCGCAGTTCCCGGCCGATGCGCTCGAACGCGTCCTTGTGAAACCGCGCGTGCAGGTAACTGGAGATGCCGCGATCCGCCGGATTTCGGACCAACGTCAAAAACCTGGTTTCCTGGGGAAAAACTCCACGGAGCTGTCCCGCATGGTGACCAGCGATCACTTGCAGGGGATCCAGCTCTTGTTTGGAAAAGCTCCTGGCCTTTTTGAGGTCCGCCAGGTTTTCATCCCTGGAACCACGGAGCACAAAAAGCTTCTCCGGTTCAAAGGCTCCCGGCAGATAGGCCAGGTTGAATGAAGTTCCGGCCGTTTTGGGGATGTGGTCAAAAATGTAGATGATTTCCATAACAGGATTTGTGAAAGCCAGGCTTCATCTGAGAGGCCTCAGGCTGGTAACGCGGGAGCCGCGCAGCGCAGGGGCCGAGCCCATGGGACCTCCTTTCCAGTGAGGACTGTACTTCTTGGAAAGGTCCACGGTCGCGATCAGGAGACCGCGTTCCGCGTCACGTTCGACGGAGAGGATGGCGCTAGGGGCTTCGCGTGAAGATTCGGCAGCCTGGCTGCCTGCGCGCGCGCCGCTGGAGCCCCATACGCCGGCAGGGTGATTGAGGCTGCTGGCGGCGATGCAGACGCCATTATCGGCGGCGCGGGCGGGCATCAAGTCCTCGTAGTATCCGGCGTTGGGCAGGAGAATCACTTCGGCGCCCATGCCGGCGAGCGTCCGGGCGACTTCGGGAAACCAGGAATCGAAGCAGGTCATGATGGCCACACGGCCGAAATCGGTGTCGAAGGTGCGCAACTCCCGGCCAGGGGAAACACCCAGGTCCAATTCCTGTTCATAGGGCAGAACCTTGTCGTAGGAACCGATCAGGTGCCCGCGGCGGTCAAACAAAGGCGCGGTGTTGTAGACCAGGTCGTGACGGGCCTCATAGTAGGCGCCGCAGGTGTACATGTCCCACTGCCGCGCTTTGGCGGCGAGCAGTTGGGCCGACGGGCCGACGGGTGGGTGGGCTGTAGTGGGCGTGGCTCCGTCGAACAGCTCGGGCAGAAGCGCGAGATCGGGATGCCGTTCGCCGGCGCGGTCCAGCCATTCCTCCCAGTAGGAAAGCGAAGTGACGGGCGGCACGGGGCCTTCCCGGCAGACGAAGGTCGCGGGCCGGGGCGGGAGGGGACCCTGTACTTCGAGCAAGATCTCGTTCCAGGTGACCCTGCCGTGCGGGCTATATCGAAAGTAGACGCGCAGTTCCGCGTCCAGGTCCTCCGGGGGACCCGGGAAACGCTGTTGACCGACGTAGTATCCGTCATCGTATCCCTCGCCGGCCTGAAGCGAGAAGATCCCGCCCGAGTATGATGCGCCGAAGAGCCCATGCGCCGTGTGATGCCCGGCCGACTCGATCCCTTCGGCACGCAGACGAACACGAAGCAGGTACGACCGTCCACCGGCCAGCCTTACGGGACAGCGGGCATAGCCGTAGCACTCCTCGCGGCCATTTCCTTCCGCCACGAGAACAGCAGGGGACGCGGCCCGATGAAAACGCGGCGCCAGGGCGGGATTGGGGGCTACAAATTCCCAAGCCGCCGATTGAACGAAATCGAGACTGAACGGCGGCGAAATAGGACTGGAGGAACCCATAGCTAAGACAACACCCGCCAAGCCAAATCGGCATCGCTGAGCATCGCCCTACCGTTTTAGCACGGAAGATCTTGCGGACACCCGGCCATGTGCCGAATCGGGCACATCCCCCCGGCCCATGGTCCGCCCTGACCCGGGCCTCGAAGGCATTGCTAGAATAGGTCAAACTGCCGTGACCACACTCACTCATTGGCTGTTCTCGCGAAATTCCACGACGCGTCCCGCGAACCGCGGCCGCTTCCGCCGCTGGGCTCCTCGCGCGGCCGTCTCCGCCCTGCTGGTTCTGGGCTTGATCCCGATCCGCGGCCAGTGGAGCATCTCCGGCGAAATTGAAATCCGCCAGGCACTGGAACGGCTCAACACGCTGGGCAGCGTCATGATGATCGGCGCGCACCCGGACGACGAGCGCGAACCGGTGCTGGCCTATCTGGCGCTAGGCCGGCATGTGCGGACCGCCTATTTATCGCTCACGCGCGGTGAAGGCGGGCAAAACCTGATCGGGCCGGAACAAGGCGACGAGTTGGGGATCATCCGCAGCCAGGAACTGCTCGCCTCCCGGCGCATCGACGGAGCCGAACAGTATTTCACGCGCGCCATCGATTTCGGCTTCTCCAAAACCGCGGCCGAAACGCTCCAGAAATGGGATCGCAACAAGGTGCTGGGCGACGTGGTGTATAACATCCGCCGGTTCCGGCCGGACGTGGTGATTCTAGTATTCACCGGCACGCCCCGCGACGGGCACGGGCATCACCAGGCGTCCTCGATTCTCGGCAAGGAAGCTTTTTCGCTGGCGGGCGATCCCACCAAGTTCCCCGAGCAGCTGGCGTACGTCCAGCCCTGGACACCCAAGCGTCTGATGATGAACGCGGGATTTCCGGGACGCGGCCAGGCTAAGGGAGCAAAGGACAAAGGCAAAAACCCGCCTCCGGCCGACATGTTGAACATCGATGTCGGCATGTATTCGCCCGAACTGGGCGCTTCCTACGGCGAAATCGGCGGAATCAGCCGCAGCACCAATCGCACTCAGGGCATGGGCGCGGGGGAAAACAAGGGTTCGCAGATCAATCCCATGGAAACCGTGGCCGGGGACAAAGCCACCAAGGATCTTTTCGAGAATATCGACATCAGCTGGAACCGTCTGCCGGGCGGCGCCGCCGTCGGCGAAATTGTGAAGCAGGCGATCGATTCCTTCGTCCCGGCGCATCCCGAAGCGCTGCTGCCGCTGCTGGTGAAGACGCGTCCTCTGATCGCGGCGATCGTCGCGGCCACCAAGGATCCCATGGCCGAGCGGAAGCTGAACGAGCTGGATGAGACCATCGCGTTGTGCGCGGGCTTATCGCTCGAGGCCCAATCCGACCGGGCGGCCGTAAGTCCGGGAGCGACGCTGCGCGTGAACTTCACCGCGATCCGGCGCCTGCCCGGTCAGGTGGCGCTCACCGGAATCCGTCTGACCGGCATGGAAGACGCTCCGACGGTGAACCTGGCTCCGACGATTCTCGAAAACAACCAGCCCAGCCGCTATAACGCCAGTTTCACTGTGCCCCGGAATCAGCCGTACACCCAGCCGTATTGGCTGGAACAGCCCAAGGACGGAGCGCTCTATACGGTTCCCGATCCGCGGGAAATCGGACTGCCCGAAGACCCGCCGGTTCTGACCGCCCATTTCCGCCTGCAATTGGATGGCATCGAGCTCGATCTGACGCGCCCGGTCGAGTATCGGTACGTGGATCGCGTCTACGGCCAGCAGGTTCGTCCGTTCACGGTGATCCCTCCGGTAGCAGTGAGCCTGCCCGAGCACGCTGTGGTTTTCGGAGACGCCCAGCCGCGCAAAATCGAAGTGACGGTGACGTCCAACAGCGGCAAAGCCGCCGGCGACCTCCGCCTGGAGCTGCCCTCGGGCTGGACGGCCGAACCGGCCTCGAGTCATTTCGAACTGGCCGCCACCGAGGAGCAGACCAACGTCTTCTTCAACCTGACTCCGCCCGCGGGCGACTCCCAGGGTAAAATCCGCGCCATCGCGCAGGTGGGGGATCAGGCCGTTTCCACCGGCACGGAGGTGATCCAGTATCCGCACATCACCACCCAGACGCTGCTGCCTCCGGCGGAAGCGACACTGGTGCGCGCCGATATCCGCATCCTGTCGAAAACCGTCGGGTACGTGATGGGGGCCGGCGACCAGGTGCCCCAGGCCATCCGGCAGCTCGGCTGCGAAGTGACGCTGCTGACCGAAGCGGATCTGTCGCATGGCGATCTGGCGCGCTTCGACGCAATTGTCACGGGCGTGCGCGCATTCAACACGCGGCCGGATCTGCGCGCGAACTACCAGCGGCTGTTCGACTACGCCAATGACGGCGGAACGCTGATCGTGCAATACAACGTGCCCGAAGGCGGCCCTGGCCGCGGCGGACCAGGACGGGGTGGAGCCGCAGCAGGCCCCGGCCGGGGCGCACCTGGTCCAGCCGGACCCGCACAAAACGGGCCGGCTCAAGCACTCACATTCGACGGCGGACAGCTCGCGCACATCGGCCCCTATCCGATCCGCATCGTCCGGAATGACCGCGTCACCGTCGAACAAGCTCCCGTCACGTTCCCCCATCCCGAGCTTCGCCTGCTGCACGAACCCAATCAGATCACCAGCGCCGATTTCGACGGGTGGGTCCAGGAACGCGGACTCTACTTCGCCGACGAATGGGATCCCAAGTACGTGAGCGTGCTCGAATCGCACGATCCCGGCGAAATGCCGCTTCCGGGCGGCATGTTATACGCACCGGTCGGCAAGGGCGCCTATATTTTCTCCGCCTACGACTGGTTCCGCGAACTGCCGGCAGGCGTTCCCGGCGCCTACCGCGTATTCGCCAACATGCTGAGCGCGGCCAAAGCCGAGTGAAGAGTTTTCGGTGACCGAACCTCAACGCACCGTAGCCGACGAACCGCCGCCGTTTCTAGGCACCTGGGGACGCGTCTACACCATGGTCGTGATCTATCTGGCCTGCGTCATCGGGTTGTTCTACTGGTTCACCAGATCCTTCACACCATGAAGGCCCTGGACTGGGTCGTCCTGTTCGGCTGGCTGATATTCCTGGTTTCGTACGGACTTTGGCGCGGACGCGGCTCCGGCAGCACCCAGGAATTCATGCTGGCCGGGAAGACCATGCCGTGGTACGCCATGGGGCTTTCGATCATCGCCACCCAGGCCAGCGCCATCACCTTCATCTCGACCACGGCGCAAGCTTACGTGGACGGCATGCGATTCGTGCAGTTCTATTTCGGACTGCCCCTGGCCATGGTGATCCTCTCCGCCACCGCCGTGCCGATTTTTCACCGCGCCAAGGTATACACGGCTTACGAGTATCTGGAGCATCGCTTCGACGCCAAGACGCGCCTGCTGGTGACCATCGTCTTCCTGATCTCGCGCGGTCTGCAAGCCGGTCTCGCGCTTTCGGCGCCGGCCATCGTGCTGTCGGTGATCCTCGGCTGGCCGTTCCGGGTGACCATCCTGATCATGGGCGGACTGGTGGTGCTCTACACCACCCTGGGCGGGATCAAGGCGGTCACCTGGGCGGATGTGCAGCAGATGACGATGGTCATGCTGGCGCTGGTACTGGCGTTGGCTGTCGCGATTTCCCTGCTCCCGAAGGATGTATCGTTCCGCGATGCGTTGACGCTGGCCGGAGCCGCCGGCAAGCTCAACGCCGTCACCACGACCTTCGACTGGAACGACCGCTACAACATCTGGAGCGGGTTGATCGGCGGCATGTTTCTGGCGCTGGCGTATTTCGGAACCGATCAGAGCCAGGTGCAGCGCTACTTGACCGGAAAATCCATCGGCCAAAGCCGCCTGGGGCTCATACTCACGGCCGTGGCGAAAGTGCCCATGCAGTTTTTCATCCTGTTCATCGGCGCGATGGTGTTCGTGCTGTTCCTGTTCGTGCGGCCGCCGCTGGTGTTTCAACCGGTGGCGATGGAGAAGGTACAGGCGTCTTCCCAATATGCAGCGATCGAGAGCCGCTATGAGCAGGCTTTTGACCAGCGCCAGGCCGCCGCGCGCGAGATCATGGCGTCCAAAGCCGGCGCGCTTCAGGATTTTCGCGCGGCACAATCGGATCTCGACGCCGCCCGCGCCGATGCGCTAAAGATCGCCGATGTCTCCGACACAAACTACATCTTCATGTCCTTTGTGACGCACTACCTTCCCGTCGGCATCGTCGGCCTGGTGATCGCGGTGATTTTCACCGCCGCGATGTCGGCCATCTCCGGCGAGATCAATTCGCTGGCCACCGTCACGATCATCGACATTTATAAACGACACCTGGTGAAGGAGAGCTCCGATGCCCACTATCTCGGGGCATCCCGTGTGGCGACGGTGTTCTGGGGTATTTACGCCATGGTGTTCGCCAGCACCGCCACGGGGTTCGGCGCGCTGATCGAGGCCGTCAACCAGGTCGGCTCGTTGTTCTATGGCGGGATGCTGGGCGTATTTGTCCTGGCCTTCTTCGTGAAACGCTGCACGGCGACGGGCGCATTCCTTGGGGTCCTGGCGGGCGAGGCCGCCATTTTCGCCACCGCGCAGTTTACCGAAGCATTTCTTTGGTACAACGTGGTCGGATGCCTGGTGACCGTGGCGGTAGGCGCCGCGTTTTCTTCCCCAAAACAAGGGAACCTGGAGCCGCTCGATTCCGTACATCCTTAGGGATCCACCAGGAGGTGCCTATGTTTTGCGATCGTTGCGGGACTCAACAAAGCGAATCAGCCACGTTTTGTTCGAAATGCGGCAAATCGCTGGGGACGACGCCGCTGATGCCGCGGCAGGGCCGCATCGCCGGGCACGTCCGGCTGCTGGGCATTTTATGGCTGGCGATCTCCGCCCTCCGCTTGATCCCGGGGCTATTTCTTGTGGCATTGTCGAGCTCGAATCGATTCTCAGCGGGTGTGCCCTTCTTCGTCCCATCTGTGATGTCCGTGATCGGACTGGTCTTTTTGATCACCGCCGGCGTCGGAATCGTCGTCGGATGCGGCCTCTTGTTCCGCCAATCCTGGGCGCGTATGCTGGCGATCCTGTTCGGCGCGATCGGCCTGCTCGACATTCCTTTCGGAACCGCCCTGGGTATCTACACGCTGTGGGTTTTGTTGCCCGCCGAACACGAAGAGGAGTACCGTACTCTCTCCCAGGCGGCGTAGAGAGCCAGGTAAACTCCACCCTTTCGACTGGCGATTGGGGCCAGCCTCGCCCTCTGAACTTTCTCCCACCAAAACACTAAATCATTTCTGAAAAAAACGCAACCATTCCCTGAAACTCCGCATCCAATCGGCCACAAGGGGGTGAACGACCATGCTTCGTTCCATTTGGGTTGTACTTGCTCTGTCCGCCATTGCGCCGGCGCAAACTCCGGCGCCCGATAAACTTCCCATCAAGCGAGTGGTGCTGTATAAGAACGGGGTCGGCTACTTCGAACACCTGGGCCAGGTGCAAGGGAATCAGGACGTGGCGATTTCCTTCACCTCGGGCCAATTGAATGACGTACTAAAATCACTGACCGTACTGGACCTGAACGGTGGAAAGATCACCGCCGTCGGCTACGGATCTTCGGCGCCGATCGACCGCCAGATCGGCGATCTTCGACTTCCCATCGGCCAGAAGACTTCGCTCCTGGAGTTCCTCGACGCCATCCGGGGCGCGCGCATCGAAGTTAAAAGCGGGCAGCAAAGCCTGACGGGCCGGCTGCTCAGCATCGAACGCAAGACGCGCATCGCGGGCGGAAACACCTCGGAAGTGGATTTCCTCTCGCTCATCAGCGAATCGGGAGAAGTGCGCACCACCGAGCTGTCGCCGGCATTCTCCGTTCGGCTGCTGGAGCGCGGACTGCCCGACAAAGTCGAGCGCTATCTCGACCTGGCGTCGGCCTCGCGCGAACCGGACATCCGCCGGATGTCGGTATCGACGGAGGGGACGGGACAACGTTCGCTGTTCCTGAGTTACATCAGCGAAGTTCCGGTCTGGAAGGCGACCTACCGCATCGTGCTGAATCCGAAACAAGCGAAAATGCCGCTGCTCCAGGGATGGGCCATCGTCGACAACACCGTCGGCCAGGACTGGGAGAACGTGCAGTTGTCGCTGGTCGCGGGCGCTCCGCAGTCGTTCATCCAGAACTTGTCGCAGCCGTTCTATACCCGGCGGCCGGTGGTTCCCCTGCCCGAAGCCTTGATGACGCAGCCGCAGACGTACCAGGCGACGCTGATTCCGGGCTCGGCGCAGATCGCGGGCACTGTGTCCGACCCATCCGGAGGCGTCGTCGCCAATGCTTCGGTCAGGGCCTTCGACGTGAGCGGCAACCTTCTGGCTTCCGTCAACACGGACGCGCGCGGCGACTATGCCTTAAATTCCCTGCCTTCCGGTCAGGTGCGCCTTGAGGTCAATGTTCCAGGGTTCAAGAAGTACGTCCATCAAGGTGTCAATGTCGGATACGGGGCCCCGACCCGGCGAGACATCCAGCTTCAGGTAGGCAGCGCGGCGGAATCGATAACGGTCACCGCGGAAGCTGCGCGGTTGAACACCGAAAGCTCAACCATATCCCGCAACAATCTCGGTAGCGGCTCCAATCTTGGCGGCGGCTATCCGTTCGCCAACCGGAACGCAACCACGCGAGGCCCTGTCGTCTTCGCCCCGCCGAATCTCGACGCCGCGAGATCCAGCGTCGAGACGGCGGCCGTGGGCCAGGATCTCGGCGACCTGTTCGAATACAAACTCAAGGAACCGATCAGCATCGCCCGCAACCAGTCGGCGATGGTCCCCATCGTGCAATCGCCGATCAGCGCGGAGAAAGTCTCGGTGTGGAACGATCGCACGAGCGTGTCCCGCCCGCAACGCGCTCTGTGGCTGACCAACACCACCGGCGTGACACTCGACGGCGGCAGTTTCAACGTTCTGGAGCAGAATACCTTCGCCGGAGAAGGTATCTTCGACAACATCCGTCCCAACGAACATCGCCTGGTCTCCTACGCAGCCGACCTGGCCATCAACGCCAGCTCGCGCCGTTCGACCGAGCGCCAGCGCGTAACCCGCGTCCGCGTCAACAAAGGCGTTCTGATCCAGGACAGCGAGATGCTCGAAACCAAGACCTACACCCTCCGGAACGAAGACACCTCGCCTCGCACGGTGATTGTCGAACATCCGGTGCGTACCGGCTACTCTCTGCGAGGGGACGCCAAGCCCGAAGAGACCACCGCTCAGTGGATGCGCTTTCGCGTGGAGGTCGGCGCCAAGCAGACTGCGACGTTAAAGGTAGAGGAAGCGCGCCCGCTGGAAGCATCCTACCAGGTGTCGAAGCTGAACCGGGACCAGGTCGCTCTGTTCGTGAAAGAGCGGTCGATCAGCCCCGCGGTAGAAGAAGCGCTGCGCGGCGTGTTCGGTCAAAGTAGCGCCGTGGAAAACCTGGAATCGCAGCACGACGCGCGGGCGGAGGAAATCCAAAAGATCTACGACGACCAGCAGCGCATTCGCGAAAACCTGAAAGCCCTGACCGACAGCGCGAACGAAAAAGCCCTGGTGCAGCGCTACACCAAGCAGCTCGACGACCAGGAAACCCGCCTGGACGCGCTCCGCCAGGAAAGCGCCGATCTGCAAACGCAAATCGATAACGCGAACGACGCTCTGGAGAAAACCATCCAGAGCCTGTCCTTCGACGAGAAGTTGTAAGCACGGGGGCTGCCGTCAGGCGCGGCGCGGCTATTTCAAGACTGCGTTCAGCGAGCCCTGGCGGTAGCCTTCTAAATCGAGCGTGACGTAGTGAAAGCCCAGCGGCTTGAAAATCGCCGTGAAGGCTCGGGCCATTTCAGGCGCCAACGCCCGCTCCAGCTCTTCCGGAGCGATCTCGATCCGCACCAGGTCGCCATGAAACCGCACGCGGAACTGGCGAAAGCCCAGTGCCTTGATCGCTTCTTCGCCACGCTCCACGGTCTTGACGTTCTGGATGGTCACCGGAGTTCCATACGGGATGCGCGAGCTGAGGCACGCCGACGCGGGCCGGTCCCAGGTCTTAAGCCCGGCGCGTCGCGACAATTCGCGGATCTCGGCCTTGGTTAGTCCCGCTTCGACCAAGGGCGCCTTCACCTGGTGGATCTTGGCGGCGCTTTGACCGGGCCGATAGTCGCCCAGATCGTCGACATTCACGCCGTAAATCACGTGCGCGATGCCCCGTTCGCGAGCCACCTCGTCGAGTTTGGCGAACAACTCGTCCTTGCAGTGGAAGCAGCGATCCGGACCGTTCTTGACGTAGTCCGGATTCTCGAACTCGCGCGTCTCGATATACTCGTGCCGGAAGCCCAGCCCGCGCGCAAACTCCTCGGCATCGCGCTTGTGCGATTCGGGAAAGGATGCGGAATCGGCGGTGATCGCGACAGCCCGGTCGCCCAAAGCCTGGTGCGCCGCCCAAGCCAGATATGCGGAATCGGCGCCTCCGGAGTAGGCTACGATGACGCTGCCCAGCTCGCGCAGTGACGCAAACAGCGCGTCTTGCTTAAGGCCTTCTTTAACGCCGGAGTCCGCCACCGGGATCATACCTTGAGTATAGTGGCTCCTACTGCAGCGGCAGATCGCTCTGCCCGTTCGTTCCAGCTTCGGGAGCGTCCGGAATCAGGCTCGCCGCGGCGACCTGATCGCCTTCCTCGACGTTCACCAGGCGCACGCCCTGGGTCGACCGCCCCGCCTGCCGGATCTCGCTCGAATCGATGCGGATGATCTGGCCCTGCTTGGTGATGATCATCAGCTCGGAATCTTCCTTCACCGAGAGAATGCCGACCACCTTCCCGATGCGCGGAGTGGTCTTCATGTTGATCACGCCCTTGCGGCCGCGAGCCGTCAGACGATAATCCGTCAGCGGCGTCCGCTTGCCGTAGCCGTTTTCGGAGATCGACAAAATCAAACCTTCTTTGCCGATGACCTCCGCGCCCACCAGGTAATCGTTCTCTTCCAGATCCATTCCGCGAACGCCGCGCGCCGGACGGCCCATCGCGCGGACATCTTCTTCGTTGAAGCGGCACGCCATGCCCTCATGCGATCCCAGGAAAATGTAGTCCGAGCCAGTGGTCAGCCGCGCGGCGAGCAGCTCGTCGCCTTCGTCCAGACCCAGCGCGATAATGCCCCGCGACATGGGATTGTCGAACTCGGTCAGCTCGCACTTCTTGATGACGCCGTGCTTGGTCACCATCACGATGTACTTGCCGGGCACGAACTCCTTCACCGGCAGGAACGCCGTGACCACCTCTTCCGGCTGCAAATTCATCAGGCCGGAAGCGTGTTTGCCCTTGCCGGTGGTGCCGGCGTCGGGGATGTTGTAAATCTTCAGCCAGAACACCCGCCCCTTGTTGGTGAAAATCAACAGATAGGCGTGCGTGGAAGCGATGATCAGGTGCTCCACCACGTCCTCGGCGCGCGTGCCCATGCCGATGCGGCCCTTGCCGCCGCGCGTTTGGCGACGGTAGGTATCGACGGCGGTGCGCTTGAGGTATCCGCCGCGCGAGACAGTCACCGCGACGTCCTCCACCTGGACCAGGTCTTCGAGCGTAATCTCGCCCGTATCCTCGACGATCTGCGTCCTGCGCTCGTCGCCGTAATCTTTGAGGACTTCCTTCAGCTCGCCGACGATCACGCCGCGCAGAACTTTTTCGGAGCCCAGGATTTCCATGTATTCGGCGATCCGTTTCTGGATGTCCGCCAGCTCGTCCAGAATCTTCTGCTGCTCCATGCCGGTCAGGCGCTGGAGTTGCAGTTCGATGATGGCTTGCGCTTGGCGCTCGGTAAAACGAGGACCGCGCGGGTCCGCGTCCACCAGCTTGGCGTACTCTTTCGCCTCCGCGGGAGTGATGAACGCCATCAGCGCTTCGCGCGCTTCCTTGGGATTCTTCGCCGCCCGGATCAGCGCGATCACTTGATCCAGATTGTCCAGCGCCCGCTGGAACCCGAGCAAGATGTGCTCGCGCTCGCGCGCCTTGCGCATCAAATAATCGGTTCGTCGGCGAACCACATCCAGACGATGATCGATGAAGCGCTTCAGCGCGTCCAGCAACCCCATCTCGCGCGGCTGCCCGTTCACAATCGCCAGCAGGATCACGCCGAAGTTGATCTGCATCTGCGTGAGCTTGTACAGATTGTTCAGGATGACTTCGGCCTGCTCTCCGCGCTTCAATTCGAATACGATGCGCATGCCATCGCGGTCGCTCTCGTCGCGGATTTCGGAGATGCCTTCCAGGCGCTTCTCGTTGACCAGGGACGCCGCGTTTTCGATCAGGCGGGCTTTGTTGACCTGGTAGGGAAGCTCCTGGACGATGATGGCCTGGCGGTCCTTGCCCATTTCTTCGGTCTTCGCCAGGGCGCGCAGCTTGATGCTGCCGCGGCCGTTTGCGAAATAGTCGTGAATGCCTTGCCGGCCCAGGATGATGCCGCCGGTGGGGAAATCAGGACCCGTGACCAGCTCGGCGATTTTGGGAAGTCCGATGCCCGGATTCTGCACCAGCGCGATGCAGGCGTTCACGATTTCGGTGATATTGTGCGGCGGGATCTTGCTGGCCATCCCCACCGCGATGCCTTCGCTGCCGTTGATCAGCAGATTCGGAATCCGCGTGGGGAGCACTTCCGGTTCGACTTCCTGCTCGTCGTAATTGGGCTTGAAGTCGACGGTTTCCTTGTCGATGTCCTCCAGAAGTTCGGCCGCGATGCGCGCCAGCCGCGCTTCGGTGTACCGCATGGCCGCGGGCGGATCGCCGTCCACAGAGCCGTAATTTCCCTGCCCGTCGATCAGCGGATAGCGCATCGAAAACGGCTGCGCCATGCGGACCAAGGCGTCGTAAATCGCCGAGTCGCCGTGCGGATGGAGCTTACCCATGACGTCGCCGACCACGCGGGCGGATTTTTTCGTGGGGCGGTTAAAATGCAGCCCCATTTCGTGCATCATGTAGAGAATTCGCCGATGCACCGGCTTCAGCCCGTCGCGGACGTCCGGCAGCGCGCGCCCTACGATCACGCTCATGGCGTAATCGAGGTACGAGCGTTTCATCTCGTCTTCGATGTTGATGGGGATCAGGTTCTTCGCCCCGCCATCGCCGCCTAGAGGTATCTGCCCGCCTGGAGGCGGAGTGGTCGGGTCCTGTGGATCTGCCAATGGATGCTCCTAAGTGGACTGGCCGCGAGTGCGGCGGTTAACCCTTATTTTACCAGTTCCGGGCATGGTAGAGTCTGGTAAAAGTGAACCGGGTCCTCATCCCCGTAACGATCTTCCTCAGCGCCTTTCTGCTGTTCCAGGTCCAGCCCATCATGGGGCGATTTATCCTGCCCTGGTTCGGAGGCACGCCGGCCGTCTGGAGCGTCTGCCTGCTGTTCTTCGAAGCCGCACTGCTGGCCGGATACGGGTACGCCCACTGGCTGGGGTCGACCAGATTTTCCCGTTTTCACATCGTTCTGTTGGCCGCATCGCTGGCGCTGCTCCCCGTGATTCCGATTCGGCCGGCGATCACCGAAAACCCGTCCGCGCGAATCCTTCTCTTGCTGGCGATCACCGTAGGCGGGCCGTATTTCCTGCTCTCGGCGACGGCACCCCTCTTGCAGCGCTGGTTCTCGCAGGGCGCCGAGGGACGGATTCCGTGGCGCCTCTATGCTTTGTCCAATTTCGGATCGTTTCTGGCGCTGCTGAGCTATCCCTTTCTGGTGGAGCCGTATGTGCGCCTGCGGACGCAGGCTTGGGTATGGTCGGGAGTCTATGTGGCCTTCGCGGCGCTGTGCGGATGGGTCGCATGGAGCTCTAAGCCCGCGATTGCGACGGAAGAGCCGAGTGCTGAAACGCGTCCTACCCTCTGGACCATCCTGTTCTGGCTGGGACTCTCCGCCGCCGGATCGACCATACTTCTGGCCACCACCAATATCGTCACCCAGGACGTCGCCGTTAGCCCGTTCCTGTGGATCGCGCCGCTGGCGCTCTACCTCCTGACGTTCGTCCTCGCCTTCGACAGCGACCGTTGGTATCCGCGGCGGCCGTTCGCGATCGCGGCGGGGGTCCTGGCCCCGGCGGCCTATGCCGTGGTCAACGCGGGAGTGGGAATCAGCCTCTCCATCCAACTGGGCGTCTACCTGGGCGCACTGTTTGTCACCTGCATGGTGTGCCAGGGAGAACTCAGACTCGCCCGGCCCGACCCTCGTCATCTGACGACCTTCTACCTGACCATCGCGGCAGGCGGAGTCCTGGGCGGCGTATTCGTGGCGCTGATCGCTCCGCGCGTGTTCACCGAATTCACCGAGTATCCCATCGGGCTGGTCGCGGCGTGCTTACTGGGATACGCCGGCTGGCTGCGTTCCGGCGCCATGGCCATGTGGACCAAGCACAACTTCGCCGTTCGCATCCCCCTCATGGCGCTGCTGATCGGCGGACTGGGAGGAGTGGTCGCCATCAACCTGAGCGGCGCTCAGCCGATCGCCGGCAAGTGGCGGAACTTTTACGGCATTCTGCGCGTCACGGACCATCCATATGCCGCCGGCGCCATGCGGGAACTGACCCATGGCCGTATTAAGCACGGTTCGGAATACCTGGATCGAGCCAAACGCGACCAGCCGACTTCCTACTATGGTCCGCACAGCGGCGTGGCGATCGCGCTGAACGCGCTCCCGGCCGATAAGGCCCGCCAGATCGCCGTGATCGGCCTGGGCACCGGAACCATGGCCGCCTGGGGCCGTCCCGGCGATCTCATCCGCTTCTATGAAATCAATCCGCTGGTAAAAGACATCGCCACCACTTGGTTTTCGTATCTGCCGGACTCAAAAGCCAAGACGGACGTCGTGCTGGGCGACGCGCGCATTCAGATGGAGCGCGAACTCCTGAACCCGCCCGCTTCGGTTTTCGATCTGATTGTGGTCGACGCGTTTTCAAGCGACGCCATCCCCATGCATCTGCTCACCGCCGAAGCCGCGGATATCTACCGGAAGCGCCTGGTTCCGGGCGGCCTGCTGCTCTTCCACATCTCCAACCGGTCGCTCAATCTGGAGCCCGTCACGCGGGGTCTCGCCCAGCACCTAGACTGGAACGCGGCGCAGGTTCTCAGCGAAGACAGCCCCTCCACAGGTGAAGACGGATCGCGCTGGGTGATCCTCACCGAAAATCTGGCGCTATTGCGAAAGATCGTTCAAGCCGCGCCGCACGTCGGCTGGACCGAGCCGGACCGCAAGCCTCTGCTGTGGACCGACGATTTCGCCAGCCTCTGGCACGTCCTGAAGTGGTGAACGCGTTTACTTGGCGCGCTTGGCCACCAGCTCTTCCATGAACATGTCCGCAATCGTCCGCGTGAACTTGATCTCGTCGCCCGCGATCTTGCCCTTGTAGACGATCTTCAGAGGCATGCCCTGGTAGTTGAGGTTTTCGACGAACGAGATGTCGTCGCCGTTGACCATGCCCTCGGTAATCTCGGTCTCGGTCATGGCCAGTTCCGACTTGGCCTTCCCGGTGAGCTTGTTGCCGTCAACCTTGAAGGTGTAGGTATAGTTCTGCTTACCCACTTGCGTATCGAAGGACGCAGTCCACGTCCCGGTCACATCCGCGGCGAGCGCGGTTGCCGCCATCATCGTCACGATCAGCGCACTGAACAGAATTCTTTTGGGGATCATCGCCAGCCTCCTTTTTAAAAAGTCTACTCTATTTTTCCTCGTATCCGCCCGATTTCTAGTGTAGAATCGAAGTGAACCAAGGTTCACCGAAGTCGAGGCCAGATGTCGCAGTCGCAGTTAGTGGTTTCCGAGTCCCCCAAAGGCCCCCGACCTTCCGGCCTGCTGGCCCGTCTCGCCGATCTGTGGTGCCGCAGCATTCACGATAGCCCCATGTTGCCCATCCACGGCCGCTACCAATGCCGCAAGTGCCATCGTTACCATGACGTACCCTGGGACGGTCCCAAGGAGCAGACCCCGCCTTCCCGGTAACGCTATTTCAGCTTCACTTTGATCTCAGCCGCGTAGAGCATGGTCCGGTCGTTGTCCCGCGCGGCCCATTTCATCAGGGTTTCTACGCTCGGCTGCACCCGCGCATGGAAGACCTCGCGGCCATTGGCGGTCACGATCACAGGCTGGCTGAAATCGAACCTGTCCGGCGATAACAGCAGCGTGAACGCGGTGACGCCCTGTGTCGACGCCTGCACGGTGTTCCCCGACCGGACCAAATCCACCCGCCCCGGAGTTTTCGGCCGGCCAAACAACAGGGAATCGGTGAATACGTTGAGGTCGGGCAACTCTTTGGCTTCTCCCGGCGCCCGTCCAAACGTATCGATCACCAGCCAGTGAGCCCGGCCGTGCCCGGTGTCGGCAGCCTCCCACGTCAGTTTGTCCGGATCGGGATCGCGCGGATGCTCCGCCACGAATTTCTCGAAAGGAGCCTGCATTTCCGGCCACCATTTCGTGTTGTGCTCGCCGTCGGGTTGCGGATGGTAATCGATCTGGACCCCGCCCTTCATCAGATGGCGCGTGAACGGCTCGACGGTCGAGATCGGGTACAGCCGGTCCTTCCCGCCATTGACCACGAACATCGGCTTGTCGCGCAAGTTGTTGGGGAAGTTCAGGCCGTCGTCGATCTCGCCGTTGGCCAGCACCATGAGGAATCCGTTGAGAGGCAGAAAGCTCGCATACGGAGTGGTATCCCGCATGGCCACGTAATAGGTGCCGGTGCCGCCGTCGGAAACGCCTGCCACCACCACTCGGTTCTCGTCGATGTTGTACCGCCGCTTCAAGTCGTCGACAATCGCGTGCAGATTCAGCACCTGGTCGTCGCTCCACCAGGGCTCGTCGTTCCAGGCGTAGGGGATCACGTAAAACTGCTCGGCGCCGGCTCCCGCGCCCGACCCATTTCCAGACAACGTCCCGATCTGCCCGTTGCCGCGAGGCTTGTTATCCGTGCGGCCTCCGATGCCTCCATGAAGCTGGAACCGGACCTGATAGCGCCGCGCCGGATCGTATCCCGGGGGAATCGTGACCGCGTAGTTATACACGACGCCATGCTCGATGCCGTCACCGGTGCGATGGCTCAACATAACGACGCCCTCTTTTTGCGCCGGGTAGGTCCGCCCCTGCTTCAGCCTTCGCAGGGCCTCGTCAAAGCTGACGCCGGTCTTCAGGACGTCCCCGGCGGCCTTCGCGGCCGCGCTGGGGGAATCGGCTGCCCAGAACTTTTGGAAGGAGGAATCGATCCGGCTCTGAGCATGCAGCACCGGCAACACGAGTACGGCGGCGAAAACGATCAACCGCCTCATCGCGACGTGCCCACCGACTGCCCGCCGACGGCATCCTTGAACTGGGCCGTATCCGTGTAGCTCTGCCACATGGAGATCTTGCCGTTCTTGAACCGGAATACGTGGACAAACTCCGCGTCGATCGAAGTTCCCGTGGCCTTGAACGTTCCGCCATACCGGCCCCGCGCGATCACCACGTCCCCGGCCCCCAGAATCTCTTCGGCGGTCGCGGTAAACCCGTCCCACTCAGCGTCCACGCGGGTGAAGATGTTGTCCCGGATCGCTTCCGGACCGATATAGGGAGTCCCGGTCGCGTAGATGAAGTTCTCCGCGGGATGCATCTCCACCTGCGGGTCGAACAGATTCATGGTCGTAGCGATGTCCTTGATCGCATACAGCCGATAGAAACGCTTCACGATTTGTCGATGGTCCGTTACCACAACACGCGTTCGAGCGCTTCACAGAAGAAGTACTCGCCCCACATTACCGATTCATCCACGCCCAGGCTTTTGTTGACATGATACATCCCGCCCTTGAGGATTCCTTCCCACTTGGGGTCGGACTTGGCCAGGTGCTTTTCGCACAGCGATCGCAAGATATGAACCGCCGTGGACCAGTACAGGTGGCCCTTAAGCGAATCCGGCACCAGACGGCATAGCCGCAGCAGGCCCGCGGCGCAGATTGCGGCCGAGGACGAATCCAGCAGCGTGCGGTTTTCGACGGGCGCGTTGAAATCCCATGGTGGAACCCCATCGGGCGGCGAGTGCGTGATGTAGAAATCCGCGCAAGCTTCCGCGGTGTCCAGGAAATGCGGATCGCGGCTGTACTCGTAGCAGGTGGTGAAGCCGTACATCGCCCAGGTGAGCCCGCGCGACCAGCAGGAATCGCCACGGTAGCCCTGATGCGTGGTCTGGCGCAGGAATTCGCCGGTGTCGGTATCGAAAATTCCCTCCTGCGCGGTGGAACCGTCGCCCCGCACCAGCACCCGCCGGGTGGTGTGGGAATGGCGCATGGCGATATCGCGCAAGCGCCGGTCTCCGGTTTCCCGGGCGGCCAGAAAAATGATCCCCACGTTCATCATGATGTCGATGAACAGGGAATTGTCCGCGACGAACGACCGCAGATACTGTCCTCTTTCCTTGAACCGCTGGGCCAGCGTCTGGCCGGCCTCGATCAGCACGTCCCGGTGCGCCGGATCCCCGGTGATCCGCCACCAGCGGTAATAGGTGGACAAAAATAGAAACCCCAGGTCGTGGACGTCGTGATCGTGCTTGCGGGGTTCAAGCGGCGTGGTGTAGCGAACGGCGTGCTCCAGCCAATACTTGGCTTCGTTGGAATCGGGCGCCGAATGCTTGTGAAACATCCACATCATGCCGGGCAGGAATCCGTCGCCCCAGTGCGTCCAGGCCGGACCCTCGTGTTCCCATTTGCCGTTCTGCGTGTGCAGCGGATAGAAACCGGGGTGCTTCTCGACTAACTTACGCACCTGTTTTTGCGAAAACGCGAAGCTCTGCTCGAACAGGTCGCCGGTGTCGCTTGAAAGATGAATCACTTATTCCGTTCTCCAGAACATGAGGATACCGCTTAAACGCGTACCGGCTCGGCGCAAGATTACGATTTCCCCGCCCGGCGCCCGCGAGATGAGCCGCGTGGGCACCGCCGTCTGATCGAAGCTCAGCTTCAAGCGGGCATGACCGCCGCGCCAGTCCAGATCCTGAAACTTGATCTGGAGCGCGAAATAGTCGGAATACCGGTCCAGCCGGACGATCCGGCCGCGCGCCACGCTGCCTTTGGGTGCGAGTAACTGGCGGTGGCTTTTCAGGTCGCCTGGGAGGATCGCGCGAATAGGATCGCCTACCGCCGCCTGCATCAGGTCCACATCGGGCATTTCGAGTTCCAGCGAGAGACCGGCGGGAATCTCCACCTCCACCGGCGCGCGCGGCGCCGAAGTTTCGCTTAACACCGGATCGTTGAACGACAGCGTGCTTTCGCCGACAAATTTCCGGCAGGAGGAGAACCGGATCCAGTTCCGGTCCACCTCGTCGGGCATCGCCATCATCATCTCGCTATCCACCGGCAGCAGAAACTTCTCGTCCCCGATCTGCACCTGGCCATAGTCCACCGAGGTCTCCGCCGCCGATACCTCCAGCTCGGGAGGAATGTCCTCGGCCACAACTTCAATCCGGCGAACGTCGAGCGTGCCGGGATCGGCGTAAAACGTCCCATGAAATCCGACCACCGCCTCGTGATTGTTCACTCGCAGGCGATGACCGCTGACCAAGCGGGACACCCGAAAATCGTAACGCCACGCGGGACGCCCGCCCAAGTCGGTCTGCCCCCGGTCCACGAAGGTCGCGACACCGGACAGAAACAGGATCCTCGCGTAGATGGCGAAATTCCCGTTTCCGAACATTCCCGTGGCTACTATGTCGCCCAACTCGCGATCTTCGAATTCTTTCGATCCCGGCCATGCGAACATCTCTTTGCCATCTACCAGCGCGACGTCCAGCCGTAGCGTATCTTCGATGCGGGAGTGATTTCCCGCCGGTTGACGAGTCCGCTCCACCGTTTCCGAGCAGGTGTAGTTCGGCTGGCGCACGAGAAACACGGCCATCTTTTCCCGAATGCGCGCCAACCGGCCGGTATCCTTGGGGGGCTCTTGCGCGCGCCCGCGCGGCGTTAGGAGCAGCGCCGCGACGAATAAGGCTGGCAAGATTTGCATTTGAGTTTAATTATGGCACCCGCACGATTTTCAGGCGGCCGGGATGACGCCTGCCAGCAACACTTTGTTAGCATCAAGAGGAATGCCAGCGAAAATCACCATCAATGCCAACGGCTCCATCCGCGTCGAAGGCGACTTTGAGATCACCGACACGGACGGCAAGCCGTTCGGTCTGGGCGGACGGACCACCATCGGTCTGTGCCGCTGCGGCCATTCCGGCAACAAACCGTTTTGCGACGGTTCGCATCGCAAAGCCAGCTTCGAGTCGGTCTGCCCCGCCCGCGACCTGCCGCCTCCGGCACCCAAGGTGTAGAACCCCGCGCGGGCCTATACCCGCTGCGATTAAGGACTACGGACTCTCCCGATGATCAGCCAAGAGAGATAATTCTCCGCTTCCTCCCACCAAGTATCGAATCGGAAATTTCCCGAATTGGGATGGAGGCAGCGTCATGATGGGCTTGAGAACGTCGATCCCCCTATTGGCAACCGCGATCTTGCTGGTGGCGCCCGCCGAGGCGGCGACCAGTTACTACACCGGAGAAACGGCGTTTAACAGCGCGGTAGGAGGCCTAACGCTGCTCGATCCGGGCCTGACGTTTTCCTCCGGCGATCTGGCGCCCGGCGGCCTCTATAACGCCAGTGGAACCGGCATCGATTTCCTGGGACTCGATAACCTGAACAGCCCGCTTGATTTTACGGTGAGCTCAGGCAGTCTGATCGCCACCGCGGCGGGTGAGCAAGTCACCGTTAATTTGCCTGCGGGTGTCTATGCGTTCGGCATCCACATCAGCGTAGCGCCCGCATCCAGCTTCGGAAACTGGTGCTTGGAACTTACCTTCAATGCCTGCGACGCCAACGTTCTCACGACCAACTCCACCGTCACAGCGTTCTTGGGTATCACGAGCACCACGCCCATCGCCGGCCCCATCTACATCCATGCCCTAACCGGCAGCCCGAGCATGGTGATCAAGGACTTCGCGGCGTACTCCGACCCCGTGCCCGAAACAAACACATTTCTGCTGGTCGGGCTCGGATTGGTTATTTTGCCGATAGCTCGCCGGAGGGTCCGGCGAGGGGCGTAGCGGGATAAGCCCGAGCCAGCCGCGGAGCCGTTCCCACGATATCCACCGGAACCAGACTGGCCCGGACCAGGCGCGGTCCCTCGAACTCCAGGTCCGCCAGTGCGCCGCGCTGTGTTTCCACGCGCTGGTATTGGTCGAACACCAGGTTGCCGAGCGAATAGAAGATCACGCCCTGGCCGTACCGCTCCCAGGGTTGGGTGACATGCGGGTGATGGCCCACCACCACGAGCGCGCCCGCGTCGATGGCCGCATGCGCGAAGGCCACCTGCTGCGCATTGGCTTTCGGTGAATACTCGTTGCCGGCGTGCATCGAAACAATGACCACGTCGGCGCGCGCGGCGAGCTGGGCCACATCCGTGCGCATGCGGGGCACATCCATGACCGCCACGCGGTCGTCGATGTCCGAATGATTCCCGTTGGACTGGTCGTAGGTGTATCCCAGAAACCCGAATCGCACGCCCTTGCGCTCGAGAACCACGCCGGCATGAGCGGCCTCGGCCGAGCTCCCCGTTCCGGCCACCGCGATCCGGTGGCGATAGAGCCAGTCCAGCGTGAACTCCACGCCGTGGGATCCCTGGTCGCGGGCGTGGTTGTTGGCCGTCGAAACCACGTCCACTCCGGCCAGTTCCAGCGCCGCGATCATCTCCGGCTCGGCCTTAAAAATCATCCCGTGCTCCACTACGCGGCCGCGGTCGGAAAACGGCGATTCCAGATTCACGAACGCGATATCGGCCGGCTGCAGCACAGGCGCAAGATCGCGCAAAGGGAAAGCCGGATCGCCGTGCGAGCGGGCCACCTTGCCCACGTGGCGCGAAAGCATGACGTCGCCTCCCAGGATCAGGTGCGTACGCGCCGGCTCGGGCGCCGGCTGCTCGGCCGTCCGGGAAAACGGAAAAGCACCCAGAACAGGGAGCCCCAGCAGGGGAAGAATGTCCCGGCGCGTCCGCTTCATGCCATTTCCTTGGGCAGATCCTTTAAGAGAGCCGAGGACGCCTCGTCCACAAACCAGGTTGCCCGGCTGCCTTCCCGGGCCGCGATCTGCGCCGGCCACTTCACGGGATCGTAAGGCCCTC
>CAVXFR010000026.1:0-15701 GCA_963761045.1 Terriglobia bacterium | reverse complement strand
CGCGGGGAAATAGCTGCGCGGATGCGATAGAGCGGGGACAGCCAACCGATTTCGGCGCGCTATTCCGCATGGCGCAGGAATCGTTCTTCGAAATCGGAGGCAGTCCCCCAGTTGGTGTATAGTTTCTGGGGAATTTCCGCAAGGAGCACCTGCATGCGAAGTCGTCTATTGCTGGCGGCTGTGATCGCCGCAGCGGTGGTGCTGATCGCCGCGGCCGCTTCGAGCGACGCCCCGAACTTCAAAACCTGGGACGCCAACGGAGGAGGCGCGGATCACTCCCAATACTCCTCGCTCAAGCAGATCAATAAGAGCAACGTAAATCAGCTCCAGGTTGCCTGGATGTACGAATCCGGCAACAATCCGTCGTTCAATCCGGTGATCGTCGACGGGACCATGTATGTGGGCGCGCAGAACGCCATCGTGGCGCTGGACGCCGCAACCGGCAAGGAAATCTGGAAGCATCAGGGCGGCGGCGCGGCTCGCGGCATTACGTATTGGGAGAGCAAGGACCGCAAGGACCGGCGTCTGCTTTTCGACAACCAGGGCGCACTGACCGCCATCGACGCGCGCACGGGTAAGACGATTCTGTCGTTCGGCGATAACGGCCGCACGGACCTGAAAAACGGCCTGGACCGTGACGTTCCCCAGGTAAACGCCAATAACCCCGGGCACGTATTCGAGAACACGATCTTCATGTCGCTGATGCCGGTCAATCAAGGCGACAATTACTTCGCCACGCCCGGAGACGTCCACGCGTACGACGTGATCACGGGCAAACTGAAGTGGGTCTTCCACAGCGTCCCGCATCCCGGCGAGGTTGGTTATGAAACCTGGCCTCCGGATGCGTGGAAGACCTCGGGCGGCGTTCACAACTGGAATGAGATGAGCGTCGACGAGAAACGCGGCATCGTGTTCATTCCCTTCGGAACGGCCCGCTATGACTTCTACGGCGCCAACCGGCACGGAGAGGACCTGTTCGGCAACAGCCTCGTGGCGCTGGACGCCCGCACCGGAAAGCTCAAGTGGTATTTCCAGATGGTCCATCACGATCTGTGGGATTACGACACGCCCCAAGCGCCGAAACTGCTCACGGTGAAGCACGACGGCAAGAACGTGGACGTAGTGGCGCAGCCTACCAAGCAGGGATTCCTGTTCGTATTCGAGCGCGAAACGGGCAAGCCGCTGTGGCCGATCGAAGAGCGGGCGGTGCCGCAATCGGATGTTCCCGGCGAACAGTCGTGGCCCACGCAGCCCTTTCCCACAAAGCCTCCGGCTTTCGCCAGGCAATCCTTCACCGAGAAGGACATCGATCCGTACATCTCCGACGCGGACAAAGAAAAGGTGCGCGGGATTCTGCGCTCCTACCGCAACGAAGGTCTGTTCACCCCGCCCAGCCTGGAAGGAACCATCGAGATGCCGGGGAACAACGGCGGGGCGAATTGGGGCAGCTCGGGCGTGGACCCGGCCAAGGGCATGATCTTCATCGTGTCGAAGGAACTGCCGATGACGCTGAAGCTGGTTCCGCCGGGCGCGGGCGGCAACGGAGGGGGCCGGGCAGGAAAGGGCAAGCAGGCCAAGGCGTCCGGGCCGCCGATTCCCCCGCCGCGTCACGATTTCATCGCGTACGAATCTCCGTACGACTTTCTGATGCAGGGCAACGGGCTCTCCGCGATCGGGCCGCCCTGGTCGCAGTTGACGGCGATCGACCTGAACAGCGGGACCATCAAGTGGCAGGTTCCCAATGGGACGGTGGCCGGAGTCGGGGAACCCGGCTCGATGCTGGGCGCGCACTTCCCGCGCGGGGGCGTGCTGGTGACCGGGGGCGGGATGGTGTTCGTCGCGACGGCGTCGGATCGCAAGCTGCGCGCCTACGACGAGGATAGCGGCAAGGTGATCTGGGCTTACGATCTTCCGGCGGGTTCCGAAGGCGTGCCTGCGGCGTATGAGTTGGGCGGGCGCGAGTACATCGTGATCCCGGTCGGCGGGGCGGGGATGATGTCTCCGCGCGCCGCGAACGCCAAAGCGCTTCCGCCGGGTCCCGGAGGGTACGTGGCGTTCGCGCTGCCGAAGAAGTAGCCCGCTCTACCTTCGATCACCTCGGCCGATCACCTCGGCACGAGGGCGATTCGGGACCAGCCGGCGCCCTTGGCGACGTCGATGACCTCGGCTACTTGAGCGAACGTGAGTTCGTTCGATCCTTTGACGAATGCGACACCCGCCGTGTACCGCACCTTGAGCCAGCGGAGCCGGTCCGGCAGATCGGCGATATCCAGGTTCGTTTGGTCGACCCGCACTTTGCCTCCACCGAGTACCGTCAGTACGATGTCCCGCGTCGGAAGCGGGCGTCCTGGATCGTCAGTTTGCGGAGGCACCTGCACAGGGAGCCCCACCGAATGCTCGGGCAGAATCACCATGAAGATGATCAGCAGCACCAGCAGCACGTCGATCATCGGGGTGACGTTAATTTCGGCTTTGTTCCTGATTCCCATCGCCATGGTTTTTGTCCCCGGATGTTTTGTTCCCGGCTGATTGGACAAAAGGCGATGGGGAAAAGTTCCCGCGCGCGCCAAACCCGCGATCCGGGGCTAGCGCTTCTGATACCAGCCGACGGCGTCGAGGGCGCCATGATCGTCGTAGCGCACTTCGGTGGTGCCGGCCAGCCGCATCGAGGGGCGCCCTCCGGAGCCAAGAACCTCCGGCAGCCGGTCATTGGTCAGCAGGAGACCTCCGGGCTTCAGCATGGCGCCGGCGTTCTCCAGCGCCAGCGTCTGCTCGAACGCGTCGTAGTAGACAAAGATGTTGGTGCCCACGATCAAATCGAAACGATCCGCCGCGGCCAGATTCAGGCGTTCGAGAACGATGTTGAGATCCACCGGCTCACAGGCGAGCACGACGTCGGGACGGATTCGCACCGCCCGCGTTTCCAAGCCGTGCCCGCCGTTTAAAGGCCGGAAAATCTCTGGCGGCCGGATCGGCTCCACCGCGGTTCCCACCTGGTCGCCCAGGGCGCGCCAGTAGGAGATGAGCTCCGGCGGCCAAGGACGCGCGAGGTCGCGCGGCAGCTGGATGACATAGCCGGTGTTCTTCCGGGCGCGTTGGCGCGCGCGCTGGATATGGCCGATGACTCTGGAGCTGATGTCGAAAATCGACAGAGATACGGCATTGTTTTTCGCCAAGCCGAGCCGGACCAGGGAATCGTACAACGCGAAGGGTTGCAGCGTCTGCTGGGGATAATAATCGTAGCCGGATGCTTCGCTCTTATCGATAAAGTCGAGGCCCGGGCCGATCACGGCCACGCGAGCCACCTGGCCTTGGCGCAGCACGCCGCGCTTCTTCAGATCGCGCAGGGTCTGCTCGATCGAAAAGTCCGGCAGGATGCTGGTATCGAGTGAAACACCGCGATCCGCAAAGAGCGACGCGCGGTCCAGCGGCGACGCCGGCTTGGCTTCCGCGGCCCGCTCCGCCAGGGTCCTCCGCTCCTTGAGCACGCGCTCGAGATTGCTGTAGAGGAACACGCCGGTGGCGCCGGGCGCTCCCGGATCGATTCCCTGGCTTCGCAGAAGACCGTTCAGAAAAACGAGACGTTCGTTGTCACCGGGACTGCGCAGACCCGCGACCAGATCGTCCACCCGGGAGCGCAGGACGCCGGTCTTGGAGGCCTCGGTGATGTTCTCGACGCGGATTCGCGGCTGCTTGGTGAAAGAAGTCCCCAATAGCAGAAGGTTCACCATGGAGTCCAGATCGCCCTGTTCCAGGCGAGCGCGAATGGCTTGGTCCTGGCGCTGGGTCCAGGCGGTCCACTTGGCCTGATCTGCGTCTCTCAGCTCGGCGGGCAGCCGGCCGCGCCGCGTATCGGTCTCGCTGTATGCGTCGATGACCGGTTTGACGTTTGCATAGGAGGTGAAGGCCCGGCCGGCCGCGAGCAGGCTCACGGCGGCGGCTAAGATCACCGGAATCGAAGCAATCCGCACGGCAGTTCCCAATTTCCCAAAAGTAAAAGCCCGCCGTCCAGTGAGGACGGCGGGCTTGGGTTTGATTCGGCCTAGCTTAGAACGTGAAACGGGCGATCAGCGTACCCGTGCGGCCGGCGAGAGGCGTAAGCGGAGCAACGGGGGACGGAGCCGTGCCCGGCGCGAGGTAGGCGTTGATCACCCCGAACCCGCCGGTGTAAATCCCGAGCCCGTTCTGCGACGGGTTATTCTGCGGATTCGTGGTAATCGGGTTCGGCAAGATCGTCCGGTTAAAGATGTTGACGAATTCACCCCGGATGTAGAAGTCGTACCGCTCCTTGATTTTGAAGTGGCGGCCGAAGTTGGCGTTCTCCCTGGGCTGGCGCGGGCCGCGGAAGTCGCTGTAAAGCGTACTCTGGGCGGGTCCCACGCCATTCGTGGGAATCTGGGCCCAGGCGGCCGGGTTCAGCACGACATCCGTGTAGGGATTGTAGCTGTGGATATTGTTGATGTCGTGCAGGTACAGGGGCTGGCCCGTGCGCACGTCCTGGCTAGACAGGAAATTAGCGGTAGTGCTGTTGGGCGGCGTGAGGAATGTGCCGCTTTGGTATGTGGCGAAGAAGCCGATCTCCCAATCCTTGGTGATTTGGTTCGCAAACTTGGGCAGGATCGAGTACTGCTGTATGGTGTAGGTGGCGTTGAAGGTCAGCGTCTGGGGCGGGATGTTCTGCAACGCCCAAGGATTGGCGTCGGGGTTGAAGAAGTCCTGCGGGGTGGCCCGGGTGAAGCCCTTGGCCCAGGTGTACGCGCCGCTGCCCTGGAAACCGTGCGCGAAGCGTTTGGTCACCTTAACCTGCAAAGAGTCGTACTTGGTGCCGCCGGTTGCGGATCCGGTGGGGGCCAGCGCCCCGAACTGCGGGAACGGGTAAAGGGCACTTTGGAGCGAGGTCCCCTTGAAGCCGGGATAGGGCAGAACGTTTCCGACCCTTGCTATGACAGCGCTGCTGGTGACCGGTTGGAGCAACAAGGCGCGGTCGGCATCGTTGTTATATCCTGCCGGACCGGTTCCAGGGTAGGGATACAAGCCATACTTGGCGTATTGGTCCGCGGAGATTTGGCTCAGGAAGCCCAAGGGTCCGCTCTGCCACACGGAACGATTGGCCACGTAGGACGCTTCCACCAGTAAATTCCTGGTGACCTCGCGCTGGAGGCCGATGCTCCATTGATTGATGCGCGGCGGCCGGTTTTGGTTCGCGTCGGCCATGAAGGGAGCGCCGCTCACTGTGTTCACAACCGGGTAGCGGTTCGGATCGGTAACGGGCCAGGCGGCTGGCAAGATGGAGCCCGGCTGATCGACGTTCACGTACGGGTTGATGCCTGCCAGAGGATAGGCGCCATTGGTGCTCACAATTCCTCCGGCGGCGGCCCCCACAAACTGGTAATTGATTCCCCAACCGGCACGCAGCACGGTTTTGGGGTCGATCTGATAGGCGAGGCCTATCCGCGGCCCGATTGCATAGGGATAGGTGTTCTGGTAGAACTGGCAGTTACAAGTGCTGGCGTAAAGTGTCGCGCCCGGATGCCCGCCGGCGTTGGCGTTCGGCGTATTCGGATCGAACTGTCCTTCCCGTCCGTATTGCTCCTTAAGCGGGGAAGCATAATCCCACCGCAGGCCGTAATCCAGGGTGAGCTTGCGGGTGACCTTCCATGTGTCTTGAAGAAAGATTCCCCACTGTTGGTTTCCACGGCGGTAATTCAACTGCGGGGTCTGGGTGGTGGAGCTAAGGGCCCCAAACACCGATGTTCCGTAGTCGCCCAGCAGCCAGCTGGCGTATCCGAAACCTTGGCTGTAACCATTGAGACTGCCGGTGGGAGTGAAAGGCTGTGAAGTTGCGAACGTGCCAGTGGCCAGCGTAACCCCGGCAAAACTTCCGTTGTAGACTTGCTCGAGATACAGCTCGGCGCCAGCCTTGAAGGTGTGGTTGCCCCGGATATAGGTCGCGTTGGCGTTGAAGCTGGGCTTTTCCTCGTAGTTGAGGGTCTGGATTTGAGCCAGGGTCCCGATATTCTGCATGCCTCCGTAAGTGGAATCTGACATCCCGGTCACGGAAGGAAACTGGCGGTGGATCAGGAATCCACTCAGCCCGAGCGATGCGGGGTCGAAATTCAGGAAAGGCGCATGATCGTCGAACCGCGTGTGATAGTAGCCCGCGCCCAGGTGCAGCAGGATGGTCGGCGTGAGCGTGCGGTCATAGTTCAGCCGCATCGTGTAGTTGGGGATGAAGGTGCCGCGGTAGGCGCCGATCTGGAGTGGCAGACCGTCCGCGTTCCCCAGGGGAGAGGAAATCTGGCTCTCCGTATTGATCCTGGACCAATAGAAGGACAACTTGTCCTTGGCGGAAAGATTGTGATCGATCTTGAACGACGGGATGGCCGAGTAGCGTGAGCCTGGAACGTTCGCGCTGTAATTGCCGGTGAGATTGGAGTTTTGCGCCTTCGGCAGCAGCTCCTCCATCTTCAGCGTGGACGGACTGAAGGGCCCCGTAATGATGTTGCCAGGAAACGGATTGGCGACTCCAAGGCCGCTGGACGTCAAGTAGCGCGACGCGGGATCGTAGATCTCGTTTGCATACATCGGCCGGCCTAGCGCGTCCACGGCACTCAACGCCGTGGTCCTAATGCCGTACGCGGCGCACAGGCTGCACGTCCCGTTGGGCGAGATCTTGGAAAAATCGCCCTTCAGATAGTCGACCGTGGGTACGGTGTCCGTAAAGCCGTACTGGGTGGTCTCCAGGTACTGCTCGTAGTTAAAGAAGAAGAAGGTCTTGTCGTGCCCATCATAGATCTTGGGGATGTAGACGGGCCCGCCCAGGGTGCCGCCGAAGTCATTGCGGCGGTTGCGGGGCCGGTACTTTCCTGGCTGGCCATCCGCGGTATGGCTGAAAGGGTTGCCGGCGTTCAGGTCCTCGTTGACGAAGTAGTCGTAGCCGCTGCCGTGATATTGATTGGTACCGGACTTCATGGTCATGTTGATGACCGCGACGCCCGCCTGCCCGAATTCGGCGGCGTAGTTGCTGGTCTGGTAGGCAATTTCCTGAATGGAGTCCGCGCTGGGCTGGCTCATCTGGGTATAGTCGTAATTCCCGAAGATGCGGGAGGTGGCGTCCTGGCCTTCCACGCGCATCGTCTCGGTCAGAGGTACGCTAAAACCAGTTGCGCCGCCGAGGCCGTTGAGAGTGAAGGTTTGGCTGCTGTTATACGAGCTAACACCCGGAAGCGTCTGCAGCGAGTTGTAGGGATTGCGCACGCCGGTGGTGCCGGAGTTGGCCGTCCCGATTCCCAGGAGAGGAAGCTCGGTCAGTTGGTCCATTTTGACGTTGTGGGTCATGTCGCCGCTTTCGGTCTTCAGCAGCGTAGATTCGGCGGTGACCGTCACGGACTCCGTGGCGGCGCCGACCTGCAGCGGGGCGTCTGCGCGCAGGACTTGTGTCGCGCCCAGGGTGAGGCTCGTGTGGGTGTAGGTCTTGAACCCCTGCGCCTTCACGGAGAGGTCATAGGAGCCGACCGGCAGATTCGGGATTGCGTAGTTGCCGGTGTTGGTCGATACCGCGGAATAGACTACGCCCGTGGCCGTATTTTTAGCTTCGACGGACGCTGCGGGGACAACCGCCCCGGCTGGATCAGTAACTGTACCCGTAATGGTTCCGTTGCCCACCTGGCCCAACGCCAGGGACGCAAGCACCAGGAGTGATGCTAATAATTGCAGAGACCGAACTGCACGCATGATAATACTCCCTCCCACAAGATTTCGTAACCCCATCTGCCGTGCTCGACAAACCGCTACCGCCCAGTTTTTCTAAATGCCAGTCATCGAGATGAGCAGACCGTCACAAAGTTTACTCCATTTCAACGTGGAGCGCAACCGGTCTGTAGCCGTACGGTAACCGGATTGGAGCGGGAGAACTGGAACCGCTACGGATAGCGCGGATGCTGTAACTACTTTCCGTCCACGGAAAATGCCAGCAGCACGTTGCCGGACATCCCGCCGGAGGTGGGATATCCCGAATTCACGAACAGCATGCCGTCGGCGATGGCAGGGCCGGGGCCGTCCAGCGCGCCGCCGTGTCCCGGTACGCCGTTGACCGTCTCATAGGTCCGCGCGGTGTCGAAGTCCCAAACGACTTTGCCGCCGGCCGTCGCATACGCGCGCAGGTGGCCGTCCACGGATCCTGAAAACGCGACGCCGGGGATCGCGGTGACGGCGGCCGATTGCGCGGGACTGCAGCGCGGACGGTCGCCGCACGGCTCGGGCGCCGTATACCAAACGCGTTCGCCGTTGTCGAGGCGCAAAGCGAACATGCCGCCGCCCAGCTTGGGATCGGCGTCGGTCAAGGTACTGTACGTCAGCATGATGCGCCCGATATCGGACACCGCCACGTACACATTGTTCTGGTCCGCGGCCGAGCCCCACTGGACACCGCCCGCCGTACCGCCCTTGCCTACGCGCGTTTGCCACAACAGCTCGCCCTGATTGTCGGGATCGACGGCGTAGACCACGCCCGACTTCTGGCCCGCGACCAGCGCCCGTTTCCCGTTGGCCAGAGCCACCAGGATTGGCGATGATCCGAAGTCGAAATCCGGACCGTTGGACGCGGCGCAGTTGGTTTTATCGGGCAGGCGGCAGGCCGCCGTGTAGGCGTCCTTCTGCGTCATCTGCCGCGACCAGAGAATCTTGCCCGAGTTCAGATCCAGCGCGAGGAATGCGTCGCTCAGCCGCGTGGTGGGATCGGTATAGTTGTTCCCGGTGGTGACGTAGACGGCATTCTTGCGGGCGTCGATGACGGGAGTGCTCCACACGGGAACCCCGGACGGTCCCCATAGCTGCGCGCCGGCCTTGTTCTTCGTCGTTCGCTTAGGCTGGTCGACCAGGTACGTCTTCCAAACCTGTTTGCCGGTTTGCGCGTCCAGGGCGACAACACTTCCGCGAAAGCGGCAGCACTCGTACAGGGGATCCGCGCCGGAGCCTTCTTCGCCGCTGCGAATACCGATGTAGATCCGTCCGTTCGAAAACACCGGAGAGCTGGTGATTCCGGCGACGGGAAACGCGTCGGCTTTCGTTTTCCAGAGTTGCTTGCCGGTATTCGCATCGACGGCATAGACGTTGGCTTTCGCATCGCCAAAGAACGCGAGATTGGATGATCCCGCGCGCGCCAGGGTCACCGCCGTGCGTACTCCCGCTTCCGCGCTGAAGAACCAGTGGACGCAACCGGTATTCGCGTCGAGCGAATAGACGTTGCCGCCGGGGCTGCCGACGAACACGCGTCCACCGGCGATGGTGGGCTGCGAGTTGGCCTGGATATCGCCCGGGAAGGCGAAAGCCCACTTGACCTTGAGCCGCGGAACGTCGGCGGGGCTGATGCCGGCCGCGCTCTGAAACCGGGTGTTGCCTTCGTTGGAGCCCCACCCAGTCCACATTGCCCCATCCAGAGTAAAAGCGCCAGAGGCGCCCGGGCACATCGCTTTGGCTGGAGGTGTGGTCACCAGCGGCTGCCCGATCGGTTTGCCGCTGATGAATTCGGCGAGGGCTCGGCGCTCCGCCGTGCTCAAGCGGATCGCCATGCTGATCATGGGACCGGTTTCCATGGCCGCCAGAACACGATCGGCCGACATGGACCGGAGCGCTGCGCGGCTGGGTGCGCGATCGTTGCCACCGTTATGGCACGTCGCGCAATTGTGGTCGTAAAGCGCCGAACCGTCTTGAGCCGACAGCAATCCCGCCGTTACGATGCACCACAGGGCGACCCTCATGCTAGTTGATGGCGAAGCAATACAGTTTGCCGGCGCCGCCCGTCGAGACCAGGTTTTGCTGGCTGCATCCCCGGCTGGGATGCACCGAGTTCCAGGAGGCGTTCCCGCCGCCCATGCGATCGAAGTGGCCGAGCTGGGCCGTCCCGTCTCCGCTTTTGGTCCAGTTGCCGCAAGTGTGGTCGTCGGCATCGGTGTAGGCGCGCCCGTCCGGCTGCGACCCGGTGAGGATATCGTGCTCGTTCGGCTGATCACCCATACCGTTGAGAATTTCGCCTTTTTCACTGAGAGCCGAGGTCTTGGTGATCCGGTTGCCCATGCGAGCCAACTCCAGCGTGTCGCCATGCAGTTCGGCGACATTGGCCGCGATCTGCTGGCTCTTGGCGTTGTACCACGGACCAGTTCCGATGCGATCGCGGGCATTCACCGCGCCCGCACCCTGCGTGCTCAAGTAAGCGTGCCAGGTGCTGCTGCCGCGCCCCACGGCCGCTGCGAGCATCTGGCAGTGCTGGTCCGCGCCGGCCAGGCCGCCCAAGTCGGCGCCTTTTCCCGCGCCCACGCTGGTGACGAAGAAGCTCATCGGCGGCGGTGGCCCGCCTTTACCTTTTCCTTTGCCGTCCTTAGCTTGGCCGAAGGCCATGGACGTTGCCAGCAACAGCGTGGCCGCACCCAAAATGAATCGAGAGTTGCGCATGGTGTTCTCCTTTTTCTTTTGTGAAGATGATGGCTTTACTCAAGTGAGAACGCCAGCAACGCATTGCCGAAATTGCCGCCGCTGACTGCGTATCCGGATCCTATGAATACCATCCCGTTCACGATGGTGGGACCGATGGAATTAATCGCGCCGCCGTGGGCGGCAACTTTATTGACCGTATCAAAATCCCGGGCGGTATTGTATTCCCAGATGACTTTTCCGTCGCTGGTGGAAAGAGCACGCAAGATGCCGTCCGATCCGCCCACGAAGGCTACTCCGGGGATCGCACTCACGGCCGCCGCGTTGTTGACGCGCGGGCCAACTTTCGCCAGGGGCGTGTACCAAACTTTTTCTCCCGTGGTGAGCTTCAGCGCGGACATGCCGCCGGAGCTGAGCCCGTAATAGACGTTGCTATTGTCCGCCGCTCCGCCCCACACGATCCCGCCGAAACGCGCGAATCCCTTGGACCCCGGGGGCGGTGGAGGAGCCGCATTGGTCATCCACAGAAGGGCGCCCTTCTTATCCGGATCGAGCGCGAAGACGCGGCCGTCCTTGGCTGCCGTGAGCAGAATTCGCTTGCCATTGGGCAGGGTCTTCAGGATCGGCGAATTGCCGATATCCAGGTCCGGTCCAGGATTCTTGGGGCAGTTGTCGGATTTGTTCACGCCGCCGCCGCAGCCGCCCATGAAGGCGTCGTTTTCCTGGATCTGGTAGTGCCACAGTTCCTTGCCGGTTTTCAGATCCAGAGCCATGACAGCGTCGCTGGTTTTGGCGGCAGGCTCGGTTTCCGAGTCGCCGGTGCCGAAATAGATGGCGTTGAGCTTGGTATCGATGGTCGGGGAATTCCACACCGAAGCGCCCGCGGGCGCATAGAGCTGCACGCCCTTGGAATTCTTTCGAACCGGCTTGGGCTCATCCACCACATAGGTCTTCCACAGCCGCTCGCCGTTGCTGGCATCGAATGCAACCACGCTGCCGCGCGAGGTGCAGCAGGGATAATCCAGATTCCCCGCCTGAAATTCTTCCGAGGACGATACCGGCACATACACTTTGCCGTCGTGGAAGATGGGAGCCGCGGTGATGCGCGCGATGAAGTGGTCGTCGGCCCGGGTGGACCAGATTTGCCGGCCGGTCTGCGCGTCGAGTCCGTACACGTAGGTGCGGAAATCGCCGAAGAAGACGCCGTACTTGGTGGAACCCTTGCCCTTCACCGCGCCGACGCTCAGCGCGCCGCGAACGGCTGCTTTGGTCTGGAACGACCAGTAGACGCAGCCGGTCTTGGCGTCCAGCGAATAAACGTAGCCGGTATCGGTGCCCAGGAACACGCGCCCCGAAACGATGGTCGGCTGGTTGTACGCTGATAAGCCGGTCGGTACGCCGAACGCCCACTTGAGCTTCAGGTTGGGCACCTGGGCCGCGGTGAGTCCCGCATTCCTGGCGGATTGGAAGCGCGTGTTGCCCATATCGACGCCCCACCCGTTCCACGCGGGTCCGGAGGCCGGATCGGCCATGGGGGGATTCGCCGCGCAATGGTTGGGCATGCTCGCCGCCGAACCTTCGTTCAGGCTGCCGAGCGGGCGGGCGGACATGAACGTGGCCAGCATGCGGCGCTGATCTTCGCTCAAAGCGTCGCCCTGGGTTTTCATGCTGCCGGTGGTCAACGATGCGTAAATCCGCTCCGGCGACATCTGGCGGACCTGCTCGGGCGAAGGCGCCGCGGGGACAGCCGGGTTCCCGTGGCAGCTCATGCAGCGGGTCTGGAACGCGGCCCATCCGGACTCGGTTCCCGCCGACCCGCCTTGCTTGCCTTGTTTACCTTTGGCCTGTGGCGCTTGCGCGCGCACTTCGACGGTCCAGGAAAAATACGCGGCGCTTACGGCGGCAAGCAGTGCTGCGAGGTGGAGAATGCGTTTCATGGTCAGTTTCCTTGCGATTATTTTGCTTTTCTATTTTACGGCCGCGAGCCCTTCGCTCATCTCTATATAAGTTCCGAAAGGATCGGTGATCAGGCACACGGCCAGGTCCATGTTCTTGGCCCGGGTGTACCCCTTGCCGTCCAGCTTGATTCCGGCGCCATCGAGTTTGGTGCATTGATCCTTCAGGTTCCTGACTTCGAGCCCGATGCGATCGAACGCCCGGCCCTTAGTAGGCGCGACCGGGCCCTTGGCCTGGACGAACAGGATGCGGTGGCCGGGAATATCGGCGACGGTCTCTTTTCCGTCCTTGATCAGCTTGGCTCCGAACCACTTCTGATACCAGGCCTGGGCTTCCTTGACGTTGGGGACGTCCATCTGGAGCATGTCGGAGGCGACCGGCGTCTGGAGCGCGCGGTCTTCGGTGAGGCGAACCTTGATGGCGTCCGGGGTGAGGAGAAATGCCTGCTTGGCGGTGGCGCCGGGCATCGGCTTAAAGCCGGCGGCGTCCATCTTGGCGAGAGTTTCCTTGAGGTTCTTGACCTTGTATCCGACGTACTCGACCGACGATCCCTCGGTGCCGCCCGTGTTATCGCCCTTGCGCATCAGATAAAGGACGCCGGGGAACTTGATCAGCTTCAGAGTACCGATCTGGCCGGGCTGCGCGCCGAGAGCGTTCCAGAATCGGTTGGCCCCATCGAGGTCCTTGACGATCATGATGTCGTGCCCGGCGGAGACTCCGGAGGCGTTGGGAGCCGGGAGCTGGGCGAGCATCGCCAGAGCGCCGAAGCCCAAGCAGAGGAGGGTTGCGGGCAGCAGACGGATTTTCATACTCCCGCAAGCATATCACTCCCGTTTGGGCCCGTTTCGGGCCCGCTTCGTGCCTGGGGCCGAATCAACGGGCGCGCAGCCGGAAATCGCCCTTGTAGGATTTGAGCCGCAGCTCCGGACCGCCTCCGTTGACCTGCGATCGATCGTTCCGGCCGCGCGAATTCGACGCTCGCACGGATCGTTCGAAGTCGCTGTCCAGATCGGCGCGGCGCCCCAGGTCGGTAGACAGATCGAAACGGCTTTCGCGGGGCAGCCGCAGATCGACGTTGCCCTTATAGGTTTCGACGCTGCTGCGGGCGGTGAAGGCGGTGAACTCGGCCCGGATTTCGCCTTTGTAGGTGTTCGCCGTCAGTCCGCCGGAAAAGTTCCACAACTGCACGGAGCCTTTGTAGGTGTTCACTTCCAGGCCGCCGGCCAGATCGCTCACCTCGCTGGTGGATTTGTAGTCCTTGATCCGCAGGCTGGCCGTGCGGGGCATCCGGATCGTGTAGTGATACAGAGGCGGAACGCCATCCAGCAGGAGCAGAGACCATTGATTGTTGCTGGTGATCCGCACATCGGAAGAAGAGGCGTCGAAGCGTACGTCGGCGCGCTTCACGGTCTGTGCGAAGATGTCGCCGTCTTCTTCGATCCGAACATCGACATCGACTTCGTTGCGATTCCAGGTCGAGACGCGGATGGATCCCTTATAGGTGTCGATGGTTACATGTCCGCGGCTGTCCAGCGGGAAAGTACGGTGGATATCCTTCGAGTCAGCCGCACTCAGAATTCCGGCGGCGGTCGCGATGAAAACGAAGCAGCGGAAGAGCATGTCTAACGATACTCGCGGCGCGGCCGGGTGTTACCGGATTTTCGACGAACGGCCATTCCTGACCGGCGAGCGGCGAATTACCAGACGCCCGGAATCAAGGCATTCACCTCGCGGCGATACTGTTCGTACTCGGCACCGAACTTTTCGGTCATGAAACGTTCTTCGAGGCGGGATTTATAGCCCCAGGAAACCATCACCAGGGCCGTGGCGACCAGACCGCTCACTTCGCCGAAGACGATCGCCGTTCCGAACGTAGCCAGCATAAAACCCGAATAGATGGGGTGCCGCACGATGGCGTACGGCCCGCTCCGGACGAGTTTGTGGTCTTTCTGGACGGTGATGAGCCCGCCCCAGTTGCGGCCGATGGCCAAGCGCGCCCACAATGCAAAGCCAAGCCCCGCGACCGTCAGGATGAATCCAATGTAGGCTGCGGCGGGCCCCATGGGAACGAATCGTTCGCTCAGTAAGCCCGGCCGGAATCTTGGACTGAACAGAAGGAACCAGCCGAGCATGACGCCCCACACCAGGAGGCGGGCGCGGACGTCGGATTTGGAACCTACCGTGTCCTTTACCGTGAGACCGCTGATGGCCCAGATAATGAAGATCGCCACCCACATTGGACCAATGAGTTCGGGGACGCGCGTCCACATCTGAGTTTCCCTAGTGTATAGAATCGGGGGCGTGAAAACCCCCATAGTCCGCATGACACATCGAACCTGCAGGCGGGCGAGATCTTCAAGATCCGCGCCGGGAAAATTCACGAGATCGAGGCGATGGGGGTGAGCCTGCCGTACGGGACCAAGAGTCCCTGGCAGTGATCAGCAGGCGGGTCTGGGCCGCACCAAGTCAACCGGATTCAGATCTCGTCGGGACCCGAGTATCGTCCGCTACAATACCTCAGATGGAAGCCGAAGGTTTGAAAGAACGGGTAGCGCTGATCACGGGCGCCAGCCGTGGGCTGGGGAAGGCGATGGCACTGGCGCTTGCACAAGCCGGCGTACGCCTCGCGCTGGTGGCACGGGATCGGGATGCGCTTGCGGATGCGGCCTCGGAAGCTCGCGCGATGGGCGCCCAGGCCGAAAGTTTCTGCACCGACGTGACCGATGAGCAAGCGGTCGGGCAGCTCCAGCGCGATGTTCTGGCGCGCTTCGGCCGCGTCGACATTCTGATTAACAACGCCGGCATCAATATTCGCAAGCCGCTGCCGGAGTTCACCCTGGCGGAATGGAATCAAGTGCTCGGCACCAACCTGACCGGCGCCTTTCTGCTCTGCCGCGCGTTTGTGCCGCAGATGAAGGGGCGCGGATATGGCCGCATCATCAACATGACCTCGATGATGAGCCACGTCGGGATTCCCGAGCGGACGGCTTATTCCGCCAGCAAGGCCGGCCTGCTAGGATTCACGCGGGCGCTGGCCCTGGAACTGGCGGGCGAAGGAATCACGGTCGTCGCCGTCAGCCCCGGGCCCTTCGCCACCGAGATGAACGCGGCCTGGATGGCCGATCCCGAGAAGAACGCCTACTTCCTGTCGAAAATTCCGATGGGCCGCTGGGGGAAGGTGGAAGAGGTCGGGCAGCTCGCGCGGTTCCTGTGTTCGCCGGACGCCGCGTTTATCACCGGGACGGACATCGTGATCGACGGCGGCTGGTGCGCGCAGTAGTCCGGAACAGGATATTACTGTGGCTTCGCCATGAGCT
>CAVXFR010000025.1:0-76746 GCA_963761045.1 Terriglobia bacterium | reverse complement strand
CCCGCCAGCCGGCCATGTTGTAGCTCTTGGACATCGAAAAAATCTCGACGCCGATTTCCTTGGCTCCGTCCACCTGCAACAGGCTGGGAGGCTTGTAGCCGTCGAAGCCGATATCGGCATACGCGAAATCGTGGACC
Organism: Terriglobia bacterium; assembly: GCA_963761045.1. Lineage (GTDB taxonomy): Bacteria > Acidobacteriota > Terriglobia > Bryobacterales > Bryobacteraceae > Palsa-187. Next base: position 76,609 of record CAVXFR010000025.1, on the reverse strand, counting down.
ACCATGGTGCCGTGATGCGCGGCCAGCCGCACGATCTCCTTGAAGAAGTCCAGATCCACGCATTGGGTGGTGGGATTGTGCGGGAACGAAATCAGGATCATGCGCGGCGCTTTGGACGATTTCTTGTACAGGTCGGTCAGCGACTGGAGAAAATCCGCCGGCGTCGGCATGGGGAGCACGCAGGCGTGGCCTTCGGCCATGATGACGCCGTATTGATGGATGGGATAACACGGATTCGGCGAGACCACCGCGTCGCCCGGGCCGATCACGGCGAACAGCAGGTGCGCCAGCGCGTCCTTGGCGCCGATCGTAACGATGGCTTCCGTTTCCGGATCGAGCGTGACGCCGTAGTTGGCCTGATAGCGCTTGACGATCTCCTGGCGCAGGTGCGGGATGCCCTTGGACAGCGAGTAGCGATGGTTGCGCTGGTTGCGCGCGGCCTCCACCAGCTTGCTGACGATGGGCCGCGGCGTGGCGCCGTCGGGGTTGCCCATGCCGAGGTCGACGACATCCAGCTGGGCCGCCCGTGCCTTGGCCTTCATCTCGTTGATGACGGCGAACACGTAGGGCGGAAGCTTCTGGATGCGGTAAAACTCCTCGTTGGGATGCATTCATTCCATTCTACGGCAGCAGCGCGTGGGCTCGCCGTGGCATGATGGGATTTGGTCCGCTCTCCTTTGCTCGCCATTTTTCTGATCGTCGCCGTGGACGTCCTCGGCCTGACGATCATGATTCCCCTGCTGCCGTTCTATGCCGAGAAGATGGGCGCCAGCGCGACCGAAGTCGGCTGGCTGATCGGGATCTACGCGGCCTGCCAGCTATTTTCCGGTCCCCTGCTGGGCCGCCTGTCGGATCACATGGGGCGCAAGCCGCTGCTGCTGGTAAGCCAGGCGGGAACCTTCGCCGGATTTCTGGTGACGGCATTCGCGCCGTCGCTATGGGTATTGTTCCTGGCGCGCGCCATCGACGGATCGACCGCCGGCAATCTGTCGCTGGCGCAAGCCTACATCTCCGACGTCACCAAGCCGGAAGATCGAGCGAAATCGTTCGGCATCATCGGCATCGCGTTCGGGATGGGATTCCTGATCGGCCCGGCGATTTCCGGGTTGCTGGCCAAGTACGACTATCGTTATCCGATCTTCGCGGCGGCGGCCATGTCGGCCACCAGCATCCTGACCACCTATCTGTTGCTGCCGGCGGTAGCGCCGGGCGGCAGGGAAAAGAAGGGCCCCGCGGGTCCCGGCGGCAAGCGGCTCTCCCTGGTCCAGTGGGGCGCCTATGTCGAATATTTTCGCCAGCCCGCGCTGGCGCTGAGGCTGTGGCAGTTCCTCAGCTTTACGTTCGGATTTTCGATGTTCGTGGCGGGCATGCCTCTGGTGCTCGAACGCCGCCTCACCTGGGCGGGCATGCCCTTTGGTCCGGAACAGGTGGGCTATACCTGGGCCTTCGCCGGTCTGTTGGGAATTTTTCTGCAAGGACCCGCGCTGGGGCGATTGGTGAAGCGCTTCGGCGAACGCGCGCTGAACCGGACCGGCTTCATGGGCTACGCGTGCGGCTATGCCACGCTGGCCTTCTGCCACTCCATCCCGGTGCTGGCTCTGGCGACCACGGTCACGGCGATCGGCGGCCTGGTGCGGCCGACGCTCACCAGTCTGATTACCCAGGCCACGCCGCGCGACGAACAGGGAGTGGTGCTGGGGCTGACGCAATCGCTCAGTTCGGTGTCGATGATCATCGCGCCACCTCTTGGCGGGTTTTTGATCGAGCGCGGTTGGCTGACGGTCTGGGGACTGGTGGCGTCGGGCGTGGTGGTCATCGGCCTGATGCTGTCCTCGGGCGCTTCGGGGGAACTCGAAACGGATTCCTCGCCGGTGGGTTCAGGGCAGGTCGGGACTTCCTAGGCGACCTTTAACGCGCAAAACGGGGCGCACGCGATTACCTTCCCGTCCCGGGCCGCCGAGCTGTTCTTGGCCGCGAACCGAAGTAACCCTGCCGTCTCCGCCTTACGGATTGGTCGATGAACGGTTCGGCGATCGAGAGAAATTCCTATGACTGACGATGATCGTTGGCGTTCGGGCGCGCTCCGCAACGCGCAGGTAGAGCAATTCATCCGGGACGGATTCATCCGGATCGACCGCGCTTTTCCGCGGGAAGTGGCGGAGGAAGGCTGCTCGATTATGTGGCGGGACATCCCCTTCGATCGCCATGATCCGGCGACATGGACAAAACCCGTCATCCGGCTGCCCGGCTATGGAGGGGGACCCTTTGAGAAGGCGGTGAACACGCCTGTACTCCATGACGCTTTCGATCGGCTGGTTGGAAAGGGGCGCTGGGAACCGCGCGATGGCCTCGGGACCTTTCCTGTGCGTTTCCCGCATCCGGACGATCCCGGCGATGCCGGCTGGCACGTCGATCTAAGCTTTCCCGGTGACGACTGCGATCCGAACGAACAGCACGATTTTTCCGCTTGGCGCGTGAATGTGACCTCGCGCGGCCGCGCTCTACTGATGTTGTTTCTTTTTTCTGATGTTGGCGAGGACGATGCCCCAACCAGGATCCGGGTCGGCTCACATATGGACATGGCCCGGTTCCTCGAACCGGCCGGCGAGCCGGGTATGTCGCACATGAGCCTCGACAAAATGAGCGCCGATCGGCCGATGGCTCTGGCAACAGGTGAGGCAGGGACCGTCTATCTGTGCCATCCATTCCTGGTCCATGCGGCGCAGCGCCATCGCGGGTCGAGGCCGCGTTTCATGGCGCAGCCGCCGTTAGGTTTGCGAGAGCCCTACCGTCTTCATCGCGAGGACGGTGCTTACTCGCCTGTGGAAATATCGATCCGGCAAGCGCTACGCGATGGCTCAAGCTAGATGCCTTGGGGCATCTGCCCACTAGAGCGAACCATATGCCCCCACGCTGAGCAGATATCCCCAAGGGGTCGGAAACCGAAATTCAAACTGAGACACGACCGCGGTCCCGGTTGACGGCGCTGAGACGCGTCCGCCCGGTTCACGTCAAGAGCTTACGCTCAATCGACACTTAGTACCTATCCGCGCCGCGGCGGCGGGTCGATTTAGAAACTAAAGGCAAACTACTTGAGCCGCATTTCTGTGTTCGCTTGCGAATCCCAACCCATCGTCCTGGAAGGGCTGGCCAAAGTGTTGGCCGGGTCCGAGGATTTCGACTTCCTCGGCTCGGTGCCGGCACTCGGCGAGGCGTTCACCGCGGTCCGGCAGAGCCAGCCCGATATCGTCTTGCTGGATCACTCGGCCGGACTGAAGGCGGTGTTCGAGTTCATCGCCGACGTGAAGAACTCGGCCGGAAGATGCCAGGCGGTGCTGTGGGTTCAGGATCTGGCGGAAGTGGACTGCTTCCGCGCCTTGCGCTGCGGCGCGCGCGGCATCCTCAAGAAGACTTTGCCGGTGGAGGCGCTGGTGGACTGCCTTCGCGCGGTGGCGCGCGGCGATGTGTGGATCGAGGGTTCGCCGGAGCAGTCTCCCGATGGCGCCGAACGGCGGTCGGCTCCGCGCCTGACGCCCCGCGAGAAGCAGATCGTGCAGCAAATTTGCGAAGGTCTCAAGAATAAGGAGATCGCCCAGGCGCTCTCGATCACCGCCGGAACGGTGAAGGTGCACCTGATGCATATTTTCGAGAAAACCGGCGTAAAAGACCGCTTCGAGCTGGCGATTCAGGGCCACAAACTGCTCGGCGTGGACTCGCCCGGCGTCCCCCGGTTGGGACCGCGTTCCGCGGATCCACCGGAACCGGCGCTAAAGTACACGCACATCCAGGGCGAATAACTAGGGTAGTGAACCCGACCCAAACCATACCGGTTGTATCGCCGGGAGTGCGGAGCTTGGGCCTGCGCACCGTTCCTCTCTATGCCGTGCTGGCGGTGCTGGCCTTCTGCGCCTTCTGGACCCTGCTGGGATCGATCCTGGTCCCGGGGGCCCGGCTGCACGACTTCCTGAACCTCTATACGGGCGCATCGCTGGCGCGCGACGGGGTCTTCGCCGGAATGCATGTGCCGGAGGTCCAGCTCCAGCGGGAGCAGGACTATGCGCCGGGGTTGCGGGAGCTGGTGCCCTTCGTGCGGTTACCGTTTTACGCTCTCCTTCTGGCGCCGCTGGCCTGGCTGCCGTTCGGAATCGCGTTCTGGGTGTGGCTGGGGGTGCAAGCCGCGGTGCTGGCCGGAACCTGGGTCTGGGCGTTCCGGCGCTGGGGAGCCGATGCCTTGATCTTCGGCTCGATGTATCTGCCCACCGCGCTGGGGATCGCGCACGGCCAGGATTGCGTGCTGATCTTGTTGATTGTGCTCGGGACTTACGCCCTGGCGCATCGCGGGAAACATTTCTCAAGCGGCGTGATTCTGGGCGCCGGCTTGATCAAGTTCCATCTGTTTCTCCTGTGGCCGCTGGCGCTGCTGCTGCAGAAGCGCTGGAAGATGCTGGCGGGAGCTAGCGTCGCCGTGGCGGTCGAAGGTTTGGCGTCGCTGGCGTTGGCCGGGCCCGCGGGATTGGCGAAATATTTCGCGCTTCTGGGGATGAGCGGCCTGCGGCACTTGAGTCCGTCGCCCGATCTTATGATCGACGTGAGCGGCCTGGCCTTAAACCTCGGTATCGACAAAATCGCGGTGACGGGATTATTGACGGCGGTGGCGGTGATTCTGACCGCCGCGGCCTGCTGGCGTGCGCCGCTGTGGCGCGCGATCGCCGCCGCCAGCGCGGGATCGCTGCTGGTCGCGCCGCACGTCTACGGGTACGATGCCGGACTGTTGCTGGCCGGCCTGTGGCTGGCCATGTTCGAGAGCAGGGAACGGGCGCCCCGCATCACGGCCGCCGTTCTTCTCACTCCCATCCCATTTTTGCTGGGCCTGGCGGGATCGCCCTGGGCCGCCGCGACGCCTCTGGCGCTGCTCGCGTTTCTCATCAGCCTGGCTTCCATGAGTCCCTGGTTATCATCTGCCCGGGAGGCGACACTGTGACACCTCCGCAAACGCTCACGACCGTCACGGCGGCGCGTCGGCCGTCCGTGCCGCGCATGGAAACGCTGCTCGCCGGCCGCTGGGCGCGTTTGCTGATTCCGTCGTTGTCCGACCTGTTCTTCCTGGCGATTCTGGTCTGGCTGTTCATGAGCTCCGGCGCGGCCGGCTGGGAGGGTCTGCTGTCGGACGCCGACGCCGGCTGGCACATCCGCACCGGACAGTACATCCTGGATCATCACGCCGTCCCACACGTGGATCTGTATTCTTTTTCCAAGGCCGGCGCCCCCTGGTATGCCTGGGAATGGCTCACCGACGTGATCTTCGGCGGATTGCACAGGATGGCGGGCCTCAAGGGAATCGTATTGCTGGCGGCGGTTCTGATTTCGTTGTACGCGCTGACGCTGGTTCGCAGGATGGTCAGCCGCGGCGCGCATATGTTCGTGGCGCTGGCGGTGGCGCTGTTGGGCGTGGGCGGATCCAGCATGCACTTCCTGGCGCGCCCGCACCTGATGACCCTGGTGCTGCTCTCCGTTTCGGTCTGGATGATCGAGGAGGACCGCCAGCGGCCCAGTTCCAGGATCTGGTGGCTGGTGCCGCTGGCCGCGCTGTGGACCAACCTGCATGGCGGATTCCTGGCCCTGATTGCCGTGCTGGGGCTGGCGACGGTGGGCAGCGCGATCGAGGCGTTCTTTGGGAGTGGGTCCGGCGGGAATGGATCCGGCGGCAAAGGGACCATTCGCGATGCGGTGCGTTATGCCAAGCTCACGCTGGCGTGCGCGGCCGCCACGCTGGTGAACCCTTACGGCTGGAACCTGCACTTGCACGTGGCCGAATATCTGCGCTCGGACTGGATCCGGAACGTCGTGCAGGAATTCCAGTCCCCCAGCTTTCGCCAGGAAAACATGCTCCAGTTCGAGGCCCTGCTGCTGATCGGGCTGATCGTGGCGGGGGCCCAGTTCCGCCAGTGGAAGATCGTCGAAGGACTGTGGATCGTGTTCTGGGCGCATATGGCGCTGGGCAGCGTGCGCCACGCGCCGGTCTTCATTGCGGTGACCGCGCCGATCATCGCGGCGCAGCTGAGCGTCTGGTGGAACCGCTGGACCGCGGACGCCAAGGCCAGTTCGCTCCCGCACATCTTGAATCTGATGGCGGCGGATGCGCTCAAGGGATTCCGGCGAAGCAGCGCCTGGCCCGTCGCCGCGGTGGCCGTGCTGGCGCTCATGGGACCGCCCTTCACCTCGAGGAGCGCCATTAAGTGGCCCAAGGATTTTCCGGATTTCGTGTTTCCCACGAAGATCGTGCACGCCCATAGCGATCTGATCCTCCATTCCCGCGTGCTGACCACGGACCAGTGGGCCGACTATCTGATCTACGTCAACCCGGCCCAGAAGGTGTTTATCGATGGCCGCAGCGATTTCTATGGGCCGGAGATCGGTAACGATTATCTTCGTCTCACCAGCGGCGCGTGGAACTGGCGGCCCTTGCTGGAGAAATACGGCTTCAATCTGGCCCTGCTGCCGGTGACGTCGCCCTTGGCCCAAATCCTGAAACTGGCTCCGGATTGGCGCGTGGTCCAAGACGACGGTAAGCGAATCCTCATAGCTCGAACCGCAGACTCAGTACCTATGCCAGGGAAATCCCCAGCGGAACGAAGGTTCTAAGCGCCATAGTCCTTTAGTTAGCCAGGGCTAATGAAAAGCCCCGACGCGGCCGAATGAATATCCAGGTAGGAGCATATATCCGAAATGGTGGAGAAGGGCATGAGCGGGCGTGGAAGTGGCGTGGATCGTCGTCTTCGCTCGACGCGCATTCCTCGGATCCCCATGGAATGGATGGATCCGATGAGCTGGCGGCTCCCATCCGGGAAAGACCTGGCGGAGTTCGCGTTGCAGGCCGGATTTCTCGCTCCCCTGATGTTGGAACGTCCGAAACTGAAGCGCAAAGTGGCGCCTGCGCCGGCTCCGGCCAGCCCGGTCGTCGAAAGTCAAGCGAGGGAGGCGCCGGAGCACTCCGGCAGCTTTCGAGGGATCCAGTGAACGCTCAAGTGTGGATCGCGATTCTGGTGGGGCTGGCGGCGATGATCGATGATCTCGCGCGGCGGCAGATCGCCAATTGGATTCCGCTGGCGGCCTTGGCATGCGGTTTCGGCTGGCAGATCGGACAGAGCGGATGGAGCGGAGTGCTGTATGCCGGGATCGGGACGGCGGCCGGTTTCGCGGTCTTCCTGATTTTCTATCTGCTGGGCGGAATGGGCGGAGGCGACGTGAAGCTGATGGCGGGCTTCGGAGCGCTGCTCGGCTTCCATCAACTGATTGCGGCCGCGCTTTGGACCGCCGGTGTGGGCGGCGTAATCGCCGCGGGATTTTTAGGCGTGCGCGCCGTGCAGCGCGCGCTGGGCAGGACCACGAAGGGCCAGGACTCGATTCCATACGCGCCGGCGATTGCGCTGGGAGTCTGGCTGTCGCTGGCGGCAAAAGTCTAGCGGGCATAGGGATAGAGGAGAAAAAGTATGGATCGCAGGTTTCTGACGGTATTGGGCGTCAGTCTGGTATTCGCGCTGGTGGTTTCGAGCGTGTTCTACCAGATGACCTCGAAGGGCCGCACCCGGAAAGTCGAGTCGACCGAGACGAAGGATGTGGTGGTGGCTACGCGGCCGCTGGGCATCGGGGTGATGGTCAAGCCCGCCGACGTGAAATTGTCGAAGGTCCCGGCGGATGCATTTCCCAAGGGAGCGTTCTCGAAAGTGGAGGACGTTCTGGACCGTCCCGTGATCTCCAACATCCTGCTGGATGAGCCCCTGCTCGAAGGCCGGCTGGCGATCAAAGGCAGCGGCCTGGGCTTGGCGCCCACCATTCCGGTGGGTATGCGGGCGGTCACCGTTCGCGTCAACGACGTGGCCGGCGCGGCGGGATTCGTCCTGCCCGGCCTGCGCGTGGATGTGTTAGTCACCGGCCGTCCGCCGAGCGGCGACAGCACCATGACGTCCACGGTTCTGCAAAACCTTTTAGTTCTCTCCGCCGGACAAGCCATGCAGGCGGATGCGCGTGGATCACCAGTTTCGGTCTCCACGGTGACCTTGCTGGTGACGCCGGCCGACGCCGAAACCCTGACGCTGGCCAACGGCGAAGGACGCATCCAGCTGGTGCTGCGCAATTCCAGCGACGATGGCATCGAGAAGACTCCGGGACGCTACGTGGCCGAGCTATACGGCGCGCCGCGCCGCCCCGCCGCCCCGGCGGCCAGGCCCGCCCCGGCTCCCCGGCGAGTGGTGATGGTCGCGCCGCCGGTGGCTGTGCCGATCGCGCCTCCTCCGCCTCCTCCGCCGTCCCAAGTCGTGGTGATCCGCGGGGACAAGAGGACCGTGGAAACGATTCCGAGAGGTAACTGAAGGCCCGACAGTCATGCAACCCAAGGAAAAGACTATGACTCCAATTCGCTTGTTTGACAATGCTGCTGCCGGGCGCTTCCGCCGGACCGGATTCGCGGCGGTACTGCTGGCGCTGGCGGCAGGAACGTGCCTGGCGCAGAGCGCGGAGGATCTGCGGATCACCGTCGGCAAGAGCATCGTGATCGATTACCCCGCCGACATCCGCCAGATCTCCACCAGCAATCCGGAGATCGTGGATGCCAGCCCGGTGACGACCAGGGAAATCCTCCTGAATGCCAAAGGGCTGGGCTCGGCCACCATGGTGGTGTGGAGCAAGAGCGACCAGCGCATGTTCTACAACGTGACGGTGGATCTCAATCTGGAGCCGCTGCGGCGGATCCTGCAGGACACCTACCCTAACGAGAAAATCGACATCCACAGCTCGCGGGATTCCCTGACCCTGAACGGCTCGGTTTCGAGCAAGGACGTCGCGGACCGGGTGGTGGCGCTGGCGTCCACCTTCGCGAAAACGGTGGTCAACAATCTGCAAATTCCCAACCCGGTCGAGAAACAGATCCTGCTGCGGGTGAAGTTCGCCGAGTTGGACCGTACCGTGGCGCAGCAGTTCGGCGTGAACCTCATATCCACGGGAGGGCTTAACACCATCGGAACGGTATCGACGGGACAATTCAACTCGGGACAAGTGGTTCCCGGCAGGGCAGGTAGTCCTACCACGATAACCGTGACGGACGCCCTGAATATTTTCGCCTTCCGTCCGGACTTGAACATCGGTGCCTTCATCAAGGCGCTGGAGGACAACAACATTCTGCAGATTCTGGCCGAGCCGAACCTGGTAACCACCAACGGAAAGGAAGCCAACTTCCTGGTCGGTGGCGAATTCCCCGTGCCCATCCTGCAAGGCGGCGGAAATGCCGGAGCGGTCACCATCCAGTTCAAGGAGTTCGGGATCCGCCTGCTGTTCACTCCGCAGATGACCGCGAACAAGACCATCAAGCTGGCCCTGCGCCAGGAAGTATCCACCATCGATTTCGCCAACGCGGTCACCTTGCAGGGATTCCTGATCCCCGCGCTTTCCACCCGCCGCGCCGACACCAACGTGGAACTGGCGGAAGGCCAGACGTTCGTGGTGGCCGGGCTGATGGATAACCGGGAAACCGATGCCATGTCGAAGATCCCGGTGATCAGCAGTATTCCGGTCCTCGGCGCGCTGTTCAAGAGCAAGATCGAGAGAAAGAGCAGCACCGAGCTGGTCATGCTGGTGACTCCGGAAGTGACCGAAGCCCTGGGTCCCAACGATCCCAAGCCGATGCCTTACTTGCCCAAGGAGTTTCTGAAACGGATCGAGCCCAAAGACTTGGCGCCGTCCAAGGCCAAGAAGTAAGCGAAGAACGAAGCCGCAGGCGAACGGAAGCGGAGCTGCCCTGGTGAGTGCACTATTACAAAACGGTCCGGAAATCACAGCGCTGCTGATCGCCCCCGATCGCGAACTGGCGCAGAAGTTTCTGGAGACGATTCCGCAGACCCGCGCCTTCCAGATTCTGGCGGATCTCAAGAATTATCCGCCGCATCAGACGCTGGAGATCCGGGCCCGGCAGCTCAAGCCTCAAGTGGTGCTGCTGGACCTGGGATCCGATCCGGCCACGGCGGTGGACCTGGTGCGCTATATCGCGGCGCTGAACCCGGCGGTGCACGTGGTGGGCCTGCACTCGCACAACGATTCCCAGGCGATCCTGCAATCCTTACGGGCCGGAGCGGTCGAATTTCTGTACGCTCCTTTCGATCTGTCCACGCAGCGGGACGCGATCTCGCGGCTGCGCCGGCTGGTGGTGCCCGAGCATTCGCAACGCACCGAAGCAGGTCACGCCGTGGCCTTCAGCAGTTCCAAGCCGGGCTCGGGAGCCTCCACGGTGGCCACCCAGACGGCATTTTCGCTGCACCGGCTGACCGGAAAAAGGATTCTGCTGGCGGATTGCGATCTGACCGGCGGCACCATCGGGTTTTACTTAAAGCTCAGCCACAATTATTCCCTGGTGGACGCGTTGCAGCATGTGGAGCATCTGGACGCGGCCTTGTGGAATTCGCTGACCGTCAACTATGGCGGCGTGGACATTCTGCCGGCGCCGGCCATACCCTACGCGGACCCGGTGGACGGCGCCCGCCTGCGGATGCTGGTGGAACAGGCCCGTCAGATGTATGACTGGGTGATTTTGGATCTTCCCACGGTATTCAGTCCCACCAGCCTGATGGCCACGGCGGAATGCGAACGGGCCTTTCTGGTATCCACAGCGGACCTTCCCAGTTTGCACTTGACGCGCAAGGCCCTCACCATGCTCAACCAACTGGGCTTTCCCAAGGAACGTTTCCATGTCCTGGTGAACCGTCTGGACCGGCGGGAAGAGATCGGGATCGGAGACATGGAAAAGCTGTTCGGGTGCAACGTGCACGCCAGTCTTCCCAACGATTATTTTGCGCTTCACCGCGTGGTGACGCTGGGCCAGCCTCTGGGCGCCGAAAACGAATTGGGCCGGGCCATTGAGAATGTCGCGCATCGGCTGTGCGGCGCGAGCGGGAAACCGCCCTCCGCCGGCGCGCGGGATTTCCGTCCGGCGCTGTCGCAAGTTTGAAGTCTAAAAAAACGCCATGTTCACCTCTTTAGAAACCGGAAACAAGAACAACCAGCAGATCTCCTGGGAACAGAGGCTGCTGAAAAACGCGGGCCGCCAGAAGACCAGCCTGAAGCCTGAATACCAGGAGCTCAAGTTCACGCTGCACCGCAAGCTGGTGGACAAGATCAACCTGGAGGCGCTGGCCACCATCGACAACCAGCGCGTGCGGGCGGAAGTGCGCCAGGCGGTCATTCAGCTGATCGACGCCGAGCCCACCCTGCTGAGCTCGCTCGAAAAGCAGCAGATCAGCGACGAGGTTCTGGACGAAGTATTCGGCCTGGGGCCGCTGGAGCCGCTGCTGCAGGACCCGGGCATCTCCGACATCCTGGTGAACACGTTCCGCCAGGTGTATATCGAAAAGAAGGGACTGCTCGAGCTGACCAACGTCACCTTCCGCGACGACCAGCACCTGCTGCGGATCATCGACAAGATCGTCAGCCAGGTGGGCCGCCGCATCGACGAATCCACGCCCATGGTGGACGCCCGCTTGAGCGACGGATCGCGCGTCAACGCCATCATCCCGCCGCTGGCCGTGGACGGCCCCATCCTCTCCATTCGCCGTTTTTCGACCGACAAGCTGATGCCGGCGGACCTGGTGGAGCGCAAGGCCATGTCGCCCGGCATGATGGAGCTGCTGGAAGCCGCCGTCAAAGCCCGCCTGAACATCATCATCGCCGGCGGAACCGGTTCCGGTAAGACCACCCTGTTGAATGCGTTGTCCTGCTTCATTAACGGGAAAGAGCGCATTGTCACCATCGAAGACGCGGCCGAATTGCAGTTGAAGCAGCCGCACGTGGTGCGCCTGGAAACCCGGCCCGCCAACCTCGAAGGCTCGGGCGCCGTGCGCCAGCGCGAATTGCTGGTGAACAGCTTGCGTATGCGGCCCGACCGCATCGTGGTGGGCGAAGTCCGCGGCGAGGAAGCCCTGGACATGCTGCAGGCCATGAACACCGGTCACGACGGGTCGCTGACTACGGTCCACGCCAACTCTCCGCGCGACGCCGTCAGCCGTCTGGAGGTCATGGTTTCCCTGGCCAACGCGAACATGCAGCTGGTTTCGATCCGCCAGCAGATCGCCAGCGCGGTGCACGTGCTGGTGCAGGCCGCGCGCATGAGCGACGGATCGCGCCGCGTGGTTTCCGTCACCGAAGTCACCGGTATGGAAGGGGAAGTGGTCACGCTGCAGGACTTGTTTGTGTTCGACAAGCGCGGTCTGGATCCGGACGGGAAGGTTTTAGGCCGCTTCGCGGCTACCGGCATCCGGCCGAAATTCTACGAAAAACTGTTGAGCGCCGGCATCCGCTTGCGGCCGGATCTGTTCGATGAAGTGGCGGAGGTTTAAACGCAATGGGATTCCTGCCTCTGGCGATTTTCGTGTGGTTGGCCGCGGTGGCGGCCTGGTTCCTCATCTCCAAATATTTCAAAAGCTCGGACGCCGACAAAGTCAAGCAGCGTTTGACCGGCATGGGCAAAGCCCGCAAGAAGACCAAGGAGGGCAAGGACGGCGAGCAGTCCATCCTCCATACGGCGCAGAGCGGGAACCAATTCGCCCAAATGCTGGTGGAAAAGTACCAGCTGGGCCCCAAGATGCAGTTGTTCCTGGAGCAAGCCGGTTTGCGCTGGAGTCCGGCCCGCCTGGTGCACTTGTGTATTATGGCGTTCGCCGCCGGATTCGTATTCGCCTGGGCGGCGCTGCCTATTCCGATGGCGCTGGCCTTGGTGGTGGGCCTGGCGTTCGCGCCGACTCCGTTCCTGTGGGTCTGGCGTCAGCGGCGGAGCCGTCTGCAGAAGTTCGAAGCCATATTTCCGGAAACGCTGGAGTTCATCTCGCGCTCCATGCGCGCCGGCCATGCGTTTTCCGTGTCGCTCGAAATGATTTATCGTGAGTTCGCCGAGCCCGTGTCCGGCGAATTCCGGCGCACCTTTGAGGAGGCCAATCTGGGTCTTCCCATGGAAGTGGCGCTGCAAAGTCTGGCCAAGCGTGTCCCCTCGCTGGACGTGCACTTCTTTGTGTCCGCGGTGCTGCTGCAAAAGCGCACCGGCGGCAATCTGGCGGAGATTCTGGACAAGCTGGCGTACGTGATCCGCGAGCGCTTCAAGCTGCGCGGCCGCATCCGCGCGGTCAGCGCGCACGGAAAGATGACGGCGACCTCGCTGAGCTGCATCCCGATTGCCGTCGCCGTGCTGATGTTCTACGCCAATCCGGACTACGTGAAATTCTTTTTCGAGGACGAGGTCGGCAACATGATGCTGGCTGGCGGAATCGGCCTGCAGGTGATCGGGTACCTGATCATGAAAAAAATCGTGAACATCGAGGTCTAGCCATGTTTCTGCTGAGCGTTCTGATATTCGTCGCGATGGTCGCCATGGCGTCGGCCATCGGCATGAAGCTGTACGTGCGGCCTAAAGAGGCCATGGAGCGCGTGGTGGGCCTGGCGGGCCCCGGCGATCAGCAAGGCCAGCATCCCAGCCTGGCGTTCCACGAGATCATCACGCGCCTCGGCAACTTCGTTCCACAATCCCCGAAGGACGTAACGGTGATGCAGCGCCGGCTGATTCGCGCCGGCATCCGCAAAGAAGGCGCGCTCAAGGTTCTTTACGGCGCCAAGGTCGCTACCGGAGTGATCTTCCCGGTACTAGTCCTGACCTTTATGGCAGGGGTATCCACGGATTCCGGCAATAAGATCGCGGTGGGTCTGGCCGCGGCCGCGGTGGGCTTCTTCGGCCCCAACGAATATGTGCGCCGGCTGGCGGCCCGACGCCAGCATCAGATTGCACGCGGCCTGCCGAATGCGTTGGACCTGCTGGTGGTTTGCGTCGAGAGCGGATTGGGCCTGGATCAGGCTATCTTGCAGGTTGCCAAAGAGTTAGATCAAGCCCATCCGGAGATCAGCCAGGAATTCGGCTTCGTGAACCTGGAACTGAAAGCCGGCAAAAGGCGCGTGGAGGCCCTGCGGAATCTGGCCGAGCGCACCGGAGTGGAAGATCTCAAAAAGCTGGTTGCCGTTCTGATCCAGGCGGACCGTTTTGGAACAGGCGTCGCCCAAAGCCTTCGCGCTCACGCCGATTTCATGCGGATTCAAGCCCGCCAGGTGGCCGAGGAAAAGGCCGCCAAACTGGGCGTCAAGCTGATTTTCCCTATTTTCTTTTGCATTTTGCCCTCGCTTTTCATTGTGACAGTGGGGCCGGTCGCCATGAAGATTGTCCGGGACCTGATACCCATGATGAACAATCTCTAGTACCTGCCTAAAGGTCAGGGCTAGCGAAGTCGAATTAATCTTGTCAGGAAAGGAGAAAGAGCGATGTTGGACGCTTCCACGGTTCGAGTCGTTTGCGCTGTTCTGGCGGTCCTGTTTTTGGGGATCATCGTGCTGCGCCGCAAAAAGAGCGCTGAGTAACGCGCCCCCAGAGCGCGAGTTGGAGTCGAGGGCGGGCTGGATGAATCTCATCGGCCCGGCCAGGTGCAGGAGCACGGCAGAAAAACCAGGCGGCTCTTTCGCCGGGGTGATCTGAGAGCGGCACAAGAGTAGGAATTGCACGGCCGGCACGCCGCGCTCCATTCGGGCGCGGCGGTCGGAGAACGAAGTTCATCTTCGGAGAAGGATGGAGTGGGTATGCTTCGAAAGTCTTGGTTTGTCGCAGCTGTGGGCGCTTTCCTGTTGGCCGGTTCGGCGCTGGCGGGAACGTTCGGGACCGTGGTCTCGATCGGGGGCGAAGCCAGCGATCTGGCGCTGGACGAGGCGCGCGGTGTGCTGTACATCGCGAATTTCACGGCCAATCGTATTGACGTCATGTCACTGGCGAGCAATACCATCGTGAATTCGATCAACGTCGCGGACCAGCCTAGCTCGATTTCGCTGTCCCCGAATGGCCGCTGGCTGGTGCTGACGCACTTTGGCAACAACGTGGAGCCGGCGTCCCCCAGCAATTCCCTGACGCTCATCGATCTTTCCTCCAATAACACCATTCAGACCTTTGTCCTGGGGAATCCGCCGCTGGGCGCCGCCTTCGGGTTCGACAACAAGGCTTTGGTGGTAACCACCCAAAACTATCTTTTGTTCGACCCGGCCATGGGCGAGACCACCGTGCTCGATACCATCGCGGGAGTCACCGCCAAGACGCTCCCCGTACCTCCTGCCAACTTTCCGGCCGACATCACCGCTGCTTCGGTGACGGTTTCCCGGGACCGGCGCAAGATCTACGGCCTGGGCAGTTCCAGCGGCACCGTGACCTTCCGCTACGATGTGGCGTCCCACCAGATTTCTCCGGGCGGCGTGGTGCTGTCTTCGGGCACCCTAGGACCGCGCGTGGTCAGTCTCAATGACAACGGTTCCGTCGCGATGGCCGGCTGGGTCATGGTGGACTCCGCGGGAACCTTCATCAACTATTTTCCCGAGGTATCGAATGAGTTTTCGGTGGGCACCACCGCCTTTGACGATTCGCGGGGTTTGGTGTACGCGCAGATTCCCGCGGTGATGGGCGAAGCGCCCACGCTGCAGATCCTGGATGCGGACAACCTGACCTTGCGCCAACGGCTGAAGTTGGCTGAGAATACCAAGGGCCGGAGCGTGCTGAACCAGAATTCCAGCATTCTCTACTCCGTATCGGACTCCGGCGTGCTGGTCTTGCCGGTCGGATCGCTCAACCAATCGCCGCGCGTGACGTCGTCGGCGAAAGACTTGGTGTTTCGCGGCAACTTCTGCGATCCTCGCGTGGCCACCCAGACGTTGACCATCACCGATCCGAACGGAGGGGCGACGCCGTTCACCCTCAGTACCAAGTCTCCCGGCATCACCCTGTCGCCGTCTTCCGGGGTAACGCCGGCCAACGTGACGGTTTCCGTGGATCCCCTGGTCTATCAGAGCCAGAAGGGCACCGTGGCGGTGACGCTGACGCTGGATTCGAGCACCGCCGTCAATGTGCCGGACCCGATTCGCCTGCTGATCAACTCCCGCGAGCCGGATCAGCGCGGAACGTTCGTGAATATCCCCGGCAAGCTGGTCGACCTGGCCGCCGATCCCATCCGGAACCGCTATTATGTCCTGCGCCAGGACACCAACGAAGTCTTAGTCTACAACTCGCTGAACAGCACGCAAGTGGCTTCGTTCAGAACCTACAACGGACCCTCCTCCATGGCGTTCACGACGGACGGCCGCTACCTGCTGGTCGGGCATCTGAATTCGCAGACCCTGGCCGTGTATGACCTGGATACGATGGCGGCGCTGCCGTACATCCCGACCTCGGCGGGCAACGGCAACGCGGTCCGCTCTCTGGCCGTGACCACCCGCCGTGTTCTGGCCACCGCGGAAGATTTTCAGGGGGTCGGCCATATCCTCAGCATCGACCTGGCCAACCGGGTGGCCACGCAGCTTCCCGTGCTAGGCGTGTACCAAAACATTCTTCCCGTGGACGCCGTCATCACCTCCTCCTCTACCGGCTCCAAGGCGCTGGTGGCCGCTTCGGATGGAACCGTGTACGTATACGACGCGAATGTAGACAGCTTCACGGTTTCGCGCAAGGATTTCACCACGCTCGGCGGCACGTATGCCGCGTCCTCCCAGGATCAGTTCGTGGTGGGCAACACGCTGCTCAACTCGTCCGGCGTGCCGGTCGCGCAGTTTGAATCGGCGACGGGAAAATCTTCCGGATTTGTGTTCACCGGTCCCTATGGGATTCGAACCACGGCACCGGACTCGGCGAGCCCCGGGGTCATCCAGCGTACGAATCTGGCCACCGGCTCCAGCATTCGCCCCACCCGCATGGTGGAAGCTCCTCTATTGGGGGCGCCGGCCAGCGCCGGGCCCAACTCGGTCTTCACGCGTTCGCTGGCGATCCTTCCCGACTGGAGCATGCTGATCTCCATGACGACGTCCGGCGTCACCGTGCTGCCCTTCACCTACGACGCCGCGGTCGCCATTCCGACCATCAACAACGTGGTCAGCGCGGCGGACCTGAATTCTCCGGCGGCGCCGGGAGGTCTGATCTCGGTGCTGGGAACCAACTTGAGCGGGACCAATCAGGCCACCAGTGAAGTGCCCCTGCCCACCGTGATCAACGATAGCTGCCTGACGGTGAGCGGCCAGCCGGTGCACATGATGTTCGTGTCCCCCACGCAGGTGAACGCGCAGATGCCGGCCCAGGCCGCGGGCACCGTCACGTTGACCATGCATACGCCCGGCGGCGTGAGCAATACGTACACCTTGAACGTGCTTACGGCCGCGCCGGCGGTGTTTCTCAGCGCGACGGCCGGCGACCAGACGAATTTGCCCGCGATCGTCCGCTACGCCAACGGGCTGGTGGTCACTTCCACCAATCCCGTGCACCGCGGCGACATTCTGACGATTTATCTCACCGGACTGGGCGCGGTGGATCCGGCGGTGGATGACGGAGCTCCCGCGGCGGTCAGCCCGCTGTCGACGACGCTCAGCGATCCGTCGGTCCATATCGGAGGCTCGGGCGCTCCGGTGCTGTTTTCAGGCTTGGTTCCCGGCTACGTGGGATTGTACGTGCTGAATGTAAGCGTCCCCAGCTCGACCCCGCAAGGCCTCAGCGTGCCGCTCACCATCTCAGCGGGCGGTTACACCTATTCGCAGAACGTGCGCGTCGTCCAACAACAATAAAGAGCGCGCCACAACAAAAAAGCGCGGCATAGACCGCGGATTAAAACGGGAGATAAGAAAGAGGAGCGTATGAAACTCGTTCGTTTGTTCGCAGTGTGTTCCGCGGCAGCCATGCTGCCGGCGGCGATGGCGCAGAACTGGGAAGTCGGCGTGGGCGCAGGGGGAGGTTTCTATACTTCGCAGGACGTGAGTCTGGCATCCAGTTCGGCCTCCGCCAAGTTCAAGACCAACCTGGCGGTGAGTACCTGGGTCGGCCAGAACATAGGGGAACGCTGGGGCGGTGAACTCCGCTACAGCTATCAGGCCGGCGACGCCCAGCTGAAGCAAGGCTCCGCCGAGGCCGTGTTCGGCGCCGAGTCCCACACCATCAACTATGACTTCCTGCTGCATTTCAAGCCGGCCGACGCCAAGACCCGGCCGTTTGTCTCCGCCGGCGCCGGTATCAAGTTTTATCGCGGCACGGGCACCGAAGCCGTCACCCAGGCTCTCAGTCAATACGCTCTGCTCACCAAGGCCAACGATCTGACGGGCGTGGTCAGCATAGGCGGGGGCGTGAAGATCAAACTCGGAAAGAACGCCTGGCTGCGCCTGGATGTCCATGACTACATGACGCCCTTCCCCAAGCAGATCATCACCCCGAATGTCGGCGCCAACGTCGAAGGCTGGCTGCACGACATCGTGCCGATGGTGGCCATCAGCTTCGGACGGTAAGGGGCGCGGGCGAGGCCGAATCACCAGCAAGTGATGAGGCTGAGGCGAACCCCCCGTGCGTTATAGTTGGGGAATGTTGGCGGGCGGCATACGGGGGGCCCTCGGCCTCTTATTCCTGGCGTGTCCCGCGGCTGTCCTCCGTTTGATGAGCCCTGCCGGGCTCTTATGTTTGCTGAGCCCTGCCGGGCTTTTGGCCGCGGATTACGTCGGCAGCAACGTCTGCCGCACCTGCCATTCCAACGTATATTCGACGTTTTTCCGCAATCCGCATTATAAAAGCGTCGCGTCGGGCGGAGAAAAGCCCGAAAATGCCGGCTGCGAAAGCTGCCACGGCCCCGGTTCGGAGCACGTGGCGGCGGGCGGGGGCAAGTCGACCATTCCTGTCGCGTTCTCCCAACTGGCGCCCGAAAAAGTGCTCGACGCCTGCCTGCGCTGCCACAGCCAGACGCTTTCGCGCGCCAATATCCGCCGCAGCGAGCACACCCAGAGCGACGTCGTCTGCACGAACTGCCATTCCATTCACAGCTCGCCCACGCCGAAGTTCCTGCTCGCCAAGCAGCAGACCGACTTGTGCTACGGCTGCCACTCCTCCGTGCGCGCTCAATTTTCGATGCCCTTCAAGCATCGCGTCAATGAAGGTGCGATCGAGTGCACGGACTGCCACAATCCGCACGGGACCTTTGCGGCAACCTGGAGCATGGCGGCGCGGCCGCGCATGGTGGACCAGGCCGAGGGCAACGAAGAGCCGTGCCTCAAGTGCCACATCGACAAACGCGGCCCGTTCGTATTCGAGCACGCCGCGGTGCGCGTGGAGGGCTGCGAAACCTGCCATAGCCCGCACGGCTCCACCAACGCGCGGCTGCTGAAACGGCCGGTGGTCTTCACGCTGTGTCTGGAGTGCCACAACGGCTTCGGCGATTTCGGGCGCCGCCTGGACGGCCCGCTGAATCCCTCGCCCACTCACAATCTCGCCGATCCGCGCTACCAGAACTGCACCGCGTGCCACGTGCGGATTCACGGATCGAACGTCAACTCGTTCTTCTTGCGCTGATGGTTTCCATGTGATGCGCTCCACCCTGCTCACTGTCGCGCTGCTGGCCGCAACTGTATGCGGCCAGACGCCGGTCGCCCCCACCGCCGAGCCCGTCGGTAATCCCCGCGGCGATAACGCCTCGGGCTACAACGTCCGGCAGTCCTTCGAGGTGGGCTACCGCTGGCACAGCGTGGGCGGCGACCAGGACATGTACCGCAGCACGGTGAACTATGGAAACGGCCCACGCCTGCTCTCGAGCTCGCTTTCGATTAATTCGCTGGAAGGCCACGGGGGCCTGTTCGATCAGATCCAGCTCAATACGCTCGGCCTGGGCAACGATCCGTATGAGTCCGCTACCTTGCGCCTGGAGAAGAACCGCCTCTATCGCTATGATCTTTCCTGGCGGTCCAACGCCTACTACAACCCGGGCCTGACCATCGCTGGAGGCGAGCACTTTCTCGACACTGTGCGCCACCTCCAGGACCACGATCTCACGCTGTTCCCCCAAAGCAGCTTCAAGCTGTTCCTGGGCTATTCCTCCAACACCCAGACTGGACCGGCGCTCACCACCGTCCAGCAGTTCGATGCGCAAGGCGACGTGTATCCGCTATTCGCCGATGTCCGGCGCTCGCAGCACGAGTACCGCCTGGGCGGAGAGATTCGCTTCCTGGGATTCCGGCTGAACGTGCTGCACGGCTGGGTGGATTTCAAGGACGATACGCCCGTCAGCCTGACCGCGCCTTCGGCGGGGAACAATCCGTCCGATCCGAATTCGCTCACTTCGCTCCAGCGCAGCGAGCCTTATCACGGCACCAGCCCTTACACACGCGCCGCGCTGTTTCGCGAGAGCAAACTGTGGGCGGCCAACGGACGATTCACCTACGTCGGGGGCCACCGCGCCTTCGTGGATGACGAGAGCAGCTTCGGATTCAACTTCCCGGGAACGCCCACCGCGCAGCAGATCGTCGCACTGGGCAATGCCGAGCGCCCGGCCATCGCCGGAAATCTCACCTTTAGCCTGTTCCCTACGGCCCGGCTGACGCTGACCAACCAGACTTCCATCGATCACATCCGCATGGTGGGGAACTCGTATTACACCCAGGTCACCAACGGCATTCCCATCACGCCGTTCAACGCGTTCACGTTCCTGGGCATTCGGACCATCGCCAACTCGACCGATGCCGATCTTCGTCTCACCAAGTGGTTCGCGGTGCGCGCCGGTTACGAATACTCGACGCGGCGGATTCGATCGATGGAATCCACCACGCTCTCGAACGGACTCATCGAGCAGGAAAACGGGCTGCATTCCGGACTGCTGGGCCTGCGCATCCGGCCCTTGAAGGCTCTGAGCATCCTGCTCGACACCGAAATCGGCCGTGCGGATCACCCCATTTATCCCGTGAGCCAGCGCAACTACGAAGCCTATCGCGGGCGGATCGAATACAAGCGGAAGTCGTTTCGCTTGGCCGGCTACTCGCGCACGGACTACAACACCAACTCGGCATCGCTCGCCAACTACGCGTCGCATTCGCGGCAGTACGGCGCGGATGCCTCCTGGACTCCCAAGAACTGGTTTTCAATCGACGCCAGCTATAACAAGCTCCATCTGGATACGCTGGGCGCGATCAACTACTTTACGCAACCCGGCGCCGTCGGACCGCCGCAGCAGATCACAACCAATCAGTCCCGCTACATCAGCAACATCCACACCGGGAATCTGGCTGCGCATTTCAGCATCCGTCAGCGCGTGGATGTTTCGGCCGGTTACAGCCACGTGCAGGATGTCGGCGGGGGACGCGTCGGCGCGGCCGTTATTTGTGACCCCGTTGCAGGCGCGGCTAGCGGATGTGCCGGATTCCTTGGGTTGGCGGTAGTTCCCACCAGCCAAACCTTCCCCCTCCGGTACCTCTCCCCCGAAGGCCGCGTCTCCGTCCGGATCAACGAACGGCTGCGCTGGAACGCGGGCTACCAGTATTACGGCTATCACGAAGATTTTCCAGCACTTCAGAGCACGTTACAGAACACGTCACAGAACACCTCACAGAACTACCGTGCCCACACCGGGTACACCTCGGTTTCGTGGGCTTTTTGACCACGCTTCTTGACCACTAAAGACCCGCTACCGGATCTGCCGATAGACGCCTAGCGACAGCCATGTACTTCAACGCGACACCCAGGAACATGACCGAACTGCTGGTGGTGTGCCTGGCGGTGGTCGCGGTCATCGCGCTGCTGCGCAAGCGCTATGACAGCAACCTGCCGCTGCTGTTCTATACCCTGGCGGTGGTGTTCACCAACGCCGCCGATCGCCCCGTGAACCCGGCGATCCTGTACGGCGGCCTGGCGTTCTGTTTGCTGCTGCGCTTCGAGTTCATGGGCGCGGGCTTTTCCAAAGTGGTCGCGTTCCTCGCCAATGCCGGACTGGTGCTGATGATCTTCGTCATGATGTCCGACGTTCTGGCTTAAGGCAGCTTCTTTCGATACTCCGGATACATGGTCTCGGCGCCGCCCATCGCCGCGGCCACCGGCACCTTGTGGCGGTCGGCGAACTCAGAGACAAACGGGTTCTCGCCGGGCATGTAGCTGGGCACTTGATCCCGTGGACGTCCGGGAATTTCGTCGACATACTCGCAGGGATAGAGCCACCCCGTGGTGATTCCGCCGGTGCCGATTCCGGCCTCGCTGATGTTCAGAATAAAATCCTGGCTCTTGATCAGCGGTTCGGTCAGATACACGGGATCGGTGACCACGCTGACATGGGTCAGATGATTGTCGTGACGGATGAAGTGCTCCACCAGCGTGATCTCGTCGCTGGAAGGCAACCCGTTGCGGCGATGCCAGCCCTGTTTTATGTGCGTGGTGGTGACCGTCAGAATGTTCCCCTCCCACTTCCCCGTGGAAAAGCCCATCCAGGTGTGCGCCGCGTAGGGGGGAGGATGCGGCCGCCCGTCCATGTAGATGGTCCGGTTCTGTTCGTAGTTGCTGATGTACTGCCGGATCGCGACCAGTTCCTGGGTCTGCGGATCGCGCTCTTCCCAGATACGCAGCAGCAGCGGGCCGCGATAGATATAGGCGACGGTGTGAACCTGGCACTGATGCTCCTGAAGAGTCAGCCGCGAAGGATCCCACGCCAGCGCCCACTGCCGGGCGGCGTCATTGATCGGAAGCCCGAGGTAGTCGGCTAGTTCCGGTCCGGGGATGCGCTCCGGCTGGTCTTCGTGGAACACCGGGCTCCAGATGCCGGTCAGGTCGAGCTGGGCGAACGCAGGAGCGCTCAGCAGCAAGCCGATTCCCAGCAGGACACGCTTGGACATAGCTACTTCTCCACGCTACTTTTCAACCGGCAGCCCCGCCTCATTCCACGCCCGCCAGCCGCCATCGAGCGAAATCGCGTTCTGGTATCCCATCGTGTGCAGTGCGTCGGCCACCAGCGCCGAGCGGTACCCGCCGCCGCAGTACAAAACCATGGTCGTCGATTTGTCGGGGATCTCGGTTTCGATGTCGCGCTCGATGACGCCCTTGCTCAGATGAATCGCGCCTGCGGCGTGACCGTCGGTCCATTCATGATCTTCGCGCGTGTCGATCAGCACGTGATGATCGGCGGGCATCTTCTGGTACTGTTCGATGTCCACCTGCTTCACGCGCGATTTGGCGTCGTTCACCAACGCCAGGAATCCCGGATTGTGGTGTTTGTGATGTGTACTCATTCTGGTTTAGGAAGACGTGATTCTCCGGATGCGGGCTCCCGCGCCCGCCAGTTTCGATTCGATCTTCTCATAGCCGCGGTCGATGTGGTACACGCGGTCGATCGAAGTTTCGCCCTTTGCCGCCAGACCCGCCAGGACCAGCGAGGCGCTGGCGCGCAAGTCGCTGGCGATCACCTGCGCTCCTGACAGCGGCGTAGGCCCCGCGACGATCGCCTGGCGGCCTTCCAGGCGGATGTTCGCCCCCATGCGAGCCAGCTCCTGGGCGTGCATGAAGCGATTTTCGAAAATCGTCTCGGTGACGAAGGAGATCCCCGCCGCTTGCGTCATCAGGGCCATGAACTGCGCCTGGAGATCGGTGGCGAAGCCGGGATGCTCCTCGGTGGTGATGTCGACGTTGTTGAGCTTTCCCGGAACACGTACGCGCAAAGTATCCGGCGCGGGCTCGGTCACCTCGGCGCCGGCTTGCTGGAGCTTGGCGATCAAGGCCCGCAGGTGTTCCGGCACGCATCCGCGCACCGTGAGATCGCCGCGCGTCAACGCGCCCGCGATGAGAAATGTCCCGGCTTCAATGCGGTCCGGAATGATGGTGTGCTCGGCTCCATGCAGTTTCGCGACGCCCTGAACGCGAATCGTCGAAGTGCCGGCGCCCTCGATCCTGGCGCCCATGGCGGTCAGGAGATCGGCCAGATCGGCCACTTCCGGCTCGCGCGCTGCATTCTCAATCACGGTTTCCCCGCGCGCCAGCACGGCGGCCATGAGCAGGTCTTCCGTTCCGGTGACGGAGATTCGATCGAACTGAACGTTGGCCCCCTGAAGACCGTGGGGCGCTATCGCCTCGATGTAGCCGTGCTCCTGGCGCACTTCCGCGCCCAAACGCTCGAGCCCCGATACGTGCAGGTTGATGGGCCGCGCGCCGATCGCGCAACCACCTGGCAGCGATACGCGGGCCTTACCGCACCGTCCGACCAGCGGTCCCAACACTAAGCTCGAGGCTCGCATGGTCTTGACCAGCTCGTAGGGAGCCTCGGGATGCTCGATCCGGGCCGCACAGATTGTCACTTGCCCGCCATTCACGGAAACGCCGGCGTCATCGCTCCCGATGATGTGGCCGATCAGGTCGAGCATCGTGCCGATGTCCCGCACCTGCGGAATTCGATGCAAAATGACCGGTTCGGCGGTCAAAAGGCAGGCCGCCAGGGCCGGAAGCGCGGCGTTCTTGGAGCCGCTCACTTCGATTTCGCCCGTAAGAGGTACGCCCCCCTCGATCACCAACTTATCCAATGGTCTTCAAAGCCTCCCGGATCTTTCCCTGGGCCCGCGCCAGGAGTGTCTCCGCCTCTTCGCGCGAGATCTGTTCCTTTTGCATGATGATGGCGGTCCGTACGCTGCGCCCCGCCCGATCCAGAAGCTCGGCCGCCTGTTGGTAGGTCACGCCGGTTGCTTCCTGAATGATACGGCGGGCTCGATCCTCCAGCTTCTGGTTGGTGGGCTGGACGTTCACCATCAGATTGCCATAGACGTGGCCGAGTTTCACCATCACGGCGGTGCTGATCATATTGAGCGTCAGCTTCGTGGCAGTTCCTGCCCGAAGCCTGGTCGAACCCGTCAGGATCTCCGGGCCGGGAACGGGCTCGATGGGGTATTGGACGGCGCGCGACAGCTCGGAATCCCGGACGCAGCTGACCCCGCAGGTCACGGCGTTAAGCTTACGGGCTTTTCCTATGGCGCCAAGCACATAGGGGGTTCGGCCGCTGGCCGCAATGCCCACCAGGGCATCCCCCGGACCAAAGCCGGCCGCCTCCAGGTCGCGGGCGCCGGCCTCGGGATCGTCCTCAACTCCTTCTAAGGAATGGGACAAGGCGCGTTCGCCCCCGGCCATGATCCCGCGCACCAGCTCCGGGGGGACGCCAAACGTAGGAGGACACTCCGCGGCGTCCAGCACCCCCAGGCGCCCGCTGGTGCCGGCTCCGATGTAGATAAGCGATCCCCCACGCTCCAGGGCGGCGGCGATCGCCTCAGCCGCGGCGGCGATACGGGGAATCTCCTGGGCGACGGCGGCGGCCACCTGGGCGTCGGCGGCATTCATGACTTCCAGCAGCTGGGCCATGGAGAGCTCGTCCAGATGGCGGGAATCGGGATGGGATTGCTCTGTGAGCAGCCGTTCGAGCATTGCTTTGGGTCGCCGGGAAGGAGATCCGAAACTGTATTGTAACCGGAGGTCCTACGCACTTAGAAATTTTCGTTTACCTCGGTACCAGAACATTCAGGTAAACTCGCAATTCGGTACCGGTACCAGGGGCGCAAGAGGTTTGATCTTCACTTCTAAAGCATGCTGTATCAATCAATTGCAGAGGAGCGTTGGCTCTCTCTCCGAAGCGCAGCCGGAAAGAATGTGCCTTGACTCTGCTAAGAGAGGAACCTTATACTTACCAAGTAAGCAAGCAGTTCTGATTTACTGGCGAGCGAGCCAGAGAGAGTTCGGAGGAGGATACACACAAAAATGAAAAATAGACTTTTCGGGATTTCAATCGGGTTGATGGCGATGGGAGCCATCGCGAGCGCTACTACGGTGGATTGCCCTGCGCCGCCCCCGCCAGCGCAAACCGTAGCGACGGTGGGTGCTGGAGTAAGCGCCTATTCGTTCTCATGCGGCGGCCTCACTTTCAGCAATTTTCAAGCCGTCGACGCGGGAAACACTACTGGTCTTGAAATTAACCTCGTCAGCGCCACCGTCGACGATGCCGGCATGGTGCTGTTAAATTTCAATCCGAGTTTGAATCTGCTCAACCAGGATCTGTGGTTTTACTTCCAGGTTGACGGCGGTGTGACTCAGGTCGATCTCACGAACGGCGGCACTATCAACACCTCAATCCAAGAGACCGCCTGCAGCACAGCTATCGGTGCTGGCAACGGCTGTACGGGTGGAAGCGCCTACCTGCTTGGCAACACTCCGCTTGTTGCTGGCGGCCAGCAGGCAACCGTTTTCAGTGACGTCTTTGGTGCTACAAGTCCCGTCTATATCTACAAAGACATCAGCACGGGCCACACGGGCACCACGCACATGACGTCGTTCAGCCAGAGCTTCCACACGGCGGTTCCTGAGCCGATGACGCTCTCCATGATGGGTCTCGGACTCCTCGGCCTCGGCCTCATGCGCCGCCGCCAGGCGGGAAAGAAGTAATCTCCCGAAACACCGAACTCTCAAGCTCGACGGGCCGGAAGCAATTCCGGCCCGTTTTACTTTTTGGCGAGGCACATCGCGGCTCACGACATAAAAAAAGAGCGCCCCTTGCGGGGCGCTCTCGATTTTTTCAAGGAGTTGGTGCGGTTTAGGCGCTGAAGGAGCTTCCGCAGCCGCAGGTGGACTTCACATTCGGGTTGTTGAACTTGAATCCGGAACCTTCCAGGCTCTCGACGTAGTCGACTTCCGCGCCATCCAGGTACAGAAGGCTGGCCTGGTCGACGAACACTTTCAGCGGGCCGAAGCTGTAGGTCTTGTCGAGCATCCCGGGGCTGTTCTCGAAGGCCATGGAGTAGCTGAAGCCCGAGCACCCGCCGCCGACTACGGCAATGCGCAGCCCGGCCGGTTTGGGCTCCTGCGAGTCAAGAATCTCTTTCACCTTACCAATCGCGGTTTCCGTTAACTGGACCATTGCAGCGTATTTCACTCCTCAAAAGCATTATACTATAGGCGACCAGACCGGTCCAGTTTCTCGGAGGCCGGCTATCTTCAGGAAAACCCAATGAAACCGGGGCGGGCTGGGGTGCGTCGGAGTAGGTAGTTATGGCTACTCTGATCGGCGCACTGCATTTCCCGGCGATTGGATCGAAGGCGCGGGCCAAGACGCGAGTGGACCACAGGAATGGCGAGGAGGCGGCGCTGGTCCGGCGGGTGCAAGCCGGGGACGAACTCGCATTCCGCGAGCTGGTGGAGCGCTACCAGGCAAAGATCTTCTCGATTATCTACGGTATCCTGCGCAACCACAACGACGCCGAGGACATCGCCCAGCAGGTCTTCAGCAAGGTTTACTTCTCCATCCGCAACTTCGATTTCCGCAGTTCGCTGCTCACCTGGATTTACAAGATCACGGTGAACGAGTGCTACGATTACCTGCGCAAGAAGCGCGTCCGGCGGCTGGTCTACGAGAGCGATTTCAGCCTGGAAGAATCGCAGAGGATGGAGGCTTCCGAGCCGGCGGTGGATCCGTCGAGGCCGGCGGACGAACGTCTGGCGCAGCGCGATCTGGCGGTGAAGCTGTTGGCCAAGGTATCCCAGGAAGACCGCAGTCTGATCCTGCTCAAAGAAGTGGAGGGCCACTCGGTCGAGGAACTGGCGCAAATGACGGGTATGAACGAGAATACAATAAAGGTAAAGTTGTTTCGGACGCGCCAGAAGCTGCTCAAGGCGGCGCAACGCCTGGGCCGTGTCCGGAGCGCTACCAGGTAGTAAAGCGGGCACAAGACCCGCGGCGGAAATGCAACAGCAGTGACTGAGGGAAGGAAATGATGCATCGGATTATTCGGGACCATCTGGAAGAGGTTCTGACCGGACTCGGCTCCGCTCCAGAGCATCCTGCCGGAAAACATTTGACGGAATGTGCAGAATGCCGCGATGCGGTAGCGGCCATGCAAGCGCAGGCGGCGGTTTTACGGCAATGGCGCACGGCCGAAGTCGAAAACGCCGAGCCACGCCCCGGCTTTTACGCGCGCGTTCTGGAGAGGATTGAGGCACAGGGTCCCGGCTCGGTCTTTACCCTGTTCTTCGACTCCCTGTTTGCCCGCCGGATCGCCATGGCATCGCTGGCCATGGCCTTATTGCTCGGCGTTTATGTGATTTCATCGGAACAGAAGGCCGTGGAAACGGCGGGGGCCGGCAGTTTGCCGCAGGCGACCCAGGTTTCCGACCTGCCCCGGGAACTCTCAGGCGTATTCTCCGACGGTGTTTTCTCAGGCAATGGCCAGACACGGTTGGTGACGGGGGTACCCGACCAGGATGCTGTTCTCATGAATCTGGTCACCTATCGTGAGCAATAAACCGTCCATCGGAAACCCGCGCATCGCGTCCACGCTACTGCTGGTGTTTCTGGCCGGCGCCGCGGCCGGAATGTTGGGCATGCAATACGGTCTGCATGACCGGCTCCATCGTATTGTTTCCGCGGCGGCGCCCCGGGATACCAGCCGGGAAGCGGTCCTCGAAAACTTCAAGACCCAGCTGGATCTCTCCCCGGAGCAGGCGGATCAGATCGCGGTGGTATTGCAGGATTACAGCCACTATTACGAGAGCCTGCAGGATCAGCTCGACGACTTGCGTTCCACCGGATTGAGCCGGATTGTCCGCATCCTCCAGCCCGGCCAGCGCGAGAAATTCGAGAAGATGAGAACCGAACTGGTCCCCCAGCTCGGCGGCGAAGCAAAAAAGTAGACCGCCGGCCCGCTTGCGGGTAAACAAGATCGCCCGTCCTTCCGCGTATAGTGGGAATTTGAATCTCCTGATCTCAGGTCCTCCCGCTTCCGGCAAAACTCGCCTTGCGCTCGAGCTCTTTCGATCCCAACCCGACCCGCTGCTGATCGTGCCCACGGCCACCATGGTGGAGCACCTCCGGCATTCATTGATTCGCCCGGGGGCCCGTTCGAGTTTCCCCGTTCGGCCTCGCCAGATCCGCACGCTGGCGAATTTTCTCGACGGGCTGTCCGCGGAAGGGACGGCTCCCGCGGCGCTGCTGGACCTGCTGATCGAGCAGGCTCTGGAACGGCTCCGGCCAGAGCGCTTCACCGCGGTAGCCGGATTCCCGGGTTTCCGGCGCGGGCTGGCGCAGCTCTTTGAACAAGCGCCGGCGGCGGCCCTGCCGGAGGATCTCGCGAGTGTCGCGGAAGACGTCGAGAGGAACCTGAAAGCTCGCGGGTTGGGCTTGCGCCACGCCCGTCTGGCAAGCGCAGCGGAAGCGATTCGCGCCGGTGGCCGGGACTCTCCGGCGAACATCATCCTGGACGGGTTCTTTACGCTATCGGCCGCGGAAACCGAGTTGGTCGTAGCGCTGGGCGCGCGAGCCAGCGTCGCCATCACGCTTCCGGACTGGCCGGGGTCGCATACGCTTCGCAAGAGTTTGCTCGCGGCCGGCTTCGCGGAGCAACGGCTTCCGGCGGCCATGCGTTCCGCGAGCCGAAGCGGATTCTCCGCCGCCACCATCGAACGCGAAGTGGAGGAAATCGCCCGCCGCATACTGGCCTGCGCGGCGCAAGGCCGGAGCTTCCGGGAAATGGGTATCGTGCTGCGCTCGCGCGATCCTTACGCGGGCATTTTGGAAACGACGCTGGCGCGCTTCGGGATTCCCGCGAGGTTGTACTTTCATCATCCGCTCGCAGCTCACCCGGCCTTGACGTTCTTATCCAAAGTAGTGCGCGCGATGCTGGCCGGATGGGATCATGCGGCGCTGCTCTCCGCCGTTCGCATGCCGGTTTCGGGGATGGGCGCGACCGCGCATGGAGACGATCTCGATTTCGCCTGGAGAGAAAAGCTACCGGATTTCGGATTGCCCTTGCCGGCAGGACTAGAGCAGCTTGCTGCTCTTGACAGGTGGTCGCGCGAGCGTCTGGAGCCCCAGGAGTGGGCGTCGCGACTGAAGACACTGCGGGCATGGTTGCCGGCGCCCGCAGTGACCGAGGATGCCGACCGGGATCGCATCGGCGCGTGGCGTTCGACTTCGGCCGCCCTGGCCGCGTTCGAAGATATTCTCGACGGTGCGGCGGCTGCGCTCGAAGGTCTCGGCCGACGCGCCCTCGCGGCGTTCTGGAAGCAGGTGGAGACGGCGCTGGCGCTCGAGCCGCTGCGCGTCCCCGATCTGCGCCGCAACGTGGTCCACGTTATGGACGCGTACGAAGCGCGGCAGTGGGAGCTGCCCGTGGTTTTCGTGTGCGGGCTGATCGAGCGGCATTTTCCCCAGTATCATCGCGAGGATCCGATCTTGGGCGACGCGGCTCGTCACCGGGCTGGCCTGGATACGGCGGCGGACCGGCAAATGGAAGAACGGTTTCTGTTCGAGCTGGCGACCTCGCGGGCGACGGAGGAGACCATCCTCAGCTATCCGCGCTTCGATGAGCAGGGGGAAGACACGCTGCCGTCGTTCTTTCTGGAAGGTGAGTTTGCGCCGATCGCGGGACGGGTAGCGGTTCCCCGAGTACGGCCGGACGTGGACGTCCGGCGCGGATCTGGAGATCCGCCCCACTTTGTACACAAGACGCTGAGTCCCACGGGGATCGAGAGTTTTCTGCAATGTCCGTTTCAGTTTTTCGCCGGCAAGACGCTGCGGCTGCGCCGGCGGCCCCCGGAGCCCCGCGACCGGTTGGACTTGCTTCTGCAAGGAAGCATTCTGCATCGCGCGCTGGCCGAATGGACTCGTGCGCCGCTGCTGGGCGCGGCGATTCTGGATCAGGTCTTCGAAGAGGAGTGTGCGCGGCGGCGCGTGCCGGAGGGATACCGCACTGAAGCTGTGCGGCTGGAGCTGATGCGGCACTTTCGCGGCTTCCTCGACGATACTCAGTTCGGGCTCCGGGGCTGGTCCACGCGCGTGGAAGAAAAATTCAGCTATGCTCTCAATCCTCTGGTCAGCATCACCGGCCGCATCGACAGACTGGATGTGGGTTCCGGCAATCAGGCCCTGGTGATCGACTACAAATACAGCGCGGGAAACAAGATCAAGGAACGAGTGGAGGACACCGGCGAGGGCCACCTCGTGCAGGGCGGGCTGTATCTGGCGGCGGCCGCGCGCACGTTCGGGCTCGACCCGGTGGGGATGCTGTTCTGCGGATTGAAGAAGGACGTCACCTGGGACGGCTGGCACGTGAGCGTCCCGGGCCTTGAGTCGCTGGGCACGCAGTGCACTCGTGACGCGTTGCGCGGGCTGATGGAGGACGCCGAGAACGCGGCGGTGCGGGTACACGAAGCGATCGCGTCCGGCGACATCGCCGTCCGGCCTGCGAATCCGGACAAGTGCCAATGGTGCGATTTTCGCGATATCTGCCGCGTGGAGTCGGCCGCACTTGTGAAGGAAGGTGTGCAGGTAGCTTCGTGATTCTGTCAGATGACCAGCGCCGTGCGGTGGAGCGTCTCGGGCAGGACGTGTGCGTGGTGGCAGGGCCCGGTTCGGGCAAGACCCGCGTGCTTACGGAGCGGTTCGCCTGGCTGGTGGAAGAGCAGCGCGTCGATCCGGCGCGGATTCTGGCCATCACCTTCACCGAAAAAGCCGCAAACGAGATCAAGAGCCGCCTGATCCGACGATTTGACTCACGCCCCGAGTTACGAGAGTCGATCGAGCGGGCGTGGGTGTCCACGATCCATGGCTTTTGCGCCCGAGTGCTGCAGGAGAATGCGATTCACGCGGGCCTGGCTCCGGATTTCACGGTGCTCGATCAGCCGGCGGCGGACCGGCTGGCGCGCGAAGCGGCCGAAGCATCGCTCGACGCCATGTATCGCGAGCAGCCGGACCAGATGCGGCGGCTGCTGGAAGCGCTGGATCTTTCGACACAGGATAACGGCCGCCAGCCGGATCTGGCCGAGAGTCTGCTGGACGTGTACGAATCCATGCGATTGTCCGGCATCACGGAGATTCCCGCCGCGACCCGAACACCGGATTGTTTGCCTGCCGCGCTGGATCTGGCAAGTTCGCTGGTGAATGGACCGCCTCCCCGCGGAGCCGAAGGGCCCCGCCTGCGGGAATGGGCCGCCGAGTTTCTCGCGCAACCCAACCTCGAAGTGCTTAGCCGATTCGATTTCAGCTTGAATCGCGTGGGACGAAATCCCGCGGCGACCCAATTGAAACAGGAAGCCCTGCCCGCGTTGGAGGCGCAATGGATAGGGGAATCGTACGCGGACCTGCATGATCTGCTGAAGGCCGCGATCGCGCGCGTGGGCGCGACATATCGCGCGAGAAAACGCCAGGAATCCGCGGTGGATTTCGCGGATCTGGAGGAGTTCACGGTCGCGCTGCTGGAATCGGACGAGGAGGTGCGGCGCCAGGTCTCCGGCCGGTTCGAGCAGGTGCTCATGGACGAATTGCAGGACACCAATCGCCTGCAATGGCGCCTGATGAACCTGCTGCGGACCAATTTCTTCGGCGTGGGCGACATCAACCAGTCGATCTACGGCTTTCGTTATGCCGATCCGGAAGTGTTCGCCGAATATCGCGATGCATTGCGTTCGAGCGGCGCCGAGATCGACGAGCTGAAGGAGAATCATCGCAGCCGCGCGGAAATCCTGGCGACGGTCTCCGCGGTGCTCGACGCGCAGCCCGGGATCGAGGCGCGGCCACTGGAGGCGCATGCGAAGTTCGCGCCCGTCGGCGTCGCCGTCGAGAGGCTGGTGGGGCGGGGTGAGAACGCGGTCGACACGGAAGCAGCTCTGGTGGCCGCGCGAATCCGGCAGTTCGTCGACGATCGCGAGTTTGCATATCGCGATATCGCGGTTCTGGTGCGGACGCTCAGCTCGACTGCGCCGTTCGAGCGGGCTTTCGATCGTCTCAATATTCCATTTCTGCTCACCGGCGGCCGGACGTTCTTGGAAGCGCGCGAAACCCGCGATTTGCTGGCGCTGCTGGCCGCGCTGGTGAATCCTCTGGACGAGATCCCGCTGATGGGCGTGCTGCGCGGGCCGCTGGTGGGCTTGAGCGATCAGCAGCTTTATCAGATGAGTCGCGAAGACTGGCGGACCGAATTTGAAAAATGGTTCGGGCGAATTCGTGAACTGGCTGGATTGATAGCCCCGGACCGTTTGATCGCGATGGCTCTGGACCAGTGCGGCTATACTCGTGGCCTTGCGGACCGTTCTCGCGCCAACGTCGAAAAGCTGCTGGCGTGGCTGCGGCGCGAATTCCGCGACCGCCCGCGCCCGCTGGCGGAAATGCTCGAAGATCTGGAAGCGCTGCGGTGGACCCAGAGCGTCGCCGAGGCGCCGCCGCCCGAAGCCGGCGACGTGGTGCGCATGATGACCATCCATGCGGCCAAGGGGCTCGAGTTCCCGGTGGTCTTCGTGAGCGCGCTGCATCGCGGTCCGGACCGCAGAAAGCCCGTGATCGCGGTATCGCGCGGCGCGGGGCTGGGGGTGAAGTGGCGGCATCCCGTGACGGGCCAGGGATGTTCCGATGCGGCCCACCGGACTTTGACCGAGGAGATCGAGCGGAAGGAAACAGCGGAGGAGAACCGGCTGCTGTACGTCGCGATGACTCGCGCGCAGGATCGTTTGATTCTGTCGCATGCGGAACGAAAGAGATCGTCACCCTGGCAGAAGCTTGCCGAATCCGCGGTGCCGGAGTCTGCTGCTCCGCCAGAACCCGCGGATGCGGAAGTCGCCGCCGCTGGCATCACAGAAGACGTGCTCGATCTACCCGCAGTGTCCGGCCAGTACGATTCCGCGGTGGCGGTCACGTCGGTGGCGATGTTTCAGGCGTGTCCTCGCAGATATTTTCTGAGCCGGTATTTGGGACTCGAACCGGTTGCGGACCGGCCGGGTACGGGTGCGGTCGAACTGGGCCTGGATGTCCACAAGGCTCTCGCGGGCGGAGTTGTCGAATCGGCTGAAGCCAACGAATTAGCCTCGCGCTTCCGGTCAAGCGAGCTGGGACGCCGCGCGGAAGCCGCCACGCGCATCGAACGCGAATTCGACTTTTTGTTTGAAACAGAAGACGTGATTGTCCGCGGCCAGATCGATTTATGGTTCGACGAAGGAATGAATGCCGGCGGGGAACTCGTCATTATCGATTACAAAACCGATCGCGACGAACCCAATATCGAATCCGCGGGCGAGGGATACGCCTTGCAATTGCGTCTCTATGCGCTGGCTCTGGAGCGCTACGCGGGACGCCGCCCGGATCGGGCCGTGCTGTACTATTTGCGTTCGGACCGGATCGTCGAAATCAGCTTGAGCGATCGAGATCTGGCGGCGGCGCGAAACGCGGTCGGGGAATTACGAGAGGCTCAGGATCAACTTCGGTTTCCGTTGAAGGTCGGGGAACAATGCCGGAAGTGCTTGTTTTGGGGAGGGGTTTGTCCAGCGGGGAGTCAGGCTTGAGGTTGTTTCTTGGCTGCCATTTTCTTCTCCAGGGCATCCCATAGCCGGCTTCTGACATCCTCCGGGAGAATCTGCGGCTCCATGCCCTTGTAGACCTGCAACGTCTTCTTCGTGGTGTCTACGATGACGAAGCAGTTGGGGCACTGATCCACGTGATCTTGCCAATGTTGCTTCGTTTCCGGGTCTACGGTTTCATCCAGGTAGGCGTTTAATTCCTGCAGGAACTGTTTACAGGTAACCAAGCAAGTCTTCCCCTTTCCGTTTGAATTGACGGGTTAGCTTCTCCCGCAGCGCCAAACGTGCCCGTAACAGCCTGCTTTTGACCGCAGGAATTGAAATGCCGAGGGTTTCTGCGGTTTCCTCGGTGCTCAGTTCTTCGATGTCGCGCAACACGAAAACGGTGCGGAAATCCGGCTTCAAAGTGTCGATGGCCTCGTCCAGGATGCGGCGCCATTCCTCTTGAGAATACTGCTGTTCGGGGTTATCCTCCCAGACGGCGATCTCTCTTGTCACCGTTTCTTCGCCCAGGTCGACGGGCTCGTCCAGGGGCACGCTGCGGTCGTTTTTCCGCTTGCGGAGCCGCATCAGGGCTTCATTCACGGCGATGCGGACGATCCAGGTGTAGAACTTCGAATCGCCCTTGAAGTTGTCTAAGTGCGTGTAAGCCTTGAGGAAGGCGTCCTGGAGGACGTCCTCGGCGTCTTCGTCGTTGCGGGTGATGTTCTTGGCGAGCCGGTAGATCTTGCGCTCATAGCGCCGCACCAGCTCGGAAAACGCGTTTTGGTCGCCGGCCTTGGCCTGGGCCACCAGGGCGGATTCGTCGAATCCGGCGGGAATGCTGGCGGTTGGAGTCACGGCGGCAGATACCTTCCCTACACTATATCAGGCGCGGCGGAAACGGCGGTTTTGATAACCTGAAAATTACCCATGGACAACATACAGGTCACTCTTCCGGACGGCAGTGTACAGAGCGTCCCGGCGGGGACCAAACCAGTGGATGTGGCCCGCTCGATCAGCCCGCGCCTGGCGGATGACGCGATCGTGGCGCGCGTCGACGGCAATTTGTGGGATCTGAACCGGCCGTTCGAGAACAATGCCAAGCTTGAGATCCTGACCACCAAGAATCCCGAGGCGCTGGAGGTGTACCGCCATTCCACCGCGCATCTCCTTGCCGCGGCCGTGCTGGAGCTGTTTCCCGAGACCAAGCTCGGCATCGGCCCTCCCATCGAGACGGGTTTCTATTACGATTTCCAGCGCGACACGCCGTTCTCTCCCGAGGATCTCGAAAAGATCGAGAAGCGCATGTGGGAGATCCAGGCGCGCGATCTGCCCTACGAGCGCAAGTACACGGAGAAAAACGCGGGTCTCCAGCTCTACGCCGACCAGCCCATGAAGGTCGAGCTGATCACGGAGCGCGCCGGCGACGTGTTTTCCGAATACACGCTGGGCCCGCACTTTATCGATTTCTGCCGCGGCCCGCACGTGCCGTCCACCAAGAAGATCAAGGCGTTCAAGCTGCTCTCGATCGCGGGCGCGTACTGGAAGGGCGACGAGCACAACGCGCAGCTCCAGCGCATCTACGGCACGGCGTTCTTCAAGCAGAAGGATCTGGACGATTACCTGGCGAAGCTCGAAGAGGCCAAGAAGCGCGACCATCGCAAGCTGGGCCAGGAGCTGGATCTGTTCAGCATCCAGGAGCTGGCCGGTCCGGGGCTGATTTTTTACCACCCCAAGGGCGGGATCATCCGCAAACTGATCGAGGACTGGATGCGCGACCAGTATCTGAAGCGCGGCTATTCGCTGGTGTACACGCCGCATGTGATGCGCGCCGATCTGTGGCGGACGTCGGGGCACCTCAGCCACTATGCCGAGAATATGTTCGCTGGGCATGGAGCTGGATGACGCGGAATATCGCCTGAAGCCCATGAATTGTCCGGGCCACATCCTGATCTATCGCGACAAGCTGCGCAGCTATCGCGAACTGCCGGTGCGGCTGGGCGAGCTCGGCACGGTGTATCGCTACGAGCGCAGTGGGACCATGCACGGGTTGCTGCGGGTTCGCGGCTTCACGCAGGACGACGCGCACATCTTCTGCACGCGGGATCAGATCGAGGATGAAGTCGTGAACTGCCTCGAATTCGCGCTGGACGTGCTGAAGACCTTCGGATTCGAGCAGTACGACGCGGAGATTTCAACCTGGGACGGCGGAGCCAGCGGCAAGTACGACGGCGAGGCGGATCAGTGGGAGCTGGCGGAAGGCGCCCTGAAGCGCGCCGTCGAGCGCCTGAACATCAAGGCTCCGGTGATTCCGGACGAAGCCGCTTTTTACGGGCCCAAGATCGATGTGAAGCTGTTGGATGCGCTGGGTCGCAAGTGGCAGCTTTCGACCGTGCAGTTCGATTTCACACTGCCGCGGCGGTTCAATCTGGAATACGTCGCCGAGGACGGCAAACGGCATCAGCCGCTGATGGTGCATCGCGCGCTCTACGGCAGCGTCGAGCGGTTCTTCGGCACGCTGATCGAGCACTACGCCGGGGCGTTCCCGGTGTGGCTCGCGCCGGTGCAGGCGGTGGTGATGCCGATCACCGACCGGCAGCAGGACTACGCGAAGACAGGTGCACGCGAAGCTCGAAGCCGCGGGGCTGCGCGTGCATCTGGACGATCGCAAGGAAAAGGTCAATCTCAAAATTCGCGAAGCCCAGTTGCAGAAGGTGCCGTACATGCTGGTGGTGGGCGACCGCGAAGCCGAGGCCGGCACGGTCTCGGTGCGCCACCGCAAGCACGCGGATCTGGGCGTGAAGCCGCTGGAGCAATTCATTACCGATATCCGCACCGCCATCGATACGAAAACAGCCGTTGACTGAGTTGAGATCCGCCTACCGCCGGCGCTCTTTGTAGAAGCGGCGCATCTCTTTGTGAATCGCGCGCCAGCGCTGTTTTTCGCGGACCTGACCGGCTTCGCGGGTGAGCTTGTGGAAGCTGGCGAGGCGTTCCGGCGAGACGGCTTCGCGAACGGCGCATCCAGGCTCGCTGGTATGGGTACAATCGCGGAATTGGCAGGCGGACGCGAGCGACGCGATCTCGTCGAATACGGCCTCGACGCTTTCCTCACTCACCAGTAACTGGATCTCGCGCAGGCCGGGCGTGTCGATCAACGCCGCGCCGGAAGGGAGCAGGATCATCTCGCGTTCGGTGGTGGTGTGGCGGCCCCGGGCATCCGATTCGCGGACAGCGGCGGTAACGTGCGCCTCCTGGCCCAGAAGGCGATTGAGGAGCGATGATTTGCCCGCTCCGCTCGATCCGAGCAATACGGCCGTCACAGCCGGTTGGAGCAGCGCCTGGAGGGCTTCGCAGCCCGCGCCCGTGCGTGCGCTGAGCGTGAGAATCGGGGCGGAACGGGCCGCTTCCCGCGCCCGGGCGAGCGTCGCCGCGGGATCCGGGCATAGGTCGGCTTTGTTCAGAATGACGGCGGGTTGAACGCCGCCTTCGTGGGCGATGGCGAGGTAGCGTTCCAGGCGGCGCGCGTTAAAGTCGCCGTCCAGTCCGCAAACAATCAGCGCCAGGTCGACGTTGGCTGCGAGCACTTGTTCCTGGGTCCGGCGACCGGCGGCGCGGCGGGCGATCTTCGAGCGGCGTGGCAGCAGGGCTTCGATCAGCAGCAGACCCGGCTCGATGGGACGAACGGCGGCCCAGTCGCCTGTAACGGGCGGGCCGGATTCGCCGGACAACACCGCTCCCGAGACGATGGCTTCATATTCGCGTTCGTTCCAGAGGACGCGGGCTCGTTCGCCGCGGCTGAGACACACGCGGGCGAGATTCTCTTGAGGGACGTGCATTTTAGTTCTCCTTGCCTGATTGCGGAGGGCGGGATACACGACGAGTGAGCTTGGCCGAAAGGGGCCGCGGTCACCCGGTGCTAGGCAAGGACTGCGTGTGTCAAGCCACAAGAGTAGCATGCCCGCGTAAGATGAAGACGTGAAGGAGCACGTCCGGCATTCCATCGCCCGCACGATCCTCACCAAGACCTCCGGCTTCATCGCCGAGGCCGGATTTACGCACTCGCTGACTCCCGCGCGCAACTGCACCTTCGGCTGCACCTACTGCTACGTCCCCACCATGGGGATCTACGGCGGACTGAAGCCCGAGGACTGGCAGCGCTGGGGACAGTTCACCACGTTCAAGACCAACGCGGCCGAGTTGCTGGCGCGCGAGTTGCGGCCGGGCCAGCGGATCTATTGCTCGCCGCTGGTCGATCCTTATCAGCCTGCCGAGGAGCGCGGACGGCTGATGCCGGCGATTCTGGAAGCGGCGATCGCGGCCCCGCCTCGCGTGTTCGTGCTCCAGACGCGCGGGCCGCTTATCTTACGAGACTTGGATCTGCTCCAGAAGTTGGCGCGGCGCACCACGCTGCGGGTCAGCTTTTCGATCACCACCGATCGCGACCAGGTCCGGCGGTTGTACGAGCCGCATTGTCGCGACCTTCGAGGAGAGGATCGACACGGTGTGCGCTCTCCGCAAGGCCGGTGTCGAAACCTACGCGACGCTCGCGCCGCTGCTGCCCTGCGATCCCGAGGCGCTGGCCCAGGCGGCGGTTGAGGCCAGCGGGCGCGATCTGATCGGCGATCCGCTCCATATCCGCGCCGTCAAGCCCCGCGGAGCAACCACTCGGGAGGCTGGGTTCCGGGT
Source organism: Terriglobia bacterium (assembly GCA_963761045.1). Classification (GTDB taxonomy): domain Bacteria; phylum Acidobacteriota; class Terriglobia; order Bryobacterales; family Bryobacteraceae; genus Palsa-187. The sequence goes on along the minus strand of CAVXFR010000025.1, from coordinate 37,758 downwards.
GAGCACAGCGAACGATTACGGAGAGATGGCTGGATCCGGTCTTTCAGGCCGGGATCGTCGCCCGGATCGATCGCGCGGCTCGGCGGCTGGGACACACCTTTGAGACCGGGACCCGCGGGTTTGGCAGACTGGCAGTATGAGCGGCCGCATGGAAGCCAACCAAGTCGTTTCGTACAACCCCGCGACGGGAGCCGAGCTGGGCCGCGTGCCACTGGCCTCGGCGGAGGATTACGACGCCATCGTCTCGCTCGCCCAACAGACGTTCGAGCGGTGGCGCATGCTGCCCGCGCCGAAACGCGGTGAAATCGTGCGCGAGATCGGCGACGAGCTTCGCAGCGCCAAGCAGGAGCTGGGCAAAATGGTCTCGCTCGAAGCGGGCAAGATCGCCGCCGAAGGCCAGGGCGAGGTGCAGGAGATGATCGACATCGCCGATTTCGCCTGCGGCCTGTCGCGCCAGCTTTACGGCCTGTCGATGCACAGCGAGCGGCCCGGCCACAGGATGTATGAGCAGTGGCACCCGCTGGGCGTCGTCGGGATCATCAGCGCGTTCAACTTTCCGGTGGCGGTATGGAGCTGGAACGCCCTGATCGCGATGGTCTGCGGCGATACCGTCGTCTGGAAGCCGTCGCTCAAAGTGCCGCTGTGCGCCGTTGCGGTGCAGGAGATCTGCGACCGCGTGCTCGAGCGCCACGGCTGGAAGGGCGTGCTGAACCTGGTGATTGGCAAGGACGACGTGGTCGGCGAACGCTTGATCCAGGACCGCCGCGTGCCGCTCATCAGCGCGACGGGCTCGGTCCGCATGGGAAGGCATGTCGCTCAGGTGGTGGCGGCGCGCCTGGGCCGGAGCCTGCTCGAACTCGGCGGCAACAACGGCGTGATTGTGATGGACGATGCCGATCCCGATCTGGTGGTCCGCGCGGTGCTGTTCGGCGCGGTGGGTACGGCCGGGCAGCGCTGCACATCGATTCGAAGATTGTTTGTGCAGAAGGGCATCGCGCCCGCAATCAGGGAGAAGCTGCTTGCGGCGTACCGGCAAGTCCGCATCGGAGACCCGCTCGACCCCGCGACGCTGATGGGGCCGCTCATCGATGAAACCGCGGTCGACAACATGATGCGGGGGCTCGCCGCAATTCAAGAGCAGGGCGGGAAAATCCTGACCGGCGGAAAGCGCCTGCCTCGGCGAAGGAAGGGATGCTTCGTCGAGCCGGCCATCGTCCAGGCCCAACCCGGTATGGCGATCCTCAAGGAAGAACTGTTCGCGCCGGTCCTGTACCTGATTGAGTTCGATCGTCTGGAGGAAGCCATGGCCTGGCACAACGACGTCCCGCAAGGACTTTCCTCGGCGATCTTCACCGCGAACCTGGCGGCCTCGGAAACGTTCCTCAGCGCGCGCGGCAGCGATTGCGGCATCGCCAACGTGAACATCGGCACCAGCGGAGCGGAAATCGGCGGCGCTTTCGGCGGGGAAAAAGATACGGGCGGCGGGCGCGAATCGGGCAGCGATGCCTGGAAAGCCTACATGCGGCGGCAGACGGTCACGGTGAACTGGTCGGGCGAACTGCCGCTGGCGCAGGGGATCAAATTCGATCTATGAGGCTTACTGCTTCAGCAAGCCCTCGATCAGGATCCGGGTGTTCTTCTCTTCGTTCTTGAAGAAATCGTCTTTCCCCGCGTATTGAAACCGGATGGTGCCCTTCCTGTCCACGAACATGTAGATGGGGACGAAGGGGTGATCGTCGGCCTTGAAATCGCACAGCTGCATGGTGGTGGCCTGATCCAGGTAGCCGAGCGGAAACCCGAACTTCTGAATTTTCGTGAGGGAGTCAATCATCTTGGCGGCCACATCGTCCGCCCCGATGCCGACCGCCTGAAAGCCTTGGGGACCATACTCCTTCTGGAGCTTGCTGAGCAGTTCCATGGAGCTAATGCAGTGCTCGCAGGTGGTGGAGATCAGGGCCACGACCATCACCTTGCCGCGGTACTGGCTGAGGCGAATCTTTTTCCCCTCGGCGATGGGGACCGTAATATCGGCCAGAGGACGGGGAGTAGAGGCGCCCTGGGCCGACACCAACAGACACACCAATGCAAGAACGACTCGAAGCATAGCGTATAAAAACCTATCTTACTTGATTCTCGATCTCTTCGAGCCAATCCGGACGCTTCAGCACGTCGCGCGGGCGGCTGCCGTCGGGCGGCCCGATGATCCCGTCGCGCTGCATCATGTCCAGGATTCGCGCGGCGCGCCCGTAACCGAGGCGCAGCCGGCGCTGTAACGTAGACGTGGATGCCTTGCCCATTTCGCACACCACGCGCACGGCTTCCTGGTACAAGGGATCTTCCGGGGCGTCGACGGCCTCGGCGTCGCCTTCTTCGTCCTCCGCGGGAGGCGCGATCAGGAAGGTCTGGTCGTATTCCGGCTGGGCCTGCTCCTTCCAGAAGTCGACCACGCGATTGGTTTCGGCCTCGCTCACGAAGGAGCCGTGCACGCGTGTCAGGCGCGACGAACCGGGCGGCAGGTACAGCATATCGCCCTTGCCCAGCAGGTGTTCGGCGCCCATCACGTCCAGCACCGTGCGCGAATCGACGCGGGTGGCCACGCGGAAGCTGATCCGCGAGGGGAAATTCGCCTTGATCAGGCCGGTGATCACGTCCACGCTGGGACGCTGGGTCGCCAGTACCAGGTGCATACCCACGGCGCGCGCCATCTGCGCCAGCCGCGTGACGCTCTCCTCGACGTTGGCCCGCTCCACCATCATCAGGTCGGCCAATTCGTCGATGATGATCAGCACGTAGGGAAGCTGCTCCAGCTCGTCCTGTTCCAGCTCTTCTTCAAACAGGTTGCGCGGCTGCGACTCCAGTTGCCGCACCTTCTTGTTGAACTGCTCGATATTGCGCACGCCCTGGCCCGCCAGCAGTTTCAGGCGGCGCTCCATTTCGAGCACGGCGTTGCGCAGCGCGATGGTGGCTTTGCGCGCGTCGGTGATCACCGGCGTCAGCAGGTGCGGAATCCCCTCGTAGGGTCCGAATTCCAGGCGTTTGGGATCCACCATGATCATGCGAACCTGGTCCGGCGTGGCCTTGTAGAGGATCGACATGATCAGCGAGTTGAGCATCACGCTCTTGCCCGATCCGGTGGATCCGGCGATCAACAGGTGGGGCATCGATTCGAGCGCCGCCACCTTGATGCGCCCGTTGATGTCCTTGCCCAGCGAGACCGTCAGCATCGACGCGGAATTCAGGAACTCTTCGGACTCCAGAATCTGGCGCAGGCTGATGGTTTCGCGCTTGGTGTTGGGAACCTCGATGCCGACGGTCGGCTTGCCGGGGATGCGCTCGATCAGAATCGATTCGGCCTGCAAGCCCAGGCACAGGTCTTCGGTCAGCGTGGTGATGCGCGAGTACTTCACGCCCGCTTCGGGCTTGAACTCGAAGGTGGTCACCACCGGTCCGGGATTGATCTGGACCACCGAGCCGCGTACGTTGAATTCCTCGAATTTGGATTTGATCTGGGCGGCGGTGTCCTTCAACTCCTGGGTGTCCCAGGCGGCGCGCCCCACGGGCTCCTGCAAAAGGTCGGTGGAGGGCAGCCGGAATACGAAGCGCGGCTTGGGCGGCGGCAGTTCCCGGGCGGGCGACCGGGCTTCGATTTCTTCCGGCATCGGTTCAGGCTCGATGAACGTGGCTCCGCGAGGCAATGGCTCGGGTCCCGGATCCATCGCCCGGATGGGAATATCCTCGAACGCGGGCGGCGGCTCAGGCTGCGGCGTGGGCCGGAGGGCCGTCCTGCCCACGGCGGCTGCCGAGGCGGAAGGTTTCAGCGGGTCCATAATTTCCGGAGCATCCATGATCTCCGGAGCATCCGGGATTTTCGGAGCATCCGGAACCAGGGGAGTCTCCTGCGCGGGGTGCGCAAGCGCAACCGCCAGAGCAGCCAAGTCGGCCGCTTTCCGCGCGGCTCTCTCTTCGGCACGCCGCTGCGCGCGCTGTTGCGAAAGCTCGATCCATTTCGTCCGCCACGCGGCCAGGCGTCCCCAGATTGCCCGCACGAGCTGGATGGGCGGGGCGAACCAGGCCGGCACGCGCGACATCTCGAAGGTCGAAATCAGGTACAGCGAAAGGATCCACACGGCGCTGGTCACCAGAACCGCGCCGGTCAGATTCATCTTGGACACCGCGTAATCCGCCGTGACCAAGCCGATCAAACCGCCGGCGGGAATGGCATCGGCGATGGGGCGCCAGTCGCGGAAGAAGCCCAGAGCCGTGCAGGTCGCGCCGACCCAGGCCAGTCCGCCGGCCACACGGGCCCAGGGAGCGGCGATTTCGGCGCCGCGGAGCCATCGCCAGCTCAGCATCAGGATCAGGATCGGAAACACGTAGGCGCCCAGCCCGAAGCCCTGCAGCAGCAGGTCGGATATCGCCGCGCCGACCAAGCCGGTGAGGTTCACGGGCTTCGGGCCGGAGGTGGCGGTGTTCCAGGACGCGTCCAGGGGATAGTACGAGATGAGACTGAAGAACAGGAACAGTCCCGCGATCAATAGCACCACGGCCCCGGCTTCATTGAGCCGGGCATGGCGGGTGGGTCCTAAAAATCTCATCCTCCGTGGTAGCGGAAGAAGGTGGCCAGAGCGATTACTATTATGCCAAAAACCACGCGGTACCACACGAAGAAGGCCAGCGACCTCCGCCGGAGGAAGCTCAGGAAGAACTGGATGGTGAGCGCGCCGACGATGGCGCTCACGATGATTCCCACCAGCATGGCGGACCGCATGTCCTCTGGAATCCCGGCGATCCCGCCGTTTTTCAGGAGATCCCAGGCGTCCAGGGCCGCGGCGCCGGCGATGGCGGGCGTCGCCAGCAGGAAGGAGAATCGGGCGGCGGTGGGGCGGTCCAGATGCCGCAGCAGCCCGGCGCAGATGGTGATGCCGCTGCGCGAAACGCCGGGGACCAGCGCCAGCGCCTGCGCCGCGCCGATGGTCAGCGAATCGGACGGCGACACGTTGCCCAGATCCTTCTTGCGCGATCCCTGACGGTCGGCCCACCACATGAACAGGCCCACCAGGATCAGCATGCTGCCGATCAGGTATTGGTTATTGCGCCAGACGTGCTCGGCCAGGTCCTTCACCAGCAATCCGGCGATGCCGGCGGGAACCGAACCGAGCACCAGCAGCCATAGCAACTTCGGATTGCGGCGAATCGCTGGGTCGTTACCGATGCTAAAGCCGAACCCCTGGCTGATAACTTGCACCCAGTCGCGGAAGAAGTATACGATCACCGCCAGCACGGTTCCCACGTGCAAGGCGATGTCGAAGCTCAGACCCTGGTCGTGCCAGCCGAGCAGCCAGGGAATGAGCGCCAGGTGCGCGGAACTGCTTACAGGGAGGAACTCGGTCAGGCCCTGAATGATCCCTAGAATGATTGCATGTAATAGAGGCACAAGACTTTAGAGTACATTATTTCTGGCGGACTTGGGCTGTGTTTCAGATGGTGTAATGGTAGAATAATGGTGTACGAGGTGTATCATGGCGCTGAACATCAAGAATCCTGAGGTCGAACGGCTGGCGACGGAGGTGGCTCATCTCGCTCGCGAGACCAAGACCGAGGCGATCCGCCGGGCTCTCGAAGAGCGAAAGGCGCGCTTGAAGGTCAGTCCAAGTCGCGAGGAGAGATATCGGAGGACCATGGAATATCTGCAACGGGAGGTCTGGCCGAACATTCCGGAGGAAGACCGGGGGAAGGTCATGACCAAGGAGGAGGAGGAGGAGATTCTCGGCATCGGTCCAAACGGATACCCTGAGTAACCCATGGTTGTGGATTCTTCAGCGCTGGTTGCGATCCTGAGAGAGGAGCCCGGACATGAGCGACTATTGCCGAAAGCACTCAGCGCTGATCGGACCGTTGTAGGGGCTCCGATCGCGTTTGAAGCTGCGATGGTGTTGTCCGGACGGTGGCATAGAGACGCTCGATCGACGCTGCACGGACTTTTGCGAAGTATAGGCGCGGAGATCGTTCCATTCACCGAAGAGCATTACGAAGCCGCTGTTTCGGCGTTTCTCCGCTATGGCAAAGGGCGCCATCCTGCGGGGCTCAATTTCGGGGATTGCATGTCGTACGCGTTCGCTCGAGTGAGCGGGTTGCCCCTGCTTTACATCGGCAACGATTTTTCAAAAACCGATATTACGACAGCATGATCCCATCGATCATCCTGGCCGCCTTGCTGGCTGGCGCGCTGGTGTACTCGGGGCTCGCTGTCATCGCGGCGCTGCGCTATCTGGCGGTGCAGCCTCCCGAGCTGAAATCGACGGAACCCATCAGCATTCTGAAGCCGCTGGCGGGGCTCGATGCGGATCTGGAGTCGAACCTGCGGACATTCTTCGAGCAGGATTATCCTTCGTTCGAAATCCTCTTCGCGGTTCGCGAGCCGGACGATCCCGCGGTTCCCGTGGTCGAGAAACTCCGCCAGGAGTACCCGAACATTTCCTCGCGTCTGCTGATCACCGGCGAGCCTCCGTATCCCAACGCGAAAGTATTCAGCCTGGACCGCATGATGGCCGCGAGCGCGCACGAGGTTCTCGTCATGAGCGATAGCGACATCCGCGTGACGCCCGCGATGCTCTCGACCATCGCGGCCGAGTTTCAGGATCCCAAGCTGGGCGTCGACGACCTGCCCCTATCGCGCCGTTGCCGGGAAAAGCTTCTGGTCGCGTCTGGAAGCGGTCGGCATGAATACCGATTTCCTGGCCGGCATTCTCGTCGCGCGGATGCTCGAAGGGATGCGCTTCGCCGTGGGCCCGACCATCGCCGCGCGCCGCCACGCGCTCGAATCCATCGGCGGCTTCGACCGGCTGAAGGATTATCTCGCCGAGGATTTCGTGATGGGCAAGTTCGCCGCCGAAGCCGGACACGGCGTGAGCCTGTCGTCGTATGTGATCGAGCACCACATCGGAACCAGCACCGGCTTCCGCCACAATGCCGCGCACCGGATTCGATGGACCCGCAGCACGCGCCGGTCGCGCCCGGCAGGATATCTGGGGCAGCTCTTCACCATGCCCGTGCCGCTGGCGCTCCTGCTGACCGCCTGGAATCCCTTGTGGTGGCCGGTGCTGCCGGTGACGCTGGCGATCCGGGGGATCGCGGCCTGGAACGTGGCCGAGCTGGTGCTCCATGCGCGCCTGAACTGGCTGCTGCTGCCGCTGGAAGACCTTGCCGGATTCTGCTTCTGGATCGCCGGATTCTTCGGCAACACGATTACGTGGCGCGGCCGCCGCTACCGGCTGGAGTCCGACGGCCGCTTCACGCTTATTTCTTCTTCGAAACCGTGAACGAAAGGTTCTGCGAGAAGAACGGCACTACGCTCTCTACCCAGCGTTCCTTTACGTGATTGGTGTGGTCGCCTTCGTAGGTCTCGAATTTGTGCGGGACGCCGAGTTGCGTGAGCGACGCGTCCATCTGCTTGTTGGAACCGGCCAGCGTGTCCTGGAGTCCCACGTCCATCTTGAAGGCCTTGTATTTCTTGAGATTGGTCCAGTACTGATCCACCATGGCCAGCGGTGAATTGGCCACCCACTTGGCGGCGACGGCCGGGACGGGCTGGCCGTCCTGGGTGGGCATGTCGAAGAACTTCGGGGGATTCATCGGATTGGGGGACCACGCGGCCGCCTCGGCGGAAGTGACGTTTGCGAAGCCGCCTCCGCGTCCGCCCCTGCCTTTTCCCTTGCCGTCGCCGGCCTTGGCCTGAGGCGGAGGCGTGAAGGCCTTGCCGTCGCCCTGCTTGGCGGCTCGTCCCGGCCCGCGGCCCGCGCCCGGATTATTCATCAGGCAGCACGAGCTCATGGGGTAAATGGCGGCGTACATTTCCGGATACTTCATGCCGATGCGCAGCGTGCCGTAGCCGCCCATGGAGTGCCCGGCGAGGCCCCGGCTGGCGCGATTGGCAATGGTGCGGTAGTGGCTGTCGATGTACTGGACCAGGTCCTCGGTGATGAAGGTTTCCCAGTTGCCCGTGGTGGGAGAGTTCGAGTACATGCTGCCGTCGTAAATGGTGTAGGAATCGGGGAACACGATGATCATTTCCTTGGAGGTCCCGGCGGCGATGTCCTTATCGGCGCCGTCGGACGCCCACATGGCGTTCACGTAGGTCTCGGCGTGGGCGCCGTAGCCGTGCAGGAAGTACAGCACCGGATAGCGCCGGCTGCGATTCTTCGTATAGCTGGGCGGAAGGTAGACGTAAACGTCGCGATCCGGCGAGTCGCCTTCGAGGTTCCCTTCGAGGGATTTCCCGTGGACCGTGATTTTCTGCATCGACCCGGGCCGCTCGGGCGGCTTCTGCCTGCCGAATCCTTGGGGTCCCGGCTGCTTGCTCTGTGCCGGCTGCCCGCCGTTTTGAGAAAACATCAAGCCGGCCGCGCCGGCCAGGAGCGCCAGCGTGAACGTGAAGTTGAAGAGGAGGGAGTATCGAGTGGATTTCATAAGCACCTCATGGCCTTAGGTCAGTATACACCCGGGGGTTGGCGGGCTCAAGGCTGCATGACGCGAGTTCGCGCTTCAGAACGGTATATCCTGTCACCGCCAGCAATTGTGCTAGGCGGTCAATTGGCTCAGGGCCCGGTTTGAACCATGACATTGATGCCGGCTCAGCGGCAGTGGGCGTGTGACGACTGAAAAACAAAGGCGTCCGTACGCAGTGTGTACGGTCTGCAAAGCTGTTTCTTATAGCTAGCGTCGCGTCCATTAATCAGCCTTGCGGGAGGCGCTATGATGGCAAACTCTGTCGCGGTTGTTGGGGCAGTGCCTTGAGCAATGGCGATTGGGAGGAGTGCGAGGCGTGTCATGCGACCGGGTCTGTCGGGGGTGACCGCTGTACTCGTTTCGTGGCCGGGCTGGAATTATGTTCGTGTGGGTCCGTAAAGGAAGGAGGCCTGCGCCCTCTTACGGCAGCATCACCGACCGGTTAATCCACAAAATATTATCCCAGCTCAGCACCTTCTCGGTCCCGTCGAACAACTTCGCGTAGCTGCCGCCCGAGCCCTTGAACGAGAACTTCTTCACCCGGTCGGGAGGCGTCGTGGTGACGTTGCGCATAATATCCAATACCTGCTCCTGTTTCGAGATCTGGTAAAAGCTGGGATTCTTCGCCGAATAAAACTTCACCTCGGCAAGATTGCGTTTGTCGCCGACGCCCGGCGTATACGTGATGTGCAGTTCCAGGTGTTCGCCCGTGGCGGCCCGGAATACCCAATCCTGCGTGCCCAGCGCCAGGGCGCCCTGAAATTCGGTCAAGGCTTTCATCGTGTGAGTCGTCGCCAGCAAATAGTTGCCGAACGGCCCGGGAGCATCCGAAGGGTCCTCGGTCAGCCCGCCGATCACCAGTTGCACGCTCTCGCCCGACGGATCCTTCACCGGAGCCACCAGGTACACCAGGCGGTTCGAGCCCTTGCCGACCGGCTTGCCGTCGGGTCCGTTGATGCTGACGCGGTTGATGAAGACCGCGCGCAGATTGCAGTCCTTGGCGGGACCCTGCGCCGCGATGTTGGGCGTCCAGCCCTTGGGCAAGTACGACGCGAGCGCCGCATCGGGCACCTTGAGGTCGAGCTGGAACCTGGTTTCCGAGCTGTATTCCTGAAGCGTTTGGGCCACACCCACAGTCGCGAGCGCGGCCAGCAAAAGAGCTGGTTTCATCGCGGTCATGATATCAGAGAGGGTGCGGGGTCAGAATCGGGAAACCACCAGGAACGCGCCGCCGATCGCGATGGCGTCCTCCAAAAGCGCGGCAGGAAAATCCTTCCCAAACGCTTTTGCCAGCCGGGAACGGAACTCGGCGCCGCCCAGGGTCCCGGCGATTGCGCCCACGACGCCCGCCAGCAGGCCGCCGATCAGGACGTCGCTGGATGCGCCCAGGGCCGCGCCGCACAAAGCCCCCACGACGATCCGCGTGCCGAACTGGATGGGCACTTTCCGGCTGGGAGTGCTCGGCAACTGGTCCGTGATCAGCTCGCCGATCGCCAGCACACTGAAAATGTAGGGAGTGGCGGCAAAGCCCAGAAAGGCCAGCCATGTATTTTCCAGGTGCAGCCAGCCGAGGCGAGCCGCCCAGCTGACCGCGGCGGGAGCGGTCATCGCCCTGAGCCCGGCGATCACACCGATTAGAAACGCGAGAATGTATACGGTCACGCGCCAGATCCTCCTGCTATAGGGGGTTGACCACTAATGTATTCTTAGCATCCACTTTATCGAACTGCATCGGGAAGCTGGTGCCGCCGTAGTAGGCGCCCCACTGGTCCTTGTAGTGCTTGCGACAGAACGTGCCCGGATTCACCGGTGACCAGGTTGGCCTGCGACTGATCCAGATTCGCCAGGTCGATCACCATGCGCAGCGAGGGGCCCAGGCGCTGTGTTGTCTGCTTGATGCTGGTGGACGATCCGCTCATGGGGACCGGACCGATGTTGAAGTAGCGTCCGATCACCGGCAGTTCGCCTTCCACCGGATTCACCAGGTGCAGCTCGATCGATTGCCCGTAGTCCCATTTGGCGACGTCGGATCCCTGCCTCTTCTCCCCTGCGCTGACCGCTGCGCCCAGCGAGTTGATCAGGAGTTCGTCGTAATCCCGGAACCAACCCGGCGGGCGTTGCCGCAGTAGTTTTTCGATCACCACGGGAGCCATCCGCGACGCATATTCATCTTCGGCGCCCGGAGCGGCGGCCTTCGCGGCGGCCTGGCGCAGCTCGGTATCGAGGAGCGTGGCCACCATCGCGGGCGCGCTGTCCTTCTCCATCTGTCCGTTCCAGTTCCGCAGCGTATCCACGGCGGCGCGCGTCTGCGCGTTCGAATTCGGATGCTTGTCCCAGGCCTCGACGGCCTGATGCGCCAGGAAGCTCAGATAGCCCGAGTACACATCTTTCTGGACGCTCAGCATCTCCTCGGGCTTCCATTGCCCGTGCCGCGAAAGCAGCGTGCGGATTTCGCTCGCGCGGTAGGGAGGAGCAAAGCCGCCGTTCACGGCGTAACGATAATTGTCCGGAAACGGATTCTGATTCGCGGACGCGATGATCCCGGAGGGGGGATTGTAGACCTGCGGAAGATCGTCGTAGGGAATCGTGCCGGACCATTGGCAACGGTCGGTCGTGCCGTCGGCCGGCACATCCCCGCGGCAGCCCTGGCGGTTCGGCAGCTCGCCCGCGGCGTGGTATCCGATGTTCCCGTCGACGTCGGCATAAACGAAATTCTGCCCGGGGCCGGAGTAGTGGCGCAGCGCCTGGTTGAACTCGTCCCAATTCGCGGCGCGGTCCAGCGCCAGGAAGGGAAACTCGACCGTGGTCGTCTCGGCCGCGCTCCAGCGAAGCGAGTAATTCTGCCCTTCATCGTTGACAAACACCGGTCCATCCGCCGTGACCCAGGTGTCCGATTGCAGGGGCTTCTGTCCCTTCACGCCGATCCAATCGCGCTCGAGCGCCGCCTGCCGGGTCTGGCCGTTCACCTGATAGCGGCCGGTCTGGGGATCGATTTGCTCGCGGTACAGATCCTGGACGTCGAATTCGAGATTCGTCACGCTCCAGGCGACGCGGCGGTTGTGGCCCAGGATCACCGCGGGAATGCCCGGCAGCGATGCGCCCGTCACATCCAGGTCGCCCGCCTTGAGATGCACCAGGTACCAGGGCGACGGGATGGACCAATCCAGATGCGGGTCGCCCGCCAGAATGGGCTTGCCGCCGGCGGTATGCGCGCCGGAAATGGCCCAGGCGTTCGATCCGGGAGCCACTTCCGTTCCGCTACGGGCGGGGTACAGGAACTCGACCTTTTCCTTCGTGCCTTTTTCTAGCAAATGCAGCTTGCGAATTTCCTCGGGCCAGGAGGTGGTGAGCATGCGATACATCTGCAGGGCGGCCAGCAGCGAATCTTCGATGCGCCAGGGCCGCGGGGTGTAATTCAGCAGCGTGAACTCCAGAGGCAGGCGGCCGCGATGCGTTTCGAGATAGTAATTCACGCCGCGGGCGTACGCCGCGAAAATGGCCCGGGTCTCCGGCGGCAGTGTTTTCATCTGCGCTTCGGCGATGCGCGAGAGGCGCAGTCTTCGCGATTCGCGGTCCTGATTGAGCGCCGAAGGGCCCACCACTTCCGCCAATTGTCCCGCGGCCAGCCGGCGGAGCCCGTCCATCTGCCACATACGGTCCTGGGCGGTGACGTAGCCCTGGAGGAAGATCGCGTCTTCCCACGATGCGGCCGAGATGTGCGGAACGCCCCGCGCGTCGCGTGCTACGGTGGCCCGCGCGGTGATGGGCGCGGCGATCTCGCCGGAAGTCTGCGGCAGAGGCCGCCAGGCCACCCAGTACGCTGCTCCTAGGAGCGCGACCAGCAAAACCGCTATGCTCAGATTGATCGCCCGTAACAGCGGCGTATTGAATAGCAAACTCCAATTCTAGCGGATCTAACCATGTCTCTCCGCTTCACATTACTGCTGGCCATCGTCGCGGTGAACGGTTTCTTTGCCGCTGCGGAAGTGGCTCTGGTGTCGGTACGGCGCTCCCGGCTCAATGAGTTGGCCGCTCAGGGCAATGTGTCCGCGCGCGCCGCGCTGGAGCTGCTGGCGAATCCCGAACGGCTGCTGAGCGTCACCCAGGTCGGCGTCACGCTGGCGAGTCTGGGGCTGGGCTGGGCCGGCGAGGAGACCCTGTACAATCTCATCCTGCGGCTGTTCGCGCCCTTGCTGACGCCGGCCCGCGAAGTCTTTCTGCACGGAACCTGTTTTGCTCTCGCATTTTTAGCGATGAGCTTCGTGCACGTGGTGATCGGCGAGGTGGTTCCCAAGAATCTCGCGCTGGAAAAGGCCGACCGGCTGGCGCTTCTGGTCGCGCCCGTGCTGCTGATCTTCTATCGCATCTCCGCGCCCTTCGTATTCGTTGTCGAGCGCACCTCCGCGGTCCTGTCCCGAGCCCTGGGTCTTCGGGGGCATTCGAGCGGCGGGCATTCCGCCGAGGAGCTCAAGTTCATCCTGGAGTCCAGCCGCCGGGCAGGGCATTTGGAAACGTTTGAGGAGGACGCGATCCAAAAACTGCTGGGGTTGAAGGAAATCTACGCGCGCGAGATCATGACGCCGCGGATCGACATGGTTTCCGTGCCCGCCGACACGAGCCTGGACGAGCTGCTCCGCATCATGCTCGAGCACAAATACTCGCGCGTTCCGGTGTACGAAGGCAAGCCCGAGCACATCATCGGATTCGTGCACTACAAGGACCTGGTGCGCGTCTGGCGCGAACGGAAAAGCGCCACCGATCGCCGCCAGCCCGCGATTCCGTTCCGTCTGCGGCGCTACCTGCGCGAGGTGCTGGTGGTGCCCGAGACCAAGCCGCTGAATCAGCTGGTGGACGAATTCCGCGAGCATCACACCCATCTGGCCATGGTGGTGGACGAATTCGGGACCATCACCGGCATGGTGACGCTGGAGGACGTCCTGGAGCAGATTTTCGGCGAAATCGGCGATGAGCACGACGTGCGCCGGCCTCCGCCGGTGGCGGGCGCGCTGGTGATCGAAGTGGACGGCGGCACCAACATCCGCGACCTGTCTTCGCAGTACGGAATCGAGCTGCCGGGCGACGCCGGCTTTGAGACCCTGGCCGGTTTTCTGCTGTTCCGCCTGGGTTATATTCCGGCGCCCTGGCGATTCCGTGACGCACGAGTCGCACACGTTTACCGTTCAGGAAATGGACCGCAACCGCATCGCCAAGGTGAAGATCGTCACGCAGCGGCCCGCGGAAACCGAGGCTTAGGCAGGTTTCGCCGTCTGCCCGGCGACTTCTCCCAGCAGCTCCCGCATGGTTCGCTTCAGCACCGGGTGGCGCAGGTCCGGTGCCAATTCCGCCAGCGGCGCCAGGACAAACCTTCGTTCCGTCATGCGAGGATGCGGGATCTCGAGCTCCGGCGATTTCACCACCGCGTTTTCATAAAGCAGGATGTCGAGGTCGATCAGCCGCGGCCCTTTGGCCGTTCGCTTCACCCGCCCCATCTCGCGTTCGATGCGCTGGAGGCGCAAGAACAATTGCCTGGGAAACAGGTCAGTTTCGATTTCGATCACCTGGTTCAGAAACCAGGGCTGATCGAGGACATCGCGCGGCGCGGTTTCCCAGATCGAGGACTGGCGCGTCACGCGCACACGTTCGTCCGACAGACGTTCGATGGCTTCGGTGAGATTCGCCCGGCGGTCGCCCAGGTTCGACCCCAGCCCCAGATACGCGATTTTCATCTAGAACTCGTGATCAAAACCTCGTGATCAAAACAAGGTGTTTTGCGCGCCGCGAATGCGCCGGGGAATCTTGAAGTATTCGAAGGCCCGCTCGGTGGCCATGCGGCCGCGCGGCGTCCGGTCCAGAAACCCCAGCTGGATCAGATACGGCTCGTAGACTTCCTCGATGGTGTCCGGCTCCTCGTCGATCGACGCCGCGATGGTGTTCAAGCCCACCGGTCCGCCGCTATATTTTTCGAGCACCGTGAGCATGATCTTCTGGTCGATCTCGTCGAGCCCGAAGCGATCCACTTCGAGCAGGTCCAGCGCCCGCCGCGCGACCTCCTCGTCAACATGTCCCGCGGCCCGCACCTGCGCATAATCCCGCACGCGCCGCAGCAGCCGGTTGGCGATGCGCGGGGTCCCCCGGCTGCGCCGCGCGATTTCCTCGGCGCCAGGGGCATCCACTTCGATCTCGAGCAGCCGCGCCGAGCGCGCCACGATCCGCGCCAGTTCCTCGATCTCGTAGTGATTCAGCCGCAGGACCAGGCCGAAGCGGCCTCGCAGCGGAGCGCTGATCAGCCCCTGCCGCGTGGTCGCGCCGATGGCGGTGAACTTCTTCAGCTCCATGGCCACGGTGCGCGCGCCCGGGCCGGTGCCGATCAGGATATCCATCCGGAAATCTTCCAGCGCCGAGTAGATCATCTCCTCCACGTCGGGCAGCAGCCGGTGGATCTCGTCGATGAAGAAAACCTCGCGCTCCTGGATGTTGCTCAGGATTCCCACCAGGTCGAGCTTCTTTTGCAGCACGGGTCCCGAGGTTTGCTGGATCCCCACGCCCAGTTCGGCGGCGATGATCCCGGCGAGCGTGGTCTTGCCCAGGCCGGGAGGCCCGTACAGCAGCACGTGGTCCATGGCCTCGCCGCGGCGGCGCGCTGCTTCGATGGCGATGGCGAGGTTTTCCTTGACCTTGGACTGGCCGGCGAAGTCGGCCAGCTTGTGCGGGCGGAGCGTGGCCTCGAATTGCCGCTCTTCCTCCTGCAGTGACGCGGAAACAATGCCATCGTCGCGCATGAAGTATCAGTGTACTAGGTACGTCTATCGCACCAGCTTCAGAGCCCTGCGGAACAGCCCGTCGAAATCGTTCCCTTCGCTGGCCGACCGGGCCTTGGCGACCGCCACCTCGGCCGACGCCCGCGACGCTCCGAAATTCGCCAGCGCCGAAATCACGTCTTCTTCGGTGGTGTTGAAGGCGCTCTTGGCCCCGGCAGCGGCGGCGCGCGCGACGCCCGGCAGCAGATCCAGCTTATCGCGCAGCTCCAGGATCATCCTCTCCGCGGTCTTCTTGCCGACCCCGGGAATCCGCACCAGTTGCTCGATCGATCCCTCGCGGATGGCCGCCGCCAGATCCGGCGCGGTGAGCCCGCCCAGAGTGGTTACGGCCAGCTTCGGCCCGATGCCGCTCACGGTGATCAGTTTCTCGAACAGGGCTTTATCGGCGGCCGATACGAACCCGAACAGCAGCAGGGCGTCTTCCCGCACGTGCGTGTGAATGTGCAGCTGCACTTGCGATCCGGTTTCCGGCAGGGAAGAATAGGCCGATACCGGGATCATCACTTCGTAGCCGACGCCGCCGGTGTCGACGATCACCAGGTTCGGATGTTTCTCGAGGAGCGTTCCCCGCAGATGGGCGATCATTAAGACTTAGGATACTCATGCGGCGGCGATTTTTTGTGGACGAGGTCCGCAACGGCAAGGCTCAGATCGAGGGCGAGGAGGCCCGTCACCTGACCCGCGTCCTGCGCGTCGAGGCCGGGCAGCGCTACGAAATCTCCGACAATCGCAACGTCTATCTGGCCGAAATCGAGACGGCCCGCAAGGAAAGCGTGGCGTTCCGGACGCTCGAAAAGCTTCCCGCGGCGCCGGACTCGGCACGCTTCGAGCTGTACGCCTCGCTCATCAAGTTCGATCGCTTTGAGTGGATTGTCGAAAAAGCCACGGAGCTGGGCGTGACCGAAATCGTTCCCGTGGAAGCGACCCGCAGCGAGCGCGGGCTGGAAAAAGCGGCCGCCAAACGCCTGGAGCGCTGGCGGCGGATCGCGCTTGAAGCCAGCCAGCAATCCCGCCGGACGCACCTTCCGGAGATCGCCGAACCCATTTCGCTGCAACGACGCGTTCGCCCGAACTGCGGTCGTATCGGTACGCGCTGGATGAGAACCCGGGGGCCGATGCCGCTCTTCCAGGCGCTCCCCGCGGAGCGCACGGTGCAGGATACGGTCGCGATCCTCACCGGCCCGGAAGGCGGCTGGACCGAAGAAGAACGTGCCTGTTTTGCCGCCGCCGGATGGACCCCCGTCTCCATGGGGCCGTTGATCCTGAGGGCCGAAACGGCAGTGATTGCCGCTCTTGCGGTGGTTTCCCAGGCTTGGCTGCTAAACTAAAGCGTTGATCCACCGTCTGGTTTTCGAAAATCTGAAGCACCGCCCGGTGCGCACTTTGCTCAGCGTGATCGCGATTGGCGTGGAAGTCACGCTGATCCTCACCCTGGTCGGCCTCAGCCGCGGCGTGCTGGACGACATGAAGACGCGTTCGGAGGGAACCGGCGCGGATATCCTCATCCGTCCGCCGGATAGCTCCGGGTTCACGTTCTCGCTGACCATGCCGGAGAAGGTCGTCGACGTGATCCGCTCCAGACCGCACGTGGCGATGGCCACCGGCACGTTCGTAAAGTACTTCGACTCGTTCAATTCCATCACCGGGATTCACCTGGATGAATTCAACGCGATGAGCGGCGGACTGAAACTCATCAAGGGCCGCCTGTTTCACGATCCCGATGACCTGGTGGTCGATGAGGTTTTCGCCAAGCAGCACCATCTCAAGCCGGGAAGTATGATCGATTTCGGCCACCTGTGGCGCGTCTCGGGCATTGTCGAGCAGGGCAAGCTCTCCAGGACTTTCGCCGACATCGGAAGATTGCAGGAGCTGTACTCCGGTCGCGGTCTGGTTTCCACCATCTACGTCAAGCTCGACAATCCGGCCAACACCCGCGCCGTCATTGCTGATTTTCAGAAGGAATTGCCCACCTATAAGGTCGATTCCATCGAAGACTTTGTTTCCTTGTTCAGCACGAACAGCGTTCCGTATATCGAGGCCTTCACCAAAGTGGTGATCGGCGTCGCGGTCCTGATCGGATTTCTGGTGGTCTGCCTGTCCATGTATACGGCGGTGCTGGAGCGCACCCGCGAGATTGGAATCCTGAAAGCTCTGGGAGCGTCGCCGGTGTATATCGTCGGAATTTTGATGCGGGAAACCGTGCTGCTGGCCTTGACCGGAACGGCGGTGGGAATCCTGATGACCTATGGGACCCGCGCTCTGATGGCAACCTTCGCCCCGTCCATGCCGCAGGAAATCGTACCCGATTGGTATCTGCGGGTGACCGCCTTGGCCCTGGCCGGATCCATCGTCGGGGCGCTGTACCCGGGTCTGCGCGCGGCGCGCCAGGACGCGATCGAGGCGCTCGCGTATGACTGAGATCCTATGACCGAGATACAGGTTCAGAATCTCGTCAAAACCTATCGCGTGGGCGATGTGGAGGTCAACGCTCTGCGCGGGGTCGATCTCAATATCGAAGCCGGCGAGTTCGTGGCCATCGTCGGGCCCAGCGGTTCCGGAAAATCCACGCTGTTCCACATTCTGGGGGGCCTCACGCCGCCCACCTCCGGCACCGTGCTGATCGACGGACGCGACGTGGTCAAGATGAGCGAGGCGGACCGCACGCGGCTGCGCAAGACCACCGTCGGTTTCGTGTTCCAGAAATATAACCTGCTGCCGACGCTGACCGGCGCCGACAACATCGAAATCGCGCGGCACATCGCGGGCAAGCACGGGCACCCGCCCGATCCTCAATTTGAGGAAACCCTCAAGCTGCTGGGCATCGCCAGCCGCCTGAAGCACAAGCCCCGCGCGCTGTCGGGCGGCGAACAGCAGCGCATCGCCATCGCCCGCGCGCTGGTGAATCACCCGGCCCTGCTGCTGGCGGACGAGCCCACCGGGAACCTGGACTCGGAGAATTCCACCGCCGTCCTCTCCATTCTGCAAGGTTTGAATCGGCGCCTGGGCCAGACCATTCTCATGATCACCCACGATCCGGAAGCCGCCGCCTACGCCAATCGCACGGTGACCATGCGCGACGGACGGGTGGTTTAGAGAGACAACCGCGATGCGCGCCGCTCCCGTACTGTTGGCCAGCGTCATCACATTCGCCGCGATCGAGGGAGCCGTCTTCCACACCGGACTGTATCCCTGGATCCTCAGTCCGGACGCCTCCACGGGCTATTTGGAAACCATCCTCCGTAATGAGCGGGAGCGTCCCAAGAACGGCCCGCAGGTCGTGGGGATCGGCGATTCCCGCATGCTCCTGCTGCCGCGCCTGGCGAACGAGCACACGGCGGAAACCGGCTACACTTTCGGGACCATCGCCGTGGCCGGGGCATCGACGCGCTCCTGGTATTACATGCTGCGCGATACCGATCCCACCGCGCGCCAGTATCGGGCGATCGTGCTGGCTGTGGAAAGCTACGACGACGCCGATAAGTGGGGCGATGAAGCCGATAACGACGCGGACTTGAGCTATGTGATCGCGCGCCTGCGCTTGAGCGACCTGTGGGAATACAGCCGTTCCTTTGACGCCCCGAAGGAGCAGTGGAAAGCCGCTCGCGGGATTCTTCTCAAGGGGCTGGTCTACAAGCGCGATTTCGAGGATCTGCTGCTCCATCCCGTCAGCCGCGTCCGCTACGTGCGGCAATCCAATCGCGATTCGTTCGGCTGGAACTACGGATATAACGGCCCGCCCGACACCGTTGCGGATTTCCACGTCGACTGGCAAACCAAGACCATCACGGGTCCGCCCCATGCGGATCCGGGGCGCCTGGAGGGGCTGAAGACTCGCCTGCTGCTTCCGCTTCCGCCTGATTCGGGTGTCGAAAGCCGCTACATGAAATACTGGCTCGGCAAGATTTACGATCGCTACCGCGACTCGCCGACGCGCCTGATTTTTCTGCGTCTGCCGCGCGGAGGTTTCGTGCGCCCCGATCAGCCGCCCTACAATCCGCACAGCTCGGTGCGCGAGTTGGCCGCGCATCCCAATGTCACCCTGATCGACGAGCACTTCTTCGATTCCCTGGAAAAGCCGGAGCTGTTCCGCGACGAGTTGCATCTGAATGGCCCCGGCATGAACCGTTTTTCGCTGATGATCACCGAAGAAGTCAGCCGCATTCTGGGCCCGCCGCGCTAACGCCGCATGCTGTTCAATACTCCCCAATTCTTCCTGTTCCTGTTCGTCACGCTGGGGCTCTACTACGCCGCGCCCAAGCCCGGGCGCAGGTGGATTCTGCTCATCGCCAGCTACTTCTTCTACATGAGCTGGAACTGGCGGTTCGTGCCCCTGCTGCTTTCTCTCACCGCCATCGATTACGTGGCCGCCATCTGGATGGAACGCGTCGAGACGCCGCGTCACCGGAAACTGTTTCTGGTGCTCAGCCTGGCCGCCAATCTCGGATTCCTGGGATTCTTCAAGTACTACAACTTTCTGGCCGGCATGCTGGCCGAGGCCATGAGCAAGGATTCGCACGCCTTCGCGCTGGCGATCGTGCTGCCGCTGGGGATCAGCTTCCACACGTTTCAGAGCATGTCCTACGTGGTGGACGTGTATCGCCGCGAGCAGAAGGCCATCCGCAATCCCGTCGATTACGCGCTGTTCATCGCGTTTTTTCCGCAACTGGTGGCCGGTCCCATCGTCCGCGCGCGCGAGTTTTTCGCGGACTATTACAATTGGGCGCCTCCCGTCAGTGAAGAGGTCTTGCGCGGAGTCTTATTGGTCCTGTTGGGGCTGGTCAAGAAGATGGCGCTGGCCGACAATTTTGCGCAGATCGCGGACTACGTACTTTCAGAACCTGGCGGCGCATCCCGGCGCACCGGCTGCCTGGAGCGGCGTGGGCGCCTTCGCCATGCAGATCTTTTTCGATTTTTCCGGTTACACCGACATGGCCATCGGCATGGCGCTGCTGATGGGATTTCACTTTCCCATCAACTTCCGGCGCCCGTACCTGGCGTTCAGCATCACCGATTTCTGGCATCGCTGGCACATTTCGCTTTCGCGCTGGCTGCGCGACTATCTCTACATCCCGCTGGGCGGCAACCGCCATGGCACGCTGATGACCTACCGCAACCTGATGCTCACCATGCTGCTGGGCGGCCTGTGGCACGGAGCCAGCTGGAATTTCGTGATCTGGGGCGGTTATCACGGCGCATTGCTCGGCCTGGAACGGATCGCCGGCCGCAAACATTTCGAGGAGCAGCCGCACGGGCTGGTCTATCTTTTCCGCGCGGTGCTGACCTTCGGATTAGTCTGCGTCGGATGGGTGTTCTTCCGGGCCGCGACGTTCCAGGACAGCGTGTACGTGATCCAGCAGATGTTTACCTGGCATGGAAAAGCCGGCCTGATTCCCGTATGGCTCGCCTGGGTGCTGGCCGCGTCGCTGCTGATCGCGCTGCTCGAAGAGCATACCGAGTGGATCGAACGCTTGGCGCACGGGCCTGCCTGGGCCTACGTCGCCACGGTGGTGGTGCTGCTGTTTTCGGTGGAACTGATCGGCGTGACCGACAAGGCCATTCCGTTCGTCTATTTCCAGTTCTGATTCCTGCAACATTTTCGCGATTGCAGGTGTCTATCCCGGCATGTTCGAGCAATCGCTTCTCATCGATCATGCCGGTGCACGAAAAACCGCGACATTTGCCGCATCTTTTTCGGCACAAATTCTCATCGCCGGTGTCTTATTGGTAGCGCCGCTGTTTTATCACGAAGTGCTTCCGGCCTTGCGAGTACCCGAGATGCCGCCGGTCCTGGAAATGTGGCGCCCACCGGAGCCGCCAGCCGCTGAGTCGCGCCCGGCTGCCCGATCCCACGGGCTCGCCGCGCCGAATGTTTTCCGGCCTCCCGTTGTCGTTCGGTCCGATAACCGGCAGGCCGCCATGGTCATCGTCGACTTGGATGCTCCGGTACTCCCGGCGACTCCTGGCATCGCCTTCCCGATGGGATCGTCCGCCACCCTGCCGCGCATCGACGGACCCCCGGCAACCACATCCGTCAAGCCTGACGTCGTCAAACCCGACGTTGTGAAGCCCCCAACGCCTGTGCGCGTCGGTGGCAACGTGCAGTCCGCGAAACTGATCAAGCGGGTGTTGCCCGTATATCCGCAGGCCGCGCGCCAGTTCCGCATTTCCGGCACAGTCCGGCTGCTCGGCTTCATCGCCAAGGACGGGACCATCCAGAGATTGCAGGTGCTGAGCGGCCATCCCCTGCTGCGCCAGGCGGCGCTCGATGCGGTGAGCCAGTGGGTTTACAGCCCCACGTTTCTCAATGGCAAGCCGGTGGAAGTGGAGGCGCCCATCGACGTGGTTTTTACTTTACGTTGATGCGCAGCCACTTCTTCCCGACCCGCGCCGTATTGTTGCCCGCGGGCAGGGGCGATACCGGGTTGGTCGAACGCTCGCCGTTGATTTCGACCGCTCCCGCTTTGATCAGTCGCTCCGCTTCCGACCGGGAGCTGGCGAGCTTGACCGAGACCAGCACCTGCGCCAGGCGATTCGGCCCGTTCAGGATCACTTCGTCCATGTCCGACGGCTCCGCGCCCTGCTGCACCTCGCGCGCGAAATCCTCCCCCGCTTGCTTTGCATCCGCCGCCGAGTGGAAGTCGGCCACGATGCGCGCGGCCAGATCCTTCTTCACCTGCATGGGCTCGCGCGGACTTCAGCGCGCCGATCTCCTGCAACGAAAGATCCGTCAGCAGCTCCCAGTAGCGCCACATCAGCTCGTCGCTGATCCCCATCACTTTGCGGAACATCACCTTGGGCGGCTCGGTAATGCCGATGTAGTTGCCCTTCGACTTCGACATCTTGTCGACGCCGTCGGTGCCCACCAGCAGCGGCATGGTGCCCACGATCTGCGGCGGCTGGCCGGAATCGCGCTGCAGCTCGCGGCCGACCAGCAGGTTGAACCTTTGATCCGTCCCGCCGAGCTCGACGTCGCACTTCAGCGCCACCGAATCGTAACCCTGCGCCAGCGGATACAGCAGCTCATGCATGGAAATCGGCGTGCCTTCCTTGAGCCGCTTGGCGAAATCGTCGCGTTCCAGAATCCGCGCCACGGTGTACTTGGCGGTCAGCCGGATCAGGTCTTCCCACTTCATCGGCTCCAGCCATTCGCTGTTAAAGCGCAGCTCGGTTTTGGCCGGATCCAGAATCTTGAAGACCTGCGCCTTGTAGGTTTCGGCGTTCTGGTCGATCTGCTCGCGCGTCATGGGCGGACGCGTAATGTTGCGCCCTGTGGGATCGCCGATCAGCCCGGTCATGTCGCCGATCAGGAAGATGACCGTGTGCCCCATGTCCTGAAAATGTTTCATCTTGCGCAGCAGGACCGTGTGGCCCAGGTGGAGATCGGGCGCGGTGGGATCGAAGCCCGCCTTGACGCGCAACGGCCGCCCGAGCTTGAGCCGCTCGGCCAGATCCTCCTCGCGGATGATCTCGACAAAGCCTTTTTTCAGATAGGTGAGTTGTTCGGATACCGGAAGCACTTCCTATCATTGTAGATTGGAAGTGTGCGGCCCCTGATTATCATGGCTTCTCTTCTGGCTACCGCGTCGGCACAAACCGTCTACGACCGTTTTTTCGACGACTATTACTTCCCCTTCAACCCCACCACCGCCACCTCCGCCGGCATCCATAAGTACGACGGCAAACTTGAGGATTACTCCCAGGCGGGGAACGCCAAACGCGAGGCGGCGCTCAAGAAGTTCGAAAGCGAATTCGCCAAACTACCCGAATCGCCCGACCGCGACCTGGTGCTCGGTTCGATCCGCGCCAGTCTGCTGGAGCTCGAAACGGTGCGCGGCTGGGAGCGGAATCCCGACAACTATTCGAGCGGCATCACCACTAGCGCCTTCGTGATCATGAGCCGGACGTTCGCGCCGCCGGCAGCGCGCCTGAAATCGCTCATCGCGCGCGAACGCCGGATGCCCGCGGTTCTTAGGGAGGCGCGCGCGAACCTCAAGAACCCGCCGCAGATTTTCACCGAGGTCGCCATCGAGCAGATGCCCGGCAACATCGCTTTCTTCGAGAATGATGTCCCGCTGGCGTTCCAGTCCGTGACCGATGCGAAGCTGCTGGCCGAGTTTCGCGCGGCCAATCAAGCCGTCATCGCGTCGCTCAACGATTACCAGCAATGGATGCAGAAGGACCTTTTGCCGCGCTCCCACGGCGACTTCCGCCTGGGTCCGTCCACCTACGCGAAGAAGCTGCTGTATGAGGAGATGGTCGATATCCCTCTGGACCGGTTGCTTGAAATCGGCTACGCGGACCTGCGCAAGAATCAGGAGGCGTTCGCGCAGACCGCGGCCCGCATCGATCCACACAAGACGCCCCAGCAGATTCTGGCCGAGCTTGAAAGGGACCATCCGCCCGCGGACCAGCTCCTGGGCGCCTTCCGCGACACCCTGGGCGGGCTGAAGCAGTTCATCCAGGAACACAAGATCGTCACGATTCCATCGCAGGTGCTGCCGATCATTGAAGAGACGCCGCCCTTCATGCGGGCGCTGACCTTCGCGTCCATGGACACGCCCGGCCCGTATGAGACCGTCGCCAAGGAGGCGTTCTTCAACGTGACGCTGCCGGAAAAGATCTGGCCGAAGGACCGCGTGGAAGATTTCATGGGCGCGTTCAACCGCGGCACCATCCTCAGCACCGCGATTCACGAAGCGTACCCCGGCCACTACGTGCAGTTCCTGTGGATGCAGCACGTCGATTCGAGGGTCCGCAAGCTCCTGGGGGCCAATTCCAACGCCGAAGGCTGGGCGCACTATTCCGAGCAGATGATGCTCGACCAGGGTTACGCTAACGGCGATCTCAAGATGCGCCTGGGACAATTGCAGGACGCCCTGCTACGGGACGCCCGCTATATCGTCGGCATCGAGATGCACACCGGCAAGCGCACCTTCGACCAGGGCATCGCGTTCTTCGAGAAGGAAGGCTACCAGACCCACGAGACCGCCGTGCGCGAAACCAAGCGTGGCACCTCCGACCCCACCTATCTCTACTACACGCTCGGCAAGCTCCAGATCATGAAGCTGCGCGAGGATTACCGCGCCAAGAAAGGCGCGGCATTTTCGCTCGAGGAGTTCCACGACAGCTTCATGAAGCAGGGATTCCCGCCCATCAAGATCGTGCGAAAAGCCCTGCTGGGGGACGATTCGCCGACCTTGTGAACTACTGAGGTGAACTACTGCGCGAACTCCATTCCGTGCTTGCGCATCAGGGACAAGCCTCGGGCGATTTCCTGTTCGCTTGGCGGGCGAAAGACGCCGGGAGTGGCCGGGATTCCGGTTTCCTCGAAGAACGCGGCCAGATCCGCTCGGAACAGGCACAGCAGGTGTGCCACGGTGTCTCCCGCATTGCGGAATCCGTGCATGATGCCGCCGGGAATGTGGAACGTGTCGCCGGCGCCGGCCGCGAGCCACTCCGCGCCGTGCGGGCCTAACCGTCCGAACTCCAGTTTTCCTTCCAGGACGAAAAACGTTTCAGGCGCCGCGTGGTTGTGCAGCGGGACGCCCGTGCCTGGAGCCACGAAGTTCTCAATGAGCGAATAGCTGTCCCCGGATTCCTCCGCCGTAACCTTCCAGCGGCAATGAATGCCCAGGATGTCGACGGTCGGGTGGTCGTTGGGCCGGATCACCCGGGCCGTGTCTGCGATTGCTAGTTGTTCTGTCATAACTCCTCGCTTGTGCCTTGAATGTGACTATTTCGATTTTTGCCGAGCCGCTTTCGCCTCTCTCCGCGCCGCGTTCAGAAGGGCCTCCAGCGTCCAGGCCGCCGCCTCCTGCGCCTCCGATCCCGATAGCCCTCCCCGATCCCGCAGCGTCTGCCAGAAGGGCCCGCTGTAGATCGTCAGGAAGACGGCGACCACCTGCGCTTGCCGGCGCGGCGGCAATCCGCGGAGCGCCTGAGCAAGGCTCTTGGTCAAATCCGCCCGTCCCCGGACGGCTCCCGTCTTGCGGACCTCCGTGCCGATGGACGAATTGAGGACCGCGCGGATCAGCGCCTCGTTATTCTCAAACTGCTGGAACACGCTGCGGATGAACGGGACCACTTCTTCCTCCGCGGCGGGCATGCGGATGCCCGTGGCGCCCCGCAGACGCCCCCACAGCGCCTGCAACAGCTCGGCGCGGCTGGGGAAGTAGCGGTAGACGGTCCGCGCCCCCATGCCGGCCTTCTTGGCGATGGCCTCATGGGAAAACGGGTCGTGGGGATGCCGTGTCAGCATTTCGAAGGCGACATCCAGGATCTGCTCGCGCGTGGCGGCGGTCTGGCGGTCGCGAAGATTGGCCGGTTGCGGGCCCGACATGACAGTATACTGTCATATATGCAGTAAACTGTCAATAGAAAAGTCTGAGCGCCTGATTCCAGCCGGAGCGATCCGGAAGCGCACATAGTTTGTGTCCGCGTCCCGTGGACGGAAACGCGTATAGGTATCGTCCTGAGGTTAGACTAGTGGCAGGTGCGCATCTTCATCTCCGCCGGCGAAGCTTCCGGGGACCTGTACGCTTCCAGGCTCGTGGAAGTGCTGAAGGCGCGCCATCCCGCCGCCGAGTTCTTCGGATGCGCCGGTCCCCGCATGCAGGCCGCCGGAGTGCGGCCCATCGTGGATCAGCGGTCGCTCGCCGTGGTCGGCATCGTCGAAGTGATCCCGCATATCCCGCGCATCTTAGGCGAGCTCAACAAGCTGGCCCGCGCCAGTGCGGCGGAGCGGCCGGACGTGGCGATTCTCACCGATTCCCCCAGTTTTCATCTGCCCCTGGCGCGAAAGCTGAAACGCCAGGGAGTGCCTGTCGTCTACCTGGTGGCTCCCCAGGCGTGGGCCTGGAAGCAGGGCCGGGTGAAAACCATGCGTGCCACGCTGAACCGTCTTCTCTGTATCTTCCCCTTCGAGGAAGAATTTTTTCAGAAGCACGGAGTGCCCGTGGTCTACATTGGGCATCCGCTGTCGCGCCTGATCAAGCCCAAACTCACCCGCGCCGAGTTCTGTTCGAAGCTGGGCGTCCCCGAAGCCACACAGATAGTGGCGCTCCTTCCCGGCAGCCGGCATGGCGAAGTGGCGCGGCATCTGCCTATCCTTCTCGAAACCGTCAATTTGATACGCCAGCGGCATCCGGTCACGTTTGTGCTCCCGCTTCCGGCCGGATTTGGCCTCGAAAACACAAGATTTTGGGAACCTGTTCGAGCCGCGTCCATCCAAGCAATTGAGGGACATACCTGGGATGCGCTGGCCCAAGCAGAGTTGGCGCTGGCCGCGAGCGGAACCGTGACCATTGAGGCGGCCATGTTGGGGACCCCGATGGTGACCTTTTACCGGGTAAACGCGTTAAGTTGGTATTTGCAGCGATGGCGTGTGCGAACGCCTTTTTTGACCATGGTAAACCTGGTAGCAGGACGGCAAGTCGTGCCGGAGTTGATTCAGGACCAGATGACGGCGGAGAACATTGCAGGCGAGGCCTGCCGCTTGCTCGAAAATTCCGGGGCGAATCACGAGATGCGCGCCGGTCTGGCCGAAGTCGCGACGAAGCTGCGGAGCGATCGGGATCCCATGGAAACCGCGGCGGACTGGGTGGAAAAGGCGGGCGCCGCTCGGCGGTTTTCGTCCGAGAGTGAAGGTGGAGAAACGGTTCATGCCAGTTAAGCTTTTTGGTTCGGTTGCACTGGCCGCGGCGACGTTGCTCGGGCAGAGCTTTAGCCAGGGGCAGCCTCCGCGTCCGCGCATGGACGTGGACAACTACACCATCGACGCCCAGGTGGATCCCCGCGCCCAGACCATTCAGGCCACCGCCAAGGTCCGCTTTACGCCCCTGGACGACGCCACCAGCCTGACCTTCGAGCTCAACAACGCCCTGGCTCTGAGTAGCGTGACCGATGAACAGGGCCGCCAGGTGCCTGCCTCGCGCGTCGCGCAGGATATGACCGTCCGGCTGAGCCTGGCGGAGCCGATGCCCAAGGGCAAGCCGGAAACCCTGACGTTTGTGTATGGCGGAAAGCTGACCGGCGCGGAAGAGTCGCCGGTGTGGGGCATCAAGTTCGCCGCGATTCATCCCGACGTTTCCTACCTCATGTATCCGGCCCGATGGTTCCCCGTGAACGACTACACCACCGACCGTTTCACCGCGGACCTGCACGTGACCGTGCCCTCGGATTACAAGGTCATCGCCAGCGGACTCGAGTCGGCCGACCAAGCTCCCGACGGAAAGACGGCCGTGCGGTTTCAGTTCGCGAGCCCGTCCTTCCCGGCGAGCTTCGCCATCGTGCGGGGCGACCCGGTCACCATCGCGTCCGGCGGCATCAGCACCCAGCTCTATTTCCGGGCTCGGAAAGATATGGCCGGCGCCTACGGCCAGGAGATCGGGCACGCCATGGAGTTCCTGAGCGGCGAGTTCGGTCCGCTGCCCAACCGCAATCTGGTCGTGATCGAAACCGAGGCGGGGACGCCCAACGGCTACTCCTCACCGGGGATCATGTTTCTTTCACCGTCGGCCATCGGCACCGCGGTGAACACCAGACTGGTGGCCAACCAGGTCTCCCAACAGTGGTGGGGCGCTCTGGTTTCCCCCACCACGCGCAATCACCTGTGGATCGAAAACGGGATGGCGCGCTACGCCGAGCTGCTGTATACGGAAAGCATCAGTGGCGCCGGAGCCATGGAAGACCAGGTCCATGACACCTACGTGGAAGCCCTGACCGTGGAACAGCCGCCGCTGATGCAATCGGCCCGGCTGGAGGACTATTCGCCGGAATTCTGGGCCCTCACGGCCGGCAAAGGCGCGGCGGTGCTGCACATGCTGCGCTCGATCATCGGCGATGAGGATTTCTTCAAGCTGCTCAAGACCATCCCCGAGCGCTACGCCTGGAAGTCGATCAACACCGCGGATTTCCAGAAAGTGGCGGAAGAGGTCTCCGGCAAGAGCCTGAATTACTTCTTCCTGCAGTGGATCGAATCCAGCGGCGCGCCGGAATTCAAGATGGAATACACCATCTTCCGGACCTCCAAGGGATTCCGCGTGAACGGCAAGATCTCGCAGGACCTGGACACGTTCCGCATGCCGGTGACGCTGCGGATCGACACCGAAGGCAATCCCGAGGAGAAGACGGTGGAGGTGGCGGGGACGTCCACCGACTTCGCGGTGGAGACGTTCGGCAAGCCCAAGACCGTGACGCTCGATCCCAAGGGCCAGCTCCTGCGCTATGACGACGACATGCGCGTCGCGGTGGCCATCAAGCGCGGCGAGCAGTTCATGGAGGTCAGCGAGTATACCGAAGCCCTCAATGAATATAAGAAGGCGCTGGATGTGAAGCGCGACAGTTCCCTGGCGCACTACCGCACCGCCGACGCCTACTTCCTGCAAGGCAACTATCAGGCCGCCGCCAACGAGTACCGCGAGGCTCTTTCGGGCGACCTGGAGCCGAAGTGGACCGAGGTGTGGGCGCACATCAACCTGGGCAAGATCTACGACATCACCGACCAGCGGGATCGCGCGGTGAACGAATATAAGCTCGCCGAGCGCACCAAGGACAACACCCAGGGCGCGCTTGAAGAAGCCCAGAAGTACATCACGGCGAAGTACGAGCGTCCGCGCAATACGAACAACTAGCCCATCCCGGCAAATCGCGAATAGGCTCCAATTCTTGCGATTACGCTCTAACGCTGTTTAAGTCCTCTGTGTTCAAGTGGTAGAGTCTAACGACAGGAGCTCCACCACGATGAAAACTTCGCCCGGCTTGTTCACTGTTTCCGTTGCGGCTCTCCTCTCTCTTGTTGTATCCACGGTCTGTGTTGCGCAACCCCGACGCAGACCGGGGAAGCACACACCCGCTGCCACTAGTCTCACTACATTCACTTATCAAGTGGTCCCGCTAGTCACGGTTGGCGACGGCTGGACTCAACGCATCGTGCTCCAGAACGTCGACGACAAGTGGTCCTCTGCTGGTCAAATCGATTTCTACACCCAGGAGGGTCAGCCCTTTCAGGTCAACCTCGTGGGACGCGCCAAGGCTTCTTCGTACTCATTCAACATCGACCAAGGTAAGACCCTGGTCTTGGATACGGTTCCGAGTGATACGCCATTGGAAATCGGATGGGCAATGCTCGAACTCCATTCGACCGGAGCAGTGTCGGGCGATTACAACGGCATTGGCGACATGTTCGGTCAGGTCGTATTTCGCAAGTCTACCCCCGGTCTGCCTGACTTCATGTGCTCCATGATTTTGAGCGGTCAAGGGTACGAGAAACTCACGACGTTCTTTGACAATACCAATGGCAACTACACCGGGATGGGGATCATTACTTCCGACGATTCACCCCGGAGCGGCACCGTGAATCTTCGGGTGACCGTGCGCGACATATCCGGTTCGGTCGTCACCCAGAAGACGATTACCCAGAAACATCAAACGCTTTACTGGATGAATCTAGGTGCAGACTTCCCGGAGACAAATGGCCGCAGCGGGACGTTTGAAGTAGAGATTGTCGACACCTTCAGCACGACGTTGACCGGCATGAGCCTGCAGTGGGCCGGGAACGGTGCGTTCACGGTGATCACTCCGTTTGAATACTAAGCCTGATTCATCCGGGCGATCGCCCTGTCGTGGATGCGCGGCATCAGCAGGAACGCGCAGATCGCGCCGACGCCCGCCATGCACATGTCTTCCTGCGTGTCCCATGGATCGCCCTGCGTGCCCAGGAACGCGTCGGCGGAGGAACCCATGGTCACCGCGGTGACCCACTCGAACAATTCGTACAGCGCGCTGACTCCGAGACAGCCGAAGATCACGATGGCCACCAGCCACGGACCCGGCTTCACAATCTTCTTGCGCAGGAAAACTTCCCGCGCGGCGATGGCCGGCACGAATCCCTGGGCGAAGTGGCCGATGCGGTCGTAATGGTTCCGGGTGAAGTGAAACACGCGTTCCATCCAGAATCCCAGCGGCACGCGCGCGTAGGTGTAGTGTCCGCCGCCCATCAGGATGAGCGAGTGCAGGAAGATCAGGCCGTACAGCAGATTCGTCAGCGGGAAGCTCCGGTAGGTGACCGCCAGGACCGCGACGCCGATCACGGCCGGGAACACTTCGAGCGCCCAGGTGAACGGATCGTACGCGTGGACTGCGGAAATCGCCAGGGCGATCGCCCACAGAGCCAGCAGCGTAATGTGAGCCGGGTCAATGCCCGGCTTAGTGCCCTTGGGCTTCAAGGAACCGCTCCGCCTCGATGGCGGCCATGCAGCCTGCGCCGGCCGCGGTGATGGCCTGCTTGTAGACGCGGTCCTGGACGTCGCCGGCATGGAACACGCCGGGGATGTTGGTGCGCGCGCCGCCATGCGAAACGATGTAGCCGTCCGGGTCGAGATCGATCTGCCCGGCGAACGGCTTGGTGTTGGGGATGTGCCCGATGGCCAGGAAGAAACCGCTCACGTCCTGCTCCCAAACCCGGCCCGTCTTCAGGTCGTGCAGCTTGACGCTGGTCACCACTTTTTTGTCGACGTCGTGGATATCCTCGACCACGGTGTTGGGAAGCCACTTGATCTTGGGATTGGCGCGCGCGCGATCCAGCATGATTTTAGAGGCGCGAAATTCTTCGCGGCGATGGACTACCGTGACCTCGGCGCCGAAGCGCGTCAGGAAGTTGGCCTCCTCCATGGCGGAGTCGCCGCCGCCCACTACCATGATCTTGCCGCCGCGGTGAAACGCCCCATCGCAGGTGGCGCAGGAGGAAACACCGTGGCCGATCAGCTTCTGCTCGTTCGGCAGGCCCAGCCAGCGGGCCGAAGCGCCCGAGGCGATGATCAGCGAGCGCGTCTCGATCCACACGTCGTCGATATTGACCTTGAACGGCGGCGCGGAAAGATCCGTTTCCCCGACGGTGCCCCACATGTACTCGGCTCCGAAGCGCTCCGCCTGCTTCTTCATATTCTCGACCAGATCGGGACCCTGGATGCCTTCCGGAAAGCCCGGGAAATTCTCGACCTCGGTGGTCACGGAAAGCTGGCCGCCGGGCTCGTGGCCGTTGATCACCAGAGGTTTCAGACCCGCGCGGGCGGTATAGATCGCGGCCGTGTTTCCGGCGCACCCGGAGCCCAGAATAATGACGTTGTGCATTGGATTTATGGTAACAAGCGGTGTATCCGCTCTACATTCGATGCGCTAGAGGCTCCGGGGATTCACGCCGGCCGCGGCCGCTTCCGGCTGCTCGCGCTTGGAAGGCAATGGCATCTTGTGCAAAGCGAACGCGATACCAGCGGCGCAGAGGGCCAGCACGGCGCTGCCGTAAAACACCGCGTTCCACGATCCCGTGCGTTCAAAGAGCAGCGCGGCGATTCCGCCCCCGATGATGGAGGCGACGCCTTTGGTGCTGTACATGAAGCTGTAGTTGGAGCTCGCGTTCTTCGCGCCGAAGAAGTCGGCGGTCACGGACGGGAACAGCGAGTACACTTCGCCCCAGGTGAAGAACACCAGCGCCAGCGAGATGATGAACAGCGGCCCGGAGAGTTTCCCGACGGTCAGCACGCTGGCCAGGAAAATCGATTGCAGCACGAACGCCACGACCATGGTTCTCTCGCGTCCCAGATAGTCGGAAACCCAGCCCCAGAAGACGCGTCCCGTGCCGTTGGCGACGGCGTTGAGCGCCAGCGCCGTGGTGATGAAGCCGCTGCTGATCCCCAGGCTCTTCCCGACCGCCGACGCATTCGCCGTGACCATCAGGCCGCCCACGCCCATCATCAGCATGGCTACATAGAGGACGTAGAAGTGCGGCGTCCGCAGCATTTCCGCCGAGTTGAAGTCGTGGCCGTGGCTGCGCGCCTTGGCTTTCGTCGCTGCGGCTTTCACCGGGGGCGCGGCGCCCGGGCCGCCCAGGAACTGCGCGGCGATCACGATCAGCAATCCCTGCACGACCCCGGTGTACAGGAAGGCCGCGCGGTAATCCTGCACCCGAATGACGTAGGCCATGACCGGAATGAACACGCTGGAGCCCGCGCCGAATCCCGCGGCGATCACGCCCGCTGCCAGTCCGCGCTTATCGGGGAACCATTTGAGCGCGACGCCGATGGACCCGCAGTAGACCGTTGCCGCGCCGATCCCGGCCAGCGCGTAGGACGCGTAAAGAACAGGGAGGCTGGGAGCCTGTCCCAATCCCACCCATCCCACGCCGCACAGGATGCCGGCGATGGTCATCAGCACGCGCGGACCGCGCTTGTCGATCAGCCATCCGGACAGAGTCATGGACCAGGTCTCGAGCGCAATGAACAGCGTCCAGGCCCATTGCACCTCGGAAAGCTTCCAGCCTGTGGCCTTGGTCAGCGGACCCGTGAACAGAGTCCAGCCATACTGCAGGTTGGCGATCATGATCATCGCGGTGACGGCCGCGCCCAGTCGGATCCAGCGATTCACGGTCTTGCTCTCCTAGCTATCGACAGACGTTGTCTTTAGTAGCTCTGTACAAGGATACACGTACAGGTGTGGCGTGGGGAAGCGTGATCGAGCTGTACCGGGCACTCGCTCCAGTTGGACAGTTGAACTGTTAGAATAAGGTAGTTCTATGCAACTCGTGACTGTAAAGACGAAGTACCAGATCGTGATTCCTCGGGCCATTCGGGAGCAAGCTGGGGTGGGCATCGGGGATCTCCTCGAAGCCAAAGTCGAAAAGGGCAAGATCACGTTCGCGCCGAAGAGCGTACTCGATCGGCATTTGGCGGAGGGCCTAGAGGACCTAAAGAAGGGCAGAACGCACGGTCCCTATAAGTCCGCTAAGGACGCGATCGCGGCTCTGGAAACTCGCGCAAAGAAGCACGCAAAGCGCCGATGACGCGATATGAAAGTTCGCTTCACGGATCGGGCGGACAAGGATTACGCGGCGTTGTCGAAGACCGTCCGCAAGGCCTTCGGGAAGCGTGAGTCACCCGCCCAGCAGGCTACCCGCCGCGATCCCACCCGACTGCGCCAGTTCGCCGCCGCCGATCTTTTTGCCGTCCTCAAACTTCGCTCGCAGCACCTCGATCGTCCCACCCTGAGCCGTAACCTTGAAGCTCTTGTCGGTGACGCCGGTCACCTCGCCGATCTTCCCCGGCACATCCGCAAAGCGGCGGAACAGCGTCTTGCGCGCGTCGAAAATTTGCAGCTTCTTGCCGCCGAACGTCGTCCACGCTCCCGGCGCCGGGTTGCATCCGCGAATCAGGTTGTAGACGTGGTCGACCGGCTTGGCCCAGTCGATCTTCGCTTCGCCCGAGCGGCACCAGCCCTCGTAGCTCGCGCGCGACTCGTCCTGCACCGTCTCCGTATGTTGGGCGGCCAGCACCAGGTCGGCGGCTTCGAGCATCGCTTGGACGCCCATCGGAAACAGGCGATCGAAATACACCGTCCCCAGCGTGTCGTCCGGACCAATGGGAGTTTTCTTCTGAAGAATCACCGCGCCTTCATCGAGCCCGTCCGAAGGTCGGAAGATGGTCAGCCCGGTTTCCGTATCGCCCTTGATGATCGGCCAGTTGATCGAGCTCGGGCCTCGGTACTTCGGTAGCAGCGACGGATGATACTGGATCGTCCCGTGCTTCGGAATCTTCACGAACTCCTGCGGCGCAAACTGCAGCACGAACGCCATGATGCCGATATCGGCGCCGGCATCCTGCATGGCCTTCGCGGCTTCCGGATCCCGCAGCGATTTGAACTGGTGGACCTTCAGGCCTTTTTCCTGAGCGGCCGCCCGCAGCGCATCGGGCCTGGCGCCCTCTTTTTCCGGCGCGCAGAACACCGCTCCGACTTCATCGCCGCGCGAGAGGAACGCTTCCAGTACCGCCTTGCCAAAATCCTGCTGGCCCACGATTGCGATTTTCATGGGATCGCGATTCTCACTTCGTCTTCGGCGGCAGCGAAAACGCGCCCGCTGCCTTCTTGGCCGCGATCTCCGCGTCGTCCATGCCCAGCACTTCTTTGAGGATCTCGTCGGTGTGCTCGCCCAATGTCGGCGACCGCTTGATCTTCGCCGGTGAGGCCGAAAGCTTGATCGGCATGCCGACGTTGAACCACTTGCCGCGCTGCGGATGGTCGAGCTCCACGTACATCTCGCGTCCCTTAACGTGTACGTCGTTGGCCAGATCCTCGGTCGACATGATCGGGCCGCACGGCACGTTGAGATCGTTCAGAATGGCCATCAGTTCGCGCTTGGTGTAATTCGACCCGAACTGGTCCAGCAGCCGCCAGACGTCGTTCTGGTTTTTGCGGCGGTCGGCGATCTTGGCGTAGCGAGGATCCGTCGCCAGATCCGGCTGGCCCACATCGGGTCCGATGCGCTTGGCCAGGGCGTCCCACACCGCCTCCTGCACCACTACGTAGAGATAGTCGTTGGAGCCGCCGGGCTTGCACTTGACGGCGTTGCCGAGCTGGCCTCCGCCCGAATCGTTCCCGGCGCGCGGCGTGGCGGTCTGGCCTTCGGTTGGCACCGAGTACTCGGACAACGGTCCGTGAGTGAGCCTCTGGTGATCGCGCCACTTCACGCGGCACAGGTTCATCACGCCGTCCATCATGGCCACTTCGACGTACTGCCCTTCGCCCGTGCGATCGCGTTGATGCAGTGCGGCGAGCAGGCCGATCGCCAGATGCAGGCCGGTTCCCGAGTCGCCGATCTGCGCGCCGGTAACGTACGGCGGACCGTCCGGAATCCCCGTGGTGCTCATCGAGCCGCCCATGGCCTGCGCCACGTTCTCATATGCTTTAAAGTCCGCATACGGGCCAGTAGATCCGAAGCCCTTGATCGAACCCATCACGATGCGCGGGTTGATTTCGTGAATCTTCTCCCAGCCGAATCCCAGCCGGTCGAGCACTCCTGGGCCGAAATTCTCCATGATGATGTCGCACTTCTTCAGCAGCCCGACGAACACCGCCTTGCCGTCCGGCGACTTCATGTTGACCGTGATCGAGCGCTTGTTGCAGTTCAACATGGTGAAATACAGGCTGTCCGCGTTGGGTACGTCGCGCAGCTGTCCGCGCGTCGCGTCGCCCGCCGGCGACTCCAGCTTGATCACGTCCGCCCCCATCCACGCCAGCAGTTGCGAGCTGGTCGGCCCCGCCTGCACGTGCGTCATGTCGAGAATGCGGACTCCCTTGAGTGCTTCCATCTATCTGTCTGTCTCCTTGATCGCTGTGGAGCAGGCTTCAGCCTGCGACGGGGACTTCAGTCCCCGCATTACTTGTACATGGTCTGGTTCGACGTGCCCGACGAATAAACATCGCGGTTGATCACGACGTCCACCAGCGCGGGCATCCCCGAGTCGCGAGCCTTTTCGAGCGCGGGCCGGATTTCTTCGGGCTTGGTCACGCGGATTCCGAACCCGCCCATGGCCTGCGCCAGGTGGTCGAAGCGCACGTCGCCCACCACGTTGCCGATGTCGCCTCGCCCCGGATACTTGCGCTCCTGGCCGAAGCGGATCTGGTTCCACGATGAGTTGTTGCCGATCACGCCCACATACGGCAGCTTCCGGTGCACCATGGTGATGAAATCGAAACCTGTCAGAGTGAACGAGCAATCGCCGTAGAGGACCACCACATCGCGCTGCGGCTGGGCGAATTTCGACGCCATCGCGAAGCCTGTGCCGACCCCCAGCGTCCCCAGCGGCCCAGGATCCATCCAGCCGCCTGGTTTATGCGGCCGCACGATCGAACCCGAGAACGTGACCACGTCGCCGCCATCGCCGATATAGACCGTGTCCTCCTGGAGGAACTCGTTGATCTCGTGGCACAGCCGCACGGGATGGATCGGGACTTCATTCGCCGCGATGATCTTGTCGTTCTTGCCCTTCGCCTTGGCCTCGTCCTCGCGCAGCATCTTGAGGAACGGATCGTGCTTGCGCGCGGTATCGCCCGGAGACGCTTCGCACATCGCGTTCACGATGGTGCGCAGATTGCCGACCAGCCCGAAGTCGAAGTCGCGATTGTTGCCGACGTTCTTGTAATCCATGTCCATGATCACGATCTTGGCTTTTGGATTCAGCCGCCGGCCGTAGCCCATGCGGAAATCGAGCGGCGTGCCCGCCAGCAGGATCACGTCGGCGTTTTCGAACGCGGTCTTGCGCGAGGGCATGAAGGCGAACGGATGATCGCGGGGCAGGGTACCGCGAGCCGCCCCATTCACGTAAATCGGCATGTTGAAATGCCGCGAAAACCGGTCGATGGCGTCATGCGCGCGGCAAGTGCGCGCTTGCGTGCCGAACAGCGCCACGGGACGCTCGGCTTTTGCCAACAAATCCGCCACCTGCTCCACGATCTTGGGATCGCCCAGGAAGTCGGGCGCTCCGCCATCGGATCCCTTCACGCGATAGTTCTTGGGATAGCGAACCTTGGACGCTTCCACTTTGCCGTCCATCACGTCGTGCGGGATTTCGAGGAAGCCGGGCCCGGGCGCTCCGTTGTACATTTCGCGAAACGCGATTCCCATCATCTCCGCCGTGCGGTCGGTGGTCATCACCAGCGAGGCGAACTTGCTGATGGGCGTCATCATCTCGGTGTGACGCAGTTCCTGGAGTCCGCCCATCCGGTACTGCTTCAGGGGCGAATTGCCGCCGATCAGCAGCATCGGGCTCTCGGCGCGATACGCGTTCGCCATGCCGGTCACCGCGTCGGTGGTGCCTGGACCGGCGGTGACCACCGCGCAGCCTAATCCCGTGATGCGCGCGTAGGCGTCGGCGGCATGCGCGGCCACTTGCTCATGGCGCACGTCGATGATCTCGATCCCCTCATCGATGCAGCCGTTATAAATGTCGACGATGTGCCCGCCGGAAATCGTGAAGATGTGCTTTATGCCCTCCTGTTTGAGCATCTTGGCGACGATCTGTCCCGCGGAGATCATCTCCGGGGCGGCGTCGGTTTTCACATCAGTGACGGGTTGAGTCGCGGTTTCCATAGATCTTCTCCTGAGTGCCATCTCCTGAGCAGGTGGCGCAACTGACGATGTTAACAAATTCCTGGAAACCGCCGCCTGCCGCGGCCTGAAAAAGGCTATAATGCGTTGCGAAAGAGAGGTTTCCATGCGGCTGCTCTGGACCATCGCGCTCACTGCCGGAATGCTTTCGGCGGAGAAAGTTCCTACGTCCACGTTGATTGAAATGGCGAAAGTGCCCAGTCCCGCCCTGGAGCAAACCTTGCGCGACACGCTGGGCGCGGAGAACATTCAGAAGGGCAAGGCTGCCGCCGGGGAGTTGGGCGAGTTCGTCTTCGCGGTCGCCGCCCCCAGTCAGCCGCGGCTCAAGATCAACGAGAACACGCCTCTACCCACGGTCAAAGCCGGCGGCCTGTGGATGTATCAGGGCAAGCTCAAGACCGGCACTTCCTACAAGTACACCTGGATCGTCGACGGCAAACCGTTCGGAGGCGCCAATGATCTTCCTGCGTATGGTCCCGATAGCTATGCTCGCGCCGGCGT
>CAVXFR010000024.1:0-22288 GCA_963761045.1 Terriglobia bacterium | reverse complement strand
CCGGAGCCCAGAATAATGACGTTGTGCATTGGATTTATGGTAACAAGCGGTGTATCCGCCTTACATCGATGCGCTAGAGGCTCCGGGGATTCACGCCGGCCGCGGCCACTTCCGGCTGCTCGCCTTGGAAGGCAACGGCATCTTGTGCAAAGCGAACGCGATATCAGCGGCGCAAAGGGCCAGCACGGCGCTGCCGTAAAACACCGCGTTTCGCGATCCCGTGCGTTCAAACAGCAGCGCGGCGATCCCGCCCCCGATGATCGAGGCCACGCCTTTGGTGCTGTACATGAAGCTGTAGTTCGAGCTCGCGTTCTTCGCGCCGAAGAAGTCGGCGGTCACCGACGGGAACAGCGAGTACACTTCGCCCCAGGTGAAGAACACCAGCGCCAGCGAGATGATGAACAGCGGCCCCGAGAGTTTCCCGACGGTCAGCACGCTGGCCAGGAAAATCGATTGCAGCACGAACGCCACGACCATGGTTCTCTCGCGTCCCAGATAGTCGGAAACCCAGCCCCAGAAGACGCGTCCCGTGCCGTTGGCGACGGCGTTGAGCGCCAGCGCCGTGGTGATGAAGCCGCTGCTGATCCCCCAGGCTCTTCCCGACCGCCGACGCATTCGCCGTGACCATCAGGCCGCCCACGCCCATCATCAGCATGGCTACATAGAGGACGTAGAAGTGCGGCGTCCGCAGCATTTCCGCCGAGTTGAAGTCGTGGCCGTGGCTGCGCGCCTTGGCTTTCGTCGCTGCGGCTTTCACCGGGGGCGCGGCGCCCGGGCCGCCCAGGAACTGCGCGGCGATCACGATCAGCAATCCCTGCACGACCCCGGTGTACAGGAAGGCCGCGCGGTAATCCTGCACCCGAATGACGTAGGCCATGACCGGAATGAACACGCTGGAGCCCGCGCCGAATCCCGCGGCGATCACGCCCGCCGCCAGTCCGCGTTTATCGGGGAACCATTTGAGCGCGACGCCGATGGACCCGCAGTAGACCGTTGCCGCGCCGATCCCGGCCAGCGCGTAGGACGCGTAAAGAACAGGGAGGCTGGGAGCCTGTCCCAATCCCACCCATCCCACGCCGCACAGGATGCCGGCGATGGTCATCAGCACGCGCGGACCGCGCTTGTCGATCAGCCATCCGGACAGAGTCATGGACCAGGTCTCGAGCGCAATGAACAGCGTCCAGGCCCATTGCACCTCGGAAAGCTTCCAGCCTGTGGCCTTGGTCAGCGGACCCGTGAACAGAGTCCAGCCATACTGCAGGTTGGCGATCATGATCATCGCGGTGACGGCCGCGCCCAGTCGGATCCAGCGATTCACGGTCTTGCTCTCCTAGCTATCGACAGACGTTGTCTTTAGTAGCTCTGTACAAGGATACACGTACAGGTGTGGCGTGGGGAAGCGTGATCGAGCTGTACCGGGCACTCGCTCCAGTTGGACAGTTGAACTGTTAGAATAAGGTAGTTCTATGCAACTCGTGACTGTAAAGACGAAGTACCAGATCGTGATTCCTCGGGCCATTCGGGAGCAAGCTGGGGTGGGCATCGGGGATCTCCTCGAAGCCAAAGTCGAAAAGGGCAAGATCACGTTCGCGCCGAAGAGCGTACTCGATCGGCATTTGGCGGAGGGTCTAGAGGATCTAAAGAAGGGCAGAACGCACGGTCCCTATAAGTCCGCTAAGGACGCGATCGCGGCTCTGGAAACTCGCGCAAAGAAGCACGCAAAGCGCCGATGACGCGATATGAAAGTTCGCTTCACGGATCGGGCGGACAAGGATTACGCGGCGTTGTCGAAGACCGTCCGCAAGGCCTTCGGGAAGCGTGAGTCACCCGCCCAGCAGGCTACCCGCCGCGATCCCACCCGACTGCGCCAGTTCGCCGCCGCCGATCTTTTTGCCGTCCTCGAACTTCGCCCGCAGCACCTCGATCGTCCCACCCTGAGCCGTAACCTTGAAGCTCTTGTCGGTGACGCCGGTGACCTCGCCGATCTTCCCCGGCACATCCGCAAAGCGGCGGAACAGCGTCTTGCGCGCGTCGAAAATTTGCAGCTTCTTGCCGCCGAACGTCGTCCACGCTCCCGGCGCCGGGTTGCATCCGCGAATCAGGTTGTAGACGTGGTCGACCGGCTTGGCCCAGTCGATCTTCGCTTCGCCCGAGCGGCACCAGCCCTCGTAGCTCGCGCGCGACTCGTCCTGCACCGTCTCCGTATGTTGCGCGGCCAGCACCAGGTCGGCGGCTTCGAGCATCGCTTGGACGCCCATCGGAAACAGGCGATCGAAATACACCGTCCCCAGCGTGTCGTCCGGACCAATGGGAGTTTTCTTCTGAAGAATCACCGCGCCTTCATCGAGCCCGTCCGAAGGTCGGAAGATGGTCAGCCCGGTTTCCGTATCGCCCTTGATGATCGGCCAGTTGATCGAGCTCGGGCCTCGGTACTTCGGCAGCAGCGACGGATGATACTGGATCGTCCCGTGCTTCGGAATCTTCACGAACTCCTGCGGCGCAAACTGCAGCACGAACGCCATGATGCCGATATCGGCGCCGGCATCCTGCATGGCCTTCGCGGCTTCCGGATCCCGCAGCGATTTGAACTGGTGGACCTTCAGGCCTTTTTCCTGCGCGGCCGCCCGCAGCGCATCGGGCCTGGCGCCCTCTTTTTCCGGCGCGCAGAACACCGCTCCGACTTCATCGCCGCGCGAGAGGAACGCTTCCAGTACCGCCTTGCCAAAATCCTGCTGGCCGATGATTGCGATTTTCATGGGATCGCGATTCTCACTTCGTCTTCGGCGGCAGCGAAAACGCGCCCGCTGCCTTCTTGGCCGCGATCTCCGCGTCGTCCATGCCCAGCACTTCTTTGAGGATCTCGTCGGTGTGCTCGCCCAATGTCGGCGACCGCTTGATTTTCGCCGGTGATGCCGAAAGCTTGATGGGCATGCCGACGTTGAACCACTTGCCGCGCTGCGGATGGTCGAGCTCGACGTACATCTC
This sequence comes from Terriglobia bacterium, assembly GCA_963761045.1. Classification (GTDB taxonomy): domain Bacteria; phylum Acidobacteriota; class Terriglobia; order Bryobacterales; family Bryobacteraceae; genus Palsa-187. The sequence continues at coordinate 19,303 of CAVXFR010000024.1, read as the reverse complement.
GCGTCCCTTTACGTGTACGTCGTTGGCCAGATCCTCGGTCGACATGATCGGGCCGCACGGCACGTTGAGGTCGTTCAGAATGGCCATGAGTTCGCGCTTGGTGTAATTCGACCCGAACTGGTCCAGCAGCCGCCAGACGTCGTTCTGGTTTTTGCGGCGGTCGGCGATCTTGGCGTAGCGAGGATCCGTCGCCAGATCCGGCTGGCCCACATCGGGTCCGATGCGCTTGGCCAGGGCGTCCCACACCGCCTCCTGCACCACCACGTAGAGATAGTCGTTGGAGCCGCCGGGCTTGCACTTGACGGCGTTGCCGAGCTGGCCCCCGCCCGAATCGTTTCCGGCGCGCGGCGTGGCGGTCTGGCCTTCGGTTGGAACCGAGTACTCGGATAATGGTCCGTGAGTGAGCCTCTGGTGATCGCGCCACTTCACGCGGCACAGGTTCATCACGCCGTCCATCATCGCCACTTCGACGTATTGCCCTTCGCCCGTGCGATCGCGTTGATGCAGCGCGGCGAGCAGGCCGATCGCCAGATGCAGGCCGGTTCCCGAGTCGCCGATCTGCGCGCCGGTAACGTACGGCGGGCCGTCCGGAATTCCCGTGGTGCTCATGGAGCCGCCCATGGCCTGCGCCACGTTCTCATACGCCTTAAAGTCCGCATACGGGCCGGAGGAACCGAAGCCCTTGATCGAACCCATCACGATGCGCGGGTTGATTTCGTGAATCTTCTCCCAGCCGAACCCCAGCCGGTCGAGCACTCCTGGGCCGAAATTCTCCATGATGATGTCGCACTTCTTCAGCAGCCCGACGAACACCGCCTTGCCGTCCGGCGACTTCATGTTGACCGTGATCGAGCGCTTGTTGCAGTTCAACATGGTGAAATACAGGCTGTCCGCGTTGGGTACGTCGCGCAACTGGCCGCGCGTCGCGTCGCCCGCCGGCGACTCCAGCTTGATCACGTCCGCCCCCATCCACGCCAGCAGTTGCGAGCTGGTCGGCCCCGCCTGCACGTGCGTCATGTCGAGAATGCGGACTCCCTTGAGTGCTTCCATCTATCTGTCTGTCTCCTTGATCGCTGTGGAGCAGGCTTCAGCCTGCGACGGGGACTTCAGTCCCCGCATTACTTGTACATGGTCTGATTCGACGTGCCCGACGAATAAACATCGCGGTTGATCACGACGTCCACCAGCGCGGGCATCCCCGAGTCGCGAGCCTTTTCGAGCGCGGGCCGGATTTCTTCGGGCTTGGTCACGCGGATGCCGAACCCGCCCATGGCCTGCGCCAGGTGGTCGAAGCGCACGTCGCCCACCACGTTGCCGATGTCGCCTCGCCCCGGATACTTGCGCTCCTGGCCGAAGCGGATCTGGTTCCACGACGAGTTGTTGCCGATCACGCCCACATACGGCAGCTTCCGGTGCACCATGGTGATGAAATCGAAGCCTGTCAGCGTGAACGAGCAATCGCCGTAGAGGACGACCACATCGCGCTGCGGCTGGGCGAATTTCGAAGCCATCGCGAAGCCTGTGCCGACCCCCAGCGTCCCCAGCGGGCCAGGATCCATCCAGCCGCCTGGTTTATGCGGCCGCACGATCGAACCCGAGAACGTGACCACGTCGCCGCCATCGCCGATATAGACCGTGTCCTCCTGGAGGAACTCGTTGATCTCGTGGCACAGCCGCACGGGGTGGATCGGGACTTCATTCGCCGCGATGATCTTGTCGTTCTTGCCCTTCGCCTTGGCCTCGTCCTCGCGCAGCATCTTGAGGAACGGATCGTGCTTGCGCGCGGTATCGCCCGGAGACGCTTCGCACATCGCGTTCACGATGGTGCGCAGATTGCCGACCAGCCCGAAGTCGAAGTCGCGATTGTTGCCGACGTTCTTGTAATCCATGTCCATGATCACGATCTTGGCTTTTGGATTCAGCCGCCGGCCGTAGCCCATGCGGAAATCGAGCGGCGTGCCCGCCAGCAGGATCACGTCGGCGTTTTCGAACGCGGTCCTGCGCGAGGGCATGAAGGCGAACGGATGATCGCGGGGCAGGGTACCGCGAGCCGCCCCATTCACGTAAATCGGCATGTTGAAATGCCGCGAAAACCGGTCGATGGCGTCATGCGCGCGGCAAGTGCGAGCTTGCGTGCCGAACAGCGCCACGGGACGCTCGGCTTTTGCCAGCAAATCCGCCACCTGCTCCACGATCTTGGGATCGCCCAGGAAGTCGGGCGCTCCGCCATCGGATCCCTTCACGCGATAGTTCTTGGGATAACGAACCTTGGACGCTTCCACTTTGCCGTCCATCACGTCGTGCGGGATTTCGAGGAAGCCGGGCCCGGGCGCTCCGTTGTACATTTCGCGAAACGCGATTCCCATCATCTCCGCCGTGCGGTCGGTGGTCATCACCAGCGAGGCGAACTTGCTGATGGGCGTCATCATCTCGGTGTGACGCAATTCCTGGAATCCGCCCATCCGGTATTGCTTGAGGGGCGAATTGCCGCCGATCAGCAGCATCGGGCTCTCGGCGCGATACGCGTTCGCCATGCCGGTCACCGCGTCGGTGGTTCCTGGACCGGCGGTGACCACCGCGCAGCCTAGTCCCGTGATGCGCGCGTAGGCGTCGGCGGCGTGCGCGGCCACCTGCTCGTGGCGCACGTCGATGATCTCGATCCCCTCATCGATGCAGCCGTTATAAATGTCGACGATGTGCCCGCCGGAAATCGTGAAGATGTGCTTTATGCCCTCCTGTTTGAGCATCTTGGCGACGATCTGTCCCGCGGAGATCATCTCCGGGGCGGCGTCGGTTTTCACATCTGTTACGGGTTGAGTCGCGGTTTCCATAGATCTTCTCCTGAGTGCCATCTCCTGAGCGGTGGCGCAACTGACGATGTTAACAAATTCCTGGAAACCGCCGCCTGCCGCGGCCTCAAAAGGGCTATAATGCGTTGCGAAAGAGAGGTTTCCATGCGGCTGCTCTGGACCATCGCGCTCACTGCCGGAATGCTTTCGGCGGAGAAAGTTCCTACCGCCACGTTGATCGAAATGGCGAAAGTGCCCAGTCGCGATCGAGTCCCGCCCTCGAGCAAACCCTGCGCGACACGCTGGGCGAGGAGAACATTCAGAAGGGCAAGGCTGCTGCCGGCGAGTTGGGCGAGTTCGTCTTCGCGGTCGCCGCCCCCAGTCAGCCGCGGCTCAAAATCAACGAGAATGCGCCTCTGCCCACGGTCAAAGCCGGCGGCCTGTGGATGTATCAGGGCAAGCTCAAGACCGGCACTTCCTACAAGTACACCTGGATCGTCGACGGCAAGCCGTTCGGAGGCGCCAATGATCTTCCTGCGTATGGTCCCGACAGCTATGCTCGCGCCGGCGTCCCTGAGGGGAAACTCACCGGCCCCATGGTGCTCAAAAGCAGAATCTACCCGGGCATGACAGCCAACGTCTGGTATTACGTTCCCGCGCAGTGGGACGGGACCACGGCGCTGCCGGTCCAGATCTGGAACGACGGCCAGCAGTTCACCGGGCCGCGTCCGACGCGGTGGCGGGTCCTCGAGACGCTCGACAATCTCTTCGCGCAAAAGAAGATTCCTCTGCTGGCGAGTGTTTTCGTCCAGCCCGGCGACGGCCCGGCGGCCAATCAGCGGTCGGTCGAATACGACACCATGGACGACACCTACACGCGCTACCTGCTGGAGGAAATCCTTCCCGAGATCGGTAAGCATGTGAATCTGCGCCAGGATGCATACAGCCGCGCCACGACCGGGCTCAGCTCGGGAGGCATCTGCGCCTTCAATGTGGCCTATCGCAATTCCGGTCAATTCTCCCGGGCTTTAACCTGGATCGCCGCGTACTTCGGCATCCAATCGACCTCCGCCCATCCGGTGGGCGGCGCCGAGTATCCGATCATCGTCCGCAAGCAACCGAAACACAACATCCGGGTCTGGATGCAGGACGGCGCCGACGATATGGAGAATCGCGCCGGAAGCTTGGCCATGGCGAATATCGAGATGGCGAATTCGCTCAAGATGCAAGGCTACGACTACCATTTCACCTTCGGGGTGGGCACCCATAGCCAGGCGCAAGGCGCGGCGCAGTTGCCCGAATCGCTCACCTGGCTCTGGCGCGGCTACGATCCCGCGAAAACCAGCCAGGAGTTTACTCCGGACCCGGCGGAAAAAGATCAGCCGCTGTGGCGCGTGGTGACGCTGAATCGCGAATGACCTGTAGATCCGGCCCAGCTTCTAGCGGCTCGCGTTGGCGAGTTCGCGGTAGCGGTACGCCGCTGTGCTCGAACTCGCCGCGACTTCGTCTTCCGTCAGATAGCGCAGTGGCGCGGAACGGCCGACGCGCTGGACCACTTGTGCCAGACCGCTGAGCATCGCGATTTCCGCCGGCGTCATCGTCTTGCTAAGCAGCACTCCGCGCCCTTGGATGAACACGAACGGCCGGCCCGAGTAGTTCGTCGAGATCGGCTCCGGCAGGAACCGGGTTCGCTGTGAAATAACTCCGGCGTGCGCGCGTCCGAGAACATCGCCTGGCACGGATAGAGGAAGCCGCCCTCCAGGATCTTTCGCGATAACGGATCGGTCGCCAGCGCGTGAATCGCATCGTCCTCGGGCAGATCCCAGGAATTCGCCAATTCCATGAGCACGGCATAGTCCGCGGGGTGCGCCTCGCGCGGGGGAATCGCCAGCCGCCGTTCGATTTCGGCCAGAAGATCTTCGGTCGCCTGACAATCCTGGCCGCCCAGCACCAGCCCGTGGTTGCCCAAAACCAGCACATCCGTATCGGGACGCGCCGATAGCGCTCTTTGAATTTCGCGTGCCAGCGGCAGTCCCGAGGCCACGTGCGGAATCCACCGCCAGCGCAAGCCGTTCAGCCGGGCTTCCAGTTCGGCCGGCGCATCCTCCCGAACCGCCCATGCGATGGTGTTGACGGAATGCACGTGCAGGACCACCGGATGCGGCAGGGTGACATGCATGGCGGTCTCGATGGACGCATTGGGATAGGAATTCGCCGGATCGAGATTCTGCCGGATACTGGCGTGAACGCCCGCCAGATCCAGGGGAATCAGGATCTTCCCGCCGGTTGCGTCGGCCATCCATTTGCCCGAGGCCTTGATCCAAAGCGCACCATCGAGTTTCAGGGAAATGTTTCCGGTGCTGGCCTGGGTGAGCAGCGCGTCGCGGCCCACGCGGCCCGCCAATTCCAGTAGCGGGCCCAGGTCTTCGTGCATCGAAACGTTCTTGATGATGCCTTCCATTCTCACGCTCTACGCTCTACGGCAGCACTCGCAGCCTCTCTTGCATCGCCGGCGGTTCCGGAGTCCGTTTGGTCCGGGCCTGCCCAATCCGCACGGAGGCCTTGAAGATGGCCCCCACCGGAATGAATCCTACCAGTTTATGCGCAGCGACGGCTGCAAGTCCCATGGAGGCGATACACCCGCAGGAAGCGCAGTCCGGATTGCCGCCGAATTGGCACGGAACGATCTTGGTTTCGAGGTCGGCCGAGACGGTCTGCGTGGTGAGCGCAAACACGCAATCCTGGGGACTGTTCGGCGGCGTGGCGAACTGCCGGATCATCCCTTCCGGCATGTCCAGCTTGGGAAATTCCTTCCGCAGTTCGAGCATATCCGCGATGGCCTGCCGCCGTTCCTGCGGCTCGAGGATTTCGGGGAGTTGATCCCCCACCTGCGGCGTGAACAGGCTGAACCAGATCTTGCGGATCTCGTGGCCGGGGATGCCAGAATTGCAGAAATTCCCGCAAATAGCCCGGCCGCTTCATCATTTGCCCGGTCACCGTGCAGTGGATGGTGATCCTGTGGCCCGCGATATTTTTCAGGATTCGATCGTAGGTCGCCGGGGTGCGCCGGACATCGTGTTCGGCCTGCAAGCCGTCGATCGAGACAGCCACGGTCAGGTTCGGGAGCGTAGCCCAGGACGCCGCCGGAGGACGGAAAGCGCTGGTGACGATCTGCACGTGGATGCCCCGGTCCAGCAGCAGCGGAACCATCGTTTCGAGCTCGCGATACCGGACCAGCGGGTCGCCTCCCACCAGCGACAGATGCAAAGGCCGCAGGCGGTCGGCCACCTCCAGCACTCCGTCGATCAACTCCTGTCCCTTGCGGTCGCGAAGGCCGCGCAGCGTGACGCCGCCGCCCAGGTGCCCGTCCTCGTAGGCGTAGCATCCGGGGCACCGCAGCGGGCACTCCCGGGTGATTTCGATCGAAAGGGAAGGCCGCTCTCCCTTCAGAATCCTGCCCCACGCTTTTACAATCATCTGAAGTCTTCACTCGATTCCTCTCCACTAGGGACTGCCGCCGGCGCCAAACGTTTCAAAATGTTTGGCCGCGGGAAGCGGCAGAGCCTTCCCTCTTACGATAAAGAACGGGTTACGAGTGCCGGAGGAGATGGATCGGCCGCCTGTCCCATACCGGCGATGAAGTCGCTGGAACGGCTTGGCTCTTCTTCGTGAATGCGTACGGTCCAGCGAATCGGAACCAGCGCTGGGGTCGTGGCGAAATCGTGGCAACCCGGTTGATTCGGGACACCATCGGCGCAGTCTGGCCGGCTGAACGCCTTGACCATTACCGAGTGCGGATCGACTGCCGGAGGATCGGGCCGCGCGTCAAGGGATGCCGCGATCAGCATCGCGCCCAGCACCCACGCCATGCACCAGATCATTTTCGTACGCATGCGCCCGACAACTTGATGATAGCGGATTGCGGCACTGCCTGCCTCTCTTGGCAGTGAGCTAGCAGCCCGTGGCAGAAATGGTCATTGCGCAAACTGGGGACTGTCTTCGAATTTTCGCGCGCACAAACTAAAGAAAACACGATGACACAGTGCGCGGAAATTCGCTGGCTGTCCCAGGTTTGCCAGTGCAATCGTTTTCACCACGGGCTGCTAAATGCTGGTTGATTCAATTGGCGATAGAATACTTCCGAACCCGACAACGTTCGGACCCTCGCGCAACGTAAATGTCGCCCCCGGCGCGATTCCTTCGTACTGTTCCCGCTACCCCTTTATTCGTAGCGCAGCGCCTCGATCGGATTGATGCGCGAGGCCTTCACCGCCGGATACACGCCGAACAGCACGCCCACCGCCACCGAAACCCCGAACGCGACCACTACCGACACCGTGGTTACGATCGTCTTCCACTCGGCCGTCCGCGCGATCAGCCACGCCAGAAAGAACCCGAATCCGATCCCCAGCAAGCCCCCGGCCGCGGAAATCAGGACCGATTCGGTCAGAAACTGCCGCACGATGTCGAACCTTCGAGCGCCGACGGACCGGCGGATGCCGATCTCCCGCGTCCGTTCCAGCACCGTCGCCAGGACGATGTTCATGATGCCGATGCCGCCCACCAGCAGCGAAATCGCCGCGATCGCCACCATCACGTAGGTGAAAATTCTCTGCGTGCGTTGCTGCTGCGCCAGCAGGGCCGCCGGAATCGTCACGGTGAAATCCTGGGTATCGTGATGCGTCGAGTTGAGCACGGCGGTCACCACCTTGGCCACCTCGATGCTGTCCGCCCCCGGGCGCAGGCGCATCTCGATGCCGTCCAGTTCGTCCCGCATGCTGGAGCTGCGGTCCCAGAACCGGTACTGGAAGGTGTTGGCCGGAATGTAAATGATGTTGTTGATGTCCTGCATGGCCCCGCCGCTGCTCTGCGACCCGGCCATCAGCTGTTCCTTCAATACGCCCACCACTTCGAGCCACGTGTCGTTCACCTTCACGAACTTGCCCACCGCCGGATCGTAGCCCAGCATATTCACCTTGGCGGTCTCTCCCAGCACGCACACCAGCGCGCTGCGGTTGTCGTCGGAATCGTCGAAAAAGCGGCCTTCGGCGAATTGCAGGCTGTGAATCGCGCGGTAGGACGGGCGGACTCCATAGAGATCCGGTACCTGGCGCGACGGTTTGGGAAGCGCCTCGGAAGGATGCAAGGTCCGGCGCGCGGACAGCAGCTCGATGGCGTCGATATTGGCTTTGAGAATCCGGACGTCGCGTTCCGATAATCCGGGCGACGAGCGCCGGCGCTGTTGCAGCTCTTCCTGGCTCATGGCCGGGCGCGAATCCACCAGAATATTGCGCACGCCCAGTTGCTCGATGAAGCGCAGCGACTCCTCGCGCGCGCCCGCGCCGATGGCCATCATGCCGATCACCGAGCCCACGCCGAACACGATCCCGATGGCTGTGAGAAATGTGCGCGTCTTCTGCGCCCGCAGATTCGCGAACGCCTGGCCCAGATCGGAAAGCAGCATCACTTGGTCAGCGCCTTCATCACGCCGCCCGGCCCGCCGGTCTTGCCCGCCTTGTCCTGATCGGGATTGGACAGCGCCACTTGGTCCCCCTCGGCGAGTCCGGTAATCACGGCCTGGCTCTCGCTGCGGCGCACCAGTTGCACGTCGCGCGAAACGAACCCTTGCGGCGTGCGCAGGTACACGAACGCGCGCCCGTCGCTTTCAAACAGCGCCTGCGAGGGCACCCACAACACGTTGTCCAGCGCTTCCACCGTGATCAGGATGTTGGATGTCATGCCCGGGCGCAGCTCCGGGCCGGCTTCGTCCAGTGCGATGCGGCACTCGAAGCGTCGGTCCCAGGCCGAGCCGGAGGTCCCGCCCAGGCTCTTGACGTGGCCGCGGAACTCCCGTCCCGGGATGGCCGCCGCGCGAATGCTCACCTTTTGTCCCGGGCTGAGGTGGCCTCGGTCGAGCTCGGGAATGCTGGCGCTCACTTCCCAATGGCTCAGATCGGGGATTTGCGCCACGGCCTGGCCGGCCCGCGCCGCGTCGCCCACGCGAAAATCCGGAAGCTGCTGGCCGTAATACAGCGTGTTCTGATTGCTGTTCTGCTGGATGTTCACGTAGCCTCCGGTCTTGGCCCTCAGAACCATGCTCTCGATCTGGTGCTGGGCGTTCGCCGCCAGCGCGCGCGATTTTGCCACCGCGGCCTGCTGGATGGCGACCCCCGCGTTGGCGGTCGTCTTCTTATTGTTGAAATCCCGCTCGGCCTGGAGCTGCTTGTTCTTGGCGGCTTCCAAGGCAATGTCGTTCTGGCGGGCGCCATTGGCGGACAGGATCGGGTTCTTGCGCACCTCTAGTTCCGCCAGCTTCACGTCGGCCGCGGTGGCCAGCGTCTGGTAACGCGCTTCTTCGAGCGAAGCCTGCGCTTCCGCTTGGGCCTTGATCACCTGCTGTTCGGCTTCCGCCAGATCGGCCTGGGCTTCGCGCAGGTTGAATTCCTGCACGGTCGTATCGAACTCCACCACCACGTCTCCCGGCTTCACCAGTTCGCCCGGCTCGCGCAGCGACTTGATCGGGAGTTCGCCCCCGACCATGGGAGCCGTGAGCACTTCCGAGTTCCCTCCCTGCAATTCCCCGCGCGCGGAAACCGCGATGGTGACTTTTCCTTTCCGTACGCGCGTGGTGGGGATCTCATCGCGGTCTTTGGGAGCCGCCAGTTGGATCACCCGCATGCCGCCCACGGCCAGCGCCGCCAGCACGGCGATCGTGCCCGCCGCGATCAGAAGCCGCTTCCTCACTGCTTGGCCTCAGCCTTCTCGGGATCCGACAGCGCCACCAGGGCGCCCGCCGGGATGCCTGAAACTGCCACCTCATCCGGATTGCGCGCCAGTAACTCGACCACCGCCGCGCGATAGGCTCCGCGCTCCGCCACGAACACCACCGGCTTTCCGTCGCGCGTGAACACGGCCTTGGCCGGGATGCGGATGGCCTTGGGAAGCCGGTCGATCACGATGTCCATGCCTCCGTTCATCCCCGGACGCAGCCGTGGATCGGGCTTCTCGAGCGAGGCGTACGCGTGGAAATTGCGCGTGGGAGGATATTCGGTGCCCAGCTCCGCGAGCGGCGAAATCTGCGTGAGTTTCGCCCGGATCAGCAGCTCCGGCAGCGCGTCCACATGCACCAGTACGTCTTTGCCCAATCCGATGCGTCCGCGGTCGGTTTCCTCCACTTTGGCGTCCATCGTCAGCGAGCCCATGTCGGGGATTTCCGCCAGATTCATCCCGGAATAAACGCTGTCTCCGACCTTGAACGGCTGGGCGTTGAGGGGGCCCTGGTTGTAATTGGAAACGAACACCACCACGCCTCCCAGCGGAGCCCGGATTTCCATCTGCGCGATGCGCGACTGGGTGAGTTCCACATCCGCCTTGGCCTGGTCGCGCTGGCGGGTCAGGGACGCAATCTTGGACGCGTCGGAAGTCGCGTGCAGCGCGATGTTGGCTTCCTGGACTTTGAGTTTCTGCTCGGCCACGCCCAGATCGATGCGGGCCTGCTCGGCCTGGATTCGTCCGACGAATTCGTTGGCCGCCGTGCCCAGGCGGGATTTTTCGACGTTGAAGCGCGCGTCCACCAGATCGCTCTGGTCGTGGTCGGCGGTGATCCGGGCCTGCGCCATGGCTTGCTCGAGCGTGGCCTCGGATTGCGCCAGCTGCGCTTGCTTCTGCACCAGCTGTTGCTGCGCGGTGCTCGAGTCGAAGCGAATCACGGGCGCGCCTTTCTCCACCGCCTCGCCGTTGGCCGCCATCCAGGCGATGCGCAGATTCGGCACGATGGGCGTGTAGATCTGCACCGAGCGGCTGGCGCCCAGCTCGCCCCGGCAGCGGATGATGGCCAGGAATTCACCTTCGCGCGCCTGCGCCACCGGCAATTGGTTGGCGGCTTGGGTTCCGCGATACTCGTTGACGCCCACCCAGCCTGCCGCGCTGAGCGCCGCCAGCCCGGCCAGCCACAGCAACGCGCGGATGCTTTTTCCGGCCGCGCTCACTTCGCGTCTCCCCGGGGCTCGAGCACTACCGCTGCGGAAAGATCCGGCATTAGGCGAGGGTCCGTTCTATCCAGCCTGAAAACCGCCGAAAACGTCTTGACCGGGCTGCCCAGAGCCGATGAGGCGATGGGGCTTAAGAATTCGAAGTGGGCCGGCAAAGCCAGGTCGGGATACGCGTCGAAGAATACTTTCGCCCGCGTGCCCGGCCCCAGGGCGGCGCCGTCCGGCTCGCCCACCGAGCAGCGCACCAGCATTTCGGATGGATCGAAGATGCTCACCAGCGCCTGCCCGCGATACAACTGATCGCCTTCCTGTGCATGACCCTGCGAGTTTCCGCGATACACGTTCTGGTGCGCCACCATGCCCGCCAGAGAAGCGCGCACTTCCATGCGGTCGATGTTCGTCTGTGCCCGGTCCAGAGCGACCTTCTGCCGGTCGCGCTGCAATTCCAGGATCCGCAGCGCGGCGGCGTCGGCCCGGTCATGGGCCGCATTGGACTTGGTCAGGCTCTCGACGTGCTGCTTCGCGCTCTCCGCTTTGATGTCGTTCTGCAATTTGGCGATTTCGGCCAGGATGGGAGCTTTTTGCAGATCCAGTTGCGCCTTGCCCAGATCGGCCTGTGCCTGCGTCAGATCGCCTTGCCGCTTTTCCTGATCGGCGCGGTTCTGCGCGGCTTTCTCTTCTACCTGATGGCCCAGGTCTTCGTACTTGGCTTTGGCCGCCAGGCCGTTGTCGATCTGCTGGGTGGGATCGAACTCGGCGATCAGATCGCCCGGCTGGACGCGCGAGCCGTTGGGAATCAGGTGAGTGAGCGTGAGCTGCCCGCCCTGGCCCAGGGTTTGGGGAACGATGACCTGGGAGGTGTGAACCGCTTCCACCGTTCCGGTCAGCCGGATCTCGCGCTGAGTGTGTGCAGGCTCCGCGGCCGCGGCTTCCACCGAAGCTGCCGCCGCGGTGCTATGCGGCGTGGCGCGCTCGCACGAGACGATCCCTACAGCCGACACTGCCGCCGACATCAGGAGCGCGAGTTTCCGCACAACCCTCCTCACTTATAAAGATCTTGGAAGTTTAGACGCCTGATAGCGGAAATTAGTTGATAAATTCTCAGCAATATCTTGCTGCCCTGATCATTCTGGCATCGAACCATCGCCGCGCCGGGGAGGCCCTGTCTTAAGTCAAAGAAACAAAAGCTAGATTCCTCCGGCCTCGTCCAGCTTCCGCCACGCGGCCGGCCAGGTGAATCGCTCGCGATAGAGGGCGCACCCTGCGTCTCCCAGCCGCTCTCGCAGCGGGGGATCGTTCAAAAGCCGCAGCACAGCTTCGGCGAAATCGTCCGCATCGTCGGCCAGCAAAAGATGTTCGCCGTCGCGCGCGCCGAGCCCTTCCGCGCCCAGCGTGGTCGAGACTACGGCGCGTCCCGCGGCCCAGGCTTCCAGGATTTTGAAACGCGTGCCACTGCCGGAAAGCAGCGGCACGACACACACCTTGGCTTCCGCCAGCCGCGCTACGGCGTCATCGATGGGCCCTAACACGCGAATGCGCGGATCGTCCCCGGTAAACGGCGCAACCGCGGCGGGATTCGCGCCGAGCAGGCGCCATTCGACTCCGGGCGCTTGTTCGCGCACGCGCGGCCAGATCCGCGAGCGGAACCAACGCACCGCCTCGACATTGGGGTGGTATTCGAGGTTCCCGCTGAAGACGATCGCATTGGCCTCCGGAACGTGCGGCCGCTCGATCGCGGGCAGGGCATTGGGGAATACGCGTATGGCGGGATGCGAGATCCGGCGGCGGTCGTCTTCGGAGGCCGTCAAGATCACATCGAACTGCGGCAGCCACTCGCGTTCGAGCTTCTCGTAAGACTCCGCGAATCGTTCCGATGCCCAGGAGCCCGGCCAGTGCGCGGCCCGGGCGTGGGTCCGCGCCAATTGGCTCTCGACGTTGTGCAGATCGAGCGCCAGCCGGTCACAACAGGTTCGCAGCAGCGGGGCGTAGGAAGCGCACCAGAAATGTTCCACCACGCCCACGTCGTAATGTCCGCTCAGCGCGGCGGCAAGCTGATTTTCGTAACCGGAAAAACGGTCGAATAACGGAGGGCGTCCTTCGAGCAGCCGGATCGCGTTGCGCCAGATGCGCGCGGTGGTGTTTTTGGAGTGCGGCTGTAACGTAAACGTTACGGTCTGTACCGTATACTTGTCGCGCAGATAGGCCAAAAGCGACGCCGATCGCAGGCCTCCCCCGCCGGAACCCGTCTTCGGTTCCTCAGGAGTGAGAAAAAGCGCGCGCGGCGGCATCGTATACCTCACGTGTAAGGCGAGCGGTCTTTTGCCAGCTGAACTCCGCGGCACGGAGGAGAGCTCTTTTGCGAACGTCTGCAAACCGGTCTGGATTTGCGGCCGCCGCGCGCATCGCCTCCACCAGCGCAGCCGTATCCTCTGCGTCGACGTGCAACACGGCGCGTTCCCGCCGCTGACTTCAACGATGGCCGGATCGCGCGACGTAATCACCAGCGCGCCGCATTGCATCGCCTCGAGCACGGGCAGACCGAATCCTTCATACAGCGACGGATACACGCAGGCCAGGGCGCCGGAGTACAGGCCCGGCAGCTCGGAATCGGGAACTTCGCCCAGCACCCGGAGGCCGGGATCTTCGGGAAGCGCGGGAAAATCGGCGCGCGCGCGGCCGGCCATCACCAGGTCGACCGGAATCGTGCGCCGCACTTCGCGCCACGCTTCCACCAGCCGCGCGATATTCTTGCGCGGCTCGCGCGTTCCGACAAACAGGAAATACGGATTCCCACGCGGCTTGGCAGCCGTGGTTTGTTCCGTGGGGGGTGGCCTAAAAATATCGCCGGCGGCCAGCGGCACCGCGACCACGCGATCCGGAGCAAGCCCGAACCGTTCGATCGCGGCGCGCCGCACGGCCTCGGTGGGAGTAATCACCATGGTCGCCAGGCCCATTCGCAGAAGCCGGGGAGTCCTTCTCCTGACACGGGCCGCGCCGGGCTGCCAGGCAGGATCGAGCCACGGGCTCAGATCGTGGATGGTCATCACGCTGGGACGCAAGGCCACGTAGGGAACGGAATAATCGGTTCCGTGGAACAGCTCGACCCCGCAGCGCTGCATTTCCCGCTCCAGCCCCCATAGCCACCATTTGCGCTCGGCCGGATTCTGCGGCCCGCTTCCGGTGTGCAGATTGGGCAAGCCATGATTGGGTAAACCATGATTGGGTAAACCATGCGGTGCGCGAAATGTTTGATCCGAGAGCAGCCAGTACTGGTCCTTAGGGTACTCGCAGGCGAGAGCCCGGGCCAATTCCAGCGTGTAGCGGCCGATGCCTCCGGTCGATACTCTAAGAGGAGAAGCGTCGAGGGCGATTGTCACGGCGCTAGTGTAGGATAACATCGTGGGCGCTGAAAGCCTCAATCCGCTTGAGAAGATCAAGATCCTGGGCCAGCAGGTTGACCTGGCGCTGGATCTAACCGAACTGGAGCCGATCCGCCAGCGCATCGAGCAGGTGGCCCAGGAGCATCCCGGCGATCCCGAGGTTCAGAGAGCCGCCGAGGAAGCCAAACGGCTGGTGGAGGGCCGTGTGGCCCGGCTGACGCCCTTGATGCCCCCTCCGCCGCCGCAGCCGCCGAGGGATTTACCGACCATTGTTCTGCCTCTGGCATCCCTGCGTCCTCCGGGCGGCCCTCCTCCTCTGGACGCCGCGCCGCCCCCGTTTGACGTTGCGCCACCGCCCCCGCTTGACCCGGCGCCGCCCCTGAGCGGTCCGCCCGCCTTTGACCCCGCGCCGCCGACGATCCCGATTTCCGGCGTGATCCCCACGCCCCCGGCGACTCCGGTGGCCGAAGTTCGCCCGCCCGAAGCTCGCCAGGCTCCCAAGCTCGCCCGCCCAAGGCTCGCCCGCCCATGGATTGGAAGCGCGCCCTGTGGATGGGAGTGGGGGCAGGAGTGGCGTTGTCGCTCATCCTGATCGTAGTGCTGGTGACCGTCGCGCGCCGGCGCAACGTGAGCCTGTCGGGCGGGGCTGCCACCGGCGTCGCGGTTCAGATTGCCACGACGCCGCCGGGGGCGTCTATTCGCGTGAACGGCGACGCCAAATGCACGTCGGACTGCACGCTCACGCTGGCTCCCGGATCGTATCAGATCACGGCGTTTCTGGATGGGTACGAGCCCGCGGCCAGCGGCGTCAGCCTGGCTTCAGGAAAACCGCAGACGTTGAGCCTGACCCTGGAGGCGCGCCCGCAGACCGTCAGAATCCTTTCCGACCTGGCGCAGGGCAAGGTGGTGCTCGATGAGCAGCCTCCGGCCGAGTTGCAGGACGGCCAGTACACGTTTGAAAATGTTCCGCCCGGAACGCACACGGTAGCCGTGACCGGGTCGAACGCGACGGCGACCTTCAGCATCAATCTGGCGCCCGCGGCGCTGCCGTCGGTCAGCGGAGCCGTGAACACGCGAAACGTGCTGGCGACGCTGGTCGCGAGCTTCGCCGGGCATGCCCGCCTGGTTACCAGCTCCGGTCCCTGGAAGCTGGCCGTCAACGGGCAAGAGGAAGCCGACGCCGGTCCCACGGGCGTCGATCTGACAAAGTTCCAGGCCGGGCTGAACGAGATGACCATCTCCCAGGGCAAGGATCAGCGCGTCTTCAAGGAAGACTTCGGCCCGGGGCCCACTTTGACCGCGTTCCTCAAGACCGACCGCGACGTGGGCACGCTGATCGTATCGACGGGGGAAGACGACGCGCGCGTGTTCCTGAACAACAAGGAATACCGGCGCCGCACCAAGGGCGGCCAGCTGCGGATTCAGACCATCGGGAAGGTGCAAGTCCGGGTGGTGAAGAACGGCTTTGAGAACGCGCCGGCCCAAACCGCCCAAATCACAAAAGGCAGTGAAGTGCGGCTGGAGTTCAAGATGAAGCCGCAGGCCGTGGTGGCGGCCCTGAGAATCGAAGGGGCCACCCCCGGGGCGGAAGTTTTCATCGATCAGAGCAGCGTGGGCACGGTGGGAGACAACGGAAGCTTCCGGGATGCGGCGGTGGCGCCGGGGACCCACGTGATCCGGCTGCGGCACGACCGCTTCGTGCCGAAACAATTTTCGCGGAACTTCGCGGCCGGGCAGACGGTGACGATCGGCGGCTCGGATACCGCGCTGGTGGCCGAACGCCCGCCAGCCCCGCCTCCGCCGCCTCCGCCCGCGCCCAAGCCCGAGCCTGTGGCTCCCAAACCGCCTCCCGTGCGGGTCACTTCGATGGACGGGTTCGAGAGCATGGAGGGCTGGACCAAGCAGGATAACGGCGTCTGGCGTCACCGCGGCGGCGGGATCCTTACGTATAAGCTGCCCTCCAACGGCGTCTTTACATTTGCCATTTACCTGGTGAGGGGCGGGAACCTGTTCCGCGCCGGCCGCGTGCGCTGGGTCACGGACTACATCGATGACAAGAATTACGTGCTGTCCGAGCTGGACGACCACAATCTCACCATCAAGGATGTGGTCAACGGCAAGAGCAGCGACCACGCCAAGGTCCCGCACAACGTGGACAGCAAAGATAACGCTTGGGCCATCGAGATCGAAATTTCGCCGGGCCGCCTGATCCAGCGGATCCAGAAGGACAAGCAGTGGGTCACGCTCGATAACTGGAGCGATCCCAGCCACAAATTCGACGCGCGGCAAATTCGGATTCGATGTGCAGGGCAAGGACGAGATCGGCGTTTCGGATTTCAAGTTCCAGCCGGCCCGATAGCACGCGCGCCAGAAGCGCAGAGATACAGCCGAAATCTTGCCGGGGTGCTGGCGGTAGATCGGATTTCCAGACACTCCAAGAACGCGCCGGATTCTTCCTTCAGGCCGAGCAGCGCCAGCGATTTGAGAATCCGCGTGATGCGCAGATGGTTGTGATTGCCCGGATGGAGCCAGTTCGCGGCGCGCTCGTCAAAATTCGCGGCCGGTTGAATGCGGAGCGGCGGTCCGGACTGCATTTCCAGACCGTAAAAACGCAGCATGCGCAAGAACGACAGGCGCAGATTCTGGCGCAACTCCGGCTGCGCGGCGAAGGCTTCGATGGTCTCGCGATCGAGCACCGGAGCGAGCGGATTCACGGGGCTCGGCTCGGCCAGCGGGAACAGCCACTGGATAAAATCGTGCACCGCTTCCAGGCGTTCGTCCGGCCACTGCTGGATCTGAGCGACGAATCGGCCGGCGTGATCCGGCGCGCGGCCGCTATAAAACTCGACCAGTCGGGAAGCCATGTGTTCGATTGTGCCATGCCGAGGGTCGTTTCATGTAAGCGTCGTATCATGAACAGCATGGATAGCGGTCTCCTGGGCGTAACCTCGGGTGTGGCGGCAGCCGCCGCTTTCATGGCATACGCCGTGCGGGGACGTTCCTCCAGCGTTTTCGGCGAGTCCCAGTATCATGGCGATCGCAGCAGGCCCGCGCTGGCGCTCACCTTCGACGACGGCCCCAGCGAGTCGACGCCCCAACTGCTGGACGCGCTCGAGAAGCATCACGTGCCAGCCACATTTTTCATGTGCGGCCACAATGTACGCCGCTGCCCGGAGATCGCCCGCGAAGTGGCCGCGCGCGGCCACGAACTCGGCAACCATACCGATTCGCATCCGCGCCTGGATTTCAAGTCGCCGCGGTTCATTTATCGCGAGATGGCCGCGGCGCAGGAGACCATTCAGGAGACCACCGGCGTCAAGCCGCGCTGGTTCCGCGCTCCCTACGGCGTGCGCTGGTTCGGCGTGGGCCCGGCCCAGCAGCTGCTGGGGCTGCGCGGCGTGATGTGGACCGTTATCGGGCGCGACTGGCGGTGGCCCGCCGCGCGTGTGTCGGAGCTCTGTACTTGAACAGAGCTGCGAATGGGGGAATCATCTGCCTGCATGACGGCCGCGGCGTGCGGACCGCGCCGGATATCTCGGCGACCATCGAAGCAGTGGAGACCACGATTCCCCGGCTCCAGGAACGCGGATTCGAGTTCCTGACGCTCACGGAGTTCCTATGTCCGACGAATTGATTGCGCGCGTCACCGGCGTGATCGCCCGGACGCAGAAGATTCCTCGCGGAGACCGTCACCATCGACAAGAGCTTCGAGGAGCTGAACATCGATTCGCTGGACGGGATCAACATTCTGTTCGCGCTCGAAGGCGAATTCGATCTGGATATTCCCGACGACGCAGCGCGCGGCATCCGCACGGTGCGCGAGATGGTGGAGGGAATCGAAAAGCTCCTGGCGGCCAAGTCCGGAGCCGCTGAAGCCCAGAAATGACGCGGCGCGTCGCGGTCACCGGCATCGGCGCAGATTTCCGCCTTCGGCCAGACGTTTCCCGACCTGTGGGACGGGCTCGCCGCGGGCAGGAGCGCCATTCGGCCTCTGACCCTGGTCGCGCCGGGAGTCCTGAGATTCCCGAATGCGGCCGAGGTGCCGGACTACGATCCGCTGCGCTATTTCGAAGAGAAAGAGGCCTTGCTGCTGGACCGGTTCGCGCAGTTCGCCGCGGTGGCCGCGCGCGAAGCGATCGGGGCGTCGGGAATCGAGTTTTCGCCGGAGTTGGGGGAACGGACTGCGATTGTCCTGGGCTGCTCGGGCGGGGGAAAATCCACCGAAGATGACGGATTCCATCATCTCTATGGGCTAAAGGAGCCGCGTGTTTCTCCGCTCACCATCGCGCGGGCGATGAGCAATGCCGGCGCCAGCCGCGTTTCCTTCGAATACGGGATCACCGGGCCGGTGTACACCGTATCGACGGCGTGTTCCTCCGCCAATCACGCGCTGGGGCAGGCGTTCCGGATGGTCCGCTCGGGCGAAGTGGAAGTCGCCATCGCCGGGGGAAGTGAAGCGCCGCTGTCGCTTGGATTTTTGAAGGCTTGGGAAGCGATGCGGGTGGTTTCACCCGATACCTGCCGTCCTTTTTCGCGCGACCGGCGGGGGCTGATCCTGGGAGAAGGCGCGGCGGTCCTGGTGCTCGAGCCTGCTGGAACGCGCCCGCGCGCGCGGCGCGACGATCATCGGCGAGATCGCCGGATTCGGAATGTCGTCCGACGCGCACCACATCACGCAGCCGTCGGCTCTGGGCGCCGCGCGAGCCATGCGGGCCGCGCTGCTCGATGCTGCACTCGCTCCGGAGGCGGTTGGTTACGTGAATGCTCACGGCACCGGCACGCTCGCCAATGACGCGACCGAGACCGAGGCGATCAAGAGCGTTTTCGGCGAGCATGCCCGCAAGCTGCTGGTCAGCTCCACCAAATCCATGCATGGACACGCGCTGGGGGCGGCCGGAGCGCTGGAGGCGGCCGCGACTCTGGGCGCGCTCCAGTCCGGCTTGATCCCGCCGACGGCGAACTTCACGGTTGCCGATCCGGCGTGCGATCTGGACGTGGTCCCCAACACGCCCCGGCCGGCCCAGATCGAATACGCGATCTCGAATTCCTTCGCGTTCGGGGGGCTCAATGCAGTGCTGGTATTCCGGAAGTTCGTGTAAGTCCGGCGGGTACCAGACAATTTGACGTGACGCTGACTTATCGG
>CAVXFR010000023.1:0-65078 GCA_963761045.1 Terriglobia bacterium | reverse complement strand
GAAGGATGGCACGTGCAGGGGCACGTGGACGCCATCATGGACAACCTGATCGCCGGGAAAAAGGCCAAGCCCATGATCATCGTGATGGAGAACCTGAATGCGGTGAAGCCGGGCCAGGATGCCAGCCTCTATTTCGGCCGCGGGTCGCTGACCAGAGTGGGCGCCGCTCCGGCGGGCCGTGGCGGCGGACGCGGTGGTCGTGGTGCATTCCCCCAGAACTGGGATGCGACCTTCACGGAAATGATGCTGAAGGATCTCATCCCGATGGTGGAGAAGACGTATCGCACGTCGCCCGGCCGCGAAAACCGCGCCATGGCGGGATTGTCGATGGGAGGTATGCAGTCTTTCCTTACCGTGCTGCCGAACCTCGACAAGTTCGCCTACCTGGGCGGCTTCAGCGGCAACAGCGGCGGCGGAGCGGGATTCGACCCCAAGACCTCGAACGGCGGAGTGTTCGCGGATGCGGCGGCATTCAACAAGAAGATGAAGGTCTTGTTTCTGGGAATCGGATCCGTTGAGGGTCCCAATACCAAGAACTTCAGTGACCAACTGACCAAGGCCGGGATCAGGAATGTGTACTTTGAATCCCCCGGGACAGCGCACGAATGGCTCACCTGGCGGCGCTGCCTCGAGGACTTCGCCCCGCGCCTGTTCCGATAGGCGACGGCATTTCCATTCAGGGTTGGTCATGAGGACCATGACGAGCGCTCCGGGCTCTTGTGATACGCTACGCGCTGTGACGTCCTTCCTGCGAACCGATCCGGCGTTTGACTCCCTGGTTCCCGCCGGCGCCGAAATCGAAAAACTTGCCAGTGGCTTCGTCTTCAGCGAAGGGCCGCTGTGGCGTCCCTACAGAGCGCTCTGGTTCAGCGATGTGGTCGGCAATGTCGTGCGGCAATGGAGCCCGGACGGCACGGTGACCGAGATTCTGCGCCCCGGCGGCTACGACGGGATCCATCTGCCGCCGGGCGGGTTCAACGGCCCCAATGGAATGACGGCCGATCGGGACGGAGCCGTGGTCCTGTGCCAGCACGGCAACCGCCGCATCGTGCGTATTAGTCGCGATCGGAACGTTTCCACCGTCGTCGATCGCTACGAGGGCAAACGGCTGAACAGCCCGAACGACCTGGTGTTCCACAAAGACGGATCCCTTTACTTCACCGACCCGCCCTATGGACTGCCGCAGCTGGATGAAGATCCCGCCAAGGAACTCGCGTTCAACGGCGTCTACCGGTTTGCGGACGGCAAGCTGCAACTCATCATCGACGATCTGCACCGTCCCAACGGGCTAGCCTTCTCACCCGACTACAAGACGCTCTACGTCGCCAATTCCGAGCGGCCCAAAATGTGGATGCGATACGATGTCGCCGCCGACGGCACCGTCCGCAACGGCCGTGTTTTCGCGGATGTGAACCACGCGACGGACCCAGGCGTCCCGGATGGAATGAAGATCGACGCCCTGGGCAACGTGTACGCCGCTGGGCCGGGCGGAGTCTGGGTCTACTCGCCGGAGGGTCAGCACCTGGGGACGATCCAGACACCGGAAACGCCCGCCAATTGCGCCTGGGGCGACGACGGCAAGTCGCTGTACATCACTGCGGTCACGGGGTTGTATCGAGTGAAGCTTGCTGTTCCAGGAGCGCCGGCAGTCTACCAATGATTCCAAGGAAGAAGAGTTCATGATTCAGGTTCACGTCGACATGTCTGTTGATCCCGCGAAGGAAACCCAGATGCTGCGGGACTTTCAGAACGATTTCAAGCCCGCCGCTGCACAGTTTCCCGGATACATGGATGTGAAGATCGTCAAGCTTCGCAAGGCGTTCGTGGGTCATGCGCCCGAGGGTGTCAACTACCGCTTCGTGCTGCGCTATGAAAGCGAGGAGCTGCGCCAGAAGTGGATCGCTTCCGACATTCACCAGAAAGTCTGGAGCACGATCGAGCAGACGCTCCGGCACAAGAACTACGACATTTTGTTGTTTGATGAAGTATAAAGGAGGTCCCATGAAGACCACTACACTGGTTGCATTCGCAGCCGTTATTGGCGGGGCTGCACTGTGGCTTACGCCTCTGAGCGGGCTGGAGCCCCTGGCGTCGCGCATCGTACACACGGATCCCGCAAAATACCGGCCTGCGACGTCGGTGCATGCCGGCGCCGGAAAGATGGCATTCACGGCACTCCTGGACTACCATAGCCTGGATACCAACCTCCTGTTCCTGCACCGCGGTGTGATCGATCCGCATAGCGGGATCGGCCACCACTTCCACAACAATTGCGAAGAGATGTTCGTCATCCTGGACGGCGAGGCCCAGTTCACCATCGACGGGCGCACGTCGGTGCTCAAAGGTCCGGCTGGCGCGCCTGCACTCCTGGGCCACTCCCACGCCATCTACAACGCCACCGACAAGCCGGTGCAGTGGATGAATATCAACGTTTCCCTGCTCAAGGGTCAGTACGACAACTTCGATCTGGGGGACACGCGGGAAAACGTGCCCCTCGACCCGACGCCGGTGTTCATCAACATGAGGCTGGATCGGGCGCTGCTGCACAACGTCAACTCCTTTCACGGAGGCAAGGGGACCGCGCAATACCGCCGGGCGCTCGGTCCCGACGTGTTCGGCACGGCATGGGCGTTCGTGGATCACATCGTGCTCCCGCCGGGAGCCTCCGTCGGTCCGTTCTCCTACCGCGGCATCGCGCAGTTCTATTACGTGATGGCTGGCGAAGGTACCGTGTCCCTGGCGGGCCGCGGACAACAGCACTCCGCCGCCATCCGCACCGGTGACGCGATCCCGATTCAACTTGGCGAGGTCCATTCGATCGAGAACAACGGAACCGAGCCGTTGGAACTGATGGCAGTCGGCGTGGCGCGCGACCGGCATCATAAGGAGATGGAGTCCACGGACGCCGGAGCAGGCGGCCCTCGCAGGAATTAAGCACGATGCGGAAACCAACTCTGTGGATCCTCCTTGCCGGCGTGGCGGTCGCCGGGCACACGGCCTTGGGCCAGGCGTCTAACGCCGGCAAACAATTCTTCGACTCGCGCTGCGCTCGCTGTCACGGGCCGGACGGTGGCGGCGGCGAGCTGGGACCCTCGATCGTGCGCGGCATCGCCACGCGCTCGAATCAGGATTTATCGGCCTTCCTCACCACCGGATCGCCGGGCCGCGGAATGCCGGCGTTTCCTCTGGCGCCCGGGGAAATGACCCCGCTGGTGACCTTTCTTCGCGGCCTCGCGCCTCCTCCCGGCCGCCGCGGCGGTCCCCCGGTGGTCCGGAAAACCGTAACCACCACGGACGGGCGCACGATCGACGGAGATGTCATCAATGAGAATTCGTTCGAGTTGCAGATGCGGACCAACGATGGCCGCGTTCATCTGCTGCGGCCCTCGGGCGACCGCTTCCGCACGGTCACCTCAGAAACGGACTGGCCGACGTATCACGGCGATGTCTCCGGAAACCGCTACAGCACGCTCTCGCAGATTGACACGTCCAACGTGAAGAGCCTGGCGCCGAAGTGGGTCTTCAATTTTCCGAACGCCGCACGGCTGGAAGGAACTCCCATTGTTGTCGGCGGCTTGATGTACGTCACGGCGGCGAACGAATGCTGGGCGCTCGATGCCGGCACCGGTCACGAGGTCTGGCACTTTCAGCAGCCCCGAACGCGCGGCCTGGTGGGAAACGCTTCCGGCGGCATCAACCGCGGCGTTGCCATCTCCGGCGATCGCCTCTTCATGGTCACCGATCATGCGCATATCATCGCGTTGAACCGCTACACGGGCCAGTTACTGTGGGACACCGAAATGGCGGACTGGCACCAGAACTATAACGCCACCTCTGCGCCTCTGGTGGCCGGCGGCCTGGTGATTTCCGGCACGGCGGGAGGAGACGAAGGCGCGCGAGGGTTCATCGCTGCGTTCGATCCGGCCACCGGGAAAGAGGTCTGGCGATTCTGGACCGTTCCCCGTCCAGGCGAGCCTGGATCGGAAACCTGGATCGGCAAACAGATTGAGCACCCCGGCGCGGTCACCTGGATGACCGGCTCTTACGATCCCGTGGCCGATCTCGTCTATTGGGCGACCGGAAACCCGGGTAACGATATGGTGGGCGACGAACGAGGCGGCGACAACCTCTACTCCAGTTCGGTGGTCGCGCTGGAAGGCAAGACCGGCAAGCTGCGCTGGTATTACCAGTTCACGCCGCACAACGTCTGGGACTACGATGCACAAGCGCCGTCCGTGCTCGTCGACGCGTCGTGGAAAGGCCAGCCGCGAAAGTTGCTGCTGCACGCCGATCGCAACGGCTTCTTCTACGTGTTTGACCGCTTGAACGGAGAACTCCTGCTGGCCAAAGCGTTCGTCGACAAGTTGACGTGGGCGAAAGAAATCGGGCCGGATAAACGTCCCGTGGTGAATCCGAACCAGGACCCCACCACGGAGGGCACCCGGGTTTGCCCAAGTCTGGAGGGCGCCACCAACTGGTATTCGACTTCCTTTAACCCCAGTACGGGTCTCTACTATGTCCAGACCCTTGAAGACTGCGCGACGTTCACCAAACGGGACGTTCCGTGGAAGGCCGGTTCCGGCTACATGGGCGGCACGTGGCGCCGCGAGCCGGGGCAACAGATCCTGCGGGCGTTCGATATCGCGACGGGTACTCCCCGCTGGGAGTTGCCGCAAACAGGCCCGGCCAATTCCTGGGGCGGTGTCCTGTCGACAGCGGGCGGCGTCGTCCTGTTCGGAGAAGATGGAGGGCTGTTTACCGCGGTCGACGCCAAAAGCGGCAAGCGGCTGTGGCAGTGGCCTACCGGCCAGGTTTGGCGGTCCTCTCCCATGACGTACATGTTCGATGGGAAACAGTACGTCGGCGTCGCGGTGGGATCGAACATTATGGCGTTCGGCCTGGTGCCGTAGGGGGCCGCCCCTTCCGGCCTTGCCGGCTTAGAGCGGTTTCCTAGATACCGTCGACCTTGCCGCAAGGCTCCGGCGGTTGAAAAAGCCGTTCCCGGCCGTGCGAAACCGGTCTACGCCAAACCAAGAAATGGTCTAGCGTGCGGGCAACAGTGGAGCGCGGTCCGGCGGCAACTGGTGATCCGCCGTGATCAGCATGATCCCGGCCAGAACGTAATCGCCCATTGTGATCGCGAGTTCCAGGGTTCCCTGCCTCCCGAACAGACGGACCGCGTGCCCATACAGTTCTGAGTCCAGCCGGTGATTGCGCAGAATCTGGCGGCCCATTTGAATGACGACCGTCTCCTCTTCCGCCAGGCCCTCCACGGGCCGGTTGAATTTCACGATATCGACGGCTTTCTGGCTGACGCCGAATTGCAGGGCCGCGGCCTCATGACCGGACCATTCATATTGCTGCTCGATTTCCCAGGCTCCGATCAGGGCGCATAACTCAAACAGCTTGCGCCCGATCACACTGTCGCTGCGGAGGTAACGATTGAGACGCTCAATGGGCTCCGCCGAACCAGGGCTCTGCAGGGACACTCCGCCGGGCCCGCGCAGTGGCGTGGTCCGCGGATTTGGACCGACGACGTAATCGTAGGCCGCCCGGTCCGCATCGGTCTTAAGGCCGGAGCGCTGGACCACCGGAAAGCGCGACAGCGACTCCGGATCGATATCCGCCGGCGCGCCAGGGGACTGGGCCACGGCGACGGCGGAGAAGCCAACGAACAGGACAAGGCTCATTCGGTATGACACAAATCCTCCTCTACTCGATGCGGGTGGGTAAGGCCTCACTGGGGAAGCGCAAACACAAAAACGTTGCTCGCATTGCCCGGCCTCAGTTCCCCAGCCAGACGATTCAGACTGGAGGAGGCAAGCGAATTGCCGACGCTCACGGCGACGTATTGCTTGCCGCGAACGGAGTAAGTGATTGGATAGCCGGTCACCGGAGCTCCCAAATTCGTCTCCCACAGAATCTTGCCGGAGTCCTGATCGAAGGCCCGGAAGCGCCCGTTGGTGTCGCCCGCGAATAGCAGCCCGCCCCCTGTCGCAACCACCGACATCATGGCGGCGCGCTGATCGTAACGCCACAACGTCTTGCCGGTTTCGGCGGAAATCGCGAACAGGGAACCAATGTTCTGCGTCCCCGGTGCAATCTGCGCTCGCGCGTTGAAGGAGTACAGGGAGCCATTGTCAACTGCGGTCTCTTGCGCGCACGTATTTTGCAGGCCGTAGTACATCGCGTTGGTATCGGGACTGTAGGCGCCAGCCTGGAAATCCTTACCCCCGCTGGCGGTGGGGCAAATGAAGCGCGTCTGTCCTACGGCGGTAAATGTCGTATCCGGGTTTACCGTCACTTTGCCAGTGGCTCCGTCGATATTGGCGACCACGTTTTGGCGCACGGTCGGTCGCGCCCACAGAAACTCTCCCGTCCGGCGGTCCAGCGTGTAGACGATGCCGGTCTTCCCCGGAATTCCCGTGACCACCTTGCGCCGCTCCCCTGGACGGAGCCGCGGATTTATCCAAGTGACTTCGCTGGGATCAGGAGCGACGGCGGTGTCCACCAATAGACGCTCAAATGGGTGATCGAAATCCCAGTGGTCGACCACATGCTGGTAGTACCAGACGATTTTGCCGGTGTCGCCATCCAGCGCCAGGGTGGAGTTGTGATAGAGGTACTGCTTGTCATTTCCCGCCAGCAGAAACTTAGGGGCCGGCGAAGTGACCGAGGTGCCCACGTAGAGCAAATTCAGCTCCGCGTCATAGCTCGGCACCATCCACGCGCCGACGTGCCTCCGTTTGGCGTCGGGAATCCCGCCCCAGGTTTCATCGCCCGGTTCGCCGGGCTTCGGGATGGTCCGCCGCCGCCACAACTCCTTTCCCGTCGTCGCATCGTGCGCGGTGATGATGCAGCCATCCGGGCTGAACTTATACTCACAGCCGCGCGATGAGTAGATCTTCCCGTTGGCGATGATCGGACCCGAAGTCTCCTGCGCGGGTGTTTCGCGATAGTCGACGATCCGCTTCTCCCACAGCAGTTTTCCAGTGACCGTGTCCAGTGCAAACAGGAAATCATCGGAGCTGGTGTCGATGATCTGGTTCCCATAAATCGCCAGATTCCGATTGATGCTGGGCACGGGAAGAAACTTGCTCAAATCCTCCGGCAGCTTGCGCTTGTACTCCCAGCGCAGGTCGCCTGTGGCTGCATCGAAGGCTTGAATGTAGTCGCTGGGATTGGGCAGAAACATCACACCATCGCGCACCAGCGGCGTTCCCTCTTGGATGCCGGGACCCATGCCGCGTGTCCACACCAGTTGCAGCCGGCCGACATTGCTCTTGTCGATCTGCTTCAGCGGACTGTAGCCCCAGCTGTTCAGGGTGCGCCGCCACATCAGCCAATCCGCGGGATCTGGTTGCAGCAGTTCCGGATCCGTCACCGGCCGCGGCGCCTTGGCCAGCTGCTGTGCATGTCCCGGGATCACGAGCAGGATCAAGCACGCCACGAAGCCCACCCCTAAGATGGAGCGATACCGGGTGATTCCTTTAATGGACATAGCGCCTCCCAGGATATGGCAACGCGATGGCTCTGTCGACCACTGCGGGTTGGGGAGCGCGATGCGCAGCGCTCACTGGCCCGCGGCCCATTTCTTTACGTCGAAGCCTTCCGGAACCCGCAGAAACACGCTTTGGGAGCCCTTCTCGATGGTCCTGTGTCCCTTGCCTGTCACATCCTCGACGAAGCTCATATCACCGGTCCGCAGGTGAGCCTTGCTTCCATCGCTGGTTTCCACGTCGATTTCCCCATACACGGTGACGGCGAACTGCCGGGCCCCTGTGTTGTGCAGATTCTGGCCACCTTGGGGCGGCGTGTTACCGGAAAAGTTCATGACGACACCCGGAATCAAGACCCGGCCTTTGGTCGCGATGCCGATCTCTTCCAGGTGTGTGTCTCCGTTCGCGTCGCTCCAGACCCGGTAGAGACGTGGACCTTCCGGAGCAGGGCTTCCCGGTTGACTCAACAGAATCCCCGACGCAAGCAACAACAGCACAACCAGCGTCAATCGGAATTGCTTGAGTGAAATCGTCATTGTTCTATGAAACGCAAACCAGCGCGGGACTGCAAACGGAGCGGGATGCCGCCGGGCCGGGTTAACTCCGGGATCGCAAGTCACCATGAGGGCCTATTATGATACACTCCTCCCGCATGCGTTCATCGCTCCTCCATTTCGTACTTTTCGCCTGTTTTCTAGGATGCGGCACGCTGGCGGCACAACCGGCCTCGACGCAGGCCAAGTCCGCCGCTGCGGCGGAACCTCCTATTCCCCGCTACCAAGTGAAACGCGCCGGTTCGCCGATCGTGATCGACGGCCAGTTCGACGACAAAGCGTGGGAAACGGCTTCGCCGGCGGTAACGCTGCAGTTCCTGTGGGACAGCCAGACCGGCGCCAAACAGAAGACCGCGGTCCGAATGCTGTGGGACGACCAGAATCTATACCTCGCGTACGATTGCGACGACGCCGACATCACGGCCCAGTTTCAAAACCGCGACGACCCCACGTATCAGGACGACGCAGTCGAGATCTTCATCAATCCCCGGCCGTCCCAGGACGGCCTGTACTTCGGCTTCGAGATGAACGCCCGCGGCGTTCTGTACGACTACGTCAACTATGGAGGCCGTACCCTGGTGAAGCAATACAATGCCAACGGGGTCAAGATCGCGACCTTTCTGCGCGGCACGATGAACGTCCGCGGAGACAAGGATCAGGGTTGGAGCCTGGAGGCCGCCATCCCGTGGTCCAACTTCGATGCGCTCTCACGGCCGCCCCAGGTTGGAACGGTCTGGAAAGCGAACCTGAATCGCTGGGACGGCGTGGAACCGAACCGCAGAATGAGCATCTGGTCCGACCCTCAACAGCAAACGCCCTGGCCTCACATCCCGCAGCGGTTTGGCGAACTGGCTTTTGTGCAATAGCCGTCCGTCTTGAGGCTGGCCGGCATGCTCAGGGGCGCCGAAGTTCTATGCCCGCGCCGCATTCCCCGCGGGATTCCTCGGCCGCCGGGCCTGACTACTTTCGCTTGTACCGCTCGAAGAAGTCGAAGATCTGCGGGACGGCAGGCGGGATCATCGACATGTGCGTGCCATCCGGAATTTCCAGGTACTTCACGGTCATTCCCATCTTCTTCATCTCCTCGATCTGCGCTTTCGCGTTGTTGGCGGTCGCGGTCTCCGTCTCGCCGACGGCAATCAACATCGGGACCTTCTTCAGCCGGTCAAGGTGATAATCGACCCCCGCCATGGTGCCAGACATCGGCGCGATGGCGGCCCACTTGCTGGCGTACTTTTGACCCAGGAAGTATGCGCCCATGCCGCCCATCGAGTGGCCCATGAGATAGGTCCGGTCCGGATCGACCGTGTATTCCCTGGAGACCAGGTCGACGACGTTCATCACGTCCTTCTCACTGAGCTCGCGTTCCCGCTGCGCCTCCTCCGGCGTCAGCGCCGGGCCCTTGACTTTAGCTTTGGCCTTAGCCTTGCCGTTGGCCGGCGGAATGCTCAGCGGAGCTCCATACCAGCCGCCCACCGAGTAGCCCAGCGGCGCCGCGAAGATGAAGCCGTGCTTCTCGAGTAGTTCCGGCAGATCCTTCACCAGCACGGAGAAGTAATCCTGATTGCCGCCGTAGCCGTGCAAGGCCACCACTAGCGGCATCTTCGTGCCGGGCTTGTAGCTCGTGGGCACATACAAGTGATACGGCATCTCCCGCTTGGCATCGGCGAAATAGTAGTGCCGGTCCTGGTCGCCGACGGCGCCCTTGGTCTGCGGTTGCTTGGCAAGATACCGGCGGATGAGGTGGGCCGGTTGCAGGACGCACGACGCCCGAAGCGCGAACTTTCCCGCACAGCGCGGAGGGAGTCAGGAGCGCATCGTCCGGACTCACAATCCTGTCTTGCGGCGGGACGGTAGCATGACTAACGTCCGGTGGATAATCCCCCGTACGCGGCCCCAGAGAGAGCCGGAGGGCAGTATGCTGATCTTCTTCGACGAACTGCGTCGGAAGGTGCCACTGGGTAAGTGACGCTAACGTTCACCCGTAGTCGAATGGCTGACAATCCGTAGGGGGAATGCGATAGCTCCCGAATGGTCGGCAACCCTTCCCCTACTTTTTGGGGGACGCTCAACCCCATGCCAAACGCTGATTTTGAAAATGTAAGGGAAGAGTACGCCGTCATTCAGGAGTAACTAACTGCCAGATCACTTCTGCGAACGGTTTGCTGCCAGCGGGAGGCCCACTGATAAAATCGTAAGGAATTGCTTTCCGGGCGCATACGCCAGTAGTGAGGATGAATCGTGGATAACTTTCTGAGGTTGGAGAACCGCCATACTGGAGAGATCTTGCGAATGCGCCGCGTGCACGACGCCCAGGGACAAATCGTCCTAACCCTCGATGGAACCCTGCCGCCACGCGCGAGCGGCCCGCCTCTGCACGTGCATTTCCATGAACACGAGAAGGGCATCGTGAGAGCGGGAACACTCGGCGCTCAAGTCGGAACGGAGAAGATCATCGTGCCAACTGGGGGAACCGCCGTCTTACCCGCTGGCCTTCCTCATCGCTGGTGGAACGCGGGCGACGATCTATTGGAGTTTAGCGGCCAGGTAGTTCCGGCGGTGGACTTGGATCGCTACCTCCAGGCGGTGTTTGCTGTTCTCAACGCCGGCTCTAACGGTCGGCCATCGATCTTCCATTTCGCGCATGTGCTCTGGCGCCATCGCGACACACAGTTGCTTTCGGTTCCTCCCCCAGCCATTCAGCGGATCGTTTTACCTGTCCTTCTGTTTATCGGGCGCATCTTGGGCAAATACCGCGGATCGAGCTGGCCCGGTTCGCCCGAGTCGTGCCCTGGTGCGCCGCTTGTGGACGCTAACGCCTAGGGCTGCACTGCTCGTAGCCGCGCTACTTTTCACTAAAAGTCGTTTTGAGGTGGGTTGCCGATATAGCGCCCGGATGGTCGGGAACCTTTCATCTATCTTTTATGCGCGGCCTCAACTCTACGCCAAACCGAGAATTTTAAAAAGTAAAGGTAAGGATACGCCGTCATCCAGGACCTAACGGCTGGTGCGGCGAAATAAATCCGATCACGGCAGTTGGAACACCCACACTGCCGGAGCACGGTCTACGTTCTGGATTTCCGGTACGAGCGCTGTGAACCCCGTCGCCTGCGCGCCGCCGTTACCCACGCCGATAGCGATATACTGCTTGCCGTTCACCGTGTACGAAATCGGGGCGTTGCTCGGCACATCGGTCAGGCGCGTTTCCCACAACAGTTTGCCGGTCTGGTCGTCGTACGCGCGGAAGTACCGGTCGATGGAGCCGTTGAAGATCACCCCGCCGGCCGTATCCAGCGCACCGCTCGATACCGGCGCGCGATGGCGCTCAGTCCACACCACTTCGCGCGTCACCATGTTGATGGCTTCCACCCGGCCGTACTTGCCGTCCGAATCCGGACGAGGCCGCAGGGTCGGACGACCGCCGGCGGACAAGAGGCCACGGCCGCCGCCGGTTACCGGCGTCAGATCCATACACGCTTCAATCAGCGGTACATACAAAATCTTCGTATCCGGATTGTACGAGCCCGGAAGCCAACTCTTGGCGCCGTCCACATGCGGGCAGACCATGTGCGATTGACCGTCGCCCGGCAGCGTTTGAGGATTGATATTCTTCCTGCCGGTGACGGGATCGATGGAGGAAACGATGTTTTGCAGACCCAGGTCCTTCGAGTAGATCCACTTTCCCGTTTCCGCGTCGAGAATGTCATAGGTCGCCTGCTTGCCCGAAGTCATGATCACCGGGCGAACCACACCCTTCACCGGCATGCGCACGACCTGGCGTTCGAACACCCAGTCGAGATCCCACTGATCGTTCGGCAGATGCTGGTAATACCAGACCAGCTTACCGGTATCGGGATTGATGGCCAGGGTGCAGTCTGTATACAGGCCGTCGGTTTTGACCCCCGGCCTCACGGGCTTCACCAGCAGAGCGGTGTCATAGGTCTGCGCCACGCCGAAGAACGCGAGGTTGAGCGCGGAGTCGTAGCTTCCCGCGATCCAGACAGAGCCGCCGTTGCGCTCCTCGGCGGTGTGATCGTTCCAGGTATCGCCTCCGGGCTCGCCGGGCTGCGCGATGGTGTTGAAGCGCCAGGCGAGGTTACCGGTCTCGGCGTCGAGCGCGACGATGTAGTTCTTTCCGGCGACCCGGCCGCTGGTTCCGATCATCACCTTGCCTTTCGCGACCAGCGGGCCGCCGCTGAGGTTGAAGCCCCTTTCCTCGACCAGCGGCTGGTCCCAGACTACCCGGCCGGTCTTCACATCCAGCGCCACCGCATGCACGTCGGAAGTCGCCATGTAGACTTTGTTCCCGTAAATGGAGATGGCGCGCTTGTTGCCGGCGTTCACGCCCGGAGGCAAGATTCGTGCATACTGCCACAGCAGGTCGCCTGTGGCGGCATCGAGCGCTTCTAGTTTGTCGCCGGGGCTGTGCAGGAACATCACGCCGTCATGCACCAGGGGCGTGGCTTCATTGGCGCCGGGGGAAAGCGTCCAGGTCCACGCGACACGCAGATTGTTCACATTCGATTTCGTGATCTGCTTCAGCGGGCTGAATCCCTGGTAATCGAAACCGCGGCGCCATGTGAGCCACTCGCCTGTGGGCGGGTTCTGCAGCAACGCGTCAGTGACGGGTGTGATTTTATCGAGAGGGTTCGCCTTCTTCGGGGGCGGAGGCAGCTTCACGCCGGGCGATAAGCCGCCGCCCGTGCGGCCGCGTCCTCCTGGCGGAGCGGGAATCGTCACGGAAGCGAGCGCTGATGAGTCCGATGAGAACTCGCGTCGTCCGGTCGCAAAACCATTCTGCTGGAGCACATAGGCGATGATCTGCGCGTACTCGGCCCCTCCGAGGCTTCCGGGATTTCCCTGCGGCATCTTCGTGCTCACATAAGTGAACAAATCAGCCGCAGGTTTCCCGGCGTACTTGCCAAGAAAAGCCGCGCCGCGGAGCGGAGGAGCCGTGCTGCCGTCGTCGACGTTCGCGCCGTGGCAGCTGGCGCAGTTCCGCTGATAGGACGCCCTCCCCGCGACCGCTTGTGCCGATGTGAAGAGCGCCTCAGCCGGCGGAGCCGCGCCGCGCCCTGCGCCCGCGGGTGCCTGAGCATGCAGCTTTGCGGGTGACTCAACCGTGATCACTGCGAGTGCTCCACACAAGGCTGCAAAGAGCGCCGCTCGCCATCTGTTTTGAGGATTTCTGGATGTCATGGCGGTTCCCTCCATAGCTGACCGTTACCTGCCAAATTGTACTACTGAATTCCAGCGACGACGACCCGCGAAGGGCGATTCCTTCGTGGCCGACAACCCCCACGCGCCGCTGATCATGCCCAAGGATTTCGAACTCACCCGAGGTCCACGCGACGCGAGTGTCATTTCTTCGGACCCAAATGATCCGAACGCGTAGAGAATACAAAGTCCAGTGATGGGCGTTCGGGATCAACAACGCCAGTCGGTATGCTCGTTGGTCTGGGCGACCGGCTTGGCGAATCACGAATTCCAGGGAACGAGCCCGTCGCCGCGCGGTGAAATTGTCATGAACCCCTGTCATGGAACCGTCCGGTTACATGACATAGTGGCAACGGGTCGCCGCTTTGATACCAGTATCCTTGTGGGATGGGTGGTCCCATGCAGCGGTCTTGCGTTCGCCGAAGGTAATCTGCCCCGCGTAACCCTCGGGGTCGGTGGCCTTGAGGCGCAGCAGTGAATACAGGCGGTTCACCGGCGACGCGGACGCTTCGCGCGTGTCCGATTGCCGCCCTCAAAATGTTGTAAAACAGTAGAGCGCTATGTCCGTCTTCGTCCGAAACGATGTTACGCTGGCGCCCAGTATATTCACGAAAGAGGTCTCATAAGAGATGAAGCGCTCCCCTGTCCTCGGCGTCGCGATCGTGGCCGCGCTGGCCGCGAGCTTATATAGCTGTAGCCGGAACACCGCGTCCAACGGGAATGCCCCCACGGGTTACATCACCGGCACCGTCCAAAGCAAAAATGGTCCCGAGGCCGGCGTCTGGGTCATCGCCCAAACCGATCAGCTCCCCACCGGGTTCATCAAAATCGTCGTCACCGACGATCAGGGCCGCTTCGCCCTTCCTCAGCTCCCCGACACCACCTATCAAGTGTGGGTCCGCGGCTACGGCCTCCTCGATTCCGCCAAGACCGAGATGAAGCCCAACACGGACAACGTCATGCTCTACGTCGATGCCGCCAAGTCCGCCAAGGAAGCCGCCCAGGTCTACCCCGGCAACTACTGGCTGTCTCTGCTCCAGCCTCCGGCCCCTTCCATGTTCCCGGGTACCGGAGCCAGTGGAAACGGTTTCACGCCCCTCATGCAGACGCAGAACCACTGGATCAACGCCATCAAGTCCGATTGCAACTTCTGCCATCAGCTCGGCAATCAACTCACGCGGACGCTGGATGACGTCTATGCAGGCAAGCCCGGTCTGAAAACATCCCGCGATGCCTGGGAATGGCGCCTCGGTACCGGCACCCGCGGTTCCACCATGTACGCGCTCCTGAACAGACAGGGCAAAGGTTCGCTCAACGTTTTCGCCGATTGGACGGATCGCATCGCTGCCGGTGAGGTGCCGCCCGCGCCTCCGCGCCCCCAGGGAGTCGAGCGCAACGTGGTCCTCACGCTCTGGGACGTGGGCGACGACCACTCCTTCATGCACGACCAGATCTCCACCGACAAGCAGCACCCCACGGTGAACGCCTACGGCCCCAACTACGCCGTCAGCGCCGGCCACGGCCAGCTCGTCATTCTCGACCAGCAGAAGAACAGCACCACGGCTCTCGACATCCCCTTGCGCGAGCCGCGCGCATCCGTTCCCTCGCGCTTCCCCAAGCCCATTCGCCCCTCGCTCCACTGGGGCAACGAATGGCTGTGGTCGAATCCGCCTTACAATCCGGCCGACCCCCACAACCCCATGATCGACAGCAAGGGCCGCGTGTGGATGACCTCGCAGATCCGCGGCAACGAGACCCCCGGCTGGTGTAAGGACCCCTCCAACAAGTTCGCCGATTGGTACCCGCTCGAAAAGAGCGCCCGCCAGGCGTCTTTCTACGAACCGAAGACCGGCAAATTCACCCTTATCGAGACCTGCTTTGGGACCCACCACTTGCAGTTCGACAACGATCCCGATGAGACGGTCTATTTCAACGAACTCACCGGCCCCGTCATCGGCTGGGTCGATTCCAAGGTCTACGACGAAACGAACGACGAGCAGAAGGCTGTCGGCTGGTGCCCGCAGGTGATCGACACCAACGGTGACGGCAAGATCACCAAGCCGTGGAACGTTTCCAGGGTCCCCGGTCTCGATGCTGTCGCCTATCAGAATCAAACCTCGGTGGTTCCCGAAAACACCAAGTACGATCCCAGCCGCGACACGCTGGTCGACTACAATCTTTACGGGCTCATCCCCAGCCCCGTCGACGACAGCGTCTGGGGCTGTCTCGGAGAGTTTTCCCGGCTTCCTGATCCGCTTGCAGCGCGGCGACAATCCGCCGACCACTTGCCGCACGCAGATCTTCAAGGTGCCGGCTCCGGGCTTCGATCCCCGCGGCGTCGATATCACCACCGATGGCGTCGTCTGGACGGCTCTGGCCGCCAGCAGCGACCTGGCCAGCTTCGACGTCCGGAAGTGCAAGGACCTGACCGGCAAGCAGAAGATCGACGGCTCCCAGTGCCCCGAAGGCTGGACCCTCTACCCGACCACCGGCCCGAAATTCAAAGGCACCAACGTTCCCGCCGACTTTCACTACTACGACTGGGTCGATCAGCATAACGTATCCGGCTTCGGAGTCAATACGCCGATCGCCACCGGATCGAATTCCGATTCGCTGCTGGTGCTGAATCCCGAGACCAAGCAGTGGACCACCCTGCGCGTCCCCTACCCCATGGGCTTCTACTCGCGCGGTCTGGACGGCCGTATCGACGATCCCAACGCCGGGTGGAAAGGCCGGGCGCTCTACTCCAACTACGGCACCCACTTCGTCTGGCACATCGAAGGCGGGAAAGGCACCAAGGGCAAGATCGTGAAGTTCCAGTTCCGCCCGGACCCGCTCGCCAAATAACTCGCCATCATCGCGGGCGGCTGCCTCATCGCGCCGCCCGCCATTGGCCAAGGACGTGCGACGGTCTGATATCCTACGCGCCATGCGTACTCTGGCCCCGGCTGTCCTTGTTTGCTTTTGCGCCGCTCTTGTCGGCACTAGCGCCTGCACCACCCCGACGCAGACGGCGTCGAATCCGCCCGCCGCGAAAGGGCCCGCGGTCTCCGCGCTCCGCCTCTACGTCTTTGACTGCGGCAAGCTCACCGTCACCGACCCCGCGCGTTTCGACTTCAAAAAGGAAGACCTCAAGACCCTGGACCTCTCCGTCGGCTGCTACCTGATCGCGCACCCCAAAGGCACCATGATCTGGGACACCGGCGCCGTCCCCGACTCGGCCTTCAAGAATGACGGCCAGCCCGGAACGAAATTCTACGCGACTTCACCCAAGACCCTGGTCTCGCAGATGGCCTCCGCCGGCTACGCCCCGGCCGACATCACCTATCTGGCCCTCTCGCACTACCATTGGGACCACATCGCCAACGCATCCCTGTTCGCCAACTCCACCTGGCTCACCGTCCCCATCGAG
The DNA here is from genome assembly GCA_963761045.1 of Terriglobia bacterium. GTDB lineage: Bacteria > Acidobacteriota > Terriglobia > Bryobacterales > Bryobacteraceae > Palsa-187. The sequence goes on along the minus strand of CAVXFR010000023.1, from coordinate 48,396 downwards.
CGCGAAATTCTCTTTGGCCCCCTCCTGCCCGAGCGCATCTCGCCGGAGCAAGTCCAGCCTCTCGCCAACACCAAGACGATCTTTCTCCCGACGTCGGACTACGACGTCTTCGGCGACGGCTCCGTGGTCATCAAGCCGGCCTATGGGCACACGCCCGGACACAGTGTGCTCTTCCTGAAGCTCGCCCAGACCGGCCCCATCGTTCTCTCCGGCGATCTCTATCACTACCCCGAAGAAGTCTCCACCGGCGTCATCCCGTATTTTGAATACAACAAGGACGCGACTCGTGAATCTCGCGCCGCCCTGGCCGAATTCATGAAGTCCAACGGAGCCAAACTCTGGATCCAGCACGATCTCGTCCAATTCGAGTCTCTCAAGAAGGCGCCCGAATTCTATGAGTAGCCCGTCCCCGCTCGCTCGCGGCTTCGGCGGGAAGCGATCCGCCCTTCATTTCGGCGGTCGCAAGTGCTAAAATCAAGCGCTGGTTGGTTTGGGTTCTGCGCGTGGCTACGTGTCCGTGATAGAATCCTTTGCCGGTGACAATCTGAGGAGGTGTACGAAATGTTTAAGCGAACTCTGGGAGGGGTAGGCCTGCTCTGCGGGTGGTTGATCGCCATGGTCCCCTTGCAGGCTCATCATTCCCTCGCGGGCGTGTACGACATGAAGGCGGAAAAAGAGCTGAAGGGGACGGTCGAAAAAGTCCAGTTCACGAATCCTCACGGGTCGTTGACCATCGGGGTCAAGAATGCGGACGGCACAACGACCCCGTGGGTTTTCACATTGGGCTCCGCCACGGCCCTCGCGCAGAGGGGGGTCGGCAAAATCGGACCGAATGCCCTCCGCACCGGGGACAACATTACCGTGAAGTGTATCCCCGCGAAGGATGGCCATCCGTTGGGGTTTCTCAAGTCGATCACATATGCTGACGGCCACGTGATCGTGGTCTCCGGCGGCGGCCCCAACGATTAGACGCAAAAGGAGGACTTTCATGACGTATCAACGAAGCATAGTTTGGACGCGTGTCGTGTTCGGGATCGTCCTCACCCTCGGCGCGTTGTCGACGGTCAGCGCCCAGGCGCCACAGGGTGCCGGCGGCCGGGCGGGAGCCGGCCGGGCAGGCGGCGGCCGCGGCCGTGGAGGTCGAGGCGGGCCGCAGTACACCCCTGCAGCCGGTGCGAAGGACCTGAAAGCAGTCCTTTTCAACTGGGCCTGGTATATGGGCATGCTCCGAAGCAGCGAGGAGCGAGACCTGATGATGTCGCTCGAATACCAGGGCAAGGGCACCATTCAAGTGAACGGACAGCCCTGCAATGTAACCAAGTATCGAACCAGCATCAGCTACCAGACGTCAGGCGAGCGGGTTCAGTATACGGGCACTCGGCCCAACGGCCAGTCGTGCTCCAATATCGAAGTCCTCAGTGGAGCGTATGCCTGGAACGAAGATATTCCCGGTGCCGAACTCATCGCCGGTAAAGGCAAGGCGACGCCGATGCCCGCAACTGTAGAGGAACGGATGATCCGCCTGTGGGCAAGTCCGCAGGGTGCGTTCAAGGGCGCGATGGCGGGGATCAGTGATCCACCGGAAATGGCGCCCAGGCCGCAACGGGTACCTGCTAACGTCTCGAAGGCCGGGAAAACCTCCGTCGTGTGGGAAGGCAATAAGCCCGTCGTGACGTTCCCGATTCCGGGCGTCCCCGACGCGATCGCCACCGCGACGCTCAACGACAAGTTCATGGCGGAGCGCGTGGTCGTGAAGCAAGGTGCGAAGACCTACGAGTTCACCTACAGCAACTATAAGGACTGGAACAATCCGCTGAATCCGGCGGAGGCGTTCTACGCGGGCAGGATGATCGAGAAGCACAACGGCACGGTGGTTCGCGACATTACGACGACGCTGACGGAAACGGGACAGATGTATGTCGTGATGCCGGTCCCGGCCAGCATCAGGGCGGCGATCAAGCCAACGAATCAGCCTCCCAACTGGACTCTGAATGTCGACGCACCGGCGAGGCGGACTGAAGAAGCCGCCGTAACCCCGCGGCTGCCCGACGGACATCCGGATCTGACAGGAAACTGGAGTGGCGCCCCTCTTGCAATTACGGGTAGTGGGACCCGCCGATGTGGTCCAACGCAGGTGAAGGGTGGGGGAATCAACCCCGACGTCGGCTGCAAAACCGGACAAGACAACTTCTGGGTGGATTATGAGTGGATCTCGCCCTCGCGGTTTGGGCCGAGTCGTCCCGTTTACAAACCCGAGTTTTGGGACAAGATTCAGGAACTCGATCAGTGGACGAACAAGGACGATCCAGTCATGACCTGCCAGCCGCTGGGAATCCCGCGGCAGGGCACGCCCACGCGCATTATCCAGACCGCGACGGACATCATCTTCTTCTATGGAGAGTATGCCGATTACGGCGGCGGAAACTTCGAATACCGGGACATCCCGACCGACGGCCGCAAGCGCCAGCAGACGGTCGAATCCTATTACTACGGGCTCCCGGAGGCCAAGTGGGAGGGCGACACGCTGGTGATCGATTCCACCAATTTCGTCGATACCACCTGGTTCGGACGCGGCGGCTTGTTCCATTCCGCCGACCTGCACATCATTGAGAAACTCACGCGGAAGGGGAATGAGATCCTTTACCAACTCACCGCCGAGGATCCGGATGACCTGATCCAGCCATGGGTGATGCCGGACAAAATTATGCGGCTCCGCGCTGGCGCGCCGCAAATCATCCATGAGCGCCCCTATTGCGAAGTGTACGAAACGGGCAACGTTTCGACGCAAGAGAGGCACTGAAGCCGGCACAAGACCCTCGCTTGAGAACGGCCGCGGCCTCGATCATCGAGTCCGCGGCCATCGTTTGTAAACCAATCGTAAAATGAATTTGGCACATGTACATCTCTTACTGAATCACTTCCCGACCATTGGCATGATCGTAGGGCTGGGCTTGTTCCTCGGGGCCATCGTGGCCAAGAGCGAGGATCTGAAGCGCGCCAGCCTGGTCATCTTTTTCTTCATCGCCCTGCTGTCGATTCCCGTGTTTGTCACGGGCACCTCTGCGAAGTTGGCGCTGGATCACACTCCCGACGTCTCCAAGCCGATGATTGACATACACGAAACCGCGGCGTTCGAGGCGCTCTGGTTCATGGAGCTTCTGGGCGCCCTGGCGTGGCTGGGACTGTGGCAGTACCGGCGGTTGTCCCGCTTGCCGCAGGGGACGCTGGCGGCGGTCCTGCTGACGGGGCTGGTGACCTTCGGCCTGATGGCCCGGGCCGCAAATATCGGCGGGGAGATCCGGCACCCGGAGATTCGCACTGATCCGGCTCCGGCGGAAACCGCGACGGCGAAACAGCCGCTGGCCCGAGTGATCGGAGACGGCATGGTGAATCTCAAGTGGGGATGGCCGGCCAGCGAGACGGTTCATTTCATCGGGCTCTCCCTCCTGCTAGGCGTGGTGCTGGTGGTAGACCTGCGGATGCTGGGTTTCATGAAGAGCATCCCGTATTCAACGCTGCACCGCATGTTGCCTTGGGGAGTGCTGGGATTCGGCATCAACGTGGTGACGGGCATTCTGTTCTTTATCGGTGCGCCTCCGGATTTCTACGTCAACAACCCCGTCTTTATCTGGAAGCTGGTCTTGATCCTGGTGGCGGGAGTCAACGCCCTATACTTCACCGTGTTCGATCAGCCCTGGACCCTGGGAGCCGACGACACTCCGCCCATGGCGGCGAGAGTTGCGGCGGCGGCTGGAATCCTACTGTGGACGGGCGTGATCTTCTGCGGACAGATGTTGCCGTTTTTCGGCCACTCATTCTAATGGCGGACGTCTCATGGTAGGACCTGTAGATATTGTTATCGTGAGTCTGATTGCGATCGGCTCGGTCGTGGTAGTGGGGATACTGGGATACCTCATCGAAAAAATGGGGGCGCCAGAAGGGAAAGAGGATCAGTGACAGGCTTCTTGGATACCATCGAAAACCTTGCCTTCAGCACGTGGGTGCGCGAATCCCCCTCAAAACTCGCCTATCCCACGATTCTGTGGCTGCACGTCATGGGCATGGGCGTAGTGGTAGGCCTCAGCGCTGTGATCAGCCTGCGGCTCCTGGGAGTCTCGCCCAAAACCCCGGTGCAACCGCTGGAGAGGTTGTATCCGCTGATCTGGTGGGGATTCTGGGTGAACGCGGTGACCGGCACCTCTCTGCTGATGGCGAGTGCGTCCACCCGGCTGATCGATCCCACGTTCTACGTCAAGATGGTTTTCATCTTCGCGGGTCTGGCCGTGCTCCAGCTCACCAGGAAGAGGGTGTTCCGGAAGCTGGGTCCCGGCGGCGCGCTGCCGGAGAACGCCAGGGCTCTGGCCTGGGCGGGCCTGATCTGCTGGTTGGGAGCGATTACGGCCGGGCGCTTATTGGCGTACATCTAGTCTCAGCGCCGCGGCCTAATCGATATCCCAGTAGGCGATGAGTCTTCCCATGACAAACATGGCGATCCAAAGCACCAGCGAGAGAATCGCGGCGACTTTCGCTTTGGTGGGGATGACCGGGGATCGATCCAGCTCTTCTGTCCGGTTGTAAACCAGCGGCCGGAAGATCTGGCCGTGCACGCCAATCAAGCCCAAAACAATCATCTTGGTCCAGAAAAAAGGGTTGGGCGCGTATTTTTCCGCCTCACAGGTTGCCAGGAGCAAGCCCGTGCAGATCATGACGATTCCGCCCGCACGTTTCCACGGACGCAGGCTGGTCACGATCTGAGTGATCGTCAGGCCTTTGAAGGTGAGCCCCAGAAGGCGCAGGTTCGTCATCAGGATCATGCCGCCGAATAGCGCGATGCACGTCAGGTGCGTCGACAGGACGATCGGGTACGCGAGCACGGATTCGCTGAATTCCGTGAGAAAGCCGATGCTCTGGATGGAGTGAGCGATGTCCACGGCGATAACTCTAGACCAGGAACCCCGTGAAAATCCCGCCAAACACGACCAACACCCACAGCAGCAGGGATACGATCGCGACAACTTTGCTCAAGGCAGGCGGCGGATTCTCCATGATCGCCACTTTTCTGTGGACTGTGAAATTGTAGATGAGGGCGGCGAGCAGGACATACATCTTGAGCGGAAAGATCAGGTTGACCAGATAAATGTCGACCTGCGAGAAAAACAGCGCGAGTCCTGAGAACAGGACGAAAACCAACGCGATCAGCGTCCACAACTCTGTGTACCTCAGGATCCGCGCAGCGGTCACCTGCCGCAGCCCGAGGTTCAACATCCGGAAGTCCACCAGCGCGATCGTTCCGACCCCTATCGCAAACCCGCCGATGTGAATACACTCCGCCAGCGGAAACGCCCATTCGGTGTTGTTGAGCGCGTCCGCGACCGCGTTCTGAAGAAACATCCTCCCCTAAATCCCCCCTCTAGGCTCCTCTGGGAGAGTATACCCTGCCGCCGCGCCAGCCCGGCTCACTTTCCGGACTGCTCTTTCGCCGCGCCTTCCATCAGAGATTTGGTTTGGATGCCCGTGCAATCCAGCGCCATGATCTGATCGAACGGCGCCAGCACCAGCGTCTGTTTGGGAACCACCCACGGCTTGGTCAGCACGTTGGGATCCTCGACGGTCGCCTCGATCTCGAGCGTCTTGGCGTCCACCCGGCGATAACGTTCGATCGTATGCAGCGCGTCGGAATGGTACGATACCCGGCCTTCCGCGGAAATCCAGGTGTCGTCGGTAAAGTTCGTTTTATCGACCACCAGGGTGTCGCCCTCCCAATGGCCCACGGCGTCCCCGCGAAAGGACGGCGGCTGGGTGTCACGATGCGGCCTTCCGTCGGTGGGGATGATTTGAAAGCCGTGATAGGTTTCCGTCAGCAGCACCACGAATTTCGGCGTCTGGACGATCTGCGCCACGGCCCCTACGTCGAACATGCTCACGTTCAAGGTGCCGAACGCCGTGTTTACGCAACCGAGCGTCGGGTCATCCTTGTCGCTCAGGGTTTTGGCGTGCGCCTTCGCCTCGGGCGTATACAAACTGGCGAACGTAGCCGGCGGTGCGGCCTTCCCTGCTCCGCCCCGCGCCGCTCCTCCGCCGCCGGTGAAGCCGCGTCCGCCGACATCGGCGCCGCGCCACCATACCCCCGACAGGTCCGGATGACCATCGGCCATGCGGGGCACGCCCGCCTTGGACTGGACGCTTCCCGTTTGAGCCGACGCCGACCATACCAGCGTGCTCGCGATCGCCAACCTTATGATCGAACGCTTCATATTTGACACCCCGGCTCATTTGGATGGTCCTTCTTGAGGCCCGAACATTCCGTAGGAATGCCCATCCGCGGTGATGAGTTCCCGCAACATTCCCATTCTCTGGGAGGCATCGCGGGCGTGAAAACCCTTGATGGTAACCTCAGCGCCCTTCTTGATGATGTTCGGCTTGTAGCCGTTGCGAATCATTCCGCTCGGCGTCCCCGCCTCGAAGGCCCACTTCTCCACCTTGCCGTTTGCGTCCTTCACATCGATGACGAACCAGGAATGCGGGTTCTGCAGCCGCACCTGAGAGATCACTCCGTGAACCGTGACCGGCTTGTTCAGATCGTACGCCGCGGTAAAGGAATGATGGGCCCACGCCGGCACTCCCATCCCGAGCGCAACCAACCCGGACACCAAAACGGCGAAAGCTTGTCGTGTCATAGCACCTCCGGTCCTTTCCGAGAATCCGTCTTGGAGTATACACCCGCGGAGCCCTTCGATCCAGCAGGGGGATCTTTCCAGGGAGACCTCCAGGCGGCCTGAATAGCGGCAACCATCGCGAGCTGTGCTGCATCAAATATTTATAGTGAGTACTAAGTAGTTTGTTCCACAGTTTGGCAACCAAAGTGCCGATAGTTTTTTATGACTAACAGAGGATGCGTCGTCCTGCTCGGCGACTTTTCGAACGAACGCCTGGATCTGTCTTTCATTGGACGCGACTTCTGTTGGACCGTCGACCGCGCCTCGGATTTGTCCGGGCTCCAGGAGATCGGCCGGTCGCGCACCGTGCTCGCCGTGCTGATTCAGGCCGGAACGCTCGACATGCCTTGGCCTGAAGCCATGCGGGCCGTCCGGGCCGTGGCTCCGCGGGCGCGCATTATCGTATGCCACAAGGTCGATCAGACCCAGTTCCGCACCGAAATGGTCGATTCCGGCGCGTTCGGAGTGCTCCTGTCGCCGCTCGCGCATTCCGAAGTCCGTCAATCCCTGGGGTTCGTTTGGGCGTCCAAGATCACGCCGATGGCGCATGTTCCACGGGACGACCGGAAGATGCGGCCCACAAACGATCGAGCCCAGCGCGTAGGCGCGGCTTAACCCGTCAGCAGCTTAACCCATCAAGGGTGGGTGAAAGCACCCACCACCCACCACCCGCCGCCCGAACGCCGCATGCAGGAACGCTCCGAGTCCCACCACTTCCCCCACCAGGAATAGCCACCAGGCGAACGGATGTGGTAGATTCCCGGCGAGAACGTAGCGAAAATCCCAGGTGAACGACAGGACGATCAGGACTCCCCCCAGGATGAGTCCCATCCAGTGTGACGCATGAATGACCACGGGACGCCACAGGGCGGTCAGTCCGCAGCACACAATCGTGATCGCCACGATCACCGGCGCCAGAATCGGAGCCACCCAAGGCACGGGCAGCAGAAACAGGATATCCCAGGTCAGGAGCGACGCCGGCCAGCCGATCCACAACCTCAGAAACAAGTAGAAACAGACGTCCCAGACGCCGAAGGCGACGGCGAACGCCGGAAGCCACAGATTCCGTTCGCCTGTAACCAGCAGCGCCGCGGCCGCCAGCATGACGATGGTTGCGCCCTCGCGGATCACTTCTATGTTCAGCAGCCGGCCCGTTTCCGGCGCTTCGGCCACCATCCGGTGGCGATCGAGCAGCGGAAACAGGTCGCCCGGAGCGCGGCCGGGTGTCAGCCGCTCGCGCAGGGGCTCATACAGCGCCCGCAGGTAGATGACAACCGCGGCCTCCACATAGCCGAAGGAGATGCCAAACAGGAACAAGCCAAGCACGATCCGCCGCATGCTCTTCACGACTACTAGTGTCGCCGAACGCACTTGGAGTACAAGTCGGGGAAGACATCATCCGGGTCGTAGGCCTGTTTGAGTTTCGTATAGCGCGGCTGATCGTAGATGCTCCAAAACTCCGCCTCGTCGTACCAGGCGGACGAGTACAGTCCCTTGGCCCCATCGAGCTCCATCGTCTTGCGTTCGATCTTCCGGTTGAAGTGCCCCTTCTCATAGGTAGACGGAATCACATCCCAGAATCCGAAGTTGACGTACAGTTCCCGCACGGCAGCGGGCTCAGATCCCAGAATGGCCGTTCCGCTGGTTTCGCGAGTCATGAACGGGCACATCCACACCGGCGTGATGCCGATCTCCGAGAGCAGAAAGTCGAAAAACTCCGTCGCATGGTGGATGGGAATGTCCACGTCCTGGATCACCGACTCGGTGCCGCCGGAATCGGGCAGGATTTTGTAGGACAGCCGCATGATCCGCTGGTAGGTGCGCGAGTTCAATCCCCATTTAAACAGCCTGCGAATCCCCGGCGTCTGCACATGGAAGTGCTTGGAACACCAGAACCAATCCGTATCCCAGCGCCAGATGTAGTCTTTCGCCGTCAGCCAGTCCTCCGGCTTGTGCTGGATGGACTTGTAGTAAATGTCCATGTAGGTGTAATCGCTGACCGCGGGCGCTCGATCCACGAACTCGCCTTCGGTGAGGTACATTTCGCCGCGCGAAAAAATCGTTCCGTCCAGATAGTCCACCGCGCTCTCCGCGCGATCGGCGACCCGGGCGAAATAGCTTTCCGGATCGGCGAAGCGGGTATGCGTCAGGTGCACATACGGCTTGGCCGGGATCAGCCGGATGGTCAGCCGCAGCGCGTAGCCCAAGGTGCCGTAGGAGTTCGGAAACCCGAAGAACAGATCCGGATTCTCGCGGCAGGAGCAGGTCACCAGGCGCCCGTCGCCCAGCAGGATCTCCATCTCCTCCACGGTTTCATGCACCAGACCGAACTTAAACGATGAGGATTCGATTCCCAATCCGCTGACCGCGCCGCCCACGGTGATGGTCTTGAGCTGCGGAACCACAGCCGGCAGGAGCCCGTACTTCAGCGTTTCCTCGACCAGCGCTTGGTAGGTGATCATGCCCTCGACGTCGGCCGTCATCCGCCGCGGGTCGATCCCGAGCACCCGATCGAACGCGCGCACGTCAATGAAACACTTCCCGGACTGCGAGCGGTGCCGGAACAGATTGGAGGTTGACTTACGGAGGGCGATCCGCTCACCTCGCGCTCTGGCCCGGCCGATCGCCTCCGCCAGGATTGCGGTCTTCCTCTGATAGTCCGCGTCCAGACTCATAAAAGACCGCAATCCTACCGAACCGGCGCGTACGAAGAAATATCGCCCTTGGAAAGCACGACCTGCCAAAGCTGGAGCCTGCGGGAGCGGAAAGATCCCGCCGAGGCCATCAAATAGTACTTCCACATACGGTAAAAGCGATCGCTATAGATTGGATCGCGCACAACGGAACGCGTCGAAGACGCCGCGTCCTGTGCGCTAAACGTCGCGCGCAGGTCCGGCCAGGCCCGCTCGAAATTCTCCCACCAGGCCATCACCGTCAGATCGTAGTCCGGTCCGAAGTTGTGCCAGTCCTCGGCGACCCACAGGCCCTCCCAGGCCGTGGTCAATTGCGCCATGGAAGGAACTAAGCCGTTCGGGAAGATGTACTTGTGGATCCAGGGGTCGGTATATGAATAGGATTCATTGGAGCCGATGGTATGCAGCAAAAACAGTCCCTGGGCCTTGAGCCGGTCATGCGCCAGTTGCATAAAAGTGCGGTAGTTCTTGTAGCCGATGTGCTCGCATAACCCGATGGAGACCACGCGGTCGAAACAGCCCGGCTCCTGGGCTGCTTCCCGATAGTCCTTGTGTTCGAAGCGCACCGGCAATCCTTTGCACAGATCCCGGCCGAAGGCCACCTGTTCCCGCGAGATGTTGTAGCTGACCACGTGGCAGCCATATTCTTTGGCCGCAAAGTGGGCGAACCCGCCGAACCCGCCGCCGAGTTCGAGCAGAGTCATGCCGGGCTCAAGCTGCAATTTCCGGCAGATCAGGTGCAGCTTGTTCTCCTGGGCCTGATCGAGAGTCGCGGCGCCTTTCCAATAAGCGCAGGTATACTGCATCCGGCGATCCAGCATGGCCTGATACAGCTCGTTGCCGAGGTCGTAATGCGCCTGCGCCACTTGTTTCGCGCGCTGCATCGTTTGCAGATTCAGCATGCGCGTCTTCAATACGAGCAAGGCGGTGGTCAGGTCGTGGACCTTACTGGCCAGATCGGCGCGCCGGAATCTGGTGAAGAATTCATCCAGCGCCGGAACGTCCCACCAGCCATCCACATACGACTCGCCCACGCCGATGCTGCCTTCGGCCAGAGCCCGGTCGAAGAAGCGCGTGTCGTGGACCTGAATGTCCCAAGCCTGGGGCCCGTTGACGCTGATCCCCGCAAAAGCCAGGATCTCGCGGACTTTCCGGGCGGCCGCGGAATCGCTCCAGCCTTGTTGTCTTTCGGGATTTCGAGACTGGGACTGTTGCCACCCCTCTAAAGTGCTCGTCTGTCTCATCGTTCCTTATCCAACCCCCTTCCTCATGGTTAGATGCCTCTCCGGGACAATAAGTATATTCCAACTGGAACATTGGCTTCCAGCCCCCAAGCGCTTAAGATTAATGGAGGTTGAGCTTTTCGCAAATCAGGAACCAAACACCATGGCCACTATGAAAGCCGTCCGATTTCATACCTACGGGACACCCGACGTTCTGATCTACGAAGATGCCCCTAAACCCGAACCTGCCGCCGGAGAGGTTCTCGTAAAGGTTCATGCCACATCGGTGAACCCCATCGATTGGAACGTCCGAGCGGGCCACATGCGGGGTTTTCGAGAATATCCTCTGCCCTTCATCCTGGGTTGGGACGTGTCGGGCGTCGTCGAATCCGCCGGCGCGGGCGTCACCCGCTGGAAACCGGGCGACGAGGTCTACGGGCGCCCGGATATCGCACGGAACGGCGCCTACGCCGAATACATCGCGATGAAGGAAGGCGAGCTCGCGCGCAAGCCGAAAAGCCTGGATCACGTTCACTCGGCTGCGATCCCGCTGGCCGGGTTGACCGCGTGGCAGGCTCTCTTCGACACCGCGGGCCTGACCCCGGGGCAGAAGGTCCTGATCCAGGCTGCGGCCGGAGGCGTGGGGCACTTGGGCGTCCAGTTCGCCAAGCTCAAGGACCTCTACGTTGCGGGAACGGCCAGCGGAAGTAATCAGGAGTATCTGAAGCAGCTTGGCTGCGACCTGCCGATCGACTACGAAACCACCCGTTTTGAGGATGTTGCCCACGACTTTGACGCCGTGATCGAGAGCATGGGTGGCGAAATTCGGAACCGGTCCTGGAAGGTGCTGAAAAAAGGCGGCATCCTGGTGGCCTTGATCGGCCCGCCGCCATCGGAACCAGACGCCCAGGCGCATGGCGTTCGCGCGAGCATCATCTGGGTGCAAGCCAAACCCGACCAGCTTGCCGAGATCGCCCGCTTGGCCGATTCCGGTAAGGTTCAGCCGGAGATTGCAGCCGTTTTCCCGCTGCGCGATGCCGCCTATGCCCACAAGATGAGTGAAACCAAGCACGTGCGGGGCAAGATCGTGCTGCAAGTGATTTAGCGTTGTTCACCATGGACGATTTTCTGCGGGCGGCCATCGAAGAAGCGGAAAAAGGGCTCCAAAAAGGCGGCATTCCCATCGGTTCCGTACTGGTAATAGACGGCAAGATCGTCGGCCGCGGGCACAATCAGCGCGTTCAACAAGGGAGCGTCATACGCCACGCGGAAATGGACTGCCTGGAGAATGCGGGGCGGCTGCGACCTTCCGACTACCGGCGCGCGACGCTCTATTCGACGCTATCTCCCTGCGACATGTGCAGCGGCGCCGTTTTGCTGTACAAGATCCCCACCGTGATCATCGGTGAGAACCGGACGTTCCGGGGCCCGGAAGACTACGTTCGATCGCGCGGGGTGGACGTTCAAGTGGTTGACAGCGTTCAGTGTGTCGAACTGATGGAACGATTCATTCGAGACCATCCAACCCTTTGGAACGAGGACATTGGAGAGCTTTCCGATGTATCCTGATACTACATGAGCAGCCCGTACATGGCACGCGACGGCGTCCAGATTGACGCGCCGATTCCCCCTGGATGTGACCAGATCCTGACCCCGGAAGCCGTGGCTTTCGTCGTCGATCTTCATCGAAAGTTCGATTCGCACAGGAAGACCCTCCTGGACCGCCGCGTACAGCGGCAAGTGGCGATCGACGCAGGCCAGTTGCCCGATTTTCTTCCGGAAACCGCGGAGATCCGCAAGAGCAACTACGTGGTCGGACCCATTCCTGCCGACTTGATGGACCGGCGCGTCGAGATCACCGGACCGGTCGACCGGAAGATGGTGATCAACGCGCTCAACTCCGGCGCAAGCGTCTTCATGGCGGACTTTGAGGATTCCAATTCACCCACTTGGGAGAATAACCTCACGGGCCAGTTGAATGTGCGCGATGCAGATCGCGGAGACATTTCCTATACCAGTCCGGAAGGCAAACAGTACAAGCTGAATCCCAAACCCGCCGTTTTGCTGATTCGGCCGCGAGGCTGGCACCTGACGGAAAGGCATTTTCAAGTGGATGGCCAGCCCATCTCGGGCTCGCTGTTCGACTTCGGTCTGTACTTCTTCCACAATGTGAAGGCCCGCATGGCCAAGGGAACGGCTCCCTACTTCTATCTGCCGAAGATCCAGAGCCACCTGGAAGCGCGCCTGTGGAACGACGTGTTCGTCCATGCCCAACAGGCCCTGGGCGTTCCCAACGGGACCATCCGCGCGACCGTGCTGATCGAGACGATTTTGGCCGCCTTCGAAATGGACGAAATCCTGTGGGAGCTGCGGGACCATTCCGCGGGGCTGAACTGCGGCCGGTGGGATTATATCTTCAGCTTCATCAAGACGTTCAAGAACCAGCCTTCCTTCCTGCTGCCGGACCGCTCGACGGTCACCATGGACAAGCACTTCCTCAAATCGTACGTGGACCTGCTGATCCAGACCTGCCACCGCCGCGGGATTCACGCCATGGGCGGCATGGCGGCGCAGATTCCAATAAAAAATGACGCTGCGGCAAACGCCGCAGCTATGGAAAAGGTCCGTCAGGACAAGCTCCGCGAAGTGAAAGCCGGGCACGACGGCACCTGGGTGGCGCATCCGGGTCTGGTTCCGATCGCCAAAGAGATCTTCGACCAGTACATGAAGACGCCCAACCAGATCAGCGTGAAGCGCGAGGACGTGAAGGTGAGCGCCGCCGATCTGCTCAAAGTCCCCGAGGGCCAGATCACCGAGCAGGGCTTGCGCCTGAACGTCGACGTCGGCATCCAGTATCTGGAATCGTGGCTGCGCGGGAATGGCTGCGTGCCGATTTATAACCTGATGGAAGACGCCGCCACGGCGGAGATTTCCCGCACGCAGGTGTGGCAGTGGATGCACCATGGGGCGCAGCTAGCGAACGGCCAGAAGATCACGCCCGCCATGATCCGCGAAACCATCTCGACGCAACTGGCGCAGATGCGGTCGAATCTGGGCGAGGAACGCTACGGGAAGAGCAAATTCCCGCAGGCCGCCCAGCTTTTCGAAAGCATGATGGTCAATCCGGAGTGCAAGGACTTCCTCACGCTCGAAGCGTACCGGTATCTGTAGGTGAGCCCGGACACACTCGACGAACTGCGCGGGATCCTCGGCCCACGTGGCCTGATTTCCTCGAGCGAAGAGCTACGGACCTATGAGTGCGACGGCCTGACCAACTTCCGCGTGGTCCCGAGCGCGGTCGCGCTGCCCGAGTCGACCGAACAGGTGCAGGCCGTGGTGCGCGTGTGCCATCGCGAACGGATTCCCTTCGTCGCGCGCGGTTCCGGCACGGGCTTGAGCGGCGGAGCGCTGCCGGTGGCGGGCGGGATCGTGATCAGCCTGGCGCGGATGAAGCGCATCCTCGAAGTGGATCTGGCCAACGCGCGCGTCGTGGTCGAGCCGGGCGTCATCAACCTGGAGGTCACCAATCGCGTGGCGTCCGAGAAATTCTTTTACGCGCCTGACCCCTCCTCGCAATCGGTGTGCAGCATCGGCGGCAACGTGGCCGAAAATTCGGGCGGCGCGCACTGCCTGAAATACGGATTCACCACCACACACGTTCTGGGACTGGAAGTGGTGATGCCGGATGGATCGCTGGTGCACATGGGCGGCAGGACTCTGGACACGCCGGGCTACGATCTGGCGGGCGTTTTTGTCGGCTCGGAAGGCACGCTGGGGATCGCGACGAAGATCACCTTGCGGATCGTGAAGCGGCCGGAGTGCGTGCGGACGTTGCTGGCCGCGTTTCATAGCCCCAGCGAGGCCGGCTCCGCCGTGAGCGGAATCATCGCGGCCGGAATGCTCCCCGCTGCGATTGAGATGATGGATAACCTGGCGATTCAGGCCGCCGAGGCCGCCGTCCACGCCAACTATCCCGACTGCGGCGGGCTGCTTCTGGTCGAATTGGACGGGCCCGGTGGCCGAAGTCGACGCGCTGATGGCGCACGTCGATGAAATCTGCCGCCAGCATGGGGCCTGGGAAATTCGCGTGGCGCAATCGGAGGCGGAACGGGCGCTGGTCTGGAAGGGACGCAAAGCCGCCTTCGCCGCCATGGGCCGGATTTCGCCCAACTACATCGTGCAGGATGGAGTGATCCCGCGGACTTCCCTGCCCCAGATTCTGAGCGAGATCGACCAGCTGAGCGTGGAGACCGGACTGCGCGTGGCGAACGTTTTTCACGCGGGCGACGGGAACCTGCATCCGCTGGTCCTCTACGATCGCCGCATTCCAGGCCAGGAGAAGGCCGCCGAGCGGATGTCGGAGAGAATCCTGGAGCTGTGCATCGAAAAGGGCGGATCGATCACCGGCGAGCACGGCGTGGGCGAAGAAAAGAAGCACATGATGTCGAAGATGTTCGCCGAGCCGGACCTCGATACCATGCAGCGCGTCCGCTGCGCTTTCGATCCCTTGCAGATATCGAATCCCACCAAGGTGTTTCCGCGCACGCGGCTGTGCGGCGAAAAGCCCGGCGAATATGTGCCGCATCCTTTAGAAGTCGCGGGGGTCGCGGAGCGGTTTTGACTACTCAAGAACGATTCGGCGCAACCATCGTCGAGCCTGCCGACGAGAAGGAAACGGCCGCGATTCTGCGGAAGCGCCAATGAAGCTGGACGAGCGGTGATCCCGACCGGTGGCGGAACCAAGCTCGACTGGGGGAATCCGCCGCGGAGAGCCGACGTGATGCTCTCCATGCGCCGCCAGAATCAAGTGATCGAACACGCCTGGGCGGACCTGACGGTGACGGTCGAGGCCGGCTGCACCATCGCCGAATTGCAGCGCACGCTGGCACAGCATGGGCAGCGTCTGGCGATCGATCCGCTGTGGCCGGAACGGGCGACGGTCGGCGGAATCCTCTCGACCAACGATAGCGGATCACTCCGATTGGCTTACGGAGCCCTGCGCGACCTGGTCATCGGCGTCACGCTGGCGCTGGCGGACGGAACCATCGCCTCGAGCGGCGGGAAAGTGGTGAAAAACGTCGCGGGATACGATCTTCCCAAGCTGGCGACGGGCGCGCTGGGAACGCTCGGCGTAATCACGCGGGCGGTGTTCCGTCTGCATCCCTTGCCGCGAAATACACGGACGCTGACGTTCGCGGCGGCGAACGCAGAAGAGATGCAGCGCGTCATTCTTGCGATTCTCGGCGCACAGCTTGCCCCCGCGGCGATCCAAGCGAGGACCGGGAACGAGGTCGATGTCTTGTTAGAGGGGACTCAGGACGGCATCGCGGCCCAGGAATCGGCGATCCAACAGATCGCTGCGGTCCGAGAGGGCTCGCCTGACGTGTGGAAGGCGCGGGAGGAGCTGTGGGGATCTGCACAAATTGTGAAATTCACCACGTTGCCCTCACGGATCTCAGCAGCGGCGGAGTCATTCTCGCGCTATGTCATCCAAGCAACCGGGATCGGCTACGCGCAGTTCGATGGCGACCTCGCAGCACTTCGCAAGACCATGGAACAAGACGGCGGATCTTTGGTGATTCTTGGCAAAAGCAAACTCGACGCGTGGGGCTCGCCGGCCGACGCGCTGCCGCTCATGCGCGCGGTTAAAGAACAGTTCGATCCCAAAGGCACGTTGAATCCGGGACGATTCGTAGGCGGCATCTAAAATGACTCCTGCATTCGACCAACATCACCCGCCCGCGCCCGAACTCATCAATCAATGCGTGCATTGCGGATTCTGTCTTCCCGCCTGCCCGACTTACGTGCTATGGGGCAATGAGATGGACTCGCCGCGCGGGCGCATCTACCTGATGAAGATGGCCAGCGACGGCGCCACGGCGATGACCGATCCGTGGGTCCGACACATTGACACGTGTTTGGGATGTATGTCCTGCATGACCGCGTGCCCTTCCGGCGTCGATTACGGCAAGCTGATCGAGGCGACGCGCGCGCAGGTCGAACGCGGGCATCCGCGATCGGCAGCGGAGCGCCTGCACCGCTGGATGATTTTCAGCACGTTTCCGCGCGTCGACCGGCTGCGGCTGCTGCGGCCGCTGCTGCGCGCGTATCAAAAGTCGGGCTTGCAGTCTTTGGTTCGCGGATCGGGACTGCTGAAGCTGCTTCCGCGTCAGTTGGGCGCGATGGAAGCGCTGATGCCGAAGCTGGTAGCGAGCGACAGCATCGCCTCCGTAACTCCCGCGCAGGGCCAGAAACGCAAGCGGGTGGGCCTGTTGCTGGGATGCGTGCAGCGCGAATTCATGCCGGAGATCAATGCAGCCACGGTGCGCGTGCTGGCCGCCGAAGGCTGCGAGGTGATCGCCCCCGCCGATCAACCCTGTTGCGGGGCTTTGATGGTCCACGCCGGCGAGGAAACGCCCGCGCTCGATCTGGCGCGGCGCGTGATCGACGTTTTCGAGCGCGCCCAGGTCGATGCCATCATCACGAATGCCGGCGGCTGCGGATCGAACGTCCGCGAGTACGGCTACCAGCTGCGCGACGATCCGCAGTACGCGGAACGAGCCGCGCGCTTCTCGGCCAAATGCAAAGATATCGCCGAGTTTCTGGAGGAACTGGAACCACGGGCCGCGCGGAAGCCTCTGAACATGCGGGTCGCCTATCACGACTCGTGCCACTTGCAGCACGCGCAGCGAGTGCGGACGCAGCCGCGGGCGCAGCTTGCGGCGATCCCCGGAGTCGAGATGCTGGACTTGCCCGAAGCCACGCTGTGCTGCGGCTCGGCGGGCATCTACAACCTGGTCCAGCCGGACACAGCCGACGCGCTGGCCGATCGCAAGGCGCAACACGTGGCCACAGCCAGACCCGACGTGGTCGCCACCGGCAATATCGGATGCATGCTGCAAATCGCCGCGGCGCTGGAACGCCAGGGGCAAAAGACGCCGGTACTGCACACGGTCCAGTTGATAGACGCCTCCCTGCGGGGTGTCCGGCCCGGTAGCTTATAGTGGTAGCGATGATCAAGCGAGTCCTTCCCGTCTTCCTGGCGACCGCGGCGCTCGCCTTGGCGCACACCGTGAGCGGCCGCGATGCCGACTTCGTCCGGAACTCGACCGGTACCCACATCGCACCGTTCCTGTATCTGGGCGCCAAACACATGGTCACCGGCTACGATCACCTGCTGTTTCTGCTGGGCGTGATCTTCTTCTTGTACAAGTTGAAGGACGTGGCGATCTACGTAACCTGCTTCGCCGTCGGACATAGCGTTACGCTGCTGGCGGGCGTGCTGGGCGGAATCCACGTGAACTCCTACATTGTGGATGCGCTGATCGGACTTTCGGTCGTCTACAAGGCGTTCGATAATCTGGACGGATTCCGGACCTTGTTCGGCTTCCAGATCAATACCAAGGCCGCGGTATTCGGCTTCGGCCTGATCCACGGATTCGGCCTGGCGACCAAGCTTCAGGAGTTCAATCTCTCGCGCGTGGGGCTGGTGGCGAATATGATCTCGTTCAACGTCGGCGTCGAGCTGGGCCAGCTCCTCGCGCTGACCGTGATTCTTTTCGTGATGACGCAGTGGCGGCGCACGGCCGACTTCGCGAAGCACGCCGTATTCGCCAACGTCCTATTGATGACCGCCGGTTTCGTATTGATCGGATACCAATTGAGTGGCTATTCGTTCGGACCGGTTCTCGGAGGAGTCCAATGAATCCCGCTCTGCACATGCCTTCCCGCGGCGGACTACTGCTGCGCTTGGGGATCGCCGCTCTGGTAGGAACGGTCCTGACAGTGTGTGTGATCATGCCCGCCGAGTACAGGAAGGATCCCACCGGTTTCGGAAAGCTGACCGGTCTGATCGCGCTCGCGACGCCTACCGTGGCAAAGGCGCCCGTTGAAACACTTGCGGCCGGCAGCGCCGCCGCCGCGCCCGCGCAAAACGCATGGTTCTATCCGACGGAGTACCGGACCGACACCGTCAAGATTCCGCTGGGTCCCGACGGCGAGCTCGAGTACAAGGTCGAGATGAAGGCCGGCGAGTCGATGGTCTACAGTTGGGCGGTCGACCGCGGCAGCGTGTACTACGACTTTCACGGCGATCCGAACGATCCGAAGCGCTCCAAGACGTACCGCGAGGAGCAGGAAAATACCAAGTCCAACGGAACGTTCGTCGCGCCGTTTGAAGGCATCCACGGATGGTACTGGCTGAACCTGACCGGCAAACCCCTGGTCATCACGCTGAAGATGAGCGGATTTTACCGGCTCCACAAGATGGAGCAATAAAAGCTAGAATCAAAGGGTTGCCGTTCGGGTGGCGCGGTGACCGACACAGCATCGAGAGGAACCCATAATTCATGGACGGTACACTGATCGGCGAGACGATGAAGATCAAGGGCGAGGTCACCAGCAAAGAGACCCTGCAGTTGAACGGCGAGCTGGAAGGCCAGGTGGAGCTGGATAGCCGCCTCACCGTCGGCCCCAAGGGAAAAGCTTCCGCCAACATCAAAGCGAAAGAAGTGGATATCGCCGGCGCGGTGCAAGGCAATATCGACGCCTCCGAGCGCATCATCTTGCGCAAGGGCGCGAACCTGGTGGGCGACGTAAGAACCGCGGGCATCGTGATTGAAGACGGCGCCTATTTCAAGGGTGGCGTGGATATCGCCAAGCCCGCCAGCAGCTAAACGCAGCCCGTGTCTTCCCCAGGAACTTTCACACTGACGCCGGATCAGCGCGCGGCGATGCAACAAGCGATCGGCGACTGGCGCTCCGGCAACAAGATCGCGCGTCTTTGGTCCAAGGACGCGTCGCTGTGGACCGGCGCCGACGAAAGCAAGTGGCTCGGCTGGCTGGATATCGTCGAGGCGCAGCTTCAGAACTCCCGCGGTTTCGCCCAATTCGCCGAAGAAGTACGGGAGCGCGAATTCACCGACGTCCTGCTGCTGGGGATGGGCGGGTCCAGTCTCTGCCCGGAAGTGCATGCGCTTTCCTTCGGAAAAGAGGATGGATTCCCCACGCTGCACGTGCTCGATTCCACCGACCCGGCGCAGTTGCTGGCGGCCGAACACAGCGTGAACCTGGCGCGCACGCTGTTTATCGTTTCCAGCAAATCCGGATCGACGCTCGAACCAAACATCTTCAAGCAATATTTCTTCGAGCGCGCGGGCCGCGACGCGAGCCGCTTCGTCGCCATCACCGATCCGGGATCGAAGCTGCAGCAGGTGGCCGAACGCGACGGATTCTGGCGCATCTTCCACGGTGTGCCGGGCATCGGCGGGCGCTATTCGGCGCTCTCGGATTTCGGAATGATTCCGGCCGCGGCCATGGGCGTCGACGTTCCCATGCTGGCGGGTCTGGCGCAAGTCACGGTGCAGGCGTGTTCGCCGTCGCATGCAATCGACCAAAATCCGGGCGTGCTGCTGGGCGCGCTGCTCGGAACGCTCGGCCTGAGCGGGCACGATAAGGTCACGCTCATTGCATCCCCCGGCATTCGCGATCTGGGGGCGTGGCTCGAGCAGCTGCTGGCCGAATCCACAGGCAAGATCGGGAAAGGCCTGATTCCGGTGGATCGCGAGCCGCTAGGCGCGCCCTCGGTGTACGGATCGGATCGCGTCTTCATTTACGAGCGTCTGGAAAATGATCCCGACCCGGAACAGGATCGCGCCGTGGCCGCGCTCGAAGCAGCCGGGCATCCCGTGGTACGGCTGTCTGTGCCGGACGTCTACCATCTGGGCGCGGAGTTCTTCCGCTGGGAGATCGCGACCGCGGTGGCGGGCTCCATCCTGGGCATTAATCCTTTCGATCAGCCGGACGTCGAAGCGGCCAAGGTCGAGGCAAAGAAACTGACGTCGGCGTTCGAGGAAACCGGCTCGCTGCCACCCGAGAAAGACGTCGTGCGGATCGGCGACGCGGATCTCACGGAGCGCCTGCGTGCGCATCTGAACACGATCCGCGCGGGCGACTACTTCGCCCTGCTGGCCTACATCGAGAGGAACCAGGCGCACGAATCGGCGCTGCAAGGAATTCGCCGCCGGGTTCGCGATACCAGGAAACCGGCCACGTGCCTGGGATTCGGGCCGCGCTTCTTGCACTCCACCGGTCAGGCGTATAAGGGCGGGCCGAACACCGGCGTATTCCTGCAGATCACTTGCGACGACGCGAAGGATGTTCCCGTGCCGGGGCAGAAGTACACGTTCGGAGTGGTGAAGGCGGCGCAGGCTCAGGGCGATCTGGCAGTTCTTCGCGAGCGCGGCCGCCGGACGCTGCACGTGCACCTCGGGTCGGACGTAGGCGCGGGCCTCGCGCAACTGGCCTCAGCCGTGGAGCGCGCGTTACAATAGGGGTCTTGCTGGCAGTCTTACGGACTGGCCACTTTCCCGATCGGGCCGGTAGCTCAGTTGGTAGAGCATCGCACTTTTAATGCGGTGGTCGCGGGTTCGAGCCCCGCCCGGCTCACCAAACCTCCCTCTGTTTTTCACGATTGAAGCCGGGCCAGAGCGAACCACTTGCCGTTGCCAGGGACGGCATGAAACAATTGCGGATTACCACAACGAGACCTGAGGAGCAGAATGAAAACCGCGCGCAGTCTTCTCACGTGCGGGAGTGTATTTATCGGGTGCACTCTCAGCGCATTTGCACAGAATCAGCCCCCTTCGCCTCAAGCCGTACCGGGTTCACGTCAGGTTCGTCCCTTGATCCTGAATCAGACCCGTTACCGGCTCCGCGCCGGGGACCGCATCGCGATTGCGGCGCCGCAGGACACGTTCGACTTCGTGCGTGGCGCAAGGACTCGCACCACCGCTGCCGGCGGAGCCACCGCCAACAGCTTTGCGGTCGGACCAGACATGAGAAGCGATCAGGTTTTGTTGGGAGCCTCGCTCCTGACCAAGCCCGGCGAATACACCGTCACGGTTTCGGCAGTGAGCGATGCCGGAGAACAACGAACGACCACGGTCAACGTTACCGTAGACTCGCTGCCGCCAGTACCATCCACCGCAACCGGACCGCCAGTGGTGCTATTGAACGGTTGGCAATTCTCGCTGGGACATTCGTGTCCGATGTCCAATGATTCTTCGGGTACTTTTGGCAGGCTTCAACAGGACCTGGAGCAAGAGGGGCTTCCCGTCTACTTTTTTGACAACTGTACCCAATGTCCGAATTGCCTGATTGAAGACCTGAGTGCGAACCTGGGCCAATTTCTGGACTCACTCCAGTACGACAACGGCGGCCAGGTTCCACAATTCGATCTTGTCGGCCACAGCATGGGCGGTCTTATCGTCCGTTCCTACCTGGCCGGGCTGCAAGCCAGCGGCTCGCTTTCTGCGGTGAATCCAAGGGTGCGGAAATTCATTGAAATCGCCACGCCGAACTTTGGGTCGTTCCTCGCGGCGAATTATTCCAGTTTTTTTTCGGACGGGACCCAGGCCGCTGAGATGGTTCCGGGCAGCGGCTTCTTATGGAATTTGGGCACGTGGAACCAGCGTGGCGACAACCTTCGCGGCGTGGACGCGCTTGCCATCATCGGCAACGCTGGCTACTGGCAATCGGGCAACTCGGCGCAATTGCTGAACGCGAGTGACGGCGTCGTCTCCGTCACGAGTGCCTCGCTCAACTTCGCCGGCGACTCGTCCCGGACCAGAATCTTGCCCTATTGCCATACCGACCCGGCGTTGTTTTCGGGGCTCCTCGATTGTTCCGGCAAGAGTATTGCCAATGTGGACGACGCCCCGGAAACGGGGCAGATCATTCTTTCGTTCCTGGCCGGCACCTCGGCGTGGCAGTCCATCGGCGTTTCGAACCAGACCCAATACGGTGGGGTTTACTACGCGGTCGAGAATGCGGACGGGACGCAGTATCTACCGCTCACCAGCGTGTTGGCGGGGTCCGCGCCCTTGGCGATGGGCCGGACGAATACGACCTTCTATAACGAACTTCTCACCGGCGGAAGTGAATCCATCACGGCCCACACTGCGAGCCAGACGCTGGTCAGCGGGCCGTATACGATAACGGGGGGCGCCTTTTCGATAATCCGCGGCAAATTCGGTCCCGTGATTTCCTCGGTCGGCCCACTCCTGCCGGATGTAGCGGGGCCGGTCGTGCCGTCGGGGGCCACCATAGCGATTAACGGAGTGGGTTTCGGCCAACAGCAGTGCTCTACTTGCCAGGTGTCGATCTACCCGGACCTTCCGCTGACCGTTTCCTCGTGGAGCGATGAGACGATTACAGCAATCCTGCCTTCGTTGAACGCTGGTGCTGTCGGGCTAACCGTAAAAGCGGATGCAGGATCGGACTACATCACCTTCCTTTCTACTCCCACGACGGCTGGGACAGGCCAACTTATAACGAAGAACTCCGCGAGCTTTGGCGTTGTCTCCATGGCGCCTGATGTGATCGCGTTCAGTGAGGCTCCGGGCATCGCGTCCGGGCTCGCGGTAGCGCCGGGTAATCCGTGGCCGCCTGCGCTCGGCGGTGTAAGCCTGGAAATTACCGACAGCCAAGGCCAGAAGCTCCCCGCCCTGCTGTATTACGTCACGACGAACGCAATGAGCTATCTGATTCCGTCAGGGACGGCGCTCGGTCCCGCCACCGCGACACTGACCACCTCGACGGGAGCCACCATCACCGGCACGTTCGACGTCGAGCAAGTGTCGCCGGGTCTGTTCACGGCCAACGCCACGGGATCAGGTGTTCCGGCGGGCTTTTGGATTCGCGCGGCCGCAGGTGGCGCGCAGACCCAGGACTACCTGTTCGACCCGGCGAAACCGGTGGGCAGCCGCGTGCCCGTTCCCGTGGATCTGGGCGCGGCCAGTGATCAGGTCTTTCTGTCGCTGTATGGCACGGGTTTCCGTGGTGCAACACAGGCGACAGCCACGGTTGGAGGCATGCCCGTCCCTGCCGTCTTCGCGGCGGTGGGTGCGTACCAGGGCGAGGATGTCGTGAATATTGGACCGTTGCCGTACTCTCTGGCAGGGCACGGACAGACGGACGTTGCGGTCACCTTCGACGGCCACACGACGAACACGGTGACCATCAGCATCCAGTGAACGGTCGCCGCGGACTAACGCTTGCCCGCGGGCTGATTCACATGGCGCGTGATGTCCCTGGCCGCCTTCGTCTCGACGCCGGGCTTTTCGAGGAAGCCGAGGTCGCGGAACCAGTCGATGAAGCGGTATTGCCAGGTGCCGTAGGGCGTGCCGTTGCGGTCCGTCAAACCGGCCGACATGCGGCTGCCGTCGGGCAGTGCGTCCCCCGGATGGCGGCCATTAGCGTAGATGTGCATCTCGATGTTCGGCACGCGCGCGGCCAGCATCGCGGCGAAATATTCGTCCGCCCACACCGCATGAACCTGGTCGTCCGATCCGGCGCAGACGATGAACGCGGGCGGAGTGTTGCGCGGAATCGGCGGAGGCGTCCGGTTGCGGGCGAAAGGCGTGGGTCCCGGATACACCAGGCCCACGAAGTCCGGACGCGAGCTGATTCCCGCCAGGGGATCGCCGGGGTCGCTGTTGTTCTTGTCGAAATCGTCGAACAGGACCGCCGCCGGAGCCGCTAGTTCCGCGCCCGCCGAAAAACCCACGATGCCGATCTTGTTCGGATCGATGTTCCACTCCTTGGCATAGGCGCGCACCAGGCGGACGGCTTGCAGAGCGTCGTACACTTCGTCGGTCCGCGGATTGTAACCGTCGCGCCGCAGCCGGTTCCGCAAGATGATCGTATTGACGCCGTAGTTGTAGAAGAAGGGCACGAAATCGGCGGCCTCGCTGCCCACGTTCAGGGTGTTGTGGCCGCCGCCCGCCGCCAGGATCACGGCGGCTCCGGTATTGATTCCGCGATCGACGGTGTGCACTTCAATCGAAGGGTTATGAATATTGACGATGCTGTTCACCCGCCCCGGCGCGGCCTGACTCATGTTGTATTGTTCGGCCTCGCGTACACGCGCCATGTTGAGGAAATGCGAGCCGGGCGGATAGAGCGTCACCACCACGCCGCCGGGCAAGATGGACGTGGGAGCGTAAGGAGCATCGGTCATCGGTCCCGGCTTGGGCACCGCCAGAGGAGCAGGCAGGGGAGCCAATGGCGCGCGCGGGCTCTGTGCGAACGCGGCCATGGCCGACAGGAGCAGCACAGTCAGGATTGCTTTCATAACCAGTCTCCAATCATACTTCGGGACGGTGAAGTAAGCTCGTCCTGGTGGCGTGCAAGGCGCGGGGAGAACCAGGCGCTCACGGCGCTGGAGCGCTAATCCCGCAGCGACGTTTCCAAAAACGCCCGCAGGCGATGGCTCCGGCTGGGGTGCCGCAGCTTCCTGAGCGCCTTGGCCTCGATCTGCCGGATGCGCTCGCGCGTGACCGCGAAATGCTGGCCGACCTCTTCCAAGGTGTGCTCGCTGCCGTCCTGCAGCCCGAAGCGCATCTTGATGATCTTCTCTTCGCGCGGGCTCAGTGTCTTGAGCACTTCCGCCGTCTGCTCGCGCAAATTGAGATTGATCACCGCTTCCGACGGCGATACCACGCGCCGGTCCACGATGAAGTCGCCCAGGTGCGACTCTTCTTCCTCGCCCACCGGCGTTTCGAGCGAAATCGGCTCCTGCGCGATCCGCAGCACCTTGCGCACCTTGCCCACCGGCAGCTCCATCTTGACGGATAGCTCTTCGGTGGTCGGCTCGCGGCCCAGATCCTGCTGCAGCTGCCGCTGGATGCGCACCAGCTTGTTGATCGTCTCGATCATGTGCACCGGAATGCGAATCGTCCGGGCCTGATCCGCGATGGCGCGCGTGATCGCCTGCCGCACCCACCAGGTCGCGTAGGTGGAAAACTTGTAGCCGCGCAAATAGTCGAACTTGTCCACGGCTTTCATCAAGCCGATGTTGCCTTCCTGGATCAGGTCCAGGAATTGCAGGCCGCGGTTGGTGTAGCGCTTGGCGATGGAAACCACCAATCGCAGGTTGGCCTCGATCAGCTGCTTCTTGGCGATCTCGGCTTCCTGCTCGCCGCGCTCGACGATTTGCAGCGTGCGCCGCAGTTCCGTCGCGCTGGCGCCGGATTCCTCTTCGTGATGCTGGATGCGCTGGCTGTGCGTCCGCAGTTCCTTGCGCAAGGTGGCCGCGCCGCCGTGCGCCCCGTTGGGCGTGGACGCCTCCAGCTTCCTTTGAATGCGCGCGATCTCTCTTTCGAGCGGACGCAGATCCTCCACGGCTTGCCGCAAGCGGCCCGCCAGCGAGCGCCGCGAGGCCGAGGCGAACGGAATGCCGCGGATCAGCCGCGAGGTGAGCACCATGGTGCGCGCCAGGCTCCAGCGCAGCGACCGGTGCATCTTGGGCTTCATGCCGCGCGAGATGGCCTGCAGCTTTTGCCGGAATTGCTGGGCTTTCTTGTAGTGCTTTTCGATTTCCGCCAGGGTTCGCAGCAGATCTTCCGCCTGCTCGGCGACGCTCTCGTCGGTCACCACCAGGTCGGGCATCACCAGGATGTCGCGCACCGTCGACGGATCGTGCGAAATCGTCTCCGCCAGACCCAGAATCTCGCGGATCACCAGCGGGGAACGGGAGAGCGACTTGCGCACGGCGGCCTGTCCGCGCTCGATGCGCTTGGCCAGCTCGATTTCCCCTTCGCGCGTGAGCAGCGGGACCGTTCCCATCTCGCGCAGGTACATGCGCACCGGATCGTTGGTTTTATCGCTGAAGTCCTGGACCAGATCCAGGTCGGTGGGTTCCTCGCCCTCTTCCAGCTTCTTGTCGAATTCGACCTTGGGTTCTTCCAGGATCTCGACGCCGGCGGTGTCGAGATCGCTGAGCAGGTCGTCCAGCTCGCGCCCGCCCGTCGCGAATTCGTCCGTTAGCAGCTCGTTGACTTCGTCGTAGAGAACGTAGCCCTTCTCCTTGCCCGAGTCCATCAGCTGTTTTAGCCGGCCGACTTTTTCTTCGCTCGCCACTCGTCCCCGATTCGTCTCGTTACCGCTTCACCGGTAATCTGATTTACCGATGAATTTTCTCCGAATGCATTTCAGTGTACAACAGTCATCCGCCGGAGGTCCCCCTGCTTTCCCGTTCCAAACGGTCCAACTCTGCATAACAGGATAGCGCTTCCTTCACTCGCCCTTCCCGCTCGGCGGATCTCACGCGCGCCTTCAATTCGCCGAGCTGCCGTTTCCGGAAATCACTCTCCAAACGCCGGAGGCAGGCCTGTGCTTGTTCCCAGGACACCGATTCCCCTGAAGACTCATCGGCAGTAAGGGCGTCTCGCAATAGTTCCCTCCCGGAGGGCTGTAGACGGCCCTCTAGAGCCGCGTAGGTGAAGGCCGCGCCGGGCTCCGCCGCCTGGCGCAATCCGTCGAAAACTTCGCGAGTTATGAAGCCGTCCGTCATGGCCGGAAGCAATGCGGGCAGCATTTCCTCGCGGGCGCGGTCGCTTGAGAGCAGCGCGTTCAGCAGGATCCGCTCCATGGGCGGAATCCCCGTGGAGGGCGCCGCGGGCGCAACCGGCGTGCGCCGATCGGCCGCCGATTTCTTGAATTCATCCAGCACCAATCCCGGATCCACGCCCAGGTACGACGCCATGTCGCTGGCGGTGGCCGCGCGCTCCAGCTTGTCGGAGATCTTCAGCACCGCGGGCAGCAGGAACTTGAACGCGGCCACTTTTCCGTCCGACGTCTTCATGTCGAACCGCGACCGCGCCCGGTCGGCCAGCCAGTGAAAGTACGTCGCGGCGCCGTCCAGTTTCGCGCGATACGCCTCGGCGCCATTCCGCTGGCAATATTCATCCGGGTCGAGGCCTCCGTCCAGCGCCACCACGCGAACATGCAATCCTTCGTCCAGCAGAAGCTGGATCGCTTTTTCCGTGGCATTCGCGCCGGCCGTATCCGGATCGAAATTCACCACCACGGTATCGGCGTGCCGATGCAGGGTGCGTACCTGGCCGTTGGTCAGCGCGGTTCCGCAGCTGGCGACCACCTCCTTCACGCCGGCCGCATACACACCGATCACGTCCATATAGCCTTCCACCAGCACCGCTCGCCCCGACCGGCGCACGGCATCGCGCGCGCGATGGAGGTTGTATAAGACAGATGTCTTCCGGTAAATGGGCGTTTCGGGCGAATTGAGGTATTTGGGCTGATCCTCATCGTTCATGGCCCGGCCGCCAAACGCGATCGCCTTACCCGACTCGTTGTGAATCGGAAACATCAGGCGTCCTCGGAAGCTGTCGTAATACCCGGTTCCCTCGTTGCGCTTGCGCACCAGGCCGGAGGCTTCCATCTGCTCCGTCGAAAAGTTTCGTTCCGAAAGCTTCCGCGTCAGAACCTGACCGGAGGGCTCAGCGTAGCCCAACTCGAAGGTATCGATTGCCTCCTGCGAGACGCCGCGCTTATCCAGATACGCCCGCGCTTCCGCGCCCTGCGGACCGCGCAGATTCTCCTGAAACAGCTGCCCGGCGATGGCGTGCATCTCCATCAGCGCGCCCCGGAGCTTGGATTCCGCGTCGGAGTAATCGGAGCGCTTGGGCATCGGAATGCCATAGCGCTCGGCCAGCATCTTGATGGTTTCCCAGAAGCTCAGCCCCTCGATCTCCTCCACGAACTTGATGGCGTCGCCGCCCACGCCGCAGCCGAAACAGTGGTAGAACTGGCGCGTCTGGTTCACGCTGAAGGAGGGCGTCTTCTCCTGATGGAAGGGGCACAGCCCTACGTAGCGGCCGGTCGAGCCCACGCGCTTGAGACGCACGTATTCTCCCGCCACCTTGACGATATCGATCGACGACTTGAGCTGCTCGACGAAGTCCATACGTGCCGCGGACCTGTAACTGCCTGGCTCGTTCCTGACTACGGGGGAGGGTTGCCTAAAATTATCCCACGCCGTGAAAAAACATTCTTATGCTAGAATGCTTTTGGATGCAGCCGTCCTCCACGGTCGAGGAATTCAAGCGACAGACGGCGCAGAAGCTGCGCGACGTGCGCTGCCCGGAGCACCGCCGGCCTCCGCGCCTTCAGTTCCGCGGCTCCACTTTGCGCGACGTCACGATCCAGATGAGCGGCTGCTGCGCCCGGCTCCTGGATCTCGCGAATCGAGCCATCGCCGAACGCCAAAGCAGTTAGCCGCGAATGAACGCGGATAAACGCAAATAGCGAAGGGCTCCGCTAGGATCTGAAAACGCCCGGTCATTCTACTGGCGTTCACCCGACGCGGCGATAAAACTTAGTGATCTTCGCGGGTGCTAGTGGACTGTCCCTTGGAAATCGCTAGCAGTTGTGTGGTGGAGCGGGCTTCAGCCTGCTACGGGGACTTCAGTCCCCGAGCTTTGGATAGTTCCCGCGGTGGCTAAAGCCACCGTTGCAGGCTGAAGCCTGCTCCACCCGGTGCCACTTCCACGCTCGCGGAGTCTCAAGGACAGCCCACTAGTACGCCGCGCGGTAGATTTCCAGCGCCGCGGCGGCGTTGAAGGGCCGCGGGTTGAACTTTCCGGTCCACTGCGTGGCCGCCTGCTCCGCCAGACGGGGGAGCGCTTCCTCCGGAATCCCCGCGTCGCGCAGATTCGCCGCCAGCCCGGCCATTTCCGCCAGCTCGCGCAGCCGGCCCGGCAGATCGCCGGAATAGAGCTCGCGGTAGCGGCTGCCCGCTACACCGCTGTTCCAGTCGACCACCTGAGCCAGCACCAGTGCGACCGCGGCGCCGTGAGAAAGCCCGTAATGGTCCGTGAGCGGATACGCGCAGGCGTGAGCCGCGCCCAGATTCGAGTTTTCGATCGCCAGGCCGCCGAAGTGGGCGCCGAGCAGCATGGCTCCCCGCGCCTCCAGATCCTCGGGATTCCGCAGCATGCGCTCGTACCCGGAGGAGATCAGCCTCCAGGCCGACCGCGAGAAGCATTCCGAAAGCGCCGTCTGCCGCGCGGTGACCAGGGTCTCGAGCGCGTGCGACAGTGCGTCGTATCCCGTCGCGGCCGCCAGCGCCGCCGGCTGCGACAGGGTCAGCTTGGGATCCAGAATCGCCACCCGGAACGGCGCTTTAGCGTCGCCGCACGCCATCCGCGCGCCGGTTTCCGAATCGACCAGGGTGGCGGAGCTGAGCGCTTCGCTTCCGGTGCCCGCCGTGGTCGGAATGGCGATCATCGGCAGCATGGGCCGCGTGGCCTTCCCGTAGCCCCAGTAATCCCGCAACTTGCCGCCATTGCTGAGGAGAAAGTTCATCGCCTTGGCGCAATCGAGCGTGCTTCCGCCGCCCACGGCCACGATCAGGTCGATACTAAGTGGCGACGCATACGCCGCGCCCGCCTCCACCGTGGCCGAGGCTGGATTCGGCTGAAACTCATGGAATCCGTGCACGGTCATGCGCCGGGCCTTGAGCGAGCGCACGGCTTCCGGCGCATAGCCGGCCTCGACAATGCCGGGATCGGCCACCAGCAGGCAGCGCGTGCCGCCCAGCTCCCGGGCCACTTCGCCCAGACGCGCAAACTCGCCTGCGCCGAACACCACACGGGTACGGGGCCGATAGTCGAAGGGAGTCACTTATGGATCAGGATACTGCACTTAGGGGGTGATGCCGGAATGCCCCAGAGCTTTGGCGCCGTCCACACACAGCGCCGCCGCGTGCTTGGAAGCCGGCTCCAGCCCGCCGAGAGCCACCTCGATCACTTCCGCCGTTAACCCTTGCAGTTGCGCGCGCGTCTTGCCCACCATCCATTCGGAGAGCGCGGAGCCGGCGGCGATCGATGCAGTGCAGCCGCGGACCTGGAAACGCGCCTCGACCACCTTCCCTTCTTCAAAGAGCGCGGACAAGCGCAGCAGATCCCCGCAGGCCGGATTGGTTACGTCGACGGTGACCGCCGGCGGCGGAAGCTGGCCGGCGTTGCGGGGATTTCGGAAATGATCTAGCAGAAGATCGGAATGCACGTCTATTTGAGATTATGACTGGTTGCCCCGGGGACGCGGCGGGGCGCATGCCTGGCGGGGGGAGCGGGTCTTCATCGTGGGAAGCGGCCGTTAACGCCAGGGCCAGGAAGAACTGAGCTGTCGCAGGCAGAGTGCGACGCGCTGCTTCCGGGACATGCCCGCCATTCGAGCCGGATCGTAGACCGCAACCAACAGAAACGCCACGATCACCAGAGTCGCCATGGCCGTGACGACTATCGCCCTAGGCGCGATCATCCGATCACCTCCTGTGTAAATTATAGGCGCGAAGTGCGGTTCGGATCTCCTCCCAATGCTGGTCTCCGCACCACTGCCCCGGACGAGCCCCTTGCGTAATGCTCCTGGTTTGCGCGACACTAACAGGTTTTCCCGGACTATATCGATAAATGCGCGCACGGATCCTCTATCACGATCATTGTTTCGACGGAGCGGCCTCCGCGGCTTTCTTCAGCCGGTTCCTGGAGGCCAAGTTCCATCCCGGCGCGCAATTCGAGTTCACCGGCCTGGCGCACAAGGCGTCGCAGCTGTTTGAGCCGAGCCTGTTCGACGGCGATGTCAACGCCATCGTGGACTTCAAGTACTCGACCGACCCGCGCCTGACCTGGTGGTTCGACCATCATCAGAGCGCCTTCCTGACGCCCGAGGACGCCGAGCATTTCCGGCGCGACACCAGCGGCCGGAAGATGTACGATCCCGGCTTCAAGTCCTGCACCAAGTACATCGCCACGGTGGCGCGCGAGCGCTTCGGCTTCGATGCGCCGGACCTGGCCGACTTGGTCTCCTGGGCCGACATCATCGACGGCGCCCAGTACGCCAGCGCGCAGGAGGCCGTGGAACTGCGCGAGCCGGCCATGCGCCTCACCCTGGTCATCGAGGGCAGCAAGGGCTCCGGCACCGTGCAGAAGATCATCCGCATGATGCGGCATCAGCCGCTGGCTGTCATCGATGCCGATCCGGAGATCCAGTCGGTCTTCCAGCCGCTGTACGAGGGCCACTTGAAGTCCCTGGAGATCATCCGCCAGCAGGCCCGCTGCAAGGATGGCGTGGTGTCCTTCGATCTGGTGGACCAAGGCCTGGAAGGCTACAACAAGTTCATTCCGTACTATCTATTCCCGCATTCGGTGTACACCGTCTCCGTGCTCACGTCGAGTTTCCGGACCAAGGTTTCGGTCGGATCGAACCCCTGGGCCGAAGTCCCGGTGAAGCACAACCTGGCGACCATCTGCGAGCGGTATGGGGGCGGCGGACACCCGGGCGTAGGCGCCATCAGCTTCGAGGTCGGAGCGATTACCGAGGCCCGGCAGGCGGCCGCAGAGATCGCTGCGGAACTGGAAAGCTAAATCGCGCTCCGGCCCGCAGGTTAAACTACGGGCTCCATGCCGAAGCGGCGCAGCAGCAGGAATTCGGAAAGGTTGTCGGTGGTCAGCAGTCCCACCAGGCAGGTGCCTTCCTGCACCAAGGCACAGCGGCCCGCATGCGCCATCAGCGGCAGGGTCTCGGCCAGGTCGGCCGCGGGCTCCAGCGCCAGATAGTCACGATCCATCACGCCCGCCACGTAGGTATCCGGACCTTCGACGGCCAACGCCCGAAGCAGCCGGTTACGGTCGAGCAACCCGATCACCTCGTCGCCGTGCATAACCGGAAAATCCTGCTGCGAAGTCGACAGCAACAGATTGGCGGCATCGCGCACCGTGTCTCCGTGCTCCAGATGGTGAAATTCCGTGATCATCGCGGCGCGGACGGGGATTCCGTTGGTCAGCGTCCGGCCGGTCGCGGCGGCGCTCTCCTGGGCGGCGCCCAGCCAGATGAAAAACGCGAAGAAAACCAGCATGAATTCGCCCTGCACCAAGCCATAGAGTCCCAGGCTGAACGCCACCACCCGTCCCATCCAGGCGGCGATGCGGGTGGCCTCGTCTTCCGGGCGCACGAAGCTCAGAAGGGCGCGCAACAGCCGTCCTCCGTCCATGGGGAATGCCGGGACCAGGTTGAATCCAGCCAGCAGGAGATTGGCGAAGCCGAACAGCGCCAGCAGTTTCCCCGAGGAAGGATGCAATAAGTCATACGGCTGCACGCTGATGGACTGTTTGATCGAAGCCACATAGGCGAAGACGCCCATGGCCACCAGCAGGTTTGCCAGGGGTCCCGCGAGTGAAATCCACATTTCCTCCGCGGGCCGCAGCCGGCGTTCCATGCGCGACAGCCCTCCAATGGGGAACATCACGATTTCGATCGTGCGGATCTTGAACCACGCTGCCACTGCGGCATGGGCCGCTTCGTGCAACAGAACGCTGGCGAACAATCCCAGGATGAAGGTCGCAAATACGGCCGTGGAATCGTAGCCTAAAGCCGTAACTACCAGAAATAAGAGGAGAAGGACGAACGTGAAATGCAATCTGACCGGCACGCCCAGCAGCCGGAAGGCTCTCACTGTTCCAGCCGTGGCACCGCGATCGACGGGGATGGTCAGGCTCTTCACAGGTCCACGATAACAGAGGCTCGCGTCAATTACGCTCAGCAAAACTCCGCATGTGGAGGCAGGGAAAACTACCTAGTACTCAAGATTTACGGGAAGCGGCGGGCGGAGTTCTGCGACTTACGGCTCGGCAGGGGACCGCCGCCATCGCCGGAGTTATACCGCGGTGGCAAGTTACTGAAATTCAGTTCGTCCTCGTCATAAATGAGCTGGCGATCCAGGACCATCTCAACGGTCGTCCCTTTGGCCAGTACCGCATCCGGCCCGCGCGTGAACAGCACGCCGATCAGTGCGGCCGTCGCTCCCGCCGCGGCTCCGATGCCGGCTCCCAGGGCGGGCGCCCGTCCGATGCCCGCCAGGCCTCCCACGGCGGCGCCAGTGGTGGCCGTCTCTCCGATCACACGGGCGTCGCCGGATTTATTGCCTTCGCTGCGGATGGTGCCTTCCTTCTTATCCAGATCCTCGGCTGCCCGGCCGTCCAGGCCCGCCACTTGCGCGCGGAAGTCGCGCGTCACGCCGTTGGGCAGCATCAGGGAATCGAAGCGCAGACGGAACTCGCCGCGGCCCTTCACCTTGCCGGGACGCTTGGACGAGGTGACGGTGCCCAGCACATAGCTTCCCGCCGGAATCACGATCTTGCCGTTCACCGCGATGGGAAACGTGGTCTCCAGGTACACGCGGTCGCCTTCGCCCGTGGTTCTGGTACTGACGCTATTCACCATGCTCAGGGGAATGCGCGTGCCCGTTTCCACCAGAAAGGTCTTGTGAGCGGGCTCGGCTGCCGGTTTCGCCTCAGCCGCCCCGGGAATCGCCTCCTGCGCGGAGAGAGCGCCGGCCAAGGCCGCCATCGCCAAGAAAGCGCGTAGGTGCATAAACAAAGGCTCCTCCTCCCGAGTGTACCCTACAAATCGTCAGACGCGGCCGCGGGTTTAGGGTTTCCGGAGATGTTACCGGAGGGGCAGGATTCCACCTGGCCGGCTCATCTGCTCCGGGTAGCCGCACCGGATTTCCGGATCCACGGGCGCATCGGCGGGAATCCGCAAATTGACCTGGAAAAGGCCCGCGTAAGGCGGGCTGATGCCGGCGTACAGAACTCCGGCGGCGGGAACCGGCACGCCGTTCAGCCACACTTGAAAGTCCGTCAGCCGCGCGATGGGAGCCGCCGCATCCGGCAGGCGGTTGGGCGTGGCGGGAGGCACGGTGGGACCCAATCCGGTCGCATAGACCACCACCACCTCGCCGCGGCGCGCGGGAACGTCCGCACTGACGACGGTGCCATCCAGGTGAGCGGCCAACACCACCGCTCCGCTGAGTTGGAACAGCGCCGGAGCGATGGGATCCAGCAGGATCGGGATGGCCGGTCCCGCGAGACCGTCGTTGACCAGCTGGATGGTGGCCGGACCCGCCGTCAGCGAAGCCGGCACGAGCACATTCACCTGCGTGGGCGATACGTAATAAATGTCGGCCGGAAGATGGTTGATCAGGACGCGCACGCTGGTCCCGATCAGCACCGTGGGCAGCATTCCGGCACGCAGATCGTCCGGTCCCATGGCACGAGTGACGTAGGACAGCCGGCTTCCGTAAATCGTAATGAAGCTGTTGGGGGCGTACATCCCGGCCACAGCCGCAGTCGGGTTCACCACGGAATCAGCGGTGTAGAGGGGAGCACCCGGATCGGCGCCCCGCGCCATCAGGGACCCGAGCGTCAGGACGGCCAGACATCGCGCCAGAAACATCGCAGTAATTAGTGCGGGAGAGGGTTTCTCAGGAATGGTGCGGGTCTTCTCGCCGCAGGGAATGACGCGCGAGCAGCGGATTTCGCACTATAATCAACCAGAGGAAATCCGCCATGACGCGCTCCGCCCGCTGGTTGTGCCCGCTCCTGTTACCGTTGGCGATCACGTTACCGTTGGCGATCGCGCCGCTCGCAATCCGGGCCTATCAACAACAAATACCCCGGCCGCCCTCGCCCACACAGCTTGCCTCCCAGGCCGACCGGCAGAAGATGTTGGACCTGCTGCACATCGCATCGCTCCGGCAGGGCGCGAACGGCAGCAATCCGCAGGCGCCCAATTACGCCAATTACGACGAAGCCAAGGCCAATCCCTATCCTGATCTGCCCGATCCGCTGGTATTGAATAACGGGAAGAAGGTCACCTCGGCGAAGATGTGGTGGAATCAGCGGCGGCCCGAAATCGTCGAGCTATTCGACCGGGAAATCTATGGCCGCGTTCCCAAAAACGTGCCCAAGGTGAAGTGGGAAGTCGCCAGCACCAAGAATGAAATGAACGGCGATGTACCGGTGATCACCAAACAGCTCATCGGCCATGTGGACAACTCGTCCTACCCCGAAATCACCGTGGACATCCGCGCATCGCTCAGCACGCCGGCGAATGCGAGAGGTCCGGTACCGGTGATGATGGAGTTCGGCGGAAATCCGCCGGGAACGGGTCGCGGATTTGGCAAAGGGGCTCCCAAACAGGCGTCTGGTCCGACATGGCAGCAGCAGGTTCTCGCGAAGGGCTGGGGCTACGCGGAAATCTACACCAGCACGATCCAGGCGGACAACGGGGCCGGGCTGACCAATGGCATCATCGGCCTGGTCAACAAGGGCCAGCCTCGCCAGCCCGACGATTGGGGCGCGCTGCGTGCCTGGGCCTGGGGCGCGAGCCGCGCTCTGGATTATTTCGAGACCGACAAGGCCGTCGATGCCAAACAGGTCGGCCTGGAGGGCCACTCGCGTTACGGAAAAGCTACGATCGTCGCGATGGCCTACGATCAGCGGTTCGCGATCGCCTACGTCAGCTCGTCCGGCGAAGGCGGCGCGAAGCTTCATCGGCGCAACTGGGGCGAGCTGGTCGAAAACGTCGCGGCGACCAGCGAGTATCACTGGATGGCCGGAAATTTCCTTAAGTATGCAGGGCCTCTCAACTGGAATGACCTGCCCGTGGATTCGCATGAGCTGGTCGCGATGTGCGCTCCCCGGCCTGTGTTCCTGAGCGCGGGCGCGACCGACGGCGACGGATGGGTGGACGCCAAGGGCACGTTTCTGGCCGGAGTCGGCGCGGGACCGGTTTATAAACTGCTTGGTAAACGAGACATGGGGACAACAGAGTTTCCGCCGATCGAGACTCCGCTGATCGACGGGGACGTCGCGTTCCGCCAGCACAGCAGCGGGCACACTCCGGCTCCGAACTGGCCGACCTTCATCACCTTCGCCAGCCGCTACATTAAGGTACGGTCCTAATGACAAACCTGACTCGCGCGTCGATCGTCTTCGGGATGGCCGCAGTATATGCGTGCGCCCAGCAGCCTGCCATCAGTCTGCCCCGCCCTCCCCTGGGCGCGGGACCGTTCGTCTTCGCCACTGCCGAGCAGCCCAAGATTCGCGTGGTAGTGGTCGCGCGCGGAATTCCGCATCCCTGGAGCCTGGCTTTCCTTCCCAACGGCGACATGCTGGTGACCGAACGCGGAGGACGCCTGCGAAGGATCCACGACGGCGTGCTCGATCCCAAGCCTCTGGCGGGCGTGCCGAAGGTGTACGCGAATCGCAATGCGGGCCTGTTCGACATCGCGCTGCACCCGAAGTTCGCCGAGAACAAACTGGTCTACTTCACCTACAGCAAACCGGCCGGGAACGGCCAGCAGCAGACCACGCTGGCTCGCGGGCGCCTGGATGGCGCGGGGTTGACCGATGTCAAGGATCTGTTCAGTGGCGAACCAACCACCGTGCTGGGCGGGTCGCGCATCGTGTTCGACCGCAGCGGCTTGATCTACATGACCACCGGCGCCGCCACCGGCACCTTGGCGCAGGATCCCAACAGCGACTACGGCAAGGTTCTCCGCCTGCGCGACGACGGGACCGTTCCGGGCGACAATCCCTTCGTCGGCCGCGCGGGCTACAAGCCGGAGATCTACACGCTGGGGCATCGCGATCAGCTGGGGCTCACCATTCATCCGGAAACCGGTGCGGTCTATTCGAACGAGAACGGGCCCAACGGGGGCGATGAGATCAACCTGATTCTCCCCGGAAGGAACTACGGCTGGCCGACCATCAGCTACGGGCGCGACTACGCGGGTCCACGTATTTCCGACGTGCCGTGGAAAGAAGGCTTCGAGCAGCCGCTGGTGACCTGGATCCCGTCCATCGCACTTTCCGGGATGACGTTCTACTCGGGCGACCGTTTTCCCAAGTGGAAGGGAAACGTGTTCGTCGGCGGCATGCGCTACGGCGAGATCCTGGGAACCGGACGCCTGGAGCGCGTGGTGTTCAACGACAAGATGGAAGAACTGCGCCGCGAATCGCTGCTGACGGACCTAAAGCAGCGCATCCGCGACGTGCGCCAGGGCCCCGACGGGCTGCTGTACGTCCTGACCGAGGAAGAGGACGGCGCGCTGCTCAGGATCGAACCGGCGAACTGAGAATCTCTGCCAGCATCTCCGGAATCTCGAACACCGCGCGATTGTGGATCTGCTCGACCGCAACCTGGTAACGCGGCAGATCCCGCAACAGCGCTTCCACCGCCGTACGGATGCCGCGAAAGTTCGGTAAAACCATTCCCGCGTTGCGCTCCAGGACCCAATCGGCGTTGTAGCGCTCCTGCGGTAGCGTCCAAATATTTCGCTCGACGATTACCGGTAGTCCCATTGCCACTGCCTCGCTGATACTTCCCGGCCCCGGCTTGCCGATGAAGAAATCGGCCAGGCTCATGTAATAGGGAATCTCCGACGTAAATCCTTCGATGTAACGAGGCGCTTTGGCCGGCAGCGCGCGAAGGCGGTCGGCGAGCGCGGCGTTCTTGCCGCAAATCAAAATCAACTGCGTGTCGACCAGCCGCTCGGCGATCTCGAGCATCACCTTCGAGCCCTGGCCGCCGAACAGCACCAGACCCGTGGGACGATCCGGATCGAGCCCCAGTTTTTTGCGCTCGGCCACGCGGTCCACGGTCACCGGCTGATAGAAGCCCGGCCGCAGGATCATGCCGGACGCGCGAAAAATCCGGCCGTCGGTATACCCCAGCGCGTGCGCTTGCGCTACTGCTTTGTCGCTGCCGCAGATCAGGAACTGCTCCTGTTTTTCCATCCAGAAGTGCGGCGGATAGTCGGCGATGTCGGTCAGAATCGTCACATAGGGGACCGCCGGCAGCGCGTTCTTCAGGCTTTCAAACAACGCCCGGTTGAAATTGGGCACCAGCGAGACCACCAGGTCCGGCCGCGCGGTGGACCAGTACTTCTCGAGCAGGCGTACGGAGGGTCCGTGATACAGCCGGATGACGCCGTGCATGAACTTCAAGCCCTGCGCCGAGCCCAGGGTCCAGCCGCGCGCCAGCATCTGGTTGTAGATCTCCTCCAGTTCGAGCCCGGTCACCTTGCGAAACACATCCAGCGGGCCGAGGATCTCCTTAAGATTGACCAGCCGGACGTCCCAATCCCGCTTTTGTTCGTTTATGACTGCCTTCAGCGCGGTAGCCGCGGCGCGGTGTCCTCCGCCGGCATCGAAGTACAAAAAATCAACTTTTGTCACAAATGTTTTATCGCCACGTCACGGGGATGTAACGGCGCGGGCGTATGTGTGTATTATGGCGGTTCTTCAGATCACCCTGTCTTGGGTCGCCTCCCGCGATCACCGGCTCATGGTCCGAGTGAATCACTGGCGCCCACCCAAATGGCTGCGGCTGTGGATGCTGGCCGCGACCCGCGGCGGCGATGGCGGGCTGTGGTACGCGCTGGCCCTGGTCGTGGCGGTGTACGGCGGGCCGGAACGGTTCCACGCGCTCCTGGCAGCCACTCTGGCGGTCGCCGCGGGCGTCGTCCTCTTTCTGGAGCTGAAGCGGGCCTTCCGGCGGAAGCGGCCCTGTGAGCTGGAGCCGCACTGCTGGGCCGACCTGCTGCCGCCCGACCAGTTCTCATTCCCATCCGGCCACACCATCACGGCCTTCGCGGTCGCCGTGGCGCTGGGGGGATTTTATCCCGAGATGCGCCCCGCCCTATTCTTCTGCGCGGCGAGCGTCGCGGCCTCGCGCGTGGTCCTGGGGATGCACTTCCTCAGCGACGTGCTGGCGGGCGCGGCCCTGGGCGCAACTTTGGGCGCGGTGGCCACGGCGCTGGTCCGCTAAGACGGGCCGAACCGGCCCAGCGTTTCTTCCACGAGCTCCGCGAAGTTGGCTCCGCTCTCCGACCACAGCAGCCGCCGTTCCACCGGCAGCCCTTTGTCGAGTTCGCCCACCAGATGCAGCAGGCTGCGCAAATTGGATTGCTGAATCCGCAGCGAGCCTTCCAGTTCCTCGGACGGCAGAAACTTGGAATCGAGCCCGAAATCGATGTTCAGGTGATCGCCGGGCTCGTGCTCGAACGCGGAACCGAAGCAGGAGAGCGTGACCGGCGAGGGCAGCAGCTTCCAATCGCCCTCGTGCTGCCACAGATCCCAGGCCGCCTCGATTTCAACGCAGCAATCGGGCTGAACGAAGTCGCGCGCCGCCGCGATCATATCCGCGACGGACACGCCCGGATCGAAGGGGCGTTCGAGAATCGGCGCCTCGGTGTACCCCACGGCGTAGACCCGCACAACCGGACCAATCTTTGCGAGTTTTGAAAACGGAAACAGGTCCAGCATCTTTCCAAAATGCCGCAAAAGGTTCGAATCCGAGAATCCCCGGACCCAACAGGAGAAATATAGCCGGTCGCTCATTCTACATCGATTGTATCGTTGCGCACAGCGCGCGGCGAGCACTCCTGAACTGCGTGAAACTCGAGCCGCGCTGCGTTGTGCGCAATGATGGAAGATGTGATTACCGACCTGATCCAGATCAGCCGCCTGGGCGAGAAGAAACGCGGCGAGAACGAGAAGTTCCGGCGCTGGATCAAGTCCCACAATTTCGTGGAGCGCCAGTTCCGGAACGCCGCGAAAGAGGTGCAGGCCGCGATCGACTGCCGCCAGTGCGCCGAATGCTGCCGGGTGACCGAAGCCGAGATCTACGAAAAAGATGTCGTCAGCCTGTCGAAGAACCTCGGAATTCCCCGCAAGAAGTTCCTGGAACAGTACACCCAAACCGGAACGGACGGCGAGCTGATCCTGAAGCGAACCGAGAAGGACGGCTGCGTGTTCCTCAATGGCAACGACTGCACCATCTACGAATTCCGTCCCAAAACCTGCGAAGGATTCCCGCACCTGCTGCGCGGCATGGGCTCGATCCAGCACAAGATGTGGGCGTATGTCGATCGCGCGACGTACTGTCCCATCGTCTACAACTGGATGGAACAGGTGAAGGATCTGACCAATTTCAAGAAGTAAGACCGGTCACCGACTCGATACGCGCGCCCGGCCCCAGCACGAACACGTTCGTACCTTTCATCTTTACTTTTCCGTCGTTTGACTCCGCCGCCCAATCCACCAAAACCGTTCCCTGGCAGTGGCGCACATTTCCGCACCGCTCCATCCGGATCCCCGGCATGAACTTCTGCGACGCGCCGATGTGCGCCACCACTTCATCGATCCCGCCCAGGCTGCTGTACCGGTCGCGAAACTTCACGTCGGGCGCGGCGATTCGCCCCAATGTCGTCTTCCGCGCCGCCGCGTCCGGCTGGGTCCACAGCGCGAACCATGCGTCGGCTATCTCGGGAGCTCCCGCGTTCACCAAATCGGCTACGGCATTGGCGAACATCGAGAGGTGAAACCGCCAGCCTTGCACCAGCTGATCCGCAACCACCTTATCGTTCACCTCATGCGTCACCCGCACCAGCGTGCCCGCCGCCTGCTGTTCCAGCCGGATGGTGACACGCGAATCCTCCGCAGGCACCAGCTGTTGACTCTGAAGACTGAAGGTGAACACGAAGCGCTCGGGCGGGGCCATTTCGAGCACCTCCCCCTCCGATACGAACCCATTGGAGTGGCGAATGCGCAGCGCCCCCCCAGCCCGCGGCTCGATCGTCGACTCTGCGCCCCACCAGGCGGCCCAACGGGCGCTATCGGTGAAGAAGCCGAAGACCGTCTCACGGTCGGCTTCGATCAAGATACTGCGATCAACCGCATAGGCAAAAGTTTTCATGGATTCCTTTTCTTTCGTCTGCTTCGTTTGGGGCCCCGGCGGCTCTGCTCCAGTTCCGCCGCCAATTTCAATTTCCAAAGCGCGTCGTCCCACATGCGCTCCAGCATTTCCGCCATCGGACCCAGCGCCTCGCGCTTGGCGCGATAGAAGCGATTGCGCTTGTCCTTTTCCGGACTCACCCGCGCTTCCACCAGCCCGGCATCGAGCAGCTCTTTTAGCTGCAAAGACACCGCGCCGAACGTCACGTCGGGCATGGCCCGATGGATGGCCCCCGCGGTCTGCTCCTCGCGCCAGATCATCCGCAGGATCTCCTGCCGGCGCGGCGAGGCAAGTGCGCTCAAAACGGCGGGATCGATGGCCACAGACACTAGTTTAGTTTTAACTAAACTAGTTTGTCAAGAGGGGCGTGCAACACATTGATGTGATATCCTTTGCCCTGAAAGGAGCGTCCCCTTTACCCATGGAACCGATCCGGGAACGAAAAAAAGCC
Organism: Terriglobia bacterium; assembly: GCA_963761045.1. Lineage (GTDB taxonomy): Bacteria > Acidobacteriota > Terriglobia > Bryobacterales > Bryobacteraceae > Palsa-187. The sequence continues at coordinate 6,869 of CAVXFR010000023.1, read as the reverse complement.
TCCGACTACCCGCAGGAGCTGCTCAATCTCTTTGACAAATACGTCCACGGCGATATCGACCGCCGCGCTTTCCTGGACGGCGCGCAGAAGTTCGCCGTCGGCGGCCTGACCGCCGTTGCGATCTGGGAAAGTCTCCGTCCCAATTACGCCTGGGCGCAGCAGGTCGCCAAAGACGACCAGCGCATCAAGGCCGACTACCTGACGGTCCCCTCGCCCCAGGGCAATGGCAGTATTAAAGGGTACTTCGTGCGTCCCTCCAACGCCACCGGAAAACTTCCCGGAGTGCTGGTGGTCCACGAAAATCGCGGCCTGACTCCTTATATCGAAGACGTGGCCCGGCGCTTGGGCGCGGCCAACTTCATGGCGTTCGCTCCGGACGGTCTCACCAGCGTGGGCGGATATCCAGGCGATGACGAAACCGGCGCGAAAGACTTCCAGAAAGTCGACAGGCAGAAGATGGGCGAGGATTTCTATGCCTCGGCCCGCTGGCTCAAGGCGCGTTCCGATTGCACCGGCAAGATCGGAGTGGTGGGGTTCTGCTTCGGCGGCGGCGTCGCCAATACGCTGGCGGTGAAGATGGGCTCGGATCTGGCCGCGGCGGTTCCGTTCTACGGCGCGCAGCCCAAAGCAGAGGACGCGGCCAAGATCAAAGCGCCCCTGCTGCTCCAGTATGCGGGCGAGGACACCCGCATCACCGGCGGATGGCCGGCCTACGAGGCTGCGCTCAAAGCGGCCGGCGTGACCTACACGGCCTACATCTATCCAGGGGTCCAGCACGGCTTCCACAACGACACGACCCCGCGCTACGACAAGGCCGCCGCCGAGCTCGCCTGGCAGCGCACCCTCGACTTCTTTAACAAGTACCTGCGCGCGTGATGAATCGACGCGAATTCGGGGCGCTGGCGGCCGGAGCACTGGCAGCTTCGTCCATGCTGGATGCGCAGAGTACCGGCAATCCCGGCCCGGCGCTGGATATCGCCGAGTGGTCCTACCACTGGTACGGCGTCGAGCACGCGCTGCTGGCCCGCGGTACCGTCTGCAACGGGATGCAGATGTATGTCGAGCACTGGATCCCGGCTGAGGTGCGCCACCCCTATCCGGTCGTGCTGATTCCTGGCGGCTACGGGCAGGGCTCGGACTGGTTCAGCAATCCCGACGGCAGCCGCGGCTGGGCCACGCTATTTCTGGAGCAGGGCTACAAGGTTTACGTGATCGACCGGCCGGGCCAGGGCCGCAATCCTTACCAGCCGTTTGTGCACGGGGCGTTTAATCCGCAGGCTCCTACATTCGAAGCAGTCAGCCGGGAGTTGAACCTGCCTGTATCGGACCCACGAATCGCCCAGGCCGTCGCTCCCCTGGGCCAGCCGATGCCCAACTTCGGAATGACGCAAACGGTCTGGCGCACGCGCGGGGCGATGCTGCTCGACGACATCGGCCCGTCGATCCTGGTGACCGAAGGCGACGGCGCGTTGTTTGCACGGGTAACTGAGGAAGAGCGTCCGGCGCTGGTCAAAGGAGTCGTCGCGGTCGCGCCGCCCGCGGGTGTGTCCTTCAAGGTGTCCACGACCACGGCGAGCAGCCGGACAGCAGAATCCCTGCCTCCGGTTTTGGCCTGGCTCGATCGCACGTTCCCTGAGACGCCCGCCGTCACTGCGGATCCGCACCCGAACCGCGAATCCACCGCGCTGAAACTGGCCGATCAGGGCGGCTTCTGGGTGGGCGTGAAGCGCAAGCAAATGCCTTACGGGACAATCGCTCAGGGGCAGATGTTCGTGCAATACATGATCCCGGCCCAGAAGCGCCACGCGCTGCCTGTGGTCATGGTCCACGGCGGCGGCGGACAAGGCACGCACATGATGGGCATCGGAGGCCGGCCCGGCTGGGTGCACTACTTCGTCCAGAACGGCTACAGCGTCTATTGGCTGGACCGGCCCAGCTACGGCCGGTCTCCGTATCATCCCGACGCCCTGGGTCCCAGCCATCTGCCCAACGTGCCCGCCCTCGAAGGACTCATCGGGAGCACTACGGTGTTCAACACGGCGCAGTGGCCGGGACCAGGCGGCATGAACGATCCTCTGATCGACCAGTTCATGGCCTGCGAACGCGGCAACGTCAGCGACGAGGCGTTTCATAGCGACCTGGTGTGGCCGGGCGGCGCGGAACTCCTGGACAAGATCGGCCCGTCGATCCTGTTCGTCCACGCGTTCGGCGGATTCTTCGCCTGGGGCGTCGCCGACCGCCGTCACGACCTGGTGAAGGCCATCGTCGCCATGGAGATCAACGGGAATCCGTTCGCCCGTCAGCTTCGCTGGGGATTGACCGCGAGCCCCATGACCTACGATCCTCCCGTCACCGATCTCTCGCAGTTCAAACTGGTGGATCGGACCGAGCCGCCGGATTCCCCGCGTCCGGTCGTTTCGCCCTACAAGCTCCAAGCCGAGCCCGCGCACAAGTGGAAGAACCTCCAAGGCATCCCCATCAGTTGGGTGACCAGCGAATTCGGCGGCGGCGGATCGCCGGTATCGAACGTGGCTTTTCTGAAGCAAGCCGGCTGTGACGCCGAAATGCTGCGCCTGCGCGACTACGGCATCTACGGCAACGGCAACCTGATGCTGATGGAGAAGAACAACCACGAGGTGTTCGGCGTCATCCGCGACTGGCTCGACAAGAAGGTCCCCGGTTAGGATTACTGCGGCGACTTCAGTGTCCGGTCCCAGCGCGTTTTGCTGAAGAAGTGCAGCGCGACGTCTTCCAGATGCGCGAGGTTCCAGGTCGACAGATCCTTGGTGGGAGCATCGTAGGACCAGTAGATCACCAGCGGCTTGCCGGTAACGTAGTCGCGCGGCACAAATCCCCAATAGCGGCTATCGAGAGAATCGTCGCGGTTGTCGCCCAGGACGAATAAGCTGTCCGGGGGCACGATCACTTCTCCATCCTGCACATCGCGGGCGAACATTTCACGTCCGCGGCCAGTCGTCGAAAAATCCGGAGCCGTCGGGAAATTGTCGCGATAGTCGTCGATGGCCGGTCTGCTGTTCCGGACATACGGTTCGTCGAGCTTCTGCCCATTGCGAATCACGTGCTTGTCTTCGAGACGGATGCGATCGCCCGGCAGGCCGATCACGCGCTTGACAAAAGTTTGCTGGACGTCCTCGGGGTAGCGGAACGCGATGATGTCGCCTCGCTTCACTTCGCGGCGCGGCAGCACGTAGCTCGACCAGTTGTTGCCGCCGTTTTCGAATCCAACCTTATCGACCAGCATGTGATCGCCCACCAGAATGTTGTTTTCCATGGAGCCCGTTGGCACCACATACGCCTGCACCAGCGTCGTGGTGACGAACAGAAACACCAGCAGCGTCACCGCCCACTCCTGCATGAGTTTGACGGCACCCATAGACTTCCGGACGGCCCGGCGTTCGCGCACGGCGCTGAGGATCCAATCCGTCACGGTTCTCGCAAAGAAGACCAGCCAGGTTTTGGCGCGCTGCTCCCGGCATCGATCGCGAAACACCTGCCGCATCGACGCGCCGTACTGACGACGGAAATCGCCAGGATACACGTACAGCATCGCGGCATAGACACCGCACAGCCCGCGGACCAAATTCGAGTCTTCCATCACTTTCCTCCTGCCAATCCCAGCTTGGCTTTGGCCGCCGCAACCGCCCCGGCGAGCCGGCCGGCTTCCGCGCGCACGGTGCTTCTTCCCAACGCCGTCATACGGTAATAACGTCGTCTTTCGTCATCCAGTTCCGGATCCGGCCGCTCGTCGGATTCCTCCACCAGCCCGGCCGCCAGCATCCGCTTGAGACAGCCATACAGCGTGCCCGGACCCAACTGAAGCGCATCGCCGGTCTGCCGCGCGACGTCCTGCATGATGCCGTAGCCATGGCGTTCCTCGTCGGCCAGCGCCAGCAGAATGTGGAACACCGGCGGCGTCAGCGGTGACAGTTCTTTCGGCGCGGGCATACTATATCCGTTACGGATATAGTATGCGGTTTTCGCCCGCGTGTCAACAGAAAGTTCCAGATAGGCGAAGCAGGATCTGGCGCCTCTGTTAGTATCGCGGTAGGACTATAGATGCTGCGATCCATCGTACTCTCCTTCGTCTGGTTACCCTTGGCGCCGGCTTTCGCCTACCAATCGCCTGCCCCCGTCGCCGCGCACCAGGAGGACACCATCGACAAGATTCTGGGCATGGTCGGTCCGGCTGAGCCGACTCAATTGACCGAGAAGAAACGCTTTCAACTGTACCTGGTCAGCACGGCGGGGCCGGTTCCCGTGCTGGCAGAGGCTGCCGGAGCGGGCATTGGCCAGTGGGAGAACAGTCCCAAAGAATGGGGGCAAGGTTGGGGCGCATACGGAGAACGCTTCGGGAGCAACCTGGCTTACAACGGCGTGCGCGGAACCATCACCTACGGAACCTCCATCGTTCTTCACGAAGACAACCGGTATTTCGCTTCGCACAAGCACGGCCTCTGGGCGCGGACGGGCTATGCAGTCCTCAGCTCGATAACAGCCCGGCGTCCGGACGACAGGCAGACCTTTTCCGTTTCCAACTTCACCGGCGTGGTGGGCGCCAGTGCGATCTCCAGTATTTGGGGACCGCCAAGTTGGAAGGGTGTAGCAAACATCGGCGAGAACGCCGGCATCTCTTTTGCCGCCACTGCAGCTTTCAACATCGTCCGGGAGTTCCTGCCGGATGTTCTGCACCGCCCTCAACAGTAAGAGGTCGCTCCGGCCTAAGGCGGCCTGTGCTGCTGCATCCGGACCCTTCCGCACTTCGGGCACTTCCATTTTCTCTTCTTGTGGTAGATGTGCCCTTTGAGCTCTTTCATAGGAACCCGGCATTTCTTGCAAGTCATGATGGCCTTGAATTCAGATGGCCGCACGCGCACCCCCGGCGTGGCCGCGATGTCTCAGGGACAGCTCACTACAAATTATTTTCGCTCCTTGTATCGTGATCACCCACGCCGCGCGAACATCCCCCAACGCCGCCGGAATGCGGTCAGCACGAATCAGCTATACTGAACAACCTGCAACTAGACTCGACAAGGAGAATCCGCCTTGCCCTTGCACTCAAAGTTGTTTCGCGGCGATCGCGCCTTGGAAGCCTGCCTCATCCACAACGCCGCTCATGTGGTGGAAGGAACGCGAGGGCCGCATGTAAATAAGATCCAACATGCTTTAATACTGTTGGACGGAGCTCTGATCGACGGATCGGAGGTGTCGGCTGGGCTATACGGCCGGTCTACCGCGAACGCGGTTCTGGCCTACAAGCGCAAGCGGGGAGTCATCAACACCTCCTATCAACATACTGCGGATAATATCGTCGGAAAAATGACGATCGCGTCGCTCGACAAGGAAATGGCGATTGGCGAGAATAGGCCGCCGCTGCGGGGCTGCATCACTGACATCGGTGGCGGATCGTCGTCTGGATTGCGGGACGGATTGGCCGTCGGTGATCCTATACATTTGGAATTCGCGCCGGGCCGGCTCAACGTTGCGATCCAGGAGGCCTTGCGCGCCGGCGAGACGATTCCAACGAATTCGCTTCGAACCGTATTGCTGGTCGAGCGGGCAGAGAAGTTGCTCGCGCCGTTCAACCTGCGGCTCTCGACGAGGTTTCTTCCCACCTTCTCCTTCCCGTTTGACGTGGGCGAACGCGACGAAATAGATGTTCGGGCAATTCGTAAGGCGGCGGAAACCGCAGGCCCCTCGCCTGCTTCGTCGCTGCTGGTCATCTTCTGTCATCTGAGGCACACCACATCCACCGCAACATCCCAAGGCGAGAGAACCGGTGTTTCAGGATTCAAGAATTTCGTCTTGATCAATAAGGACCGAAGTCATCCGGATAATGGGACTCTATTGCACGAGATGATCCACTGTTCGAACGACCGGTTCATGAATGATATTCACGATACCGATCCAAACAGTGTGTTCTCCAGGGGCAACAATCGCAACCTGCTGAAAGACGAACACGCACGATCCTTGAACGCCTCGTTTTTCAAATCGTAGTCGGCCAACCGTAAATTCTCAATCCTCTAGCCGCGCAAACCGCTTGAAACCTGTAGGCTGAGACCATGGAGTACTTCTTCTCTTGCCCGTATTGCTGGCAGGAGATCTCGATGGTCCTCGATCCCGCGGTGAAGAGTCAAACCTACGTGGAGGACTGCGAGGTCTGTTGCCATCCGATCCAGATCCGCTATTCCTTTGAAGACGGCGAGGTGGCGGACTTCGAGGCGAAGGTACTCGAGTAAAGCCTAAAACCAATCGCTGCGGTAGGCTACCCACCAACTGACGACGCAAATGGGGATGGTCGAGAGCAGTCCCCACCAGAACGGCAGAACGAAATCGGCGATCAGGCCCAGGACCGCGAAGGTAAGCCAGAAGATCTTTCGCTCCACGTGCTCAGTCTAACGCGCCTGCAATAGCAGCAGATCCAGACTGAAGGTCACCCGCATCGCTTCGGCCGGCTGGGCCCGCATCGGCCGGTAAATGGAATGCAGGACGTCTTGGACTGCGGCCGCGTCGAGATCGGCGACGGTCGTGACCCGGCGCCGGTCGGCAAGCGTAAAGTCTTTCGCGAACGTCTCGACGGTTCGGTCCACCCGATCACGTCCCGTGCCTCTTAACTCGATCAGATCGTCCGGCGCAGGCAGCGCGACCAGCAGGCGTCCGTCGTCGCGCAGGACACGCCGGAATTCGTCCGCATTCATCCGCCCGGTGATCGACAGGACGATCGAGAACGAACGTTCGGCGTATGGCAGGAATCGATCAGCGTTAGCAACAATCCACTCGCATTCGGGATACCGCCTTGCCGCCGCATCCACGGCCGGAATCGAGATGTCGACGCCGTGCGCATCGAAGCC
>CAVXFR010000022.1:0-87733 GCA_963761045.1 Terriglobia bacterium | reverse complement strand
CCATGACGCCCTTGTCGAAGACCTGGTAGAACAACTCCAGCACATCCGGATGCGCTTTCTCCACCTCGTCCAGGAGAACCACCGAGTAGGGACGGCGCCGAACCGCTTCCGTCAGGACGCCGCCTTCCCCGTAACCGACATAGCCCGGAGGCGAGCCCTTGAGAGTCGAAACGGTGTGGGCTTCCTGAAACTCGGACATGTTAATGGTGATGAGGTTGCCTTCGCCTCCATACAGGAGGTCGGCCAGCGCCAGCGCGGTCTCCGTCTTGCCCACGCCGCTGGGACCCACCAGCATGAAAACGCCCACGGGTTTGCCGGGATCGTCGAGGCTCGCCCGGGAAGTCGCGATCCTTTGTCCAATGTGTTTGAGCGCGTGGTCCTGGCCGATCACGCGTTTGGACAGGTGCGATTCCAGCGCGAGCACCATGGAAAGCTCGTCTTTCACCATTTTGCCGACCGGGATTCCGGTCCAGCCGGAGATCACTTCCCCCACGATCTGTTGGTCGACGCAGACCCGCATGATGGGCGTGTCGCCCTGCAAAGCATCGAGTTCCCGGGTCAGTGTTTCCATTTCCTTGCGCAACGCGCTGTTGCCCGCGCCGGCGGCCTTCTGCTCGAGCTGGGCGCGAAGGTCCCGGATCTTTTCGACCAAGCCCCGGGTCTTCTCCCATAATTCTTGAAGCTGGGCGAGCTTGGCTTCAGCCTCCGCTTTCTGCTGCGCGGTTTGCGCCAGGATCTCGCTGTGATCCGCGCCAGCGGCTGCTTCTCTCTCCAGGACCCGCCGCTGCACGGTCAAATGCTCCACCAGACGGGTCATCTCTTCGATCGCGGCAGGCGTGGCGCTCTGGCCGAGCGACAACCGTGCGCATGCGGTATCGAGCACGCTCACGGCTTTATCGGGAAGCTGCCGGCCCGTCAAATAACGATGGGAAAGCTTGACCGCGGCGCCCACGGCTTCGTCCAGGATGCGAACCTTATGATGCTTCTCCAGGTTTTCGACAATGCCCCGCAGCATGACCATGCAAACCGCTTCTTGGGGTTCTTCCACTTTGACCACCTGGAAGCGGCGCGCCAGAGCGGCGTCCTTCTCGAAATACTTCTTGTATTCGGACCAGGTGGTGGCGGCGATGGTGCGCAGCTCTCCGCGCGCCAGAGCCGGTTTCAACAGGTTGGCTGCGTCGTTTTGACCCGCTTGTCCGCCGGCGCCGATCATGGTGTGCGCCTCGTCGATAAAGAGGATGATCGGGGACGGTGAGGATTTGACCTCCTCGATCAGGCCCTTCAGCCGGTTTTCGAATTCTCCTTTGATGCCCGCGCCGGCCTGGAGCAGAGCCAGATCCAGCGAACGAATCGAGACGCCTTTGAGCGGAGGCGGCACGTCCCCTTGCGCGATTCGCAGCGCCAGACCTTCCACCACCGCGGTCTTGCCTACTCCCGCTTCCCCGGTCAGGATGGGGTTGTTTTGCCGGCGCCGCAGAAGAATATCGATCATCTGCCGGATCTCGAAATCGCGGCCCAGCACCGGATCGATCTTCCCTGCCCGCGCATTGGCGGTGAGATCGACCGTGAATTGGTCGAGATTGGCGGTCTTGCCGGTTCCCTTAGCCGGTGCTCCAGACACGGCTTCGCTGGGCGCCGCGGCTGCTCCCGCCTCCTCCTTGGATCCTGCAGTGATGGAAGCGAATTCCTGCCGCAGGGTCGCGCCCTGGATCCGGCTGAATTCCTTGCTGGCCTCGCCCACCAGCCGCGCGAGTTCGGCGTTCTCCACCAGCGCCAGAATCGTGATGCCGGAGCGAATCTGAGAAATGCCGAAGTCAATCGAAGCCATGGTCCAGGCTTCGGTGAACATCTTGAGCAAGGAAGGACTGAGAGCCGGCGTCCGCGCATTTCCGGTCTTCAACGAATCCAGGCTGCGCGTCAAGTCCTTGGTCAGCCGGGACCGGTCGATCTCGAAGTGCGCGATGATGCGCGCAAAGTCGCTGTCGTCGGTCTCCAGCAGCTTCTGCAAATAGTGCTCGATCTCGACGTCGTAGTGGGTGCGAGCCAGACACAAGCCGGCCGCGCCTTCCAGCGCGCTTCTGGTCTGTGAGTTCAGCTTCCCGATGAGTGATTTAAGATTGACGGCCATGTTTTCGCTCTCCTTATCGGATTACAGGGGCAGAATTGTCTCCCTGGGATCCCGCCCCAGGGGATTGCACTTGGACCAGCTCACCCAGCCAAGCAGCGGGGCGTGATCCTCCTCCGCGCCCAGCTGGCAGGACGGAACTTCCTCGCGCCTCAGAATCAACTGTAGCTCGAAATCGAACTCGTCTCCCGCATAAAACCGGACCAGCGTTTTCAAGGGCAGGTAGGCGCTTCCCACCGGCAGGAATTCGCGGTACTGGGCCAGGGTCAAGGGCCCCAGAACCACCCGCAGGCCCGCCTGGGGATCCCAGACTTCGTCGCCCACCACGGCTCCTCCGCCCAGTATGTCGGAGATAGCGTCGTCGTCGCGAAAGGCGGTCTGCGCGTCGGGTTCCAGCCGGTACCAGGCTCCCACGAACTGCTCGATTCGCACCGGAACTCCGAAATAATCTTCCAGAAAACGCTCGCAGCCGACCGCCGAGCGCGGCTGCTGGGTCAGCAGACCGGCGTGAAACAGCAACGCATCGTCCGGCACCACCTGCCGGTTCAGCAGCTCGTCGTGACCCAGCCCGACCAGGTTTTGCAGATACAGCCGGAGCCGGTCCAGATCGCCCCATCCGTGCGTGGTTTGGAAGCGGTATTTCTGCCAGGCCCGGTAGAACAGCGAAATAATCCGGTGATGGAACAGGTCCAGGAAGTCGCGCGCGCTGGTGTCGCCGGCGGCTTGCCGCCTCTGGAGGAACTCGGTGTAGTGGATGGGCAGCACGCCCAGCGGGCCGGTCAGCCCCATGAAATTCACGATCATCAGCGGAGGCTGATCCTCGCGGTGGGCCAGGGTTTGTATCTCACTGGCCGGGAACACCAGCGAAGGATGCACGGAGAACCGGACGGCCTCGGTGTGGGGCGGCACGAAATGGCCCACGGGCGCCGATCTTGGCGACAGGCGTTCCAGGAGTTGAACGGCCTGAAAGAACTCGAAGCAATAGGGCTCGCGGCGAAGATGGGCCTCCACCGGATCGGGCACTACAGCAAGATTCGATGTCCGGCTCTCGGCGGCCATTCCTTCAACACTCCTTTCCGCTGTTGGGTTCTCGCTTCCAACTGGCTGAAACTGTTCATGGAGACGTACAGCCCCAGGAAATACTCGATCACCTGCGCGAACAGGTATACGCCCCCGCCCACGAACTGATCCTCGTCCAGCTCTATATCTACTTTGGTTCCGCGTACAAAATGGATTCCGTGGTCCGATATGACGCGGCCAAAATGCCTCCGGCTGGCCAGGCTCTTGATCCCGTCGATCTGCCGCTCGGCGTAGCTCGAACCCGAGAAGTTGTAAAGACGGAGGATCTCCTGCAGAGCCCCTTGCCCTTCTTCGACCATGGACAAATAGTTGAGGGAAAGGTGCGAAAGCAACCGCCACAGGAGTTCCTTGCCCTCCGGAAGCCGGTAGGAAGGAGTGAACTTGTGCAGCGTGACCACGCGTTTGATGATCGAAGCGCCTTCCAGCTCGAAATCTCCCGAGGCCTCGCCGAAGGGAAGCGTCGACGGCAAATCCCGGTTGGTACAGGTGCAGCGCACGGTCAATGTGTCGATATCGGGGCGGACTCCCTGGCCCGACAGATCCAGAAACGAAATGGAAAGGTCCGAGCGGTCGTCGAAATCCGACTGCCTGCGGATGGCCCGCCAAAAGGCGCGGTCGGGATCTCCTCCGCTGGCGTGGCGCAGCGAATAGAACGGCTCGAAATACGTGATGCTTTCCGAGTCGGAGTTGGAACTGAGAACCTGATCAATCGAGAAGACTTCCATGCCGCGGCGCCGCCGCGCGTCGGGGATGACCGGATACTCCGTGCGGGTTTCATCCATGCGGATTGGCTCGGCGGTTTGCGTGAATAGGTTTACGACGGGCGCACAGTTTAACCGGAAGGTCTGGGTGGAGACGCCCATCTCCAGGATCTGGTGCCGATCGGACCGTTCAAAGGGCGAAATCAGAAAGATGATCTCCGCCGACCGGCCGAATCCGGCGGCGGCCAGCTGCTCCAGCCCGCCTAGCTCCACGAAGAAGAATTTTTCCGGGAAGGCGAAGTATTCCTGCAACAGGCGATATCCGCTGAAGGAGCGCCGCGGAAAGGGAAGCAGCGATTCCTCCTCGCGGAAACCCACGGGCTCTAACGCGGAAACCGGCAGCGAGAGCGCCTGGGCACGCGCACCCTTGGCCGGATCCCGCACCAGAATCTGCAGCCGGTTGTTGAACAGCAGCTCGTACAGAGTGAAAACCAGCGTAGGCTCGCCGCTCAGATAGAACCGCAGCGACTTCAGCCCCAGCATGTCGAAACGGACATCGGGAGAGCAGGTCAGCTCCACCTGGCACGCGGCGGCCGCCTGCGGAGCCTTGACCGGCGTGGGCAAACGATCCGGAGAGGTCCAGCGCGCGGCGGAGACCTGCAGGGGCCACAGGGTGGTTTCCAGGCCGGTTCGGAACTTACAGGGAATTCCCTGCACCGGGCGGGAGTACAGCATCGCGTCTTTGGCGATGCGGAATCCCGTGGTCAGCTTGCCTTGCTCCGGATCCGCGTGAAACTCCACCACCGACATCGACGGGATGGGCCGCACGTAGTGCGGATACAAAATATTGAAGAGGGATTCCGTCAGCTCCGGCAGCTCGTCATCGAGCTTCTTGTGAATCCGGGCGGCCAGGAAGGCGAAGCCCTCCAGCAGGCGTTCGACGTGCGGATCCTCGCAGCGATCCGGCTCCAGTCCCAGGCGCTGCGCGATCTTCCCGTGTTTTTTGGAAAATTCCGCGCCCATCTGGCGCAGAAACCCCAATTCCCGCTCGTAAAAGCCGACCAGATCATCAGGCACCGGCTTCTCCCTTGACGTGGTATTCGCCATTCGTCAGTTCGAGCGTGGTGTCAAAGCTGACGTGCTCCGGACTGGGATCGATTCTGAGGAGACCTTCGATGATCAAGTCGATTCTTCGGGTGGTGGTGTCCTGGCGGGGCGACAGGATGACTTTCACGCCCGCCAGACGCGGCTCGAAAATAGCGATGGCCGCTTCCATCCGTTTGGCCAGCTCATGAAACACCTTGGCGCGATCCTCGGATGCCGGCGAATGCTCCGGCAATCCAAACGTGAATACCGAGCGAGCCAGCTGCGAAGGCAACTCCCGCTCCGCCCGGCGCGTGTTGAGAAGCCACTCCAAATCCCTGCGCACCGCGACTTTGAGCGCCGCCAAGGCTTTGGACCGTGACGGAGGAACTTCCTCGCGGCGCTTGGGATCCTCGTCTGTCAAACGGTCGAGCAGCGGGAGTGTGATGGTGCCCCCGGACCTATTCGCCACTGGGTACCTCTGCGGCGCCGGGCGCGAACAGGTTCTCGCCGATCAGCCAGGCCATGGTCTCCGGATTGGCCGTGCCGGTGTCGTCGGCGAGCGTCATCGAAGGAAGTCTCGGGAGATCCGAGAGCAGCGCTTTTAAGCTGGAGCGCAGCGCTCGCGCGACGGCCGCATAGCCCAGTTCGTCGCAGGCGCGAATGGTGTAGCGATGCAGATCCAGCCATCCTCGTCCGCACCCGCTGGCCGCCGCGCTCTCGGCAATCTCCAGCACCTTGCCCCAGTCCTGGGCCAGAGCGGAATTCTTCAGCTTGACCCGGATATCCGCCGGCGGGGCTTCCAGCAGCGATCCCGCGATGTCTCCGTTGGCGGCCCGCAGTTCGCCCCACCGCAGGGCCCGCACCATAAGATACGGAACGGAATCGGACGGGTCCGCTTGGCGCAGGAACCGGGCCGAGGCGATGAGTAACCGCAGAGCGTCCTGGCGTGTGCGCAACTCCAGGTTTCCTGAAATGTCGCCTAGTATTTCCGTCCCGTCCACCAGGACACCGTCAGGACCAGCCGCCTCCGCCCCCTCGACTCCCTCCAGGACAGTGGCGGAAGGCTCGACCGGATCGGGATCCACTTTCAGCTTTTCCGTAAGGAGAATGCGAACCGAGTTGGAAACTTCTTCCAGGGCCCGCCTGAGTTCCCGAAAGCCGGGAGCTACTTCGCCGAATTTTTCCCTGCAAACGCCGTCCAGCGTTTCCAGGCAGTCGCCGGCCGTCTTGAAATCGGACTCCAGCTGCCGGAAAAACGCTTTGGGTGTCTCGCGAAAAGCGTTATCGAACTCTTCCGGCGTGAGCTTTCCTTCCTCCATCGCCGACTTGCGTGCTTCGGCCTTGGACTCATTGGCCTGAGCGTCCGCGTCGGAAGGAATCAATCTGGATGTCTTGTATTGAAACCAGTCGAGTCCGGAGCGTGTGATCGGAATCCTGCGAACCGCGAAGACCGGAGAGGATCCCTTGCTCGGGTCGAAGTAGTTCCCGAACCATTCCAGAGGCGTGGCGCGGTATTCGGCGTCGCCTTCGTCCAGCTCCGGATACACGGAGTCCCAGAAGTTCTCGATCAGCCCTTGGAGCAGGGAAATGCCGGCGCACAATCCGGGCACGCCCTCCTGATAAATGAGCGCCTCGGTGAGCCAAACGGCCAGCTGCAAATCCTTCGATTGAGTGGCGAGTGCGTCCTGCGCCAGCTTGATGACGGCCTGGTAATCCGCCGTCTTGATCTCGTGCTCCCAATCGCCTTGCGGACCCGCATCCTCTTGCCGGCGTGCTTCTTTTACCTGATCGTAGATCGGGGCATGCCGTAGATTCGCGCCGCTCGGATTGTCTCCTGGAATCGGAGTTAGGATGTCCTCCCGTACTGGCATCGGCTACCCGGCGGGAGACGCCGCCTCGATTTCCAGCCGGCGGACCTCCAGCAGCGGGAACTCCTCGCCATCGACCAGGAGCATCTTCGCTCCGTAGGGAGCTTCCCGGCCGCTCTCGTCAGCGCACCATTCCGACGTCCGGCCGAGGCGCACCGCGTCATCCGGATGTTGGCAGCTGAGCGCGGCCAGCGTGGGCACCAGCACTTCCCCCAGATCGCGATCGCGGAAGGATGGACCGGTCTTCAGCCGCGCCGGCGTCCACAACAGATCGCGCAAGCGCTTGGGCGGATCGATTTCCAGAAGGGCGATGTCGGCGAAGGAGATCCACATATAATCGCCCGCCGCGAAGACTTCCAGACGCGGGCCTAACCTGGGGTCCGGGTCCTCGAGCGTCGAGAACGGCTTGCCGTTCAAGGTGCCGCGCACCGGAGCCGGAGAGGTGGAGTTCAGCGGGAACCGCTCCTGCTGAAACATCTCGGTGCGGGTTTTTTCCGCGTTAATCGCGCCGCGGTACAGAAGGCCTCCCAGGGCGGCTTCCTTGGTCTGATCGGTCAGCAGCGCCAGTTGCTTTTCGGCGCGGTCGTAATCTCCACTGAAGCACAACAACTCGAACAGGAAGGTCCGCCGGCGCACGTCAGTGGGATTGCTCTTCATTTCCGCACTGACGGCGCCGATGGTTTCCTCGAGCCGGCCGGCTTGAAACAGCTCTGTCGTAGTCATGGGTAGTCGGCAAAGATCCTCTTCCAAACGGATTGCGGATCTGGGCTCCCGGTCACACGGTGGTTGGCCCGCTAGACCTTCTTATTCGTCGCGAGGTTATATCCCGCCTTCACCGGGCTGCCCACGGAACCCTTCGCGGAGTCCTGCTGTTTGTAGACCGTCTCATGCTTGGCGAAATTGAGCGAGAATTGGTCCATCGGCAGGATGGTGCCGCTGGATCCCCCGCTTTGATAGGACGACACAAACGCGTCGTTAAATTTGACCGTGAGATACTCCTGCTGGTCGCCGCCGGCTTTCCTGCATGTCAATGTGGCCTCGGAGATGTGCTCGCCGGTAGCGCATGCCAGCATCAATTTCGGACTGGCTTTGCTGAGCTTTGCCGCAAAATGGATGTCCTGGAAGGTGCTCTTACCGGCGCCCGATCCGGTGCCGGCCGAGCTGTGTCCTGCGCCCGAATTCGACACACCCCAGGACCAGGATTCCAGCTCGATCTCATTCTTGTGCTTTTCGTCGGTACTTTCGCCATCAATACCGTGGATTTTCAGAAAATAGTCAACTGCTGCCATAACTCCGATTCTTCCTTTCTATCGTCTCTATCGTCTTTCTAAAACACCCAACCCGCCCTAAACCAACGCGGAGGGACACCCCTTGCGTTAGCCTCTGGTCGACTGTGGCAACTCCGCCACCAGCCGTAAGGACACTGCGATCTCATCCAACTGAAAATGGGGCCTCAGGAAAGCGACGGCGCGATAGGCCCCGGGCTTGCCGGCGACTTCGGTCACCTCCACTCGCGCCTCTCGCAAAGGATTCCGGGCTTTGAGTTCCGGACCGGCGGTATCGTCCGATATCACGTAGTTGTTGATCCAGTTGTTCAGGAAGCGCTCGCACTCGACGCGCGACATGAAGCTCCCGATTTTGTCCCGCATCATGGCCTTCAAATAGTGCGCGAACCGCGAGACCGCAAAGATATACGGCAACTGAGCCGACAACCGTGCATTGGCGTTGGCCGCCTCTTTGTCGTACAACTTCGGCTTCTGGGCGGACTGCACGCTGAAGAAAGCCGCATAATCGGTGTTCTTGCAGTGCACCAGCGGCACGAACCCCAGGTCCGCCAGTTCTTTCTCGCGGCGGTCGGTGATGGCGATCTCGGTGGGACACTTCAGGGCGATATCGCCCTCATCGGTGCGGAAATTGTGGGCCGGAAGCCCCTCCACCAGCCCGCCGCCTTCCACGCCGCGAATCGCCGCGCACCATCCGTAGGTCGCAAAGGCCGTGGTCAGCCGCGTACCCAGGGCGTAGGCGGCATTCCCCCACAAGTACTTCGAATGATCCGTGCCGTCCACGCCTTCTTCGTAGTTAAAACCGTCCACCGGTTTGGTGTCCTGGCCATACGGGAGCCGCATGAGAATGTGCGGCACGCACAAGCCGACGTAGCGCGAGTCTTCGCTCTGGCGGAAGCTCTTCCACTTGGCGAACTCGGTGCTGTCGTAAATCTTCGCCAGATCGCGCGGCTGCCCCAGGTTGGTGAAGCTGTCCAGGTTGAGCAGGCTGGCGTCCGCCGCCGTCAGGAACGGCGCGTGAGCCGCCGCGGCCACGTTGGAGACCTTTTCCAGCAGCTCGATATCCTCGGGGTGTTTGCCGAACTCGTAGTCCCCGATGAGAGCGCCAAACGGCTCTCCGCCGAATACGCCGTACTCGTCCTCGTACACCTTCTTGAACATGGCGCTCTGGTCGAATTCCGGCGCCTTCTGCAAATCCCGCAGCAGGTCCTTCTTGGAGGCGTTGAGCACGCGGATTTTCAGCATCGTGCCCGTCTCGGAGTTATCCATCAGATACCGCAGGCCGCGCCAGCTGCCTTCCAGCTTCTGGAATTCCGGCGCATGCATCACCTGATTGAGCTGTAGCGATACCAGGTGATCGATCTGCGCGATGCGGGCATTGATCATCGCCTCGGTGTCTTTCGACACGGCCAGTTCGCCGCTGGAGACCTGGGTAATGAACTCCTTGACCAGGTCCTTGCCGCGCTCCCGCGCGGTGGTCTCTTTTCCGAAACGGCCTTCCTGAACGATTTGGTCCAGCAGGCTCGTTTCTGCCGTCTGTTCGACTGCTGCTGCCGGAGAAGCTGATTTTTTAGATTCGGCCATAACCTTATTCCTTCTTATCGCTGCCTTCCAAGCCCAGTTCTTTCTGCAGCTTGTGCAGCTTCTCCGTGTTGGATACCGCGTCCAGCAGCAACTCGTCGAGCTTATCGTTGGTCTGCAGCGTGCCCCGCAGATCGGACAGCTTGGTTCTCAGCTCCAGCAGTTCCCGCAGCGGCTTCACCTGCTTGGCGACCTGCTCGGGCTCAAAGTCTTCCAGCTTGCGAAAACTGAGATCTACCTTGAGCTGCCCCGCATTCGGATCGTCGGAGAGCTTGTTCTCGACCGAGTACGACAGGTGCGGTTTCATGCTCTCAACGACGCTATCGAAGTTGTCCGGGGTGATTTCGACGAAGCGCCGATCCTTCAACCTCGGCATGGGCTCGGTCGGATTCCCGGTAAAATCCCCCAGGATGCCCATCACGAAGGGCAGTTCCTTCAGTTCGATGGCATCGCCGACCTGAACGTCGTAGTTGACTTGCACCCTGGGCGGGCGCACCCGCTGTAACTTCTTTTGAATACTCTCCCGCGCCATGTTCGCCTCCTTGGTTTGGCGTTCGCGTCCGTAAACCGAACGGTGACAAGCCAGTCTATCAGAAAACGGGACCTCCGAACAGATCCCTTATTCACTTAGCTCTCAGTAATTCCACTGACTTCCGCGTCATCGAGCGGCAGTTCGGCTCATCAAATTTTGGCTTCGGGGAACGTGGACCTGAGACGCCCCCGCTTGCGTGGCCGGCAGAGATATTCTAGGGTGATGCTGAAGACCCAAAGCGCGGCGGAGGCCGTCCGGCTGAAGCTCTACCTGCAGGAAATGGCCTTTACTCCGGAGGGGGTGCGCGCCCGGATTCAAACCGACCTTCTGGTGGGCCGCCATCGGGAGAATCTTCCGCTCTTGCTTTACCGCACGCGCGAGCTGGACGCCCTGAGCTCGTTGACGCGCTGGTTCATCCTGGGTGAGCCCGTGTCCCTGGAGGCCGCCCGGCAAGTCATCCCATCCGATATCTTGCAGTTGCTGGGGAACTGCGGCTTGCTCGCCACGACCGGCGGAAACCTAGCCAGTCCGGTGATGTTAGCCCCGTTTGAGCAGTTCTGGATCGCTACGGACACCTATGCCCGCCTCTCTAAGGCGCTCGGAGAAGATGACGTCCTGATGGTCAATAACACGACCCGGTTTCTGTTGAATCGGGCGATCCGGACGCCCTGCCGGTCCCTGCTGGATCTGGGGACGGGCTGCGGAGTGGTGGCCTTGGTGGCGGCCCAGTTCGCGGACCATGTGACGGCCACCGATCTCACCGTCCGCGCCAGCACCTTCGCTCGATTCAACGCGTGGCTCAATCAAAGCGCGAATGTCGAAATCCTGACGGGCGACTTGTTCCAACCCGTCGCGGGACAGCGGTTCGACCGCATTCTGACCAACCCGCCTTTCTATATCACGCCCAGCTCCCACCGGATCTTTGCCGAGAATCCCATGGAGCTGGACGGGTTTTGCCGGAATCTGATTAAGCAGGCTCCCGCGCATCTCGAAGAAGGCGGGTATCTTCAAATGCTGTGCGAGTGGGCCGAGATCGAAGGCCAACCCTGGGAAGAGCGTTTAGCCGAGTGGTTCCAGGACGGCGGCTGCGACGGGATGGTGTTTGAAGCCGCGAGCTTCGATCCGATTCGCTATGCGGAGGTCCGGCAGCCCGTCGTGGCCGGATCGGCGGACCGGGAGGACGCCTGCCGGATTTTTGAAGAGTGGGTGGACTATTACAAGTCCCGCAAAGTCACGGCGATCCATGCGGGTTTTCTGACGATGCGGCGGCGATCCGGTCAAAACTGGTTGCACTTCGAACGGGTGCCGTGGGAGCCCACGGTGCCGTCCGGGGACGCGATCCTGCGCCGCTTCGCCGTTCGCGACCGGCCGCTTTCCGACGAGCAACTCCTGCGGGGCAGGCTCCGGGCGGCCGACGGCGTTCAGTTGCGGCAGGTGGTGGAGTTTACAGATCAGCAGTGGCGGCTGTCGACGCACGTGCAAATGGTGCAGCCGGCAGGTTTACAGCTGGAGCAGGACATCACCCCCGAGGTGGCGGACTTCGTTTCGAAGATGGACGGAAGCATACCGCTGGGCGAACTGGTGGACGGTCTGGCGCGGGAGGCTCCGGTTCCCCGGGAGAAGGTTCAGGCGGAGTGCCTCTCCCTGGTCAGAAGACTGCTGGACCGGGACTTCTTGCGCGAGGCTCAGTAGCCGGCGCTCACATGCGTTCGCCGTGAGCGCGCGCCAGCTCCACCAGCGAATCTTTCATGGGATCCCGCAGCGTGGCCAGGGCTTCCAGATCGATCACTTCCTCGAAATTGTCCGAGCCGGTCAGCTCGGTCGTCTCGATGATCACCTCGTCCGGCGGCCGCACCGTGAAGATCGGCGCGGAAACACAGGTCAGAGGCAGTTCTCCAAACTCCGGCTGGGTGGTGACGCTCGGCTTGTAGCGCAGCATCTTGAAAATGTTGGTGAGCGGGGATTGCCGGGCCACCTGGCACTTGAGGGTGACGTAATGGAGCACGAAAGCGTGAAGCTCGTCGTTGGAGGGGCTCACCGACCCCAGCAGCGCTTTCAGTTGCGGCAAAGAGTGTCCGGAGTAGCTCAACACCCATCGAAACGGCGACGTCACCGTCACTCGCTTGCTGTGCCCCTTGACGGCCGCCGTATGGCTGTACTCCAGCGGGCTCACGTCCACTGAGGAGCCGCTGAAATCGAGCGGCGGCGTCAGCTCGCGGCGTACGCCGAAAGGCTTCTCGGCGGCGACCGTCTGGTACATGCCTTCAATTTCCTTGAATAGAGCGTCCGCGCCCCGGACGGGCTCTTTGACCCCACGCACGTAGTCGCCCAGCGCGGCCTTGGGCTGGAGCAACGGCCCCACGGCGGACAGAATGTCCTTCAGCTGATGACGCATCTGATCGGCGGCGGCTCGCGTGAGCTTCCGCAGCGACAGCATTCGTTGTGTAGTGTATGGTTCAGGCATTCCTATCCTTAGTAATCACGAGCCTCGTCGGTCAGCATATCAGGAGTTGCCGGCATTCTACCGGACGGCCACGCCCGGGCATGCCGAAGCCGACCAGAAGCCGGGCTGGAAAATGGCGGGGCTGCCGCCCAGGTCGAGCGTGAATCGCACCGTGGCAGGTTTGCCCCCAATGATCATCGGACCGGTGGTGGAACGCGCCGTCCATTCCATGGTGCGCTGATTGCCCGCGGCCTGCCAGCGTTCCGCATCCAAGAAGAACCGGAAGACCGCCCACGGCTCGGAGTACGTAATCATCTCGAACTCGGATCCGCCGGCGAAGCGCACCTTAAGCTTGACTTCCTGCGTGCCCGTGCCAGGCCAGGAGAACTGCTGCGGGTCGCCCCGGCCATTTTTGAAGGTGGCGGTTTTGCCGTTGATGGTCAGGGTGATTTCCTGGACCACCGCCTCGGAGGGAACCGGCCTCAGGCTGAAGGTGAGATTCGCCGTCTGGCTCCCGCCCTTGTAGAACGCCTCGCTCACCGCGGCGGCACGATTGAAGAAGCTCAGAAACTGCGGCGTCACGGTCATTCCGCCGCCCGGATTCACGACATATTCGGAGCCCTGCTTGGTCAGGAATCGATTCAGCGTGGACATGTACAGCCGCCACAGCGCGCCGTCGCCCGGCCGGAAGATGGCGTCGAATTCGCCCTGGGTGGCGCGGGCGCTGGCCTTCGGATCGAACGGGTATTTCGAGATCAGGGAGCGATATTGGCTACAGAAACCCCGGACGCCCGAGTTTACGTCCTCCTTGGGGACTCCCGCGATCCATGCCTGCGCGTACTTGATGGGGTCTTCGAGCAGGCTCTGGGTCTTGGCGCTGACCCCGCCCTCTTTATCGATCGGGAACTGGCTGGCCATCTGACGGACAGCCACCAGCGCGCCGCTCGCCGCCGAGGTGGCCTGCGATTGCGCGGCTGGATCATTTCGATTCCCGCCCAGTTGCTGCAAGGCGGCCTGCAGCTGAATCAAACCCGAGACATAGGAGGCATTCCCCGGTGAGGCCAGGCGATCGTTGCACGCGGCCGGCTCCACCTGCTGCGTGGCTTGGAAGGCTTTTACGACCTCCGGATCATCGACGGAAGTGTTCCGGGAGACCGCGCACAGCGCCGCGAGCAGGGGGGATTGATTGCTCGAAAGCTTGGTCAGCTTGCCCGCCGCATCGGATATGCTACCGAAGCGGACCACACTGGTGCGCTGCAAAAATTCACGCCAATAACGCAGGAAGTCGGCACGGTACTTTTCCTGCAGATCGCGCTGGAGATTCGCGCGGTCCACGTTGCCGATGGTCTGGGGTCCCAGGACCCAGGCTTCGCCCTGAAAATAATCGTCCGGATGCTGGATGGCGTTTTGCATAAAGCTAAAACCATCCCGCGTGAAGGCTCCCGGAACAATGTAAGTATTGGCGACGACATCCGCGGAGCCCGGATACGCTTTATTGAAATCGAACGCCGGCTTGGAAATACTGGCCGCGGACACCATCGCCGAGTACAACGCTTCCGTCGCGGCAAACCGCGCCAGGTAAGCGCGCGCGGAACCGACCGCCGCCTGGTCCGGATTCGATCCCGGGAACGGGTTCTGAAACGGCAGCTCCGAAGCGTAGAAGGAGAACTGCCGCTGCACCAGCGCCAGGCGTTCCGCGTCCACCGGGTTGCGGCTCTGCCAGTGTTCCATCAGCACGGGCACAAGAAACTGCTGCGTGCTCTTATCCGGATTCGAAGTGGTGATGAGATAGGCCTTGAGAGCGTCGTACACCGGCCGGTAGCCCACCAGTTCCGCCGACGCGGGCCGCGCCATGAACCGGGTCAAGGTGTCCTGCGTGGGGCGCAGAAGCATTCGCCGGAACGTCTCGAAGTAAGCGTGGTAGGCGCCGGGATAGAGGCTATGGCCCGCATAGAGCCCCCAGCGAAGACTCATGGGAGCGCCGTTCCTCTCCCACGCGGTGAGCTTCTGCAGGACCAGCCGCTGCCGGTCCAGTTGCTCGAGCTGCTGCAAGGAAACTGTGGATGTCTGGCCGGGATCCACCACGGGCAGGGCCTGCGCGGTATCCACCGCTTCGCGCACGACGGTCCGGTTGCCGAGCCAGGAGAAGGTCCATCCAATGGCGAAAACCAGGGCCGCCGCAGTCGCCGAAGCCAGCAAAAGCCTCCGTCCGAAACTGACTTTCAAACTGGTGGAACTCGAACGCTGCGCGGCTTGATCCTTCAAGATCACGTCGGAGAAGAGGTGATTCAGGAACACCCACTGGGGAACCCGGCGGCTCTGCGAGGGTTCACTCGAAACCGACATCGGGGAAGGGGCGAAGCTTCCGGGGACGAACATCCGGGTGGCGCCCAGATCGCCTCCGCGGGGCTGAGGCGCGGGAGCCTGCCGTTCCACCGCGACATCCGCCACGACCACCGGCCGAACGCCCGTAAAGTAGAATCCCCGCAACAGCGGGCCGGCGCGCAGCTGACTCGGGCGGCAAACGTCCACCAGGAATTCGACCGCCAGCGACCGCAGTTTCCGGAACTCGCGGGGGAATTCATATACAGACGGCAATCGTTCCGGATTGTGCTCGCGGGAAAGATATTCGGTGCGCCGGTCGCACAGGGACGTATACAGCAGGTCGAATTCCTGCGACAGCCGGGCGGTTTCGGTCTCCCTGTAAATTCCGGTTTCGGCGACACTCCGCAGGGGCAGCGTCGCGCCCAGCACCTGCGCGGCTTCCGGCGCCGTCAAGCTGCCGACGTACTCCTGGAAGTGCTGGATCCGGTCCATCTTGGTGAACAGCACGTACACCGGCAGCCGCGCGCCCAACCGATGCGAAAGATCCGTCAGCCAGGAGTTGAAACGGCGCGATGCGGCGGCGCTCGCCTCGGCCCCGCCGGTCTGCAAGAGGCGTTCGCAATCCACGCACAACAACACGGCTCGGGGAGCTTGCGACCCGCGGCCCAACATGGAGCCAAGGCGTGCCGGGATCAGCCGCCGGACCAGGCGTCCCCGGTTGGCATCGTCGCTGAACAGCGCCCCGCCCGCCTCCACCAGAACGTTCGTTCGCGCGTACCAGATGTTTACGCCGCGCGTGGGAACGATATCGCGATCGCGAAACACCTGCCCGCCGACCAATTCGGGTTCCAGACCGGAATGAACCGCGACACTGGTTTTCGCCGAGCTCTCTTCACCCACGATCAGCAGACAAGGCAGATGCGAGATTTTTCCGTCGGCCCGGAGGGATGGGGACTGCAAACGCGCGTCCGCTTCGCGGAAAGCGGCGTCCACTTCGCTCGATCCTGGCCCCGCTTCCGAACCGCCGCCGGACTCTCGACGACGCAGCCACAGGAAACCCACCGCGCCCACGACGCCGATCAGGATCAATCCGCCGCGGAGGAACCAGAGGTTGAGTCCGGTCAGTTTCAACCAGGTTCCGATCATCCAGGCGAGCGCAATCCAGACCACGAGCGCCAACGCCGTGAATAGGTGGGTCTTCGTAATCCTCATGTCAACGCGTCACTTTTTAACACAATCACACGTTTGAATACTTCACAAGCGGTGCTGGGTCAGAATGGTCTGCAAATCCGACGCCCCCGAGCTTAACAAAAGCTTGTAGCCAACGAACAACACCGCGGCGCACGCGACGCTGGCCGCGGCGGCCCAGACGAGCCGCATGACCCACGGATCGCCCGCGATGGGGCCTGGATCGGAACCAGGAGCCCAGTGCGGAGAAATCGCGGGATCCACCCGCCGGACGCGGCGCCGCTTCTCGGCGATGGCCGCGGTGATGGAGCGAATCTGCGCTCCGCTGTCGGAGGTATAGCGTCCGCGAAAACCCAACAGCAGACAGATTTCGTACACCTCCAGAAGCTCTTCGGTCTGGGCCGAATCGGGCCGCGCCAGAAGCCGGTCGACGTTGCGATAAAAGATCTCGCCGGCGATGTGGACGCCGAATAATTCCTCCTGCAAAGGCTTCCGGTGCCAGTCGGCAAACAGCGCCAGACCGGAGTTCAGCACCGATTCATCCAGGAACGCCACCACCGCGAAGGTCCCTACGCGAACATCCTCTCCGCTGTAGCCGCGGCGCACGGCTTGCTGCTCGGCGGCCGCGAGTCCGGACCGGATTCGATCGCGGAAGGAGGCGGCGTCCTGAATCCCCTGGCGGTTGGATCGCAGGCGCACGATCACTGTCAGGGTCTCCTGAAAGATCGTCGCCAGATTGTCGGTCGCAGGGTTGGTCGGTGTCATTCGTTAAGAAATCCGGATTGGCCTAAGATTCCAGGAGCGCGATGAGCTCCACTTCGGGATCGGGCAGGTCGCCCGGAACATACACTCCAACGTGTTTGATCTTGGCGATGTCGTCCCAACAGGGTCCTTCCCGGTTGACCCCGAAGTACTGAAAATCAACGCGCGGCGATACCGCGGCCGGGGGTACGGGCAGGTGTGTGAGCGCCATGCCGGGCAGAGCGCGGCGCACCAGCTCGGGGACGAAACGCGCGGAACAAATCTTGACCAGACGCGGGGTCATCGAGATCAGGGAAGCTTCCCCGATCGGCGAGCGAATGGAGAGAATCCAACGCGCCCGGTTCAGGCAACGGTCATCCTGAATATGACCCTCGTACATGTATTTCGCCGCCGGCTTCAACGGAATCGCGACGCGATTGGTCGGCTGGAGCATCTCCAGGTGATCTTTGATATGGCGGTCCAGGGTGTCGAAAATTTCGGTGAGATTCAGATGATCGTACAAAGGCAACTGGACCGGCTGCGAGTCCAATCCGAAGGTGCACAATGCGCCGGCCAGCGTGCTCAGGATGCGATACAGTTCCTCGGGATGGCCATGCTTGGTCAGTCCCAGATGGCGCAGCGACGCGAGCGCGGTGTTCACCGCGTGCGCAAACCAAAAGTTGGCGACCTGCCGCGCCGCGATGCCTCCCGACAAGTCCCCCATTCCGGTGTTGGAAAGCGCCAGGACCCGGCTCTTCTCGGAGAGGATCTCCATGAGCTGGTGGCAAATCAGCATGAGCCGCGCGCTGGCGCTGATATTCAGGCAGGGCGGCACGAACTGTGGATCCACGGCGAAACCGGAGCCGTCCCGGACGATTCGCGCGATCGGAATCGTCTCCAGGCCGTCCAGCGGTTCGGTATCCAGAAGCAGGCGCAGGTTCTTGCGGGCCAGGTACACGGAGCGTTGATCCTGGCCGGAGCTTTCATCGAACAGATCCCGTTGTTCGGCGGTGAAACGGACATCGCCGGGTTGCACATCCGCCGGGAGGACGCAATTCCTGCCGGAGGGCGACACTTTGGGAATGGCGAGCAGCAGAGTCGCGGTCGGGGTGATCGGAGGAAAGGCCTCGGTGATGCTGCGGGCCAGGGGAACCGCGTCGCATTCGGGGATTTGAAACGCCAGACCGTCGTGGAAGACGCCCCGGGCGTGCACCAGCGATGCCGTGCCGTTGCGAAGAGCTTCGCTGTCCAGCTGGTAGCCCGCCAGGCCCCAGGGAGCGAACCACAGGGAATCATTCGCGAATTGGATGCAGTTTTCGAAGTACTGACGGTCGGTCTGGAAGTGATGCGGGCCCAGATACATACCCTCGGACCACACCACCCGGGCAAGGTTTCTCAAGGCCGCTGCTCCTCCGGAAAACCCGCCGGTCCGCCCCGCGCGTGCATTCCCAAAATCACCTATCTATCATACCCTTGAACCAGGAAAACGCGAGTGCGATCATAGAGTATTCCGGCTTACAGGAATGGCCCGGAACTGCCGAGGTAACTGCCGTTAGGGAGTCGTTTGCCCGCAAACAACATTATGGATCTCGCCGGAACATACGAGAAGACACAACTGATCGGCAACGGTGACGTGCAGGTCTGGAGAGGCCGTAACAAGGCCACCGGAAATCAAGTATTGCTGCATCAGTTCACGGGCAACGGACGGCTGTTGCACCTGGCGGTCCGGTATCTGCTCAACCGGCCGCCCGACTCGCCGTTGCTGGCGATGGGCGAGTTGCCGGAGGGCACTTGCCTGGTGACCAACTACGACCTGGAGTTGTTGGACATCACGGCGTGGCTCGAAGCGACATTACTGGCTAAGCGGACCACTCCAGGCCCGCAAGCCACTCCAGTTCCCCCGGCCCCAGTTCCTCCGGCCAGTGTTACTCCGGCTGCTCCTCCTTCTTCGGCACCGCCACAATTCGGCGCACGGCCTTTTGAGGCTACCGGGCAGTACAGGACCGCTCCGGTGCCGAGTCCGGTGGTGGAACCCGCGCCCCCGCCCATGCCGCCGGCGAACCAACCCGGTGAATTCACCCGAGCCTTCCAGCTCCCCGGTTCGGCCGGTTCCCCCTCGCGCCCGCAGGATCCGTTGGCCGGCGTCCCGTCTCCGAAACCTTCGTCCGGTCCGGGCGAATTTACGCGGCTATTTCAGGTCCCCGGAGCGGCAGGCAATCCCGGCAGTTCCAGCGCACCTGGATTCGGAACGCCGCCGGCTCCGCCGCCCGCCTTGCCGGAACGGCCGGCCGCCTCGCCCCCTGCCGGAGAATTCACCAGGCTGTTTCGGCCGCCCGCGGCTACTACCGGCGCCCCCTGGGCCCCGCCGGCCGACAGCTCATCGGGAGGCTTCTCCATACCCGCCGCGCCTACACCCCAGCCTCCTCCCCCTCCGGTGGTCTCTTCCCCCATGGCGGAGCCGAGCGCGCCGCCGCCCACGCCGGCGGGCCCCAGCGAGTACACCAGGGTGATCCAGACGCAACGGACGCCAGTGCCCCCGCCGCAATCGCCCGCCGCGACATCCTCCTCACCCGTATTGCAGTCGCCCGCGTTTGCGCGAGCCGTCCCGCTTCCCTCGGTGGCCAGCGTCACGCCCGCGATGCCTGTGGTTCCGAGCGTGCAGGCTCCGATGGTGCCTTCCGGGCCGTCCCTGAATTACCCGCCGGCGTCGGCGAATGTTCCCGCGCCCACTCCGGCAAGACCACGCTCGGGAATATCTCCGCTCGTGATTCTGTTCGGCGTTCTGGTGCTGATCGCGCTCCTGCTGGTTCTGGTGTTTGCGTTGCGAAAGTGAGAAGCGCCGCCCCGAAATGAGAAACACGAGGATCGATTACTTCGCCTGGGGCAGTAGCACCAGCAGTTCCAGTTGCGGTTCCGGAAAATCCGCCGGAACATAGACGGCGAAGGTGCGCGCTCGCTGGATCGCTTCGTAGGCCCCTCCCGCCTGGGTCAGACTGAAGTACTGATAATTCAGCTTGACCGGAATGGCGCTGGGCGGATTCTGCACGTGCCGCAGGGGAACTCCCGGCAATGCCTGCCGGATGAGATGCTCGAGATGTGTGGCCGAACAAATCTTGATGAGATCCGGAGCCTTGCTGATCAGATTGGCTTCCGGCATCTGCGAGCTCATCGCGAGATACAGCTTGGTGTTGACCAGATAGGCGTCGTCGGGAATGGCGGTGCCATAGATGAAAGGCTGCACCAGCTTCAGCGGCAGCGACACGAAATTGCTCGGCACGACGGTTTCCAGCAGCAGCCGGAGCTTCGCATCCAGCTCCGTGAAGCAGGCTCCCAGGTCGTTGTGGTCGTAGGCGGGCAGGTCCGCGGGCTGCACTTTCGAGGAGAACGTGGTGAGCGAGCCGGCCAGCGACGTGAGTGCGGCGAAGGCGTCCTCGGGGTGGCCGTGCCGCGTCTCGAACAAGTGGCGGATGACCGGAAAGTGGCTGTTCATGGTGTACAGAAGCCAGAAGTTCGCGATATCGGCCGCCGAGAAATCCGCGAGACTCTGGTTCTTCTGGCGCCGCACTCCCGATAGCGCGGCGGTCTTGGCCGTGAGGATTTCCTGCAGCCGCCGCAGAATCGACATCAGGTAACTGCTGGCGGAGATGTCCAGCAGCGGCGGAACGAAGGCCGGATCCAGTTCCAGCACTTCATTCTGCAGACGCTTCACGCGAGCCACGGGAAGCGCCGGCGAGCCCTCGCGCACTTCTTCTTCCACCAGCAGCCGGAAGTTCTTGCTGGCGACTTGCACCGGCCGCTCGGATTGTCCCGTGTTCTCGTCGCGGAGCAGGATCGTTTCGGCGATATAGCGCGTGTCGGATTTGCGATTCAGATCGCTGACATTCATGCCCGCGGGCCGGTGCGCGGGGATGGCCAGCGAGACGGTGATGCTATCGCGCCCTTCGGTGAAATATTCGGGGAGCGGCTTGGGCGGCGGGGCGGCGTCGGCCGCGGGGATGTCGAAGATCAGCCCGTCGGGGAAGATGCCGGAGGCGGCCGTAATGGCGACCTGCCCGCCGGCCAGCGCCTCGCTGATCGATTTGCAGCGTGCGAAAGCCCCACGGCCGGAATGCCAGGGTTTCCAGCCGGAACTGCAGCAGGCTCTCCTGGAACTGGCTGTGCGCCTGCAAGTATTGAGGGGAAAGAAACGTCCCCTTGGCCCACACCACCGGCTGCAGTTGCCTCATAACCTTTCTAAGCTAGCAGCAAAGGGTGTCGTCAGGCAGGAACGGTTCAGGAAAGGGCGGCCAGCGTATGAGGCGCGCGAAGAAACGTCACCGCTCCTCGATTCGTAAACACTGATTCGTGAGCACAGACTTGATTGGTAGGCGCGGCTGGACTCGAACCAGCGACCCTCAGCTTAGAAGGCTGATGCTCTATCCACCTGAGCTACGCGCCCGAATTTACCTAGTATTTCGATGTTACACCGGGATTCCCTTCACCAGCTTGGCTACGGCCTACCCGGAATGCTACTGTTGGGAGTTCGGAGGGTACCATGATCGCTGTTGCAGCGCAGCGGGTCCTGCTGGTTCTCCTGGTCCTGCTCAATCTGTTCCCCGCGCCGGCCTGGGCGCAGCAGGCCGTCACCGGCCTCAGCCTCACCATCGTCGAAGGCGAAGGCGCCATCAATAATATCCGCCAGCGGGTCAACCGCGAGCCCATTGTGCAGGTGGAGGACCAAAACCACAAACCGGTGGCCGGCGCAGTCGTGGTCTTTCTGCTGCCCAGCCAGGGCGCCAGCGGAACCTTCCCGGATGGATCCCGCATGCTCATGGCACTGACCGATAGCCAGGGGCGCGCATCCGCGCTCGGCATGCGTCCCAACAATCTAAGCGGGCCGATGCAGATTCGGGTGACCGCCTCCTTTCAGGGTCTGACCGCCAGTTCGGTGATCACCCAGACCAACGCGGCCGGAGCGGCCGCCGCATCCAGCGCGGGTTTGAGCTTCGGCGCCAAGTTGGCCATCGTCCTGGCGATCGCCGGAGGCGCTGTTGCGGGAGGCGTGATCGCCGCCACGCACGGAGGCGGCAGCGGAGGCTCTTCCGCGCCGGGGTCCATTGTGATCACACCTGGAACGCCCACCGTCGGAGCTCCATAAATGCGACGCCAAACCATCCTTGGACGCTGCCTGGGACACTGTCTGGTGGGAGCGGTTCTATTTTCGGCGAGTTCGGCATGGGCGCAGGTGGGCGCGCCGCAGTTGGGCTGGGTTCCGGACGGAAGCCGCATCCGGCCGGTGTATGGAATCCCGGCTGCGGCGGCAGTGGGACCCGCGGTGGCCACCAATCAGGACTTCTTGCAAATTGCGGCGTCTCCGGCGCGCGACTACGTACTCGTTTCCACCGTTCCAACCGGCTCGGTATCGATCTATACGCCGGAACGCGGACTGGTTCCGCTGGACGGCGCCGGCATCGCTCCGGACCTGCTGGTGATCAGCCCGCGCGGTTCCGCGGCAGCGCTGTGGTTTTCCTCCATCCATCAGGCGCAAGTGGTCACCAGTTTACCGGGCGCGCCCGCGATCCGCCAGTTGGACGCGTCGTTTCTGGGATCCGCGCCGGACGCGCTGGCCGTCAGCGACGATGGAACCTGGCTGGCCGGCGCCGGGCCGGGCGGCGTGTACGCTTTCGGTCCAAAGGGCCAGGTCAACCACCTGCCCATTGGGGACCGCGTGACCGCGCTCGCGTTCTTTCAGGGAACCCACGATCTGGCGGCGGCAGGCGCGGCCGGCCTGCAAATGGTGACCGGCGTCGATGGCTTCGCAGTGGTATCCAGTCTCCTGGCCGCCTCCGATTCCGCACTACAGCCCGTGGCGGTGGCGGCGACGTCCGATAACCGGATGGTGGTGCTGGCGGACCGCGGCGGCGCGGTGACCGCGGTGGATATCGGTTCAGGAGCGGCCACCACATCCGACTGCGGCTGCCAGCCGGAAGGGCTGTTCGGATTGGGGCCCGGCGCCGGGCCATCCGCCTTCCGTCTGACAGGACTGCGGGACGGCGCCTTTAAGCTGTTCGACGCGGCTCACGGCGAAGTCCTTTTCGCCCCGCTCGCGTTGCAGGTCCCCCGCCGCAGAGGAGCACGAGGGAGATGAAGCGGCTCGCAACGCTGGCCATGATCCTCACCGCCGCGGCCTTGACCGCCGCGGGTCAGGTTACCATTACCACCACGTCGCTTCCCGATGCGGTCGCGGGCCAGTCCTACAATGCTCAGCTCCAGACCAGCGGCGGTTCGGGGCAATTTTTTTGGTCGCTTCTGAACGGCTCCCTGCCCCCGGGAATCATTCTGGATGGCGGCACGGGCCTCCTGACGGGTTCGGCGAGCGGCTTAACCGCCAGCTATACGTTTACCGTCCACGTCCTGGATCAAGCGTCCGCCGAGACCGCCAACCAAACACTATCCATCAGCGTGGTCGGCGGCCTTGGGATCACCACCCTGGCGCTGCCGAACGCCACCGTGAATCAGGCGTACTCGTTCCAATTGCAGGGGACCGGCGGCCTTCCTCTGATCTGGTCCGTAGCACCCGGCTCGCAGTTGCCGACGGGATTCAGCTTGTCCTCGGACGGCCTGTTGACCGGGCTCGGAGGCGACGTCGGGATATACAAGTTCGGAATCCAACTGTCGGATTCGGATATGGTCCTAACCACGACCCGAACTTTTGACTTCCTGGAGACGCTCGGACCCTTGGGTATCCAGAACACTGCGCAGCCTTCGGCGATCCAGAATCTCCCGTACACGGATACTCTTCTGCCGGAAGGCGGGATACCGCCTTACAGCTGGAGTTTCGACTCGACGAACACGCAAGGCCTGAGCATCGGCGCGACCAGCGGAATCATCACCGGCACGCCGACCAATGCCGGAACGTTCTCCATCCCGGTTTCCCTCCACGATTACGCGGGAGAGGTATTTACAAAACCTTATAACCTGGTGGTGAGCCCCGCGGTCGCCATCACCAAGGTTTCGCTGGCGAACGGCTTCGCGGGCGTACCATACGTCGACACGCTGACGGCCACGGGCGGCTCGTATCCCTACCACTGGGCCGTCAAGACCGGAACCCTTCCCGCCGGCCTGACCTTGGATTCGTCGAGCGGGCAGATCAACGGAACGCCCACCGTGTCGGGAACGTTCCCGCTCACGATACAGGTCACCGATTACGCCGGCGGCGCCGACAGCAAGGCGTTCACCATCACGATCGGCGCGGGACTGGTGATCACGACCCTTTCGCTTCCCGACGCCGTACTGGGCCAGCACTACTCGCAAACCCTGGCCGCCACCGGAGGATCGGCGCCGCTGACCTGGACGATTGCCAACGGAGCCTTGCCGCCGGCGCTCACCCTGGACCCGGCCACCGGCGTCATCAGCGGGACACCCACCAACGCTGGGAATTTCACGTTCGATGTTCTGGTGACCGATGCCGCCAAGGCCATTGGGCGCAAGACTTTCACCATCAGGATCCCGTTGCTGATCACCAGCGGTAACTTCACCGGGAGCGTACTGACGCCCTTCTCGCAGACTTTGGCCGCGGCCGGCGGCACCCCGCCCTACACCTGGTCGCTATCTTCCGGAACTCTCCCTGGCGGACTGCAACTGAACGGCGCCACCGGCGTGATCAGCGGGACGCCCTCTCCCGGGGGAACCAGCCAGGTCACCTTCAGCGTCACCGACGCGAACAGCCTGACGGGAAGCAAGACCATCACCATCACCATTGTCGCGCCGCCGGCACCTGACGTCTCCATCAGCCTGGGTACCACTACGCAACCAGCCCTGAGCCTGTCGACCAGCACACCCTATCCGCTGGAGATTACGGGATTTTTGACACTGACGTTCGCCTCCTCGGCGGGCGGCACGGACGACATGGTGCGCTTCTCGGACGGGACGCGCAAATTGTTCTTTGTCGTGCGTCCCAACACAACGCAAGGCCTTTTTACGACCGTGTCGGATGGTACTCCGGCAATCTTGACGGGCACCGTCGCGGGAACCATCACGCTCACTGCCAGCCTGTCGGCGGGCGGCAGTGACATTACGCCCTCCCCCGCTCCGACCAAGACCATCACCATCGCTGCCGCCGTACCGGTGATCACCTCGGTGGCGCTCCAGCAGGTCTCGGGCGGACTCACCGTAGTGGTCACGGGATACTCCAACACGCGCGAGGTATCGAGCGGAAGCTTTACGTTCACGGTATCGAGCGGCAATACGGCGCCCGCTCCCGTCGCAGTTCCCCTGACGTCCGCCTTCACTGCGTGGTTCAACGATGCTGCGTCCAACCCCACCGGCGGCCAGTTCAAACTGACCGTTCCCTTCAGCGTGACCCAAGGCAACGCAACCTCAGTGACCAAAGTGGCCGTGACCCTGACCAACTCGAGAGGCGCGTCGGCGGCGCTCAGTTCGCCCTAGCGCCTGGAAAACGCGTGCAGCCTTCCGAAAAAACCGTCTCCGGACGCCGGGTCGCGATCGTCGATCGCGGCAGTAATCTTCGTAGCCGTGACGGTCGCGTGCTTCTTCATGTTCCGCAATTACCTGGCCGCGCCGCGGCAACCCTAGTTCGGCGGAGAGAAAAAACTCAGGCAGTTGTCCCCCTGCCGTAGCACGCGCGTCTGTTCGAGCGTCCCATAGGCGGGCGCGAGCTTCAACCGCACATCATGCTGGACTACCACGAGGTGCGGCGGCCGCGCGCCCAGCTTCGTCAGTACCGTTTCGTACTCGCCTGCGAGATCATAGGGAGGATCCAGAAACACAATATCCGCGCGAATCCCGCCGAGCAGCGCCGTCGCCCGTCCCTGCAATACCTGGGCGCGCGCTTCGATCTCGAGCGACTTCAGATTCTGGCGCAGCACATTCACCGCCGCGCGATTCTGCTCGACAAAGATCGCCCGGGACGCCCCGCGGCTCAGCGCCTCAATCCCCACCGCGCCCGTACCGGCGTACAGGTCGGCGAAGATCGCGCCTTCGATGCGCGGCGCAAGGACGTTGAACAACGCTTCCCGCAGGCGATCGGGCGTCGGGCGCACGTCGGCCCCCGGCACGGACTTAAGAGCGCGGCTGCGAAATTCTCCCCCAATGACTCGCATTTATCCCACTTGCGTCATCCTACCTGCACAAGTCCGTAACGACGCTGCCAGTGGTCGCGGATGTACCCGATCGCCTTGCGCAAATCGCTCTCCAGCGGCGGATGCGCCACAAACGCCGCCGCCTCGTTGCGCGCGATCTCCAGGATGTCCCCGTCACGCAGAATATTACCGATATGCAGCGCCGGAAGCCCGGACTGCTTCGTGCCGAAGAACTCGCCCGGACCGCGCAGCTTCATATCCATCTCGGCGATGTAAAAACCGTCGCACGATTCGACCAGCGTCCGGATACGCTCGCTGGCCGCCGGATTCAGCTTCTCCGTGACCAGGATGCAGTAGCTCTGCTCCGCCCCCCGGCCCACGCGCCCGCGCAGCTGGTGGAGCTGGGCCAGCCCGAAACGCTCGGCCTGCTCGATCATCATGACGGTGGCGTTCGGCACGTCCACGCCGACTTCGATCACCGTGGTCGACACCAGAATCTTAGTCTCGCCGCGCTGGAATTTCTCCATCGCCGATTCTTTCTCGTCGGAAGACAGTTTGCCGTGCAGCAATCCCACCGCCAAGTCCGGAAAAACAACCTTCGACAGATGTTCGTGCATCTTCTGCGCGGCCTTCATGGCCTGCGTCTCCGATTCCTCGATCACCGGATACACGACATACGCCTGCGAGCCCTGATCGATCTGCTTACGCACAAAACTATAAACCTGCTCGACGCGCGCGTCCTCCACGTGTTTTGTGACGATCGGTTTCCTTCCCGGCGGCATTTCGTCGATCACGCTGACGTCCAGGTCGCCGTAGATCGTCAAGGCTAGCGTCCTTGGAATGGGCGTCGCCGTCATCACCAGCACATCGGGATGCTGCCCGCCCTTTTCGAGCAGCTTCTGCCTCTGCTCGACGCCGAAGCGGTGCTGCTCGTCCACCACCGCCAGCCCCAGCTTGGCGAACTCGACGTCGGCCTCGAGCAGCGCATGTGTCCCGATGACGACTTTCGCCAAACCCGCCGCCGCCAGCTTCTTGAGCTGCATCTTCTCGCGCGCGGTGTTCGACCCCGTCAGCAGAATCGTCGTGTACCCGAGCTTCTGGAACAGCTTCTTGAAATAGAAGTAGTGCTGCGCCGCCAGGATTTCCGTGGGCGCCAGCACCGCCACCTGGAAGCCGTTTTCGATGGCGATAATCGCCGCCTCCGCCGCCACCAGCGTCTTCCCGCTGCCGACGTCGCCTTGCAGCAGCCGGTACATGGGATGCGGAGCCTCCATATCGTGCGCGATCTCCGCCAGCACGCGCTTCTGCGCGCCGGTAGGCTTGAACGGCAGCATCTGCTTGATCCGCTCGCGCACGCGCTCGCTCAATTGAAAGCCGATCCCCGGATCCAGGCGCGCCCGCGCGCGCTTCAGCTCCAGCCCGCATTCGAGCCAGAAGAATTCCTCGAAGATCAGCCGGAACTGCGCCGGCGAGCGGAACGAATTCAGCAGCCGCAGGTCCGAATCGGGCGGCGGAAAATGCAGCCCGCGAATCGCGCTCCAGCGGTCCGGCAGCTTCATCTGCTGCAGAATATGCGGAGGCAAAGGATCCGGCTGCGCCGGCAAGCTTTCCAGAACGCGATGGATCAGCGAGCGAAACACGCGCGTGTTCACTTTCCCCGCCGCTTCGTACACCGGAACCACCCGGCCCGTGTGCAGCGACGAGTCCCCGTCATCGTCGCCAGAGAGAATCTCGAACTCCGGATGCATCATCGCGATGCCGCGCGAGTAGGAATCGTACTCCACCTTGCCGAACAGAGCCACCTTCAGCCCCGGCGCCAGGATATCGTTCAGGTATCCGCCATGGAACCACTTGCCCGTGAGTACTGCTCCCGACGGATCGGTAAACGTAGCTTCGAACATGCCCAGACCGCGCCTTCGGAAGCCCGCGAGCCGCGTGGTGCGGACTTCGGCCAGCACCGTGGCCATTTCGCCCGGGGCCAGCGCGCGGATCTGCTTGACGTTGCTGCGATCCTCATAGCGAAAAGGGGCGTATGTAAGCAGGTCTTCCACTGTCTTAAGACCCTTGGCTTCGAGCATGGCGGCGCGCGCCGGGCCCACGCCTTTCACATACATGAGTGGGGTGGAGAGATCCAAGCGGCTGTAGATTCAGTGTACAGGCTGACGGGACTCCAGTCCTGCACTTAGCTTGGTACTCGTAGTACCTCAGAGCGGGATGGCGCATTTGCGATGGAACGATACCCTATCTACAGAGGAAACGGACGATGGCAAACTTACTCAGCAAACTCTGGCTCAATCAGATCTGGCAGGATCAAAGAGGGCAGGACATGACCGAATACGCCCTCATCGGAGGCGTGATGGCGTCGATGGTCATCGCCGTCGTGCCCGAGATGATGTCGATTGCCCTGCACATCGTCTCGCTGCTCAACGACGTCGCCCAAGTAGCGATGCATGCCGCCTCGTTGAATTAATGACGCTAGAATATGAGTTCATGCCTGAACTGCTCGCGGGGAAGACCGCGCTCATCCTGGGTGTGGCGAACAAATGGAGTCTCGCCTACGCCATCGCCCAAGCCTTCCGCCGCGAAGGCGCACAACTGCTGCTGACCTACCAGGGCGAGCGCCTGAAGGAAACCGTCACTGGCCTGGGCTCGGAACTGGGCGCGGCCGCGATCTTCGAATGCGACGTCACCCGCGATGAGGATCTGGCGAAGCTGGCCGAAACCGTCCGCCGGCACGGCCGTCTGGACGTACTGGTCCACAGCATCGCCTTCGCCAACCGCGAAGACCTGACGCGGCCATTTGTGGAAACCTCGCGCGAGGGGTATCTGCTGGCGCAGGACGTCAGCGCCTATTCCCTGGTTTCGGCCGCGCGCACCGTCGCGCCGTTGATGACCGAAGGCGGCTCCGTGATGACTCTTTCCTACCTGGGCGCGACCCGCGTCGTGCCCAACTACAACGTGATGGGCGTCGCCAAAGCCGCGCTCGAAGCGTGCGTGCGCTACCTGGCGAGCGACCTGGGGCCTTCCAACATCCGCGTGAACGCGATCTCCGCCGGACCGGTGAAAACGGCGTCGGCGCGCGCGGTCGCGGGACTTTCGAAGATGCTCGAAACCATGCCCACGCGTGCGCCACTCAGGCGCAACTGCACGCCGGAGGAAGTCGCCGATACCGCGGTGTTCCTGGCGAGCGACCTGGGCCGCGGCGTCACCGGCAACGTCTTGTTCGTCGACGCCGGCTATCAGGTGATGGGTTTTTAAAGGTGTCAGACACCTTTAGATAGCGACAGCCTGTAATACATCATCAAATCCGTCGGCGGCGGCGCGATTCCCAGCTGCCGGATCATCCCCATCACCTGCCCTCGGTGGAGCGTGTTGTGATTCACCAGGTGCAGCACCGCCTTTTCCACCGCCACCTCGTAGGGAATGCCGTCCGGTGACTTGGTAGCGACCGTGCGTTTGAGATCGGCGTCCTGAACTTTCTCCGCCCACGCTTCCCATTTCTGTTGGATCGCCGGCCATTGCTGTTTCGAGCGTAGCCAGATCCGACTCCCGGATCACCGGCTCATTCGAATCCACCACGCGCGAGTACCAGATGCGGTCCGCGAAATGGATATGCGACAGCGTCCCCAGGATGCTTCCATGTGACACGCCGACGTTGCGCGTCAGATCGTCCGGGTTGAGCTTCTTGGCCGCGTCGAGAAGCCTTTGCGAGGCCCAGGTCGAATACTGGAGATGCGTTCGGATTTCCACGGGAGTCATGTTTGTATTCTCTAATATGTACACCCATGCCGGAACTCCCCGACATCACGGTCTATATCGAAGCGCTGGACCAGCGCATCTCGGGACGCACGCTCCTCCAGGCCCAGATCGCGAGCCCTTTCCTGCTGCGCACCATCGAGCCTCCCGTAGAGGCATGCGTTGGTCACACGGTGTCGGCCATCACGCGCATTGGCAAACGCATCGCCATCGGCTTCGATAACGATACCTGGCTGGTGCTGCACCTCATGATCGCGGGCCGTCTGCACTGGTTCGAAAAAGCGAAGAAACCCGACGGCCGCCGCACCCTCGCGGCGTTCCTGTTCGACTCCGGCTGCCTCACTCTGACCGAGGCCGGATCGCAAAAGCGCGCGTCCCTGCACATGGCGGCAGGAGAAACGGGGCTGGCCGCGCTCGACCCAGGCGGCATGGATGTCATGACGGCTTCGCTCGACCAGTTCACGCGCGCGCTGACCTCCGGGAACCACACCTTGAAGCGAGCCCTGACCGATCCGCGCACGTTCAGCGGAATCGGCAACGCGTATTCGGACGAAATCCTGCACCGCGCGCGGCTTTCCCCCATTACGCTCACATCGCGGCTGACGACCGAGGATATCGCGACGCTTCATGCGGCCACACAAGGGGTATTACAGGAATGGGTAGAGCGCCTTCGCGCCGAAACCGCCGGCGGATTCCCCGGGACAGTCACGGCGTTCCGTGAAGAGATGGCCGTGCACGGGCGCTACGGGCTGCCCTGCCCCCGCTGCGGGTCGAAGATCCAGCGCATCCGCTACGCGTCGAACGAGACCAACTACTGCGCCGCATGCCAAACGGGAGGACGCCTGCTGGCCGATCGTGCGCTGAGCCGCCTGCTGCGCGAAGACTGGCCGCGCACGCTCGAGGAGCTGGAAGAACTGCGCTCCCCGGCGCGAACGCGCTAAAATGATCCTCACGTGGCGGGCTGGCGGAACTGGCAGACGCAGACGGCTCAAAATCGTCCGACCGCAAGGTCATGGGGGTTCAAGTCCCTCGCCCGCTACCACCTGCGCTAGCCGCTCCTATTTTTTCGCCGGCGCCGGCTGCTCCTTCAACTGATCTTCGGGAATGGGCTCGACGTCGCCAAAAGTGATCGCCGACTCCGCGCCGAACTTCTGGTACATCCGGTAATCGGCCCGATTCGTCGTGTCGGCCCGATTCTCCTTGGAAGTCAGCTCGAAGTGAAACGGGAGTACGTATTCCTGATCGGCGATCTTGGTGGGGCTATAGTCCAGCGTGATGTTCACTTCATGCACGGGAAAATCGGCCGGAATGCCGACCGTTTTCATCTTGATCCGCATTACGATCTTGGACTGGACATCGGCGTACACCAGGCCCTGGAAGGCGGACATGTACTCGCGTTTCGTTTCCCCGTGTAACATGCTGTAGCCGTTCGACTGCGGCACCGAGTAAGCGAACACGTACATGAGTTTTCCGCGCAGCGTGGCCCAATGATCCCAGTGGAATTGCGCTCCCGTCTCGGGATCGAAAATATTGAGCAGCAAGCTGCCGAACTCTCCCGACGTAACCACGCCGCCGAGTTGCTGGTGCGTCACATTGTTTCGCGACTTGCCGTTGATGGCCTCCACTTTATAGGATTCCTTGCCATCGGTAAACATCAGCAGCTCCTGAACAGTGTCTCCTTGCGGCGCGTACCCGCGCTCGGTAGGTTCGATGCGCCGCCGCGTGGTCTGCACGCACATATAGTTGGGAAGGTTCTTGGTGTAGTTGAGCGCGTATTCCCTCATGGCCGCGAGAATGGCGGTTTGCTCGGCCGCGCTGGGCGGAGGCGTGACGGGAGGCGGCGCGGGCGGCGGAGGAGCGGCCGGCAGACCAGCCGAATCCTCACTGAGCTTGCGCAGCGCCTGAATGGTCCTGGGCCCCGCGCCCTTTCCCTGAAGATCCTCGACGTCGCGATCGTTGAGCTTTTGTGTGAGTTTGATGTCGCGCAGAAAATCGGCCGTGGCGCGATCGTCGCCCTTCAACTTGATTTGGGAATCGACGAACGCGATCACCTGGGCGACCGTCAAGGCCCGTTGCGCCAGCGCCGGCGCAGCGAGAAAGAAAAGCGCCGCGAAACAGAGAAGCGCGCACAACAGCAGGAGTTTTGCCTTCATGAAGTCCGTCCCTGGTTTCTTCCCCCATTATCGTACGGGCGGGCGATATCCTTATATTTCGCCTATGCACTTCCTCCTGTTCTACGACGTAGTGGACGATTACGTGGACCGGCGCGGCCCGTTTCGCGCCGAGCACCTCACACTGGTCCAAAAAGCCTACGATCGCGGCGAGATGGTGATGTCGGGCGCTCTCGCGGATCCCGCCGATGGAGCCATATTTGTTTTCCGCGGCCAGTCCCCGCAGCCTGCCGAATCGTTTGCGGAAGCCGATCCGTACGTTCGCAACGGCTTGGTGAAACGCTGGCACGTCCGCAAGTGGAACCTCGTGGTGGGTGACGGCGCCCAGTTCCCAAAGTTATCATGACCCGCTCCGCGCAGGCGCTCTTCACGCCCTTTTCCATCAAGGGCCTCACCCTCCCCAACCGCATCGTGATGGCGCCCATGACGCGATCGTTATCGCCCGGCGGCGTGCCTGGCGAGGATGTCGCTGCCTATTACCGCCGCCGCGCCGAAGGCGGAGTGGGCCTGATCGTCACCGAAGGAACCTATCCCCCGCATCCCGCCGCGGGATTCGATCCCAACGTGCCGCACCTCTACGGCGAAGCCGCCCTCAAGGGTTGGTCGCGCGTGGTGGATCAGGTGCACGCCGCGGGCGGGCATATTTTTTCGCAGCTCTGGCACTTGGGATTGAAGGTTTCGAGCCCCCCGCCGGCCGATAGCGTGCATCCCGTGGGCCCCTCCGGCCAATTCGCCATGACGCAATTGGAGATCGATGCCGCCATTGAGGCTTACGCGCAGGGCGCTCGATCGGCGCAGGAAATCGGCTTCGACGGCGTCGAGCTGCACGGAGCGCACGGATACCTGATCGACCAGTTCTTCTGGGAGAAAACCAACCAGCGCACCGACCGCTATGGCGGCGATCTGGTCGCGCGCACGCGTTTCGCCACGGAAGTGCTCGGTGAAGTCCGGCAGCGGGTCGGGCCGCAATTCCCGGTGGCGCTGCGCTTCTCCCAGTGGAAAAGCGACGACTATAACGCGAAGCTGGCAGCCACCCCGGCCGAGTTGGATCTTTTTCTGCGGCCGCTGGTCGACGCAGGCGTGGACGTGTTTCACTGCTCCACGCGCCGCTTCTGGGAACCGGAGTTCGAAGGCAGCAATCTCAACCTGGCCGGATGGACCAAGAAGTTAACCGGCAAGCCCACCATTACCGTCGGATCGGTGACGCTCGGCGCCGACGTGATGACGTCGTTCCGCTCGCCCGACCCCGTCGCCTGCACCGGTATCAATGAATTGCTCGACCGGCTGGAGCGCGGCGAGTTCGACCTGGTCGCCGTGGGCCGCGCACTGATCGCGAATCCGGCCTGGCCGGCGATCGTGAGGGCGGGCGCGCTCGAAGAATTGCGTCCCTACGAGCGGGGCTTACTCAGCTCGCTGCGCTAACGATTGTCGTCGTGCCTCGCCCGTCCCCACAACGAATCGCCAGGCGAACATCGCACCCGCCGCAATCAGCGGAGGAACCGCCGCCGCCAAAAACAAATCCCGCGCCGACCATCCATATCCCAGCAGTACGCTCGCCAGCGTCGGTCCGATGATCGCGCCAATCCGCCCCACCCCCAGGCCCGCGCCGATGCCGGTGGAGCGCAGGTCGGTCGGATAATACGTCGCGGCCAGCGCGTTGATGGCGGCCTGGCCTCCCACCACGCAGACGCCCGCGATAAACACCACCGTCACCAGCATCGCCAGCGGAATCCACGGCTGCCCGATCGCGGCGATGTTGATGCTCGCCAGCACCCCGCAGGTCGTCAGCACCGGCACGAATCCCCACTTGTGCACGAACCAGCCCAGCGTGAACGCACCGATGGTTCCGCCCACCTGCACCATGGAGGCAACCAGGGCGGCCTGGCCCTGCGGATATCCGGCGTCGGTGACCACCGTGGTCAGCCAGCCTTGCAGGAAATAGAGGTTCAGCAGGTTCATGAAGTTGATGGTCCACAGCAGCAGCGTGCCCGTCGCGCGGCCGTCATGGAGCAGGCGGATAAAGCTGACGCCGCCCTTTCTCCCCGGCTCCTCCGGCACAACGTACTGCGCGCCGCTCACGTTGATCGAGGGGCTAATTCGCTTCAGCCACCGTCCCACCTGCTCGAGTTTCTTGCCTTGCGACGTCAGAAATTGCAGCGACTCCGGCAGCATCGCGATCATCAGGACCGTGAGGACCAGCGGGACCGCCGCGCCGAAGTAGAACACCGATCGCCAGCCGAACCTCGGCAGGAGCCACGCTGCCACGAACCCTCCCAGCGCCGCGCCCGCGGTGAATCCGTTCGAGACGATCATCATGATGGTGACGCGCGACCGCCGCGGACTGTACTCGCCCACCAGCGCCATGGCATTCGGCATGATCGCGCCCATGCCGATCCCGCCGATCGCCCGCACGATCCGCAGCTCCTCGAGCGACCCCGCCCGCGCCGTCAGCCACGTCAGCAGCGCGTAGAACAGCGTCGACCCGATCAGCACCGGCCGCCGCCCGATC
Source organism: Terriglobia bacterium (assembly GCA_963761045.1). GTDB lineage: Bacteria > Acidobacteriota > Terriglobia > Bryobacterales > Bryobacteraceae > Palsa-187. The sequence continues at coordinate 53,264 of CAVXFR010000022.1, read as the reverse complement.
CTGTCCGCCAGCATGCTGCAGAAGATCGACCCGATCAGCACGCCCACGGGCGCCGCGCTCAGCACCGGTCCCAGTTCGACGCGCGTGATGTGCAGCTCCGCGCTCAGCGCCGGCGCGACGTAGCCCAGCGACTGCACGTCGAATCCGTCCATCAGCAGGCACGCGAAACACAGCAGGTAGACGCTGATCTGGAACGCACCGATCCGGCTGTCGTCGATGACGCCCGTGACGTTAATCTTCATTGCGCGCTAATTTTCAAGAAGAAGGCGCCTCTTCGCGCCACAGCCCCAGCGCCTTCTGCACCGGGCGGTCCGAGAAACTGAACAGCACCGACTCGCCCTGCGCCCGATGCGATACCGGACACCACGAAGGGACCACGAACACGTCGTTCTTCTCCCAGGCGAATTCGATGTCTCCGATTTTGCTCCGCCCCGTTCCTTCGGCGACGCAATACACCGCCGCATCCGTCGACCGGTACGCCGCACCCTCAAAGCCGGCCGGCAGCAATTGCAGGAACGCTCCCATGGTCGGCATCGGGTAGCCTCCCGTCGCCGGATTCGCGTACTGCATCTTGACGCCGTGGCATCCATCCACGGGCCCTTGCCGATACACGCGCTCCAGCGCTTCCCGGCTGCGCGCGTACGGATAATTGAACACCGGCGTCGTCAGCCCGCTCGGTGCGTAGTCGAGCGGCAGAAGATTCTGGCTGTAGCGAGCCTCCGCGTCGCCTTCCCGGCGCGTCACCGGCTGCAAGCCCTTCGGATGGGGCTCGGCGAAACTCGTACCTAACAGGTTCACGATCGGAAGATCCAGACCGTCCAGCCAAATGACCGGCTTGTCGCCCGTGTTTCCATGATCGTGATACGTCCAGGATGGCGTGATCACGAAATCGCCGGGGTGCATGCTGGTCCGCTCGCCATCCACGGCCGTATAGCCCTGCTCGCTTTCGATCACGAATCGCAGCGCGGCGGAGGTGTGACGATGTGTCGGCGGCGTCTCTCCCGGCGCCACCAGCTGCAGACCAGAGTACAGGCTCGGAGTGATCAGCGACGTCCCCGGCATGGTCGGATTTTCGAGGACCAGCACCCGCCGCTCGGCTTCCTGGGCCGTAATCAACCGCCCCGCTTCGAGCAGCAACGCCCGCATCTCCCGGTAACGCCACAGCGCCGGGCTCGCAATCCGACGAGGCTGCGCGGAGACCAGATCGCCCATCACCTCCCACAAGGGAGCCGCGTGCTTCTGTTGCAGGCGCTGATAAAATTCGCGCCGCTCGGCGGAGAGTTCCGGCTTGGCGAAGAACGCAGAAGTCCCCATGGTGGCCAGCTCCTTAAGCCGTCGTCGCGGCGCCTCCAAAGGCTTCCGCCGCGCGAACCTTCACTTCCATGCTGCCGATCTTCTCGATCGACGCCACGATCACATCGCCCGGCACGATCGGGCTCACGCCCTCCGGCGTCCCCGTGCTGATGATGTCGCCGGGGTGGAGCGTGTAGAAGGACGACGCCATCTCGATCAGCTCCGCCACGCCCAGCGTCATATATTTCGTGTTCGAGTTCTGCTTGATTTCGCCGTTCAACGCGATCGAAAGATCGAGCGCACCCGGATCCGGGATCTCATCCGGCGTCACCAGCCACGGACCCAGCACCGTGTAGCTGTCGGGCGATTTGCGAAAGCTGCGATCCTCCTGGCCGCGGATCGAAATGTCCAGGCCGATGCTATACCCCGCGACGTACCCGAGCGCATCCCTTCGGCTCACGTTGTTGGCGCGCTTGCCGATCACCACCGCCAGCTCCACTTCGTGATCGTTGCGGCGCTCCAGGTGCCACAGCGCGATCCCCTCGCCGGGTCCCACCAGCGAGCTGTTGGCCTTCAGAAACAAACCCGCTTTCTGAATCGTCACGGTATGGCCCGGGTTGCCGGCGTTCAATTGCGAATCGCTCGCCACCTCGCTCATGTGCTTCGCGTAGTTCACCGGGGCGGCGATGATTTTCCCCGGATTCGCCACCGGGCTCAACAGCTTCAATCCGTCCAGCGCCACCACCGGTGAACTATCCGCGATCTCACGAATCCGCGCCGTCACTTTGTCGAGATTCGCGATGAGCGGGTCGTAGCCGGGAAGCGGATATCGATACGACGGCAACACATCCAGCGCCGCCGTTACGTCCCGGGCCTTCTGCCCTTCGACCAAGCCTAAACGCGAGTCCCCGAACCGGCACAGACGCATGGAGACATGATATCTCTTAACACTTTCTTGATATCGCCTGCCCGGATATTGACACCGCCTTAAGACCCGCGCCTCTAGTCTGGAACTGGTGCTACAGGAACCGGCCCGCCTCCAGTATCGATCCCTCCCAGCGGAGTCTTCCCCGGACGGCCCGAGGCTCGATCTGAAGGTTATCTTCACTGATCGCCGCAATACCGCCGCCGCGCTCACCACCGCCCGGACCATGGCCCGCGGTCTGGGCGCTCGCATCACGCTGATGGTGGCCCAGGTGGTCCCGTATCCTCTGCCGCTCGCCGAGCCGGACGTCCCCGTTGAATTTACGGAACGCGTGCTTCAATCCATCGCAGTCGAGGACACCACCGTCGAAATCTATCTTTGCCGCGACCGCAACCAGACCATTTGCCGCGCACTCGCGCCCGATTCGGTCGTCATCATCGGCGCGCGCAAATGGCGCGACCGGCATCTCACCAGACTCTTGCGCCAAGACCGACGGCGCGTACTGGTGGTGACCGTATGAATCCGCGGACGGAAACTTCCGCACCCGCCGCAGGGTCTTCCTCGACAACAAAGGTGGTCGTCGCCACTACCGTCGCACTGACGTTCATCTCAGTCTGGCAGGCGGCCGCGGTCGTGCTGAACGACATGGCCTCCACCATGTACTACATCGGAGGCATCGCCGAGCAGGCCATCGGCAAATCCGCGCCCTGGATGGTGCTGGCCGTGATGCTGTTCAGCTACGCCGTCCGCTCCGTCTACATGGAAAGCTCCAGCATGTTCGTGCGCGGCGGCGTGTACGTCGTCGTGCGCGACAGCATGGGACCCACTGTGGCCAAGCTCTCCGTCTCCGCGCTCGTGGTCGATTACATTCTCACTGGCCCCATCAGCGTGGTCAGCGCCGGACAGTACCTGGGCCGCCTGCTCAACGAGCTGAGCGGAGCCTTCCACCAGACCTGGCGGACGAATCCGAATTCTTTTGCCGTCTTCTTCAGCGTCATCGTGACGTGTTACTTCTGGTGGTCGAACATCAAAGGCGTCCCCGAGTCGAGCACCAAGGCTCTGCGCATCATGCAGATCACCACTGTGATGGTCGTGATCCTCCTGATCTGGTGCCCGCTCACGCTGGTCATGCACGGCGGAGCGACTTTGCCGCCGCTGCCCACGCCCTCCAACATCCACCTGGCCACCGAATCCATGGGATGGCTCCAAGGAACCTTCTGGGTTCAGATTTCTTTCGTCGTGATGGTCGTGGCGTTCGGCCACTCGATTCTCGCCATGAGCGGATTCGAGACGCTCGCCCAGGTCTATCGCGAGATCGCCTATCCCAAGCTCAAGAACCTGCGCCTCACCGGCAACATCGTCTGCACCTACTGCCTGATCTCGACCGGCGTAATTTCCGTCTTCGCCGTGATGATCATCCCCGACGCGGTCCGAAGCACCTATTACGACAATCTGATTGGCGGCCTGGTGGACAACTTCGTCGGACCGGCGGCCCTCAAGCTCGGGTTTCACATCTTCGTGGTGATCGTCGGCGTGCTGATTCTGGCGGGCGCCGTGAATACCTCGCTCATCGGCGTCAACGGCGTGATGAATCGCGTGGCCGAAGACGGCGTATTGCTTGACTGGTTCCGCCGTCCCCACCGCAAGTTCGGCACCACCTACCGGATTCTCAACCTGATGGCGCTGCTCCAGATCGCGACCATCATCGCCAGCCGCGGCGACGTCCTGCTGCTGGGCGAGGCCTACGCCTTCGGCGTGGTGTGGAGCTTCGCTCTCAAAGCCCTGGGAGTCCTGGTGCTCCGCTATCAGCGCCACGATCAGGAGTACAAATTCCCGTTCAACATCACGCTGGGCCGGGTCGAGATCCCCATCGGACTCGCCGCCACCACTTCCGTTCTTTTCCTGGTGGCCATCGCAAACCTCTTCACCAAACGGATCGCCACTATTTACGGAGTCTCCTTCACCATCGTGCTGTACAGCCTGTTCCTGGTCTCCGAACACGTCAATGTCCGCAAGAAGAAGGAGCATCGCGCGGATCTGGAAAAATTCAACCTGGATCACCAGTCCGATATCAGCACCCAGACCCTGCACGCGCGGCCCGGCAGCGTCCTCGTCGCCGTTCGCGATTCCCGCCGGCTGTGGCACCTGAACAAGACGCTTGAGAAAACCAACCTGCGCCGCCACGACGTCGTCGTGATGACTGTCCGCCCGCTTTCCGCCGGCGCCGCCGAATACGACCTGCACGATGAACAACTCTTTGCGCACGATGAGCAGGAACTGTTCTCGCACGTGGTCTCCGTAGCGGAAAAGCAGGGCAAAAGCGTCGAGCTGCTGGTGGTGCCTGCCGTCGATCCCTTTGATGCAATGGTCCAGACAGCCGCGCGTCTCCAGGCGTCGAAGCTCGTCGTCGGTGTGTCCGCCCGCATGGCCTCCGAAGAATTGGCCCGGCGCATCGGCCTGGCCTGGGAACGTCTCAGTGAACCGCGCCACGCTTTTTCGCTCGAAATCACCAATCCCGACCGCCCCTCGGTCTACGTGAATCTGGGCCCCCATCCGCCGCGGCTATGGCCCGAGGACGTCGACCGCCTGCATCGCATCTGGCTGCGGCTGTGCTCGCAGTCCGGCGTCGGATCGCGTCTCCACCACCGCGATGTCGTCGGCGTGGCGCTGCGCCGGCTCGAGCATGACCTGGAGGGCGCGGACCGGCAAAAGGTCCTGGAGTCGTTTTCCCGCGAAATCGGCAAGCCCAACGGATAACGCGTCTCCTTACGCTTTCTTTACTGCTGCGCTGCCTATTTTAAGGCGTTCCTTACGCGCGTGCTCTTACACTCATCTTGGAGGTAGTTCCCATGGCAGCGTTCATGATGGACACGTTTTGCGTGATGCTCGGCGTTCTATTCTTCGCGGTATCCGCCTGGCTGGTGAAGCTGGCGGCCAGGAGCTGATCATGCTCTACCTGATCGGCGAGATTCTCGCGGCCGGACTCCTCATCTACCTCTTTGTCGCGCTGCTTAAGCCGGAGATTTTTTCATGACAGGCAACGAGCTAATACAGATGACCGCGTTCCTGGGTGTGATCTTGTTGCTGGTCAAACCCCTCGGATCCTACATCGCGGATCTGCTCCAGGGCCGCAAGACCATACTCAGCCGCATCCTCGGGCCGCTGGAGCGCGGGATCTATCGCGCCTGCGGAATCGACCCTGGCGCCGCCATGTCCTGGGACGTGTACGCGGCCGCCTTTCTCGCCTTCAATCTGGCGAGCTTTCTCGCGGTGTATGTACTGCTGCGGACGCAGCACCTGCTGCCCTGGAATCCCCAAGGATTTCCGGCCATCGGACCGCACACCGCCTTCAATATCGCTGTCAGTTTTGCCACCAACACGAACTGGCAGAATTACGGCGGCGAAACGGCGCTGGGCTACTTCGTCCAGATGGTGGCCTTGACCGTTCAGAACTTCGTGTCCGCGGCCGCCGGAATCGCGGTTCTGGCCGCATTGGCCCGGGGGCTCGCAGGGCGGCAGACGGAGTCGCTGGGAAACTACTGGGTCGATCTGACGCGCACCACTCTATATCTCCTTCTTCCGCTATCGGCGGTTCTGGCGCTGTTCCTGGTTGCGCAGGGCGTGGAGCAGAATTTGAAACCCTACGTTCCCGCCCAACTGATCGAGCCCGTCAAGGACACCTCCGGGAAACTCGTCGACCAGGTCATGCTTCCCATGGGCCCGGCCGCGTCGCAAATCGCCATCAAACAGTTAGGCACCAACGGCGGCGGATTCTTTAACGTCAACTCCGCGCATCCATTCGAAAATCCCACGCCTCTATCCGACTTTGCCGAGCTGATTTCCATCCTTTTGATCCCGGCCGCGCTGTGCTACACCTTCGGGCGCATGGTGGGCGATACCCGCCAGGGCTGGGCGCTCCTCGCCGTGATGCTGGTGATCTTCGTTCCGCTCCTCCTAAGCGAAGTCGCCCTGGAGCACGGCAACTTCGAAGGCAAGGAAGTCCGCTTCGGCACGGTCAACTCGGCCATGTGGGCCGTCGCGACCACCGCCGCGTCGAACGGTTCGGTCAACTCCATGCACGATTCCTTCACGCCGCTGGGCGGGATGATCCCCATGGTCCTGATGAAGCTGGGCGAAGTGGTCTTCGGCGGCGTGGGCTGCGGCCTCTATGGAATGGTGATCTTCGCCATCGTGGCCGTCTTCATGGCCGGGCTGATGATCGGACGCACCCCGGAATATCTCGGGAAGAAGATCGAGACGTTTGAAATGAAGATGGCGTCGCTCGCTATTCTGGTGCCGCCGCTGTGCGTTCTGGCCGGGACGGCTGTGGCCGTGGTCAGCCCGCTTGGCGTGAGCGGCCTGACCAATCACGGTCCCCACGGGTTCAGCGAAATTCTCTACGCGTTCACATCCATGGGCAACAACAACGGCAGTGCCTTCGCGGGCTACGGAGCCGACAACCCCCTGGTCAACATCATGGGAGGTATCGCGATGCTGCTGTCGCGTTACTGGGTAGCGCTGCCGGCGCTGGCAATCGCCGGCTCGCTTGCGCGCAAGAAGATCGTTCCCGCCGGAGCCGGGACCCTGCCCACCCACACCCCACTTTTCATCGTGACGCTCGCCAGCGTCGTGGTGATCGTGGGCGCGCTCGCATTCATCCCCGCGCTCGCACTGGGACCAGTCGTGGAGGCTCTGCGATGAAGTCCCTTTCTCTCTTCGATCCCTCTATCGTGCGCGGCGCCATCACCGATTCCCTCCGCAAGCTCGACCCGCGCCATCAAGTCAAGAATCCTGTGATGTTCGTCGTGCTGGTGGGCAGCATCCTCACCACTGCCCTGGGATTTCAGGCGCTGCTCGGAAAAGGCGAAGCGCCGGCCGGATTCATTCTGCACGTCAGCCTGTGGCTGTGGTTCACGGTGCTGTTCGCCAACTTTGCCGAGGCTATCGCCGAGGGGCGCGGCAAGGCTCAGGCCGATTCACTGCGTCGCTCCCGCCGCGATGTTTCCGCCAAGAAGATGACCCTGCCCCACTACGGAGCCACTTTCGAAACCGTGTCCGGCGCATCGCTGCGCAAAGGTGATCTGGTCCTGGTGGAAGCCGGCGACTATATCCCGCTCGATGGCGACGCCATCGAAGGCACCGCCTCCGTGGATGAAAGCGCCATCACCGGCGAAAGCGCTCCCGTGATTCGCGAAAGCGGAGGCGACCGTTGCGGCGTCACCGGCGGCACTCGAGTGCTTTCGGATTGGCTGGTGATCCGCATCACCGCCGAGCCGGGCGAGAGTTTCCTGGAACGCATGATCGCCATGGTGGAAGGAGCCAGCCGCCAGAAGACCCCCAATGAAATCGCCTTGAACATTCTGCTCGCGGCGCTGACCATTGTGTTTCTCCTCGCCACCGTCACCCTGTTGCCCTTCTCCGTCTTCAGCGTGCACGAGGCCGGAAAGGGAATGCCCGTCACGGTGACCGTCCTGGTCGCGCTGCTGGTATGCCTGATTCCCACCACCATCGGAGCGCTGCTCTCCGCCATCGGCATCGCCGGCATGGACCGCATGCTCCAGGCCAACGTCCTGGCGATGTCGGGGCGTGCCGTGGAGGCCGCCGGAGATGTCGACGTGCTACTGCTCGACAAGACCGGCACCATCACCCTCGGCAATCGCCAGGCCACGGCTTTCCTGCCCGCCGACGGCGTTAGCGAATTCGATTTGGCCAACGCGGCGCAGCTCGCCTCGCTCGCCGACGAAACACCCGAAGGCCGCAGCGTCGTGGTGCTGGCCAAGGAACGGTTCGAGATCCGCGAGCACGACCTGCATCAGTTGGGCGCGCACTTCGTGCCGTTTTCTGCCCGCACCCGGATGAGCGGCGTCGATTTGGATGGCCGAAGTATCCGCAAGGGCGCGGCGGACGCGATTGGCGCCAGCGTGCGGGATTTGGGTGGCGAATTTCCCGCCGCCGTGCGTGCCTCCGTCGATCAAATCGCCCGCCAAGGCGGCACACCTCTGGTAGTCTCCGACGGAGCCGCGGTGCTGGGGGTGATTCACCTCAAAGACATCGTCAAAGGCGGAATCAAGGAACGCTTCGGCGAACTGCGCCGCCAGGGAATCCGTACTGTCATGATCACCGGCGATAACCCCTTGACGGCCGCCGCGATTGCCGCCGAAGCCGGTGTCGACGATTTTCTTGCTGAAGCCACTCCCGAGCTCAAGCTCCAGCTCATTCGCGAACGCCAGGCGGAAGGCAGGCTGGTCGCCATGACCGGAGACGGCACCAACGACGCCCCCGCCTTGGCGCAAGCCGACGTAGCGGTGGCGATGAACACCGGCACCCAGGCCGCCAAAGAAGCCGGCAACATGGTGGATCTCGATTCCAATCCCACCAAGCTCATCGAAATCGTCCAGATCGGCAAACAAATGCTCATGACGCGCGGAGCGCTGACTACCTTCTCCACGGCCAATGACGTGGCCAAATACTTCGCCATCATTCCCGCGGCCTTCGCCACAACCTATCCGGAACTCGGCGCGCTGAATGTGATGCATCTCGCCACGCCCCAGAGCGCGATCCTCTCCGCCGTCATTTTCAACGCGCTCATCATCGTGGCGCTGATTCCGCTGGCTCTGCGCGGCATACGCTACCGGGCAGCCGGTGCCGCGGAACTGCTGCAACGCCACCTTCTGATCTACGGCCTCGGCGGCGTGCTCTTGCCGTTCGCCGGCATCAAGCTGATCGATATGATTCTGGCCGGGCTGCACCTCGCTTAAGAAAAGGAGACCATATGTTGCGCCAGCTAAAACCCGCGATCCTCCTGCTGGTGGCCATGACCATTCTTACCGGCGCCTTGTACCCGCTGGCGATCACCCTCGCGGCCCAGCTGCTCTTCCCCCGCCAGGCCAACGGAAGCCTGATTGTAGAACGGGGCCGCGTCGTTGGCTCTGCGCTGCTGGGACAAAACTTCACCGATCCCAAGTATTTCTGGAGCCGGCCTTCCGCCACCAGTCCGTTCCCCTATAACGCGGCGGCGTCCTCGGGCTCCAACCTGGGGCCCTTGAATCCGGACCTTGCCCGCGAACATCGAGACTCGCCGCGCCGCGTTGCAGGCCGCGGATCCGGATCAGCATCAACCGGTTCCGCTCGATCTGCTGGCGTCCTCAGCCAGCGGACTCGATCCGCATATCAGTCCGGAAGCTGCCGAGTACCAGGCGGACCGAGTCGCGCGCGCACGAAACCTTCCCCTCCAGCAGGTCCGCGATCTCATCCGGCAAAACACGCACGGACGGCAGTGGGGATTCCTGGGCGAACCAACCGTGAACGTCGTCGCGTTAAACTTGGCCCTAGATCGGCAACGTTGAGTCGGAAGAAGCGACTCGGCAGGATAGATAAGGTTGCAACGTGGAACCCGCCCGGCCTAGCCCGGACGAAGTACTCGAGCGCGTAAAGGTCGAGGAAGACCGCGCCCGCCAGGGCCGGCTGAAAGTGTTCTTCGGCGCGTCTCCGGGTGTCGGTAAAACGTTTGCCATGCTCCAGGCCGCGCGGCTCAAAAAGCAAGCCGGCGTCGACGTGGTCGCGGGTTATGTCGAAACGCATGGACGCCTGGAAACCGATGCACTTCTCGAAGGTCTGGAAGCTCTGCCTCGACGCACTCTTGAGTACCGCGGACACGCCCTGGCTGAATTCGACCTGGACGCCGCGCTCGCCCGCCGGCCCGAGCTGATCCTGGTGGACGAGCTGGCGCACACCAACGTCCCCGGCGCCCGCCACGCCAAGCGCTGGAAGGACGTGGAGGAACTTCTCCGCGCCGGTATCGACGTTTTCACCACCCTGAATGTACAGCATCTGGATAGCTTGAACGATGTCGTCGCGCAGGTGACCGGCGTGCACGTGCGGGAGACGATTCCGGATTCGGTAGTGGAAACAGCCGACGAAATCGAGCTCGTCGACCTCCCCATCAAGGGGCTGTTGCAGCGTCTGGAGGAAGGCAAGGTCTACGTTCCCGACCAGGCACAGCGGGCCATGGGCAATTTTTTCCGCCCCGGCAATCTCATCGCCCTGCGGGAACTGGCGTTGCGTAAAACCGCCGAATGCGTCGACGCGCAAATGCGGGATTACCGCCTGGAGCACGCCATCGGAGCGACCTGGCCCGTGTCCGAACGCTTGATGGTGTCGATTGGTTCGAGCCCGTTCTCGGCGCGGTTGGTCCGTGCCGCACGCCGCATGGCGGAGCGTCTCGGCGCGGAGTGGATCGTCGCGTTCGTCGAAACACCGGGCTTCGCGCAGCGTTCTAGGGAAGAACGGGAGCGGGTCCTGGCTTCCCTGCGTCTGGCCGAGCAGCTCGGGGCCGAGACCGTCACGCTCTCCAGTTCCCGGCCGGCCGATGCGCTCCTTCAGTACGCCCGTTCGCGGAACGTTTCCCGCATCGTCCTTGGAAAAACCACGAGCCCGCTCTGGAAGCGGCTTCTGCGCGGCTCCATCGTGGACGAGCTCATCGAAAAAAGCGGGGACATCGAGATCTCCATGCTGCGCGGAGAAGGCGCGGCTCCGGCTCCCGCGGTCACCCCTGGGAGCGAACCGGCCCAGCGCAAGGAATGGGCCATCGCGGGCATCGTCGTCGCATTGTCGACCATCATCGCCCTGATTCTCCGCCCTTTTCTCGCTCCCACGAATCTGGTCATGGTCTATCTGCTGGGCATTGTAGCGGTGGCGATGCGATGCCGCCAGCGCCCCGCGGTGCTCGCTTCCGTCCTCAGCGTGGCGGCCTTCGATTTCTTCTGCGTTCCGCCGTACTATACGTTTGCCGTATCCGACTACGAGTACGTCGTCACCTTTGCCGTGATGCTGGTGGTGGCCCTGGTGATCAGTACTCTTACTGTGCGCATCCGGATGCAGGCGGCGCACGCAGTGGAACGCGAGGCCCGCACCGAAGCCCTCTACCGGTTATCCAGCCGGCTGGCCGCGGAAACCCGCGTGTTTGAGGCGGCCCGGGCCGCCGCCGCGCTCGCCGGGGAAGTCTTTGGCGCACGTGTCGTGATCTTTCTGCCCGAAGACGGCCAGCTCTCCTTCCGCCGCCGCACTTCCGATCAGCTGCCCGTGCCGCCTTCCGAAGAGGCCATCGCGCAGTGGGTCTTCGATCATGGCCAAAAGGCCGGCCTGCGCACGGACACGCTTCCCGGCGCTACCGCGCTCTATCTTCCTCTCCGCGGCGCGCGCGAGACCTTCGGCGTGCTGGCCGTCCTGCCCGATGCCGTGACCAATGTAGGGGACCGCATCTTCGCCCCCGAGCAACAACATCTCCTCGAAGTCTTCGCCAACCAAACCGCCCTCGCCATCGAGCGAACCATGAGCCAGAGGGCCGCCGAGGAATCCCGCTTCCATATGCAGACCGAGCAGATGCGCAGTTCCCTGTTGAGCGCCGTATCCCACGACCTGCGCACGCCCCTCGCCTCGATCACCGGAGCCGCCTCGACGCTGCGCTCGCAGGGCGAGCGCTTGCCGCCTGAAACCCGTCAGGAGTTGCTCGAAAGCATTTCCGATGAAGCCGACCGCCTCAGCCGCCTGGTCGCCAACCTGCTCGACATGACACGCTTCGAATCGGGCGGCGTCGAGTTGCGCCGCGACCTCTATCCTCTGGAGGAAATCGTCGGGACCGTGCTCCAGCGCATGGAGCGCCAGCTCGAAGGCCGCGCGGTTTCGATCGACCTGGCCGGGAATCTGCCCCCCGAGAATAAACCGATCATGGTGTACGTCGACGACGTGCTGCTCGGGCAGGTACTGTGGAATTTGCTGGAGAACGCCGCCAAGTACACGCCTCCCGGCTCGCCTCTCGAGTTGGCCGGGTTTGAACAGGAAGGTTCCGTGATCATCGAAGTTCGCGACCGCGGCCCCGGCGTTCCTCCCGGCGAGGAAGAACGCATTTTCGAAAAGTTTTATCGCGGCTCGGTCTGTCAATGTGTCTGATGGCGTGCGCGGCGCCGGACTCGGGCTGCCCATCTGCCGCGCCATCGTCGAGGCGCATCGTGGGACCATTCAAGCCCTTCCCCGCCCCGGCGGCGGCATCCACATTTCGGATCAGCCTTCCGTCGGAATCAAAACTGGCATCCTCATGAAGCCTCTCATTCTCCTGATCGAGGACGATTCCCAGATCCGCCGCTTCCTCCGCGCGGCGCTCGACGCCGAAGGTTATCGCCTCCAGGAGGCCGTCACCGCCGGACGAAGGCTTGGCCCAGGCTCAATCCCGCCAGCCCGATCTGATCCTGCTCGATCTCGGCTTGCCCGACCGCGACGGCTTGGACGTGATCCAGAAAGTCCGCGAATGGGGCAAGATCCCGATCCTGGTCCTTTCCGCCCGCGGCCAGGAGAAGGACAAAATCGCCGCGCTCGACCTGGGCGCCGACGACTACGTCGCCAAGCCCTTCGCGGTGGGAGAACTGCTCGCGCGGATTCGCGCCGCTCTGCGACGTGCCAGCGCGCGAGTGGACGGAGCCGGCTCGGTCGTGCGTTTCGGCCCCGTCGAAGTCGATCTCGAAAAACGCGTCGTGCGCGTCGACGCCCAGGAGATCCATCTCACGCCCAACGAGTACAAGCTGCTGCAAGTCCTGATCCAGCACGCCGGGAAAGTCCTCACGCAGCGGCAGTTGCTGAACGAAGTGTGGGGACCCCAGCACACCGAGCAGGCCCAGTATCTGCGCGTTTATGTCGCCCAGTTGCGCCGCAAGCTGGAGCGTAACCCCGCCCGGCCCAAGTACTTGCAGACCGAGCCTGGTGTCGGTTACAGGCTGGTTACAGAAGGGTAGGGGCAAGGTATGCCTCGACCCCTACGGTACAATTAGGGTAACTTTTGCATGGCAACTGTCCCTAGCCTCCCTCTCGCGCAGACCCATCCTTTGGAGGAGCTGCCATCGCTGCGACTTCCCGACCGCGATCGCGAATCCTGGACCCGCGACGCTTGCGCGCTGACATTTCCCGACTATCGCGACCTGAACGCCTGGAACGCGTTTCGCGACGCCTCTGTTCATCTGGCCCTGCGGCATTTACCCGAGCACTTCGCCGAGGAGCTGGATGAGTTTTTCTCACCCGTCGGCATCCCCGCTCTCCTGTTCGAAAACCTCCCGGTCGATCCCGAGCTGCCTCCGACTCCGGCCGATGGAATGCGCCCCGCCGGCAAGCAAGCCGTTTCCGAGGCCGTGATCTGCGGCATCGTCGGCACGCACGGCGACATTCTTTCCTATCTCAACGAGAAGTCCGGCGCTCCCATCCAGGAAGTTGTACCGATCCAGGGCATGGAGCGAATTCAGTCCAACGCCGGACGGGTCCAGTTCGGTTTTCATAGCGACAACGCTTTCCTGCCGCGGCGCTTTCGCCAGAACGGAATCCTGCTCTACGGTCTCCGCAACCAGGATGCGGCCACGCTGGTTCTTACGGCCGGCCAGATTATGGAAGCAGCTCCGGCCGATCTTGCGGCGTCGCTCGCCAAACCCATCTTCCGGCACGCTTGTCCCGCCAGTTTTTCATTCCCGGAAAGCGCGATACTTTCCGCTCCCTGTCCCATCCTGTGGCGCGATGAACTGGGCCTGACGCGTGTGTCCGCCGCCAGTTCCTCCATCGAGCCGCTGACGCTCGAAGCCGCCGAAGCGCTCAACCGCTTTCGCGCGCTGCTGATGTCCCTGGAGCCCGCGCGCGTCGTGGTCCAGCCCGGAACAGCGCTTCTTTTTAAGGACGATCGCGTGCTCCACGGACGCGACTCCTTCGCCGGATCGCGCTGGTTGCAGCGGGCTTATTTCACCGATTCCCTGGATCCGCTGCGCAAGGCCGCCCGCTCGGACCCGCGAGCCTTCGCCTTCGACGCCGGCGCTTTGCTCCGCGCCTGATGGCGGGAGGCGCCCAGGAAGTAGAATGAACGGAGGAGAAAACACGAATGACCCTTTCCCCGTTCTCGCGCCGGTGCGGCGTGATTCTGCTCGCAGCCTCGGCGTCTTTCCTTGTCTACGCTCAGTCGAAGCTCCCTGCCGACCTCGATCCCCAATCGCGGGCCCGCCTGCCGTATCTGAAGAGTTCCGAGGTGGACGCCAAGGGAAAGGGAGTCGTCGATCATCTTCGGCAAGGGTGGAACTGTGACCGGACCGCTCGCGTTCGCCACCTATAACCCGGCCGTGGGGCAGGCCTTGCTGGATCTCCATAACGCCGCCGTGACGGGCGGAACGCTCGATCCGTACACGCGTGAACTCGCCATTCTGGTCGCCTGCCGCGAAACCAACTACAACCTGGAGTGGAACGGGCACCACGCCAGCGCTCTAAAGGCTGGAATCGATCCCAAGTTGATCGACGTGGTTCGGAAGCGCGGTTCGCTCGCTGGTTTGAATGAAAAGGACGCCACCGTCATCCGTTTCGGCCGCCAGATGCTCACCGATAAGAAGGTCGATTCCGCCACCTTCGCCAAGGCCGTCCAATTTTGGGGCAAGCGCGGCACCATGGACATGGTGGCCGCCATGAGCACCTATGCGGTGAGCGGCTTTTTTGCCATCGCCGTCGATGAGCACCCGGCCGAAGGCCAGCCCGGACTTCCGGCGGTCAAGTAAGCTCACTCTAACCCGCCGCGAAACACGAAGCTGTTCCCCACTGCCTTGATCCTTCCCACGTGGGGAGCGCAGAAGTGTCCGGGGACCAGCAGCTGATTGTATTCCGCCGCCTCGTCCAGGATTTTGCGGCGCGAGGCCCGCGCTTCGGAACCCAGCTCGCAGAAGGCGCTGTTCAAATCAGGCTCGGCGATTTGAATGGGGTTGTGAATCACGTCGCCCAGGAAGATGCCCGTATCCTCGCCCCGCGCGGCGCGGATCGCGATGTGACCCGGTGTATGGCCCGGTGCGGGAAAGACCGTGAGCAATTCATGCACGGCTTGTTCGCCCGAGACGAACTCCGCCTGGCCGCTCTGAATCACCGGGAGGACGCTGTCCTCGAAAATGTTGAGAAACGGAGGGGGTTCGCCCGTGCGATTCTCCGGGGCGAAGCGCCGGTACTCCTCGCGTGAAAAAATGTAGCGGGCATTGGGGAAGGTCGGGACCCACCGTCCGTTGTCGAGCCTGGTATTCCAGCCGACGTGATCCACATGAAAGTGCGTGCACAGCACGATATCCACATCCTCGGGCCGGCAGTTCGCGGCATGGAGACGATCGAGATAGGGATTGTTCAAGCGGTGAGCGAGCAGAAAATCGGGCCGCTCCTTATGGTTTCCGAAGCAGGTGTCAATCAGGATCGTAGTCTTCCGGTGACGGACCACGAAGGACTGAAAGATGCACGGAAAACTATGCGCGCCGATATCGAAGTACGGGGCCAGCCACGGCGCATAACGCGCGGGCGTGTCGCGCGCCAGTTCCGGATAAAACATTCCGGCGTCGAACTGCGTTCGCGTCTCCTCGACACGTGAGATTTCCAAAGGGCCAACGCGAAAGTGATCCATCTGTTTTTGTACCGTGCTCCACGGAACCCATCCGAAAGGATGCCATGAGTTGGCCGCGCTGGCAATACGGAGGTCACTTGCCTTTCAGTCCGTCACGCCAGGCGATCACTTCGAGTTCGACCCGGATCGCATCCTCGACGGGGACCACGGGGCGGACCTGAAATTCAAATGCGGGCAGCATCGAGCAGAGCTTGTGAACCGCGAGCGGATCGTCGCATTCCATCAACATATACCCGCCCCAATCGCCCACCCGTATTACGAAGAACTCGATCTTGAAATTGGCCGGCGCCTTCCATTGACCAAACACTTCCAGGATTCGTTTCTGAGCATTCTCATACTCCATAGGCGACCCTTGCGAGCGTTCGGACCAGCTGATCATGTACTTCATCTCGTCTCCCTTATCGCGAATGGCCGGTCACAACCGCTTTCAGTCTGCTCCGCCGGCATGTGACCGAATTCATAGTCTAGCCGATCTCGCGCAAGCGGAACCTGCTGCCATCTCCGCGATCGCCGTAGCCGCCGTTTTCGTGTATCTTGTGGGAATAGCAAATTTCCCGGAAACCGATGAACCTCTGCCGAACCGCTGCCGGCCTTCTTCTCCTCACTTGCACCGCTACCTGCGCCTTCGCCAAACTGACCCCTGCCGCACCGCCCAGCCTGTTTCCACCCTCGGATCGACCCCCGTGGCCCAGGCCCCGATCGTCTACGACCCCGATCAAAGCGTCTGTTGGCTCGCCAACGCGGATCTGGCCGGCGACGCGGCCATGCGGACTGCTTTAGGAGTCACGGGAATTTTTCCCAACGGTTCCATGGATTACGCCACCGCGCAAAAATGGGTCGCGGCCCTGAACGCCTATGACAACGGCGCGGGCTACCTGGGCCACAACGATTGGCAGTTTCCCGCCGCCCCTATGGTCGACAGCACCTGCGCCAGTACCGGAACCGGTGGCGGATCGTTCGGTCCTCTGTGCTCCGGCAGCGCCCTCTCGAACCTCTATTCGGCCGGCCTCCAGCTGAACTTCCCCTCCAGCGCGGCCCCGGCTTTCGGCGCCACAGTCGCGCCGCTCCACAACCTGAAGTCCTCCTATTACTGGGCGCAGCAGAACGACGGCGGCACCAGCGGCACCAGCAACGGAGGACAGGAGGTTTTTTCCTTCGCCAGCGGCATTCAGGGCGGCGTCACGACCACCTACAACTACTTCTACACGCTGCCCATGCTCACCGGCGCCCTCGGAACCGCGCCCTCCTGTTCCGCCAGTGGCCCTACCGTCGTCCCCTATACGACTGGACCCGCCGCAGGTAACGCCGTGTACGATTGCAACACCGGATACACTTGGGCTGCCGACGGCAATATGGCCGCCTCGAACGCGTATGGCATCGCCGGCAACGTGGCGATTCACGCTTCCTCATCCCGCACCATTACCGCGCCCAAGATCAGCAACGGCGCGATGTTGCTCGATACGGCGACGCAGTGGATTGAGGCCCTGAACAACAGCCATTACCTGGGCTCCTCCCTCTGGCAACTTCCCGCGACATCCACGGTTCTGCGGGATTTGTTCACGGACTTAGGCCTGGTACCGGGCGATAGCAGGCTCATGTCGACTGGCACGGCGGGACCATTCCAGAATCTGCAGCCCTTCTACTATTGGGGGTGCCAACGCGACCAATCCGGAACCAGCGAGTCGCCCTGCACCGGCTACGCCCCCGGCGATCTTCAGTGGACCTTCAATTTCGACGCCGGATTTCAGCCGACAAGCGCCCTTATCCAGCACTTCTTTGTCATGGTTTATTACCCGGCGACCGCCACCGTTGGACCCCTGGTCTCGCTGGTGGCCAATGCGGAAGGCGACGAGACCACCATCGCGCCCAACACTTGGGTCGAGATTAAAGGCTCCCGCCTCGCGCCCCCCGGCGATTCCCGCATCTGGCTGGATTCCGACTTCGTCAACGGCCAGATGCCCACCCAGCTCGACGGCGTCAGCGTCACCGTGAACGGCCGGAGCGCTTATGTTTACTACATCAGTCCAACGCAGATTAACATCCTGACACCGCCTGACGCGTTACCCGCCGAAACGCAAATCGTGATGTCGGACAACGGCGCCGCGAGCGCGCAATTCACGGCGCTGGCTCAACCGCTGTCGCCCTCTTTCTTTGTCTTCGGCGATGGCCTGCACGTGGCGGCCGTTCACCTCGATGGGACTCTGGTGGGTCCAACGAGTTTCTCCGTGCCCGGCTATACCTTCTCCCCGGCCAAGCCCGGCGAAACGATCTCGGTTTACGCGAACGGCTTCGGCGCCACCTCGACTCCCGTGGTCGCCGGCTCAAGCACGCAAGGCGGGACGTTGTCTCCCTTCCCGTCCATCACCGTTGCCGGCCGGAACGCGACGGTTATCTTCGCCGGACTTGTCTTCCCGGGCGAGTTCCTGTTCAACGTGACCCTTCCAGACCCGCTCCCGCCGGGCGATCTGACCATCAGAGCGACCTACGGCGGCGCGATCACGCAGCCCGGCACCCTCCTGACGATAAGTCCGTGACCTGTTGAACGTCGCGGACGCCGTTGCGGTGGATGCAACGCGATCTAGCGGACTGCTGGTGCGGCGGCGCTGGCCGGCGGAGCAGACGCGGGAAGCTTGGCCTTCCCGTCGAGTGCGAAGACGAACAGCATGGCAGGGTCATCGATCTTGGCATCGGTGGGACCGATGGTCCCCGCGGGGCGGCCTCTGCCGGCCATGAAGGCCACGTACTGTTTGCCGTCGATCTCGTAGGTGATCGGCGGCGCTACGCCGAACTTGCCGGTTTGAATCTCATACAGCTTCTCGCCTTTGTCGGCGCTCCAAGCCGCGAAACGCCCGTCATTGGACGTCTGGAAGACCAGGTTTCCGCCGGTGGTCGCGGTACCGCCGCCAATGCCTCCGCCGCCATCGCCGCGCCAGACCAACATATGTTTCACCGGATCCCAGGCCTGCAGGCCGCCGCGCACCCCGTCCGGCGCCGACGGGCCGATGGCCGGCGCCTTGATCTGGCGCGGTGTAGTGGAACCGCGCACATCGCCGTTGCTACCTTTCTTGTATTCGTCGGCCGCCTGGTAGGTGTACGACGTGTAGGAAGCGGGAATGTAGACCAGTCCGGTCACCGGATTGAATGACATCGGCGCCCAGTTATGCGCGCCACCACCGGTCGGATACACCGCTACCGGCTCCGTATCGTAGTAAGCTTCCGGATTCACCATCGGACGCCCGCTATCGTCGACGCCCTTGGCCCAATTCACTTTCACGAACGGAAAAGCCGAAATGAACTGCCCTGAAACCCGGTCGATGGCGTAGAAGAATCCATTCTTCGCGGCTTGCGTCAGCACCTTACGCACGCGCCCATCGATCCGCAAGTCCAGCAACATGAGCTGCTGGACGCTGTCGAAATCCCAGTTGTCGTTCGGCACCGTCTGAAAATACCACTTGAGCTTCCCGGTGGTGAGATCCACGGCCAGGATCGAGCAGGTATACAGATTGTCCAGGTTCTGTGCGCCGCGGAATTTCTGCGTCCACGGCTCCGCATTCCCGGTGCCGACATAAACCAGGTTGGCGTCGGGATCGTAGGCGAATCCATCCCAAACCGCGCCGCCCCCGCCTTTGGTGTAGAAGTCGCCGCCCCAAGTTTTTGCGGCCACTCGCATGGCTTCGTTCTCGAAGGGCTTGCTGGGATCGCCTGGAACCGTATAGAATCGCCACGACCGCTGCCCGGTGGCGGCGTCATACGCGTCGAAGAAACCGCGCGTCTCCGTATCCCCGCCCGAGACCCCGATGATCACTTTGCCGCCGGCAATCCGGGGCGCCATGGTGATGTAGTGTCCCTCCTGGGGCCAGGCCACGCGGGCCTCCCAGACAGGTTTGCCCGTCATCGCATCGAGCGCCAACAACCGTCCATCCAGGCACGGAGCGAAGATCATCCCGTTGTAGAGCGCAAGTCCACGACTCGAGTTAATGCCCTTGGTATTCTGATTGACCTCTGGATCCCACCGCCAGATCTGCTTGCCCGTGCGAGCGTCAACGGCATACACCACGCTCCAGCTGGTACTGCCGTAGATCGTGTTGTTCCAGACCAGCGGGGTGCCTTCCTGGTTGTAGCCGCCCGCGCCCACCACATACGACCACTCCAGGCCGAGACGCTTCACGTTCGCAGCGTCGATCTGTTTCAGCGGGCTGTAGCGCGTCTCGCTCTGGGATTTCCCGTACGTGAGCCAGGACCCGGGGAACGGATCCGCGGGCGTCCCGGCGTTCTTCAGGACCGCCGAGTCAACCACCGCGGGCTGCTGGGCGGAAATCGTGGCACTACCCGCCAGGGTCAGAACCAGGACCACCGCGATGACAACGGGGAGTCTGCGTCTCATCCGTAACCTCCGTTTTGGCTTTCCGTACCGAGTCATTGTACACCCACCCACTCCGCGGGCTGCCAATGGGTGCGAGGATCTGGTACTGGCCGAGTTGGTCTCCTTTCACAACTCGCGTTTGGCGGTCCTATTCCTCCTGCTCCTCGTTGTAGAATGAAGCCCAGGGCTGATTGCCGGTGAGACTACGAGATCGCCGTGAGCGATGTAGAATCGCCGAAGCGGAGGTGGTTGGGAATGGCCAACTTTTGTGGTAACTGCGGGGCTGCGCAGGCTGGCGGTAGTCCCTTCTGTTCTCATTGCGGAGCGCGGCAGGCCGCGTCTGCCGGCGCTCCAACGCCTGGTCCTCTTCCGCCGGCCGCGCCGCCGCCGCAGGCCTATCAGCCGCCCCCCAATCAACCACCCCCCAATCCGCAAGGCTTTCAGCCAGCGCCCTTGCCGCCGGCAGCGAAGGGGTCGGGCTTAAAGATTCTGGCCTTTGTTGTGGCCTTTGTAGTGTTGGCCGGGGCTGCAACGCTGGGCGGACTGTATTACGCCGCGCACAAACTGAAGCAAGTTGTGGTTGAAAAAGCCGCGAGCGCTGGTGTCGACCTCAATTCGATTACGTCTCCGGAAACTTCTGCTACGTCGAAAGTACGCACCTACAGAGCCTGCGACCTTCTTTCGAAAACGGACGCCGCGGCGATGCTCGGCGAGCCCATCGAGCGCATCGAGGATAAGGGAACCACCTGCCTGTACTACGGCCCTAAAGGCTTGAGTGGAAAGCTCGCCCAGGAGGGTACCGCAGATCTCTTCAAGCAAATGCAGCAACCGGGTTCGAAAGTCGACGGAAACGACGTGGTGGATTCTTTGAGCAAACTCGTGGGCGGCCTTGCGGCGGCGGGCGCCGCCGCCAACGGGGATGCGCCGGAGAGTAGCGGCGATGTTCCTCTGCTCATGTTCGTGATCGATGGGGAAGACGGCAAAACGCAGATGACCGCCCTAACCGCCACCAAAGCGATCTTCGGTGGAATTGGCAAAGGCGCCTCTGATGGAAAAGAAGGCTTCGGGGCCGACATTCCCGGCTTGGGCGACCGGGCCGTGCGCCTTGCGAATCTCGGCTTGAACGTTCTCCAGGGAAACACGATCATTCGACTCGTTGCGGGTCCCGTTCCCGATGCGAATGACAAGACCGTCGCGATCGCCCGCACGATTTTGCCGAAACTCTAGAATTCACTGGAAGGCCGCCCGCTCCGGCCCGCGAGCCTTCGCCTTCGACGTCCGGGGGAGCCTTCTTCGATGCCGCGCCAGAAGCTCGCCATCTGCGTTTATATCAGGGAGTTGTCAGTTTGAGCGGAATCTCAATGGGGACTGGTGGGTTTTGGCCATCTACCTGGACATTGACCGGGATTTTGAATTCGACGGCGTGGCCGGATGGGCCCGGACGGGAGTGAGCCCACCAGCAATCACCCCCACTGAAGGCGACCAAGACTGCGAGGGCGAGAATACCGCCGTCGTACTGCATCATCCAGTTCAGTTTTTGTGGCTCGGTCACCTGGCCACCTGTCAGAACGGTCCTGTAGGACCTAGCGATTTCCCTCTGCCGATTCATACTCTCGTAGGTCGCTTGTGTGAAGAACAGAAACAGGCCCAGGCCCGACAAAGCGATCCCCCAGGCAAACAGCGCGATGCCCTTATCCGGTTTGTCCCAGTGCCCGTAAAGCATGGCAGCCGCGCCACCGATGAAAAACGAAAAAACCGTCGTCCTCACAGCGCTATAGTGGCGCGCCCAGTTCCCGTGGTCGTTATACTCCGCGAGTAGGACGGTGTTGTTAGCGTTTTTGTTAGTGTTAGCGGCTTTCTTAGGGTCGAGTTCAGGTATCTCGTTCTAATTTTTCCCACGTAGGCCACGAACTCATCTCACTCTCCTCCTGTTGCCAAGATATCTCCCGATCAGTCTATATCGAACTCAACCGGTACGGGCGGGAAAGCCAGCGATGGCACTCCTACAGGATGACTGCGGTGAAGTCGGATTCACGTCAACTTGACGGACAGCGCCGAAACCGGACGTGTCAAAGATTAACGATAGGGACGATCGCGGGTCCGGCGCGTTGCTCCGCGCCGGATAGCGGCGGGCCGCCGCACTAGAATTTATCCCGGCACTCGGCCGAACAGAAGTAGTACGTCTCTCCGCCCTTGGTTTTCTGCAGAGCCGTCGCCGCCGACACGAAGGTTCCGCACACCGGATCCTTCTTGAGGGACTGCGAAGCCTGTCCCGGCGGAGCGCCCGAAGACTGCGGGCCCGGAGAGGCCGGTCCGCCCGCAAACGCCTTGCCGACGGCCTCCACCACCGATCGCAACAGGCTCAAGATAACGACCCCGATGATCAGGTAGAGGATCAACCGCATGACACGCGCGCTACTTCGATTTCTTCCTCTGGGCGGGCGTGCTCTTGGCGCCGGGACGCTCGAAGCTGGTTTGCACCTTGGTACCCAGTTGCTCCAGAATCGCTTTCGCGGCTTCCGCATTGGCGCCGTCGGGCTGCAGAGCCAGGTATTGCTGCAGAGCTTCCACCGTGCCCGGAGGCGCCAGCATCTTTCCGTCTTTATCGAGAGAAACCTTGTTCATCAGGACCAGGGCTTCCTGGTAGTACGCGTCGGCGTACTTGGGATCCAGATCGGTGGCCTTCTTGAAGGCCGCTACCGCGGCGTCGTTCTGCTGCGTATTGGTGAGCACCGCGCCCAGGTTGTAGTAATACTTGCCAGCCTGCGGCGGATCCAATTCGGCGGCCTTGGTCAGTTCCGCCTGCGCCTGATCCATCTTCTTGCCCCTGGCCAGAGCCAGCGCGTAGTTGTTGTGGTAGTTGGGATCGTCGGCCTTGAGTTCGACGGCCTTGGCATACGCGGCAATGCCCTTATCGATGTCGGCCTGCTGTTCCTCCCCGCTCTTCGAGTCCGCGGCGTTCATGTAGGATTCCGCCAGTTGCGCCCACACCACGTGCTGTTTGGGACTGAGCGTGCTGGCCTTCTCGAGATTCTCGATGGCCACGGGATAGTTCTTGGCGGTCTTGGCCTGCATGCCGGCATTGAAGGCGTCCTCCAGCGCCTTGTCCCTGGCGATGGCCTCCTCCAGTTCCTTCTGATGCTTCTCGTAGGCGGCTTGCTGCTCCTTGGTCATCCCGCTCTCTTGCTTGGCCTGGCCCTCGGCCGGAGCTCCGCCTGGGACTGCCGCGGCGGCGGCGGCGGCGGGAGGCTGCGACTGCTTGGAAAGATCGAAGTTGAGGGGCGGATTGTCACCCGGCGCCGAATGCATACCGGTAATCCGGGCCACGTCTTTGCCGTCCATCTCCACCGTGACGTCGTACACGCCCGTAGGCAGGTTGGCGTAGAGAAAATGTCCCTTTTTGTTGGTCTTGACGTGAAAATTCTGCTTGATGTCGGTTCGGTCGATCTTGACCTGCGCGCCGACCAGTGGATTGCCGTCCGGTCCTTTTACATCTCCGGAAATGTTGGAGGTCTGCGCCCAGCCGGCGGCGGCAAAAAGGAACAGCGGAGCTGCTGCAATTAGTTTGCGAAACGAGGGGAACATAGATTCAAGGACCTCCAGCATCGAGTCGGTCAGATTCCATGTTCAGCATACTACACGGCGTGAGGACGATCAAAAACCTGCCGATCGTCTAGCGCCGGTCCAGGAGCACCCCTTCCTGGCGATCCTGCTCCGCTCCCGTTACGTCCCCCACCGCGCGGCGAGATAGGGCCCTCGCGTAATACGCTTGGGAGGCGTCCGGTTTCAGAGTAATCACTTGATCCAGATCCGCCAGTGCCAGCTTGTGTTGCCCGAGCATCTGATACGTTGCGGCCCGCTGGAAGTAATTGGACTCGTCCGGCGCCAGTTCCAACGCCCGGTTGAAATCCTGGAGGGATTGTTCCGGCTTGCCGGCCTGCCGGACCGCTATCCCGCGCAGTTTATATGCCAGCGCGATCCTGGGATTACGCGCCAGCGCTTCCGAGCAGTCCGCGATCGCCGCCGGATAGTTTTCTTGCTCCAGGCGAGCCTCGGCCCGTTCCATGAAGGCCTCCGGATCGCGTGGCCGGAACTGAATGACTTTGGTGAAGTCCTGAACAGCCGGATCCAGACGGATCAGGGCCGAATTCGCGCGCCCGCGAAGCAAGTAGGCGTCCACCAGGTCATTCCTCAGCGCCAGTGCGTGATCGAAAGCCAGGACCGCCTCGGTATAGCGATTGGCTTTGAAAAGCCGCCGGCCCTCCTCCAAGGATTGTTGGGCGTCCACGCCATTGACGGAATGCCGGTAAGCCAATCCCGCCACAAGCGCAACCACCGCCGCGGCGCCGACCCAGGCCGCAACGATCCGGCGCTTGCGAGACGCAAAATCCTCCGCTGAAACGGGTACCAAAGCGGTTCCGGGCGTGGCGGAAACCGATCGCTCGCTCCGCGGATCTTCAGGCCGGGACATCTGCTCCTCTATGATACGAAACGACCTAAGCTTCTCGATAGGGCGGTTCCGATGAAATTCTCAAAACCCGCTCAGGGCAGAGTGATTCGGTACAAGTTCCGATGTACGGTGGTATTCACGTACGCGTAATGGGAAGGGTCCCTGCCGGGCACGAGATCGCCGCGCGGGACGGATTGCGCGCCCGGCATGACACTGGCGGGAGCGCCCGGCGCGATTCCCTCCGCCGGAAACTCAGGCAACTCCTCGCCCGGGCCGACGGGAATCGCCAGACTTCGGCCAGGACTTGCGCGCGCGGGGAATTCCACGGGAACAAACAGGAATTTTCCGTTTGACGACCACACTGGAACGCAGTAGTCCCTAAAAATGCGCCGCGGAGGTCCGCCATTGACCGGGATCGCCATGATTGCGGGTCCGCTGCCATCCGGAAACGGACCGCCGACCATCACCCAGCGCCGGCCGGGCGAGACGCCTTGAATCTCGGTGATGGGATACGGAACAACTTTCGAACGCCCGGAGCCGTCCGGATTCATCTGCTCCAGGTAATTGAAACTCCCCTCCGTCAGTCGAAACAAAATCTGCCCCCGCGGGCCGAAGTGGGGGTGCCCTTCGCCCGAAGTTCCCATGTGTTTGGCGGGAGCGCTGCGATCGATCGGGGCCAGCCACAATTGAGATTTTCCGTCGCTTCCCCTCGTGGAATAGACGACCTGTTTCCCATCCGGCGACACATCGAAGGCCCCCATGGAGATGCCCGGAAACACCGCTTCACTTTTGCCGGACTCGATCGTCATGCGCCATAGCTCGGGGCCTGAAGCCTCTGTCCGGCGCCGAAGCAGATAGTACAGCAGCTTGTCATCCGCGCCAAAGGAAGGACGAGAAACGATTTCACCTTCCGACGATAAAGATCGTTCGCCGGCAGAGTCGTGAATCCAGATGGAGCTTTCATGCGTTCCCATGGCCGTGATGACGGAGCGGCCATCGGGCTCGACAGCCACGCCTTCCTCTTCCGTGGGGCCGAAGGTAAGCTGTTCGGGCTCTCCGCTGGGAAACCGCTGGCGCCACAGATGGCTTTGTCCGCCCACCACGGCCGTGAAATACATCCAGGATCCATCCGGGGACCAGCCCGCGGACCGGCACGAACCCCGCGGCCCGATGGTCCTCGGCTGCGAGCGGCCGTCCAGTGAAATCAGCAGGCACGACGCAAAGTCGCCTTTCTCGTTCATCTCGGCCACTAAAGCCGACGTGCGGTCGGGCGAAGCGTAGGAATAATGCGCCATGCCCCGTTCATGCGGCGGAAAATAGAGGTCCCGGAAATCCTGGCGCGCCGCCGTGCCGGTAACGATTCCCAGGTGCACGCCCGAGCGTGTTCGCGAAAAGAGCAAGTGGATCGGGTCGAGCCAGGTGACGGCGGCCGCGTTTTCCAGCAAGAGCTGGGGGTCGCCCCCCAGGACCGGGACCGTGTAGGTCTTCCAGTTGGGGGATTCGAGCACCGTGTAGGCGATCCGCGACCCGTCCGGCGAGAATGCCAGGCTGTACTTCAGCCGCGGGTCGTCCGTAAGGCGTCGGGCTTCGCCGTCCGGGAGCATCTTCACATAGACTTGATCGGCGCTCAAGAAGTCCCTGCTGCCGCGGATGAAGGCGATCATGCGGCCGTCCGGCGACACTGCGGGCGCCACCGCGGAGTCCGTGAAGTCGGTGAGCTGGGTAAACTTGGGCCTGGCCGGCCGGACCCGAAGCGAAGCATAGATTGCCACGGCGGCGATCGCCAGCGCAACGCAAGCAGCCGCCGCCACGTACCAGGCAAAAAGCCGGCGAGGGGCAGCCGGGATCTCGCTCCCCGGACCGGCTGAGTCCCTATCGGCTTCCACGCCACTCCGGGCCGGGATCACCGGCGCGATAAACCGGTAGCCCTGCTTAGGCAGCGTTTCGACGTAGGCTGGTTTCGAGGCTTCATCGCCCAAAGCCAAGCGGATCTGGCGGATGCAGTAGTTCAGGCCCTGGTCGAATTCGACATAGGTAGCCTCGCCCCAGATACGCTCGCGCAATTGTTCGCGGGATACGATCTCGCCCGCATGTTCCGCGAGAACGGCCAAGACCCGCAAAGGTTGCGGCTGGATTTTGACCGGGCGGCCGTCGCGCAGGAGTCTCCCGGAGTGGGAATCAAACTCGTAATCGCCGAAACGAAGATTTCCATCGCCATTGTGGCTCATTACGAAGCCTTTTCTTAAAAGCAGTTTACACCCTCAGACGACATGAGGATGACTTCAGAAGGAACTCATGCCCCTTTTTGCCCGGCTAGCGTTAGCTTTGACCGATGCCGACCGATCCGGCAAATCTACCGAGGAGGACATTTGTGAAAGCAATATTGAGACCGAAACCCACTACGTTGGCGCTCGTGACGTTCGCCGCGATGCTGACCCCCAGCATGTTCGCAGGCTGTGGCGGGATGCCGGATACAGCCGCGCCCGCCGCAAAGCAGCCGCCGTCCCACTTCACGCAGGCCACCTACCAACCCATACGGTTCGTGTTGGCGGATGACGACCATCCCGGCGCCACGATTGTAGGGCTATGGCATGCCGTTTTCACCCAGGACCCGCAATACGGCGGCAAGCTGTCCGATGACTCCTACGTGGAGTGGCATAGCGATGGAACGGAAATCATGAATTCCGGCACGCACGGGAGCGGGGCCTTCTGCATGGGAGTGTGGGCGAAGACCGGACACTCCACGTATACGCTCAGGCATATCGCGCTGGACTACAGCATGACCCACGGCATCACTCCGGACGCCATCCTGATCATCCATGAACAAGTTACTGTGGAAAAAGGGGGGATGCACTACACCGGCAGGTACACCATAGATCTGTACGCCCCTTATTCGAGCGACTTCCCGGCCACGCCCGGAAACCACATCGGGCAAGTTGACGGGGGCACGATCCAGGGAGAGCGCATTACCCCAAATTGAGACCCCGACCGACTTACAGACATCCCTATGGGAGGGCCTCGGGTAGGAAAAGCAACGGCTTAAGACCAGAAGCGCTTTCCTGGCCCCTCGCCTTCCCGTCCGGACCTCCGGACGGGATTTTGTTTCGGCCAGGCAAACACAATCTTGCATCCTTCCGGCCTTCCGCTGCGTCTACTGTGATGTAAAATAAGGACACAGGGTGTGATGCGGGGACTTTTGTCTTTATTGGTATTCTCGTTGGCCTTGTCGGCCAAGACTCCCGCCTGGGACAACGCACACGAACTGTATCAACGCACCGAGTACGCCCGGGCTCTGGCAGTACTTGACCGGGCTCCCAACCCGGATGCCGATACCCTCCAGCTCATCGGCCAATGCCATTTCATGCAAGGGGACTATAAGAAGGCCACCGACGTCTTCGAGAAGGCCCTCATCCTGGCGCCGCAGGACTCCGAGCTCCATCGCTGGCTGGGAAACGCTTATGGACGCCGCGCCGAAACCGGCAGCATTTTTACCGCGCCCGGAAACGCCAGGAAAGCCCGCCAATACTTCGAGCAGGCGGTGGCGCTCGATCCCAACAATCGCGAGGCCGCGGCCAATCTCTTCGAATATTACCTGGAGGCTCCCAGTTTTCTGGGCGGCGGCGTGGAAAAGGCGGAGGCGGTGATTCACGAGATCGCCAAACTGAACGCGCCCGCGGCGCTGCACGCCCAAGCCCAATTGGAGAGCAAGCAGAAGCGCTACGACGTGGCTGAAGCAGAGCTCCGCCGCGCGATCCAGCTGGCGCCCCGTGAAGTCGGCCGGCTGATCGATCTGGCGAGGTTCCTCGCCGATCGCGGACGCATCAAGGAAAGCGACGAAAAGTTCAGCGAAGCCGCGAAACTGGCGCCCAACAGCCCGCAATTTCTGTTTGCGCGCGCCGAGACCTACATCCATCAGAAGCGCAACCTCCAGGACGCCCACCGCCTTCTGGAGCGTTACCTGGCCAGCCCGCTGACTCCGGACGATCCGCCCCGCGAGGACGCCCGCGCCCTGCTCAGCCAGGCCGGAAACTAGATGTTCCACTTCGAAGCTTTGCGTGAGAGCGTCCAAGCCTTGCGCGCCAACAAGTTCCGCGCTTTCTTGACCGCCCTGGGACTGGTGATCGGCAATGCTTCGGTGATCCTGGTGGTCACCATTTCGCTCACCAGCCGCGATTACGTGCTGGATCAGATCCAGGCCATCGGCTCGAACATGATTTACGCGCAGTTCGACGGCGGGAATAACCCCGCCATGGCCGTCGCGGATGCCGACTACATCAAAATCGCCGACGTGCAAGCCGTGCGCGACCAGCTGGGCTCGCGGATCGTGGCCGCCACCGGCGTCATGAACAATTTCGACCAGATGCGCATTGAAGGCCGGGACCAGGACGTGTCCATCATCGGGGCCGATCAGTATTATCCGCAGGTGCGCAATCTGGCTCTGCTGGCGGGACGGTTTGTAGACGCCGGCGACATCGAGAGCCGCAATCACGTGGCCATGCTGACCGAGCAGCTGGCCAAGCGGCTGTTCCACGGCCAGTCCCAGGCGGTGGGACAGACCATCAAGCTGCACGGCCTGCAGTTCGACATCATCGGCACCTTCAAGGAACGCACCAGCAGCTTCGGGCAGTCGGAAATCACGGGCGAAAACGTCATGATTCCCATCACGGTTCTGAAATACTTCGCGCCGCTGGAACGCATCGACCCGCTGTACGTCCAGGCGCATTCTACTGCCGACGTGGACAAGGTGACGCAGCTGGTCCGCTCGATTATCGAAGCCCGCCATCGCGCCGGCGCGCGCTACAAAGTCGAGAATCTTTCGGAGATCCTGAACGCCGCGCGCAATATCGCGCGGATCATGACGGTGGTGCTCATTCTGGTCAGCGCCATCGCTTTGATCATCTCCGGCATCGGCATCATGAACATCATGCTGGTGACGGTGACCGAACGGACGCGCGAGATCGGCCTGCGCCTGGCGGTAGGCGCCTCGCGGCACAACGTGCTGGAGCAGTTTCTGGCCGAGGCGGTGCTGATCAGCCTGGGAGGCGGCCTGGCCGGCGTCGCGCTGGGCGTGGCGATTCCGCTGGCGGTCGACCACTTCGTGGACGGCGTCTCGATCCCCATTTCGCCGACCTCGATCGTAGTGGCGCTGCTCGTCTCGATGCTCGTCGGCCTGGTGTTCGGGCTGCTGCCGGCCAGCCGCGCGGCGCGGCTGAATCCGACCGAGGCCCTCAGGTACGAATGATTCCTTATGGTAAAGTTGCAGCATGAAGTTTCCCGCACGCATCGAAGCCAAGTCCTCGGTGATGATGGGGAAACCGTGCGTTAAGGGCACTCGCATCCCGGTTTATCTCCTGCTGGAAAAGATGGCAGCCGGAGAAACGTCTGAGCAACTGCTCGCCGCCTACCCACAGCTTGCCATCGAGGACCTGCGTGCGTGCCTGGAATACGCCGCGGCGCTGGCCGCCGACGAAGTCATCCTTGCTGAAGCGTGAAGCTCCTGCTGGATGAGAATCTGCCTCGCATTCGACTACTTGATTCGATAGACCCCGCGCCCTTCGCGTGACGCGGCGCCAAGCAAACAGAAAATCCCACCAATCGTTGTGAAATTGCAGTCGCCTTCTTTGGCACAGCCAACGAGGCTCTGAGTGAACCATGCCTTAGTCAGTTCTCCCTCCATCAGTTGATCGATGGCGAGATTCCATTCGCTCTCCGTGATGCCTTTCTGATGCGGCTTCGACGGATCACTGTGATTCGGAATGAAGTAAATGAGGGCGGCCTCTCCTCGTCGCTTACCCCATCCCTTAACGATGAACTTCTCCCTGGCTGCAGGCTTCGGAATGACGGTTCCGGCTGGCAATTGCCGAATGCGCTGAATGAGCGTCATAACAGCCTTGCGTTCATTCGCGTTCATTCGCGTTCATTCGCGGCCTTGTGTGAGCGGCTAAGTCCTCGCCGGATCTTTCCGCTCGGGATCGAACCCCATCTCCCCGACAGCGGCTGCCGCACGCCCGGCGTCGATCTTACCCTCCCGAGCCAGCGCCGCCAGCGTCGCCTGTACGATCGCTTCCGCCGAAATCTCGAAGAACGCCCGCAGATGCTCGCGATTCTCGCTGCGCCCGAATCCGTCCGTCCCGAGCGATGTCAGCCTCCCCGGCAGCCACTGGGCCAGTTGATCCGGGACGATTTTCATATAGTCCGACGACGCGATGATAGGCCCATCCGAGCCATCGAGCGCCGTCACGACGTAAGGCGTCCGCCGAGGTTCCGCCGGGTGCAGCCGGTTCCAGCGCTCCGTGGCTAATGCGTCGCGGCGCAACTCGTTGTAGCTGGTCACCGACCAGACGTCGGTAGCCACCTGATAGCGCTCGGCCAGAATCTGTTGGGCTTTGAGCGCCTCATTGAGGATAGAACCGCTGCCGAACAACTGGGCGATGGCGGGACCCTTTTCCGCGGGCTTGTATTTATACAGCCCGCGCAGAATCCCTTCGCGGATGTGCTCGCCTTCAGGCATCGGCGGCTGCACGTAGTTTTCGTTGTACACCGTCAGGTAATAGAAGCGGTCTTCCATTTCCTGGTACATGCGCCGGATGCCGTCCTGAACGATCACCGCCAGCTCGTAGGCGTACGCCGGATCGTAGGTCGCGCAGGTGGGCACGGTGCTGGCATGCACCGGGCTGTGTCCGTCCTGATGCTGCAGTCCTTCGCCCAGCAGCGTCGTGCGCCCGGCGGTGCCGCCCATCAGGAATCCCTTGCCGCGCGAATCGGCGAACGCCCAGATCAGATCGCCCACGCGCTGGAACCCGAACATCGAATAGTAGATGAAGAACGGAATCATGGGCACGCCGTAGTTGGCGTACGCGGTGCCGGCGGCGATGCACGAGGCCATCGACCCGGCTTCGGTGATCCCTTCCTCCAGAATCTGGCCGTCCTTGGCTTCCTTGTAGTACAGCAGGACGTTCGAATCCACGGGCTTGTACTTCTGGCCCTGGCTGGCGTAAATGCCGCACTCGCGGAACAGCGACTCCATGCCGAAGGTGCGCGCCTCATCGGGCACGATGGGCACCACCAGCTTGCCCAAATCCGACTTGAATAGCGCCTTCAGCACGCTGACAAACGCGGCGGTAGTGGACGCCTCGCGACCGCGTGAGCCGCCCAGCGCATCGTGGAAAATTTCGAGCGGAGGCGCCTGGATCTCGATCTTCTTGACTTTCCGCTCGGGCAGATGCCCGCCCTGGACTTCCAGCCGGCCCCGCAGATACTTCATCTCCGGAGAGTCTTCCGTGGGCCGGTGAAAATCGACGTGCTCGCAGTTCTCGTCGGTCAGAGGCAGATCGAAGCGGTCCCGAATCTTCATCAGGTCGGCGCCACTGAGCTTCTTCTGCTGGTGGGCGGTCATGCGGCCCTCGGCGACCTCGCCCAGTCCGTAGCCCTTCACGGTCTTGGCCAGAATCACGGTCGGCTGGCCCTGGGTCATCATGGCGCGCCGGTAGGCATTGAACACCTTGATGGGATCGAGCCCGCCGCGGCGCAGATTCCACAGCTCGTCGTCGCTCATGTGCTCCACCAGCTTGAGCAGCTCCGGATACTTGCCGAAAAATTCCTTGCGGACGTAGGCGCCGTCATGCGCGCGGAAGGTCTGATATTCGCCGTCCACGCATTCATGCATGCGCTTGATGAGCAGGCCGCTGGAATCGCGGGCCAGCAGGTCGTCCCAGCCCGCGCCCCAGACCACCTTGATCACGTTCCATCCGGCGCCCAGGAAGGCCGCCTCCAGCTCCTGAATGATGTGGCCGTTGCCGCGCACCGGACCGTCCAGGCGCTGCAGGTTGCAGTTCACCACGAAAATCAGGTTGTCCAGGCGCTCGCGCGAAGCGAGCGTAGTCGCGCCCAGGCTTTCCGGCTCGTCGGTTTCGCCGTCGCCCAGGAACGCCCACACCTTGCGCCCGGACTCGGGGATGATGCCGCGATGTTCCAGATACCGCATGAAGCGAGCCTGATAGATCGCACCGATGGGACCCAGCCCCATGGACACCGTGGGGAACTGCCAGAAACTCGGCATCAGCCAGGGATGCGGATAGGACGACAGCCCGGGATGATCCCTGAGCTCATGGCGGAAGTTTTCGAGATGCTTTTCGCTGAGCCGGCCTTCCAGATACGCCCGGCCGTAGACTCCCGGCGAGGCGTGACCCTGGAAGTACACGAAATCGCCCGGCAACTTGGTCCCGTCGGGTCCCGGATAGGAGCCCCGGAAGAAATGGTTGTACCCGACCTCGAGCAGCGTCGCCAGCGACGCATAGGTCGCCAGGTGGCCGCCGATGTTGGCGTCGTACTTGTTGGCGCGGACCACCATGGCCGTGGCGTTCCACCGGACCAGGCTCTTGATCCGCCGCTCGATGGCGCGGTCGCCCGGATAGGCGACTTCTTCCTCGGGCGGAATGGTGTTGATGTAGGGGGTATTCCAGCGCAGCGGGACCTGGACGCCCAGGTTCGCGGCGCGCTCCATTAGGTGCTCGAGCAGGTAGCTGGCCCGGTCCGGACCGGCCTCGTCGATCATCTCGTCGAGGGCTTCCACCCACTCGGCGGTCTCCTGAGGATTCAGATCGTCAGGAGCGTCTGTTTTGGCTTTCAACATGGGGATTAAATACCAAGGGTACCATCCCTCCCCGCGGGTGGGGTCGGCCTTTCCAGGCCGCAGCGGGCCTCCGCCCGGCATATAGTAAATAGATGCGTGCCCTTCAGATTATTCTCGGTGTGGCGCTCGTCGGGGGCCTGATCGCCACGGTCTGGTTCATGGTCACCGCGCCCACCGGGACGGAACAACCCGTCCCCAAAGCCGCCCCAGTGGCCCAGACGCCTCTGCGGACCGACATCCCTCCGCCCGACACCATGGTTTTCGAGAACAAGTACGGCAAAGTGACGTTCACCCACAAGATGCACTATGAGCGGGTCAAGAGCGATTGCACGGTCTGCCATACCAAGATCTTTCCGCAGTCTCAGGCGCCCCTCAACTATGGGAAAGCGCTGCATCGGGTCGCCGAGGCGGAAGGAACCTCCTGCGCGTACTGCCACCGGGTGGGGGGTACGGCCTTCGCGGCCGACAGCAACTGCGTTAAGTGCCACGAAGTAAAGTACTAAGTGGCTGGGCGCCGGGCCCGGCTACCGCGCCCCTCCAGGTGTGAGAACCTAGGGATCGGCCTCGTCATGCCAGCCAGGGACGGCAATTCCACCGAAAAACCAGGGAAGAAACACCCTTCCTCCGGCGTCCTACCGGATGAGTTCGGCATGGTTCTGGGCGTGAATCACCGCGATGTGGTCGAGGCCTGTCAACGTGGCGACGAGGAAGCGTTTCGGTTGCTCTTTGAATCTCATAAGGACCGGGTGTACTCCATCGCGCTGCGTTATGCCGGCGATCCGGCCGCCGCGATGGATATCGCGCAGGATACGTTTTTGAAGTTGTTGTCGAACATCCAGCAGTTCCGCGGCGATTCGAGCTTCGAATCCTGGCTGTACCGGCTGGTGGTGAATACGTGCCTGGATTATCACCGGCGAAGGCGGCGGTTTTTGCCCTTGCTGGAGGAGGGGCTGGAGGAAGCGCTCCATGTATTCCGGGCGCCCCGTGAAGGCGCTTTACATGACCTGCTCCGCGAGGAGCAGGAGGAACGCGTGCAGGAGGTGGTGGCACAGTTGCCGGAAGAACAGAGGATGGTGGTGGTGTTGCGCTATACCGACGGCCTCTCGTATGAAGAAATCGCGGACGTGCTGGGTTGCCGCAGGGGCACCGTGGCGTCGCGCCTCAACCGCGCCCATAAATCGCTGGAGCGGCGTTTGTCGCATCTTCGAAAGCAGGGAAAGGTAAGACCGTAATGCAGAACGACTGGCACGAGCCCGAACTCAGCCGCCACCTTGGCCCGGTCAAAGCGCCCGACGAGCTGTGGGGCCGAATCCACAGCGCGAAAGCGTCCGCTGCGCACGGAGTAGCGAGGCAGCGGGGGAGCTGGGGAACGACGTGGGGCTGGGCCGCGGCGGCGCTGGCGACGGTCGCCGTAGCCGCGGGGATCACGCTCTGGCAGAATCGCGAGATGAGCAGCGAGGAACGCGCTGTCCGCGCATTGAGCCGCGCGCCGGAGCAGCTTCAGTTTCGCACGGCGGATTTGGTCGAGCTCCGCACCTGGGTGAAATCGGGCACCGGCCTGGACGTTCCTTTGCCGGTGCGTACGGCCTCGTCGGTGGGCCTCATCGGGGCTTATGTGAACCGCGGAGGAAGCACGCCCACGGCCGAGATCTCCTATCGTGTGGGGGGCGTGAATGCGACCCTGGTCGTCTCCAGGATCCCCCTGGAAGGCGACGGCAGGCATGTGTTCGTAAAAGGCGGCTCCTATCACGGGACCAGCTTCCAGTCCTGGACCATGCGTGGACAGATGTACACGATCGCCTCGGCCGACGCCAAGGTGGGATGCATCCTGTGCCACAGCACCGGAGCGCCCCGGGCAATTGTAAATTGAAGATTCCCGGCAGGGGGGTATACTGGTACTGATCGACGAACATACTGGGCGAGGATTCCGATGCATAAAAACCTCAAGTTTGGACTGATTATCGCGGTGATTCTGGGCACTCTGGGATGGCTCGCGGCGGGCGGCATCAACCAGACCGCCAGCTACTACAAGGAAATCGCCGATCTGCAGAAACTCGGCCCCAACGCCCTGGATCAGCGGCTGCGCGTGGGCGGGGACGTCGAGCTCAATTCGATCAGCCGCGACGGCCGCGACGTGCACTTCGTCCTGGTGCAGGAAAAAGACGGCGTGAAGCGCCGGCTGAACGTGGTCTACAGCGGAATCGATCCGCTGCCGGATACGTTCAAGGACAACGCGCCCTGCCAGGCCCTGGTGGACGGCAAGCTCGGCACCGATCACGTGTTTTATGCCACCAAGCTGCAGGCCAAATGTGCTTCGAAGTATGAGGCCAAACCGCCGGCGGTTCCCCCGACGCGCGGCTAGGACTTCTTAAACTATGGAAAATATCGGCTCTCTGGCGATACTCCTCGCGTTCTGTTTCGCGGTGTACGCGGTCCTGGGATCGCTGATAGGAAAATGGGCGCGGCGTCCCTTCCTCGCCCTGAGCGCACAGCGCGCGGTCTACTCGGTGTGGGTCCTGCTGACCACCGCCGTGGGGATCCTGCTCTATTCGCTGATCAAGGGCGATTACCGCATGGCCTATGTGTGGGCCACCAGCAATCACACCATGGCGACGCAGTACAAGGTCGCAGCCTGGTGGGGCGGCCAGGAAGGCTCGCTCCTGCTGTGGTCCTGGCTGCTGTCCACCTATTCCGCGGTGATCGTGTTCCAGAACCGCCGCAAGTTCCGCGAGATGATGCCCTACGTCACCGCGGTCCTGATGTTTACACAGACCTTCTTCCTGATCCTGAACGGATTCGTGGCGAGTCCCTTTAAGATGATCGCCGCCGGACGCGGCATCGTCGATATCGGAGACGGCCAGGGCCTGAATCCCCTGCTCCAATACTGGACCATGGTGATCCACCCGCCCATGCTGTACCTGGGCTACGTCGGATTCATCGCGCCGTTCGCCTTCGCCATGGCCTCGCTGGCCGTCAAGCAGCCCGGCGATGAATGGATCAAGACCACCCGCCGCTGGACGCTGGTCACCTGGATGTTCCAGACCACCGGAGTCCTGCTCGGCATGGGCTGGGCCTACGCGGTGCTCGGCTGGGGCGGCTACTGGGGATGGGATCCGGTGGAGAACGCATCGCTCCTGCCCTGGATCACCGCCACCGCCTTCCTGCACTCGGTGATGATGCAGGAAAAGAAGGGCATGATGAAGGTCTGGAACATGGTGCTGGTTTCCGGCACCTTCTTCCTGTGCATCTTCGGAACGTTTCTCACGCGCAGCGGCATTGTGCAGTCGGTGCACGCGTTTTCGGAAGGCCCCATCGGGAAATACTTCGTCGGGTTCATGGTCATCGGTATCTCCCTGACGGTGTACCTGATTCTCAGCCGCCTGGATTACCTGAAGAGCGAATCGCAGATGGAGAGCGTCCTCTCCCGCGAATCGAGCTTCATGTTCAACAACCTGATTTTGCTCGCCGGCTGCTTCGCGGTCCTGTGGGGCACTCTGTTCCCGGTGATCACCGAAGCCATCATGGGCGAAAAGATCAGCGTCGACAAGCCCTTCTTCAACCGCGTGAACATTCCCATCGGGATGTTCCTGCTGCTGCTGACCGGAGTCGGTCCCTTGATCGCCTGGCGCCGCAGTTCGCTGGAAAGCCTGAAGCGGGCGTTCCTATGGCCGGCGCTCTCGGGCCTGTTCGTTTCGCTGGCGCTGTTTGCCGCGGGGATCAGGAGCTTCTACGCGCTGATGTCCTTCGGGCTGTGCGCCTTCGTGCTGATCACGGTGGCCATCGAGTTCTTCAAGGGCGCCCGAGCGATCAGCGGCAAGAGCGGATCGAATCTGCTGGTTTCGATGGTCCAATTGACGCATCGCAACACGCGGCGTTACGGCGGTTACCTGGTGCACGTGGGTATCGTGATCCTGTTCGTGGGATTCACCGGATCGGCCTTCAACCAGAACACTACGGTGGAACTGCCTCAGGGCGGAACGGTCTCGATCGGCGCTTACACACTGAAGGTCGTCGGCTACGAAGAAGGGCAAAACGCCAATTACCAGTGGGGCCGGCCCAAGGTCGCGGTGACCAAGAACGGCCTGGACCTGCCCATGATGATGCCGGAGGAGCGTTTCTACTTCGCATCGCAAACGCCGACGCATGAGATCGCGCTGCGGCGGCGCCTGAACGAAGATCTCTATATCAACTATGCCGGACCCGGCACCAACACCAACAACTTCATCCTGCAGGTGTACGTGAATCCGCTGGTGAGTTGGGTGTGGATCGGCTACTGGGTGGTGCTGTTCGGCACCATCATCTGCCTGATCCCGAGCAAGACCAAGCTGGTGTTCCCGCGCACGGAAGTCGTGGGCATGGCCCGCAAGGAAGTAGGAGAAGTAGGAAAAAATGCGCAGAACGTCCAAAGCTAGCATTTTGGTGATCGTGGCCACGGCCCTGTGCCTGGCCCAGACCGCCACCGAGTACGAAAGTCCGGAAGTGAATCACATCGCCGGCATGCTCAACTGCACCTGCGGGTGCCATTTGCGCATGGATTGCGTCATGCCGCCCACGGGCATCTGCCCGGTGTGCAAGGCCGCCAAGATCCGCATCGCGAACATGCAAAAGGAAGGCAAGTCGCAAGGGCAGATCCTGGATCAGTTCGTGGCCGAAAACGGCGCCAGCATTCTGGCGGTTTCCCCCGGCAAGTTCGGGAACTCGGCTCCCTACATCGCGCTGCTGCTGGGACTGGGCGTGGTGTTCCTGGCGATCCGGCGGTACCGGCACTTGCGCCCGGCGCCTACGGTTCCCGCCGGTGACGATGCCGCGCTCTCGCGCTATCATGATCAGATTGAAAATAACCTGTCGAAGCTCGATTAAGAACCGCTCGATTAAGAACCACTTGATTAAGAACCGCCGGACCGACCACGCCGGGCTCGATTAGAACAGATGTTGCTTGCCGCGGCCGTCCTGCTGATCGCCATTACCGTGCTTTTTACATTTTCCGTCCGTACCAAGGACATGCCGCCTCCCGAGCCGGTATCGCCCACCCGCCACCTGGAGGAACGGCGCGCGGCCATCTATGAGAATCTGCGCGACCTGCAATTCGAATATCGCGTCGGCAAGCTCTCCGACGCCGATTACCAGCAGACCAAGGTCGGCCTGCAGAAAGAACTGGCCGGCGTGCTGGCGGAGATCGAAAGAGTGAACTCGGGAGCGCCGGCGGCGCAAGCCAAAGCGGCGGCCGCGATGCAAGGGAAGACGGCCCCGGAACCGCAACCCGGAACCGTGTGCCCTCACTGCAACGCGACATTCGCGAAACCGATGAAGTTCTGCGGGGAGTGCGGAAAGGCCATGTCAGGAGCAGCCTCATGAGACTTCGCATTGCAGCACTCTGTCTCCTGACTCCCGTCTCCTGTCTTCTGGGAGCCATCGAAGGCACCGTGGTCAACGGAACCACGGGCAAGCCGGAGCCTTCCGTCAAGGTTTCTCTGGTCCAGCCCGGCGCCAACGGGATGGAGGCCATCGCCAGCTCGACCTCCGACGCCAGCGGCAAGTTCAGCATCGATCACGATCTTCCTCCTCCCCCGGCGCTGCTCCAAGCCGACTACAAGGGCGTCACCTACACGCAAGTGCAGCCGCCCGGGCGCCCCACCACCGGAATCCAGTTCCAGATTTACGAATCCGCCGCGAAACGGCCGCAGGGGATGCAGATGGCGCATCTCATCATGATCGAGCCCAGCGCCAGCGCGCTCGAGATCAGCGAAACCTTTCTGATCCGCAACGATTCCACCACCACGTTCGAGGATTCCTCCACGGGCACGGCGCTATTCTATCCGCCCCAGGCCGCCGGCGATACCGTCAAGGTCAGCGTCACGCCGCCCACGCAGATGACCATCACCCGGCAAGCGGTGAAGGCGACGAAACCCGGCTCATTCAAGATCGACTATCCGGCGCGGCCGGGCGAAACGCGTTTCGACATGCATTACACCCTGCCGGCCTCCGATACCTTTTCGGCCAAGGTCGTCGATACCGGAACCCCCACCATGGTGGTGACTCCGGTCTCGGTCCACCTCACCGGGGAAGGCCTCAAGGAAACCGGCGTCGAGCCGGAGGTGCAGGCCCGCCTGTATCAAGTCACGGCGCCCACCTTCAAGGTCAAGATCGATGGCACCGGGACGATCAAGGACCAGCAGAGCAACGCGCCCCAAGAGGACACCGGCCAGCCGCAGACCAAGGAAATCCTGGCGCGGATTTATGACAAGATGTACTGGATCCTGGGCCTGACCTTCGGAATGCTGGCCTTGGGCGGCACGCTCCTCTATCGCAAGGGCGCGGCGTGAACGCGCTTGAAATCGATGATGTCTGGAAATACTACGGCGACTTTCCGGCCCTTCGATCCGTCGGCCTGAACATCGCCCCCGGATCCGCCCTGGCGCTGCTGGGCCGCAACGGCGCCGGCAAAACCACCCTGCTCAGGATCATCGCCGGACTTTCCAAACCCTCGCGCGGGACCGTCAAGATCCACGGATCGGAAGCCCGCGAGGAGGCCACCCGCCGCCGCATCGGCATCCTGGGGCACGGCATCGCGCTCTACGACGAACTGACCGCCTTCGAAAATCTGACGCTGTTCGGACGCCTGTACGGCCTGACCGATCCCCACAAGCGCGCCGACGAAATGCTGGAGCGCGTGGGTTTGAAGCGCGTGCGCGACGGCCTGGCCCGCGAGTTTTCCCGCGGCATGCGCCAGCGCCTGGCGGTCGGCCGGGCGTTTCTCCACGATCCCGAAGTGCTGCTTCTGGATGAACCCTTCACGTCTCTGGACGATCGCGCCATCGCCGTGCTCCAATCCATGATCCAGGATATGCGCGAGCGCGGGCGGACGATTATCATGTCTACTCATCAGCTTCGGGAAGCCTTGGAGCTGGCGTCGCACGTCGCGCTGCTCCAGCGCGGCCAGATCGTCCATACCGGCGAGCGCATCCAGCAGATGGTCGAAGATACGGGAT
The DNA here is from genome assembly GCA_963761045.1 of Terriglobia bacterium. Taxonomy (GTDB): domain Bacteria; phylum Acidobacteriota; class Terriglobia; order Bryobacterales; family Bryobacteraceae; genus Palsa-187. The sequence goes on along the minus strand of CAVXFR010000022.1, from coordinate 13,168 downwards.
GGCTGTACCGGACCTACGGGGAGAATTGAGTGTTTTTCCGCTCGTTTCTACGCAACGCTTGGACCATCGCCGCCAAGGACCTGCACTCCGAGCTGCGCACCAAGGAGTCCTGGAACGCTTCCATCGCCTTCTCCGTCGTCATCCTGGTGCTATTCAGCCGCGCGTTCGATCCCTCTTCCGACCAGATCCGCGAATTTTCGGGCGGGCTGCTGTGGATGACCTATGCCTTCGCCGGCGCTCTGGTGCTGAACCGCAGCTTCGCGCGCGAGGTTCAGAACGACTGCCTGGACGTGCTGATCGCCTCGCCGGTCTCCTCGGCCGCCCTGTTCACCGGCAAGGCGCTGGCGAACTTCGTGCAGTTGTTCGCGGTGGAACTGGTCAGCCTGCCGGTGTTCGGCCTGTTTTACAACACCTGGCCTCCTCGCCTGGCGCCGCTGTTTCTGGTGCTGGTGCTGGGAACCTGGGCGCTCACCATCATCGGTACGCTGTTCAGCGCGCTGACGGTGAATCTCAGATTACGGGAACTAATGCTTCCCACGCTCGTCTATCCGATGATGTTTCCGGCGCTGATGATCGCCATGACGCTGACCACCGATATTATGGCCGGCAACCCCATCGGATTCGGCTTGCGGTTTCTGGTCGCTTTTGACATCATCTTCACCGTGCTGGCCGTGGCTTTTGTAGATACCGTTCTAGTAGGATGAACAACATGCGGGAAAAGATCATTATCGGATTGGCGGTCTTCGCCGGGGCCCTTCTGGCCTGGAACATGAACACGATCTTCACGGCGCTGCCGGATGAGCTGAACCAGGGTGCCATCTACCGCATCATCTATTTCCACGTGCCCGCGAACATCCTGGGCATGACGGGTTTCGGGCTGGGGATGCTGCTGAGCGTGGGCTTCCTGATCACCAAGGACCTGCGCTACGACGCGCTGGCGGCCAGCGTCACGGAAGTCGCGCTGGTATTCGCCTCCATCGGCCTGGCGACCGGCAGTATCTGGGCGCGCATCATCTGGGGCGTGTGGTGGGCCTGGGATGCGCGGCTCACTTCCTGGCTGGTGTGCTGGCTGATCTTCGCCGGCTATCTGATGCTGCGCCGCGCCGTCGAGGAACCCATCCAGCGCGCCCGGTTTGCGGCTGTTCTCAGCGTGCTCGGCACCGTGGACGCCTACATCGCCTGGAAGGCGATCGAGTGGTGGAATACGCAGCACCCTCAGCCGGTGCTTTCCATTCGCGACGGCGGCGGCATGGCGCCCGGCATGGAAGCTCCCATCTGGTGGAACATGCTGGCGCTGGCCTGCTTCTCGGCGATCCTGGTGATGGTGCGGATGCGCCAGGAATCGTTCGCCCGTGAAATCGATACGCTGCGCAGAATGGCCCACGCGCAGTGATCTGGAGAAAAAAGTGAATCGTAACGTCGAATACATGCTGCTGGGCCTGGGCGCCGCCTGGCTGATCATGTTCGCCTACGTGGTGCTGATCACGCTGCGCGAGCGCAAGCTGCGCAAAGAGCTCGACCGGGTGCGCAGGATGGTCGAGAATCCCGACAAGTAAACTTTAGTCCCGCTACACTGGGCGGTATGAAAGCCCTTGCCGTCCTTCTTTTGTTCGCTCTTTGCGCTGCCGCGGAAGTCCGCACGCTCACCCTGCACGACGCCCTGGATATCGCGCTGAAGCAGAACCCCGACGTGATTCTCGCCCGGCTCGACCAGCAGCGGGCCCGCGCGCAGGTCACCATCGTCAACGACGCCTTCGTTCCCAAGGTGTTCGCCGGGAGCGGAGCGGCCTACACCAACGGCTTTCCGATGAGCATCGACGGCAACGCACCGGCCCTGGTCCAGGCCCGGACCCAGATGGCGATCTTCGACCGGCCGACCAGCTATCGGGCGGCGCAGGCCCGGGAAGAGGTCCGCGGAACGGAGTTCGATATCGGCCAGAGGCAGGACGAAGCCGCCTACCGCGTGGCTTCGCTGTTCTTCGACGCCGACCAGGCCGCGCGCAGCCTGGCCGCGGTCAAGCTGCAGCTCGAAAGTCTCACCCGCGTGCGCGATTTGACGGGGGTCCGCGTCAGCGAAGGCCGCGATCTTCCCATCGAGTCCCGCAGAGCCGATCTCCGAGTGCTCCAGGCCCAGCAGCATCAGGCGGTACTCGCCGATAGCCTCGCCGACACGGAGACTTCGCTCGCGCAAGTGCTCGGCTTCAATCCCGGGGATCGGGTGCAGCCGGCGCAGGAGGAGCGCCAGGTGACCAGCCAGCTCGATTCCGAAGAGAGCGCCATCCAACAGGCTCTCGACGGCAACCGCGAGATCCGTCGGCTGGAATCCAACCTGCAGGCCAAGAATCTGGAAGTCAAGAGCTACAAAGCGGAGCGCCTTCCCAAGGCCAACCTGATCGCCCAGTACTCGCTGCTTTCGAAATTCAACAACTACGAGAGGTACTTCGGCGCGTTCAAGCGCAACAACTTCGAGCTGGGCGTCTCCTTCGAGGTGCCGATCCTCACCGGCCGCAGCGCCATGGCTTACGTCACGCAGGCGCAGACCGACATCGACAAGATCCGCGCCCAGATCCTGCAAACCCGCGGCCGCATCACCGCCGACCTACAGCATGCCTACCGTGAGGTCACGCGCGCGGAATCGGCGCAAAAACTCGCGCGGGCCGACCTGGATCTGGCGCGCGACCAGCTGACGCTCGACCTCACCCGCTATGACGAAGGGCAAGTGACCATGGCGCAGGTGGAAGCTTCGCGCGCCGCCGAGCAGGAAAAGTGGATCGCCTATTACGACACGCAGCACGCGCTCGAAGTGGCTCGGCTCACGGTGCTGCGGCAGACGGGGACGCTGGTGGCGGCGCTTCGGATAGACGTCGCGGAAGTAGAAACTCCCGCGCTCGTGAACGTCGCCATCTCGCGATACAGGCGCACCGCGGCCTCTACCAGGCTGATGCCGATGGCCGCGCCGCTGCCCTCGCCCAGCCGCAAGTCGAGATCGAGCAGAGGCTTGGCGTGCAGCGCTTCGAGCATCCTGCGATGCCCGCGCTCAGCCGAGCGGTGCGAGTAGACCACGCAGTCGAGCGCCGCGGGTTCGATCGCGCGAACCACGAGCGCCGCCGAGCAGGATATGAATCCGTCCAGCACGACGACGCGCCGTCTTTGAGCGGCTCCCAGGATCAAGCCCGCGATCGCCGCGATCTCGAAGCCGCCCAGAGCCGCCAGAATCCCGAGGGCATCCATGTGTTCCGGGCGATGCAGCGCCAGCGCCCTCGCGATCGCGTCCGCCTTCCGCGCGACGCCCGCGTCGTCGAGCCCCGTGCCCCGCCCGGCGGCTTCGACCGGTGAAATTCCCGTGAATGCGCACAGCAGCGCCGCAGCCGCGGTGGAATTGCCGATGCCCATTTCGCCGGCGCCCAAAATATCCCCGTCGGCGGCGTGTGCCCGCCCCGCTTCCATCGCCTGCTCGGCCTCCGCTCGCGACATGGCCGGCTCGCGCGTGAAGTTGCGCGTCGGCCGCCCGACGCCCATGTCGACGATTACCGGCTCAATCCCATACTGGCGGCACAACACCGTGATGGCCGCGCCTCCCGCGCGAAAGTTCGCCACCATCTGCCGCGTGACCTCCTGCGGAAAAGGACTGACGCCTTCCTCCACCACCCCGTGGTCCGCGCAGAACAGCAGCATCGCCTTGCGGCCCACTTGCGGCGCATCGGTCCCTTGAATCAATCCCACCTGTAGAGCCAGTTCCTCCAGCCGCCCCAGACTCCCGGGAGGCTTGGTGAGCGAATCCAGGCGTTGACGAATGCGTCCTTCTAACTCCATGCACAACTCCCGCAAGCAAACATCGTCAGGATGAAAATTTCGATCAACTGCTCGGTGAATCCGAGGCTGTCTCCGTTCACGCCTCCCAGACGCCTGTGGAACCACGCCCGCGCCGCTTGCACGATCAGCACCGAGCCCGCGATCATCGCGAACCCGGCCCGCCATCCGCACAGCAGCGCCGCCGCCGCTCCCAATGCCATCGCCACAACTGCACGCGGCGTGCTCAGCGTCGATGCCAGCGCAAACCCGAGCCCCGAACCAGCCGGCCGCGAGCACCACGCCATCGCCACCATGGCCGCACGGGGAACCGCCTGCGACGCGATCAGAGTTTCCACCACGCGCGGCGCGGCCAGATACTCCAGCGCCTGCCAACGCGCCACCACGCTGAGCAGAATCGCCACCGCGCCGTACGCGCCGATGCGGCTGTCCTTGAGGATTTCCATGATGCGTTCCCGCGACCGCCCGGCCCGCACCGCATCGGCGACGTCCGCCAGCCCGTCCTCATGCAGGACGCCCGAGAGCGCGATCCAGAACGCCACCGTTGCCAGCGCGGCGATCGAAACCGGAAACGCTTTCGCCGTCAGCAAATATACGCCGGCTCCCGCGGCGCCGAGCATGGCGCCCACCAGGGGAAAGAATGCGGCGGCCCTTCCCGGCGGTGCGTCGCCGCCTCGCACTGGCACAATCGTCAGGAATCGTATGGCTGCGCGGAATCCCATTCACTTCACTCGTAGCGCTTGTCCGAACACCATCCAGTACACTTCGCCGGCGGCATCCGCGAAGCGCTGGTTCATCACGCCGGCCCGATCGCGAAATTCGCGCGCCAGGGCGTTCTCGGGCACGATGCCCCCGCCGACTTCGTTGGTGACGAAAATCACTTCCGCATCGCTCTCCCGCGCCGCCGCGATGGTCTCCGCGGTCTGGTCTTCCAACGCCATCGAATTCGACAGCCACAGCGTCAGGCAATCCACCACGATCGCATCGCACGCGGCCGCGCGTAGGGCGCGCGCCAGCTCCAGCGGCTCTTCCACAGTTACGAACTCGTCGCCTCGTTCCGACCGGTGCTGGGCGATCCTCTCCGACATCTCTTGGTCCAAAGCCTCCGCGGTGGCGATATACACCAGCCGTCCGCCGCGCTTCCGCGCCCGCTCGAGCGCCCAGCGGCTCTTCCCGCTGCGAGCTCCTCCACCCACCAGCACTATCGACATGTGTCTAGAGCCATAGGCTCCTTCTTCTCGACTTCAGCAGCCACAGGAAGAACGGCCCGCCGCACAGCGCCGTGAGTACGCCCACGGGAATCTCGGTCGGCGCGATCACCGTGCGCGACAGCGTGTCGCATGCGACCAGGAATGCGCCACCGAGCAGAAACGCGCACGGCAGCAGCGCGCGATGATCGGCGCCCAGCTTCAGCCGCAGCGCATGCGGCACGATCAGCCCCACGAAACCGATGGGGCCGGTCAGAGAAGTGACCAGGCCCGTGAGCACCGAACCCGCGATGTAGCCCATGGTGGTCAGCCGCGCGGTGGAGACGCCTCGTGAAGCCGCCCAGTCGTCGCCCACGGCCAGCAGATTCCAGTGCGGGGCCCACGCCATCACCAGCGCGCTCACGCCGACCACCACCACCGCCAGCCATGCCAGCGTCGAATACTCCACCGCCTCCAGTCCCCCCATCAGCCAGCGGGAAATCGCGAAGGATTGCGAAAAACTCGCCAGGTTGTGGAGGAACAGAATGATCGCGAACGCCATGCTGTTCATGGTCACGCCGGTCAGCAGCAGCGTGAACGAGGACAGCCGCCGCCCTTCCACCGCCATGCCGAGCACCATCAGCAGCACCAAACCCGCGCCCACCAGCGAGGCCACACCGGTCGCCCGCCATCCCAGGCAGATGGCGATCACCGCGCCCACCGATGCGCCGCTCGATACGCCCAGCGTGTACGGCTCCGCCAGCGGATCGCGCAGCATGCATTGAAACAGCACGCCTGTCACCGACAGCGCCGCGCCGGCCAGCAGCGCGAGAATCACGCGCGGCAGCCGGGCGTAGAAGAAGATTTCGTGATCCGGTGAAACGCCCGCGAACGCCCGCCCCAGTTCGATATGCGAGCTCCCGATCAGCGGCGCGGCGATCACCACCGCCAACAGTACAGCGGCCGACAGCAATACACTACGCTTCATACGTCATCCAACTGCCATGGACGGTCGCCTGCACTCCGAATACGCGCGCGATCAGCTCTGGATTCAGCACCTCCTGCGGCGTTCCATCGCCCGCGACGCGGCCGTCTTCGAGCACCATCACGCGATGGGAGAAGCGCAGCGCCAGGTTCAGGTCGTGCGTCACCGCCACCACCAGCATCGACGCCGATAATTCGCCTAGCAATCGGTAGAGTGACAGTTGATGCCGCAGATCCAGGTGCGTCGCCGGCTCGTCCAGCAACAGCGTCTCGGGCCGCTGCGTCAGCGCCGACGCCAGGATCACTCTCTGCGCCTCGCCTCCCGACAGCGTGCGAAAATCGCGCCCGCGAAACGCCAGCGTGTCGGTGATGGTCATGGCCTCTTCGGCGGCCGATCGGTCTTCGGCGGTCTGGAACCAGCCGCCCGCGTACGGAGTCCGGCCCATCAGGACCACTTCCTCGGCGGTGAACGGAAATTGCAGCCGGACGCTTTGCGGGAGGAACGCGACGCGCCGCGCGAAGTCGCGCTTGGGCCACTGGCGGACTTCCTTGCCCGCGAACATACACGATCCCTGATACGGCGAGCGCAGGCCCGCCAGGATCCCCAGCAGAGTCGACTTCCCCGCCCCGTTGGGACCCGCGATCGTGATCAGCCCGCTCTTCGGAAACTCGAAGCTGGCATCGTGCAGCCCGTAGGCGAACCCAAGGTGTCTGGCGATAAAACTCATAGGGACTGCCTACCTGTTTCCGCCGGCGCGACTAGCCGGCCGGCAACATGAGATGTGGGCGGAAACAGGCTGGCTGTCCCCACTTCTCCGCTCATCTGCTTTCTTCCGCCGGATGCAGCATCTCGAGAAACGCTTTCGCCGCATCCACTACGCGCGGTCCCGGCTCGACGTAGATGTCCGAGGCCACCGCGTATACCCTGTGCTGCTTCACGGCCGCGACCGAGCTCAACCGGTCCCATAGGCTGACGACTTCCTGTTTGCGCTCCTCGGTCACGCCCACCGTGTCCGCCATCTCGCCCATGTCGACGATCACGTCCGGATTCCGCGCCAGCACTTCTTCGAGCGACACTCCCGGATACGGCGCCACCGCATCGCGGAACACGTTCTCGCCGCCCGCCAGCGTGATGATCTCGTTCAAATACGACGCTTGCCCCACCACGATCAACCCGTCCAGACGATTGGGCGTGCGCCCCACCACGAACATCACCCGCGTGCGCTTCAACGGAGCGGCACGTTTGCGAACCGCGTCCAGTTGCGCCTGCACGGTCGAAGCGAGCTGGGCCGCCTTGGCCGTCGCGCCCGTGGCTTCCCCGACAATCCGAAACGAGTCGTACAGTTTCGCGATGGTGTCCTGATCGATCTCCAGAACTTTCAGCCGCAGAACCCCCAGCCTCTCCGCAAGCCGGATAGGATTGGTCGGAATGATCACCAGATCCGGACGCAGCGCCGCGATCGCCTCGAGATTCGGGTTCACGTAGTCCCCGATCTTGGGCTTCTTCAGCGCCTCGGCCGGATAGCGGCTGAAGCGGTCGACACCCACGATGCGATCGCCCAATCCCAGCGCGTACAGCAGCTCGGTGATGCTCGGCGCGGTGGAGACGATTCTCTTCGGCGCCTGCGCGTGAACCAGCGCCGCCGCCAGCAGCCAGAGGACCAAGATTCGCCGCATCACCATGTGAGTTTCACGCCGCCCACCGCGTTTCGCGAGAGCGCCGGATAGCCCAGCACTTCCTGATATCGCTCATCGAGCGCGTTATCGATGCGCACATGCAGTTCCACATTGTGCGTCACCTGGAACGATCCCGACACGAACACGGCCTTATACGCCGGATTGCGATTCACGCCGAACACGAAATCGTTATCCTGCCGTTCGCCCACGAACTGCGCGCCGGCGATCAGAGTCCAGCGCCGCGGCGCGAGTTCCAGCGAGAGGGAGCCCGAGTTCCGCGGACGCCGCACCAGTTCCAGGCCCAGCTGGTCGAGCGACGTGGTGTTGGTGATCCGCGTGTACAGCTTGGTATAAGCCGCGTTCAGCGTCACGAAGCGCCTGAGGTGCGCCGAACCCGAAAGCTCCACGCCCCGCGCCCAGCTTTGGTCGATATTCCGCCAGGTGCCCGGAAAATTGGAAAAATCGAACTCGATCTTGTCCGTGAAGCGATCGCGGAAATACGAGAGATCGGTCCGCACCCGCCTCCCCAGCCATTCGCGCGAGATCCCCGCCTCGAAGCTGTCGGTCTTCTCCGGCCGCAGCGCGCGATTGCCCACGTAAAACGACTCCTGGGCGAAGTTTTCGATCAGGGCCGGCTCCTTGATCCCGCGCGCCGCGCTCACCCGCAGATACGTTTCCGTGGGCAGCCGGAAGGTCACGGCCGCGCGCGGAACGAATTTATTCCCGAAGGTGCTGCTATGCTCCAGACGCACGCCGCCCGTCAGAAAAATCCGCGGCGTCAGCGCATATTGCTCGTGCACATAGCCGCCGTTGTTGTACCGCTCGACGCCGGTGGCCGAAATGATTCCGTCCTGCCGCTCGAAATCGTAGCCGAATACCAGCGCGCCGCCCGCGTGCGTCAGCGTGCCCCGATAGCTTGCGCTGGCGCGGTCCGTGACCGTGAGTCCCGGAAAGGCGTCCAGCGGGAAGCTGTAGGTCGCGATGGTCGTCCCGGGATCCGGAACCGTGGTCGACACCGGCACCTGCCGCACAAAGTAGACGCGAGGATGGACGCCCGGCACGGTGCGGATCAGCGCCGCGACGTCGTAGTTCTCGGTGACGTTGTCCGAGAACCGGTCGCGATAGCGGTGGTACCCAAACAGCGCGCGCTGCGAAAATCGAGTGCCGCGCCGGTCGTCCAGCCGTACGCTCACCGCCGCGTCGCGAGCATTCTCGTTGGCATCGAAGTTGGTGAGCCCGTACGCCACCTGCCCCGGAGCGCCCGTGTAAGAATCGAAGGTCCGGTACACGGCCCGCAGTTGCGTCGCGTCGCTAAACCGGAATCCCACGTTGGCGGTGCCGCTGGTGATCCGGAACGCATCGTTCGGAAACTCGCCCGTCGTGCGGTACTGATCCGAGGTCAACGCGTAATCCAGCCGGTCCGCGAATCCGCCGTTGACGCTACCCGTCCAATGATCGGTCGAATACGAGCCCCGCTCATAGACCAGTGACCCGTGCGGCCTGGTCGCCTCGGGATCGCCGCGCTCGCTGAACATCTGGATCACCGCGCTCGATGCTTCCGCGCCGAATAACACGCTCTCCGGCCCGCGGATCACTTCCATCCGCCCCAGTCCGGGAGAGGTCAGATGCGCGAAATCGAGCCCTCCGCCCGGCTCGGTCAGCGGAATGCCGTCCAGCAGCACCAGCGCCGAATCCGATTCCCCACCGCGCGCAAATACCGACGTGATCCCGCCCCTGCGGCCCGTCTGCACCACGCTCAGTCCCGGCACGTCGCGCAGCAGGTTCTGCACAAACGCTCCGCGGACAGGCTCGAAATCCTTCGCGGTGAACACGTCGGTCGCCACGCCGGCATCTTCCACCGGAACCGGAGCGCCGGTGGCCGTAACCACCACGCGATCGCTGGCCGTTGCCAGCTCCAGCTTCACTGGATTGTCGGCGGAGTCCACCAGCGCCACGCGCTGGTCCTGCGAACCCCGGTTTGGTGACGGTCGCTTCGCAGGCGCGCGGGAGATCGAAGGCTCCCTGGGCGTCGGTGATCTCTGATTTCCGCGCCGCAGGCGACTTTCGCGCCTTCGACCGGCCGTCCGCTGGGATCGGACACGATCCCCCGGACATCGAATAGCAAAAAAAGAAAAAGAGTGATGGCCATGAGACGTTCCCCTTCGAAACGTTCTGCAAGCGTGCTGAACGCCGAAGAACCGGTCTCCTGACTTACGGCTGGCCGTCCAAACTGGTTGATCTTCCCGCTTGCGCAGTGACCAAGCCTGGCCTACTACATGCCGTTCACAGTTGCGGGGCAGTGGCGGAATTTCACCGCCTTCCCGTGCATTCTTCGAACGTGTACCTAACTACCGCTGCCAGATTACCCCGGCTTCGCCCGGAAGTCAAATAACTACTGGGTTTAGTGAGACTCGCCGCCATCTTCGCCGCGGCCGCGCTGGCGCTTGCCGGTCAGGAGTTCCGTTCCCAATCTTCAGGTCGTCAACGATCATATTCTTCGGGGTGGGCAGCCCACCGCTGGCGGCTTTCAGAATCTGGCCGAGCGCGGCGTCAAGACGGTGGTCGATCTGCGCTGGCTCAACGAGCATGACATTCCTCATGAAAAGCGGACTGTCGAAGAGGACGGGATGCGCTTCGTCAGCGTCCCCATGAAGGGCATCGGCGCGCCGACCGACGAACAGGTTTCCGAGGCCCTCGGCGTTCTGGAGGACAGCCGCAGTTGGCCGGTGTTCGTCCACTGCCGCCGCGGCTCGGATCGCACCGGGACGGTGGTGGCCTGCTACCGCATCAGCCACGACCACTGGACCAACCGGCAAGCCCTGGAGGAGGCCAAAACCTACGGCTTGAGCCGCTTTGAACGGGCCATGCGGAGCTTCATCGAGCACTTCCAGCCGGCCGTTCCTCTTGCGGCCATACCGTAGTCTTTTCTTACAGATAGCCCATGCCTGCACGCTCCGGATCTCCGTCATTCAGCGTATAGTACTGATTACGAAGGGGTTTCCGTTCGGCGCTTCCAAGGCCCCGTCCAATGCAGGAGAAAGCATTTCACTTCATTCGTGTAGTCCCGTGCCAAACCGCGACCTATACTGTAACTTCTATTCACTGAAGGTTTTAACACCATAGGAGCGTCCACTTTGACCAAGCCGATCAAGCACGTGGAAAAAGTTATTGCCGTCGCGGCCAACGTCGCCTGGCATGTTTACGACAAGGTAAACGCCATCAACCGGAACCCGGGTTTCATCCCGAAATGGTCCGACAAGCCCCTGCTCAAGAGCTGGGAAAAGCAGAAGCCGAAACTCGGCTGGCCGCGCGAGACCGATTCGCTGTGTCCCAAGTGCATCCCCGAGATCCGCCAGCAGATTCTGGACGGCAAGATCCCGGTCGAGATCCTGCGCAACGAGAAGGTCGGCGAGATCAAGGCCAACATCATCGAGAAAGACGGCAAGATCGTGATGGTCAAAGAGTGTCCGATCCACGGACAGTTCGAAGACCTGATGTCGATCGACCCGGCGTTCTCCAAGCACCTGGAAGACGTTTTCCCGGGCCGCGATATTCGCGCGCACAACGACGAAACGCTGCACGATCACGGCACCTCGACCATCACCCACGGCCGCGGCAGCGTGCTCACCATCGATCTGACCAACCGCTGCAACATGATGTGCGATCCGTGCTTCATGGACGCCAACCAGGTCGGTTATGTGCATGAACTGAGCTGGGAAGAGATCAAGACTCTGCTCGACAACGCCATCTCGATCAAGCCGCGCCGCCAGCTTTCGGTGCAGTTCTCGGGCGGCGAGCCGACGCTTTCCCCGCACTTCCTGGACGCCGTCAAGTATTGCCGCACGATCGGCTATCAGAGCGTGCAGGCCGCGACCAACGGGATCGAGTTCGCGAAGCGCCCCGAGTTCGCCAAGCAAGCCGCCGAAGCCGGTCTCCGCTACGCGTATCTCCAGTTCGACGGCATCGGGAACGAAGCCAATTCGCATCGCGCGGTGGGCAACCTGTTCGACGTGAAACTGCGCGCCATCGAGAATCTGTACAGCGCCGGCGTCGATATCGTCCCGGTGATCACGCTGATCAACGGCGTCAACAATGAGCAGGTGGGCGCGGTGGTTCGCTTCGCGCTCGACAATCCCAAGAAGATTCCGTTCCTGAGCTTCCAGCCGGTGTCCTTCACCGGCCGCGACGAAGCCGTGACCCCGGAGCGCCGCGAAGCCCAGCGCTATACGCTGTCTCATCTGGCGCACGACGTGAAGGCCCAGACCGGACTGGGCGAACCGACCCGCGACTGGTTCCCGATCTCCTTCATGAGCACGTTTTCCGATTTCGCGGATCTGGTCCACGGGCCGAACGCGGATTGGGGCCAGCTCTCCTGCGGCTGCCATCCCAATTGCGGTATCGGCATGGCGGTGATGTGCGACAAGGAAACCAAGGAATACCGCCCGGTGACTGCGTTCCTGAACGCGGACCGGCTGGCCAAGGACGTGGCTCGCATCAATGACGCCGCGCGCAGCAAGAAGATGTCGGTGCTGGGCGTATCGCTCGCGCTGCTGCGCAACTATAATCCCTACGAAGCGCCCACGCACTTCCGGCTGAGCGATCTGATCGCCAAGTTCGACAAGTGCTTCGGGATGACCAGCAAGAAGTACGGCAAGGTGACCGGCGACCGCACCATGGCGGACATTGAGCAGCGCCGCCGGGATCGCTGGAACTTCCTGTTCGTGGCCGGCATGTGGTTCCAGGATCTGTTCAACTACGATTTCCGCCGCACCGAGCAGTGCATCATTCCCTACGCGACGCAGGAAGGCGAGATCAGCTTCTGCGCGTATAACACGGGCGTCGGCTGGCGCAACATCGTCGAGAAGATGCACATGACCGCCACGCTCACCAAGTGGTACGAAGAGCACGGGCGGCATGAGATCATCGCCGGCGGCAAGGCCGTGAACCTCCCCAGCAAGGATCACAACCTGGTGCTGCGCGCCGAGGACGTCAATCACGGATTGCAGCACGATCTGGATAAGCTCGGCATCGCCAAGACGGCGCGCGAGGAGAAGAAGCGCGCTCGCGACAAGAAGGCCGAAGGACGCCGAGATGATGAAGATGTATCGCGAGCATGTGCTCGGCGAAAAGCCGCAGCCCGACATGGTCCCGCTGACCGCGATCGCTCCGGCTCGCCAAGCCGGCGGTTGCACAGGAAGAAGTCGGGTCGTTTGGAGATTAAGATCCGCGGCGATTAAGTTTTGACGGCAGTCTCGCATTGGCAAAAGGCCGGGCTTCGTCGCCCGGCCTTTTTGATTTCCATTTTCAATTTCTGGGGGCCCCCTGCCGCGCGTTTTACTCCCCACGGCGGGAGTCCGATCAGTGTACCGGAGACATCCACCGTACCCAGGCCCTTCATCTTCTGATCGCGCACAACGCCACGAGCAGGCTGTGCGCTCGGCAGCATCTAGAATGCTTGTTTCCTGGCCGATTCGGCTCTCCGGTGGAAGAGCGCGCGAACTCCTTGGCTT
>CAVXFR010000021.1:0-21757 GCA_963761045.1 Terriglobia bacterium | reverse complement strand
ACTCTATTACGATATTTAGAGCAGCACAGCGCGTGGCGCGCACCTCAAAAGAACACGATCGTGCCACGCTGCGTTGTGCGCGATCATAATTTAGAGCAGCACAGCGCGTGGCGCGCACCTCAAAAGAACACGATCGTGCCACGCTGCGTTGTGCGCGATCATAATTTAGAGCAGCACAGCGCGTGGCGCGCACCTCAAAAGAACACGATCGTGCCACGCTGCGTTGTGCGCGATCATATTAAAAGCGTGCATTCCGGTTCGGTTCTCCAAATTAACGTTTCCCCAGGTGGGGTTCCCAAGCGGCCGATCTCGGGCGGCGTGGTTACCCCGCTCGGTATCACCGGCGATGTGCAGGCGCACCCGGAGGTCCACGGCGGGCCGCGCCAGGCGATCCTGCTGATCACCTCCGAGGGTATCGACGAGCTGAAGGAACAGGGCTTCGCGCTCTATCACGGCGCGCTCGGCGAAAATCTCACCACGCTCGGCCTGAACCGGCGCTCGGTGCGCATCGGGCAGCGCTACCGCATCGGTGACATTCTGGTCGAGATCACCAAAGTCCGCGCACCCTGCGAAACATTGAATGCCTACCCGGGAGTGCAACAGGCCATCTATGATCAAGAAGTGAAAGCTGGGAATCCGGCGTCGCCGCGGTGGGGCTTGAGCGGATTTTACGCGTCCATCCTGCGGGCGGGTACCATCCATCCGGGCGATCCGATCCAGCTGCTGGACGAAACCGCCTAGTTCGTCATGCATCGCTTGCTGACCTTCCCTTACCGGGACCGCCCGCGCGCGAGTCGCGAGATCGCGGCGCTGGCGCCGCATCTTCCTTCCGCCGTTCAGAATCGCTTCGATCTTCTGCTGGCGGGTTCGCCCGCGCCCGAACAGGGATTGCACTACTTCACGCGGCTGCGCGAGCAGCACCCGGGAGCCTTCGCGCGTTTGACCCGCTCCGCGGTCGGGCTGCGCCATCTGGTGGCCGTCTTTACCTACAGCCGCTTCCTGGCGGAAGAGATCCTGGAACATCCCGCTTGGGCCGAGCAGCTCCTGGATCCGGTGGATTTGCAGCGCGTCAGCACCATGGACGATCTCCGCGCGCGCCTGGTGGCCGCGCTTCCCGCGGGCTTGCCGCCGCCGGTGGAGCTGGCGAAATTCAGGCGGCGCCAGATTCTGCGGATCATGGTCCGCGACGTGATGGGCCTGGGCACGCTGCCCGAGATCACCGGCGAGCTGACCGCGGTGGCCGATGTGATCGTCGAAGTTGCCTACGAGCGCATCTACCGGGATCTGGTGGCGCACTTCGGGCAGCCGCGATCCCAGGACGGAAGCGAAGCGCATTTTGCCGTGATCGCCCTGGGGAAAATGGGCGGCCAGGAGCTCAACTACAGCTCCGACATCGATCTGATGTTTCTCTACTCGGCGAACGGGCATACGGCCGGACCCGCGGGCATCACCAACAAGGAGTTTTTCAAGCGCGCGTCGAATCAGTTGACGGGACTTCTTTCGGCGTATTCCGCCGAAGGGATGTGCTACCGGGTGGACCTGCGTCTGCGCCCCGACGGAAGCCTGGGCGAGGTCTGCCTATCGGTGGACGGCGCGCAAAACTATTACGAGAAGCGCGCGCGCGACTGGGAGTTGCAGATGCTGATCAAGGCGCGCGTGGCCGCCGGCCATGGTCCCACGGGGCGCGCGTTGCTGGATTTCGTCGAGCCCCGGATCTACGCCTCCAGCCTGGATTTCTCCGCGATCGAAGAACTGTCCGCCACGCGCGAGCGCATCAATGAAACCCTCGCGGCACGGCAGACCGGCGGGCGCGGGCTGAGCGGCGGGGCCGCCGGCCCCCGTGCGATCGACGTGAAGCTGGAGCGCGGCGGCATCCGCGATATCGAATTCCTGGTGCAGTGCCTGCAGCGGTTGCACGGAGGCGCCGATCCCTGGGTCCGCCACGGCGGAACCATGCTGGCGCTCGCGCGTTTACAGGACAAAGGATATCTCACCGGCGCCGAGTACGGCCGGCTGGCGCAGGCCTACCAGTTCCTGCGGCACCTGGAACACCGCCTGCAATTCGACGAAGACCGGCAGACGCACCGGCTGCCCCGCGACCCGGCGGCGTTGGAAGTGATCGCGCGGCGTATGCCCGGCGCCAGTGCGGGGGCAAGTTCGGCGGAATCGCTCATGCGCGAGCTGCGCAATCACTTCGCCGGCGTGCGGGAGATGTACGAACGCGTAGTGCATTCCCATCCGGCAACGGGCGCCGCTCCTCCCCAGCAGACCGAGCCGCCCGAGCAGCCCGGCGGCCGCCCCACCGCGTTCGTCATTCAGGCGCTCGATCAGCGCGCGCCCGCCCTGGCGGCCGCCATCGCCCATGCCGATCTGCATCGGGGGTATCGCCCCTTCGAGTATTTTCTGGAACGCCTGTCTAACGATCCCGCGCGCCTGGAGCGTCTCAATTCCGAGCCGGAATTGGCCGCCACGGCCCTGGACCTGTTCGAGCACAGCGCGTACTTCGCCGAAGAGCTGATCCGCCGGCCGGAATCGATGGACGAACTCGCGCGCGTTTCCATTCCTCTGATCCAGGACGAGCCGCCGCCGCACGACGCCACGGAACTGCGCCGCTGGTTCCGGCGGGCGATTCTGCGGATCGAGGCCGAGAGTATTTGCCGCTCGCATCCGATTTTTGAAACGCTCGACCGCACATCCAGGCTGGCCGACGCCGCGATCGCGCAGGTGTACGAAATCGCCATTGCGGATGTGCGCGCATCGAATCCGCCCGAGAATCCCGCCTACCGCCCAAAGCATCAGATGTCGATCATCGCGCTCGGCCGGCTGGGCATGCGTGAATTCGATCTGGGCTCGGACGCGGATCTGATGTTCGCGCTGCCGGATTCCGACGCCCCCGAGATGGTCTTCTGGACGCGCGTGGCCGAGCGCGTGGTGCATCTCATCACCGCCTACACCGGCGAGGGTGTCTTGTTCGCCGTGGACACGCGCTTGCGGCCCAACGGAGGCGCCGGACCCCTGGTGCAGTCCGAAGGCGCCGTCACGGAGTACTTCGCCCACGCCGCCGAGGCTTGGGAGGGAATTACGTACATGAAGTCGCTGGCTGTGGCCGGTGATCCAAAACGCGCCGAGCTTTTCCTGCACGAGCTGCAGCAGGTCGACTGGCGGCGGTACGGGCAGGGCGGCCGTTCGCGAGCCGATTTGCGGGAGATGCGCGCGCGCCTGGAAAGAGAGCAGGGCTCCGCGCGGCCGCTAAAAGCCGGGCGCGGCGGCTACTACGATATCGATTTTCTGCTGATGTACCTGCGCCTGAAGAGCGCGGGCGTGTTCTTCACGGTGCTGAACACACCCGCGCGTATTGAGGTCCTGGAACAGATGGGCCATCTGAGCCGCCAGGATGCTCAGTTCCTGCACGATGCGGCCACCTTCTATCGCGCCCTGGACCACGGTCTGCGCGTGATCACGGGACACGCCGAGAGCCGTCTGCCGGGGTCCGACGCCCAACTCGAAGCACTCAACGCACTGCTGCCGCGCTGGTCGCCGATCCCCTTGTCGGATTTGAACCGGATCCGCTCGGAGACGCGGGCGCTGTTCGACCGGTTTTTCGGTTGACTTCGCCTTTTCTTCGCTCCATACTGAGACATGCCTGTTGCGCTCGTCACGGGAGCAAGCCGCGGCGTAGGCCGGGGAGTTGCCATCGGCACTCGCGGCAGTCGGGATACAAGGTATTTGCCACGGGGCGCACGATCGCTACGGCCGATCTTCCAGACGCGGTCGTGCGGATTCCGTGCGATCACTTGCGTGATGACTAAACGGCCCAGGCTTTTTCGCAAGTGGCCGACGGGCTCGACGTGCTGGTCAACGCCGCCTGGGGCGGATACGAGCGTATGACCGAAGACGGACAGTTCACCTGGCCCCTGCCTTTCTGGGAGCAGCCCATGCACCGCTGGGCCAGCATGATGGATGCCGGCGTTCGCGCTGCATTTGTCGCCGCATCCCACGCTGCACGGATCATGCTTGCACAGAAACGCGTTCCGGGAAAGCGCGGGTTGATCGTGAACATCAGCTTCTGGGCGGCGCAGAAGTATATCGGCAATACGATCTACGGAATTTCGAAAGCTGCCACGGACAAAATGACTGTCGATATGGCTC
Source organism: Terriglobia bacterium (assembly GCA_963761045.1). Lineage (GTDB taxonomy): Bacteria > Acidobacteriota > Terriglobia > Bryobacterales > Bryobacteraceae > Palsa-187. The sequence goes on along the minus strand of CAVXFR010000021.1, from coordinate 17,608 downwards.
ACGAACTCCGGCCGCACGGCGTTACCGTCGTGTCCCTCTACCCGGGACTGGTGCGAACCGAACTGGTGATGGCCGCGGCGGCCGGCGGGTGGCTCGATCTCTCTAACAGCGAGAGTCCCGAGTTTATCGGCCGGGTGATTGCCGCGCTGGCCCGCGATCCACAGCTCATGGATCGCAGCGGGAAGGTATGCGTCGCCGCGGCACTCGCTCAAGAGTATGGCGTAAGCGACGTAGACGGAAGACAGCCCGCGCCGCTCACGCTGGAGACGGCCTGACTGATCAGCGGCGGCCCTTTCCTTTGCTGCCTTGGCTCTTGCCGCCTGGTTTGCTGTTGCTCTTTTGCCTGCCGTGCTCCTCCACTCTCTTGCCGCCCTGGCGCTCGGCCGCTTTCTCGCGATCAGTTCGGTGTTCCAACTCGTGCCGTTCCACCTCACGGGGCGCCGGTCCCGCCCGCCGGATCGTGTACGGATGAACGTACGTCTTCCGATTCACCCAACTCCTGCGCCACGGAGCGTTATTGACGATCACCGTGTGTGTGTTCCATACGATGCGATTGCCGCCCCAGCCCCACGGCCGGAAAACCGGCCCAATCGAGATACCGAAGCTGAACGTAATCCCCCGGGCGACCACAAAACCGGGCCGCGGCCGGGCATACACGATCAGGGGATCGTAGAAAGGCACGTACATCACCGCCGGGTTCACCAGCGCGATCCCGATATACGGCCCTCCGCTGACGATGATCTGTCCGTTGGTCCGCAGATAGCCGAAATCGCGGGCCTCGCGGCGCATCCTCTGCACCGCGTCCATCACGTCCTGGTCTTGGGCCAAGAAGGCGTCGCCCAAATCGCGGGTCCAATTCATATCGGACGCCATCATGCCCAGAACCGACGGAAACGGCAGCAAAGCCTGAACGCTCGGATCCCAGGGAAGTTGATCCTGTTCGATGTCCCGAGCCAGCGCGTCTCCGGTGACGTAATGGTGTTCGTCCGACCATTGCGCCGCATCGGGAATCTGTTCGGGGAACGTGGCCGCGGCCAGAACCTGCGCCAATAACGGATCCGGGTAGAGCGCGATCCGCGCCACCAGCTGGTCCAACTGCTGGGGCGGGAAGGACGGGGGCGCCTGCGCCAAAAGCGGGATCGCCGCCAAAATCGCAAATCCCGAAATCGCAAATCCAATGACACTTGTACGTCTCATGATCTTCCTCCTGTCACTCGCGTTCCTTCCCTAGCGGCGCCGCCAATGGCCGCCGTAGTAACGATGGCCGGCATGCCGTGGCGCGACCCACACCGCTCCGGCGTAAGGTGGCCGAGTCCAGTATCCCGCACGCCAGACATAGCGTGGTCCGACCCGGTTGTAGTATCCGGTCACCCAAACGAACCCGGGCGCCGGCCTGGGCGGCACATAATACGCCGGTGGAGGAGGCGGCGGGGCCGCGTAATACCCGTACGCCGGGCCGACCCGGACTCCCACGGAGAAGTGCACCCCGGCAAATAAAGAGCTGCTCGCCGCCAGGAACATCAAACCCAGTAGACTCTTTTTCATGACTTCGTCCTCCTGCGCCGAAAAGTGCACTCGGCATGCCAAACTGGATCTGCAAGAAACCGCGCGGGTTAGAGCGCTGGGAGAAACGGATCTGGTGGCCGATTTCCACCACCCGAGGCCGATCTTAGCCAGGCTGCCAGCCGCAACTTTTATTCGCGGGAGGCGATGCCCAGGGCTTTCATCTTGCGGTACAGATGGCTGCGCTCGAGCCCCAGCATCTCCGCCGCGCGCGTGACGTTGCCCTTGGCTTCTTCGAGCTTTTTGAGGATATAGTCGCGCTCGGCCGCTTCGCGCACTTCCTGCAGGCTTCCGAAACGCTCCACCGGTTTGTAGAAAACCGCGCGCCGGGCGCGATCGAGCGGGATGTGGCGTGCGTCGATGCGCGGCTGCGGATTCATGATGACGATCCGCTCCATCAGGTTGCGCAACTCGCGCACGTTGCCCGGCCAGGGATAGTCTTCGAGAACCCGCAACGCCTCGTCGGTCAGGTCCTTGGGTTTGCGGCCATAGGCCGTGGTGAACTCCCGCAGAAAGTGATCGGCCAGCAGGGGAACGTCCTCGATGCGCTCGCGCAGCGGCGGCACGTGAAACGGAATTACGTTGAGCCGGTAAAACAAATCCTCGCGGAAATTTCCGTGCTCGATCTCCTCTTCCAGGTTTTTGTTGGTGGACGCCACCACGCGCGCGTCCACCTGCACCGATTCGGACGCGCCCACCGGCTCGAAGCGCTGCTCTTCGAGCGCGCGCAAGACTTTGGCCTGGGTCTTCAGAGACATGTCCCCGACCTCATCGAGGAACAGCGTCCCGCCGTGCGCTTTTTCGAGCTTGCCGGTCTTGTCCTCCACGGCGCCCGCGAAAGCGCCCTTGCGGTGGCCAAACAGCTCGCTTTCGATCATTTCCTCGGGGATCGCCGCGCAGTTCACTTCGATGAATGGCTCGCCGGCGCGGGAACTCGCCGCGTGGATGGCGTGGGCGATCAACTCCTTGCCCGTTCCGCTTTCGCCGAATATCAGCACGCGGCCGTTGGTGGCGGCCATCAGCGTCAATTGCTGGCGCAGCGCCTTCATGGGCACGCTTTCGCCGATGATGCGGGGGTCGTGCTCCCCGCCCTCCTTCAACCGGTTGATCTCCAGTTCCAGCCTGCGCTGCTGGACGGCATTGTGGATCACCACCATGATCTTCTCGATGGTCAGCGGCTTCTCCAGAAAATCGAATGCGCCGAGTTTGGTTGCCTTGACAGCGGTCTCGATGGTGCCGTGCCCGGAAATCACCACCACCTCGGGACGGTCGGCGAAGGGGATTTCCTGAATGCGCGCCAGCGTCTCCAGGCCGTCCATTCCGGGGAGCCACACGTCCAGCAGAACCACGTCGTAGGCGTGCCGCTGCAGTTCCTCCAGACACAGCTCGCCGCTTTCCACGGCTTCGCAGGCGCAGCCTTCGTCCTCCAGCACGCCGCGCAGGGATGCCCGGATGCCAGGCTCGTCGTCTACAATCAGCACCCGCGTATTCTTCAAGCGCGGACCTCAGCCTCCGCCGGCATCGTGTCAAAGGTGCTAACGGGTACCTCGACGAAGAAGCGCGTACCCGATGGGCGGTTATCTTCCACGCGGATGCGGCCGCCATGCTCGCTCAGGATGTGGCTGACGATGGCCAGACCCAGTCCCGTGCCGCGATTCTTGGTGGAGAAGTACGGCAGGAACAGCTTTTCCTTGTCTCCGGCCGAGATGCCGCAGCCGGTATCGGTGACCAGCAGCTCCACGGAATCCTCGGTGGTGACGCGCGTGACGACCATCAGCCGCTTGACCATCGCGTCCCGCATCGCTTCGGCCGCGTTGTCCACCAGGTTCACCACCACGCGTTTAAACTGGTCCGGATCCAGATTGACCCGGGGCAGATCGGGCGCCAGATCCGCGCGCACGTCGATCCCGTCCAGCCGGCCGTCGAACACATCCAGCCCGTTCCGCACCACCGCGTTCAAGTCGCACGGAACCATCTGGGCCTTGGGGAAGCGCGAGAATTGGGAAAATTCGTCGGCCAGCGTCTTGACCGATTCCACTTCGCGGGAAATGGTGGCCGCGCACTCCCGCAGCACGCGATCGGCGCCCGGCGCCGTGGCTCCCCGGTCCAACTGGCGCGCGATCCGCTCGGCCGAGAGGGCGATGGGAGTGAGCGGATTCTTGAGCTCGTGCGCGATCCGGCGCGCCACTTCATGCCAGGCCTCGGCTTTTTGCGCGCGCAGCATTTCGCTGGTGTCTTCGAGCACCACCACGTAACCGGGCGCGTCCGGCTCGTGCGCCGGCAACGCCGAAACCGTCAGCGCCAGGTGCAGGACCTGGCCGGGACGCTCGAGGTCCACCTGGCTGGCGGCCAGTCCGGTGCGGCGCGCGCGCTTCATCAGATAGCGCAGCTCGGCCGCATGCTCGGGAGGAAACAGATCGCCCAGAGTAGCGGCACGCTCCACCTGATCGGCTGGGAACAGCCCTCGCAGCGCGCGATTCACGCGCTGGATGCGGCCGTCGGAAGTCAGCGAAATCACGCCGGTGGGGATGCTCTCGAGAATCGCCTCGGTAAACCGGCGGCGGCTTTCCAGCTCGCGGCTGTTATCCTCCAGGCCGTGCATCATCTCGTTAAATCCGCGCACCAGCGACGCCATTTCATCGTTGGCGGGCACGTTCACCCGATGCCCCAGGTTGCCTTTCCGCACCTGGCTGGCCGCGTCCAGCAGCGCCGAAATCGGCACGCTGATCTGTTTAGCGAGAAGCAGCGCGATCCAGGTAGAGACGAACAGGATGAAAAGGGCGATCAACACCTGGAACAGGAGATACAGATTTCTGAGCGACCGGCGGTCGGCGGCCAGCTGGTTGTACCGATTCAGATAGGCCTGTATCTGATTCTGCTTTTCCGCCACGTCCACCTGCGGCCGAACGCGAACCACCAGCGTTCCTCCACCGCCGAGCTCGGCACGGGAGCTGAACAGCGGTGCGCCGGCTTTCGCCGCGCACAGCACGCGAGCCCCCTCCGGACGATCGATCCGCAGTTCCTGGATGCGGTTCTCGCGGCACAGCGTGGCGAAATCCGCGGTGCCGTTGCGGACCTCCGGCAGCGCGGCGAGCCACTTAGCCAGCGCATCCACCCGGTATTGCACCTCCTCGCCCAGCCCCACCGCCGCGTCCCGCAGCTGGATGTTCATGCCTTCCACCGGCGCGCTGAACCATTTGTCGAGATTGCGATTCAGAACCGCGTAGCTGAACAGCCCTAGAAACACCACCGGAAGCAAGCTCAGCGCCAGGGCGCCGAACACCAGCTTCGAGCGGATGCGCGAGCCTTCCTGGTTGCGCTGCCGCTCCAGGTACAGCTTCACCGTCTCCCGGAACAGCATGAAGCCGAGCGTCACCGTCAGCAGGAAAATCAGCGTGGAAACAGCCCAGAATAGAAATGTTTCGGCCGCGTTGGTGGGACCGATGTCGCCGAAGTTGAAGGAAACCTGCCACACCACCAGCGTGAGCAGAATGGCCAGGACCACCAGGCCCGCCCCGAAAAGATGCCGTTTGCGCATCGGTATCTCAATTATAGGGCGGGCATGCGGGCGCAGTGTATCCTGGAGGTTTCTACACCACCAACAACATGAGCCGCATTTCTTACGCATTTCGCGCTTTCTTCTCCATCCTGTTCGGCGGCTCGCTGCCGGCCGACATCGCCCAGGCGTTCGGATTCTCCAAAGCCATGCCGGTGAAAGCTCCGCCGCCGCCCAAACCCCAAGCCGGTCCCGCCGACGGCGCGGTCCAGATCCTGGGGATCCTGCAGCGCGAGGCGCGTATTGTGGACTTCCTGATGGAGGACATCGCCGCATATTCGGATGAACAAGTTGGCGCCGCCGTGCGCGACGTCCACGCACAGGCTCGCCAGGCCCTGGACCGCTATCTGAAGCTGCAACCGGTGATCGACGGAGTGGAGGGAACCTTTACCAAGACCGGGGGGCTGGACGCGGCCGCCTTGAAATTCGTCGGCAAGGTGCCGCCCAGCGGAACGGCTCCCGGCGGTGTGCTGCGGCACAAAGGCTGGAAGGCGGAAAAAGTGGACCTGCCTCCCATCGGACGCACGGACGTGCTGGCGCCGGCCGAAATCGAGATCGAGTAGGCTCCTCCGGAATCCATGAACATCGGAATCGATCTGGGCACCACCAATTCGGCGCTCGCGTTCATCGACGCGTCTCATGACGACGACCAGACCGTCGACGAGAGCACGCCTGCGATTCAGGTGCTCGATGTCCCGCAGTATGTGGCGCAAGGCCGCGTGGAATCGCGGCGCACGCTGCCCTCGTTCCTGTATATCGCCGGACCGAAGGACGACCAGCAATTCACCGGAGTCTATGCGCGCGAGCAGGGAGCCCTCGTCCCCACGCAATGCGTCCACTCGGCCAAGAGCTGGTTGTCGAATGCCGACGTGGACCGCACCGCGAAGATCCTGCCGTGGGACGCCCAGGAAGCCGGGCGTCTGCTCTCGCCCATCGAAGTCTCCGCGCGCATCCTGAAGCATCTGGCGGACGCCTGGACCAAGGCGCACGGCTCGCCGCTGGGCGAGCATCCGGTGGTGCTCACCGTTCCCGCCAGCTTCGACGAAGAAGCTCGCGAGCTGACGGTGATGGCCGCGCGCGAAGCCGGAATCGAAAAGCTCACGCTGCTGGAAGAACCCGCCGCGGCGTTCTATTCCTGGATCGCCAACGATCTGGCACGCTCGCAAAAGAGTCTGTTTGACGGGCAGAATGTGCTGATCTGCGACGTGGGCGGAGGCACCAGCGATTTCACGCTGATCCGCGTCGCGCGCGAAGGAGACCGCGTCGATTTCACCCGCACCGCCGTGGGCAAACACCTGCTGCTCGGCGGCGACAACCTGGATTTGACGCTGGCCTGGCTGGTGGAATCCAAGCTCGGTAAGCAATTGTCGCTCCGCCAGCGCAGCGCCCTGCGGAGACAGTGCGCCGCCGCCAAGGAGAGGCTGCTCTCCGATTCCAATCTCGAGAGCGTGGAGATCACCGTGCTCGGCGGCGGATCGTCGCTGGTGGGCGGCACGCTCAAGACCGAGATCCTGCGCCAGGAAGTGCTGGAACTGGCCTTGGACGGATTCCTTCCGGCCTGCGAACTCACCGACCAACCGCAGGAGGAGGCCTCCAGCCCGTATCGCGAAGTGGGGCTGCCCCTGGTCTCCGATCCCGCCGTGACACGGCATCTGGCGGCATTTCTCGCCAGTGCGGGCAACACGCGCCCCGACGCGATTCTATTTAACGGCGGCTTCTTCATTCCGGAAATTCTGCGCCAGCGCGTGGCGGATGTGATGGAGCACTGGTACGGCCACCGCCCCGTGATTTTCGAGAATCGCGATCTGGATCTCGCCGTGGCAGTCGGCGCGGCGTATTATTCGCACGTCCGCTCCACGGGTTCGGGACTGCTGGTGCGCGGCGGCCTTCCGCGCGCGTATTTCATCGGACTGGCCCCCAGTGCAGGAACGGGCAGTGATGGCGATTCGTTACGCGCCATGTGCCTGGCCCCCCGCGGCACGGAAGAAGGCGCCAGCATCGAGGTCGATCCCGGAAATCTGCAGCTGGTCGCCAACAAGCCGGTGGCGTTCCGGCTGTACAGCTCGCGCACGCGCACCGAGGATCGCGCGGGCGACGTCGTGACGTTTTCTCCGGAGGAGCAGCAGGAGCTCCATCTGCATGCTCCGCTCCACGCCGTGTTGCGATTCGGCAAGGCGGGCGAGCGTCTGGTGCCCATCAAGCTCGGCGCGAAGCTCACCGAGGTCGGGACACTCGAAATCTGGGCCGAGTCGAAGGCTTCCGAACACCGCTGGAGGCTGCAATTCCAGTTGCGCAAAGCCGCTGCGGCCGAAGCGCCGCATAAGCCGGCGGCGGTGATCGCGGAAGACGCGCTGCGCTCCGCGGAAACACTCATCCCACAAGCTTTTGCCACGGGTCAAATGCCGCCCGAGCAGTTGCCCGCTCGCCTCGAGCAGACCCTGGGCCTGGGACGCAATTCCTGGCCTGTGTCGGCGATCCGCGCCCTCGCGGACCGCATGCTGGAACTCGTCGACGGGCGCGCGAAGAGCGCCGCGCACGAACTTCGCTGGCTGAACCTGTGCGGCTTCTGCCTGCGGCCGGGGTTCGGATTCCCGGGCGACGATTTCCGCATCGAGCAGGCTCGCCGGGTGTACGCCTCCGGCTTACAGTTCGCGAACCAGATCCAGAATGAGATCGAGTGGTGGATCTTCTGGGGACGCGTCGCCGGCGGCCTGAACAAGAATCAGCAGACCGACCTGTTCCAGCGCCTGTCGCCCGTCCTGCTGCCGCGCGGGTCCAAACGTCCGCGGGTGAACGCGAGCCTGCTGCGCGAAATGTGGCGCGCCGCCGCCAGCCTGGAATTGCTTCCGATCCAGACCAAAACGCAGCTGGGCGATGAACTGATGACGCGCGTTCTCGCGGGCGACTTCGTCGATACCGGCCTGTGGTGCCTCACTCGTCTGGGCGCGCGGAAACTATTCTATGGCCCCAGCAACCAGGTGCTGCCGCCGGCAACCGCCGCGCGCTGGGTGGAGCAGCTCCTCAAGGTTCCCAAGGTAAGCGACGCTCTGGCTTCGCTCGCCAGACAAACAGGCGATGCCACGCGCGATCTGCCGGCGTCCACTCTGAGTGTCGTCCGCCGGGCTTTCCCCGATCTCGAGCTGGATCGCGAGCCGCAGGATCATCTGGCGGCCATGGGCCGGATCTTCGGCGAGGATCTGCCGTCGGGTCTCGTATTCAATGAATGAGCTCGACCTAGTCGATCGCCTGCGCAAGATGAGTGGCCGCGGACGTGGCGTCATCCGCGGCATCGGCGACGATTGTGCCGTGTTCCGCCCCAAGGCCGGCGAGGATCTGCTGCTCAAGACCGACCAGCTCATCGAGGCCGTTCACTTTCCGAAAAGCATGCCTCCCGCGACCGTCGGCGAGAGGGCGCTCGCGCGCGCGCTCAGCGACATCGCCGCGGCCGGTGGCGATCCGCGCTGCTGCCTCGTGGCTTTGGCCGTTCCGCGGAAACAGTCCGAACAGTGGATCCTGTCATTCTTCACCGGACTATTGCGTCTCGCCAGGCGCACCGGAACCGTGCTGGCGGGCGGCGATCTGGCGCACGACGACAAAGTCCATTGCAGCGTGATGGTGGTAGGCGCAGTGAAGCGCGGGAAGGCTCTGACGCGCGCGGGCGCCCGGCCCGGTGACCAACTCTACGTTTCGGGACGCCTCGGCAAACCTTGGAGCCGGCGCATCGAGCCTCGCCTGGCCCTGGGCAGGAAGCTGGTGGGCAAAGCCACCGCCTGCATCGACCTGAGCGACGGGTTAGCGCTCGATCTGCACCGGCTGTGCAAGGAATCTCGCGTGTCGGCGAACTTGGATCGTATTCCGATCGTTCGCGGAGCGACGCTCGAACGCGCGCTCCACGGTGGCGAGGATTACGAACTGCTGTTCACCCTGCCGGCACACGTAAAGCCGCCGGTCGCCACCATGCGCATTGGGACGATCCTGCGCGGCAGCGCGGGTACCATCTGGTTCGACGGGAAAAAAATCCCGCCTCGCGGCTACGACCACTTCCACTGAACTCCACGACTATTCCGTCGGCGCGTAATATCCCGTGCGCCAGTGCGCGCGGACCGGAGGCAGACCTTTGGGAGCCACGATCTTCACCTCCACCTGGTGATAGCGCCCGTTGCGCTCCCTGTCGCTCGGCACATACCCCAGCAGGTAGCGATTGCGCAGATCGACGCTGATCTTCTGTGCGATATCGGACAGCCGCATGCCCTCGGTCTTGAACATACGCCCGCCGGTCTGCTCGGAGATGCTGTTCAGCACTCCTCCGGCGTCGGTGTAGTGCGGATCGGCGAAGACTCCGATGGAATAGATGAGCACGTCGCTTTCTTTCACTACGCTCTTGATTTCCGCGGACGTATAGCGGCTGTTGTTCTCGCCCCCGTCCGAAATGACCACCAGAGCCTTGCGCTTCTTGTTGGATTTCTTGATCTCATGGAGGCCCAGGAACACGGCATCGAGCAGGGCGGTGGAGCCTTTGGTTTTCGTGTACAGGAGCTGGTAGGTGACTTTGGCGGGATCGGGCGTCACCGGCACCACCAGCCGGGGTGCGCTGTCGAATTCCACCAGCGCGAATTCGTCTTCCGGATTCGCGGTCTTGAAAAACTCGTTCGCGGCCATGCGCTCTTCCCGCTCCGCTCCCCGCATGCTGCCGCTGGTGTCGAACACCAGTCCCACGGCCACCGGCTCGTCTTCCATCGAGAAGCTGGTGATCGCCTGCTCGACCTTGTCGTCGAAAACGCGGAAATTCTCCTTGTCGAGTCCCGCCACCGGACGATTGTAGGTATCGTTCACGGATACCGGCACCAGGACCTCAGTGCGGTCCACGCGCAAATCGGGCCGCGGGATGTCATCCGGCGGCTGGGAGCCAACCCTCTGGCGGGCAGGGATCGAGACCTGGGCTTCAAACAGGGCCGGCAGGGCCAGAGCGAGTCCGGCAACCAGCACGATCATCGGCCGCAGTCTCATGGACTCGTCTCAAGATGCCCTTCTGGACGTTATGATACTCCAGACGAGGCTACTTGGGGATCGCCATCACGTAGTCGGTAATGGCCTTCAGATCCTGCGGGTTGAACTTGTAGGCCGGCATCTCGGAGTTGGGAGACAACTTAGGCGGATCGGCGAAGTGCTCGGCGACCCAGGTTCGCGTACGCCGCGCGGCCAGTCCATTGAGGATGGGCGCCATCTTCGCGCCGGAACCATTCAGCGTGTGGCAGAACTCGCACCCGTGCGCCTCGTACAGCATCGCTCCAGCAATCGCCTCGGTGGGCGGATTTTCCCAGACGTCTAATGCGCGATCGTCTCGCTTGGTCACCAGCGTCACTAAGTCTTTCTTCTGGGCCGCGGTCAAACCAGAATCCGGGGAGTCGGGAGAGGGCTTGGTGAAGTGCGCGATCAGCCAGTCGGCGGGCTTCGTCGATGGATCCAGCGCCAGATCCGGGCCGTCCACCGACCGCCCCAGCACATGGCAGCGCATGCAGTTGTCCTTTTCGAAATATCCGATGGCCGCAAGCTGCTCCGGCGGCATGTCGCGCCACGGCTGCGGCGGCGTCAGTCCGGCATTTGGATCTTCCATGCTCGGCGGCGTCGTCGCCACGGCGCGCTCCGTCAAGCCGGCCCATCCGATCACGGCGAACGCGGTGAGCGCGATGGCCACAGTTCGCTGGCCGACCCGGATCGCCCGGCCGCGGTCGAGGAACGGCACCAGGAACAGCGCCAGGATCCCCAGGTTCGGAAGAATCACCGCGCCCAGCACCTCCAGCGAGCCCTGGAAAAGCTTCAGCGTCTGGAACAGAAACAGAAAGTACCATTCGGGACGCGGAATATACCGGGTGTCGGTAGGATCCGCCATGCTGCCCAACCCTAATTTCGCGAAATTTGCGAACAGCACCAGCACGATCACGTAGCCAAACGTGGCGACCGAGTCCTTGAACACTTGCTCGGGATAGAACTTCTTGGGCGGCTTGCCCGCGTCTGCAGCGGCCGGCGTGACGCCGTGCCGCCGGACCAGATAAAGATGAATGCCGATCAGCAGCGTCGTGGCGAGCGGCAGCAGGATCACGTGGCCGGTATAGAATCGGGCGAAGGTGATGGTGCCGATGGTGTCGCCGTCGGCGCCCAGCAACCGCTTCAGGTACGGTCCTACGCCCGGAGCGAGCCCCATAATCTGGGTGGTGACCGTGGTCCCCCAATAAGCCTTGTTGTCCCAGGGAAGCAGATACCCCGAGAGCCCGAAAGCCAGCGTCAGCAGGAGCAGCGCGCACCCCGCGATCCAGGTGGCCTCGCGCGGTTTCTTGTAAGCGCCCCACACGAAGACCTGCAGCATGTGGAGCACCACCACCACGATCATGCAACTGGCGCCCCAGTGGTGCAGGCCGCGGATCATGGGACCGGCGGTCAGCTCCGTCATGATGTAGCGGATGCTGGCGTGCGCATCGCTGGGCGTGGGCCCGTAGTTCAGAGCCAGCAGGATGCCGGTGGCGACCTGAATGAGGAACGCGAACAACGCCACGCTGCCCAGCACCTGATGCCAGCCCGCGGAGGCGGGAATGTCTTCATCCAGAAAATGCCGGATCGTGGACGGCAGACCAGTCCGCTCCTCCAGCCAGTCGCGTACGCCGTTTCCCATCACCCCTTCACGACCGCCTGATCACCTGTAGTCCGATCAGGAGCTTCCCGCCCTCCACGCGCGATATGTAGCGATCCAGGGGCCGGGGAGCCGGACCGTCCAGAACTTTGCCGTCCAGGCCGAAAACCGAGGCGTGACACGGACACTTGAAATCTTTCTGGTCCGCTTCCCAGTGGTAAATGCAGCCCAGGTGAGGACACTGCGGGCTAAAGGCCACCGCGCTCTGGGGGCCGTTTTTCACCACCCACGCGGTGGTTTTTTCCTTGGTCGTTTTCCACCCGTCGACGCGCGTTCTGGTATAGACAACCTCTTGCGGCACATCGATTTCGAGATCCGCCAGATTGGCGATCTCCACCATCGTCCCGGCGCCCGGGGATTTGGGCTTGAACAACAGGTATACGGCCGCCGGAATGGCGATCACCGCCGCCGCCGAGGCGCCCAGCAGTTGAATGAACGCCGCATAAAATGATCTGCGGGTTGGATGTTTTGTTTGGTCCTGGAGCATGAACTAGTTAGTGAGGTTTTGGACCTACGGGGTAGTATACTCGGAACGGCTTGGTGTCCGCCTACCCCTCTATTATTACACTGATCGCAGCAACCTCCTTCAGCCCGTGCCCGGCGGACGCCGCCGATGCCAGTCCGTCTGCTTCTGGAACAGATTGCCGATCGCGATCAGCTGGTTCTCGTAGAACGGCCGCCCCAGCAGGGAAATCCCCACCGGCAGTCCATCCGCGAATCCGCACGGCAGCGAGATCGCGGGCAGCCCCGCCAGGTTCCCGCCGGGAATCAGCGCTCCGCGAGACTTGGTCGGCGGACCCGGCGTATCCAGCGGTTCGGCGGCCTTGGGAGCGGGCCCCAGACGCGCGGGCGCCAGCACCATGTCGCAGTTCAGGAACAGATCGCGAAACGCTTGTTTCACCAGCGACCGCACGCGCATGGCGCGCAAATACTCCGTCGAAGGCAGATCCAGCATCGCTTTCAACCCGGCGATCTGGTGCGGATCGGCCAGTTCGTCCACCTTGCCGCTGCGGATCAGGTCCTCGAAAATCGAGCCTGCTTCGCCGGCGATGATGGTGCTCACCAGCGCGCCGTAGGGAAACTGGGGAAGCTCAATTTCCTTCAGCTGCACGCCCAGCGACTTCACCACCTCGAAGGCGGTCCGGAGCGCGGGCTGCGCGGCCGGTTGTGCCCCATCCTGGAAATCCACCGGCATGTAGCCGACGGTGATGTCGGCCGGCTTGCGGGCATAATATTGCGGCGTGTAATGAAAGCTGCGCCCGGCCGATCCGGGATCCTCCGAATCGCTGCCCGCGATCTCGTGCAGCACCAGTCCGCAGTCTTCCGCGGAACGGCACATGGGACCCAGTTTGTCCAGAGTCCACGCAAGAGCCATCGCCCCGCGGCGGCTGACTAATCCGTAGGTCGGCCTCAAGCCCGTCACGCCGCAGAACGCGGAGGGTGTCAGGATCGACCCCGACGTCTCCGAGCCGATGGCGAAGGTCACCAGCCCCGCTGCTACTGCGGCGCCCGGCCCGCTCGATGACCCGCCGCTCCATCGCGTGCGGTCCCACGGATTCAATCCCGGACCCGTGAGCGACGCGGCCGCGGTGTTGTAATCGCCGCCGCCGGCCAGTTCCACCATGGCCAGCTTGCCGATCAGAATCGCGCCGACCTTGTTGAGTTTTTCGATGACCGCGGCGTCGTAGTCGAATACCTGTGCGGCGTAGGGCTTGGCGCCCCAGGTGGTCGGCTGCTTCTTCACCGCGAGAAGATCCTTCGCGCCGTAAGGAATTCCTTGAAGCGGACCGCGCGTGCGGTCGCGTTTCAGTTCGCGGTCGACGTCGCGCGCCTGGCGAACGGCCTGCTCGCGCAGCGATAGAGCCAGTGCATTATAACGGGGGCCGATTCGTTCCATGCGGTCGCAAAACGCCCGCGTCAGCTCGACGCACGAGAATTCCTTGGCGCGCAGCTTGGCGTTGAGCTCGCTGATGCCGGCGAAGAAGATGTCAGGGGCGATTTCGGCCACAGCGCTCCCTAGGCCTTGAACTGAAATGCCGGCTCGGTCGTCATCGGCAGCGGAACCTGGGCGATAGTCTGCGACTCCGCGCGCTGCCGCGCTTGTGCAGCGCTGAGCCCGGTGTCGGAGGAGGAGGGAGTCTGCGCTTGCGCTTGCGCTTGCGCAGCCACGCCCACAAGCACCCCGGCTAGCTGGCGTCGGGAAATATCCATGCGCCCATTATAGGTTGTGTGGCACAGGCATCGGAAAAAGCGGAAAGACTACTCTGTCCCCTCCCGCAAACTCCTGATGTCGCGTACAGGCGTGAGAGTGGACAGAGCGGTCTGTCCCTTTTTTCAACAGCCTCCTTCAGCTGTGCGCGCCTCAGGCGTGGACCAATTGATCCCGCGCCGCCAGCGCTTCCTTGGCCGCCTGCTCCATCACGGCCCTCGGCGGACGCTCGCCGGTGAAGATTTCGAACTGCCGCGCGGCCTGTTCCAGGAACATTTCGAGCCCGGGGATCACGTCCGCGCCCTGTTCCTTGGCGCGGCGCAGCAGCACGGTCTCCCGGGGCGTGTAGACCATGTCGAAGACCAGTTTCGATGGAATGCGGCCTTCGAAGAAGCACCTTTCCACATTCGGAGCCATGCCCAGCGGCGTGGCGTGCACCAGCGCGTCGAAGGTCCGGCCGGCCGCCTGGTCGCGGGACAGAGCTTCGGCGCCGCAGATGGACGCCAGCGCGCGCACGCGGTCCAGATTGCGGCCGGTCACCGCCAGCTTGCTGCCCGCCGCCGCCAGGGCGAAGACGGCTCCCCGCGCTGCGCCGCCATTGCCCACTACCAGAACCGAGGATTTATTCAGCCGCACGTGACGCTCCAGCGGCGAGGTGACGCCGGGAGCATCGGTATTGGTGCCGCGCCACTTTCCGGCCTTGCGCCACACCGTATTCACCGCCCCGATGCGGCGCGCCACCGGATCCACCCAATCCAGATACCGCAGGATTTTCTGCTTGTGCGGGATGGTCACGCTGAAGCCCGCCAGCGGCAGATCCTTGGCCATCACGAAAAAATCCTTGAGCTGCCCGGGGTGCACCAGGAACGGCAGATACACCGCATCCACGCGCCGCGACTGGAAGGCCCGGTTGTGCACCGCGGGCGAAATGGAGTGCGCCACCGGATCGGCGATCACGCCATAGATCTTCCCGTCGCGCGAAAGTTTTCCCACGCGATACATCCCGCGCAGCTTCTTCGCGCTCACTTGGCCCGAGGCGGTTCCGCCGGCCATGTTCGGGGCGGCGTACGTGTACAATCCGCCGAACGCGGGCGAAAGCACGCGCGTTGGGAATCCGGTCTCGCCCATCGCCAGCAGGACCGTGGGGATCTTCGGATGCGCCTTGGCCAGCGACAACACCCGCGAATTGTCGGAAGGCTTTCGCGCCGTGGTTACGATCTTGTAGGCATGCGCCGGGATGGCGGCCATGCGCCGCAGAACCGACTCCAGCCGGGGCGGCGTTCCGCCGTAGTTGTGATAGGAAACCACCAGGTAGGCTTCCGAGCGCAGATGCGCCAGGTGGTCCTCGCAGTTCTCCGCGCTCTCGATTTCGATATCCACGGCCTGCGCGCCCGCTTCGCGCGCGGCTTCCAGAATCTTGATCTGTTCCTCGATGCTGCCGGTGAAGCGGCCCTGGTTCTGGCGGCGCCGGCAGGTGGCCAGAATCGTGCAATCCGGATAGCGGGCCAGAAACTTCCGCAACGCCGCCACGCCCCGTTCGGGAGACGCCAGGTAATCCAGGCGGAATTCCAAAAACCGTTCGCCGCAGTCGTATTCAGCGCGCGCGTGCGCGATCAGAGACTCCACATCCGGGAAGCCCAGTGCGATGCAGATGGTCGGGAAAATAGTTTTCTGCCCCATTCAAGCGACAGAACAGCATATCACGCCGCCCGCGCACCGCGTCCGGCGGTGGCCTCACCGGCTGGAGGAAGACAGCGGCGCCACCGCCTGAAATAGGGTGGCGTCCTGGGCGCGATACACCGCTCGAAACGCAGGATTGGTCTCCACCTCGCGCCGCGCTTCTTGGGCTTGTTTCGATCCGAGGAACTTCCCATACTCTGAGTCGCGGATGTAGAGGTAGGCCAGCCTGTTCGCCGCCGCGTAGGCGGGTAGGTCCCGGTACGCCGCCATCACATCCGTCTTATCTTCCCGATACCAGTAGATCGGAAGCACAACCTGAGGCGCCGTCTGCCGGCCGGTGTACAGATACAGAGTAGGATTCGGCGCCATGATCGCCGCGTCCGCATCCACATGCTGGTCGATCCAGTCATACAGAACCGTTTGTTCCGCCAGCAGGCGCTCATCGCCGTGGATCCTGTCGGGCAGCGTCCGGAACAGCATGTATCCCTGCATCCAGACGGCTGCCAGAACCGCGGCGGCGGCGACCCCGCCCATCACCCAGGCGGCCGCCCGTTGGCTCGCCTGCCGGTGAGCCCGCGCCGTCTGCATCAGACGCACGAAGTGTCCGGCCTCCCAGATCAGGCCCGCCGCAAACAGCGGAATCAGCGGATACATCAGCCTCAGATCGGGAGGGAAATGCCACACCAGCAGTTCCGCCGCGGTCAGAAGCGCAATCGCGAGGTAGGGCTGCAGAACCGGATTGCGCCAATGGCGCGACAGACCCCGCAGGATCGCGATCGCCACGGTCATGCGGACCAGTTGCCAGAGGAAGGAATTGAGTTCCAGAGGGAAGGCCAGCCCTCCCATCGCATAGAGCATGTAGCCCGCGTTTTTCCAGACCACCAGACCTAAATCCGCAAGATGGACATTCAGCAGTTCGAAACGCAGGTAGTCGGTGTTGTACAAAGTCATCACATCGGCCGCCGGCGTCTGATGCAGTTTGGTCCATACGGTCCACCCGGCGGCCGCCGGCAGCGCCGCCAGCGCGAACGCCGCCGCCTCGCGGCGTTTTTTCCATAGCAGGAACAGCAGCGGCAGGGCCACGATCGCCGCGAGGCCGGCCGTTCGCGTCAAGTAGGCGAGTCCCGTCAGGAACCCAGCCGCGGCGGCCCACGGCCATCCCGACGGACGCGTGCGCGCCTCTTCGCAGGCGATCAGAGCGGCCAGTAACAGGATTCCGAACAACACCTCGGTAAAGATGCCCGCGCCGAACACGACCGTATAGGGTCCCACCGCCAGCAGCGTCACTCCGCTCCAGCGTTCCAGGCTCGAGAGCCCCACACGCCGGAACCACCCCAGGCTGAGCCACAGAAAGAGAGGGATCATCCCCCATTGGAGCGCCGTCGCCAGCTTCAGGTTTTCCGGGAAGCGGGGATCGATCCGCCAGATGCCCGCCAGCATCCAGATCAGAAGCGGCGGGTATTTGGTTTCAAAAGGCGCTTCCGGCAAGCTGATGATGCGATAGCCCTTCCCTTCCGCCAGCGCCTTGGCAACGATCTGGTAGATGGCGTCGTCGTGCGCTTCGCCCAACTGGGGCATCGCACGGTTCCGCCAGGCAAACCACATGGAAGGGGTGAGCAGTACGATGAATGCCGCTATCGCCAGTATCTTGCGCATGGGATCGCGTCCGGCTGGCTAAAGTATTTCCGAAGATCGCCCGGCCGTTTCAGGCGTCAGCCGGGGTTCCCGCCGGCCCCTGTCGTTCCAGCGGACACGCGCCGCGCTCTGCAGACCGAAGCGGTAGCTCAACACCAGCGTGATCATGCGTAGGCCGAGCCAAAACGCCTTCCACAGATCTCCGGTTACGCTCGATTCGCCTACACGGCGGCGATAGTTCACCGGAATTTCGATGAACGGAATTTCGTGTGCGATCGTC
>CAVXFR010000020.1:0-480265 GCA_963761045.1 Terriglobia bacterium | reverse complement strand
CACGAAACCGATTACGGAACACCTTCGCGAGTCGCGGAAACCTTAGTAACGTTGGAAATCGACGGCAAATCCGTCACAGTGCCGGCCGGCTCATCGGTCATGCGCGCCGCGGTCGAGGCCGGCGTGCAGGTCCCCAAGCTGTGCGCCACCGATAGCGTCGAGGCGTTCGGGTCCTGCCGTTTATGCCTGGTCGAAGTCGATGGCCGCCGCGGCACGCCCGCGTCCTGCACTACCCTGGCCGAACCCGGAATGAAGGTACGCACATCTTCGCCGAAGCTCTCAAAGCTCCGCCGCGGCATGATGGAGCTGTACATCTCCGATCATCCGCTGGATTGCCTCACCTGCGGCGCGAACGGAAACTGCGAGCTGCAGGATATGGCCGGCGTGGTCGGCCTGCGCGAAGTCCGCTACGGATACGACGGCGAGAATCATTTCCAGAATCCCGAACCCAAGGACAATTCCAATCCGTACTTCAGCTTCGAGCCTTCCAAGTGCATCGTGTGCTCGCGCTGCGTGCGGGCTTGCGAGGAAGTGCAGGGAACCTTCGCGCTGACCATTCAGGGACGCGGATTTGAATCCAAGGTATCCGCTGGCGGCCAGCCGTTCCTCGATTCCGAATGCGTATCGTGCGGGGCTTGCGTGCAGGCGTGTCCCACGGCCACGCTCATCGAGAAAAGCGTTCTGGCGAAGGGCCAGGGCGAGCACACCGTCATCACCACCTGCGCCTACTGCGGCGTGGGCTGCTCGTTCAAGGCTGAGATGCAGGGGACCGAAGTGGTCCGCATGGTGCCGTTCAAGGACGGCAAGGCGAATCACGGCCACTCCTGCGTGAAGGGCCGCTTCTCGTGGGGCTACACGACCCACAAGGACCGGATTCTGAAGCCCATGATCCGCGCCAAAACCACCGATCCCTGGCGCGAAGTCACCTGGGAAGAAGCCATCAACTACACCGCCAGCGAATTCAAGCGCATCCAGGCCAAGTACGGGCGCGATTCGATCGGCGGCATCACGTCTTCGCGCTGCACCAACGAAGAAACGTATCTGGTGCAGAAGATGATCCGCGCGGCGTTCGGCAACAACAACACCGACACCTGCGCGCGCGTGTGCCATTCGCCCACCGGCTACGGACTCAAGACCACGCTCGGCACTTCCGCCGGAACCCAGGATTTCGATTCGGTGGAGCAGGCCGACGTGATCATGATCATCGGCGCCAATCCCACCGACGCGCACCCGGTGTTCGCTTCGCAGATGAAGCGCCGCCTGCGCGACGGCGCCAAGCTGATCATCGTCGATCCGCGCAGGATCGATCTGGTGAAATCGCCCCACATTCAGGCCGAATACCACCTTCCGCTCAAGCCCGGCACCAACGTCGCCCTCATCAATGCCATCGCGCACGTGGTGGTCACCGAAGGCTTGCTGGCCGAGGACTATATCAAGGAACGCTGCGATTTGCCCGCCTTCGAGCTGTGGCGCAAGTTCGTGTCGGAAGAGCGCAATTCGCCCGAAGCGATGGAAGCGGCCACAGGCGTTCCGGCGCTCGATGTGCGCGGCGCGGCGCGGCTCTACGCGACCGGCGGGAACGCCGCCATCTACTACGGACTGGGCGTCACCGAGCACAGCCAGGGCTCCACCATGGTCATGGGCATGGCGAATCTCGCCATGGCCACCGGCAACTTCGGGAAAGAGGGCGTCGGGGTGAATCCTTTGCGCGGCCAGAACAACGTGCAGGGATCCTGCGACATGGGCTCGTTCCCGCACGAATATCCGGGTTACCGTCACGTTTCCGACGATTCTACCCGCCAACTGTTTGAGGGGGCGTGGGGCATATCGCTCCAGAACGAGCCTGGTCTCCGTATCTCCAACATGATCGACGCCGCGATCGACGGCACTTTCAAGGGCATCTATGTCCAGGGCGAGGACATCGCGCAGTCCGATCCGAACACGCAGCACATCACGGCGGGCTTGAACAATATGGAGTGCGTGGTGGTGCAGGATCTCTTCCTGAACGAGACAGCCAGCTTCGCGCACGTCTTCCTGCCCGGCGCGACGTTCCTCGAAAAGGACGGGACGTTTACCAACGCCGAGCGCCGCATCAGCCGCGTGCGCAAGGCGATCGCGCCCATGGCCGGCATGGGCGACTGGGAGATCACCCAGGCGCTCTCAAACGCGATGGGCTATCCCATGAATTACACGCATCCGTCCGAAATCATGGCCGAGATCGCCCGGCTGACGCCGACCTTCACGGGCGTCACCTACGAGAAGATCGACGAGCTGGGCAGCCTTCAGTGGCCCTGCAACGCGAAGGCTCCCGACGGCACGCCGGTGATGCACGTCGGAGGGTTCGTGCGCGGCAAGGGCAACTTCGTCATCACCGAGTTCATCCCCACCGACGAGCGCACCACGGGCCGCTTCCCGCTGATTCTGACCACGGGCCGGATCCTGACGCAGTACAACGTGGGCGCGCAAACCGCGCGTACCGAGAATAACGTCTGGCACCCGGAAGATATTCTCGAGATTCATCCGCTGGACGCCGAGAATCGCGGGATCAACGAGGGCGACCTGGTGTCGCTGACCAGCCGCGCAGGGGATACGACGCTCAAGGCGCACATTTCCGAGCGCATGCAGCCGGGCGTGGTGTACACCACCTTCCATCACATGTTCACCGGCGCCAACGTAGTGACCACGGAATACGAGGATTGGGCCACGGGCTGCCCGGAGTACAAAGTGACCGCGGTGCAGGTGTCGCTGGCCAAGAAGATCTCGTCATGGCAACAGCACTACAGCGAGACTCGCAAGCTCACGACCCAGATTGCGAAATAAGACGTAATCAAGAACATGGATTCGCACAACATGGTTCATAGGGCGAACCAGATCGCCCTGAATTTCGCTTCTTACCCTCATGAGGACGCCGTCGCCAAAACGACCACCCATCTGAAGATGTTCTGGGAGCCGCGGATGAAGAAGCAGCTTCATGAATACGTCGCCAAGGGGGGCGGCGGGCTGCACGAGTTGGTGCTCGAAGCCGAGAAGCAGCTGACCTAGCGACCTCCGGCGGACACGAGTTATCATCTATCTCACGCACTGGTCTCGCGCCCGGCTGGTGTAGTCAGAAACCACAGGACTTTTAACTTTGGACTGGAACTTGCATCCTTAGCTACCAGCGAGGAGGTTCTCATGGCCAAAGAGACCAAGCAAATCATGCCTTGGCTGGCGACGGTGCTGGCAGGGCTTCTGGTAATCGCCTGGGCCTTGATGGCGCCGCCCGGGCGTTCACGCGCAGGACCGGCGTGCCCAAGATCGTAACGACACCATCACCTGTTCCTCAAGGAACGGCCGGCGTGCCACGTGCGGGGCTGATACCAGGCACGGCGTGACGCTACTCCGCGAGCTGAGAGGATCGCACTGCGAGGAGGGATTTAGCTGGGGCTACGACCGGCGAAAAATCTGGGTCGATCGAGGTTGCCGGGCAGAGTTCGCCCTCCATGACGACCGATATCCGGCGAGTCCGGTCAGTCGCGTTGAACCAGGAACCGACCTTCCTGTAAGAACCAACGAGTTCATCGATACGCATTCGCGCGACGGCAGAATCTACTATGGCCGGATTGCCGATAACATTCGCGGGAGTGACGGACAATTGGCGATACCACGGGGATCTGATGTCGAACTCATCGTGCGGCGCGCGCGGGATAGGGATCTGGTCCTGGACATTGAATCCATTACCGCTTATGGACAGCGATACGCGATTGATACAGCATCGGAGCGCTTGGAAAGCTCCAATCGCTCTGGAATTGGAGCAAACGAGCGTACGGGAGAGTTTGTCGGGGGCGGAGCTGTTCTCGGCACGATTATCGGAGCCATTGCGGGCGGCGGTAAAGGCGCTGCGATTGGCGCAGCGGCGGGCGCGGCGGCTGGAGCCGGCGGGGAAGTTGCCGCGCGGGGACGAGAGGTGCGAGTGCCCGCCGAAAGCCTCATAACCTTCCAGTTGCAAACGCCATTGTTGATCAACATCCCGGACCGCGGGTACGAGAGGCGCGGGCATCACTATCACCGCTACTCGCAGTGACCCAAATTTGCATGACCACGCAGATCGGCGGAGGTTGCACGAGTCGGTGTTAGAGGGTGAGAAGCCACTGACATAGCAACCTCCGGCGGTCAGTAAGTATCTCCATCCAAGCGCTGATCGGCATCCGCGCGTTCAGAAACAAAGGACTTCTGCCTTTGGGCCGGCACTTGCTCGCAACATTGCGTGGAGTGTCTATGACCAAAGAGAACAAAGCAATACCTTGGCTGGCGACGGCGGTGACCGGCGTTGTAGCCATTGGGTGGGCGCTGGTGGCCCCTCAAATCATCCAGGCCCAAAATCGGCAAGCTCAAGACCGGCAAGCCGAGATCGCCACGATACCGTTACCTGCTCTTCAAACAGAAACCGGCGGGTCACATGTCAGGCCGACACTCGCCACGGCGTCACGCTGGTTCGCGAGCTAAAAGGTTCACACTGCGAAGAGGGATTCAGCTGGGGCTATAACCGCCGGGAGATTTGGGTGGATCGGGGCTGCCGCGCGGAATTTTCTCTCAACGACCAGCGGTATCCCGTCAATCTCGTCAGCCGGGTAGAAGCGGGAACCACGATACCGGTTCGCACCAACGATTCGATCGACGCTCGTTCCCGTGACGGCCGAATCTACTATGGGCGCATCGTCGATGACGTCCGCGGCGGCGATGGACAGGTGGCCATACCGCGGGGATCGGACGTCGAATTGACCGTCCGCCAGGCGCGGGACAATGATTTGATTCTGGACATCGAGTCCATCACCGCTTTTGGGCAACGTTACGCGATTGATACCCAAGCGCAGCGGCTCGAGAGCTCGAATCGCGACGGCGTGGGGGCCAACAAGCGCACAGGAGAGTTCGTGGGCGGCGGCGCCATACTCGGCACAATTCTAGGCGCGATCGCGGGCGGCGGTAAGGGCGCGGCGATTGGAGCTGCCGCGGGCGCAGCGGCCGGGGCGGGAGGCCAAGTCTTGACGCAAGGCAGAAACGTGCGTGTGCCCGCGGAAAGCATCATTACCTTTCGCCTGGATCAGTCATTGGTGATCGACACGCCGGACAACGGCTATACGAAGAAGGGCACCCACTATCACCGGGACCAGAATCAAGGGCGTTAGTAAGGTCTAGGGCAAAAGATGGCAGGCAAACTGGGACAGCCCGCGAAATTCCGCGCACACCAGGGTCAGACCTCTCAAGGCTTCCGCTCGCGGAAATTCGTAGGCAGTCCCTGGTTTGCCGTTCGGTGGATCACCTGAGCGCCCGTTCGATCTGCACGGACAGTTCCTGCTCCGTAGCCGCGCCGGGATGATACCAGCGCACGATCCCCCGGCGATCCACCAACACCAGCGTGGGCGTCGAACTCGCGCCGTACCGGGCGAAATTCGCGTTGCTCAAAGGCGCGGGCATATTGCCCAGCGGCGCATAGAACTGGCGGCGGATCTGATCGATATACGGCTTCTCGACGGCCGGAGGCGCATCGTTGCCGTTCGCCACGTAGCCGTAGTAACGAGTCGGGCCGATCAGGGCCAGCCCTCGCGGCCCGTATTTCTTCATCAGCCCAGCGATGATGGGAATGTCGGCCTTACAATCCGCACACCAATGCGCCCAGAAGAACAGCAGAACCGCTTTCCCACGGAGGCTGGCGAGGGTCGGAGGCTTGGGTCCGAACCAGACGGCCGATTCGAGGGCGGGCGCAGGCTTGCCCTCCATACTCAGCAGGTTGATATTCTTCTGGATTCGCTCGCGCTGGGAAGTCCCGGCGTAGGTTTTTAGCTCTTTCCGCAGGAACAGCACGGCGTCGCCGCCCTCGCCTCGTGCCGCCATGACCTGGGCCTCCACTTCAATGGACGCCCCAAGGGCATAGAGCCACTGTTCGCGATCGACTCGCGGCCCGCGCAGGTTCGGCAGGGTCATTTTGCGAGTCTGGTCGGCATACGCTTCGGCGCGATCCAGATTTTTAACCGACAGGGCTCCCCGGGCCTGCCAACTGATGGCGGTTGCCAGTTCCGAAGTGGCTCCATGCGCCTTGCGATAGGCTAGAACCTGGCGGTCGGCGCCCGTGAAGTCGTTCCTGGCGATGGCGGCGCGGACATCGTCGACGAGTCCGGCAAACGCACTGGAGGCCAGAAGTACAAGGGCGAGCGCAATCCTCACCTCCGCATTATACTCCGCGGTCCGTTTGACAGGCGGAACGGGAGTTCGCTAAGCTCAATAAGGTTCTAGAACTCGCAGGAGAAGGTCTGTCTTCATGAAAACGGCAATTCCATCGCTCGAAAGCCTCGATCGGCAATGGCACCTGATCGATGCCGAAGACGCGGTGCTGGGAAGGATCGCCAGTAAAGCGGCCAAGATCCTGATGGGCAAGCACAAGCCCACGTACACTCCGTTCCTCGACACCGGCGACCACGTGATCGTGGTGAACGCCGCCAAAGTCAAGCTGACTGGCAATAAAGAGGAGCAGAAGCTCTATCGCCGGCACTCGGGATATCCGGGCGGCTTAACCGAAACTCAAGCGCGCAAGGTGCGGGCGACGCGCCCCACGCGGATGGTGGAAGAAGCAGTGCAGGGCATGCTCCCGAAGAGCAAGTTGGGGAAGCAGATGTACCGTAAGCTGCAAGTCTACGCCGGTCCCAAGCATCCGCATCAGGCTCAGAAGCCGGTGGAACTGGCCGCGTCGTAAGGAGATCTGACGAAATTGGCTCTTGTACAACATCTCGGAACGGGCCGCCGCAAAAGAGCGGTGGCCAGAGTATTCTTGCGGGACGGGAAGGGCGAGATCACGGTGAACAGCCGCGCGTTCGACAATTACTTCCCGAGCGAGGCGGCGCGCGCGATCGTGCGGCAGCCTCTTCTGGCCACTGAAACGGCCGATAAGTTCGACATTTGGATCACCACAGTCGGCGGCGGTCCCAACGGGCAAGCCGGAGCCGCCAAGCTGGGTATTGCTCGCGCACTGATCGAGTTCAACTCGGAGCTGCGCGGGAAACTGAAGGAACTGGGCATGCTTACGCGCGATGCGCGCCAGCATGAGCGCAAGAAGTACGGGCAGAAAGGTGCCCGCAAGCGATTCCAGTTCTCGAAGCGCTAGTTATTGCCGCCCTATCTTCGCCCATGAACGCAGGTTCTTATTTGCGTTCATTCGCGTTCATTCGCGGCCGATAGTCGTTCAGCAACCCCGGGCCGCAAATCCCGCTTTGGACCGTGACCCGGGTTCCGGAAACTGGCAGAAGGAGGAATTTTGCCGTCGATTAGCATGAAAGAATTGCTCGAAGCAGGCGTTCATTTCGGGCACCAGACCAAGCGCTGGAATCCAAAGATGAAAGAATACATCTTTGGCGAACGCAATGGGATCTACATCATAGATCTGCAGAAAACGCTGAAGCTGTTCAAGGACGCCATGCGGTACGTGGGCGACATGGCGGCGCAAGGCAAGACCGTGCTGTTCGTGGGCACCAAACGCCAGGCGCAGGAAGCCGTGGCCGAGGAAGCCGTGCGCAGCTCCCAGTTCTACGTAAACCAGCGCTGGCTGGGTGGCCTGCTGACCAACATGACCACCGTGCAGAAATCCATCAAGCGCCTGAAGGAACTGGACACCATGGCCGAATCGGGCGATTGGGGCGGGCGCGCCAAGAAGGAAATCGTGCGCATGGAGCGCGAGCGCAAGCACCTGAACCAGAACCTGGCCGGCATCAAGGACATGAACGGCCTGCCGGATCTGCTGTTCGTGATCGACTCGAACAAGGAGGCGATCGCGGTGGAGGAAGCCCGCAAGCTGGGCATCCCGGTCGTGGCCGTGGTGGACACCAACTGCGATCCGGACAAAGTGGATTACGTCATCCCCGGAAACGACGACGCGCTGCGCGCCATTCGCTTGTTCACCAACAAGATCTCGGAGGCGGTGATCGAAGGCCGGCAACTGGCGACCGAGCACGATTTCGGTCCCGAGAAGGCGGTCGAGGGCGGAGAGGAAGTTCCGGTGGAAGAGATGCCGGAGTATTCCGAATACGTCGATCCGAAATACGCCGCGCAGCTCATGTCGGAGAGCATGCCGGATGAGGCCCTGCCCTCCACTTCGCTGCCGCGCAAAGGTCCGGGCTCGGAAGCCGTGGCGGACGAAGCGTCCAGCGGAAATCCGTAAACGGCAGAGCGAGAAATAGACGAATCGAGGGCGAGGCCCGCTTGGGGTAGACAAGCCTTGCCCTTCAAACCCGAAGGAACCTATGGAGATCAGTGCACAGTTAGTAAAGCAGCTCCGCGAGCGGACCGGAGCCGGGATGATGGAGTGTAAAGCCGCTCTGGTGGAGTCCAAAGGCGATGTGGCGGAAGCCGAAGTTGTCCTGCGCAAGAAGGGGATCGCCTCGGCGGCCAAGAAGTCGGCGCGTTCCACCAAGCAGGGCGTGATCACCAGCTACATTCATCCCGGAGCGCAGCTGGGAGTGCTGATCGAGGTCAATTGCGAGTCGGACTTCGTGGCGCGCACCGAGGATTTTCAGGAGCTGGTCCACGACCTCGCCATGCAGGTGGCCGCGGCCGATCCGCAGTTTATCCGCAAAGAGGATGTCACGCAAGCGGCGCTCGACAAAGAGAAGGACATCCAGCGCGCCCGGGCCTTGGCCGAAGGCAAGCCCGAGAAGATGGCCGACAAGATCGTCGAAGGCCGCATGAACAAGTACTACGAAGAGGTGTGCCTGTACGAGCAGCCCTTCATCAAGGAAAACACCACCTCGATCGCCGATCTGATCAAAGCGAAGATCGCCAAGCTCGGCGAGAACATTTCCGTGTCGCGCTTCGTGCGGTTCAAGGTAGGCGATGCCGTGGCGGGCGAAACATCCGCCGAATAACTCAAAGGTGCCCAAGTACCGTCGCATCCTTCTGAAGCTGAGCGGTGAGGTCCTGGCCGGGGACGGCTCCTTTGGCATTGACCCGGAGCGCGTCAAAGCTCTCGCCGCCGAAGTCGCGGAAGTGGCCCAATCCGGCGTTCAGATCGGACTCGTGGTCGGCGGCGGCAATTTTTTCCGCGGCGTGGCGGCAGCCGCGCAGAACATGGATCGCGTGACGGCCGATCACATGGGGATGCTGGCCACGGTGATCAACGCCCTGGCTCTGCAGGACGCACTGGAGAAAGCCGGCGCGCCCACCCGCGTGATGACCGCCATCGAAATGCGCGCGGTCGCCGAGCCGCATATCCGGCGGCGGGCCATCCGGCACCTGGAGAAGGGGAGGCTGGTGATCTTCGCCGCGGGCACCTCCAACCCGTATTTTTCGACCGATACGGCCGCCACCCTGCGGGGCCTGGAAATCCATGCCGAGATCGTAGCGAAAGCCACACGCGTCGATGGCGTCTACGATAAAGACCCCTTGAAACACGCGGATGCGGTACGTTTTCCGGAGATCGGCTATTCCGAGGTGCTGTCGCGCAACTTGCGCGTGATGGACGCTTCGGCCGTGTCCATGTGCCGCGACAACCATATGCCGATTGTGGTCTTCAATTTGAACGTCCGGGGCAATATAATGCGTATGGCGATGGGAGAACCTATCGGCACTTTAATCCATTGAATCTTATGTCAGAACAACCTGCCGCCTCGGCGGCGCACAATTTCAACAGCGTCAAGGACGTGGAAGCCGGCGCCAGAACGCGCATGGACAAATCCATCGGCGATATGCAGCACTCCATCGCCGGCATCCGCACCGGGCGCGCCTCGGTGAGCGTCTTCGACAACCTCCGGGTGGACTATTACGGCACGCCTACGCCCATCAACCAGGTTGCCAACCTGCATGTACCCGAACCGACGCTGATCACGATCACGCCCTGGGATGTGTCGCAGATCGGCGCCATCGAGAAGGCCATTCGCGTTTCCGACCTGGGCCTGAATCCGGCCAACGACGGAAAGATGATCCGCGTGCCGATTCCCGCGCTGACCGAAGAGCGGCGCAAGGAGATCGTCAAGCGGCTGCACCACGTGGCCGAGGAGCATCGGGTGGCCCTGCGCAACGTCCGCCGCGACGCCAACGAGCACTTGAAGAAGCTGCTCAAGGACAAAGCCATCAGCGAGGACGAAGAGCGCCGCGCGCTGGAAGACATCCAAAAGATGACCGACGGGTACATCTCCAAGGTGGACGCGGCATCCAAGACCAAAGAGAAGGAAATCATGGGGGTCTAAAGGTCTCTAAAGGTGTCAGACACATTTAGGGAGCTGAAGCCGTTTTAGCCCTGATACCCTGGACGTATGCGGTTTCGCGTCCTCCTCCTCGCTTTGCTCCCCGGCCTTCTGGCCGCCCAGAGCCTCCAGGATTTCGAAAAGAAAGTCACCGAATTCACGCTCGCCAACGGCATGACCTTTCTGGTCATCGAGCGCCACGAAGCCCCGGTGGTGTCCTTCCACACCTACGCGAACGTCGGCGCGGTGGACGATCCCAGCGGCCGCACGGGCCTGGCGCACATGTTCGAGCACATGGCCTTCAAGGGCACTCCCACCATCGGCAGCAAAAACTGGCCGGCGGAGAAGAAAGCCCTGGACGCCATCGAAGAGGTCTACGACCGCCTGGACGCCGAGCGGAATAAGGGCTTCCGCGCCGACCCCAAGAAAGTCGCGGCGCTCCAAGCCGAGGTGAAAGCGGCCATCGCCAAAGCCGATACGTACGTCGTGCCGAACGAGTACGACCGCATCGTCGAAGCCAACGGCGGCGTGGGCATGAACGCCGGCACGGCCGAGGATCAAACCACGTTTTTCTACAGTTTTCCGTCCAACCGCATTGAGCTGTGGTTCCTGCTCGAATCGGAACGCTTCCTGCATCCGGTGTTTCGCGAATTCTACAAGGAGCGCGACGTGGTGCGCGAAGAGCGCCGCATGCGCATCGAATCGAGCCCGCAGGGGCAGCTGGTGGAGGCGCTCGACGCCACCGCCTTCGAGGCTCACCCCTACAAGAACAGTCCGGCGGGATGGGCCAGCGACATCGAGAACCTGCGCGCGACGGATGCGGAAGCGTTTTACAAACGCTATTACGGGCCGTCGAACCTGACCATCGGCATAGCGGGCGACGTCAATCCCGCCCAGGCCAGGAAGCTCGCCGAGAAGTATTTCGGGCGGATTCCGGCCCGGCCGCGGCCGCCCCTGGTGCACACCGTGGAGCCTCCGCAGAACGGCGAAAAGCGCGTCATGGTGGCGTCGCCCGCGCAACCGTTTCTGGTGATCGCCTACAAGCGCCCGGATCAGTACTCCAAAGACAATGCCGCGCTGGACGTGCTGGAGCAGATCCTGTCGGGCGGGCGCACCAGCATCATCTACAAGGAAATGGTGCGGGACAAGAAGATTGCGCTGGGCGCCGCGAGTTACGCCACCTATCCCGGCGGCAAGTATCCTTCGTTGTTCCTGTTTTTCGTAATCCCCAACAGCGGGCACTCGGTCGAGGAAATGGAGAAAGCGGTCTACGAAATTGTCGATCGCGTCAAGAAAGAAAAACCCGACGCCGAGGCGCTCGAACGCGTGAAAATCAATCTCCGCGCCGCGCTGATCCAGCAGCTTGATAGCAATTCGGGGCTGGCGGCCGAGTTGTGCGCCTATCAGGCCGGCTACGGCGACTGGCGCAAGCTGTTCACCGAGCTCGATGAATACAATCAGGTGACCGCCGAAGACGTCCAGCGCGTCGCGCAAAAGTATCTGCTGGAGAACACGCGCACCGTCGTGTACACCTACACGCCATCTAAGGACGGCGCGAAAGGGGACGCGAAATGACGCGCCGAACGTTCGTACTCGCACTGGCGGCCGCGGCGGTCTTGGGCGTAAACAGCGCCGCCCAAGCCATCCCGTCCTACCAGGCGCTGAAATATCCGCCGCTGCCGCAAGTGAAGATCCCCCAGCCGGCGGAGTTCACTCTGTCGAACGGCATGCACGTGCTGCTGCTCGAGGATCACGAGCTGCCTCTGATCCGGGGCCTGGCGATGGTGCACACCGGAAATCTGTTCGACCCGCCCGACAAGCGCGGGCTTTCCCAGGTGATGGCCGACGTGCTGCGCTCCGGCGGCACCCAATCCAAGACCGGCGACCAGCTGGATGAGGCGCTGGAGGATATCGCGGGCTCGGTGGAATCCGGCATGGATGAAACCAGCGCCAGCATCAGCTTTTCGGGATTGAAGGAAACCGCCGATCAGGTGCTGGCCGTCTTTAAGGATGTGCTCACGAATCCGGAGTTCCGCCAGGACAAACTGGATCTGACGCTCACGCAGTATCGCAGCTCCATCGCGCGCCGCAACGACGATGCCAGCGGCATACCCGGGCGCGAGTTGACACGCATCCTTTATGGCAAGGATACGCCCTACGGCTGGCAGCCTGAATACGCGGACCTGGCGCGCATCACTCGCCAAGATCTGGTTTCCTTTTACAGGCGGTACTACTTCCCCAAGAACGTCATGCTGGCGGTGTACGGCGATTTCTCCGCCGCGGAGATGAAGGACAAGCTGGAAAAACTGTTTGCCGATTGGAAGGTGGAGCAGCCGCCGGTGCCGCCGTTCCCGCCGCTCACCGCCAAGCCCGCTCCGGGTATCTACTTTGCGCCCAAGGAAGACGTGACCCAGACGTTTTTCGCCATCGGGGAGCTGGGCGGCACGCTGCGGGATCCCGACTTTCCCGCCCTCGAGGTCGCGGCCAATATTCTGGGCGACGGCTTCAGCAGCCGTCTGGTTTCGCGCATCCGCACCCAGCTCGGCTATGCCTATAGCATCGGCGCAAGCTGGTCGGCGAACTATAACCATCCCGGCACGTTCGCCATCGGCGGCAGCACGAAATCCATGACCACGGTGGCGACCATCCAGGCCATCCGCGAGGAAGTCGATAAGCTGCGCGCCACCGAGGTGACCGAAAAAGAGCTGGACGATGCCAAGGACGCCGTGCTCAACAGCTTTGTGTTCAACTTCGACAGCCCGGCGAAGACGCTCAGCCGCGTGCTGCGCTACGAGTATTTCGGTTATCCCAAGGATTTTCTGTTCCAGTACCAGAAGGCGATCAAAGCGGTGACCCGCGCCGACGTGCTGCGCGTGGCCAAGGAGCACATCCATCCCGACGAGCTGGCCATTGTGGCTGTCGGGAATCCGAAGGAATTCGGGATGCCCCTGACCACGCTGGGCAAGGTCACCCCACTCGACCTGACCATCCCCGAGCCGCCGCAGGAACATGCGAAAGCGGACGCCGCGAGCCTCGCGCGCGGCGAGTTGAGCAAACGTCCATGATGCGGATTCTATACGGGTTGGTGGCGATCGCCACCTTGGCAAGCGCCCAGGGCATCGAGGCGCGCGGAAAGAAAGTGATCGACGATGCGGTCGCGGCGCTGGGCGGGCAGAAATTCCTGACCATGCAGGACCGTATCGAGACCGGGCGCGCTTATTCGTTCTTTCACGACGAGATCAACGGGCTTTCCGTGGCCAAGATCTACACGCGCTATATCCCGGTACCGCCCGGCCGCACCGGCGTCGATTTGGGCGTTCAGGAGCGCGAGGCGTTCGGAAAGAAAGAGGACTACTATGTCCTGTTCCGCCAGGAGGGCGCCTGGGAAGTCACCTTCCGTGGCCCGAAGGAGCTTGAAAAAGATAGAGTCCAGCGCTACCACGACACCACGCTGAACAACATCTTCTACATCCTGCGCGAGCGGCTGCACGAGCCCGGCATGATCTTTGAATCGCGCGGTTCCGACGTAGTCGAAAACCGGCCGGTGGACGTCGTCGATATCACGGATTCGCAGAACCGGGTGGTACGGGTGTATTTCCACCAGAGCACCAAGCTTCCGATCAAGCAATCCTGGGTGTGGCGGGATCCGGAAACCAAGGAACGCCAGGAGGAAGTCACGCGCTTTTCACTCTATCGCCGAGTGAGTGGAATCCAGTGGCCCTACCAGATGCATCGCGAGGTCAATGGCGAAAAGACCTACGAGATCTTTTCCGAATCGGTGAAGGTGAACCAGGGGCTGGCGGACGACTTGTTCGCGGTGCCTGGTCCGGACGCGAGACCCGCTCCTCCCCGGAAGAAGTAGCGTCTCACTCCCCCAGGACGGGCAAGCCGGGGCTGAGCCGGACCTCTGCTCTGCGCTCCAGTAAAACCGCGGTACGCTCCAGAAGCGCCTGCTGGGTAAACGGGCGGCGGATTTCCCGCGGCGAGGATTCCGGCAGATCCACCATGGTCAGAACGTCCAGGCTGGGGTGTTTGGGGCGGAGTTCGCTCAGAATTGGATCCGTATCCGCGGCGTCGGCGATCAGCAGGTCGAGGGGGCCCTCGTGGACCTGGCCGAGCGCCGACGCCTCTTCGCGGTCGGACGCCTCGAGCAAATTGTAGCCCGCGGATTCGAAGAATTTGTGCAATTGCGCGCGGACGCGGTCCCGGCCGTCCACCAGCAGAATGGTGCGGGCTTGTCCCGCGCCGGGCGCCGGCTCGGGCGGCCGCCCTTCTTCGTTTACGCGCGGCAGAAGGAGTTCGATCCGGGCGCCCTCCGGAATCACGCGCGCCGAGAGATAGCCGCCGTGCTCGGCCGCGACGGAGTGCGCCGCCGACAACGCCAGGCCATCGGCGCCGCTGCCGGCGGGATCGAACAAGTGGTCCGGATCGGGTTCGGTAGCGGCGTAGGTTAAGCGAAAAACGGAGAAGCTGGCCGGCGTGCCGTTCTGGGGCGCCTCCGTGCGGCTGGTCTGGATCAACAGGCGGCCGCCTTCCGGGATGACGGAGCAGGCGTGCAGGACCAGGTTCATGATCACCTGCTCGATCTGCGAAGGATCCGCCTTGATGCGCCCCGCTCCGGGTTCCGGCTGGATGGCCGCGACCACGCGCGCGCCCGCCACGGCTTCGATCTGCTTCGACATCTGGCGCAAAATCGCATTCAGGCTCACGATCTCCGGCTGAGCCACCTGGCGCGCTCCCAGGCCCGCCAGTTTTTCGTTAACCTGCTCGACGGCCAGGGCGGCCGCCCGGATCTCCTCGAGCGCGGCCTGGGCCGGCGAATAATCCCCGAACTGCCGTGTCAGCTGGCTAGTCTTCGCGCGAATGATCTGCACCAGGCTGGCGTATTCCGTGGAAACCCGGACCGCCAGCCGTGCGGCTGCTTCCACGCGTTGGGCTTGACGGAGCTGGCGCTCCTCCCAACGGCGCGTGGTGACATCGCGCAGGGTGAGCACCACCCCCAGTAACGTTTCCGAGGAGGATCGCACGGGCGCCACCGTGCCCTCCACGGGGATCTCGCGTCCTCCCCGGGTGATCAAGCGCATCCCGTGATCCAGAGACACCGGCGCCCCGCGAAGAATCGCCAGGGGAGCCGGATCGCCCAGATCGTTGCCGGTCTCTTCTTCCACCAGCCGCACCACGGATTCCAGGCGCTGGCCGGTTGCGTTCGCCGCGGTCCATCCGCTGAGCGCCTCGGCGGCACGGTTAAGAATGCGGATCCGCCCGCTAGGATCGGCCACTACGATGGCCTCCGCCACCGAAGCCAGGGTGATGCGAAGCCAGGCCTCCTGCTCTTCGAGCTGGCGTTCCACGGCGTGTTTGTAGACCGCCATTTCGATGGAGGTATGCAGGGAAGCCGGGCTCAGCGGCTTGACGATGTAGCCGAAGGGGTCGGCGGCCTTGGCCCGCTCGAGCGTGGCCCGGTCGGCGTGGGCCGTCAGGAACACCACCGGAATATGGTGGCGCGCGCGAACCTCTGTCGCCGCAGCGATGCCATCGCGCTGGCCATCGATGCGAATGTCCATGAGAACCACGTCGGCGCCGGCGGCCTGCTGGACCGCCGCCTCCGCGGTCGCGACGGTGGCCACCACCTGGTGCCCCAGGGCCTCCAGGCGCGTCGCGATGTCGTGGGCGATCAACCCCTCATCTTCCACCAGTAGCACCTTGTAGGCTCTCGCAGGCTGCATACTCCTACCTTTCCGGGAAGGACAAGCGAAACATCGTTCCGGCCGCACGCTTCAGCTCCCAGGTTCCGCGGAGCTGGCGCGCAAGAATTTCCACAATCTGAAGACCCAGCGACTTGCTTTCCCGAGTGTCCAGGTCCTCCGGCACGCCGACGCCGTCGTCGCTCACCGCCAGCTCCACCCGGCCGCCCTGGCTTTGCGCCCCGATCCGGATATGGCCGGATCGCCCCTCGGGGAAGGCGTGCTTGAGCGCATTGGAAATCAGCTCGTTGAGGATCAGCCCGATGGGAATCGCCTGATCGACCCCCAATACCAGCGGACCACCGTCGGGGCGTGCGCACACGGCCACCTTCCCGGAGATACGCGCCGGATCGACGCCGAAAGCGTTGAATAGATTGGCCATCAGCAGATTCGCCTGCTGCGCCAGCAGCACCTGGCGGAGGTCGGCCGACTCATACAGCTGCTCGTGGATCATGGCCATGGCTTCGACGCGGTGCTGGCTCTCCCGGAGCACTGCGGCCGCGGTGTTGTCGGTGGCCGCTTTCTCCTGCAAACGCAGCAGGCTGGCGATGACTTGCAAGTTGTTCTTGACGCGATGGTGGAGTTCCTTGATCAGGACTTCCTTTTCGGCCAGAGACCGGGCCAGGCGGGCATGTCCCTCGCGAAGTTCGTGGATCATGCCGACTTTCTGGGTGGCCTTCTGAATCGCCAGGCCCAACGCCGGGGCGCTGATGCGGTTTTTGAGGAGATAGTCCTGGGCGCCGGATCGCATGGCTTCCAGGGCTACCTGATAGCTGTTTAATCCTGTGAGCATCACCACCGCGAAGGCCGGTTCGTGAAGGGGCGCTTCCAACTGCAACTGGGACAGAAACTCTAATCCGGTCATATCCGGGAGATAGTAGTCGAGCAGCACGCAATCCGGCGCTACCGTGCGGCAGGTCTTCAAGCCTTGGGCGGCTTCCGACTCCTCGAAGAACTGGAGACTGGGACCATAGACCTCTTCGAGCAGAACTCGGCACAGCGTCCGTTCTTCCGCCGAATCGTCCACCATTACGACCCTCATCGCGCGCGGACAAGTCTCCACACACTTGGTGGGACGCCTGCGGCGTTCTTCTCTTGACAAATTGCGCGCGAAGGCGGGGCAGTCTCAAAATCTGGCCGTCGGGATTGTGGCGGCCATCGCGAGGTGTCTTTTCCTTTCTTCCTATTATCCTATCTAGACTACGATGTATATGCCGTCATCCGCGTTTCCGATTCGCAAGACCTACGGCCCAACGGTCGCGGTAAGAGGTCTCGCTCGAAGTCCGCCAGGGCGAATCTTCGGCTTGATCGGTCCCAACGCGCCGGCAAAACCACCACCATGAGTCGTCGAGGGCTGCGTAAACCCGACCGTGGCAGCGTCTCGATCCTCGATCTGGATCCGTTCCGCGACGTCTACGCACTCCAGAATCGGATCGGCGTGCAGCTTCAGCAGGCGCAACTCCAGAAGCGTATCAAGGTATGGGAAGCCGTGGACTGGGGCTGCACTATCCGAAAACGGTCGATGCCGCCGCTCTGCTCGAGCAATTGGGGCTCACTGACAAACGCAATGCCTGGTTCATGACGCTCTCCGGAGGCCAGAACAGCGGCTGTTCATCGCGCTGGCCCTCATCAACGATCCGGAAGTGGTGTTCCTCGACGAGCTGACTACGGGACTGGATCCGCAGGCGCGCCGCACCATCTGGGACCTGGTTCGCGGCATGCGCGACCGCGGCAAGACCGTCTTCATGACCACGCACCTCATGGAGGAGGCCGAACGCCTCTGCGACCGGGTCGCCATCATGGAGAACGGCTCGATCATCGACATCGGCACTCCGCGGGAAATGGTTTCCCGTCACTGTCCCGAACGCACCGTGGTCCTGGCCACGGACGACCCGCTCGCCCAGGAGCGCTGCGCGCGATGCAGCAAGTCGAAGAAGCGCTTGCCCGCGGTTCCCAATTCACGCTGCGCGGCCGGGCGACGATTTGTGACCGCGGTCATCCAGTGCCTGTCCGAGCATCGCATCCGGGTTACGGACTTCCGGACGGTGCTCCCCAACCTCGAGGACGTCTTCCTCAAACTCACCGGCCGTTCCATTCAGGATTAGGATGCTCACTATGTGGCGAGGACTCTGGAAACTGACCTGGCTCGAGATCAAGATCTTCCGCCGCGAGCCGATGGGGGCGTTCGGATCAGTCCTCTTTCCGGTCCTGGTATTCGTGATCTTGGGCCGCGTTCTGGGAGGCCGGGTGACCTCCGGCGCGCTCTCTGCCGCCACGTTCTTGCGCGTCGGCCTTCCGGTTTTCGCCTCGATCCTGATCGTCCTCAGCGCCGTACTGTCGCTGGTCACGATTATTCGATCTACCGCGAGGGCGGCATCCTCAAGCGGCTGCGCGCCACGCCCCTGCGCCCGGTGACCATTCTCACCGCGCACGTGCTGGTCAAACTCATCCTGACCGCGATTACGCTGGCGTTGCTGGTGCTGGCCGGCAAACGCTACTACCCGGTGGATATCGACCCCGGTGCTTTTGCCCTCCTCTGTCGCCACCTGGAGCTCCTTCCATCGGTTCGTCATCGCCAGCATCGTCCCCACCGCGCGCTTCGCGCAGCCCATCGGCGCGGCCGTTCTGTATCCCATGCTCGCAGTGTGCGGGCTCTTCGTACCGATCCAGTCCCTGCCGCCCGCGTTGCAGCCGATCGCGCGAGTCACACCCCTGACGTATGCCGTTTCTTGCTGCAAGGCATTTGGAAAGGTGACTCGTGGGTTACGCACTGGGGCGACGTCGCCGCGCTGATCGCGGTGTTCCTGGTGTGCACGGCCCTCTCGTCCAAAGTGTTTCGTTGGGAATAGAAGCCGGCGTTCGGCACGATCTCGTGGTTGATAAGTCCCGGTATCTTTGCCTATTCTATGCATAGGATAACTAGGTATTGGATGAACTTTCGAGGAACACTGCCCACGCTGATTCTGGAGGCTTTAGAGCAGGAGCCGAGCCACGGCTACCGCATTGCCCAACGGATCAAAGAGCGTTCCAAAGGGGTGTTGGACTTCAAAGAGGGCACACTCTATCCGGCGCTCCACAAGTTGGAGAAAGACGGGCTGGTGGAGTCGTTCGAGGGCGTAGAGAAGGGCCGGCCGCGGCGCTACTACCGCATCAACGAATCGGGGCGTGGGATGTTGGCCAAGGATCGCGCGGAATGGCGGGAGCTTTCGCGGGCGGTAACGTTGATTCTAGGGGAGGCATAAAGCGAATGACTGGCCTACATGAACACCCCCTTGGAAACCTGGCTGCGACAGGCAACGTGACATCTATCCGCCGCCTCCTCCGCCCGGGTGCGGACCGAAATCGAGGAGCACTACGAGGCGGCGCGCGAGGAAGTTCTGGCCGGCGGCACAACTGCCGAGGAAGCGGACCGCGCGGCCGTGACGTCGTTGGGCGATGCGAAGACGGCCAACCGGCAATATCGCAAGATCCTGGTAGCCCGGGATGAAGCCAGGCTGCTTGGCCAAGCGAAATGGGAAGCCAGGGCGGTCTGTTCCCGGCCGTGGCTCCGGTGGCTCCTGCGGGCGATTCCCGTGGCCATGCTGTGTGCCGGCGCCGGGCCTATTGCGAGGAACCCGAGCAGGGAAACCTGGTTGTTCCTGCTGCTGACGACGGGGATAGGCCTCCTGTTGGCGTTGACCACGTTGCCGATCTACACCCCGGCCCGGGGCCGCATATTTCGCTACGTCAAGTGGGCCTGGTTGATCGCGATAGTGGCCTTGGTGTCCTGGCAGGACTTCCCCAAGAATATCGGAATGTTCACCCTGTTCACCCCCTGTGGGTGGCTCATCGCTTGGATCGAGGGGATGCATATCTCGCTGCGGCGCAAGCTTCCCGTCGCGGAGTGGCCGAAGCAGTTGTATCTCTGGCCGCCGCAGGTGGCGGACGCACTCATGCGTGCCGTGTGAGACTCTTCTCGACGCCCGCACTGACCAGGGAAATTCGCCGGGGGTCCGGACCAATCCTGCGGTTACAGGATTGTTCTCGATATACGCTCGAATTCTATCGAACTCCCGGCTGTCTCGCACCCAGTGATCATAAGATCCCTTCTGCCAGAAGGGTTGTCCGGTCCGTCCCAAAACCCGGTTCGCTTCCCGCGCGGTAGAACCTTTCAAAGACTTCATCAACCGGTTGGGTGCGACTCTTGGCCGGATCAGCAAATGAACATGGTTGGGCATGATCACATAAGCGCCTAGATCGTAGTGTCCCAGAACAACCCCTGTATGAATCGACCGGATGACGATGTCCGCGATTGTGGGCTGCTTCAGATATCTTGGCCCCAGTTGTGGCGCGTCGAGTCGCCGGTCTAGCCACACGAAAGCTTGTCCTGCGGAAAACTTGCTCGGTGGAGGCGCGAGGGAAGCCGGCAAGCTGCCGTGCAGGTGCCAGGTCACGAACAAAGCCTGGCCTTCAGGGTAAATGTGCGGCAACCGGCGGCGATGGAGAAGCACGCAAACTAGTGCGTGGTACGAACGCGATTTCTCACTTCAGGCCGGCGTCGGCAAAAGTGCCGACGCGGCACGCACGAGTACGTGCGCCACCTTCTAGCCCTTTACTTCAACCCCTGCCCACTCCTCAACGGTCTTGACGATGGTCGTGAAGTCGGCATTCGCCCCCTGGCGCAGCGCGGTAATCGCCAGCAACTCGCGAATCGCGTTGCCGCAGATCATCGGGACGCCCAGCCCGGCGGCTTCGTCGGTGCACAGCTTGACGTCCTTCAGCAGCAGCCCGATGGCGAACCCGAAATCGAACGTCCGGGGCAGGATCGCCTTGGGGAACTTGTCCGCCGAAGCGCTGTTGCGCCCAGTACCCGAGTTGATCACTTCGAGCATCATCTTGGGATCCAGTCCGCCCTTGACGCCCATCACCATGACTTCGGAAGTAACCGCCAGCGCGGCGGCCGACAAGAGATTGTTCGCCAGCTTCATCAACTGGCCCGATCCGGGCCGTTCGCCCAGGAAGAACACCTTGCCGATGGGCTCAAGCACGGGACGCACCCGCTCGACCAGATCCTTCGGGCAGCCGAGCATCACGGCCAGCGTGCCTTTTTTCGCGCCGCCGACGCCGCCCGTCACGGGCGCATCCACCGCGGTGATTCCTTTCGCGCCGAGAATCGCGGCCACTTCCGCCGCCATCTTCGGACCTGTCGTCGAGACGTCGATGAAAATCTTGACCCGCGACCCTGTGGCCACCTCGAGCGCCACCTTCTTCACGACGTCGGGGGTCGGCAGGCTGACCAGCACCACCTCGGCGGCGTTGGCCACCTCGACGGGCGATTTCGCCACCTGCGCCCCCAGCGCCTGCAGCGGTTCGATAGCCGCGGCGCTGGTGTCGTAGATCGTCAGCTCGAAGCCCGCGGCGAGAAGATTGCGGGACATGGGGTCGCCCATGCGGCCGACCCCAATGAATCCGACACGTTCTTTCGCCATTTACTTTTTGTCCAATTCCGCGAATACTTCTTTGGCGCTGCGGAACGCATCCACCGCCGCCGGCACGCCACAGTAGACGCCGGTTTGCAGCAGGATTTCGCGAATCTCGTCCCTGGTCACACCGTTGACCAGCGCGCCTTTGATATGCATCTTGAGCTCATGCGGACGGTTGAGCGCGGTCAGCATGGCCAGGTTCAGCATGCTGCGCGTCTTGCGCGGTAGGCCCGGACGCGTCCAGCAAGCTCCCCAGCAATATTCGGTGACGAACTCCTGCAAGGGACGGTTGAAATCGTCCGCGTTGGCGATGGCGTTCTCGACGAACTCCTTGCCGAGCGTCGCCTTGCGTACTTCTAATCCAGCTTCAAACAATGCTTTGTCCATCCAAATATCATCGCGCACAACGCAGCGCGGCGCGAGCTTGCTTAGCTCCTTTGAGCGCGCCACGCGCTGTGCACTCGTGCCAAATATCATCGCGCAACGCAGCGCGGCGCGAGCCTAGCTCCTTTGTCGCCGCGAGCTGTGCACTCCGGCCATTACAATAGACAGAAGCGCCTATGTCATCACCCGACACCTACGAGGTCTACGCGATTCGCTACGCACATCATCCGCGGCGAGCCAGTGAGAACTTTCTGGGCGGCGATCCGCACGACGGACCGATGCCGATCGACTTCTTCGTGTGGGCCATTGTGGGAGAAAAAAGACTTTCGTAGTCGACACTGGATTCAACCAGGAGATGGCCCGCAAACGAAAGCGCGAGCTGCTGCGTACGCCCGCCGAGGGGCTGAAGATGATCGGCGTGGACCCCGCGAAGGTGCGCGACGTGATCGTCACCCACATGCATTACGACCACGCCGGGTGCTTCGATCAATTCCCTGAAGCTCGATTCCATGTCCAGGATCGCGAAATGGCGTTCTGTACCGGACGCCACATGGGCCACCCGGTGACGCGATTCCCGTTCGAAGCGTCCGACGTGACGTCCATGGTCGAGCGGATCTTCGAAGGCCGCGTCGCATTTCACGACGGCGATGACGAGCTGGCTCCGGGAGTCACCCTGCACCACGTGGGCGGACATTCGATGGGCTTGCAGGTGGTCCGGGTCCGAACCCGCCGCGGATGGGTGGTGCTCGCTTCCGACGCGAGCCACTTTTACGCGAATATGGAGCAAGGGCGTCCCTACCCGATCTTGTTCAACGTCGGCGAAATGCTGGAAGGATTCAACACGGTGCGCAGGCTGGCGGAATCGCCACGGCATGTGATCCCGGGGCACGACCCGCTGGTGCTGGCGCGCTACCCTGCGGCGAAGTCCGGCCTGGAAGGCATCGTTGCAAGACTGGATGCAGAGCCCCTAACCGATTCATGAAAGTAACCACACTCGATCCTAAAGTAAACCCACTAGTTGTCTATCGTTTGGAAATTCGACAGTCCGGCATACACGGCCGTGGAGTGTACGCGGCTCAATCGATTCCCGCCAATCGTAAGGTCATCGAATACACCGGCGAAAAAATCAGCGCGATTGCCTGCGAGAAGCGCGGCCATGGCGACTGCACGTACTATTTTTCGCTCGACCGGTATTGGGTCCTGGATGGATCGGTGGGCGGAAGCGGCGCTGAGCTCATCAACCATAGCTGCGGGCCCAATCTGATCTCGCGCATCATGAAGGGACACATCCTGTACATGAGCCTTCGCAAGATCCGCAAAGGCGAGGAGCTTACCGTGGACTATCACTTCTCGAAGAACGAAGAAACGACTCCGTGCCACTGCGGGTCGAAGGACTGCCGGACTACCATCAATCTCAAGTAGAATGCGCAAGAGATTATTGATCTTCGTCGCCGGGGCCGCATGTGCGAGTGCTCAGACGCCTCCGCAGAACGTCATGCCGCAAACATCATGCCGCTCATGCAGGAGATCGTCCAGGCGCTGGGGGTGCAGTGCCAGTATTGCCACTCGGCGCCGCGCGGCAGCGGCCAGCCCGAACCTAAGAAAGATATCGCGCGTCAGATGATCGCCATGACGCGCGAGCTGAACACGCGGATTCAGGCGGCCACCGGCAAGCCGGCCGCCGAGACCGCGCAAGTCCAATGCGTCACCTGCCATCACGGCGTGCCGATCCCGCGGCAACTGTCCGAGATCGTCACGCAGACGCTGCGCGAGAAGGGCGCGGCCGCCGCAGCGGAGCAGTATCGCGACCTGCACCAGCGCTTTTACGGGCGCG
This sequence comes from Terriglobia bacterium, assembly GCA_963761045.1. Lineage (GTDB taxonomy): Bacteria > Acidobacteriota > Terriglobia > Bryobacterales > Bryobacteraceae > Palsa-187. The sequence goes on along the minus strand of CAVXFR010000020.1, from coordinate 456,636 downwards.
ATGCCTACGATTTCGGCGAGGATACGCTGATCGGCGTGGCGCGGCCGCTGGCCTCCGGCAAACCGGATGACGCGATCGCGCTGCTCAAGCTGAATCTGGAATATTATCCGCAGTCGGCGAAGACCTACGCGGCGCTCGGGTACGCCTACACGCGCAAGTTAGACGACCCGACGGCCATCACGTATTACCAGAAAGCGGCCGAGCTCGACCCGAACGACGGCGTCATCCGCGGGCAGCTGGAACAGTTGAAGATGTACCAACGGAAGCGCCCGTAGCCGAGGGCCGGCTGAGCCACAGCCACACCAGCGTCCCTACCAGCGGCAGCAGGCTCATCGAGATGAACGTGGCCGTGTACCAGTGCCGGTCAAACCACGCCCCGTACACCGGCTGGATCACCGCCTGGACCGCTCCCCAAGACCCGGATCCGATTCCCGCCACCATCCCGACGCGGTCCGCCGGGAAAATGCGCGAGCCGACGCGCAGCGACATGACGACGAACCCGTCGGCGATGAAGGTCGACCATGTGAACAGGGCGATCGCCACCACCCAGGAGCTGGTCATGGTCATGAAGGCCGTGGGCAGGGAGAGAATCGTCAGCAGGACAAAGATGCGGACCGGGCGATCCTGATTCGCCGCGAAACGATCGGCCACCCAGCCCCAGAAAAAGTATCCGGCTTCCCACCCGACCATGGGGATCCACAAAACGTGGCCGAGCTCGGTTTGGGAAAGGCCCAGCGCGCGATTCAGATACAGCGGGCTCAAGTAGGCCGCGACGCCCAGCGCCAGGCCGCCCAATCCGAAGCTCGAGACGATAATCCACACGCGGCGCTCGCGCAGATCGGGCCACTGAATTTTCATGGGCCGGGCAGCTTCCGCCAGTTTGGGTAAAAATGGCGGCCGGGCCACGCGCCACCATAGGATCAGCCACAAGATCCCGAAAAAGCCCGTCAGCAGAAACGCGAATCTCCAGCCGTAGTTTTGCGCGATGGGCGTGATCAGCGGAGGAGTGATCAGCGCGCCCAGCGACGCGCCGCTGTAGCCCAGCGCCAGTCCGCGCGATTGCTTGTTCGACGGCAGCGCTTCGGTGGCGGCGCGCAAAGCCCCCGGAAACGCCGCGCCTTCGCCGAAACCAAGCATCGCACGGGCCAGCGCGAAGCCGATCAAGCCGTTCAATCCGGCATGAGAAATACTGGCCACCGTCCAGATGATCACCGCGATGGCCATGCCGCGGCGCAGGCCGATGTGATCCAGAACCGATCCAAACACCGGGTTCATGATGGTGTAGATCACCGAAAAGGCGGAAATGGCCAAGCCGTAGTCGGCTGCCGTCATCCCGGTGTCGGAGAGAATGGTCGGCGATAGCACCGCCAGCACCTGGCGGTCGATGTACCCTAGCAGGGTGCACATCATCATGGTTGTGGGCACCACCCACATTCGCCAGCCGGGTGCAGGACGATTCAACACAATCTCGGCCAGTCTAGCATGAGCCCCGCGGATCATATGGATGTGACGGATTGGATCGGGAAAACCGAAATACGCGCGGACGCGGTCGCGCCCGGGCCGGTGGCGGCGCTATCGGCGACGCTTGATCGCGACGATCCACCGCCTCAGCCGGGCGATCCAATCCCGCTGCTGTGGCACTGGCTGTTTTTCCTGGACCGTTACCGGGCCTCGGAGTTGAGTCCCGATGGCCACGTGCAACGCGGAGGGTTGCTGCCGCCGGTCCCGCTGCCGCGGCGCATGTGGGCTGGGAGTCGGTTCGAGTTCCATCAGCCTCTCCGCGTCGGAGATCAGATGACGCGAGAGACTCGCGTCATCGACATCAAGGAAAAGACAGGGCGCAGCGGGCCGCTGGTGTTCGTCGCCGTCCGGCACCAGATTTCGAACGACAACGGGCTGGCGATTTCGGAAGAGCACGATATCGTCTATCGGGAACACGGTCCGGGGGCTCCTGCACAGGCGGCGCCCGCGAACGCTGCCTGGGAACGGACCATCCAGGCCGACGATGTTCTGCTGTTCCGCTACTCCGCGCTGACCTTCAACGCGCATCGCATCCACTATGACCGCCGCTATGCGACCGAAGTCGAAGGATATCCGGGCCTGGTGGTGCACGGCCCCCTGATCGCGACGCTATTGATGGATTTGCTGCGGACGCATCGGCCCGAAGCGAACGTCGAGCGATTCAGCTTCCGCGCAGTCAGTCCGCTGTTCGATGTGGCTCCGTTCGTCGTGTGCGGAAAAGCGGAAGGAAAAACGATTCGGCTGTGGGCGAAAGACGCCGCAGGGAATCTCGCGATGACGGCCGAAGCGCTAGTCCGCTAACAGGTTTCGCTGCCGGCTGATGCGCTGATCGCGTTCCACGGCGAACCGCTGGATCCCGTTGAAAATCGACTTGACGTCCAGCCGAGCCTCGGCGATCACGTCCGGCTCCAGGCCCCCGGTCAGCCACTGGTTGTCCCAGTCCGACGTCAGCGAATACTCGTCCGTCAGCGGACCCACATCGCGCAACGGCCACACTCGGCGGGTGCCGGTGCTGACCACCATCAGGTCGTAGTAGGCTTCTGCCGGCAACACAGAATTCCGATACGCCTCGGGCTGGCGGTCGAACAGCTCCTCGCTGATCGCGGCGACCACCTTCACGTTGATCCCGGCTTCTTCCAGCTTCGGCAGTGTGTTCACCAGGTTCACCGTGGAACTCGATCCTGACGTGATCACGTAACCGTGACGCGGTTTGCCGGGGGCGAAATCGCGGATCACATAAAACCCTTTGGCAGCGGCCCGCAGATCGGTATCCGCGAATTTACTGCGGTCGGCCACCGGAAAATCGGGACGCGCGACTTCGAGCGTGATGATGCCGACTTTTGCTTCGCGTGCGGCGATCTCGGCCGCAGCGAAATAGGCCGGAGCCACGTCGTTGTAATCCCAGAAATTCAGGTGAATGGTCTGCCCGCGCGGGAACAGCTTCCATACTTGCGGCGCGAAGATGCCGAAGTGCGTGCGCCCGTCGGCCGCCGTCTCAGGACCGGAATGCGCCACCAGGATGTGCAGCACGCCCATGCGGAACTTGCTGTCCTGATTCTGCTGGCTCCACACGCGCGCCGGCGTGTACATCAGCGGAGTGAACGCCCCGTACGTGCCGCTGATGGCCCACACGCCCGCGAACTTCTCTGGATCGAGAGACGCGCTCTGCCCCACTAATCCGATCGCGGTCGAAACATTGCCGGCTTCCTGAATCGCGGCCTTGATGCGAGTGCCCAGCGGATTCGCTTCCGGATCGTAGTGCCCCCACAAGCTGCCGTGCTCCAGGTTGATGGATTCGGAAAGATCAGCCGCGATGGTCAGGAACCGGTTCCCGGTGACGTAGTTCATCCACTTGACGATTTCCGAGATGCAGCGACGCGTGCCGGCCACTTCGCCCGGCTTGCGGAACAGCGCGATATTTACGTGCTTCTCCGCGCCGGAGACCGCATTCTTGACCGCGACCTTCTGCGGCTCTTCTGGAAGATTCTGGACGCGCAGGCGATCGTCGAGGAACGGATCGTTCTTTACGTCGATTCTCAACGGCAGATCGTCCTTCAGCGTGTCGCCGATCTCGACCAGCCGGTCCGCCAGCCAGTCTCCCAGTCCGTTGCGGTCGAGCACCGACATGGCGATATCGATGTTGGTCTTGTACTGGATCAGGCGCTCGCGCGCATCCTTGGGCACGCCGTCGCGAATTCCTTGGAACGTGACACCGTAACGCTTCTCAAAGGTATGCGCCAGCGCGATGAAGTACTCAGAGTTCATCTTCATCGCATAAGGATGGCTGGGGAAACCCACCAGTTGCTCGCCATGCTCGGGGATCTTGCCGCTCATGGCCGTGGGCCAGTAGCCCTTGACCGTCTTGCCGATCGCCACCATGGGGCGGCGGTCTTTCCCGTCCCAGTGCTCCATGGTCTTGAGCGCGGCCACGATCTGGTCGTAGTCGTTGCCATCTTCCATGGCGAACACGTTCCATCCGTAGGAAGTCCACTGGTCGATCAAGCGGTAGGCTTCGTACTTCGAGTTCACCACGCCGCCGATGAGCGAATCGTCGATGCCGGCGTTGTTGTCGGAAAACAGAATGCGCAGGCGTTTGCCGACGTGCATCGCCAGGGCCTGGGTCTTGAGCTCCTGCGCGTGGCCTTCGGTCATGGCGAACTCGCCTTCAAACGCGATCACCTTGGGCGCATCGATCGCGGCGCCGGCCACGTCCCAGAACGCGGCTTTCCCCGCCGCAGTGGCGACGCCGATACCGGACGGCCCGCCGTTCACGTCATTGGTGACGTCGGTGGTTTCGGCATGTCCGGCCAGCGCCTTCACGCCGCGCGCTTTCGCCTGCGCGAACAGCGGATGATCGGCCAGGCCGTGATCCTGGAGCAGAGTCTTCATCGCGCCCGCGCCGCGGCGGAACCCGAGGGCGTCCACCGGGAGAACGGCGATCTTGGGATCGGCGAAGTATTTATTGTCGCCCGTAGCTTCAAACTTGCGCGCGAGCGCCTGGCCCATGATCATCCACAGCGCGTAGCAAGTCGGGATCGTGTGCCCGCCGGCCAGCATGAACTTGTCGCAATAGGGGTGCTTGGGACGGCGATAATCGTAGCGCAGCCCGCCCAGGTCCGGCCCGGCCAGGTGGATCGCGACGTTGTACGGCGTATACGCGAGGGGTCCGCCAAAGTGCCCCGTCTGGGAGTAGTTTCCCAGCAGCACCAGCGTCATGCACGTCATGAACCCGACGTCTTCCAGACGTTCGCGGTCGTAGGGCGCCGTGAGCCGTTCTACCGGTGAAAGTGTGGTCGTAGCCATGGGATTCGCCATTATCCCATGGATTGCATGCTTCGCCGGCGGATTGCACGTCTGGCCGATTCGCTCGTCAACGTTCTGTATGAAGCGAATCATCGTTCTCAGCCTGACCCTGCTCTCGGCTGCTGCGGCGTTCGTATGGGCCCAACAGAGCAAAGCACCCGCCGCGGTCTACGCTCAGTACGAAGTGCGCTCAGTATTTCCGCGCGAGACATCGCCGGCCATGTATGAGCAAGTGTCCCAGCAGGAGATCCAGACTCTGGCCTCGCAGGGCTGGGAGCTGGTGAGCGTGATGCCGTACATCTATCGCAATGAGGAGCGCGGTCCCCAGCTGGACAACAAACCGGCGGTGACGCAGACCTACCCGGCGTACTTCTTCAAGCGGATCAAGCTCCTGAAAACGGAAACCACCAGCCTCGTCCCGGCGCACACCCCCGCCCCGTAAGGGTGGCGTTCGAGGACGACGGGGCGGCGAAGTCAGTCGCACCACCGGCGTTCGTGCACATCGCGAATCCGAAGCTTTTTTGCGCGCTGGGACGGAACTTCCCGGGGGCAGATGTTGTCCATTACGCCAGAGGAGCTAAGTCTATGAACTCCGCTTCCTTGTGGGTGCCGCAGGGCTGATGGCCTCTGTGCTTGTTGCAGGGGAATTGGACGATAAACTCATTCGCCTGATCGGGCCACACGCCAAGTTCGTTTACGGTGTGGACCTCGATCAGTCTAAGAATTCGAACCTGAACAAGATTTTCCCGATGGGCGCGAGTGGATATCTCGCAGCGTTACCAAATGTAGAATCGAAAGTTCATGAAATCGTGAAAGTAGAAGGCGCTCAGTCCGATAGTCCAGACACTCTGCTCATCCTTCGAGGAGTTTTCTCCCCGTCAGACTTTCAACCGAAAACAGCGCAGACCGCCATTGCCGGGACTGACTATGAAGGGGTTTCTGATTTCGGAATAGGCGCGTCTCTGCACGCCGCGCTGATCGATCCAAACACGGCGATCGTGGGAAGTCTCGGCGCGGTCAGGGAAGCCCTCGATCGTTGGCGGGATGGAACCTACGTTAACCCTGAGGCCTCCGCGCTCGAGGACCTAAGCCGGAGTTATGACAATTGGTTTTTCGCGCACAGCCCCCTTGAGCCAGAACCAAGTTGGCCCTCAAGAAGTAAATCGGTCTATGGAAGCAAGTTGAAGCAAGCACTGGAATCGATCCAGGGAGGAATCAGATTCGGTGGTTCGATCGAAATACATCTGGAAGCGACAACGGAATCTCCGGAGGATGCTCTTACCGTAGCCGCAATCGGCCGATGGTTTCCAGGGTTCTGGCAACTCCAGAATCGGAACGATCTGGAAAGTGCAGTGCTGGATCTTGCGGAAGATATGACGATCGGCGCTAACGGCAAGGTAGCGTCTCTCTCATTTCGGCTGTCTGAGAGCCGGTTGCGTGCACTGGCAGACTCAACGAAGGCGCCCAAATCAGTCGTGAAATAGGCCCGCGACCGTCGGAGCGTCAGACCCTCATGGGAGCAGTGGTCGCGTGTTCATAGGTCAGCTCAAGGGTCGCCCCAGGCGCGACCTCGGCCCACTGCTGGAACAGCTCGCTGCGCTTCTTCTTGACGCGCGCGATCTCGTCCCCGGTCAGCTTGCGCGTCCCCACCGTGGTCGCGAACTCGTTGAATTCCTCAACCGTCCAGATCACCCCGCCCGCCGCCTCGGCAGAGAAGACCCCGACCATCATCTCGGCCTCGCCCGCATCCGGCGGCAGCGGTCCGCGAGCACCTTTGCCGGTGGTGTCTTCGATCTCCCACCCCTCGGCGATCAGCCCGAAGAACCCGCGCCGGAACCCGAGCATGGTCTCCACGGCGAAATGGGTCAGGTCGTGCAGCGCAAAGAACGCGGCGTGGCGATCGGTTTGCTTCTGCCACGTCACCGAGCCGTCGGCGCGCACGCAGCGTAGGACTCCCGCGCCGTCGGCCTTCTTGGTGATCTGAACGCGCACTTGTTTAATCCACGGGGTTAGTGGCGAACACCGTCAGTTCTGTAACGAATCCGCGATCTTCCATTTCAAGCACCGCTTTGACCGCGTGCGCGATATCTTCCGGACGGAGCTTCGAGGGGTTGTCCTTCTGCTCGAACCCCGCGGCTGCGCCGAAACTGGTGACCACTTCGCTGGGGTTCACCAGGAACACGCGGATGTTATTCTTGCGCAGCTCCTGCCGCCAGCATTCGGTCATCCCGCGCAGCGCGAATTTGCTGGCGTAGTAGGCCGTGCCGTTGGGCGCGCCGCGATGCGACGCCGTCGACCCGATATTCACGATGTTTCCGCGATTGCGGGAAACGAAGTGCTTGGCCGCCTCGCGCGCCATCAGCATCGCACCGGTGACGTTGGTGGCGAAGGTGCGCTCGAAGCTCGCCAGGTCGAAGTCGACCAGTTTCTTGAAACTGCCCAGGCCCGCATTGTTGACCAGAATGTCAAGATCGCCGAACTTTTCGAGAATCTCGCGCATGGTGCGCTGGACGTCGGCTTCCTTGGAAACGTCGGCCTGGATGGGATGCGCGCCCAGCTCCTTGGCCGCTTTGTCGAGCTTTGATTTATCGCGTCCGGTGATGGCCACGCGCGCTCCGCTATCGATGAGGCTCCTGGCGATGCCGTGACCGATGCCCGAGCTGCCTCCGGTAACAAGTGCGACTGCATTTTTCAGGTTCATTTCACACTCAGTCTATCGCACGGCTTTGCAGAGCTGCGCCATACTGATCCCGTGAAGCGCTGGCGAAGATGGATCGCAACGGCGGCGTTGCTTGTGGCCGGGCTGCACCTGCTGTGGGCCATGGCGCTGCTGGCGCTGCGCTATATCGATCCCCCCACCACAGGCGTCCAGATCCAACGCCGCATCGAGTCGCTATTCGCAAAGGGCCCGTATAAGAAACGCTACACGTTTGTGCCGCTCAACCGCATTTCGCCGCAGCTCCAGCATGCCGCGATCGCGGCCGAAGACGGCAATTTTTACAAGCATTACGGCATCGATTGGGGCCAGGTGCGGCAGGTCATCGAGGACAGCGCCGACGCCGGCGAAGTGACTCGGGGCGCTTCCACCATCCCCCAGCAACTGGTCAAGAATCTGTTCTTTACCACGCACCGCAACCCCATCAGGAAGGCGTTCGAATACAGTTTGGCGCCCCTGGCGGTCATGATTCTGGGGCGGAATCGCCTGCTGGAGCTGTATCTCAACGTGATCGAGTGGGGTCCGGGCGTGTACGGGGCCGAGGCCGCGGCCGAGGTTTACTACCACACCTCGGCGGCAGCGCTCGACCGCGAGCAGGCGGCGCGGCTTGCCGCTATCATCCCTTCCCCGCGGCGGCGCAAGCCGGATCGGATGAATCGGTACAGCGCCATGATTCAGGACCGGATGCGGCTATTAGGTTGGTGACTGTGGTATGCTGACCTCCGGCCACGGAGGTAATCTGCAGTGAAGATCACGAGATGGAAAATGGTGGGTATGCGGTGCGCGGCAGCCCTGCTGTTGGGATCCAGCGTGGGGTGGTTCGGGCTTCCGAGCCTGGCACAAAGCGGCGAGACGTATAAGACCAGGCTCTCCGCCCTGCCGGCCGACGCCAGAACGCGGGCCGAGATGGCCGGTACCGGCACGGTTACGGCGACCCTCTCCGGCACGAAACTTACGGTGAACGGAACCTTCGAAGGGCTGAAGACCAACGCCGTCTCCGCGAAACTGCAGAACGGCATCGTGGCGGGCGTGCGGGGTCCGGTCTTTGCGGATCTCACGATCACCAACGGCATGAGCGGTACGATCAAAGGGTCGGCCGATCTGAATCCGCAAGAACTAGAGAACTTGAAAAAGGGCGGAATCTACGTCCAGATCTACACGGAAAAACCCACGGACGGCACGCTGTGGGGCTGGTTGCTACGTTAGGAGACGCGCGTCCCATGAAGATAAAGAAAACGCTCACCCTGGTATTTGTTTTCGCGGCTCTGTACGGAGTTTTGCAGCTTTTTGGCCAGCAAGGCGCCGCGGGACCATTCACCGCTCAGCAGGCCGACGCCGGCCGCGCTGCCTATCAAACCAACTGCGCCGGCTGCCACGCCGCCGATCTCTCGGGAATCGGGAACGCGCTTCCGCTGGCGGGTCTTCCGTTCACCGGCAGTTGGGGAAACCGCACCGTCGGCGATCTGGTGAGCTTCATGGAAGGCGCAATGCCGCCGAACAATCCCGGCGGTCTGGGCGACCAGAACTACCTGAACATCACCGCGTTTATTCTGGAATCGAACGGCGCGCGGCCCGGCAACCAGGCGCTCGCCGCTAACTCCACCGTCGCCATTCGCACCGTGGCTACCGGCCAGGTGGTCGCCCAAATTCAAGGGAAACAGGGCAAGCAGGGAAAGCAAGGTGGGCGGGGCGGCCGCGGAGCCGCGCCAACTCCCCGAGGGCTGACCATCGAAGGAACCGTCAAGAACTACACGCCGGTTACCGACGCGATGATGCGCAATCCCGATCCAGCCGACTGGCTGATGATCCGGCATGACTATCACGCCAACAACTTCAGCACCTTGAACCAGATCAACACCAACAACGTGCAGGATCTGCGCCTGGTCTGGACCTGGGCGATGAACGAAGGCACCAATCAGGCCGCGCCGGTGGTGCACAACGGGATCATGTTCATCAACAATCCCGGCAATATCGTGCAGGCGCTGGATGCCAAGACCGGCGATCTCATCTGGGAGAACCGCATCGGCGAGCAGGCCACCGGCGGTTCGCAGCGCGGGCTGGCGATCTATGACGATAAGGTCTACGTCACCACCGGCCAGGCGCATATCTACGCGCTGGACGCGCGCACCGGCAAGAACGTGTGGGATACGGTCATCGGCGACCGCACCTTGGGCAACTACAGCACCAGCAGCGGACCCATTATCGCCAAGGGCAAGCTGATCCAAGGCCTGGGCGGCGGCCCGTGCGATCAGTATCGCGAAGAGAAGTGCTTCATCAGCGCCTATGATGCGGAAACCGGAAAGCTGGTCTGGAAGTTCTATACCATCGCCAAGAGCGCCGATCCGGGTGGCGACTCCTGGGGCAAGCTGCCGGACTTGTTCCGGGCCGGCGGCGACACCTGGATCACCGGCAGCATCGATCTCGATTTGAACACGACCTATTGGGGCGTCGCGCAGGCCAAGCCGTGGATGCGCGCCAGCCGTGGTTCGGGCAACGGCGCGACCAACTACGCCAACTCTACCGTGGCTCTGGATATCGATACCGGCAAGCTCAAATGGTGGTTCAACCACGCTCCCGGGGAAACGCTGGATCTGGATGAAGTGTTCGAGCGGGTCCTGGTGGACGACAACGGCGGGAAGTACGTGTTCAGCGCCGGAAAAGACGGCGTTCTCTGGAAACTGGACCGCACCAACGGCAAGTACATCGGCCACAAGGAAACGGTCTTCCAGAACGTCTACACTTCGTTCGATCCCAAGACGGGCGAACCGCATTTCCGCAACGACATCGTCGAAGACCAGGTCGGCCAATGGGTGCAGAACTGCCCGACGTCCGAGGGCGGCCACAACTGGCACGCCATGAGCTATCACCAGCCGACCAACCAGATCCTGATTCCGGTGGCCCAAAGCTGCCAGGAAATGAATCCGCAGAAGATCGATCTGGTGGCAGGCGGCGGCAGCGGCGGCGGCGCCGCGCGGCGCTTCTTCGAGATGCCCGGCACCAACGGCAACGTCGGGAAATTCGCGGCCTACGATGCCCGTACGCTAAAGGAAAATTGGAAAATCGAGCAGCGCTCGCCGTTCATGACCGCGATTCTTTCCACGGCCGGCGGACTGGCCTTCGTGGGCGATATGAATCGTAATTTCCGCGCCGTGGATGTGAAAACCGGAAAGGTTCTGTGGGATACCCGGCTGGGGACCTCGGTCCAGGGCTTTCCGCTGACGTTCAGCGTAGGCGGCAAGCAGTACATCGCGGTTACCAGCGGCCTCGGCGGCGGCAGCCCGCGCATGGTGCCGGGCATTCTCGCTCCCGAAGTCCACTATCCGGCCTACGGGAACGCGCTGTACGTGTTCGCGCTGCCCGACCGGAAATAAGCTGGCGGCTGGCTGAAAACCACCAGCTGGCGAATTTCGACCGTCGTGGCCGTAAGCCAGAGCCACATCTTTCAAGCACTTGGCGTTGGTATCAAACGTGCACCTTTGCCGGTTGGAAGGTGCATTATGTTTCGACGTTTAGCAGTTATATTCTCCCTTGCAGGCTTGATTTCGGCCGCGTCCGGTCAGAGCATCGCTCAGGACTCCGGAGCCTGGAAGAAATTTGGAACTTCCTCCCCCGGTCAGGCAACCGAGCAGACCGTTGCGGTCAACCAATCCGCGCCCGCGGACAGTTCGCAGACAGCGCCCGCTGCTGCGACCTCCTCGGCATCCGTTCCTATACCGGCCGAGCTTACGCTTCCCGCGGGGACCTTCGTGAAGGTGCGCGTCAATGAGAAGCTTTCGAGCGATCACAACCAGGCCGGCGACTTCTTCACCGCTACTCTTGTACAGCCACTGGTGGCCAACGGCCTGGTAATCGCACAGCCCGGTCAGAACATCGCCGGGCAAGTCTCCGAGGCGATCAAGGCGAAGAATGGGAATGGAACGTCCCGCCTCGGCCTGGAACTGACCGAGCTTAGCCTGGCCGACGGGCAGCAGGTGCCCATCCGGACCCAGCTCATGGAATACCAGCGCGGGAAATCGAACAGCCACGACACCGGCGTGATGCTCGGCACCACGGCTGCCGGAGCGGCCATCGGTGCGGCCGCGGGCGGCGGAGTCGGAGCGGCTATCGGCGCGGTCGGCGGAGCCATGGCGGGAGCCATCGGCGTGGCGGCCACGCACGGGCACGCCACCGAGATTCAACCCGAGGCGATCCTGACGTTCCGCACAATCGACACGGTCACGATCGCAACGGACCACTCCGGAAACGCGTTCCAGCCGGTCCGCCAGCAGGATTATCAGTCACAGTTGCAGCCTCGGCAACGGGCTGTTGCGCCGCCGCCCTATTATGACGGCTACTACGGCGGCTATTATGATCCGTATTACTATCCCTACTACTATCCCTACTATCCGTATGGCGGCTATGGTCTCGGATTGGGAGGCGGTTACTATTACGGGGGCCCCAGCGTGATCATTCGCGGCGGTGGCGGCTATCGTGGTGGCGACGATCATCGTGGCGGCGGCGGTTTTGGCGGCGGTGGTAATCGTGGTGGTGGCGGTTTTCGCGGAGGTGGCGGCGGTGGGGGACACCGCGGCGGCGGGGGACACCGGTAAACTACCGCAACCGGCGGCGCGCGAGTACAATATGCAAGTGGAGGATGATTTCCCTTGCGTAACATTCTGACGCTCGCCGCCCTGGCCGGCTCTGTCCTGTGCACTGCTCCGGCTGTTTTTGCCGCCGAAGGAATCGGCAAGGTCTTCGACGACCAGGTATCCACCGTGGAACGAGAGGTCCTGGGCCTGGCCGAGAAGATGCCGGCCGACAAGTACGACTTTGCGCCCACCAGCCCCGGCACCTTCACCGGCGTCCGCACGTACGCGCTGCAGGTACGACACGTCGCCACCTACATCTACCGGATCGCGGCGTCCGTGTCGGGAGAAAAGGCGCCGGTCGAGATCGGACCCACCGACAATGGCCCCGATACGCTCAAGACTAAGGCCGAGATCATCGCGTACTTCAAGGGCGCGCTCGCCTTCGCGCACCACGCCATGGGCACCCTCACCGAGAAGAACATGTTCGACCAGGTACCGTCGCCTTTCGGGCGCGGGGAGATGCAGCGCGTGGCCGCCGCAGCGTTTCTCGCGCAGCACAGCTTCGATCACTACGGGCAGATGGTGGTGTACGGCCGGATGAACGGCGTGATTCCGGGTGGCGGTCCTCCTCCGGGTAAGGGCAGGGGCAAGTCGAAATAGCGTAATACCTGTTCTAGTACACATGTGTTATAGTACACATGTGATAGAACTCGCTCTGACGCCAGAATCCGGAGTATCTATATGCGATCAGGCCGTTTACGCTGCTAAGAAGGCCTTGATCTCCGGTCAACTGCGCCCGGGAGAGCCGTTTCCTTCCGTGCGCACTCTGAGCAGAACTCTAAAGATCAACCCCAACACGGCCCACAAAATCATCGCTCGTCTGACGGCCGAGGGCTTGTTGGAAGTGAAGCCGGGAATCGGAGCGATGGTCGCCGAGTTGCCCCCGGAGAATTCCGCGGGGCGCAGCACTCTGCTCAAAAACGACTTGGAGAGAGTGGTGGTGGACGCCAAGCGCGCGGGCTTGAAACTGGAAGACCTGACCGCCGCGCTCTCTTACCACTGGAGCCAGCTCAGCCGCGCCACCTGAATCTACGGCACGCTGTTATACAAGCGCTCGTCGAAGGGGCTCCCCATCCACGGCTGGAGCTGGTCCCGAAAGCCTTTGCTGTGCGGAGCCGCCAGGTGCGCCTCATACGCCTGTCTGCTCCGCCAAACCTCGACGATGGCGAAGTGGTTCGAGCGCGCCACGTCGCGCAGAGCTTCGAAGCGCACGAACCCGGCATCCTGGCGATTGTCGGCGGCGAACTGCTGCATCAATTTGGCGGTATCGGCGGCGAAGTTCGGGTACACGTCGACATAAGTGACCACGTGCAGTTGCGGCTCCGCTTTTTGTTGTGCAAAAAGGACGCCGACCAGGAACACTACGAGCAATAACGCTACACGCTTCATAGATACCTCCAACTACTTCAAACCCGCCATTTCCGTCGCGAACAGCATCGCCATCGCGCCCCCGCGCGGATCCGGCCCCAGGATGGCCGCACGATCGAGGTAATCCTGCAAGGTCTTCTGCTTGTTGGTGGACTCGCACACATTCACCAGCTGGCCGGCGTTTCCTACTCGCGCAAGAACGGCGCGCCAAGCCGCGTCCACCCGCGGCTGATAGGCCGCCGGGTCCAGCCATCCCTTGCGGATGCCACGCTCCATCGCGAGCCCGATCATGGCGGTGGCCGACGTTTCCGCGTACGATCCCGGTTCGTCGATCACTTCATGCCACATACCGTCTTCGTCCTGAAAACGCGCCAGGACGAACATGTGCTGCTGGAACTCGGCCACCATATGCGGGTAGGCCGGATGATCCTTGGGAAAATCGGACAGCGCCAGCGCCAGGCCCAGAGCCGGGAAGGCGTTCCCACGTCCCCACGCCGCGTCGGTCAGAGGCGAGTGGCGATACAAGCCATCCGGCCTCAGAACCAGCTTCTGCATGAACGCGAAATGGCGCGCGGCCAGATCGAAATATTTCCGCTCGCCCGTGAGCTTGCCCGCCTGGACCACCAGAGGCGTCGCCATAAAGATCGAATCCGACATCTCTCCATGGAACGGCATGGACTCGAGCATTTCACCCGATTTCGAGAAACCCAGGTCGGCGGCCTTGCGGACCAGCTCGGTGTAGGGCCGGGCGGTCTCCGGATCGGTGCGCTCGGCCAGCTCGGCGAACACCAGGTGCCCCGCGAGCGTCAGCGAGCTCGCCCTGCTGAGAAGGTTTCGGGATGTGTCCAAATACGGTTCGGCGAGCTTTTCCACCTCCGCCACATGTCCCAGCCGCATCTGCGCGATCAGCGCCATTCCGGGAATGTAAGTGAGCTGATTGAAATCGTGCCCGAAGTATTGGCCCAGCTCCTCGGCCAACTGCGCGCGGGGAACGCGCCCGCCGCCGGTCGATTTCGATATGCGCTTCCGAAGGCGGGATGTCGCGCGGCAGCGACAGCAGCGTGGTCGGGCGAGCAGTCATGATCACGCGCGCCGGGATGCGGCCGACCCCCGCCACCACGTTGGTCGAGAGCGCCTGCGCCAGGCCCGCGTCACCGGACCCCACGATCAGCACCAGGTCCGGAGCCTGGAGCGCGATCCAGCGCCACAACACGTACGATTCCCTATTTTCCCGGTACGCGACGCCCGTCGGCGGGAAGACCAGCATGCTCTTGTCGGGATTCGCCAGGGGAATCGCCAGCAGATGAAACCGGCGGCGACCGGGTGGGTTGGATTCCAAATCCTTCACGGCGGCGAAAATCATTCGCCCGGAATCGGCATCGCCGTTCAGCCCTCCGATCAGCAGCACGGTGGGCGCGCTGGGAGCGGCTCCGGTCACCGTCAGCGCTTCGATGGGCTTTCCGCTGGCGCTCAAGCCCACCACCCTGCGATCGGCTTTCGCAAGGGGAGCCGCCAGCGCGATGGCGACAAAGATCACGGGAATGGTGACGCGAACGTTCATCCGCTGGACCCGGCGACTCAGGTAATTGTACTGCTGTTTCAGCCGGTCCGGATAGCGAGATCGCCGTTTCCGGTCAAACCAGCGGTTTGGCGGGCTGGTTTCGCCGGAGCGCCAGGAAATCGCCGTAGTCACGGATGTAGTCCCGGGGATCGTAGTAGTCCGACGCCAAAACCAGAAGGACCGCATCGCGCGTGAATCTGTACTCGGTGGCCCACACCATGGGCGGAATGTAGACCCCCTTGGCGGGCGAATCGAGCACCGCTTCATGCCGGCTGGTTCCATCGTCGGTCACCACGTGGCACCGCCCGGCGACGCACACCAGGAACTGCTGCAGAGTGCGATGCGCATGCTCCCCGCGGATATGCTCGCTGGCCACGTCGAAGACCAGGAAGTAGCGCTTCACCTCGAACGGCACCTGGCGATGGATCTCGCCGAAACTCAGGCTGCCGCGCAGATCCTTGGCGCGGGGAAGCTGGTACACCGTGGCCTCCCCCAAGGGAGTGGCATCCTCGGACCTCTTCCGCCAGCTGGGCGGGAGGCGTTTCCGGCAGGGCATCCACATACCCGATGATGCGCGCCGGATTTCCGGCCAGTTTCGAATGGGGAGGCGCGTTATGAGTCACCATGGCGCCCGCGCCCACCATGGCCCTTTCGCCGATGACGATTCCGGGAGCCAGCGTAGCGTTGGCGCCGATGGAAGCTCCGCGCTTGATCACCGTCCGCGGATACTCCGCCGGGTGCTGTTGACTGCGCGGAAAACGGTCGTTGGTGAAGGTGGCGTTCGGGCCGATGAACACGTCGTCTTCCACCCGCAGGCCATCCCACAGCTGGACGCCGCACTTGATGGTGACGCGGTCCCCGACGATCACGTCGTTTTCAATGAAGGTGTGATCGCAGATATTGCAATCCCGGCCGATGCGGGCGCCGGGAAGGATGTGGGCGTAAGCCCAAACCAGCGTCCCTTCGCCAATGTGCTCGGACTCCACCAGGGCGGTCTGGTGGAATCGTCCCGCCAACCTGGTCCCGTGCTGCATACAGTTACAGTAGGCACCACGGCTTTTTTTCTCTCGTTACGATGGGCTACTGCTTCTTGCCGAAATACCCCTCGTCGTACACTACCGTCGTCTTCGCCTTCAGGGCGTCGATCGCCTTCTGTCCCATTTCCGGCCGGATCTTTTGCTCGATCTCGTCCTTGGCCTCCTCAAAAGGCTTCGATTTGCGCTCCTCCACCAGAATCAGGTGGTATCCGTAATCCGTCTTGATCGGTTCGGTCACCTGTCCGATGGGAGCCTTGAACACAACCGCATCGAACTCCGGCACCATTTGCCCCTGGCCGAAGGTGCCCAGGTCGCCGCCATTCTCGCCCGAACCGGTGTCGTCGGATTCGATTTTGGCCTCATCCTCGAACTTCGCGCCCGCGAGGATCTTGGCGCGCACTTCCTTGGCCTTGGCGAGAGCTTCTTCGTCGGTCAACTCTTTGTGGCCGTCGCGAAGCGGTACGCGCGATCCCTTCATCCGGATCAGGATGTGGCGGGCCTTGACTTGCTCCCAATCCTGCTTGTGTGCGTCGTAGTAGGCCCGCAGAGCCGCGTCGTCGGGATCGGCCTTGGTGAATTCCTGATACACCGCGTTGGCCAGGACCTGATCGGATTGCAACTCGATCTTCGCCTTGACCGCGGCGGACTGGTCCAGCTTGCGCGTCCGGGCTTCCTGCGCCATCACCTTGAGCTCGGCCACCTGCTCCGCCAGGCTTCTCCGCGCCTCGGGCGTGGCGAGCTGCGCCTGCTGCTGCGCCGGCAGGCTGGAGATGATCTCCTGGAACATCGATTGGGTGATCTTTTCCGAGCCGACCGTCAGCACCACCGGATCGGCGGCAGCGGCGGGGGGAGTCGCCGATTGTCCCCACAACGACACCATGCTCAAAAGAACCATGCTCAGCAGAAAGGCAAGCGATTTCATAACGTCAAGCATACCAGTCCGAGCCCCGTCAATCGCGTTATACTCCGGTTTCATGGAGCCCCCACGGAGGTCGGCAAGCCGGTCCGGCGCCGTTTCGTTTGTGTGCCTGGCGGTGAGCGCTCTTTCGGTCTTCGCCGTGCTGAATTCCATTCAGACAACCAAAAGCTGGGCCCAGCAATATCCGGATGCTTATGGAGCCGCACGGGCTGACATCCGCTTTGCGCCGTTGCTGGCTCGGGTGGCGGCGAACGCCCAACTCGGGTACCTCACCGATCTGGAGCCGGCCCACCAGGCCTATCCGGCCGCGTTTCTCGCGACACAGTACGCGGTTGCCCCGCGGCAATTACTGATGATCGGCCCACAGGCACGGCCGGAATGGGCTGTCGGCAATTTTACGAAACCCATCGATTTCGCCTCGACCGGCGCCGCGCAAGGCTACGATGTCTCCATGGATTTTGGAAACGGCGTGGTGCTGTTTCACAGGAAACCGACCCCATGATCTGGGTCGCGCTGATCCTGACTGTGAGTGCAGGCTGGTTTCTGTCAGACACTCTTTCAGGCCGGGCATGGACCGGGCCGCGTTGGATGTCGATTCTGGGCGAAGCGTCCCTGGCAACGCTATTCGGCCCGGGTCTGGCGTCGGTCTTGTTCTTCTTCATGGTGACCGCCGGAGTCGCGACGGCGCCCGCCGTCTTTACGATGCTTGGAGCCCTGACGCTTCTCAGCGCCGGGCTGTGGTGGAAATTTCGAGAGCCGCGCGCGCAGTCATCGCCGGCCAGACGGTTCCCCTGGACGTGGGTCCTGGTTGCGGCTTCGATCGCCGGCGTTCTAATGTTACTGGTCGACTTCCAGGTCTCCATCCAGGCCAACCCCACGGGCGAATGGGATGCAAGCGGGATTTGGAACCTGCGTGCCCGATATCTGGCGGGGGGCCCGGACACGTGGCGGCATGCGGTCTCCGCCGATATTGGCGGGAATATGACCGGTGCGTCCCACCCCAGTTACCCCCTGTTCCTCTCGTCCTTTGTGGCGGCTCAGTGGATGGCCGCCGGTAACTTCGATCCGGCCGCCCCGGCAGCCACCAGCCTTTTGTTCTCGATGGGCGCATTGATTCTGCTGGGCGCGAGCCTGGCCGGCAGCGCATCCCTGGCTCTCGGACTGCTCGCGTGGCTTGCACTGCTGGCTTCGGACGTGTTCACATCGCAGATTTCGGCGCAGTATGCCGACCTGCTTCTGGGGCTGGCTTTTCTGGCCAGCCTGGTACTTCTGGATCGGGCCGATCGTTCGGGCTGGTCCCCGCGCTTGTTGTTTGCAGCCGGACTCGCCGTGGGCTTCGCTCCTTGGATCAAGAACGAGGGCTGGCCGTTTGCCCTTGCGGCGATCGGAATTGCAGCCTGGCGTTTTCGGGGACGCGCAATCATCTGGATTGTTCTGGGCGCCCTGCCAGGGCTGCTGGCGACCATTGTCTTGAAGATTGTCTCCGAAGGCCGCGAGACCACGATCCCGGGGACGATGGGAGCAGTGCTCGCGAAGATTTCCGACGCCAGCCGCTGGCGGGAGGCCCTGGTTGGGTTCGCAACCGCCGTCTGGGGCGCCGGGCCGCTGTGGGCGCACCCCTTGCTCCTGGTGGCCGCACTCGCGATCGTGCTGCGGTTCGTTCCTGCCGCCGAGCGGCGCGCGCGAGGCTGGCTATGGATTCCGATCGCAGCCACGCTGGCCGCCGAGTACGGTCTCTACCTGGTCACCACGGCCGATATCAACTGGCATATAGGTACATCGGTAAATCGCTTGGTCGCTCAGGTTTGGCCATCCTTGCTGTGGTTGGTATTTCTCACCTTGCGCCCGCCCGAGGACTATTTCGCCGCACCGGAGGCAGCCGTCAAGGCCGCTACGAAGAAGGGGAAACGTTCTCGCGACTAGCGGGAGCAAAATTCGATGACTGGCTTATATGGAGGCTCTTTCCTGCTGGAAGCTCCGCCGGACGTGTTTACGCCCGAGGACTTCACGGCCGAGCACCGCGCTATCGCCAAAGCCACCGAAGACTTCTGGACGCGCGAAGTGGAACCCAATCTGGAAGCGATCCAGCACCAGGATTTCGGCGTTTTGAAGCGCACCTTGCGGAAGTCGGCCGAGCTGGGGCTGGTGAGCGTACTGCTGCCGGAGCGTTACGGCGGCATGGAGCTCGATCTGGTTTCCTCGATGATCGTGGCCGAAGGCATTGGCCGCGATGGCTCCTACGCCGTCTGCCACGGCGGCCAGGCCGGTATCGGCGTGTTGCCGGTGTTGTTGTTCGGCACCGAACAGCAGAAGGAGCAGTATCTTCCCCGGCTCGCGTCGGCCGAGCTGATCGCCGCCTACTGTCTGACCGAGCCGCAGGCCGGATCCGATGCCCTGGCCGTGCGCACGCGGGCGGATCTCGCACCCGATGGAACGCACTACGTGCTCAACGGCCAGAAGATGTGGATCACCAATGGCGGCATCGCGGATCTGTATACGGTATTCGCCAAAGTGGGCGGCGAAAAGTTCACGGCGTTTCTGGTGGAACGCTCCTGGCCCGGTGTTTCGCCCGGGGCGGAAGAAAAGAAGATGGGACTGAAGGGCAGTTCCACCACCGCCGTCTATTTCGATAACGTGCACGTCCCGGTGGAGAACGTCCTGGGCGAGATCGGGCGCGGCCACATCCTCGCGTTCAACATCCTGAACATCGGGCGGCTGACGCTGGCGGTCTCCGCGCACGGCAAATGCCGCCAGACGCTGGCCGATGCGATCCGCTACGCCCGCGAGCGCCGGGCTTTCGGAAAATCCATCGCCGAGTTCGGCTTGATCCAGCACAAGCTGGCCGAAATGGCGGTCCGGATGTACGTGAATGAAAGCATGGCGTATCGCGTGACCGGCCACATTCAAAATTCGGGAAAACCCCTGATGAAGGCCGGTGAAGAGTTCGCCATCGAGTGCTCCCTGGTCAAGATCTTCGGCTCGGAGACGCTGGATTACGTGGTGGACGAAGCCGTGCAGATCCATGGCGGCTACGGCTATCATCAGGACTATGCCGTGGAGCGGGCCTATCGCGATGCGCGCATCAATCGCATCTTCGAAGGCACCAATGAGATCAACCGCCTGCTGGTGACCGGCATGCTCCTCCGCCGCGCCCGCAAGGGAACCCTGTCGCTCCAGAGCGCCGACACCACGGCGACGGCGGACGTCGTCGCGAATGCGAAGAAGACCGGCCTGTTCCTGCTGGGAGTCGCGGTGCGGAAGTACGGGGAATCGCTGGGCGAAAAGATAGACCAGCAGCAGGAAGTGCTCGCGGGCATCAGCGATGTTTTGATGAACGCGTTCGCACTGGAATCCGCCACGGCGCGCGCCGAAAAAGATCAGCAAGGAAAACGCCGCCGACATGACGGCCGTATTCGCCGGCGAAACCATGGAAAACATCCAGGCTTCGGCCAAGACCGTGCTGGCCGCCTGCTCGCAGGGCGATGCCCTGCGGACGAACCTGGCCACGCTGCGCGGCCTGACGGAGTACCAGCCGGTGGATTCGGTCGCCTTGCGCCGCAGGATCGCAGGCCGGCTGCTAGAGGCCGGGCGGTATATCGTATGATTCGAGCGCATCCGTTTTGCGCAAAGGAAACGTATGATTCGAATCGCCAACGGCCAAGGGTTCTGGGGCGACTCGCTCGAAGCGCCCGTCGAACAGATCCGGCGCGGCCCCATCGACTACTTGACCCTCGACTATCTGGCCGAGGTCACCATGTCCATCCTGCAAAAGCAGCGGACGCGCGATCCCCAGGCCGGCTATGCCCGCGATTTCGTCGACCTGATCGCGCGCGTGCTCCCCGATCTCAAGGATCGCCGCGTTCGTGTGATCGCCAACGCCGGCGGCATCAACCCGATGGGCTGCCGCGAGGCAGTGTTGAATACAGCGCTGCGACAGAGCATACCTCTGACCGTCGCCACGGTCACCGGCGATGACATCACCGATCGCCTGGACCAATTTCTGAAGCGCGGCATCGAGCTCAAGAACATGGACACGGGCGAACCGCTGGCCGCCATCCGTGGGCAAGTCGAGCGTGCCAACGTGTACTTCGGGGCTTTTCCCGTAGCCCAGGCGCTGGGCCTCGGCGCCGAAATCGTCATTACCGGGCGCGTGGCCGACGCGGCGCTCACGCTCGCTCCCATGATCCACGAGTTCGGCTGGGGGGAAACCGACTGGGACAAGCTCACCGCCGGCATCGTCGCGGGGCATGCGATCGAATGCGGCGCTCAAGTCACCGGAGGCAACTGCCAGGTGGATTGGGAAACCATTCCCGATCTTGCCGATATCGGGTATCCCATTGTGGAGGCCGAACCGGATGGCACGTTTTCGGTGACCAAGCACGCGGGCACCGGCGGACGCGTCACTGTGGCCTCAGTCAAAGAGCAACTCCTGTATGAAATCGGCGATCCCACGCAATACATCACGCCCGACTGCGTGGCCGATTTCACCACCGTGAAGCTCGAACAAGCCGGACCGGATCGAGTTCGCTGCACCGGCATCCAGGGCCGTCCCGCGACGAATTTCTACAAGGTTTCGGTGAGCTACACCGCCGGGTTTAAAGCGATGGGCTCTCTGGTTTACGCCTGGCCCGACGCGTACAAGAAGGCCCGCGCGGCGGACCGGATCCTGCGCCAGAGATTGGATCGCCTGGGCCTGCGTTTCGACGAAATACGCACGGAATTCCTGGGCGCCAATGCCTGCCACGGAATCGCCGCCGCCGAGCCTGCTCCGGAAATCGAGCCGCATTTGCCGGAAGTGGTCTTGCGAGTCGGCGTGCGATCCGAGAATCGCGCCGCAGTGGAGCGGTTCACGCGCGAGATCGCGCCGCTGGTGCTGAGCGGACCGCCGGCCGTATCCGGCCTGGGCCTGGGCCGTCCGCGCGTGGAAGAGATCGTGGCCTTCTGGCCCGCGCTGATTCCGAAATCCGAAGTCCATCCGGAGGTGGCCATATGGCCCAGCGCGAGCTGAGAAAGCGAAGGTTGATCGAGCTGGCCCACGCCCGCTCCGGCGATAAGGGCGACCTGGTCAACATTGGCTTGATCGCCCGGACGCCGGAGGATTATCCGATTCTGGTCCGCGAAGTCACCGCCGAGCGCGTGAAGCAGCATTTCGCTGGCGTATGCAAGGGCAAGGTGGAGCGCTTCGAGCTGCCGAATTTGGGCGCCCTGAATTTCCTGCTGCACGAAGCTTTAGACGGCGGAGGAACCATGGCGCTCAAGGCCGATCCGCAGGGCAAAACCTACAGCACCGCACTGCTGCGCATGGAGATCGAGGTTGATTGAACGTGTCGATTGACTATGCCGCGGCGGGCGGCATCGCCCGCATCACCCTAAACCGTCCGGAGAAGCGCAACGCGATCACCGGCGAGATGATGAGTGCACTGCGCGAAGCCTTGCAACGTGCCCAGGACGATTCCGCGGTTCTCGTGCTGCTCATCCGCGGCGCCGGGAAAGATTTTTGCGCGGGCATGGATCTGAGCGAAGTGCTTCGGAGCGGGGATGACGAGGCCACGGCGCTCGCCTCCGCGCGGCGGCTGGGCGAGCTGTACATCGCCATGCACCGCCATCCCAAGCCCATCGTCGCTGCTGTGCAAGGACGAGCGCTGGGCGGAGGCGCCGGAATCGCGACTGCGTGCGACCTGATCGTCGCCAATGAATCCGCGCAATTTGGCTATCCGGAGGTGAAGCTGGGCTTCGTTCCGGCGATCGTCGCCACCATGCTGCGGCGAGCGGTCAACGAGCGTCAGGCCATGGAACTGGCCCTCACCGGCGAACCCTTGAATGCGCCTCGCGCGTACGCTATCGGCCTGATTAATCGCGTTTTTCCCGATGCGGAATTCGACGCCGCGGAATTCGATACGAACGTTGAGGGTTACGTCGCCGCGCTCGCCGCAAACTCCGCCACGGCCATGACCCTCAGCAAGGCTCTGCTCTATCAGACCGACGGCATGAGCTTTGAAGCCTCGATTGAAGCCGGCATCCAGGCCAACGTTGAGGCGCGCATGACGGACGATTTTAAGCGCGGCGTCGAACGTTTTTTGAAGAAGACTCGTTAACTCCCCATCATGTCCTGGATCGACAACGCCACCAAAGCCATGGTCAGGCCGATCATCAGCGCCACCGACGCCCAGGACACGAAGTTATAGAAGCGCGAGTTGGCCCACTCGTGCATTAATTTTTTCTTATTAATCAGCAGGGTCATGAAGATCAGGACGAACGGAAGCAGAATCCCATTGATCACCTGCGAAAACAGGATCATCTTCACCAGGGGGAATCGGGGCAGCAGGACCACGGCCCCGCCCACTACGATGAGCCCGGTAAATAGCCAGTAGAAGATGGGCGCCTCGCGGAAGCGCCGGTTGACGCCGGATTCAAACCCCAGGCCCTCGCACACCGAGTAGGCCGTGGAGATCGGCAGAATGCACGCCGCGAACAAGGAGGCATTGAACAGACCCGCGGCGAACAGGAGCGACGCGTAGTTCCCGAACGGCAGCAGAGCCGCGGCGGCGTCCGCGGGTGTCTGCAGGTCACGCGGCTGCACGGCATAGATAGTGCCCGCGCACGCCACGATGATGAAGAACGCGATCACCGTCATGGCGATGCAGCCGACGATCACCTCAATCCGCGATTCCTTGTACTCCCTGGCGGTGATGCCCTTCTCTACCACCGCCGCTTGCAGGTAAAACTGCATCCACGGCGCGATGGACGTTCCCACCATGCCGATAAGCATATAAATGTAGCCGCCTTGCAGCATCAACACCGGGCGGACGCTGTAGATGGCGGCCTCCTTCCAGTCCGGCTTCACCAGCACGGCGGAGACGATGTAGGCCACGTACACGATACAGGCGAACAGGAAAATCTTCTCCACGGACTCGTACGTGCCCTTGACGACCAGCAGCCACACGGCGGCCGCGCCCAGAGGAACTGTAATGTACTTGGGGATCCCGAAGATCTCCAGCGACCCGGCGATCCCGGCAAAATCCGCGATCATGTTGGTCAGGTTGGCCAGCACCAGCACGGCCATGACCACGAAGGTGGTCCGCAGGCCGAACTCTTCCCGGATCAGGTCAGACAGGCCTTTGCCGGTGACCGCGCCCATGCGCGAGCACATTTCCTGCGTCACGATCAGCAGGACGGTGATGGGCAGCAGGGTCCACAGGGGAAGATAGCCCCACCGAGCGCCGGCTTGCGAATAGGTGAGGATGCCGCCGGCGTCGTTGTCCACCATGGCCGTGATGAACCCCGGCCCGATGACCGCAAAGAATATCGCGATGTGGTAGCGAAATCGTTTCCACACGTTCGGGAGGCTCCAGGTTTACTTCTCGCATGTCTACTTTTCCCGCAACACGGAAATGATGTCGTCGGCGGTGATCACCCCGGCCAGCTTGCGTTCCCGGTCCACCACCGGAAGCGCCAGCAGGTTGTACTTGTCGAACAACTCGGTGATGCGGTCGCGGCGCTCCGTAACCGGGGCGTCGATCAGCATCTCGACGGCCAGCGAGCGGAGCGGCGTCGCCCCGTCGTGCAGGAACAGCCTGGCCAGCGGGACCGCTCCCGTCAAATGCTCGCCGGAATCCACCAGGAACAGCGTGTTCAGGGTCTCCATCAGCTCTTCGTTGCTCTTGAGCGCCTGAATGGCGTCCTCGACCGTAGCCGTTTCCGGAAGCGCGACGTATTCGGTATTCATCATGCCCCCGGCGGAGTCTTCCTTGAATTCCAGCAGTTCGCGGACCTCCTCCTTGGGCTCGCGCTGCATCTCTTCGAGGATTTCCTCGCTGGCCTCTTCTCCGAGCTCGGCCAGCACGTCCGCAGCCTCGTCCGGGGCCATCTCTTCCACGATCTCCGCGGCCTTTTCCGCCTCCAGCGATTCAAGAATGCTGGCCTGAATATCCGGATCGACCTCGGATAACGCCTCGGCCGCCACCTCGCTGTCGATGTTTTCAAAGATCGCTTCGCGATGCTCCGGCGACAGATCTTCGACGATATCGGCCAGGTCGGCCGGATGCATGCCTTCCAGCAGCCGGTTGGAGATGTTGAGCCTCAGGCGCCGCTGCGGATCCGGCTCCAGAATATTGCAGAATTCCCAGCGGATGGAATGCGGCGGGATGCCCCCCTGCAACCGCCGGACCCAGCGAGTTGGCAGGAGTCCCTGGACCAGGCGGCGGAATATCGCCCGCACGCCGATGTCCACGTCCAGCACCCACAGGACGTCGCCCGACTCCTCCTGGTGGATTTCAAAGGTGACGTCGGTCACGCGCACCACTTTGCGGCCCTGGGCATCGATGATCTGCTGGTCCAGAAGGTCGCGGACCACGCGCAGCATGTACTCATCGGAGTGATACGGAGTCAGGATCTCGTCACGCAGGCGAATCCCGTCGAGCGAAATGGAGCGAACCTGGTCGTGGCGCACCGTAAGCCACGCGGCGCCGCTGCCGATCAGATAGCGATCGACGCGGACCGGGTCCAAAAGGGGGACGATGGCGGCGTCTTTGACCACACCGAGAGTGCGCCCCTTAAGGTCAAAGACCTTGAGGCCGAGCAGTTCGGTGAAGAACAGCCTTTGATCTGCCCTGTGATCTGCCATTGTCGGCCCAATTCCATACTTTGACGGCGCTCGCGAAATCTGCCAAGCGCCATTTTTACTATGCCCGATGCCGACCACTGGCGCAAGTATTTTCGTCAGAAATATGCGAGTCTTGAGATCGTGTCTGCCTTGCAATCCGAACCCTACAGCTATACCGGCGCAAGCGCCCTGATCGAAGCCCTGGTGGACGCCGGAGTCTCCTACCTCTTCGCTAATTTCGGCAGCGACCACCCGGGCGTCCTCGAAGCGCTGGCCCAGGCGCGCGCCACCGGCAAGCCCGTCCCCAAGGTCATCACCTGCCCCAACGAAATGGTCGCCCTCACCTGCGCCCAGGGGTTCGCGCAAATCACCGGGCGGGCCCAGGCCGTGCTGGTACACGTCGATTGCGGCACCCAGGCCATGGCCGGAGCCGTCCACAACGTCGCCAAGTGCCGCGTCCCGGTGCTGATTTTTGCCGGGGCATCGCCTTATACCCAGGAAGGTGAGCTTAAGGGTGGCCGCAACGAATTTATCCACTGGCTCCAGGACGTGCCCGATCAGCGCGGCATCCTGCGCGGCTATATGAAGTACGAAAATGAGCTGCGCACCGGCCGCAACATCAAACAGATGATCTACCGCGCGCTCCAGATCGCCACCAGCGACCCCCAGGGCCCGGCCTACCTCATGGTGGCGCGCGAGGTGCTCGAGGAAGAAGTCCCGCCGCTGTCGATCGATCCCGCGCGCTGGCAGCCCATCGCGCCGCAGCCTCTACCCGAAAGCGGGCTATCCGAGTTAGTGAATAGTCTTCTCGCTGCCAAACGTCCGTTAGTCGTGACCAGCTACCTGGGCCGCCATCCGGAGGCGGTGGCCGAGCTGGTCCGTCTGGCGGATCGCCTCGGCGTGGGCGTGCTCGAGTCCGTTCCGAATTACTTGAATTTCCCCACCGATCACCCCTGCTACGTCGGTCAGCAGGGAAACGAGCCCACCCAGAACGCGGCGCTGGCCGAGGCCGATCTGGTCCTGGTTCTGGATAGCGACGTCCCGTGGATTCCAGCCTTAAATAAGCCTGCCGATACGGCCAAGATCTGCCACATCGATATCGATCCGCTCAAGGAGCGCACCCCGCTCTGGTACATTTCCGCCGCCCAGGTGTTTCGCGCCGATTGCGCCACCGCCTTGCGCCAGATCAACCAGCGTCTGGATAAGACAAAGCCTGGCGCGGCCAAAGCCCCCAGCCGCGAACGGCATGACGCTTGGGTATCCGAACTGGCCCGTCGCGAGCAGCCCCACGCCGGCGTCATCACGGCCGAATATCTGACCGCCTGTGTGCGCCGCCAGATCGATCGCGACACCGTCATCGTGAACGAAGGCATCACCAACTTTTCGGCCATCAACAACCACATCGGGTGTACGAAACCCGGGACGCGATTCACCAGCGGCGCCAGTTCGCTCGGCTGGAACGGCGGAGCTTCGGTCGGGATGAAACTGGCGTGTCCGGATAAGACCGTGGTGTGCCTCACCGGCGACGGATCCTACATGTTCTCGGTGCCCTCCACCGTGCACTGGATGGCGCGCAAGTACCAGACCCCGTTCCTGACGGTGATCTACAACAACCGCGGATGGCGCGCGCCCAAGTTCTCGATGCTGGCCGTGCATCCGGAAGGCTACGCCAGCAAGGCGCAGGATATCGACGTCGCCTTCGACCCGCCGCCCGATTATTCCGGCATCGCCGCGGCGGCCGGCGGGGCGTTTGCAAAAATCGTCAAATCCGTCGAGGACGTGGAGCCGGCGGTAGCCGAAGCGCTCAATGTCGTCCGTACAGAAAAAAGATGCGCCGTCCTGGACGTCTGGCTGGCGCATCTCTAACGCGCCGCTATCAGTTCTTCCACCGCCGCATGCTCGTCGATAGCAACGCAACCGCGCCCACCATCACGATGGTCGCCGTTCCGCCGAACACCACCGACGGGACCGTACCCATCAGAGCCGCGGCCACGCCCGATTCCACCGCGCCCCATTGATTCGACGCGGCGATAAACAATCCGTTCACCGCCGACACGCGCCCGCGCAGCTTATCCGGCGTGCGCGATTGCACCAGCGAAATCCGCAGCACCACGCTGACGCTGTCGAAGGCTCCGGTCAGGAACAGCAACCCGAAGGATAGCCACGCCGAAGTGGAAACCCCGAAGGCGATGGTGGCCGCCCCGAACGCCGCCACGGAACCCAGCAGAACCACGCCCGCGTTCCGGAAGGCCGGCCGGTGCGCGATCCAGATAGCCGTCAGACCTGCGCCGATGGCCGGCGCCGCCCGCAGCCAGCCCAGGCCCGTCGCGCCGGTTTTCAGGATGTCTTCGGCGTAGATCGGCAGCAAGGCTACGGCGCCGCCGAAGAATACGGCGAGAAGGTCCAGGCTCATCGCGGACAGAATCAGCTTTTCTCTCCACACGAAACGGACGCCTTCCGAGACCGCCTTGAGCCCGATTTCCGGCCGCTCATGCACGGCCCGGTCCGGCACGCGCATCAATCCGAAGCAGATGGCCGCAAACACGCAGAACACCGTCTGGAGCATGTACACGGCCTCGCTGCCAAAGCCTGCGATCAGCGCGCCCGCCAGCGCCGGTCCGCCCATGTTGGCCATCTCGCGCGCCGACCCGCTCCAGGAGATCGCCTGCGTCAGGTTTTCGGGCGGGACCGTCTGCGGAAGCATGGCGGAGGTCGCCGGCCATTGAAACGCGCGCGACGTGGCGGTGAGAAACAGGCAGGCATAGATCAGCGCGACGCCTCGCCCGCTTCCCGCGGCTGCCAGCACAAACGCGACCAGTCCCTGGGCGATCTCCGTCACCATGGCGGTGCGGCTGCGATTGTAGCGGTCGGCCACGTGCCCCGCGACGAAGGTGAAGAGCAACACCGGGATGATCTGGACTAATCCCACGTTGCCCAGCACCAAGGCCGAGCGAGTGGAGAGATACAGGTCCCACCCCACCACAGTCGCCAGCATCTGCTGGCTGACATTGGAAAGCGTAACGGCTGTCAGTTGGAATCGGAAATCCCGCGAGGAGAACGCGGCATACGCAGTCACTGTCTAGTAAGCGTATAACAGCGAAGCGAAAAGCGCACCGAACCCAACCCGGCCGCCGGAGCATCCAAGAACCTACGCTACCCTGGAAAGAACAAACATGAGAGCGTTGAAATGGATTGTTGGGGTTCTCGTCATAGCGGGGCTCGCGACCGCAGGCTACCTCGTCTGGGATCGTCTCTCGCGCGTCGAGAGCACCGACGACGCCCAGATCGACGGATCTATTTTCCCCGTCAGTCCCCGCGTGGCCGGCCACGTGATCGAGATGGACGTGCACGATCAGGCCGCCGTCAAGGCAGAAGAAGTTCTGGTTCGATTAGATCCGCGGGATTTTGAGGTCGCCCTCGACAAGGCCCGCGCCGAGCTGGCCGATGCCGAAGCCACCCTGGCCAGCGCCCGCAGCGATATTCCGGTGACCTCCGTATCCACCGCCAGCGCCCTCAGCGGAGCGCGGTCGTCCCGCCAGGATGCCGCCGCCCAGGCGAAAGAATCCGAGCAGGCGCTGGGCGCCGCCAAAGCCCGCCTGCAGAGCGCCCAGGCCAATGTTCGCGTGGCGGAAGCCAACGCCGGCCAGGCCGATCAGGACGTGGCGCGCTACAAGACCCTGGTGGCCCGCGACGATATCTCGCGCCAGCAGTATGAGAAAGCTGTTTCCGATGCGCAAGCGGCGCGCGCCAACGTGGATGCGCAGAAGGCCGCCGTAACAGAAGCGCAACAAAATGTTCTGGCCGCGGAACAAAGCGTCGATCAGGCCCGGGCGCGCGTCGGTCAGGCCGACGCCACCGTGGAAGGCGCCATGACGGGCCCGCAGCAGGTGAAATCGCTCGAAGCGCGCGCCCAAGCCGCCGCCGCCAAGGTCGCCCAAAAACGCGCCGAGGTGGAACAAGCCGAACTGAACCTCAAATACACCACCATCACCGCCCCCGCCTCGGGGATCGTGGCTCGCAAGTCGGTCGACGTGGGCCAGTACGTCGAACCCGGGCAACTCCTGCTGGCGGTCGTCGATCTGAGCAAGGTCTGGGTGATGGCCAACTTCAAGGAGACCCAGCTCAAGGACATGAAGGTCGGCCAGCGCGCCGATATCCAGGTGGACGCCAACGGCCGCACCTACACGGGCCATATCGAGAGCGTAGCCGGAGCCAGCGGCGCGCGTTTCAGCCTGTTGCCGCCGGAAAACGCCACCGGCAATTACGTCAAGGTGGTGCAGCGAATCCCGGTGAGGATCGCCCTCGATCCGGGTCAGAACAACGACCTGACCTTGCGCCCCGGCATGTCCGTAACCCCCACCGTGCACGTCCATTGACAGCGTTTCCCGAGCTCAAAGTCGGCTGGAATGAGTCGATAAAGAGTTTTGATTGGACGCCGCGCTGGTTCCAGGCTAATCTGTTGCTGTAGCGCAGCGAAAGCGCCACTCGCCCCGTTAAGCCACACGCCATCCGGCACCCCCCGTCTGTGTCCCACAAGTGGGATCGATTTGCACCAGCAGGCACACTTCGGAGGAAACGTGTCACATTTTTTAAAGGTAATGTTGTTTTCCAGTCTCGCGGTCACCCTATCCGCGCAATCCGGCGCCGGTGTGGTATCGGTCGAGGAATTACGGAATCCGCTCACGGGCAAGTCCTTGCGCGCGATTCTCACGGCGCAGGAGCACCTGAAATCCGGCCAGCGCCAACGTGGGGTTCAGGAACTGCGCGAAGCCATGAAGGATCCCGTGGCGATGCCCTATGCGATCAGCATGCTGGGCGTCGAGCATCTGAAGACCGGGCAAACGGAGGCCGCGCTCGTCGAGCTGGAGCAGGCGGTTCACCTGCTGCCCGGCCGTCCGGAGAACCACTCTAACCTGGCCTACGCGTTGTGTCTTACGGGACAAACCGAGCGTGGATTGCAGGAAGTCCGCAAGGCGCTCCAGCTGAACCCCGGCCGGCCGAAGACCCTTCTGGTCCTGGGGATGCTGCTTTTGCAGCAAGGTTCTCACGACGCCGAGGCGGTTCAGCAGCTCCAGGCCGCGGCCGAGCAAGCTCCCAGCGCCCACCTGGTGCTGGCCCTGCACTACGAGCAGGTGGGGCAGGCGCCGGAAGCGGAGAGAGAACGGCGCGCCTACGCCGTCACCAGCATGGGCCTTCTGGCGGCCAAATGAGCGCAAAATGGGCCCCTTGGGGGCCCCCATGCTATGATGGCCCCTAGGAGGGCTCACGACGATGTTAGGCACGCTCGGTATGCAAGAGTTGGTCGCCATTTTCCTGATAGCCCTCGTTCTGTTTGGGCCCAAAAAGCTTCCAGAACTGGGGCGGACGATCGGAAAAGCGATCACCGAATTCCGTCGCGCCTCGAACGATTTGAAAGCCACGTTCGAGCGCGAAATGCACACTCTGGAGCGGGAAAGTCAGTCCATAAGCCAGGTCGCACAGGTAACGGCGGGCGATATCTTCAATCGGGCGATAAACTACGGTTCCGATCATGAAGTTCAAAGCTTGCCGCCGGCGGAAACCGCTTGGAATCCGCTGGAGCCTCAGCACGGGGAATCTGAATCGCATGAATCGCATGCGTCAGAAGATCACCAGACCCAGGCTTCCATATCCACCGCTACCGATCCATCCACCGTAGGCGCTTCCGCAGTTCCAGGCGCCGAATCAAATGAGACTGTCGCCGAGGCCGTGCCATCACCGGAACCTGTTCCGGCCATTGAAGGCACTGTGCCGCGCTCTGAAGAGAGTAGTGCCCAGCCTCAGCCCAGTTAGAACAAAGTCAAAGCAGTTAAAGTAGGTAGAACGCGACATTCGCATGGATGACCAGCACAACGGCGGAGGACTGCCTCCTGATGAGACTCCGCACGTAGTGTATCCGGAGGATCCGGAAAGCGCTTTCCATCCGGATATCGAGCCGCCTCCTCCGCCTGCGCTCGCTTCGGGCGGCGGGACCAGAACTCCGCCGCCTCCTCCATCGGACGACGACGACGACGAAGACGGCGAAGACTCGGGCATGCTGCGCATGTCCTTCATGGAGCACCTGGAGGAGCTCCGCTCGCGCATCATCCGGGCCCTGGCGGGATTCGGCGTGGCGTTCCTGGTCTGCCTCATTTTTGCCCTGCAACTCTGGGAATATGTCCAGGCGCCCTTGAAGGACGCGACCGACAAGCTGGGCGGCCAGATCATCGCCATCGATCCGATGGAGATGTTCTCCATCATCTGGATGTGGACCCCGCTTGTCGTCGCGATCTTTCTGGCCGCGCCCTGGGTGGTCTACCAGGTCTGGGCGTTCATTTCTCCGGGCCTGTACCCGCGCGAGCGCCGGTGGGCCGTGCCGTTCGTGGTGTGCACCGGCGGTTTATTCATCACCGGCGGATTGTTCGCTTACTTCATCGCGTTTCGGTATGCCCTGGTCTTCCTGCTGGGGATCGGCCAGCCCGCCGGCGTCAAGCCGTATATCACCATCGACCGGTATTTCAGCCTGTTCGTCAACGTGATGTTGGGAATCTCGCTGGTGTTCGAGATGCCGGTGATCATCTTCTTCCTGACGCTGATCCGCGTGGCCTCGCCCAGTTTCCTGTTGCGGCATTCACGCTACGCGATTCTGGCCATCGTGATTCTGGCGGCCATCATCACGCCGACCCCCGACGTCTTCAATCTGACGCTGTTCGCCGTGCCCATGATCCTGCTGTACTTCATGGGCGTGTTCGCCAGCTACCTGCTGGTGATGCGGCGCGAAAACCGCCGCTTCCCGTGGCGGATCTTCGGCTACTGGCTGCTGGCGGTGCTCGCCGTGGTGGCCATCGTTGTTCTGTACCTGGTCGTCGAGCAACATTATCACTTCGTCTTCCGCTGGCCGTTCCTGGCGAAGTAGCCCCACGTAGGCGCTTCCGCAGCTTCAGGCGCCGAATCAAAACCTAAAACAGCAATACGGAGGTCGGTATGACCCAACTGGAGCTGCGGAATCCAGACCACGGCATGCTAAGCATGTCGATCCTGGAACACCTGCAAGAGCTGCGCACGCGCATTATCCGCGCGCTGATCGGATTCGGCGTCGCATTCATCCTGTGCATGGTCTTCGCGAATCCGCTGTGGGGCCTGGTTCAGGCACCGGGTCTTGCCGCGTTCAAACAACTAAATACAGGCGGTTTCATCGCGATCGATGTTATGGAGCAGTTTTCCATCATTTATATGTGGACTCCCCTAGTGGGGGCGATCTTTCTGGCCGCCCCGTGGGTGATCTATCAAGCTTGGGCGTTCATCGCGCCGGGTTTGTACCCAAGCGAGCGCAGATGGGCCGTGCCCTTCATCGTGTGTACCGCGGGTTTGTTCCTCGCCGGCGGACTGTTCGCGTACTTCGTAGTGTTCCGCTACGCTTTGATCTTCCTGCTGGGCATCGGCGGCCCGGTCAATGTGACGCCGTTGATCTCGGTCGAACTCTACTTCGAGAGGTTCGTAAACGTGATGCTGGGCGTGGCTGTAATCTTCGAACTTCCCGTCGCAGTTTTCTTTCTCACCTTGATCCATGTCGCGTCGCCCAGCTTTCTCCTGCGAAATTCGCGCTACGCGATCCTGGCGATCGTGATCCTTGCCGCCATTATCACGCCTTCGCAGGACGCCTTCAATCTGGCAATGTTCGCCGTACCGATGATCCTGCTGTACTTCCTGGGCGTTTTCGCGAGTTATGTGCTGGTGATGCGCCGGGAAAACCGGAGGTTTCCCTGGAGGACATTCCTCTATTGGGTCTTAGCGGCAGGCGTGGCGCTCGCCGTAGGGGCACTGATCGTCGCGCGTGCGCGATTCCTGATGAAGTAACAGCCCTGCCCTGCCAGCATTTTCGCAACGATCCGGCTCGCCCGGACGCCGAGCTTCAGGCGTGTGAACAAAGGGAGCTTGCGCTTGACCTCGTAGGTTTCCCGGAGCTGCTTCAAACGCTCCTCGCTTCCGACGATGGCCAGATTCACTTCCTCGATCAAGACGTTCGCCTCTGGCGAACGTGGCAACATGGCTCGGATGATCCGCTCCGCGGCATCCAGCCGCCCCCACATCAGGTCGTTTTGCCGCCACTCGCGGCTCAAGAACGCGCCGAAGTGAAATAGCGCCGTGCCCGCCAGCTTCCGGCGCTTCTCACCTTTCTCATTGGGATCGTTCTCGTCGAGGATGCTGGTGGCGTCCCGCGGGCTGATGCGGAACACCTCGCACAGCTCGGCTTCGCCCACGGAGGCCTCGTAGAAGATCGGGAAGACGATCTGGTCGTAGTATTCGAATTGTTCGAACGTGCGGCGCGACTCGGGATCGAGGCAAGCTTCAGCATCCGCCGCCGCGCGAATGAACACCTCGCGGAAGCAATCTCGAAGGGCTGCCAACCCTAAGCCAGCAGCCGAGTAGCGCAGTTTCCTAAGCGTCGCTGCAATCCGGATCAACTCTCTCTTGATACCCGGATCACTCAGCTTGCGCAGCAGAAACCGCAACCGCCTCTCCCGATAGCCCAGGTCAAACTCCAGCAGGAACCGGCTCTCGCTCCGCTCCGGATCTTGTTCCGAATAGTGGGTACGCCGCCAGGCGTCCACCACGCCTGAAGGCTGCCCCAGCATCGCCGCCAGATCGTCGGTAACCGCCCGGACTTTCAGCCGATGGTACCCCGCATAGCCCGGACCTCGATCGTGAATCTCTTCCGCCAGAGTCCGCCGCTGATATTCTTCGCCGCCAACGCGTCCCGCCGTCCAACCCGCAATATCCGCGTCCACGTGCGAAGTGATCTCTTGAACCCGTTCGATCAGCCGGTTCCGCTCGAGCACGCGTTCGAGGTCTTCGCGGATGGTTTCCTCGCGCGGCAATGTGAGCAGCGCGTCCAGTGTGTTCTGAACGAAATCCGGCGGCGCGGCGGGATCGTTGCTGTCTGGCTGGTCCGGCGATGGCTCAACGTACATCAACTTGCGTGCCACCGGCAGGTCGGAGCTGCGCTGGGACAGCGCCTGAATGGCGTGCGTGAACGGTTTGTTGTCCAGGTACCCGCCGTCGCCGAAGCCTCGCGCGGCAAATCCCTTCCTGTAATCGGGAAAAAACTGTTCCCAATCCGCGCCGTTTCCTTGGAGGCACGCTGGCTCGAACGCAAAGGGAAAGGCCGACGTCGCGCGCGCCGCGAACGCCAGGAACGGATTCTTCTCGCTGGCAAAATGATTCTCGCCGTCTCCCAAACGCAGGTGAAACACGTTCTTGTGGCGTTTTTCGAACACCGTCTTGTCGGCGAGCTGGATGGGCAGCTCCAACCCCTGAATATCGGTCGCGGTGATGAACACGTCCATCTCTGTTTGCAGGGAGTCGCGTTGGGTCCCGTCACGCTCCATGCCGGCCAGCGCGTCCAGGAGCCGCGTGTACATCCTCTGGCTGCTGAGCAGGCTGCGCGGAAGTTTGTCGCGATTGAACAGATCCTGGGCATCGGCCTGGTCGAGCCACAGGCGGCTCACCTGGTCGAGCGTCTGCCCGTTCGCAAAAGCCTTTCCCAGAAAGATCGCGTTGATGCCGCCAGCCGAGGTTCCCGACGCGATATCCACCAGGAACTGCGTACGAAGCGTCCCATCCGGCGAGCTCGCGAGCTTCCGGTAAACCCGCTCGGTTTCGCTCAGCTCCGCGTCGCCGACCGCCAGGTTTCCGTCCGCGTCTACCGCCGTAGCCCGAACCAGATGAAAGAATTCCTGCGTGACACCGTGGATGTAGATGGCCAGCGATGCCCCGCCGTACAGCACCAGCGCAAAACGCACTTGCTGGTCAAATGCCGCCCGCACAGGGCGGGCGCGGTCCCGGGAAGATCCGGGAACTGGTCCTGTGTCGACCGCGCCAGGCTCCGTTGTGCGGGCGAGTTCCTCAGAAAGAGACATCTGCCCGCAGTACAGCAGGACGTCCGCGGATCCGCGGCGGTGACGAATGCCTATGTGGGCGGCAGCAAACGCTTACTTACGATTTGCCCGCCGCCAACTTCAATTCCTCCAGCGTAACCTTCCGGGTCTGCGGATTCGGAAGATGGATGGGGATGATCCGGTCGACATCCAGTTTCAGCCGTTCGATATTGGCCAGCAGGTTGACCTGATACTGGTTGGGATTGGCCGCGGGCGTAGTCGGTGCAGGATTGCCGAGAACGTTGTACTCGTCGGCCTCGATCAGGATCTTCTGCGCGGGCAGGTAGACCATCAGCATGGCGTTACTGTGCGTGCTGTCCTTGACCAGATACGTCTCGAAGGTGTGCGTGCCGTCGGTGAATTTCTTCATGTCTCCGACGTACTCCACCTTGATTTTGGCCTTGGGGTTCATCTTCTGCATCTTGTCCGGAACCAGCGTGTGAGGATTAGCCAGGACCTTCTCGTAGTAGCCCTTGTTCCCCTGATGCGTGATGATGGTCGCGCCCTCGGCCACGAAATCGCGGAGCCCTTGGGAGTGGTCGAAGTGCGCGTGTGTGTTGACCACGTACTTGATGGGCTTGTTGGGGACCAGCCGGTGCGCCTCGGCGATAATCTGATCCGCGCGCGCGTCGCCCGACGGCCCCTCGATCACCACGATGTAGTCCTTGAAGTCGGCGATCACCGCGCCGTACCCGCCGGTGACCAGCCAGAAGCCGCCGCCCAGATCTTCGCTTTCCACCTCAGCCGGAGCGCCGCGTCCTCCTCCGGGTCCACCCCTTGCACCACCCCTGGCGCCACCCGGACCGCCTTTGCCCGCGCGGCCGCCGCCGAAACCCCTGCCGCCGCGTCCCGCGGGAGGCGTCAGATCCACCGGCTGGTTGACCTTAACATCGGCAACCGCCATTTCGAAGATCTTCGGACCGCCCTGGCGCTCGACGATGCTGGCCGGGAATTTCACGCCGCCGAAATCCTTGTAGTTGCTGAACGTGGCTTGCCATTTGACGTCGCCGAGCATGGCCTGGTCGATCGTGGTTTCGACTTTTTCGACCAGACCCTGATCGTTGAGGTAGCCCTTGACGGTGGTCTTGTAAGCCGTGCCGTTTTCCATCGGGAAGCTCAGCACAGTGAGTTCCTTCTCTTTGGAGACGGTGGCGTTATGTTCCAGAGCCATCTTCAAAAAGCCTAGAGGCAGCATGGCGAACTGAATCTCGTTGTTGAAGTTGTTGGCCGTGGTCACCGCGGTCTGGCCGTTTTGAGAAGGGGACGGACAGGTGGTGCCGTTGCCGCCGCACTGGCCCGCGGGCTCGCCCTCGCCGCGGTCCCGAACGTCACGCCAGCCTTTCGCGTCAAAATCGACCGAGCGGACCCAGTTTTTGTTGGCGAACCAGCGCCAATGGTCCGAATTCGCGCTGAAAGTTTGACCCACCGCACCGTCTCCGCCTTCGCCGGAGATCGTCAGGGTCTTCACGTTTTCGACGCCCATGGCCTTCATGGACTTGTCCACCACGGACTGCAAATCGCTCTGCGCGGAAGCCACCCAAACCAACACCGTCGCGAGCCCCGCGGCAATGAGAATCTTCTTGAACATACTCGCCTCCACACTTCGCTTACATTGCGGATCGATCGCCCCGGAGCGTCTTCAGGGCCTCCGGGTCAGGCGCAAGTATAACACCGGCGTGCCGCCTAGATGCCGCTGGCGCGGATCCAGAAGCTTTCGCTCCACTTGCCGCCCGGCGGGATGGTCTGCAAGTCCGGATACTTGCCGTCGTGGGCCAGATTCACCGCGTTGGTGACGCCGGTCATCGGCTCGAAGCAGATAAACGGCCGGGGCTGCCCCTTGGCATCGTTTGGTTCCCACACCACCGCCGCCGGATACTTCGGTCCGAACATGGCTTCGATCTTCTTGGTTCCGGACTCGATCGAAAACACCGCGCGCCCATCGGCGTCGCGTTCGAGGTCGATAAAGCCGTCGTCGAGCGTGCGCCCGCGCAGGGGGAATTTCGCCGGAATGTCCATGGCGCGATATTCGCCGGTGGGAATCAGCAGATTATCGGCGACCACGCGGCGGCGCGCCGGGATGTGCCCGGTCCAGGCATCTCGTGAAACATCCGGAATCTGGTAAAAGGTGTGAAACCCGATCGCCACCGGCATCGGATCGCGGCTCAGGTTGGTGATGGTCACGCGCACTTCCAGCACTCCGTCCTTGAGCGTGTAGGTCATCTCGTACTCGTGCGCGAAGGGCCACTGGGCCATCAACTCCGGATATCGCCAGAACTCCAGGCGGCTGGTGACGCGGGCCGACCGCTTGTCCCCCGCCACGCTGATGACCTGCCAGTAGGGCGAGCTCGTCAGCAGCCCGTGGATCGGATTGCCTCGATCCACGTTGATGTTTCCGAGGTTCATATCGAAGGCGTAGCGCTTGCCGTTGGCCCAGAAGCCTTGCCCATTGAGACGGTTCGCCCACGGCGCCAGGAAGGGGATGCCGCTCAGCTGCGGATTCTTTTGAAACTCGGACACGTCGGCATAGGGGAAATACAAGATGTTTTTCCCGTGGACGTTCATCTCGTACGCCGTGTTGCCGACCGAGGGGACGATGGCCACCTCGACGCCGTTCATCGGATCGGCGAGCCGGACCACGGGAATGCCGTGGTCGGTGGTGCGCTCGGCTTTATAGCCCTGGGCGAGCGCCGAGAGTGTGAGCGCCAGGAGGAGGACAACCCGAGTCATGCTTGTGAGTATAATGCAGCGCGGGTATATCGTAGCGATGAAGCGCAGAGATTTCGTAACCACCGTGGCTGGCGTCGCCGCCGCGGGTGTGGCTTCGGCCCAGGCTCCGAACGCCGTGAAGCGCAACAACCGTCTCATGCAGGGGTGTATGCGCACCAATTTCGCGCCCAACATGCCTCTCGAGGACATGTTTCGCATCGCGGCCGAGCAGGGTATCCACGGATTCGACCTGATCGGCCCCAATGACTGGCCCACGCTCAAGAAATACGGCCTGAAGCCGCTGATGGGCCTCACCGGCGGCGTGGGTTTCGAGAACGGCGTCATCCGCAAGGAGTTTCACGACGCCCTGGAGAAATCGGTGAACGCGAATCTCGACGTGTGCGCCGCCGGGGGCTGCCCCAGCATGATCACCGTGGGCGGCCAGCGCAAGGGCATGTCGTACGAGGAAGGCGCGGATAATGCCGTCGCGTTCTTCAACCGCGTGAAGGCGCATGCCGAGGACAAGCAGGTCACCATCTGCATGGAAATCATGAACAGCAAGTTCAAGGACAACGCCATCGGGCGCTGGGACCAGATCTGCGATCACCTGGCCTGGGGCGTGGGCGTGGTCAAGCGCGTGAATTCACCGCAGGTGAAGATGCTGTTCGACATTTATCACGTGCAGATCATGGACGGGGACATCGTGCGCAACATCCGCGACAATATCCAGTACATCTCGCATTTTCACACCGGCGGCGTGCCGGATCGCCATGAGATCGACGAGACGCAGGAGCTGAACTACCGCTTCATCGCGCAGGCGATTGTGGATGCGGGGTTCACCGGCTACCTCACGCACGAATACCGCCCCGCGCCGGGCCACGATCCGGTGCAGAGCTTGAAGCGGGCGATCGAGATCATGGACGTCTAGCTGTGTGAAAAAGGGGCAGAGTAGTTTGTCCCTTTTTTCAGGCCCCACTAGCTACTTTCCGTCCACCGAAAACGCCAGCAGCGCATTGCCGCCCTGCCCGCCCGCGAAGGCGTAACCGGAAGTCGCGATCACCATCCCGTCGGCGATCGCCGGACCGCCGCCGTCAAACGCTCCGCCCTTGGCTTCAGCGGCGTTCACCGCGGGAAAAGTCTGGCCTGCGTTGAAATCCCACACGATCTCGCCGTTTTTCATCGAATACGCACGGAGATGTCCTCCGAAGGACGCCGAAAACACGATCCCGGGCATGGCGGAAACCGCTGCGGCCTGCGCCCGATTGCCCGCGCCCTGCGGCGCCGGCGTGCTCCAAATCTTTTCGCCCGTGTCCATGCGCAAGGCGTAGAGTCCGGGAGTCCCGTTGGGCTTGTTGATGTCGGCAATCGCGGCGTAGACGGTTTCGCCTTCGGCCGCCATGCCCCAGCCGATTCCGCCCAGCAATCCGTTCCCGACGCCGATGCGCGTCTTCCAGAGAACTTTGCCGCGCTGCTCCGGATCCAGGGCGTAGACCACGCCCGATTTCTGGCTGGCGAGAATCACATCGCGCCCGTTCACCGTACGCAGCAGAGTGGAGCTTCCAAAATCGTAATCGTCGCCGGGATTCTCGGGACACATCGCGCTGCGGGGGCAGCCGGGAATCCAGTTATCGCCCGGCGTCACCTGGTTCGACCAAAGCAGGCTGCCGGTCTCCAGATCGAAGGCCAGGATGGCATCAGTGGTGGGAAGCTCGATTCCGGTGTACGAGTTGCCGCTGCCGATATAGATCCTCTTGCGTTTTTCGTCGATGATCGGCGCCGACCAGAGGCTCGCGCCCGCGGGTCCGAACAGCTTTCTTCCTTCGGGCGTGGTCTTGTACTGCTTGGGCGGATCGGGAATGGTGTAAGTCTTCCAGATAATCTTGCCGGTGCGGGCGTCCAGCGCCGACAGGCTGCCGCGGAACTTGCAGCATTCATAATTGGCGGCTCCCGATCCGACCTCCTCGCCGGAGGACATCGGGACATACAATCGGCCGTCGTGATACACGGGCGACCCGGTGATGCGGGCCAGCGGGAAATCGTCGACTTTCGTTTTCCAGATGAGTTGGCCGGTTTGGGCGTCCACGGCGTGCGCGGTGCCGCCGCTATCGCCGAAATAGGCGATCCAGCGCGCATCGTTCGGCAGCTTGACGATTTGAATCGCGGTGCGGGTGATGTTGCCGGCGTCGTAGCTCCAGTAGGTGCAGCCGGTCGCGGCGTCCAGTGAAAACACCGTGCCGCTGGCGCTTCCCACGAACACGCGCCCGCCTACGATGACCGCCTGCGCCTGATTCCGCTGATTCACGGGGCCCGGAAACGCGAAGGCCCATTTGAGCTTGAGCTTGGGCACGTCCGCCGCGGTCAGTCCCGGCTGAGGCTGAAAGCGCGAGCCGGAGGCGTCCACGCCCCATCCGTTCCAATCGCCCGCGCCGGGAGCGAAGGGCTTGGGCGTACCGGTGCATTTTCCCGCATCGGAACCTCGTGCGGGAGCCTGGGCAAACAGGGACGAAGCGAGGGCGGCGAATAAAAACAGGCGCATGGGACCTACTTTATCTCAAACTTCTCACCGCGGGCGCGAAAGGGTCACGTGCCGTCCTGGTGAGCCGCGTTAGGATCTGGGCTGCCAGACGCGCTATCCTGTTAAATTCGTCGAAAGCCTCCGCGCTGCCAGCCCAGCATGATCCTGAAACTGAACCACCTCAAGGTGAAGGCCGCCGCCACGACCCAAGGCGTTATTGAAGCGGTCTATGCGCTGGTGGCCGAAGGCCTCATCGATCAGGGACAGTTCGCGCGCCTCCAGGTGGAGCTCGACTGGATCCAGTACAAATCCAATTTCCGCGAAGCCGTCACCGCCACGCTGGGCTACAATCCCCCGGGTCATCCCATGGGTGGGACCGCGCCCATCATGGACGTGCACGTCGACACGCGTCAGGTGGTCCTGGAAACCCTGCATGACGATCTGCTCCGCGCCATGCGTTGCGCGGACCCCAAAACCGGGCACGACGCCGAGCAGGACACCGGCCGCCTTCCGCTCGAAGAGTTCCAATCCCTGCGCTCCAGTATCGTCTGGAACTTCAACCAATTCTTCTGGCGCCACCTGCTGGCCTGGGAAGCCGCCACCGGCAAGGGTTACGACAAGGCGCTTCCCGGCGGATCCTCGGATGGCCACAATCCCCTGGCCATCGCCGACGATGTGGCCGAGTTTCTGGATCTGCTTTGCGCTCTTCGAACCAAGAACCAGCTGCCGGCCGAAGTAAACCTGCTCGAAATCGGCGTGGGCTCCGGATCCCGCTGCGCCCAATGGCTCGACCGCTTCCAGCAGCTCGATCAGGAGCGCGGCACCGGCCTCTATCCGCACGTGTGCTTCTACATGGGCGACTACTCTTTGGATACGTTGAACAAAGCTAGGCCTACGGTCGCCAAGCATATCGACCGCTGCCGCTTCACCCAGCTGGATGCTCTCAATCCCATCAAGTCCCTGGCGCACCTGCGCCACAAGATCCTCCAGGTGCATCTAACCAATGTGTACGACAACTTGCCGGACGAAGAGGTGGTCCGCCGCGACGGCAAGCTGTACTTCGTGCAGGTGCGTGCCTATGTTCCGGAAACCGCGGTGAATAGCATCGGCGGGAAGTACGGTATCCCTCCGGAGCTTTTCCGGGATCGCGTCTATCACATGCTCGAAGAGGGCTTCGACGATTTCGGCGGCCCCACGCACGGCGTTCCGTTCTGGCAGGAGCTGTGGGCGGCCATGCGGCTGGAGGAGCGCCTGGTGCAGCTCGAAGACCTGCCCGAGTTCCCTTTTCCGGAAGGCCTGGACGCCGGGAAACTGGAAGATATTTTACAAGACGCGCCGACGGATTTTCGTTTCCATCTGAGCTCGGGGGCGCTCGAAAGCTTCATCCGTACGCTGCCCCTGCTGCATGCGAACGGATACATGCAAGTCTTCGATATCTTCGTTACCGATTTGGCGCAATACCGCACCGGCTTCTTTGGACCCGGAAAACTGGATGGTTCGCTGCTCAACTGGGTCAACGGTGCTCTACTTAAAGAAGTGGCGCAGCGCGAGGGTTATGATGTGCACTTCCGGCCCTTTAAATACCGCGCGAACACGCATACTTCCATTCTTTACACGACGCGTAGGGAGTAACCAATTTAATGAATCTTCCCATTCTTCCCACAGCGATCGTCGGCAGCTATGCCATGCCGGGCTGGCTTGAGCGGCTCAAGACCGACTACTTTGCCCGCCGCATCTCGCGCCACGATCTCGACGAAATCTATGACGTTGCCGTCAAGGCGGCCGTCAAGGACCAGGAAACGGCCGGTCTGGACATCGTCACCGACGGCGAGCTGCGCCGCGACAACATGGTCGATTACTTCGCGGAACGGCTTCCCGGCGTGCAGATCGACCGGACCTCCAAGAAGTTCTACTACGATTTTTACGACAGCACGGTGGTGAGCAAGCTGCCCATGGCATCCATGGGCCTGGTGCAGGATTTCACGTTTCTGCGCACCTACACGGACCGCGTCCCCAAGTTTTGCATGACCGGTCCCCACTGCCTCACCAAGCGCATCCGCAACCAGTTCTATCCCAGCGAAGAGGCCTTCGCCACCGACATCGCCCGCGTGATGAACCTGGAGCTGAAGGCTCTGGTGAAGGCCGGGGCCACGTTCCTTCAAATCGACGAGCCGTACTATTCGGGGTTCCCCGAAGACCTGACCTGGGGCGTCAACGTCATCAACACGCTGGTGGAGGGTGTCGACGCCAAGATCGCGGTCCACATCTGTTACGGGAACCGCTACGGAAAGCCTTCCTGGGAAGGCAGTTACCGCTATCTGTTCCCGACCATTCTCAAGGCCAAGGTCCAGCAGTTGACGCTCGAATTCGCGCGGCGCGGGGGCGAAGATCTGGATCTCTTCAAGGAGTTCAACGCGCCTTTCGAACTGGGCCTGGGCGTCATCGATGTCAAGAATACCGATATCGAAACCCCCGACATGGTCGCCGAGCATATTCGCAAGGCGCTCGAAGTGATGCCCGCCGAGCGAATCCACATTCTGACCGATTGCGGGTGCTTTCACCTGCCGCGCGATGTCACATTTGCGAAAATGAAGGCAATGGTAGAGGGAGCCAAGATCGTGCGCAAGGAGCTGGGCAAGTAATGGCGACACCCAATCCTGTTCGCGAAGCGCTCACGGCCGGCCGTTTTTGCTACATGGTCGAGCTGGTCGCCGGCGCCAAGACCACCGAAGAGCATTTAGTGGAAATCGCCGACGGCTTTATGAAGGTGCCGGGAGTGGTGGCGGGCAGCGTGACCAGCTTCGCGGGTGGCTCGGCCGGGCACGATCCGATCCGCATCGGGAAAATGATGCAGGATCGCGGCCTGACTCCCAACATTCACCTGACCTGCGTCGGACACACCCGGCAGAGTACCCTGCGCGGGCTCGAGGACCTGCAGGCGCACGGTATCGAGAACGTTTTCGCGCTCACCGGCGATTTTCCCAAAGGCAGCAAGGAAACGGCGGAGACGCTGTACGATCTCGATTCGGTCCAGTTGGTGGAATTCATCAACGAGTTGCGCCAGCAGAAGGGGTATCCGTTCTATATTTCCGCGGCGGTCTCGCCCTTCAAATACACCGAGCCCGATTGCGCGTATCAATACCTCAAGCTCGAAAAGAAGATCGCCGCGGGAGCGGATTACGCGATCACCCAGCTGGGCTACGATTCGCGGAAGATGCGCGAGCTGAAACGGTATTTGGCCGAGCGCGGGCTGAATACGCCCGTGTTCGGAAACGTGTACGTCCTGCCG
Source organism: Terriglobia bacterium (assembly GCA_963761045.1). GTDB lineage: Bacteria > Acidobacteriota > Terriglobia > Bryobacterales > Bryobacteraceae > Palsa-187. The sequence continues at coordinate 412,536 of CAVXFR010000020.1, read as the reverse complement.
CTGGGGGCGGCTAAGAGATTCAATAAGGGCGAGCCTCCCGGGTGCTTCGCATCGAACGAACTGCTGGCGCAGATTCAAGCCGAAGTCGATGCGTCGACGGATAAGGGAATGGCCGCGCGCTTGGAGCGCGCCGCGAAGATGGTCGCGATCCAGCGGGGCTTGGGGTTCGCCGGATCGTATATCGGCGGCGATCACAACCCGGACCGTATCCGCTGGATTATCGAACGTTCGGAGGCTTTGGCGCCCAAATGGGAGGAATTGGCCGAGGAGCTCGAATACGCCCCCAAAGGCGGATTCTATTTCTTCGAATCTCCCAAACGCGAACCACAGAAGCAGACCTTCTGGAATCGTGTCGCCGATATGATCGAGCCGGCTAATACGCCGCGCGCGCTGAGAGGCGTGATTACGGGTACTCTGCGTTTGATCGACAAGAGTCACGCCGCGGCCGCCGCTCTGGAGAGCGTGGAGCTGGCCTTCAAGAAGCCCGTGTTCGGTTGCCAGGCGTGCGGCAATTGCGTACTGGGCTTGATGGAATACGTCTGCCCCATGACGTGTCCCAAGAACCTGCGCAACGGTCCTTGTGGCGGGACGAATAACGGCCAGTGCGAGGTGATCCCGGAACAGAAGTGTATCTGGGTGGAAGTCTACAACCGCGCGAAGGCGGCCGATCGCGTGGACGAGCTCAAGACCTACATCCCGCAGCGCGACCGGTCGCTCAAAGGGACCAGCTCCTACATCAACTATTTCCTGGATCGCGATAGCCGGCCGGAACATCCGCAACCGCTGATTCAGATCACCGTCGCGCCGGCGGATCCCGCGGCCCGGTCCGAGGAACAGCTCGTCAAGAAGTAGCGCCGGGTTGATTCATCTTCCGAGGATGACATCAATCCCGGAGAAAAGAAGCTGGCTTTTGGCTCTAGGGATCTTCCCCACGCGCTCCGTCAGAAGCGATTTATCCAGCGTGACGAGTTGGGAAACATTCGCCACGGAATCTTTCGGAAGGCCCGTCAGATCGGACCCAAGCAGTACATTTCCAGGTGCGCCGGCCCATTTCAAGTTGGTGGTGAGGGGAACGCAAACGACGGTGGCGATACGGCTGCGATTCAGCGCGTCGCCTTGCACGACGACCACGGGCCGGCGGAATCCGGGGCCGGACCTGGCCGGTCTGGGCAGGTCGGCCCACCATATCTCCCCTTGAGCGATCACCACTCGCTGCGCTCAAGGATGGAGGCGGCGGCCAGTGACACGAACGGATCGTTCTGGTCTCCCAGTTGGTCGCAGACCCGGTTTATAGCCTCGGTCACTTCCTCGGTAGCGTGCCGCGCCACGTACTCCTTCACAGCCTCGCTGTACAATTGGCTTCGCGACTTTCTGGTCCGGCGAGCGAGCCGTTCCGCCCCGCGAAATACGTCATCGGGAATGGACACCGCCGTTTTCATACTTTTAGTATAACCCGCGGTTTTTGCCGCCAAAGAGTGCGCTGAGTCTGCTGATTTAGGGGGCCCCGATCGTTCGGTAGTGCGCCCGTACGCTAAGGCTCTATAATAAGAAGTTTCGCCACACCATGCCCCATAAGCTATCGAACCTGAAGACCCCCGTCCCCAGTGACATTGACATCGCCCAGGCAGCCACGCCGCTGCCGATCGCTCAGATCGCGGCCGAAGCCGGAATCCTGCCGGACGAGCTGGAGCTATACGGCAAGTCCAAAGCCAAGGTCCACCTGTCGGTCCGCGACCGGCTGAAGAACGCCCCCAACGGTAAGTACATCGTGGTGACCGCCATCACGCCCACGCCGCTGGGCGAAGGCAAAACCACCACCACGGTCGGCCTGAGCCAGGCGCTGGGCGCGCACCTGGGTAAGAAAGTGTTCACGTGCATCCGCCAGCCCAGCCAGGGCCCCACCTTCGGGATCAAAGGCGGCGCGGCAGGCGGCGGCTACAGCCAGATCGTCCCCATGGAGGAGTTCAATCTCCACCTGACCGGCGATATCCACGCGATTATCGCCGCCAATAACCTGCTGGCGGCGGCCATCGATGCGCGCATGTTCCACGAGAGCACCACCGACGACGTGGCGCTGTTCGACCGGCTCACGCCCACCTCCAGGGACGGCAGCCGGCGCTTTTCCGCCATCATGCTGCGCCGTCTGAAAAAGCTGGGGATCAGCAAGACCGATCCGAACGAGCTGACCCCAGCCGAGCGCAGCCGCTTCGCGCGTCTGGATATCGACCCGGACACCATCACCTGGCGCCGCGTCGTGGATACCAATGACCGCATGCTGCGCGAGATCACGGTTGGCCAGGGTCCGCAAGAAAAGGGCATGACTCGCGTCACCGGCTTCGATATCGCCGTGGCCAGCGAGATCATGGCGATCCTGGCGCTCACCACCAGCCTGGGCGATATGAAGGAACGCTTCGGCCGCATGGTGATCGGATCGAACCGCGCCGGTGAGCCTGTCACCGCGGACGATATCGGCGTCACTGGGGCGCTCACCGTCCTGATGAAGGACGCCATCATGCCCAACCTGATGCAGACCATCGAGGGCACGCCGGCGTTCGTGCACGCCGGACCGTTCGCCAACATCGCGCACGGAAATTCGTCGATTGTGGCCGATCAAATTGCCCTGAAGCTCGCCGGAGCGGACGGTTACGTGCTCACCGAGGCGGGGTTCGGCGCCGACATGGGCATGGAGAAGTTTTTCAACATCAAGTGCCGGTACAGCGGGCTCACGCCGGATTGCGTGGTGCTGGTGGCGACGATCCGCGCGCTCAAGATGCATGGCGGCGGGCCCAAGGTGGTCGCGGGCAAGCCGCTGGCGCACGAGTACACTAAGGAAAATCTGGATCTGCTCGAAAAGGGTTGTTCCAATCTGGTCCGCCACATCGGCAATGCGCGCAATTTCGGCATTCCGGTGGTGGTGGCGGTGAATCGCTTCAAGGACGACACGCCGGCCGAAATCGAGCTGGTCCGGAAGATCGCCAAGGCGGCCGGAGCCGAAGATGCCGTGGTGAGCAACCATTGGGCCGAGGGTGGCGCGGGAGCCGTTGGGCTGGCCAAGTCCGTGGTGGCCGCCTGCCAGAAGCCGCACGAGTTCAAATTCCTGTATCCGCTGGATATGAGCATCAAGGACAAGATCGAGACCATCGTGCGCGAGATGTACGGCGGCGCTGGCGTCGAGTATTCGCCCGAAGCGGAAAAGAAGATCGAAGTGTATACGCGCCAGGGCTTCGACAAGATTCCCATGTGCATGGCCAAGACGCACCTTTCGATCAGTCACGATCCGAATCTGAAGGGCGCACCCAGCGGATTCACGGTCCCGGTGCGCGATATCCGCGCCAGCGTCGGGGCGGGGTTCTTGTATCCCTTGCTGGGCACCATGGCGACGATGCCGGGCTTGTCCACGCGGCCGGGATACTACGACATCGACCTGGATACCGAGACGGGCCGGATCCTCGGGCTTTCGTAAGGCGCGCGCAGCATGACTCCCGATCTCTCGCTTTTCCTGCTGCGAACCATTGAACAGGAACAGCCTAATCTGCGCGCGCTTGACGAGAAACGAGCTTCCGTTCCGCGCGGACCGGGTAAATGGTCCCCCAAGGAGGAACTTGGGCACCTGGTCGATTCGGCCGCAAATAACCACATCCGATTCGCGGGTGGGGCACTGGAAGCGGAATTCCGCGGACCGGGATACGCGCAGGAGGATTGGGTTCGGCTGCACGGTTATGAAACCATGTCCTGGGAGGCCATCCTCAACTTCTGGTTCCAATACAATACCCTGCTGGCGCGGCTGGTTTCCAGAATCCCGCCCGCCCGACTGGAGACGCAGTGCGTGATCGCGGGAAATGCCTCTGTCACATTGCGGTTCCTGATTGAGGACTACGTTTTGCACATGCAGCACCACATCGACCAGCTTCTCGGCCGTGAGGTGATCAGGTCATATCCTGGAGCAAAGTCTGCAGCGTAGAACTACTTCCCGGCGAGCTTCTTCATGTACTCCGGATACATCGTTTCGGGGCCGCCCAGAGCCGCGTCCACCGGAATATGCCACTTATCGGCGAATTCGTGCAGGAACGGATTCTCGCCGGGCAGGAAGCTTGGCACCTTGCTGTTGTCGTGGTTGGGCAGCTCGTCCACGTACTCGCAGGGCCACAGCCAGTTGCCGCCGGTGTTGTTGTTCAACGTATAGTCTTCGCTCTTGATCAGCGGCTCCGTGAGATAGACGGGATCGGTCACTACGCTGACGTGCGTCAGGTGATCGTCATGCCGGATGAAATGATCCACCAGGGTGATCCGGTCGCTGGAGGGCAGCCCGTTGCGGCGGGTCCATCCCTGCTTGATATGCGTGGTGAAGACGGTCAGGATGTTGCCTTCCCACTTGCCGGTCGAAAATCCCATCCAGGTGTGCACGGCATACTCGGGGGGATGCGGACGCCCGTCCATCCAGATCACGCGATTCTGCTCATAGGTGCTGCTGTACATGTGGATCGCGACCAGGTCCTGCGTCTGCGGGTCGCGTTCCTCCCAGATCCGCAGGCGCAGCGGGCCGCGGTGAATATAGGCTGCCGTGTGGACCTGGCACTGATGCTCGGGCAGGCCCAGGCGATCGGGGTCCCAGCTCAGCGCCCATTGGCGCGCGGCCGCATTGATCGGCAGGCCGAGATAATCCACCAGTTCCGGGCCCGGCCCGCGCTCCGCGCTGTCTTCGTGAAACGTGGGGCCCCAGACGCCGGAGAGATCCATCTGGGCAAACGCGGGAGCGCCGGCGAAGGCGGACAACGTGAACAGGAGCAGGGCGCGATGAGAATGCGGCATAGCCAGCCTCTGGTACATTCTATGTGAAATGAGCTGGAGAGAAAATGCCCCGTTCGGTTTGGTCTGAATCGCTGGTCTCGTTTTCCGATTCCGTGGCAGCCACGCGGCCCGCGCCCGCGGGTGTGGCGGCTGCCGCCGTCGCCGCCGAACTAGGGATCGCCCTGCTGATCAAGACCTTGGCGATTACAGGCGGCCGAGACGAATTGCTCGACGCCGCCCGCCGCGAGGCGGCCCATCTGCGCGGCGCCGCGGACGACGATATCGGCGCGGTGATGGCGTATATGAGTGCTCGCGACGAGGCTGCCCTGAGCCAGGCGATCGAAGCGCCTTTGCGCGCGGCGCGCGCCACCGTCACTGGATTAGAGCTGTGCGCGAAGGCTTCCGGACGCGGTAAAACCCGCGCTGGCGGCCGATCTGGGAGCCGCGCAGGCGCTGCTGGCGGGCGCACTGCGGGCGATTCTGATCTGCATCGACGCGAACCTCCACGGCCGCGAGGACCGAGCATCGCTGACGCCGCCGCGGAGCGGCAGTGCGATCGAGGACCGGGCCTTTGCCTCTGGTGTATACTCCCTCTGAACAGGAGTCCTCCATGCGCACGATCCTTCTTTTTCTGTTGCTCGCCGCGACTGGTTTCGCCCAGCTTTCCCCCAGCGCCGCCTGGGCTACCCACGCCGCCAATGAATACCAGATGTACCCCAACGTCACCTATCTGACGATGGGCGACACCCAGCTCAAGATGGATATCTATCGCCGCCGCGATGCGACGGCTCCGCAGCCGACCATCATCTACATGCACGGCGGATTCTGGGTGGCCGGCAACAAGGAAGCAGCCATCCTGAACGTGCTGCCGTGGATGGAGATGGGCTGGAACGTGGTCAACGTCGAATACCGGCTGGGGCCCGGCACGCTGGCGCCCGGCGCCCTGGAGGATTGCTTTTGCGCGCTGCGCTATGTGGCCCAGCAGGCCAAGACGTACAACGTCGATGTCAATCGCATCGTGGTCACCGGCGAATCGGCGGGCGGGCATCTGGCGCTGGCGTTGGGAATCATTCCCGAGAGCGAAGGATTCGACCGCGAATGTGCCTCCAACACGCCGCTTCCTAAGGTCGCCGCGGTGATCAACTGGTTCGGCATTGCAGATGTTCCCGATGTGATCGATGGTCCGAATCGACGCGCCCCGGCGGAGCGGTGGTTCGGCAGCATGCCGAATAGGATGGAAGTCGCCAAGCGGGTCTCGCCGCTGACGTACGTGCGGGCGGGGCTGCCTCCGATCCTGACCGTCCACGGGGATGCCGATCCGACGGTGCCGTATCCGCAGGCGGTGCGGTTGCACGCTGAGTTGACCAAGGTGAATGTCCCCAACCAACTGATCACGGTCCCAGGCGGCCACCACGGCGGCTTCACCTCCGAGCAGCGCGACCGTATCTACCTGACAATACGGGACTTTCTGAGCAAGAACCAGCTCGGACCAAAGTAGGGGATGGCGGGTGGTAACGCGGCTTTGTCCTCGTACGCCATGTATGGGATACTCGTAATCCGCACGGAGTCCCTTTTATGTCTCAAGCTTCCACGGCATCGCTCGCCCAAGATTCGCCCGAAGAGTCATCGTCCTCCTCCTCGCGCCTTCTGCCGCTGCTGCTGATCCTGTTTTTCGGCAGCGGCTGCGCCGCCTTGATCTACGAGGTGGTCTGGTACCAGATGCTGCAGCTGGCCATCGGCTCGACCACCATTTCGATGGGCGTGCTGCTGGCGACGTTCATGGGCGGGCTGTGCATCGGCAGCATCGGGCTGCCTCGCCTGCGCACGCAGATGCATCCCTTGAAAATGTACGCTCTGATCGAGATCGGGATCGCCGCGTTCGGCCTGCTGGTCTGGTTGGGCGTTCCGCTGATCGATCGCGTATACATCGCCGCCAACGGCGTGGGACTGCCGAATATGCTTTTGCGCGCGCTGGTGGCCGCGATCTGCCTGCTGCCGCCCACGGCGCTGATGGGCGCATCGCTCCCGGCGGCGGCCCGCTGGATCGAGTCCACGCGCGGAGGCGCTTCCTGGTGGGGATTGCTGTACGGATTCAACACCGTGGGAGCGGTGTTCGGGTGCCTGCTGGCGGGCTTCTATCTGCTGAGTGCGTATGGAGTCGCGGCCGCCACGATGGCCGCCATCGCCATTAATCTGGTGGTCGCCGCGATCAGCCTGGCGCTGTCGGCACGAACCCCGGCGCGCATCGAGACCGGGGCAGCGGGAAACACTCCTGACGCCTCCGAAGCGGCGGCAGATAGCGGCCGCGCATCGATTTACATCACCATCGGGCTGTCCGGGGCAAGCGCCTTGGGCGCCGAAGTGGTCTGGACCCGCCTGATGGGCATGATGATGGGCTCGACGGTCTACGTGTTCTCGATCATCCTCGCGGTCTTCTTGATCGGCCTGGCCATAGGTTCCACCACGGGCGCCTGGCTCTCGCGCAGCGTGCGGCCGCGGCTGGCCCTGGGATGGTGCCAGATTCTGCTGACGCTGGGCATCGCCTGGGCCGCCTACATGATCGCGGGTTCGCTGCCCTACTGGCCGATCGATTCGACGCTCAGCGGCAGCCCGTGGTACAACTTCCAGCTCGATATGGCGCGCTGCCTGTGGGCCATTCTGCCGCCCGCGCTTCTATGGGGCGCCAGTTTCCCGCTGGCGCTGGCGGCCGTGGCCGGACCGGGTCAGGATCCCGGGAAGGTGGTGGGAAACGTATACGCCGCCAACACCCTGGGCGCGATCGCGGGAGCGCTGCTGGTCAGCCTGATCCTGGTGCCGGCGGTCGGTACGCAGCAATCGCAGCGGGTGCTGCTGGCCATCGCCGCCGTCAGCGCCTTCACGGCCCTGATTCCGTACGTGCGCGATCAGAAATCGGTGGGAATTTCCGGATTGCTGGCGGCTTCCGCGGTGCTTTCGTTGGTGCTGCTGTTCGGCCTTCCAAAAGTTCCGGGAGAATTGATCGCCTACGGCCGCCGGATGCCGCTCAACACCGGCCAATCCACCATTCTCTACACCGCCGAGGGACGGAATTCGTCGGTCGCGATTTCGCGCTGGAACAACGGCGAGGTTTATATCAACGTCAACGGGCACGTGGAAGCCACCACCGAGATCTACGACATGAAGCTGCAGAGGATGGTGGGCCATCTGCCCGGCCTGCTGCATCCGAATCCGAAATCGGTTCTGGGGATCGGGTTTGGCGCGGGCGTCTCCGCCGGAACGTTCACCCGCTATCCGGGGATCGAGCACATCACCATCTGCGAAATCGAGCCGGTGATCCCGCCGACCTCCACGCGCTTCTTCGCCAAGCAGAACTACGAGGTCATGAACAATCCGAAGACCCGGATCGTGTACGACGACGCGCGGCACTACGTCCTCACCACCCGCAACAAGTACGACATCATCGCGTCGGATCCCCTGGATGTGTTCGCGAAAGGAACCGCGGCGCTGTATTCGAAGGAATATTTCGATGCGGTGAAGGCGCACCTGAATCCGGGCGGCTACTTCTCCCTGTACGTGCCGCTCTATGAGAGCGACCTGCGCACCGTGAAAAGCGAGCTGGCCACCTTCTTTGAATCCTTCCCCAACGCCACCGTTTGGGCCAACACCCGCAATGGCGAGGGGTACGACATGGTCTTCATGGGCCAGGCGGAGCCTCTGAAGATCAACCTGGATGAGGTTCAGCAGAGGCTCAACCGGCCGGATTATGCGCCTGTGGTCGAATCGCTGCGCGAAGTGGGGGTAGGGTCGATGGTTGCTTTATTCTCCACCTACACCGGCCGGAAGGCCGATCTGGGGCAATGGTCCGCGGGCGCCGATATCAACCGCGACAGCAACCTGCGGCTTTCCTACCTGGCTGGATGGGGAATCGACTCGCAACTGGCGGACGTCATCTATCGCGACATGATCCGCTATCGCCAGCCACCCACAGATCTGTTCACGGGATCGCCACAGCTCGTGGAAGCCGTTCTGGGCTCGCTCGAAACGCCCGCCGGCGTGGGCCGGTAGCCCGGAACCTGGGCGTCCTTTGATGAGCGCGTTGACAACCTTGCGGCACATTGACATACTCACCCGAAGGGACACTTGGTAATGAAACCTCTCTATATCCTGTCATTTGGACTGATTTTTGCGGGCGCGGTATCGGCTGCCGTTCCCGATCCTGTACATCTCGATAGTGGATCGGTCTCCGGCGTTACCCTGAGCGACACCGTTCGCGCGTTCAAGGGCATCCCCTTCGCGGCGCCTCCGGTCGGCGATCTTCGCTGGCGGGCTCCGCAGCCGGCGGCGCATTGGGATGGAGTCCGCAAGGCCGACCAATTCGGTCCCAACTGCACGACCGGAGCCGTACGAGGTGGCCGCGGCGGAAGAGGCAGGGGCCCGGGCGGAGGCAGGGGTCCCGGACCGGCGAAAGCGGCGCCCGCAGGGCCAGCCCCCAGTGAGGATTGCCTGTACGTGAACGTCTGGACGCCGGCGAAAGCCGCGGGCGACCGCCTGCCGGTGATGGTGTGGACCTACGGCGGCGGGTTCACCGGCGGTTCGGGCGCGGAAGGGCGGTACGACGGAGAGGCGCTCGCCAAAAAGGGCATCGTGGTGGTTACCTACAACTACCGTCTGGGCATGTTCGGCTTCCTGGCGCATCCGGAACTGACCAAGGAATCCGGCCACAACGCATCCGGCAACTACGGAATGATGGACATGGCGGCCGTACTCCGGTGGGTGCAAAAGAACATCGCGGCGTTCGGCGGCGATCCCCGCAAGGTGACCATCGACGGCGAATCGGCGGGAGCGATCCTGGTGTCGGCCATGGTCGCATCGCCCGAAGGCAAGGGTCTGTTCCAGCGCGCCATCGCGCAGAGCGGAGCGTGGATGGGCCTGAGCATCACAAAAATGCGGACGCTCGAACAGGCCGAAGAAGCCGGCAAGCGCGCGGCCGGCGCGCACTCCATCGCCGAGCTGCGGGCCATGCCGACGCAGGAACTCGCCCAGGCTGTGACCGGGGTCCAGGCCGGCATCATCGTCGATGGTTGGATGGTTCCCGAAGATCAGTCGCTGACGTACCTTAAGGGTAAGCAGAACGATGTCGACGTGCTGGTCGGGTCAAACCACGACGAGGGGACGTTCTTCGGGGGCGGGAACACGACCGCCGACGCTTCCAAGAATCGGGCCCGGCAGACCTATGGCGATCTGGCCGATGACTTCCTGAAGCTGTATCCGGCCAACACCGATGCCGAAGCCTCCGCTTCGGGCCTGATGCGCAGCCGCGACGAAACCGGCTGGCACATGCGCGAATGGGCGCAGTTGCAGGTGAAACGCGGCAAGAAGGCGTACCTGTATTACTTCACGCACGTGCCTCCCGGAAACGGGGCGCGCGGCGCGACCCACACGGCTGAGCTGTCCTACATGTTCAACATTCCGCCGTCGAACGACTCGTGGACGGTCGTCGATCACAAGCTGGCGGACATGATGTCGTCCTACTGGGTGAACTTCATCGCCACCGGCGATCCCAACGGGAAGGGGCTCCCCGCCTGGAAGCCTTACGGCGCCAAGAACGATGGCCAGGCCATGGTGTTCGGCGATACGGTCCAGTTCGGGCCGCAGATCGATGTGCCGAGGCTGGCATTCTTCGACAAATACTTCGCGGCCGTGGAGAAGCAATAATTATTCGGACGAGGCCTGCGTCGCCCCTTGCGGAATCGAGGACGTTGCGCCGACCCGGTCCAGATCGAGCACCAGGTGCCCGGCGGGCGAGACGTCAAACGCGGGCGCGAACCGCGCGAACCACTGGATCTCCTCCCAGCGGTACGAGTAGCGCGTATTCACCACCTGGGTGAACGAATCGTCGTATCCGCGGATCAGGATCAGCACTTCCGCCTGCAGCCGCTCCAAATCGGCGGCCGATTTCCCGGCCAGTGGGCTGCCTTCGTCGATGGGGTGAACCACGGTCCAGGTGAGCGCGAGGAAGAATAGCTTCTTCCGTTCCAGTCTCAGCTCCACGAAATTCCGGCGAAGCTGCCCCTCCTCGTCCCGCTCCACGGTCATGAGCATCATGTCGGCCAGCACGTCGGTGAGGACATTGGTCCGGCGGTTGGCGACGCGGAATTGCAGGCTGTGGCCCGCGCGATAGGGAGCCACCACCATTCGATCGCTGAAGACCAGCTGGGCGTTGGGACGAGAAAACCGCGCGTACAGCAGCCCGGCGGCCAGGGCGAAGCCCATCAGGCCCAGCGCCGCCTCCACCGCGGCCACCACGTTGGCGCCCAGGCCCAGCGGATAGAGGTCGCCGTATCCCACCGTGGTGAGCGTGTGGACGCTGAAGAAGAACGCCTGGCTGAAGGCGCCCAATCCCATGTCCTTTTCGGCCGCGCGCAGCGCGCCGGGCCCCAAGGAAGTGTAAAGCGCGGCAAAGATGATGTTCACCGCCAGATACACCAGCGTCACCAACCCCAGAAAGCGGGGCCAGGTCATATTGACCAGGTGCATGTAGACACTGCCGGCCAGGCTGTGCAATCCGCGCCGGCGGATGTTAAACGAGCCGTCTTTATTGATGGCGCGGAGCAAGGGTCCGGTGTACTGCTGGGTCAATCCGGGATCGAAAGAGGGGCGCGCGGAGGGCATGTATTGCACTATGCCACGTTGTACCGCTCCTGGTGAATCTGGTGAATTGCGTACAAGAACGGGACGTATTCTGGACATGGCCAGTCTTGAAACAAGCGGATCCCATCACGAGCCACCTTCTTTCCCCGCGCGAGCCTCCTGCGCGGCTTTCCCTGGTAATTCCGATGTACAACGAGGAAGCCGCGATGCCCGCGCTTCGCGACGCCGTTCAGAGCTTCGCCCGCACTCTGCCCAGTGACGTCGAGCTGGTTCTGGTGAATGACGGAAGTTCGGATCGTACGCTCGCGCTTTTGGCGGAATGGGCCGCTTCCGACGCGCGGGTTAAAGTGTTGCACCTCTCCCGGAATTTCGGGCACCAGATCGCGGCGACCGCCGGACTGGATCACGCCACCGGCGACGCTGTGGTGCTCCTGGATGCGGATTTGCAGGATCCTCTCGCCGTGATCCACCAGATGATTGACCGCTATTGCGACGGGTACGACGTGGTGTACGGGCAGAGGCGATCCCGCGCCGGAGAATCGGCGTACAAACGTTTCACTGCGTGGCTGTTTTATCGCATCATGCGCACCCTGGTCTACCGCGAGTTGCCGCCGGACGTGGGCGATTTCAGGCTCATCTCCCGGCCGTGCCTGGATGCCGTGAAACAGATGCGGGAGACGCACCGGTTTTTGCGGGGCATGGTCGCCTGGGTCGGGTTTCCACAGGTGGCGGTGCCCTACCACCGCGAGCGGCGCGTCGCCGGAGTTACCAAGTATCCGCTGCGAAAGATGCTGGCTTTTTCCTGGGTCGCCGCCACCTCCTTCTCGACCTTGCCGCTGCGCCTCAGCGTGATCATGGGCGCGATCGTGGGACTGGTTGGAATCGAAGAGGGAATCCGCGCACTCCTGGCTCATTTTCTGGGTTGGTACACAATCGCAGGATGGACATCCTTGACCGTGCTGGTGGCCCTGATTGGAAGCGCGATGCTGATCAGCATCGGGATTCTTGGGGAGTACGTTGCTAAGCTGTACGAACAGTCCAAAGGTCGCCCCATGTACATCGTGGCTCGCACCTTCGGAGCGGGTTCTGAGACACCACCGAAGGCCCGCCGCGCGGAATCCGCCGCTCACTCGAGATGACGGAGCCTTCCCGCTTCGTCTGTGCTCACCATGTTCCGGGTGTCGCCCGGCGGACGCTGACCAGCGAAATCGGCTAACGCAGCATCAGGATGCGGTTTGCCTCGCTGTCCCCCACATACAGTACGCCATTGGCGAACAGGACCGAGTGCGGGCGGTTCAGCTTGCACTTCAGCGGATCGGATTCCTGGCAGTCGCCGATCTGGCCGGTGCCGAGCACGGTGGTGATGATCCCGGTCTTGAGGTTGATCTTGCGGATCGCGTGGCTCTCGGTGTCGGCCACATAGAGACTGTCGTCTGAGCCCAGGGCGAGACCTTTGGGTCCCGCCAGCCGCGCCGCTGGTCCGGTGGCGGAGCCGCCAAACTTGGCCAGAAGCGCCGGACCGCCGTCGCCGCTGAAGCCCAGCTCTCCCGTGCCGGCGAGATGATGATATGTCTGGGTTTTCGCGTCGATCCGGTAAATGGCGTTGCCCTCGCGCAGCGCCAGATAGAGATCGCCATTGGCCGCCCGCACGATGGTGCGCGGCCCGGTCACCGGCGTTCCCTTCACCGGGGCGCCTTCCGGAGTATCTTTCCTCTCGCCGGTTCCCGCGTAGGTCTCGATGATCCCGGTGTCCAGGTGCAACCGGCGGATGCGGTGATTCCCGATATCGCAGATCAGGATGGAACCGTCGCGGTCCAGGGCGATGCTGTGGGGCTGGTTGAGCTGCGCCTGGACGCCCGGCCCGCCGTCCCCGGAAAATCCGCGCACTCCGGTGCCTGCCACGGTCGAAATCATGCCGGTCTTCATGTCGACCTTGCGGATGACGTGATTGTCGCGCTCGGCGATGTACAGATCGCCCTTGGCGTCGAACAGCAGCTCATGGGGCGCGCTGAGCGAAGCGTCGACGGCCGGGCCGCCATCGCCTTTATAGGCCTTCTGCCCATTGCCGGCGACGGTGGTGACGCGCCTGCTGGCCAAGTCGATTTTGCGGATCCTCGAATTGCCCAGGTCGCAAAAGTACAGGCCGCCGTCCGGGCCGATCGCGAGCCCATAGGGATTATTCACCTCGGTATCGGAGAAACCGGCCTGGCCGGTACCGATGAGGGTAGTGACCGTCGCGGCCGGCGATGGGGATTGAGCAATGAACATGAGGGCGCTGAGGCAGAGCAGGGTCTTCATGAGTATTACTGTAATCCCGCGGAAGGCGGTTCAGTGGAGTTATGAGGGCGCAGCCAGGTCACCGGGCGGCTCGGGCGTCCATACCGGGCCTTTGGTGGCGACGTGGTGCGCCCTCAAGTTCTGATCATCGGCAAAAACTCGCGCGTGCCCCATAGGAAGACTGTACGGAACGTACTAAGCCGTGAATAGTACGAACACGTTTGTAAAGGCGCGTTGTAACACGAACAGTGATCATGGGGAGGCGTGCGGGGTGAATCGCTGCTCCCAACGGTGATACGATGAGGCGAACGCGCCCGTAGCTCAGCCGGATAGAGCGACTGGCTTCGAACCAGTAGGCCGGGGGTTCGAGTCCCTCCGGGCGCGCCAGAAATCCCTTTCCCTCTCAGGCAGTTGCCGCCGTGTGCCGCGCACCGGACCGCCCCGTGCGAATATATCCGCCCCGATCTCCTGGACCAAGCTAAACTGGATTTGCCGACTCTCGGACAACATGCCTGGCAAGACTGCATTCCTGCGTTGACAGAAACGGGTCGAATGGCAACTGACCGGAGACGATGCGAAGTCGAGGCTTCCCTTTAATAGCATGGAAAACAGACGCCCTTTGCCCGCCGCGTTCGATGACACAGCACTTGACGGGGTTTTGGCTGGCTCCTTAGGCCAGTTTGCACCTGGCGAAGCCGGCCCGGTGGATACTGGCGGGGATTGCCAAGAGGGAGATTCCGACCTAAAGCCGCATTCCGACGGGTGGGATTGGCTTCTGCGCATCGCGATTCTGTGCGGGCTGCCAGTGCTGTTTTATCTCACCATTCACAACGGCCTTCTCCAGCCGTTGCTGCTGGAGGCGGAAGAGCATCAGTGGATGAAATTGATCACGCGCCCCACGATTCTTTGGATCTTGATGGGCACCATTCTACTCACCTTTCGCACCGTCTTCTGGCTCCGTTACCATCCGTTCGCGTCAGCCACCTTCGCGGACGCGCCGTATCTCACGGTGATTATCCCGGCTTTCAACGAAGGTGAAATGGTTCTGAAATCGATCGAATCGGTGGCCACTGCGCGCTATCCCCAGGACCGCCTCGAGATCTTTGTCGTGGACGACGGCAGCACGGACGACACCTGGAAATACATTCAACAAGGCGCAGCCAGATTTCCTCAGGTTGTGAAGCCCATCCGTTTTAGCAAGAATCAAGGCAAGCGCGCGGCTCTGGCCGCCGGCTTCCGCCAGTGTCGCGGCTCGGTGGTCGTGACGATCGACTCGGACAGCGTCGTCGAGCCGAACGCTCTGCTTGCGATTGCCGGTCCCTTCCGCGACCCGAAGGTCGGGGCAGTGGCGGGGCGCGTCCTGGTCTACAACCGGCGGGAAGGCGTGATCCCCCGTATGCTTCACGTGCGTTTCATTCTTGCGTTCGATTTTCTGCGAGCGGTGGAGTCTTCCTACGGCAACGTGTTTTGCTGTCCTGGTGCGCTCACCGCCTACAGAACGTCCGCCGTCATGCAGGTTCTGGACCGCTGGATGCAACAGACGTTTTTGGGATCGCCGTGCACCATTGGCGAAGATCGCGCCATGACGAACCTGATTCTGGAGGCCGGATTGGATACGGTCTACCAGCGCACGGCGGCCGTCCACACGCTGGCGCCGGTGGAATATCGAAAGTTGTGCGGCATGTTGATTCGCTGGGATCGCAGCTATGTGCGGGAAGAGATCTGTTTTATGCGATTGGTGTGGAAACGCCCGCTAAAGACCCGGGTGATCGCGCTCTGCGACCGGGCCATCACAAATCTGCGGTTTCCGGTTCACTACGCCAGCCTCTTTTTGATTTTGTTTCTGTCCTACCATCATCCCGCGATTCTGGTCCGTTTCACGCTGGTGGTGGGACTGATGTCTTTGTACAACATGTTCTTTTACTTGTGCAGCGAGCGCTCACTCGATTTCTGCTATGGGATCTTTTACGCCTACTTCGAGCTGGCTACGCTGTCTTGGGTCTTTCCGTACTCCCTCATGACTGTGCGCGCCCGCGGGTGGCTGACGCGCTGAATGCGCTCTGCGCCATACGCGATCCGGTAAGATTCTGACTCCTTGCCGCCATGCTACGGAAGGATCACAATGTAGGGGAGGCTGGGGCTGGAGTCCGGGCGCACCAGCTTACCCAACGACCCATGGCGGTGGAAACAGAGATCAAGCTGCGTCTGCCCCAAGGCCCCGACCGCGCCCGAGCACTCCTCAAACAGCACGGCTTCCACGCGACCGTTCCCCGGCAGCTCGAGACGGACCAGACCTTCGATCTGCCCGCAAACCAGCTAAGACAGAGCGGCCGGCTGCTCCGGCTGCGCTCAGCGGGCGGGCGCTGGACGGTCACCTATAAAGGCCCGGCCGCTAGCGCTACCTACAAAAGCCGCGAGGAGATTGAAGCCGACGTGTCCGACGGCCCGGCGTTCGCCCAGATCCTGGCGGCTCTTGGCTACCAGCCTTCCTTCGCTTACGAGAAATTCCGGACCACCTTCACGGCACCCGGCGAAGAGGGAATCGTCACGCTGGATGAAACTCCCATCGGCGACTTCCTGGAACTGGAAGGCCCGGGGTACTGGATCGATCAAACTGCTGCCCGGCTGGGGTTCGGGCCGGCAGATTACGTTACCTTATCCTATGCCGCGCTTTACGAGGAACATCGGCGGACACATGAAACAGTACCTCGCGACATGAAGTTCCATCTCCCTTAGCCAAAACGACCTTAGTACCGCGAGAGGTATTGTCCCTTGGGGGAATGGGTGCTATTCTTCCAGTAGATTTGTGGAACAAATTTTCACAACTCGCATGAGTGAAAGCGGCAAACGATGCTGGAACTAATCGTCACACTCGTCATCACGGTCAGCTCGGCGCTCTTGTTCGGCTACTGGTTCCGTTATACCTGTCTGCTGATTCTGAGCGCGGAGACGACGCGCGACTATGCGACGGACATCGCCACCGCAAATCAGTTGAGCTTCCTTCAAGTTCAATCGCAACTGCGCGATCAAAACCCGGCCGATCTGGACCGCTTGCAGGCTTCGCTCGATCGCGACCTGGCTGTGGTGACCTACCTGATCCAACATGCCTCCGGGCAGGGCGGGTGGGGCATGGAAGATCGCATGCTGCAGCTCAACTATCGCCTGATGGGCGTCTGGTGCAGCGTCAGCCGCAGCTTCTCGCCGGAAGCGGCTCGCCGCGCGCTGGACGAGATGTCCATGATCGTTTCGCACTTCGCCAACAGCTTGGGCGAACAGGCCGCGGCCGGCGCAGCCGCTTAATCCTCACTTCTGGCGCGACTATCCTTCCGTGGCAGGCACTTGCAAGCGCCCGCTTTGCCACTCCAGATTGAAGTTTTCGCCCAGGTACACGCGGCGGACCTCGGGATCGTTTCCTAACTGGTCGGGCGTGCCGGAGCGGAAGATCCGCCCTTCGTTGATGATGTAGGCGCGGTCGGTCACCGCCAGCGTTTCACGGACATTGTGGTCGGTGACCAGAATGCCGATACCGGAGCGCTTGAGATCGAAGATGATCTTCTGCAGCTCCAGCACCTGAATGGGATCGATTCCCGAAAACGGTTCGTCGAGCAGCAGGTAGCTGGGCTCGATCACCAGGCTGCGGGCGATTTCCACGCGCCGGCGCTCGCCGCCGGAGAGCACGTAGCCCTTGCTGTGCCGGACCTGCTCCAGGCCCAGCTGGGCGATCAGACGATTGGCCCGGTCCCGGCGGTCGCGCCGCGAGAGCCGCATGGTCTCCAGGATCGCCATGAGGTTATCCTCCACCGAGAGCTTCCGGAACACGGAAGCCTCCTGGGGCAGGTAACTGATGCCCTTCCGTGCGCGCTTATACATCGGCTCGGAAGTGATGTCCTCTTCGCCCAGGAGAACCTTGCCGGAATCCGGGGAAATCAAGCCGACGATGCAGTAAAACGAGGTTGTCTTACCCGCGCCGTTGGGGCCGAGCAGCCCCACGACTTCACCCTGCTGGACCTTGATGGAGACGTTATCGACGACCTTGCGACCGCGGTACGCTTTGGTGATTTCCGCTGTCTGAAGCGCTTTCACGTGGTCTACTTTTTGCGGATGGTGCTTTCGGCGGGCTTGCTGGCTTCGCCTTCGCCCACCAACCTATCATTGTTGGCCCACCAGGTCAATTGCTGGGCGGCGGTCTTGCCTTTGACGCTATCCACTAGCAGCGGCTGGCCTTTTTGGAGAATTACTTTCTGCTCATCGGCGTAGTATTCGGCATGCTCCGCCGTGCCGGTTCGCGTGCGCGTGGTCTTGCCGGTCTTCGATGTACTGACGATTTTCACCGCGCCATCGGCAAAGGCCTTATCGAGCGAAGACTCCGAATCGGCGGGTTTCAGGAAGGCCCGCAGCTCCCGCGAATTCACCGTGAGGCCCGGGCGCGTGAGAACTACGCCGCCCCGGTAGTCCGCGACGCGGGTTTCCTCGGTGTACACCAGGTCCGGCGCGCGAACCACGGTGAACACCGGCGCGACGGCAGCCTTCGCCTGGGCGTTATTTCCCTGGGCCTTGTTTTCCTTGGCCTTGTCTTCCTGGGCTTTGTCCGCGAACTGGCTGACCACCTTGCCGTGCGCTTCCATGACGCGGCGGTCGCGGTCGATTTCGATCCGGTCCGCATCCACTCTGTTCGCTCCCTGCCAGGCTCGGGCTCCGCCTTCGTAGAGGATGTGCATGTTGCCTCCGCTGGAAATCATCTTTTCCGCTACGGCCTGCATCACTTCCTGGTTTGAAAGCATGGCGGAGGAGGCTCCCTTGCGGTCCGGCTGGCGGGTGGACGATACGTGACCCTCGGCGGTGTAATCTCCCGTTTTCTGATTCAGCAGAATGCGGTCCGCATTCACCGATCCGGTAGGATCCCAAGTCCTCGCCGAGCCCTCCAGCGTCATCAGATCCTTGGCCTGATCGAGCGTCGCGCGGTCGCCGCGAGCACGCCGGTCGCCCTCCTCGTACTGGAAGTTGGTGGTTTGTTCCAGGCGGACCATTTCGCTGGTGTTGGGATCGAACGTGGCCAGGATATCCTTGCTCTGCGTACGAGTAACCGTGGGCGTGGTCCTGGGAGCCTTCGGAGGGCGCTCGGTCAGCGTGGTTGCGTTGATCGACCGCACCGACTGGATGCGGTTCTGGCGGCCGTACACCACCCAGATGCGGTCGCCCTGCATGGACCGCTTGGGCTGATCCGGCCGGTTGGGCAGGAATTCGAGCTGCCCGGGACCGTCCGTTTCCACGTGTTCGATCTCCTGGCCGCCGGGCCGCATGGCCAGCCGAATGACGTCGCTGCGCAGAACGCGCGTGTCGCCGGACTGGTCCTTGGCTTGGGTTCCGGGGTGCGGAAGGGGAGTCGCCTGGACGACGCTTTTCCCGGTCGCGACGGCGGTTTTGAGCGTACTCTCTTTTCCGGAAGTCTCAAAATCCATGTCCAGACGGTCCGCCGTCACAGTGGTCCGCGCGGTATCAGAGGTAGAGATCATTCGCGCGTGGTCGTGACCCTCGATGGTGCGAATCACCATGCCATCGTCGAAGTTCAGGTCCAATTCGTCCGCGGCATATTCCACTTTGCGGCCCGGATCGTCGTGAACGCCGCGGGCCATCTGGACTTTGGCAAAGCGAATGGCGCCCTGGTCGAGCTGGACATCGCTCCGGCCGCCTTCCATGTGCAGCGTGCCGCGGGTGAATGAGGAGACGGGGAACAGGACCACTTTCGAATCGTGCTCGGTGTAAATCGCCTGATCGGCTTCGATGTGCATCGGCTTGGCGTCCGGAGTCTTACCGCGCCAGTCGAGGACCACTTTGCTGTGTAACTGCAACTCGCGAGTGGTCGGATCGTATTCGGCTCCGACGGCCGAACCGTTGCCACGGTCGAAGCTGAACGTCACCGGGCGATCGGTCGTCGCCTTGCCCGTATCGCTTGCAAACTGCATTCCGGAGCCGTGGATACGCAGCAGGCGGCCGGTGGGCGGCTGGTCCGCCGCCACGCCCATGGTGATGTCGACTTCGCCGTCGGAATAGAGCGTGTTTGCGACGGTGTCGAACTGGGCCTTTTCGGAGCGAATCAGGTCCGACTTTTGGCCGTCATCGTGAAACAGTTGCAGTTCCACTCCCTCCAGTTCCACGACGGAGGGCTTATTGATTTCGCGGATGTTCCGGGCGCGAATCGTGAAGTGTTTCTTGTCGCCTTTAAAAACGGTGTGTTGCCAGTCATTGGCGCGGCCATCGAGCCCTGTTTCGAGGGGCTTGGGATGCACCGGAGTCTCCTTGGAGAGAAGGTCCCGGCGTTTGAGATAGGCTGCGCCGACCACAAAGATAATGGCAACGATGGCGGCGAGGAAAAGCCACCGGGTGTGGCGCATACGGGTATTTACATGGTAGCGCGCGTGAAAATCGGCATTACAGCGCCGCGACCAGCTTGGCCAGCAGGGCCGTCCGGTCGGCGATGCGATTCATCAGGATGCTCTCATGCGGTGCATGCGCGCCTTCGCCGACCGCGCCCAGGCCGTCGAGCGTCGGAACGCCCAGCGCCGCGGTGAAATTGCCGTCCGATCCGCCGCCGCTGGAGGATTCTTCGAGCGCTATTCCAAGTTCCGCGCCCAGGACCCGAGCCGTCCGGAACAATCGCAGGACTCCGGCCGAGCGCTCCATGGGAGGCCGGTTCATCCCGCCCGCGACGTCGATCGCACAACGCTTGTCGAACGGCTTGAGCGACGCAAACTGCCGTTCCAGATACCGCTGCGCGGCCGCGCTAGGTGCGCGCACGTCGACCTCTAAACGGCACTCGGCGGGCACGACGTTGCTGCGCGTGCCGCCTTCAATCACACCCGGGCTGACAGTGATTCCTCGCTTCCATCGAGTGAACTTTGCGATGCGCTCCACCTGGCGCGCCATCTCGACCACCGCGTTCGCCCCCTTTTCGAAATCGAGACCGGCATGCGCGGCGCGCCCCCGCACGGTAACCCGGAAGTCGCCGACGCCCTTTCGAGCGGTTTTCAGCTTTCCGTCGAGTCCCGTGCCGGGTTCGAGGACCAGCACCGCAGTGCTCTGCCTTGCAGCGTCCTCTGTCAGCAGCCGGGATGACGGGCTGCCCACTTCTTCATCGGAATTCACTTGCAGAACGACTTTGCGCCGCACGGGAACATTTAGCTCGCGAAGAATGCGCATCGCGAAGACGAAGAACACGAGACCGGCTTTCATATCGAGCACGCCGGGACCCCATAGACGCCCGCGCGCCTGCCGGAACGGCATGGTCTGGAGCGTGCCTAGCGGCCAAACGGTATCGGAATGTCCCAGCGCGAGAATCCGGCCCTGTTTTCTCGAGCCCGGCAGCGCGAACTCGCACCGCATGTGCCCGCCGGCGTAGGTGCGCACGCGAGCGACGTCCTGCACCATTCCGCCAAACAGCTCTAGAAATCGATGGATACCGGGCGCGTGCCCGCTGGGCGATTCGCATTCGACCAGCGCCTGAATGCACGCGATCATCTGTTTCTGTTTTGCGCGCGCCGAGCAAAGAAACGAATCCACGCTTGCTATAATAGCGGGACCGCACATGCCTTCTCTGGACATCCAGGCCATCCGCGAAATTCTTCCGCACCGTTTTCCGATGCTGCTGGTGGACCGCATCGAGGAATTGGAAGAAGAACGCGTGGTCGGAATCAAGAACGTCACCGCCAACGAACCGTTTTTCATGGGGCATTTTCCCGATTTTCCGGTGATGCCCGGCGTGCTGATCGTGGAAGCCATGGCGCAGGTGGCCGGCGTGCTGGTGCTGAGCAGCATACCGGACCGCCACAAGAAGCTGGTGTTGCTGGCCTCCGTGGAAGGGGCCAAATTCCGCAAGCCGGTGCGGCCCGGCGACCAGCTTCGCATCGAGATGAAGGTCGCCAAGCGCAAGGAAACCGTCGCCAAGATGTACGGCACGGCCAGCGTGAACGGCGTGGTGGTGGCCGAGGCCGAAATGCTGTGCAAGCTGGCTGACCGCCCCTAGGTGTAAGCGGATGCCGATCCATCCGTCCGCAATCGTCGATCCCGCGGCGCGCATCGATCCCTCGGCGGAGATCGGACCATACTCTGTGATCGGCGCGGACGTCGCCATCGGCGCACGCACAGTGCTCAAAGGTCACGTCTTCGTGGAGGGTCCGGCCGAGATCGGCGAGGATAACCTCTTCTTTCCTTACTCCACCGTCGGCGTGGCACCGCAGGACTTGAAATACAAAGGCGAGCGATCATTCACACGCATCGGAAGCAGAAATAAGATCCGCGAATTCGTCACCATCCACCGCGGCACCGAAGGCGGCGGCATGCTGACCTCGATCGGCGACGACAATCTTTTGATGGCCTACGTCCACGTGGCGCACGATGTGCACGTGGGCAGTCATTGCGTTTTATCGAACGCGGCGACACTCGGCGGGCACGTGACTGTCGCCGACTGGGCCTTCATCGGCGCGTCGAGCGGCGTGCATCAGTTCTGCCGCGTGGGTAGGCACGCGATCATCGGCGGCTACAGCGTGATCACGCAGGATGTGCTGCCGTTTTCCAACACCGTGACGGAGCGCGAAGCGAAGGTGTTCGGCGCCAACAAGATCGGCCTGGAGCGCCGCGGATTCAAGGCAGACACCGTCGACGCGCTCCACAAGGCGTTCCGTCTTCTGACCCGCGCGGGGCTCAACACGTCGCAGGCCGTGGAGTCGATCCGCCAGGAGATCAGTGGCTCGGCCGAGGTGGACGAACTGCTGGAGTTCATTGGAACGTCCGAGCGCGGATTCATAAAGTAACATGCGTCACATCTTATGCCTTTGGGCCCACCACTAGGAATGATCGCCGGCAACGGACGATTTCCGGTGCTCGCGCTGGAAGCGGCGCGAAAGGCGGGCATGGAGGTGGTCGCCATCGCGATCAAGGAAGAAGCCTCGCCCGAAATCGAATCGCTCGCCGCGCGCTGCCACTGGATCTCGCTGGGCGCCCTGAGCAAGCTGATCGAGATTTGCAAGCAGGAAGGCATCCGCCAGGTGATGATGTGCGGGCAGGTGAAGCACGTCAAGATTTTTTCCTCTATCGTGCCGGACTGGCGTCTCGTCAAGCTGCTGGCGTCGCTCGAGGCTAAGAATACCGACGCCTTGATCGGCGGCGTCGCCAAGATCCTGGCGGACGAAGGCATCACGCTCACCGACTCGACCCTGCTTTTGAAGGATCTGCTGGCCCCCGAAGGCGTCCTGACGCGCCGCAAGCCGTCCTCGGATGAGGAGCGCGACATCGCCTACGGCCGCCGCATCGCCGCCGCGCTTTCCGAGCACGACATCGGGCAAAGCGTCGCCATCGCCGAGCGCGCCACAGTCGCTGTAGAGGCTATGGAAGGCACCGACGCCATGCTTCGCCGCGCGGCTGCACTGGTGGAGGGGAAGCCTCTGCGGCTGGTGAAAGGGTCGCGCCGCCGTCAGCACCTGCTGTTCGATGTTCCCGTGGTGGGACCACAGACCATCGACGTCATGCGGGAGACCGGGACCACGGCGCTGGCCATCGATGCGGGACGCACGCTGCTGCTCGACCGCGAGGAACTGCTGTCGCGCGCCAATGCGGCCGGGATTACCATCGTCGCGGAGTAAAGCCGCGCGGTAACCTGGGCGGATAGCCTGGGCGGATACCCTGGGCGGATATATGATAGATGCGATGCCGATTTTGAAACCAGCCCTGCTCTCCGCCGCGATTTCCGCTTGCGTCCTGGCCGCTCCGGCGACAAACTGCGCGGACCTTGCCAAGACCTCGTTCGGTGCCGACGTGAAGATCGAATCCGCGAACCTGGTCCCCGCGGCCGCGAATCTTCCGGAGCACTGCGACGTTCGCGGCGTCATCTGGCCGGAATCCAAGTTCGTGGTGAAGCTGCCGGTGAGTTGGAACAACCGTTTCCAGATGGTCGGGAACGGAGGCTGGGCAGGCACGATTAGCATGGCTGCCGTGGATGCCGCCGTCCGCGCCGGCTACGCGTCCACATCCACCGACACCGGCCACGACGCGCGCAAAGAGCCGGGCGCGATCTTCGCATACCCCAGCGCCACCAACCCGAACGCCGCGCGGAAGGTGATCGATCACGGCTATCTCTCCGTGCATGAAACCGCGCTCCTCGCCAAGAAAATCATCCGGACTTTTTATGGAAGTGACGCGCGGTATTCCTACTGGGTGGGCTGCTCCACCGGCGGCCGGCAAGGACTGATGGAGGCGCAGCGGTATCCGGAAGATTTCGACGGGTACGTGATCGGCGCTCCGGTGTTGAACCTGAGCGGACTGCAGATGAAGGCGGTCTGGAACTGGATCGCCGTGGGCCCGGGTCCGGGCGAGATCAAGCGTGAAAAACTTCCCACACTGGCGGACGCGGTCTACGCCAAGTGCGATGCGCTGGACGGCTTGAAGGACGGCCTGATCGAGAACCCGCTGAAGTGCGCCTTCGATCCCGCCAAGGATCTCAAGAAGTGCGCCGCCGGCCAGGACGATCGGTCGTGTTTTACCAGCGCGCAGATCGCCGCGCTCAAGCAGGTGTATGACGGGCCTCACAATTCTGCGGGCAAGCAGCTTTTTCCGGGATTCGTTCCGGGCAGCGAAGTTTTCGCATCCGACGGACGCGGCGGACCGCCTCGAAGCGGTTGGGACGGAAATATGAGCGGCAGTTTCAATCTGGGCGATACGTTCATGAAGTTCATGGCCTTCGATCCCGCGCCCGGTCCTGACTGGGATTACCACACCTTCAATCTGGACAAAGACCCCCAGCGCATGAGCGCCATCAGCCTGCGCATTGACGCCACCATTCCGGATCTCACCGCAGTAAAGATGCGCGGCGGCAAGATCGTCCACTATCACGGCTGGGCCGATCCGGGCGTCACCGCGCGCATGTCGGTGAACTACTATGAGGCCGCGATGAAAACCATGGGCGAGAAAGAGACCAAGGACTTCTACCGCTTCTTCCCGGTCCCCGGCATGTTCCATTGCAGCGGCGGCCCGGGCTGCGGCAACGCCGATTGGCTCACGGCGGTCGTGAATTGGGTGGAGAAGGGCGTGGCGCCCGACATGATCGTCGGCGCGCATGTCGAAGGCGGCAAAACCACACGCACTCGCCCGATCTGCGCGTATCCCACGGTCGCGCGTTACAAGGGAACCGGCAGCATCGACGCCGCCGAGAATTTCAGCTGTACGACTCCCTAAGTAGAAATCCTTAGGCTGCTACTGCCGCCGCCCCGGCCCGCCGATGGTTCGGTCGTGGGTACATTCTCGCGTTCCTGGGGCATGATCGGCGAAAGTTTCTCGGTCCTTCGCAAGGACAAGAAGCTGGTGCTGTTCCCGATTTTGAGCGGGATGTCCACGCTGGCCGTCGCGGCACTGTATTTTCTGCCCCTGCTCCACATGGGCCTGATCGAGCAGTACAACGCGTATCGCACGGTGGATCCGACGGTATACGCGTGGCTCTTCTTGTGGTATTGCACCAACTATTTCGTGATCATCTTCTTCAACTGCGCTCTCGCGGCGTGCGCGCAAATCCGCTTTAGCGGGGGAGAACCGACGCTCAAAGCGGGTATGACTCAGGCGGGATGGAAGATTCCCAGTATTCTGATGTGGGCCGTGGTGGCGAGCACGGTCGGCCTAATCCTTCAAATGATTGAGGAGCGTTCGTCGTGGCTCGGCAAGATCGTCAGCGCCCTGGTGGGCATCGCGTGGGCGATGGCCACGTACCTGATCGTCCCGGTGCTGATTTTCGAAGAGGACGGCGTGTTCGGATCCATTCAGCGCTCCAGCGCACTGCTGCGGGAGACATGGGGCGAGCAGATCGTGAGCGGATTCAGCTTCGGCTTACCCTCGCTGCTGCTGGCGATTCCCGGGGTCCTGTTGGGACTGGTGGGATTCAAATTGCACCCGCTCGGATTTCTCATCGCGGTGCCCTACTTCCTGCTGCTGAGTGCCGCGATAAGCGCCGTCCGCGGTATTTTCACGGTCGCTCTGTATCGCTACGCAACCGCAGGCGACCCGCCGCCCGGATTCTCCAGCGGGACTTTCAAAGAAGCGTTCGTGGACAAATCCCAGCGCTATTAAGTCTCCTCCGTCACGTCTTCTCGATCCACCCATCGGCGATCTGGATCACCCGTTTCCCGTAAGAAGCATTCGACTCGGAGTGCGTCACCTGAATGATGGTGGTGCCGGATTCGTTGAGCTTCCGGAACACTTCCATGATTTCCTTCGCCTGGCTGGAGTGGAGATTGCCCGTGGGCTCATCGGCCAGAATCACTTTTGGATTGGCGATGATCGCGCGCGCGACGCCCACCAGCTGTTGCTGCCCGCCCGATAACTGGTTCGGGAACAAATCCTTCTTGCCGACCATCTGGAACCGGTCGAGCACGTCGCACACGGCCGCGTCGCGCTCGGATTTGCGGACGTTGCGGTAGGAAAGCGGGATTTCCAGATTCTCGTACACGGTCAGCGAATCCAGCAGATGATAGCTCTGGAACACGAACCCGAAGTATTTCTTGTAGATCTCGTCGCGATCCTTCTTCTTGATCGCGTGGATCGGATAGTCCAGAAAGTGGTACTCGCCGGTCCAGGCGGTATCGTGCATGCCGATCAGGTGCAGCAGCGTCGACTTTCCGGCGCCGGAAGGGCCCATGATCGAGACAAAGTCGCCCTCCTGAATATCGACGTCGATGCGGCGGAGGACGAAGGTCTTGGTCGCGCCGTGCTGGAAGAATTTCTCGACGTTGCGGAGCCGGATCATTCTGATTTGGCCTAGAGTTTCGACTGGAGCAGCTTGGTGACCGCCGCCGGATCGGCCTGGCCGCGGGTGGCCTTCATCACTTGACCCAGAAAGAAGTTGATCACGGTGGTCTTACCGCTACGGTACTGCTCGAGCTGTTTGGGATTCACGGCGATCACTTCATCGATGATTTTCGCGAGTGCGCCCTCATCGCTGATTTGCGAGAGCCCTTCGCGTTCCATAATCGCTTCGGGCGGGCCGCCCTCCGCGAACATCTTCGGAAAGATTTCTTTGCCCAGCTTGCCGCTGATCTTTCCTTGCGCGATCAACGCCACCAGTCGGCCCAGGTTCTCGGCGCTCACTGGCGAATCTTCGATTTCCTTGCCCTCGGCTTTGAGCAGGCCGGCCAGATCGCCCATCACCCAGTGGGCCGCCGCCCGCGGATCGCCGGACGCTGCGGCAACGTTCTCGAAGTAATCGCTCATGGCACGCGTGCTGGTCAATACCTGGGCGTCGTATTCGCGCAACCCGAACGATTCGATAAAACGTGTGCGCCGCGCCGCGGGAAGCTCCGGCATTTTCGCGCGAATGCCGTCCAGCCACGCTTCGCTCACTCGCAGCGGAACCAGATCGGGCTCGGGAAAGTAGCGATAGTCGTGCGCATGTTCCTTGCTACGCATGCCCACGGTTTCGCCCGTTTCCGGGTTGAACAGGCGGGTTTCCTGCATGACGCGCCCGCCGCTTTCGAGGATGCCCACCTGCCGTTCGATCTCCTGATCCACGGCCAGTTTCAGGAAACGGAAGGAGTTCAGATTCTTGACCTCGGCCTTGGTGCCGAATTGTTCCGCGCCCTTCAGCCGGACGCTGACGTTGGCGTCGCAGCGCAGGTGGCCTTTTTCCATGTCGCAGCTGGACACCTCAACGTATTGCAACACCTGCTTGATTGCAGTCAGGTAAGCATGCGCCTCGTCGGCGCTGCGCAGATCCGGCTCGCTGACGATCTCGATCAGGGGCGTCCCGGAGCGGTTCAGATCCACGTAGGTGTAGCGCTCGGAATCCTTGAAGCCCTCGTGGATACTCTTGCCGGCGTCGTCTTCCATGTGCACGCGCGTGATCCCGATGCGTTTGTGGACGCCGCCCACTTCAATGTCCAAATAGCCATGCTCGGCCAGCGGCTGATCGTACTGCGAGATCTGGTAGCCCTTGGGCAAGTCCGGATAGAAGTAGTTCTTGCGGGCGAAAATCGAACTCGGATTGACGCGGCAGTTCAACGCCAGGGCCGCCTCGATCGCCAGTTCCACGGACCGGCGGCTCAGGACCGGAAGAGCGCCCGGCAAACCCAGGCAAACCGGGCAGACGTTGGTATTCGGAGGCGCGCCGAAACTGGTGGGGCAGCCACAGAAGATCTTGGTGTGGGTGGCAAGCTGGACGTGCACCTCCAGGCCGATCACCGGCTCGTACCGGGCGATCGCCTCGGCGGATGCGGCAGTTGTCATGCTCGACGCCATGAGACTCATTATACCGGCCAGCCTGCAGCCTGATAGAATTCCGGGAACATTCCCGTCCAAGGGGACGTATAGGAAAAACAGGTGCTGCCATGTCGATAAAGGGAACCTTGCTGACCGTTGGGCTGAGCGTAGGAATGGCCCTGTTGGCGGCATGCTCGGGCAGGGCTCGGGTAGAGCAGACCTTTCATGCGACCAAGGCCCTGGACCTGGACAAATCCGAGCTGACCCGCGTGGAGCTGAAGATGGGTGGGGGCGAGATGCGTGTCGGCGGCGGCTCACCCAAACTCATGGAAGCCAATTTCGACTATAGTGCTCCGGGTTGGACGCCTCAGGTGGAGTATCATTCCACCGGCGTGCGAAGCGATATCGAGATCTCCAACACAAAGGCCGCGGTCCCGCACGGAAGGAACGACTGGGACCTGCGATTCAATGACTCCGTGTTGATGGATCTGGTGGTGCAAATGGGCGCCGGAGAGGCGCATCTGAACCTGGGCAGCCTGAATTTGCGCAGCGTCGCCTTCAACCTGGGAGCGGGAGAAGTAGACGTGGACCTGCGCGGCCATCCCAAGCGCAGCTACGACGTCCAGATCAACGGCGGCGTCGGACAGGCAACCATTCACTTGCCCAGGAGCGTCGGGATCTCGGCCACGGCCATCGGCGGTATCGGCGAAGTGAATGTCCGCGGGCTGGAGAAACACGGCGACCGATGGTTCAACCCCGGTCATGAGAACGATCCTTTGACCATCCGCCTGGACGTCAAGGGCGGCGTCGGCCAGATCGACGTGGTAGCGGAGTAGCCGTTCGCGCTACTCTAACAAGGAAGTGAGCGCCAGCGCCGCAGAAACGATTCGGATTTCCATCCCCAAGTGCGATCCCGGCATCGGACAGGTGATCCGTACTCCGGACGCAGCCGACTTGATTGAGGGCGTGATCGTTCGTCCGTATGATCTGTGGCCCGATGACCGCGGCTATTTCCTGGAAGTCGCGCGCATGGGCCAGGGCCTGGCGGCGAATTTTCCCGCGGAGACCACCCAGGTTTCCTCCGCGCTGAGCTATCCGGGGACGATCAAGGCGTTTCACTATCACCTGCATCAGACCGATCTGTGGGTTCCGGCCATGGGCATGTTTCAAGTGACGTTGGTCGACCTGCGCCCGGAATCCCGCACGTTCGCGCGCAAGAACACGATCTACGCAGGCGCGCTCAAGCCCTGGCAGTTGCTGATTCCGCCGGGCGTGGGGCACGGCTATAAGGTCATCGGCGAGCAGCCCGCGATGCTGGTCTACGTGACTAATCGCCTGTACAATCCCAAGGACGAGGGCCGCATCGCTTATAACGACCCATCCATCGCGTACGATTGGGAGCTCCAATACAAATAATGAAGTTTCTGGTTACCGGAGGCGCCGGGTTTATCGGGAGCGCGTTTGTCCGGCTGCTGCTCCAAGACCGCGAGCCCCGGCGCGCTGTGGTGAATCTGGACAAGCTCACCTATGCGGGGAACCTGGAAAACCTGGCCTCCATTGCCGACGACAAACGTTATCGCTTCGTCCACGGCGATATCTGCGACGCCGCGCTGGTGAACTCGCTGGTGGGCGAAGAGAAACCCGACGTGATCGTGAATTTCGCGGCTGAGTCGCACGTCGACCGCAGCATCCTGTCTCCTGCGCCGGTGTTCGAAACCAACCTGCGCGGGACGTTTACGTTGCTCGAGGCGGCGCGCACCCACCAGACCCCGCGCTACGTGCAGATTTCGACCGACGAAGTCTACGG
Organism: Terriglobia bacterium; assembly: GCA_963761045.1. Lineage (GTDB taxonomy): Bacteria > Acidobacteriota > Terriglobia > Bryobacterales > Bryobacteraceae > Palsa-187. The sequence continues at coordinate 382,805 of CAVXFR010000020.1, read as the reverse complement.
GAGCATCGATCCGCCGCACGACGCCGACGAGAATTATCCGTTGCGCGCCAGCAGCCCTTATTCGGCATCAAAAGCCGGCGCGGATCTGCTGGCCCTGTCGTATTTCGTCACCTATAAAATGCCGGTGACGGTGACCCGGGCGTCAAACAATTACGGCCCCTACCAATTTCCCGAGAAACTCATCCCGTTGATGATTTCAAACGCCATGGAAGACAAACCCTTGCCGATTTACGGCGACGGCCAGCAGATTCGCGACTGGTTATACGTGGACGATCATGCTCGGGCCATCCTGGCGGTGATCGAGCGCGGCCGGGCCGGGGAAATCTACAACATCGGCGGCAGCCGCGCACTGCCGAACCTCGACGTGGTGCGCAAGATCCTGGCCGCAGTGGGAAAGCCCGAGAGCCTGATGCAAACGGTGAAGGATCGTCCCGGTCACGACCGCCGCTATGCTCTGTCCAGCGAAAAACTGATGCGCGAAACCGGCTGGACCGCGCAAGTGCCGTTCGAAGACGGTCTGCGCGCGACCATCGATTGGTACCGGTCCAATACCGCCTGGACCGCGCATGTCAAAAGCGGCGAGTATCAGAATTATTACCAAAGTAACTACGGCGGCCGGGCACTTTAGGCACGCGTAGCGCGTCTAAATCATTTGTAATATCATGACTTAGGGAGAAATCCGCCCATGCGCTGGTTTCCTTTGACTTTGTTTCTCGGGACGTTGCTTGCCAGCGCGCAAACGACGCCTCAAACGGCAGCTCCCGCCGGAACCGAACAAAAGAAGATCCGCGTGGAGGGAACCATCCTCAGCCTGAGCGGCGACGCGATTCGCAAAGCCACCGTGCGTTTGCAGGGAAACTTTTCCCAAGCCGGTCAGCCGCCCACCACCTACAGCGAAACCGCGGACAATGACGGCAAGTTCGTTTTTGAAGACGTGGCTCCCGGCGGCTATATCTTGTCGGCTGCAAAGCCCGGATTTGTCACCACCCGGTACGGCGCTCGCTCGAACACGTCTCCGGGTACGCAGCTCAATCTCACGGCGGGAATGGAGTTGAAGGACCTGGCCGTGAAGATGACGCCTCAAGGCGTGATTGCCGGAAAGGTGCTGGATCAGGACGGCGATCCGGTCACCTCGGCGCAGGTACAGGTCATGCACAACACGTATCTACGCGGACGAAAGCAGCTGGTGCCAGCCGCCAGCGCGACGACCAACGACCTCGGTGAGTATCGCCTCAGCAATCTCTCGCCCGGGCGCTATTACATCAGCGCAAGCGACCGGCGCGCGACGCTGATCCTCACAACAGAACGCACCGGACGGAGCGGCGAAGGCCAGGAAGGGAACATCACGACCTACTATCCGAATGGAACCGACGCTTCCACAGGCGCTCCGGTGGATGTTGCGGCGGGCAGCGAAATACGCGGCATCGACATTCGCTTGCTGCGGGCGAAGGTTTATACCGTTCGAGGCAAGGCTGCAAGCGCATCCGGGGTGCCGGAGCGGGCACTCGTGGCATTCGTCCGGAAGGAAGAAGGCAGCGCTAACTTGCCCGCCATCCTCAGCGGTGGCAGCATAACCCAATTGCGGCCGGACGGGAGTTTCGAATTCCGCAATATCGTTCCGGGGACCTATGTCCTGCAAGTATTGCAGGCGATTTTAAACGGTAACGCACCGGCCAACCTGACCGGCCGCGTGGAAGTGACGGTCGCCGACGCGAATATCGATAACCTGGTGCTGCCGATGATTCCCGGTCTGGAGATCACAGGCACGGTCAAGCTGGAGGACGGCGATATCGGCACGCTGCTCAAGCCCGCGCAAACGCCCGGTGGCGCTGCCGCCCCAACTGCCGCCCCGCTATCTCCCTTGCGTTTCACGGTTGCATTGAGCGACGCCGAAGGCGGAGTTTCGATCGGCTCGCCCAACGCGCAAGTAAAGGATGACGGCACCTTTCAGCTCAACGGCGTCGGAACCGGCAGGTATACGTTGAACACTGTCTTATTACCCCAAGGGACGTACCTGAAATCAGCGCGCTTCGGCGGACAGGATGTAACGCATGCGCCCATCGATACGACCTCCGGCGCGGGCGGGACGCTCGATCTGGTGCTCTCTTCGAAACCCGCCGACGTCTCAGGATCGGTCCAGAACGATAAGGGCGAAGCTCTGTCGGGCGTGATCGTAACGCTGTGGCCCAAGACTCCTGACGCGAGCCCCACCGGTGGAGCGCTCCAGGCCAATACGGACCAAAATGGCGGATTTCAATTCAAGGGCCTCGCCCCGGGTGAATACTACGTCGCCGCCTGGGAAGAACTGGAGTCTGGACTCGCGACCAGCGCCGATTTCCTGAGCCATTTCACCAGCGACGCCAGCGCCGTCAAGCTCGCCGAAGGCGCGCACGAGAGCCGCGATCTGAAACCCGTACCCAGCGATAAAATCGCGGTCGAAATCGCCAAGCTGCCTTAGAGAAAACGGCGGATTTGTCGAGGTGTGATACCGTGCTGAGGTGAGCACCGTCCAGGCCGCCGAACGCCGCGCTTCGCACCGGCGCGTCTTCTCTAACGCGGCTCTGGTGGGGGTTCTGATCACCACCGCGAAACTCGCCGGCGCCGCCAAGGTGGTCGTGACGGCGCGCTATTTCGGCGCCGGGGACCAGCTCGACGCTTTTGTCATCGCGTTCCTCTTGCCCGCTTTTTTCACCGACATTGTCGCCGGATCCTTCGGATCGAGTTTTGTCCCGGCATTTATCCGGGTACGGTCCGACCAGGGAGAGGCCGCCGCGCGCTTGTTCGCGCGAACGGGGCTGGCTCTGGTTCTGGGCGCGATGCTGGCGGTCAGCGCGTTGCTGGCCGCCGCAGGCCCGTGGCTCCTGCCGCTATTAGGCTCCAGCTTCCCGGCGGAAAAATTGCGACTGACCACCAGCCTCTTTCTGGCGTTGATCCTATGGCTTCCCATGAGCGCCTGCATCGCGGCGTGGCGTGCCGTGTTGAACGCGCACAACGCTTTCGCCCTGGCCGCCGCGGCGCCGTTGACCACTCCCCTGGCTACCATCGCCTTCCTGTACGCGGCCGCGGATCGATGGAGTGTGTACACCCTGTGCTGGGGAACCTTGGCCGGAGTCGCGCTCGAAACCCTGCTCCTGGGATGGGGCGTGCAGCGGCTGGGAATTCCGATCCTTCCCGCCTGGCGCGGCTGGACTCCGGAGATGTCCGCGATCCGGGGCCAGTATGTTCCGCTTCTGGCGGGCACGATGTTCGCGGCCCTGTGCCCGCTGATCGATCAAGGGGTCGCGGGATCGCTCGGTTCGGGGAGTGTATCGGACCTGGCGTACGGAACCAAGCTGGCCTCGGTCTTGGCGGCCGTCAGCGCGACCGCGATCGCCACTGCGGTACTGCCGGAGTTCTCGCGCCTGGCCGCGCGACAAGACTGGAGCCACCTGCGCCACACCGTGCGCGTGCACTCGGCCGTGATTGCCCTTCTGGCCGTGCCCGGCGCCGCCTTGATGATCTGGCTCTCCGCCCCTATCGTGCGGACCTTCTTCGAGGGCGGCGCGTTTGACGCTTCCGCCGCGCGGATGGTAACCGGCGTACAACAGTTTGCCCTGCTGCAGGTGCCTTTCGCGATTCTATTCGTGGTCGCGGGACGGCTGGCGGTAGCGGTTTCCGCCACGGCCCTCATGATTCGGGCGTCTCTGATCGCGGTGGCGGCGACCACGGTGGGCGATCTGGTTTTGGCCCGCGCGATGGGGATTGCCGGGATTCCGCTGGCCGGCGCGCTGTCGCACGCCCTGGCCCTCGCGAGCCTGGTCTACTTCCTCTACCGCCGCGAGCCCCGCTTATTCCGCCTCAGTCCGTCACAATAGTGCAGGGAGTCGGCGTGTCGAGCGCAGGGTCACTACCATCATCGGGGCCTTCGGGCCAGAAGCCTAAGGAATCGCGGCGCTGGCTCAAGCCGCGCGTGCCGAAGGAGCAGCTGTACCGCCTGTCTCCGCAGCGTCCTAAACCGAAACGGTTGGGACGCCTCGAGCGCTGGGACCGGGTCCGCCGCGTAATCCGCACCTGGTGGATCTGGCTGGCTGCCGCCATCACTGCACGGCTCGGCAGCCACTGGATCTGGATGCTGATCACCGGAACGCTGTCGTTTTTCTTCTACCACACCACTCCGGAGTCGAATCCCGCCGTCTATGCGCTCGAGACGGATCTGGACGTGGAATCCCCGGAGTTCCCGGTCACGATGGAGGGGATGACCGGTATGCCCCTGGCGCCCGGGAATCAGGCGGCGCTCTTCAACAACGGCGATGAATTCTTCCCGGAGATGTTGGAGGCAATCGAATCGGCCGCGCATTCCGTCACCATGGAACAGTACATTTTCTGGGATGGGCGCGTGGGGCGGCGTTTCGCCGAGGCTTTCGCCGAAAAAGCCCGCAGCGGAGTGCCGGTGAAGCTCCTGCTGGACGCGGTCGGCTCCTCCACCCTGGGCGAACCGATCGTCAGGATTCTGGAGGCCGGCGGATGCCAGCTGGCATGGTTCCGGCCGATTCATTGGTACACCATCGTTCGAGGGAACCGCCGGAATCACCGCAAGTCGCTCATTGTGGATGGCAAGATTGCCTTCACCGGAGGCGCCGGCCTGGCGGACCATTGGCTGGGGGAAGCCCGGGACTCGCGCTCCTGGCGCGACATCATGATCCGCGTGGAAGGTCCCGCGGCGCTGCAGCAGCAAAGCGGCTTTGCCCAGAACTGGCTGCAATCCACCGGCGAGATTCTCACGGGCCACGACTATTTCCCGGTGCCCGTCGCCGCCGGAAACGTGAATGTGCAGACCATTTCGAGCTCCCCTGTGGAAGGAACGGGTGCGGCCGGCACCATGCACCTGATCGCGCTGCAATGCGCGCGCCGCCATTTGTATATCGCCAATCCGTATTTCATTCCCGACGCGCGCGTGATCGACATGCTGGCCCATGCCTGCGGGCGCGGCGTCGCGGTCAAACTCATGGTCGCGGGCAGCTACAACGATACCTGGTGGGCGCGCCAGAACAGCCTGCGGCTGTATGGCAAGCTACTTGAATCGGGCGTCGAGATCTTCGAGTTTCTGCCCACCATGCTGCATCAGAAGACCATCATTGTCGATGACGCCTGGGCCTCGGTGGGCACGGCCAACTTCGACAACCGCTCCTTTTCGCTCAACGACGAGACCAGCGTATGCTTTCACGACCGCGCCCTGGTCAATCGCCTGCACGACATTTTTCTCGCCGATCTGGACCGGTGCAAGAAGGTGAGCCTGGCCGAATGGAAACGGCGTGGCTTCTGGCGGCGCGCCGGCGAGCAGTTCGCCTCCCTGATGGAAGACCAGATGTAGCTGGAGACCATGCACCGATTCCGAATTGCGACTTACAACATTCACAAGTGCCGGGGCGTGGACGGGCGCGTTCATCCGGAACGCGTGGCGCGCGTGCTCGAAGAGGTGAACGCCGACATCGTCTCGCTCCAGGAAGTAGTGAGCCACGAAGGAGGCAACACGGCGGATCATCAAGCCGATTATCTGGCCGGCCGGCTGGGCCTGGTCGGCGCCATGGGCGAGACGCGCAAGCACCGGGGCGGGGCTTATGGAAACGTGACCCTCAGCCGCTGGGACTTCAAGCTGGTCCGCCCGATCGATATTACCGTCGGGGTGCGCGAGCAACGCGTGGCGCTGCGGACCGATATTCGGCTCGGTTCTCACCTCCTGCACGTGTTTAACGTCCACCTGGGGACAGCCGTTCGCGAGCGGCGCCAGCAGGCCGTCCGCCTGCTCGACCGGGACTTGCTGCGGGCCCTCGATATTTCCGGGCCGCGCATCGTGCTGGGCGATTTCAACGAATGGGTGCACGGAATGGTGACGAAAACGCTGGTGGCCGAATTTCACCTCACCGACTTGCGCGCGCGGCTCGCGCGAATGCGCAGCTATCCGGCGCTGCTGCCGCTGCTGAACCTGGATCACATCTATTTTGACCATCACCTCCGGCTCGAAAACGCATTCTTCCACCGCACGCGCCGGTCACTGATTGCTTCGGACCATTTGCCGTTGGTGGCGGATCTGGTCCTATCCGAATAAGAGACTCCATTCAAGAAAACCAATGCAGACGTTTCGCTTGACACTCGAATACGATGGCTCGCGCTTCTCCGGCTGGCAGGAGCAGATCAACGCCCGGACCGTGCAGGGCGAGCTGAAGCAGGCCGCGCAGGATCTTTTCCGTACGGATCTGGAACTGCAGGGCGCCGGACGCACCGATGCCGGCGTGCATGCCGTGGGCCAGGTGGCGCATCTAATTCGTAGTAAAGAAACTCCGCGGAAAGGCGCCCGCGTTCAACGCTTCGCAGATTCTGCGCGAGTTGAATGACCGGCTGCCGGCCAGCATCGCCATCTTGGACGTGACCGAGGTCGCGCCGCGCTTTCACGCGCGCCACGATGCCAAATCGAGGGCCTACTTCTATCAGATTTCGACGCGCAAGGCCGCGCTTTCCAAGCGCTTCGTCTGGTGGGTGAAGGAACCGCTGGATGTCGCGCGCATGCACCAGGCCGCGGCGCTGATCGCCGGACGGCATGATTTTGTGGCCTTCCGCGCGGCCGATCCCTCGAAGCCCGGTGAATCGACCATCGTAGTCGTGGATTCGGCCGAAGTTTCCGTCGACGACAACCTGATCGTGTTCCGCATCGAAGCGTCGCACTTTATCTGGAAAATGGTCCGCCGGCTGACGGGAACGCTGGTGAAAATCGGAAAGGGTGAAGTGTCGGTGGAAGAGTTTCGAGAGTTGCTCAGCGGAAAGAAGAATCCGAAGCTCGACATCGCGGCGTGGACCGCTCCGGCCTCGGGGCTGTTCCTGGAAGGCGTGCGTTACTGACAAAGGCTTGACATGCCAAGCCTCTATTCGCGGCAGATGCCACGCTTGCTCGCCCGGATGAACGCGACCAGGTGCCGCGTATGCTCGGTCGAATCCTCGGTTTCAATCCGCCGCAGCGCATCTTCCAGCTTCAAGCCCGAGCGGTACAGGAGCCGGTACGCCGTCTTCAGCGCCTGGATATCGGCATCGCCGAACCCGGCGCGTTTGAGCCCCACCAGATTCAGGCCGTGCGCCGCCACGTTGAAGTCGGTGTAGAGAAAGAAGGGCGGAAGATCGCGATTGACGCGCGTGTTTCCCCCGATCATCGCCAGCCGGCCGATCCGTGAATACTGGTGGATCACCACGCCGCCGGAGATGAATGCCTGATCCTCCACCTCCACATAGCCTGCCACCAGCGCGCAGCTGGCGATCACGGTGCGGTTCCCGATCCGGCAATTGTGCGCGATGTGGCCGGAAGTCATGATGTAGTTCTCATCGCCGATGACCGTCTCGGACTCCGGAGCCGTGCCGCGGGAAATCGTGTAGTGCTCGCGGATGATGTTCCCGTTCCCGATCCTGAGGTAACTGCGCTCCCCCGTGAAGCCTTTATCCAGCGGATCGGTGCCGAGCACCGTGCCGGCCGAAATCTGGTTGCGCTCCCCCAAGGTGGTCCAGCGCTTGACGTAGACGTAGGGTTCCAGCCGCGAGCCTGCGCCGATGACGACGTCGTCTTCGATAATGGCGAAGTCGCCGACAATGGCCCCCGGACCAACCGTGGCGCCCGCATGCACGCGGGCCGTGGGAGCCACCTGCGCGGAGGGATCAATCGGCATTCGTTGGAAGATTCACGATCTAAGGAGTCAGGCGGTCAGGAGAATGACGAACAGCGCGAGCCACAGCAATCCCAGGAAGTGCCAGTAGTAAGCCACCACATCCACGCTTTCGCGCCGCGTAGCCCGGCCCAGCACGACCACGAACAGCGCGATCAGGCCTCCAATCAGATGGGCGGCGTGGAGTCCGGTGAACATGTAGAAGAACGAGCTGTAGGGATTCTGCGCCATGTAGTAGCCGCGGTGAACCAGGCTCAACCAGGCCGATAGCTGGGAGGCCAGAAAGGCCGCGCCCAGGCAGGCCGTCACCACCAGCAGTCGTGCCGCCGTATGGTGAAGACCACGGCGATAGGTCCGGCGCGCGGCCTCGAACGTGACGCTGCTCGTCAGGATGATCGCCGTGGACAGCCATAGCGTGCGAGGCAGCGCGATGGGGGCCCAAAACGGCGGCGTGTTCGCGCGCCAGTAGAAAGCGATCACCAGCGCGGCGAAAAAAGCCAGGATCGAACCGCAGGCGATCAGCAGGCCAATGCGGTACAGGCCCGGCGGCGATTTCGAGGGATCTTCCAGGGAGGCGGGGAGCAAGACCACCCGGGACGTTTTCCCGGCCCGATCGCTCAGCAACGCCATACCTTTATTTTACGCCCGATCGCGAAACAGACCGGCTACCCTGGACGTAGTAGCTGGCGAAACGCCTTCCATGAGTCACGTGAATCACGTTGTCCGCACGGTCCTGGGCGTTAGCCTGCTGATCCTGGGCGTGATCGGCAGTCTGCTGCCGGTGATACCCGGTTTCGTCTTTTTCGCGGCCGGGATCGCGGTGCTCGGCACCGACCACGTGATCGTGCGGCGTTTCCTTCCGTACGTCCAACGGGCCCGGACATGGGTGCGCGCCTGGCTGGAGCGTCGGGGTATCCTGAAGCCGCATCAGGATACCGAGCCGCGCCGGTAACGGCCCGCATTCGCCAGGAATCGCGCGTCAGGTGGTTGCCACCGGCTCCGCGGGATTCGGTTTCACGTCCTCCAGCCTGTGTCCGCGCGCGGCCCATTCCGCTCCGGCCAGCACCAGCATCGAGGCGAAAAAGCTCAGAAAGAGAATCGTCGCGGAGTAGCGAAAGACGCCGTATTCCCTCTGGATGCGTGCGTCCACCCAGGGCCAGACCAGAACGTTCAGGTACTTCAGCCCTTCGAGCAAGAGTCCCACGCCGATCGCCGCGCCGATCACCCGGGGAAGCGGCGGCCGCCCGTTCGGCAGATAGCGGTAAATCAGAAACAGGCTCAATGAGATCAGCGGCACCGCGGCCAGCTTGAAAAACAGTATCGAGGTCCATAGCTCGATCCGTAGCCCGCTCGAGGAGCCCACCCGTAGCTCGGTGATGCCCAGGGAAAGCAGAGCCAAACCACCGCAGGAAAAGATCAGTGCCAGGCTCACCAACTGATTGTGCAGATAACTGCGGTTCTTCTGGATGCCCCAGATCTTGTTGAACGCCACCTCCAGCGGCTCGAAAATTCCGTTGGACGAGAACAGCAGCAGCAACAGCGCCACCCCGTCGGTGAGGGGCCGCTGCGGGAGGTTTCGGCTCAGGAATCCACCGAGCACGTCGGGGAAGTAATCGTGCAGCGCGAAATCGATCGCCGCCACGGTGGTTTGCCGGCTGAAAACAATCTGCGAAAGCGATACGCATACGATGAGGAACGGAAAGAATCCCAGCAGCACGTTGGCCGCGACGGAAAAAGCCAGCGCGTGCACCTCGGTCTGGCTCCAGTAGCGCAGGGTTTGGAGAATCGCGTCCAGAATGGATCTCGGGAAGCTCCTGCGCGGCTGCATCTGCCTTTTAGGTTAGCGGGTACACTAGGGTCATGAATACTCCGGGTTTCCGGCGATTGTTTGCTCCCCTTCTGGCTTGTGTCTTGTTAGCTAGCGCGGCCTTGGCTCAAACCAAAGCCACTCCCAGGAAGGCTCCGGCGAAAGTGGCCGCCACCGCCCAAAACAGTGGCGCTGTGCTCGATATCAACTCCGCCACCGCGGATCAGCTGAAGGTCCTGCCCGGCATCGGTGAGGCGTATTCGCAAAAAATCGTCGCCGGACGGCCGTATGCGCGCAAAGACCAGCTGGTTTCCAAAAACATCGTTCCGCAGGCCACTTACGACAAGATCAAGGACTCGATCGTCGCCAAGCAGGCCGCTGCCAAGAAAAAGAAATAGTGAAAGTTGTTCTCGTCTCCACCTACGAGCTCGGCCACCAGCCGTTCGGCCTGAGTTCACCCACCGCCTGGCTGGTCCGGGCCGGCCACGAGGTAGTGTGCCTGGACCTGGCGGTGGCGCCCCTGGAGGAAGCCGCGATTCAGGCCGCCGGGCTGGTCGCCTTCCATTTGCCGATGCACACCGCGACGCGGCTGGCGATGCCGGTGATCGAGCGGGTAAAGGCGCTGAACCCCGGCGCACGTCTGGCGTGCTATGGCCTGTACGCTCCTCTGAATCGCGATCTGTTGCGCGGGCTTGGCGTTGAAACCGTGATCGAGGGGGAGTTTGAGCCCGCGCTGGTCGATCTTGCCAACGGCGGCGATGCCGCTTCAAAAGGCGCCTCGGAAAGCATGGACAGGCTCGCGTTTCTGACACCGGACCGGCGAGGTCTGCCGGGCCTGGAGTTGTATTCTCATCTGCGTCGGAACGGGAGCAAAACCACCGCCGGATACACCGAGGCCAGCCGCGGCTGCAAGCATCTGTGCCGGCACTGCCCGGTGGTGCCGGTTTACAAAGGACAATTTCGCGTGGTGCAGCGCGAAGTCGTGCTGGAGGACATCCGGCAACAGGTGGCGTCCGGCGCTCGTCACATTACCTTCGGCGATCCCGATTTCTTCAACGGCCCCACGCACGCCATGCGGATCGTGGAGGCGTTCCATGCCGAATTTCCCCAGGTCACCTACGATGCGACCATCAAGATCGAGCATCTCAAGCAGCATCGCGCGCTGCTGCCGGCGCTGAAGCAGACCGGCTGCCTGTTTGTCACCAGCGCGGTCGAATCGATTGACGACGCCGTGCTGGCCCGTTTGGAAAAGGGTCACACGCGCCAGGATTTTTACGACGTTGCCACGTCCTTGCGCGAGGCCGGCCTGGCACTCCAGCCGACCTTCATCGCATTTATGCCCTGGACCACCATCGAAGGCTACGGCGCGTTGCTGCGCGCGCTGGCCGATCTGGAGCTGGTCGAGAACACCGCGCCGGTGCAGCTCGCGTTACGTCTGCTGGTCACCCAGAGCTCGCGGCTGCTGGAGCTGCCGGACATCCAGGCCGTGATCGGACCCTTTGACGATCAAGCGCTGGTCTATCCGTGGAAACACCCCGACCGGGACGTCGACACCCTGGGAAATCTGGTGTTCCAACTCGTCAGCCGGCGCCAGGCGGAGAACAAGACGCGCGCCGAGATCTTCGGCGAGATCTGGGAACTGGTTCTGCACACTGCTGCGCCCGTCTTGCCCCAGCCTCCGGTTCCCCACGCTCTTCCCCATATGGACGAACCCTGGTATTGCTGCGCCGAGCCCGCGCCGCAAGTCTAGAAGATGAGTCTGTAGAAGACATGAAACGTGTCTTATTGGTCGCCGCCACCACTGGTTATCAGGTGCGCGAGTTTGCCGGCGCAGCCCGGGCGCTGGACGTGGAGCTGGTGCTGGCGACGGACCGCTGCCACATCCTGGAGAATCCCTGGGGCGACGATGCCGCTCCGGTTCGTTTCGAGGACCCCGAGCCGGGCATCGAAGCGCTGGCCGCGCGCGGGCCTTTTGACGGAATCCTCGCGGTTGGCGACCGGCCTGCATGCGTGGCCGCACAGGTGGCGGAGCGGCTCGGATTGCGATTTCATCCGGCCGAAGCGGCTCGCGCGGCGGCCAACAAGCTGCTCGCGCGGGAACGCTTTCGCGCCTCGGGAATGCGGGTGCCGGAGTTTCGGCGTATGACGCTGGCGGATGCGGCTCTCGCCAAGGTCACATTTCCTTGTGTTCTCAAGCCCCTGGACTCCTCCGCCAGCCGCGGCGTCATCCGCGCCAACAACCCGGAAGAATTCCGCGCAGCCGCCGAGCGCATTGGCCGAATGCAGAATGGCGATGTTCTCGTCGAAGACTATATCCCGGGCCGCGAATTCGCGCTCGAAGGGGTGGTCACCGGGGGGAGACTCCAGACCCTGGCGCTGTTCGACAAACCCGACCCTCTGGAAGGCCCCTATTTTGAGGAAACCATCTATATCACGCCCTCCCGGGAGCCCAATCGGGAGCCAAATGACGTCCAGGGACGGATCCGGGAGACCGCGCAGGCTGCGGTGACCGCGCTCGGCCTCAAGGACGGCCCTGTCCACGCGGAAATGCGCGTGAACGGGCACGGGGTATGGATCCTGGAGGCGGCGGCCCGGCCCATCGGCGGCCTGTGCGCCCGGGTGCTGCGTTTCAGCCCCCCTTATTGCACGCTGGAACAGCTCCTGCTGCGCCACGCGCTGGGCGAAGACGTTTCGGGGGCGACCCTAACTCCAGGAAGCCACGGAGTTATGATGATCCCAATCCCCCATGCTGGGGTATTTCGGGGGGTCCAGGGGCTGGAGGATGCCCGGCTGGTCCCGGGAGTCGAAGATATCGTGATTACGGCGAAAGAAGGCCAGGAATTGCTTCCGTTACCCGAGGGATCCTCTTATCTGGGTTTCCTGTATGTTCGGGGTGGGTCTGTCGATCTAGTACTAGATGGTCTCCGGGAAGTACCCAGGCGCCTAAAGTTTGTCATTGCCGCCGCCCTTCCGATCGTAAAATAGGAGCCTATGAACGTTGCAATCCTTGGAACTGGCTATGTCGGATTGACCACCGGGGCCTGCCTTGCCTACCTGGGTCATGAGGTTACGTGTGTTGACCCGGATGCGAGCAAGATCGGCTCCCTCCAGCGCGGTGAGGCTCCCTTCCACGAACCGCATCTAGAGGACTTATTGGTGGCGGCGCGGCCGAATTTGAAATTCACCATGGACTACGCGGACGCCATCCCCGACGCCCAGGTGGTTTTCATCGCTGTCGGGACACCGCCCGGCGCGGGAGGCGCGCCCGATCTCCGCTATCTGCAGGCCGCCGCCGAAGGCGTGGGCGAACGTCTGGGCCATCATTTCACCGTGATCGTGAACAAATCCACGGTGCCCATCGGCAGTGGCAATTGGGTGGGCGCGCTGGTGCGCGACGCGGCCGAGCGCCGCGGGCGCGGCAAGGATTGTTTCGCAGTGGCTTCCAATCCCGAGTTTCTCCGCGAAGGCAGTGCGCTTCTCGACAGCCTGTACCCGGATCGCGTGGTGATCGGCGCCGATGATCCACGGACCGCGGAAGTGCTCTATACGCTATATCGTCCGATCCTGGATCAGACCTTTCAGCCGCCTTCTTTTCTCCCCAGACCCGACCGCGTCGGCGGCGTGCCGCTCATCTCCACCGATCTCGCTTCGGCCGAGCTCATTAAGTACGCAGCGAACGCGTTCCTGGCGCTCAAGATCAGCTATATCAACGAAATCGGACAACTGGCCGAAAAAGTAGGGGCGGATATCTCGCAAGTGGCGCGCGGCATCGGCCTGGATGCGCGCATCGGCACGCGCTTTTTGCAGGCCGGCATCGGCTGGGGCGGATCGTGCTTCGGAAAAGACACCGCCGCGCTGGTATCCACGGCATCCGAATACGGGCTCGATATGTCCATCGTGAAAGCCGCCCGCGACGTCAACCGTCACCAGCGGGAGCGCGTCGTCGAGAAACTGCTCGGGGAACTGAAAATCCTCAAGGGCCGAACCATCGGCCTGCTGGGCCTGGCGTTCAAGCCGCACACTGACGATCTGCGGGAAGCCCCCGCGCTGGACGTCGCGCGCCATCTCCTGGAACGCGGCGCCCGTGTCAAGGTTCACGATCCCGTCGCCATGAACCGGTTCAAGAAGGAACATGCCGGCATGGATGTGTTCCTGGCATCCGATGCGCATGAGGTGGCTCGCGATGCGGATGCGGTAGTCCTGGTCACGGAGTGGCCGCAGTATCTGGAGCTGGATTGGGAATTGCTGGCGTCTGTGATGCGAACCCCCATTCTATTGGACACGCGGCACGCACTGGATCGCGCGCGCATCACGCGGGCCGGATTCCGCTATATCACTTTAGCTGGCTGATACGACAGCTGGCTGATACGACAGCTGGCTGATACGACAGCTGGCTGATACGACAGCTGGCTGATACGACAGGCCGGAGAATACAATAGGAGCAGGTGAATCGTCTGCTCCATTTGCAGCAGGTCCTGGCAGAGGAGACTCCCCGGGTCCGCATGGACCGCGCGGCGCTGGATCTGGCCAGTATCCACTTCCCGAATCTCGAGCCGGAACCGTTCCTGGACCAGCTGAACGATCTCGCGGCATCGCTGGGGGACCGCCTCCGCAACTTCAATGACGGCCGCGACTTCGTCGAAAAAGCCAGCAGTTACCTGTTCGGCGAGCTGGGCTTTCACGGTAACGAGACCGATTTTTTCGACCCCCTGAACAGTTGCCTGAACCAGGTGCTGGAGCGCCGCACGGGCATCCCGATCACCCTGGCTGTGATGTATATGGAGATCGCCCGGCGGCTGCATATGCCGGTGTTCGGCATCGGCCTGCCGCGTCACTTTGTACTCGAATTTAACGACGGGAATTACGCCACCTACATCGATCCGTTTCACGGCGGCCGCGCCATTTCGCCACAGGAATGCTTCGCGCTCGCCGGGGCCAAGGTTGCCGATCCGATCCTTCTCGAGCGCGCGACCCCCAAGCAGATCGCCATGCGGATGCTGCAAAACCTCCAGGGAGTGTACCTGCGGGCGCGGGACTTCGAGAAAGCCATCGCCACGCTCAACCTGCTTCTCCTGGGAGCGCCGGAAATCGGGCCGTGGTACAAGCGGCGCGGGCTGCTCTCGCTGGAATCCAAGCACTACCACGCCGCGCGCCGCGATCTGCTCAAATACCTGGAGCTGGAGCCGGAAGCCGCCGATCGCGACGCCATCCAGAAGCAGCTCGAGGCGATTCACTGGTGGCTGGCGCGGGTGAATTAAGCGGCCGCGTGTGCTAACATTGCCATCAAACTCCCAGTACGATGCATGAATCCCTGCCCGATAGCGACGCAGTGCTCGCACAATTCAACCGGCTGATACAGGAGCTCCTGCGCGGCAATATGCACCGCAATACGTTCCGGCCGTGGGAAGTGGACCTGCTGCTGGATATCGAAGCCTGCAACCTGCGCGACTCTTCGCGGCGGGAAACCCTGCGACGGTACCAGCGCGCGGTGCAGCGGCACATGGAAAAAGGCGCGCGCCTCCCCTTGAAGCTGTCGGAGTACCTGGACGCGGTCAAGGCCAAGAAGAAGCCTCCCAAGGCGGATCCGGCGACGCTCTGACCCCGGGCTGGGCGCGGCGCGCTATCCTGAAGTCGAGAGGAATCACGAATGGGTTGCGGTAGCGGCATACCAGGGCCTCGCGTCGAAGAGGCCAACAAGAGCGGGCGCAAGGTATTCTGCGTCAAGTTCCAGCGCGAAATGCCCGGCCTGGACGAGACGCCTTTCGATAATCCCCTGGGCCAGCGCATCTTCGAGAACGTCTCCAAGGACGCCTGGAAACTGTGGATGGAGCAGATGAAGATGATCATGAACGAATACCGCCTCAACCTGGGCACGCAAGAGGCGCAGGAGTTCCTGCTCAAGCAGATGGAAGAGTATTTCTTCGGAGAAGGCGCGGCGCTCCCGCCCGGTTACGTCCCGCCTCAGGCCAAAAACTAGAGCCCTCAGCCAGGAAGTTGCGCTTTAGCCGCGCGGCTTATAGGCCACGCAATCGATCTCGACCAGCATTTCCGCCTGGTGAAATTTCGCCTCAATGGTCGTCCGCGCGGGCTTGTGATCCCCGAAGAACTCCGCATACGCGCGGTTCATTTTCGCGAAATCCGCGATATCACGCAGGAATACCGAGCATTTGACGACGTCGGTGACCGCTGCGCCGGCGGCTTCGAGAATCCGCCGGATGTTGGAGAGCGTCAGGCGCGTCTGAAATTCGACGTCCCCGGCCGCCAGCTTGTCCGTCACCGGATCGATGGGACCCTGGCCGCTCACATATACGAAATCTCCGGCGCGTAAGGCCGGGGTGTAGTGTCCCCGCGGCGATGCTCCGCCCGCGGGGACAATCCGTTCCATACTCATTCGCTTCGCTGTCTTTTAACTGCCGGGCTCTTAGCTGCCGGGCTTTTTCCGGCCGCGCGGACGGCGGCTTGCCCCGCCCGCTCCAGTGGCTTTGGGAGCGCGCCGTCGAGTTGCGGGGGCTCTCTTGGGTTTAGCCGGCGGCGGATTCGGCTCGAAGATGGTCGGCTGGCCTTCCACGTACGGCTGCGGCTCCTCTACCTCTTCTTCGACTTCCGCTGCTGCCTGGGGCTCGGGAGCAGGCGCCTCGGCCGGCGGATAAAACTCCGCGCCCAGATACACCATCATCACGCCCTGCTCTTCATGCGGCTCCATGCGGACCACGGTCTTATCCTGGGCGTAATTCAGGAACTCGCTGAACTGCTGGAATCCGTAAGCAGTGGTATCGAGGCTGGGATGCTCTTCTTTGAACCACTGCGCAAGATCCTCCACGGGCACGCCGTTTTCGATCTCCAAACGATGGTTTTCGGCCACATCGCGCAGCGCCGGCAGCAGGTCCTCGGGCTTGAGCGTGGCTCGCTCGGGCTGCGAGGAACCCTTGCGCTCGATCACGTAGCGCCCGCCGGTTCCACTGACGTTCACCAAATCCTCGCGCTTCAGCTTTTCGACGAAATCCGAGAAACTCGACCCGCCGTAGGCTCGTTCGTTGAACGCGGGATCGAGTTGCAGCATGGTGGACTTCAGCAATCCGAGCTGCGGCTGCACGCCCCGGCGTTCGAGCACCTGGAGAGCGCGTTCCACCAGCGGCATGGCTTGGCCGAGCTCCAGCGGAGCGGGCCTGGGGCGCCGTTCACCTCCACGGTCGGAGCCACGGTCGGGACGCTCGCCGCGTTCCGGCCGGTCACTTCCTTGACGATCGCTTCCAGAACGATCTCCGCGCGGCCGCGACGCCCGGGTTTCACCCGGCAGAATGACGCTGGCCGGCAAATCCGACAACAGCGATTCGAAGCTGATGAACTCGTGGCAATTCTGCTGGAGGATGGTGGAAGTGAACGCTTTGCCGCCCACCACGAACACCGTCTTGCCGTACTCTTTCAATTTGTTGACCAGCGGAATGAAATCGCTGTCGCCGCTGACGATGGCGAAGGCGTTCACATGGGTATGCGTAAACGCCATCTCCAGCGCGTCCAGCGCGAGGTTGATATCGGCTCCGTTCTTGTCGCCGCGCGGCGAAGGAATCCGCTGCACCATCTGGACGGCGTTTTCCGCCATCTGGCGCGTGGCTCCGTCCTGGCGTCCCCAGTTGGCGTAAGCGAACTTGGCGACCAGGTCGCCGCGCTCCTTGAGCGCGTCCAGCGCGAGCGATACGTCGAACTCGCGACGCAATGTCGACTTGAGTCCGATCTCGATGTTGTCATAATCGACGAACACCGCGATGTTTAACTTATCTTGCATTTTCAGTTTGTTCTCCAATCCGCACGCGCCATCGGCGCCATGCGTTGCGCTCTGGTCAAACTGTCTGTTTGACTGAGCTTCGGATGAAGTCCACAATTTCCTGGAGGGAGGCTCCGGGTTGAAAAACCGCGGCCACTCCCAGCCGTTTCAATTGCGCGGCATCTTCATCCGGTACGATGCCGCCTACGATGACCAGTACATCGGTCATCTTTTGTTCCTTCAGTAGCTCCATCACGCGAGGCACGATGGCGTTATGCGCTCCGGAAAGAATGGACAGGCCGATGACCTGCACGTCTTCCTGCAGCGCGGTGTTGACGATCATTTCCGGGGTTTGCCGGAGACCGGTATAGATCACTTCCATACCTGCATCCCGCAATGCGCGAGCAATCACCTTCGCGCCCCGGTCGTGTCCGTCGAGGCCGGGCTTGGCGACCAAGACCCGGATTCTGTGATCCATAAAAAACTGCGATTAAGACTGCGATACGCCCCTGTTGCCTCTTTGGCATCAGCGGTGCATCCTCGATTTGAGGATATCACGGCGGGGCTACAGAGCGGGCTGGGTGGTTCCCACGCTCCGCCGGTACTCCCCTGGCGCGATTCCCAAAACCCGCTTGAACGCCTTGTGGAAGGCGCCATCCGAGTCGTAGCCGACCGCCTGGGCCACGTCCGCCAGCTTCCGGTCGCTGTCGCGCAGCAGGTCGCTTCCGCGGTACATCCGCCAGCGTGTCAGATACTCCAGCGGAGACTCGTTCATGAGCTCTTTGAACCGCTGCGCGAACGCCGAGCGCGACATCCCGGCTTCCGAGGCCAGGCTGGCGACCGTCCAGGGATACTCGATGCGCCTGTGCATCGAATTGAGCGCGGCGCCGATGTGAGAATCGGCGAGCGCGTGCAGCCAGCCCGCCGGTTCACTCTCGGCGTCGGCGATGTGCGAACGCAAAGCCTGAATCAGCAACAAATCAGCCAGCCGCCGAACGGTCCATTCGGAGCCGGGCTCGGAAACGGACTTGGACGCGTCCACTTCCGCAGCCAATAGCTCCAGCGTCTTTTGCAGCGCGAGCGTATGCGGCTGGCTGCCGCGAATCAGAATCAGCGGAGGAAGGAACTCCGTGAGCGGTCTGCCATGGGTCTCGTCAAAGCTGAACCGGCCGGCAATGACCGCGGCGGGCGAGCCGCCTCCGCCGCCGACAGCACAAATTCCCGGCCCGGCGCCAGCAGAAAAAAATCGCCGCGCATAAGATAGACCGGCTCGGCAACATCAGGCAAGCTGAGCCAGGCCTGGCCGTACGAAATCGAACCGAATCTCGCGTGCGATTCCGCTTCAGAAGGCGGAGTCCACGAAGCGGTGATCTGAATGCGTCCATAACAGACTCCTTGGACACGAACAGCGCTCAGAAAATCGGTAATGGCATCCATGGAACACCCCACCTCTTGCTTTGGACGATCGGACAGAATCTACGGACGAACGATCAGTGCCGATTTTGACCCCTGCACATCCATATGTTCGTAGATGCAAATCGAGGCCGGCGGGTTGCCGGCAAAGGAGAGGACTCGCATGTTCGGAAAGCAAGATGTTGTGAAGAAAGGTGTTGTTGCACTCGTGCTGGGGGCGTCGGTACTGGGTCTGCCGGCCTTCGGGCAGAGTGAGGAGTACAAGTCCGACGTGGCGGTACAAGCGTTGGGCAGCTTTGTGCAGGAATCAACCGACAACGGGGTGACTCACTCCGCCTCCAACAGCGGCGGGGTTTTGGGCACCTATCGTTACTATTTCAGCCGCCACAACGGCGTGGAGTTTAATTACGGCTACGCGCTCAACTCGCAGCGCTACGCGCTGGACGGCAACCTCGCCAGCACCAAGGCGTATTCGCACGAAGCGACCATGGCCTATGTGTGGCGTCTGCCGCTCAACCGGATTACTCCGTTTGCCCTGGCCGGAACGGGCGGCCTGATCTTCGATCCGAAGGACATCGGCGGCAGCGCGCTGGCCCGTCCGGCATTCGTTTACGGCGCGGGCGCCGATTTCAATCTCGGCAGCCGTTGGTTCCTGCGGGCGCAGTATCGCGGGCTGGTTTATGACAGTCCGACGCTCGGAGCGTCCACGTTCAGCGCGGAGTTACTGACACATCGCGCCGAGCCGTCCGTCGGATTCGGATTCCGGTTTTAACGGTCGATAATCTAGGGCCGTGGGGCCGCCTGACAGAAGGCGGTCCCTTTTTTTAGAGAAAGCTGGTTTCCGTATAGCTTCCGAAGACGTCCTGGAGTGCCCCGCAGATTTCTCCCACCGTCGCATACGCGCGAACCGCATCCAGGATGTACGGCATGGTGTTCTCGGTGCCTTCGGCCGCGCGGCGCAGCGATCCTAAAGTCTTCGCCACTTCGCTGGCGCTTCGCCGCCGTTTGACCGCGTCGAGACGCTCCATCTGCTTCTGCGCCGCGGATTCGTCGATGTGCAGCACTTCGATCGGCTGTTCGGCGTCCTCGGTGAACCGGTTCACGCCTACGATCACCTGCTCGCCTTGCTCGATTTCGCGCTGGTATGCGTAGCTCGCCTGCGCGATCTCCGATTGCGGGAAGCCGCGTTCGATGGCCGGGATCATGCCGCCCATCTCGTCAATTTTTCGGATGTACTGGTTCGCGGCAGCCTCGACGTCAAGCGTCAGGCGCTCCAGGAAATAGCTTCCGCCCAGAGGATCGGGCTCGGCCGTCACCCCGGTCTCATAGGCGATCACCTGTTGCGTGCGCAGCGCCAGAGTTACGGCATCCTCGGACGGCAGCGCGTATGCCTCGTCGAGCGAATTGGTGTGCAGCGACTGGCATCCGCCCAGCACGGCCGCCATCGCCTGGAGTGCGGTCCGCACGATATTGTTGCGCGGCTGCTGCCAGGTCAGCGAACACCCCGCCGTCTGGGCATGGAACCGCAGCTTCCAGCTGTTTTCCTGCGTAGCGTGGAAGCGGTCGCGCATCACGTAGGCCCAAATCTTGCGCGCCGCGCGATACTTGGCGATTTCCTCGAAAAAGTCATTGTGCGCGTTGAAGAAGAAACTCAGGCGCGGCGCGAAGGAATCCACCGGCAGCCCGCGCGCAAGGACGTGTTCCACGTACTCGATGCCATCGCGCAGGGTGAAAGCCAGCTCCTGCACGGCCGTCGATCCGGCTTCGCGAATGTGATATCCGGAAATGGAGATGGGATTGAAGCGGGGCACACGCTGCGCGGCGAACTCGATGGAATCCGTCACCAGGCGCATGGACGGCCGCGGCGGATAAATATACTCCTTCTGTGCGATGTACTCCTTCAGGATGTCGTTCTGGAGCGTGCCTGACAGCCGCGCCCAGTCGACGCCCTGCTTCTCCGCCACGACCAAATACATTGCCCAAATGACCGAGGCCGGCGAATTGATGGTCATCGAGACGGTGACGTCGCCCAGAGGAATCCCCTCGAACAGCGTCTCCATGTCCGCCAGCGAAGAAATCGCGACGCCGCACTTGCCCACTTCGCCCAGCGCCGTGGGATGGTCGGCATCGAGGCCCATCAGCGTCGGCAGATCGAACGCCACCGACAATCCGGTTTGGCCCTGCTCCAGCAGATAGCGAAAACGGGCGTTGGTTTCTTCCGCCGTGGCGAAACCCGCGAACTGGCGCATGGTCCACAGCCGGCCGCGATACATGGATTCGTGGATGCCGCGGGTGTAGGGAAACTGCCCGGGTTTACCCGCGTCCAAACTTTCCGTATAGACCGGATCGAGCGGCAGCCCGCTCAGCGTGCGATACGAGTCGCTGCGCACCATCTCTTTAACGAGCCACGATCTTGGTGAGTCCGGCGTTGCCGGCCGCGTCGTACACCCGAATCACGATGAGATGCTCGCCGGCGGGGAAATTTTCCAGGCGCAGATGGAACTGCTCGCGGGCGGAATCGGTCACGCCGTCGGCGGCTTCCACCGGCGTCCACGGTCCCGCGTCCACCGAATACTCGCAGCGGCGCAGCACCGAGCCCCGATCTTGGGCGTCCACGTCGGCTTCCAGCGCGGTCCCGTTGCGGCGCGGCGCGCTGGCCGTCACCACCGGCGGCGTATTGTCGATCAGCACCGGCGCGCTGACCAGCGCGGACTCCCGAGCCAGATCGAGCGGATTCGAGAGCCGGTCGCTGGCCGTCACGCGAAAGAAGTAGCGCCCGTCGGCCAGCACGTCGCCCTCCAGCGTGTAGGTGTTGTCGGTCATATCGCCGCGCAGAAGTTTCCACTGGGTCTCTTCTTCACCGCGGAAATAGAGATTGTAAAGCAGCCGGTCGCCGTCCGGATCGTCGGCCTGCCAGGCGATCTGCATCTGCGATCCGGCCGAGCGCGAAACCATCTGCGAAGGAGTCCCGGTGGGCGTTGAAACATCGCCGGTATCGGTCACGGTGATCGAGAAGGCCGAGCTGCTGGCAAGCGTACTGCTGGAACTCGCCGGCCTCACGGCTCCAGCCGCGGCCTGCGAGCTCACCTGGATGCTGCGCACCACCGGCGGCGTGTTCTGGGGCAAGTAAGCCACCGACACGTGATCGAGCGCGGGCGCTGCATTCGATCCGCCCGTGAACTCGGCGCGCCACTGGATAAAGCGCGCGTTCGGACTGGTGATGGCGGCGCGGTCGGGATTGTTGACCGGGTCGGACCAGTCGCTCCAGGTCGCATCCGGACGCGCGGTGTTGCCGGTGCGCGTGCGAAACGCCAACCCACCTGTCTTACCGCTGTTGATCCATGTGATGCGTCCCCAGCGCGCCACCGTTCCCGCGTCGTGCACCGGCGACTCAAACCAGCCGCTCGCGCCGGGATCGCTGCCGAGCCGGATAATTTTCGCCAGGTTGCCGGTCGCGGCCAGCGTCCCGCCGGGCACGGCGAGCAAGCGCGTCGCATCGCCTTCGCCGGCCTGCGCCACCAGAGCGACCGTCCGGTCCTGAGCCAAGCCTTGGTCCGAGCCTTGATCCAAGCGGTAGATTCGTCCCTGCGCGTCCGTCAGAAACAGAATCGAGCCGCGATCGAGCGCCAGGTCGTAAATGTTCTCTTCCTTCGAGCTCCACAGCGTCTCGACCGTATTATCCGGATGGATCTTGTAGAGCGCCGAGTGGTCGTCGCCAGAGCTGTAGCTGGGCGATGTGAACGTAGTCACAGCGGGCGTGCTCGTCACGGTGGCCTTGGGAGCTTCGGGCTTGGGCGGTGTGATCAGTGCGGCCTGCTGATCGGTAACCGTGATGCTGGTCGAAACCGTGGGCAAGGCGGTGCTGCTGGTGAGCGTTGTGGCCGCGCTCGATGCAACGCTGGTCTGGCGCGCCACTCCGCCGCCCAACCCGGCCACGTAAATGCTGCCGTCCGGCGCGGGAACAATCGCCCGGATCTCCGACAGATTCGCGTCGTACAGCACGAAGGCCTTCTGCCTGGCGGTGATGCGATAGAGAATCCCGTTGGGCTCGGTGCCCGCCAGCAGCCGGCCCTGCGAATCGAGCGCCAGCGCGGTGACGTGCACCTGACCGGTCTCGTAGTAGATCTCGCCCTTGCCGGCGCCGTTGCCCGAGTTTGTCACGCGATAGATCCGGCCCTTATCTCCGGTGGCGACAAACAGGTCGCCGTTTGAGCCGACCGCCAGCGCCCAGATGTAGCGCGCCTCCGGCGCGAAATACTCCGTAGCCTGGCCGTTTTCGATGCGATACACCTTGCCCTCGGGCGAAGTTCCCGCGTACACCACGCCTTTGGAATCCACGGCGAGGGCGAAGATCTCGGGCTGATCGGCCGACCACAGCAGCGTGCTGCGACCGGACGAATCGAGCTTGAACACTCGTCCGCGATTGCCAGTACCCACGTACAGCGATCCATCGGGCCCGCGCGCGATGCTCCAGATCTCGGGCTGATCGGAAGTAAACAGCGTGTCGAGCTTAGGACCCAGAACCAGACGGCCGTCGTGCGTGAGAGCCAGGCCGCTCATTCGCCCGTGGAGGAAATCCTGGAAGCCGTTCATCTCCCAGGTCGCGGTGGTCGCGCCGGAAGCGATCGCTGCCGCCAGCAGAAACCCTGCGGCCGTCTTCACTCGTGCACCTCGATCTGGATGGTCTTGGATCCCGTGACGACGTTCCCGCCCGATGCCACTTCCATCTCGGCCACATCCGCGCCGCGGACGTTCGTTTGATTCGGCCCGCCCGGTTGCGCGCGTCCCAGAATCAGGGCCACGGAAGCGGGCGGATCCGGCAGCTCGCGGCCTTCGACCGTATAGGACTGGCCGGCGCGCCACACCCGCAGGTACGCGCTGGTATTCGTGCGCAATCCGTTCAGCACGTCCAGAACCTGCGACGGCGACCGGAACGCGGCGCCATAGGCAGTCTGCAGATCCACCAGATTCGCGGACGTGGCGTCCGATGCCGTCAGATACAGCGGACCGGTTTCCGCGCCCACCGGAACCCGGTAGCGAACCTTGCGCGTGGTCTCCGCGCCGTTCTCGCCCGAAAGCACCACGGCGATCTCGATCTCCTCGCCCGGGCGGACCCGGCGGGGAGCCACCAGATCGGCGATCTGCATCTGCCGGCGCTGATCGAGCGCGGTAATCTCGAGCGTAAGGTCCTTGAGCTTCAGCGCATCGAAACCGCTGGCCAGGGCCCAGCTGAGCGGCGTGGCGATCCCGGTCGAAGCCAGGGACGAAACGCTGACGTCGCCGCTATAGACGTTGTCCAATTTCACCGACCCGCTTTCGAAATTGATCTTTCCGCGGACGGTGTAGCTGGCGGCTCCGATGGTCCGGGCGGTCGCGTCGATGGCCGAAAATACCGCCATCTGGGCCACCAGCGGCGTCAGCACGCGGTCCTGGATCATGCCCATGCGGTAGGAATTCGATCCGATCTTGATCTCGATCGGGATCATGCTCGCGCGCCGTCCGGTCAGGCCGGAGATGGCGCTGTTGCGGTCCTCGGTGATGGTTCCCATCCACTCGCGCGGCTGCGAAATCTTGAAGGAGCTGGAAAGATTCGGCAGCAGCGCCAGCACGTCGGAGCGCGCGAACGGCAGCTCGGTCTCGCCGGCCGAGAGCAGCTGGTGGCCGAAGGCGTAAATCTTGTTGCCGTCGATCATGGTGACGGTCCCGTCGGCCCCCACGTTCATATCGCCGGAAAGCAGCTGCACCGAGATCATGGAACCCGGCTCGAGTTTCTTGGGATCGCCCAGCGCGTCGGGAAGACGGCCGCCGCCGGAGACTCCCTGGCGAGGATCGAACCCCAGCTGGCGCAGTTGCGGGGCGAAGTGTTCGAGCGTGGCGGCGGTGAATCCGGAAAAAGAAACCGGCGTGGCGATCTCGGTCAGGCGCGCGTCGTTACTCAGAAACGGGCTGAGAAACTCTCCGCGCACGCCAAGGGAAGCGCGCTGCTGTTTCGGGTCTGGTTTCGGCTGGGGCTCCACCCGCAGCATTTCTTCAATGGGCCGGATGCCGCAAATCGCCTCCTTGGCCTGTTCGAACCCCAGCGCCACCGCACCGATCAGTTTTCCGTCGATGTAGACCGGCGAGCCGCTCATGCCCTGCATCACTCCGGTTTGCGCCAGTGGCCCGCCCGACAGCCGCGCCAGGATGATGGATTGCTTCGGCCCCGTATTTTCGAGCACGCCCAGGATTTCCACCTGGAATTCCTCTATGCGAGATCCGGAAAAGACCGTACGACCTACCCCATGCTGGCCCGCGCGGATGTCTTTGAGCGGAAAGATCGGCGGAGCGGCCCACGCCGCGGATACCGCCAGCAGTGCCGCGGCGAAGGTACGGAGAATCGCCATCGTTTCCATTGTAAGTCCGTAACGTTTTTTGCGGCCGGAGCATCTCCCGCACTTAGCTCCCCGTAGTAGGATTGATAGAGCAGTTTAAAGAAGGAGGCGCTCCGAGATGTGGAATCGGCGCAAAGAAGAAGAACAACCAGAACCCAGGCCGGCAGCGGCTCAACCGCCAACAGCGCAACCTGCCAGACCGCAACCCGCCAAGGAGGGTATCCCGATGTCGACCGTTCCGAGTCGCCCCACTGAGTCTTTTGATGCGCCGCGCACGGGTAACGCCGTGCTTGGAAAGTCGGTCGTGGTCAAGGGGCAGATCCTCAGCCGCGAGGACCTGACCATTGACGGGGAGGTAGAAGGCACTGTGGAAATGCAGGAGCATCGCCTCACCATTGGTCCGAACGGGAAGGTCCGCGCCAGCGTGAAGGCGCGCGAGGTCATCGTGCTGGGCACCTTGCATGGCAACGTGGAGACCGGCGATCGGATCGACATCCGCAAGGAAGCGAAACTTGTGGGCGATATCCGGACGGCGCGCATCGTGATCGAGGACGGCGCGTATTTCAAGGGCAACGTGGACATCGTTCGCGCGGAGGTTCCCCGGTCCGCGGCCGCTGCTCCGGCGGTCAGCTCCTCCCCGGCCGCCGCGTCAGGCTCCCGGCCCCAATCCCCGGCGACGGCTTCGCCCGCGGTTACTTCCGCCGCGGCGAGTCCCGTCATGGCCGCCCGCGCTGCTGAAAACAAGCGTTAGACGTTGGAGACCCGCAGCAGCAGCGGTCTGGATCAATTCTGCTCTTTGCTGGTGGAGCGGCCCGGGCTTACTCTTCTGGATCTGGCCGGCGCCAGCCAGAGCACGGTCGCCTTCGTCACCAATCACGGGCATCGCATCTATTCCGACGATTTCCTGTTGCAGATGGACCGCTGCTTCGGCGACGGCGACTTTTACGAGAACCAGTCCGACCCCCAAAAAGTGGCCCAGTTCCTGGATACCGCGCTGGATTATCCCGCCCAGCACTTTGATGGCGCGCTGGTCTGGGACGCGCTGGAGTTTTTGAGCGAGCCGCTGCTCGAAACGGTGGTGCGGCGCCTGCACCACATGCTTCGTCCGGGTGCCTACCTGCTGGCGCTATTTCACGCCGAGGAGCGCGCCGAAACCATCCCGACGTATTCCTACCGCATCTCGGACCGGAAAACCATCCTGCTCTCGCCCCGCGGGCGGCGGCGTCCGGCGCAGTACTTCAATAACCGGAGCCTCGAAAAACTGTTTCAGGATTTCGAGTCGGTGAAGTTCTTCCTGACCCGGGACCACTTGCGGGAAGTGATCGTGCGGCGGTGAGCGGTGTCTAGTCCTCTATACTCCATTTAAGGAGTTCCTTACTTGTCCCTGGAAGACGATCTGTTCGCTCAGCGCCTCCGCCGCACGGCGGAAATCGAGGCGCTGGGCTTCCGCGCTTATGGCCAGCGGTTTGACGCCAGCCACACCATCCCGCAGATTCTGGCGGAGTACGGAGCCAAGACCGCGGAGGAACTGGCCGACAAGCCTCGGGTCCACATCGCCGGGCGCATTCAGACCATCCGCCGCATGGGCAAGGCCGGCTTTATGCATCTCGCGCAGTCGGGCGAGCGTCTGCAGGCGTACGTCCGCAAGGATGCCGTTCCGGAAGCGGACTATGCGCTCTTTGAGGGGCTCGACCTGGGCGACATCGTGGGCGTGGACGGGTACCTGTTCCGCACCAGGACCGGCGAACTCTCCGTGCACGTCGAGAAGCTCACGTTTCTTTCCAAGATCCTGCTGGCGCTGCCGGAAAAATGGCACGGCCTGGAGGATGTCGAGATCCGCTACCGCCAGCGGTATCTCGATCTGATCGCGAATCCCGAATCGCAGAAGATTTTCATCACCCGCGCGAAAATCGTTTCTTCGCTGCGGCGCCAGCTTGAAGAGCGCGGCTTCGTGGAGGTGGAAACACCCATGATGCAGTCGGTCTATGGCGGCGCCACCGCCCGGCCGTTTGTCACTCATCACAACACGCTCGATCTGGATCTGTACCTGCGCATCGCCCCGGAACTCTACCTGAAGCGGTTAATTGTGGGCGGGCTGGAGCGCGTTTACGAAATCAATCGCAATTTCCGCAACGAAGGGATTTCCACGCAGCACAATCCCGAGTTCACCATGCTCGAGTTCTATCAGGCCTACACGGATTACCAGGGCCTGATGGATTTGACCGTGGAGCTGCTGAAACAGACGGCCATCGACGCCACCGGTTCCGCTGTGGTCGAATACCAGGGGACCAAGCTCGACTTCGGCAACATCCGGCGTCTCTCCATGCAGGAAGCCGTGGGCAACGCCTCTCTCCGGGGTCGCGCCCTGGTCGAGGCGTTCGAGCGGCAGGTGGAACCGACGCTGGTCGAGCCCACCATTATTTACGACTACCCCGTGGAAGTTTCGCCGCTCTCCAAGCACAAGCGCGACGATCCCGCCTTCGTCGAGCGTTTCGAGATTTATGCGGCCGGTATGGAAATCGGCAACGCCTATACCGAGTTGAACGATCCTAAGGAACAATGCCGCCGCTTCGAGATGCAGCTCGAGCTAAAAGCGGCCGGCGACGAAGAAGCCCACCAGATGGATGAGGACTATCTGCGCGCCATGTCTTACGGCATGCCGCCGACCGGCGGCGAAGGCATCGGCATCGACCGGCTGGCCATGATTCTGACGAATTCAAAATCGATCCGCGATGTAATTCTGTTTCCGCTGCTGCGGCCGGAAGGAGAAATCGGAATCGCGGAGAAGCTGAATTCAGAAGACAGAAGTCAGAAGTCAGAATGAACGAGCGCGCCAGTGCCAAGACATTTCAAGACCTCCTTGTCTGGCAGAAGGCGCACCAATTCGTGCTGGCCGTCTATCGCTATTCAGCTGACTTCCCTCGATCAGAAGTCTACGGTCTGTCCTCCCAACTGCGGCGGGCTGCCGTTTCTGCACCAGCCAACATTTCGGAGGGATTTCGGCGGAGAGGGAAGGCTGACAAGGCACGTTTTATGAATATTGCACAAGGGTCTCTGGAAGAGTGCCGTTACTACTTGATTCTGGCCCAAGACCTGGACTACGGCGACAGCGGAGAACTTCTGCGTCAGCTTGAAGAAGTTAGTCGCATGCTGTCCGTTTATTCGAAAGCCATTCTGAATTCTGTATTCTGACTTCTGTATTCTGCATGTTCGAACTCTTCATCGCCCGCCGCTACCTGCGCGCCAAGCGCAAACAGGTGGTGATCTCCGTGATCACGGTGATCTCGGTGATCGGCGTCGCCGCGGGCGTCATGGCGCTGGTGATCGCGCTGGCGATTAACAACGGATTCCGCACCACCCTGGAAGGCAGTCTTCTGGGTCTGACCGCGCATGTCTCGATCCAGGAAAAAGAGGTTGGCGCGGGGATCGAAAACTGGGAACAGCTAGCCGGACAACTCGCGCGGCTGCCGCACGTCAAAAGCGCCTCGCCCGCGCTCTACGACGGCGGCTATCTCTCGGGACCCGTCAACGGCGACGGCGTCACGCTGAAAGGCATCTCGATCGCACCCGGCGCGCCGGTCCCGGAAGCGCTGCTGCACTTGAAGGGGGGCTCGATCGCGGGATTGCGCCCTGAAGAAGCGGAGCTTCCGGGAATCATTCTGGGCTTTCGGCTGGCGGACCGCCTCGGCGCGGTGATCGGCAAACCGGTGACGCTGACCATCGCCAACGGCCACATGACTCCCTTCGGCCCGCAGCCGAGCTTCGTGCGGTTGCGCCTGGCCGGGGTGTTTGAATCCGGCTTCTTCCAATTCGACAATTCCCTGGGTTTCATGGATCTTCCCACCATGCAGAAGATCTTCCGGCTGGGGGACGTTTTGAACAGCATCGAGCTGTACCTGGATGACGTCGACGCCGCGCCGCAAGTGGCCGCGGCGGCCGAGCCGTTGATCGGGCCCCAGCTCGCCGCCACTACCTGGCAGGAACAGAACCGGCCGCTGCTGAACGCCTTGAACATGGAGCGCGCAGTCACGGTGGTCACCATTGGGCTGATTCAGTTGGTGGCGGCGCTGAACATTTTGATCGCCCTGGTGATGATGGTGATGGAGAAGCACCGCGACATCGCGATCCTGATGTCGATGGGCGCCCGGGCCCGCCAGATTCGCAGGATTTTCGTGTGGGAAGGCGCGATGATCGGGGCGGTGGGGACCGCTATCGGCCTGACGGTGGGCTACACCGTCTGCTTCTTCGCCAATAAATACCATTGGCTGCGCCTGGACGAGCAGGTCTACTCCATCTCGTATGTTCCGTTCACCACACACTGGGTGGACGGCGTGTGGATCGCGGCCGCCGCGATCGCCGTCAGCCTGATCGCGACGATCTATCCGGCGCGCAGCGCCACCAAGATCGCCCCCGTCGAAAGCCTGCGCTACGAGTAGTCGCGGCTCCGCCGCGCCCAAATACAAGTGATATCCTCGGTCTGAACATGCGACCGGTTCGGATTTACAAAACGTAAACTCTAGTTTCCCGATCCAGGAGGTTTCCCGTGAAACTTGGTTCTTTCGGTACGTGCTTGGGGTTGGCGGCGATGGTTTTGTGCCTGCCCGGTCTCTCTCCCGACGCCGTCTCCATGGCCCAGACCAAGAAGTCTGCCGCCAAGAGCGGTTCCAAGTCCCAACAACCCAAGTTCAAAGCCATATGGGAACCGGTGAATGTCAAAGAAGACCTGGAATTGAGGTCGGTGCACTTCTCCACCGCGGATGAGGGCTGGGTGGCAGGCGGGCGCAACGTCACACAGGGAGGTGTAATTCTCCACACCACCGACGGCGGAGCCAATTGGGAAGTACAACTGGGGGATCCGCAGTCTAGCGACCGTTCCTACGGTGACCTGCGTTTTGTGGGCCCGAACATCGGTTTTGCGGTCCAAAGGACGGGCGTGGGAGACCACCAGTTGCTGCGCACCACGGATGGCAAGAACTGGGCGCCGTCGGGAACCGTCGGGCAACACCGGACCGACTACCGGTTCGTATCCGCCGAAGTCGGTTTCTACACCGGCGGCACGGACATCCAACGCACACGGAATGCCGGCCGCACGTGGGAGCGGGTCTATCAGTGCCAGATTAAGGTTGAAATCAATGGCCTGACACGGAACGCGAACTGCCAATTCGCGCAGTTATTCTTCGTCAACCCCAGCGTGGGATACGCCATGAGCGAGCGCTTAGCCGGTGGGGCTGGATTCGTAATGGCCAAAACCGAAGACGGTGGCAACACCTGGACGCCCTGGGTCATTCTCCCCGGTGAAGACGGAAAAGAGGGAGCGCTCTATTTCTTCGATGCAAACACCGGTGTGATGCGGACGCTCAACGGGAAGTTGTTCCGGACGACCGACGGGGGAAAGACCTGGGCCGGTGTTTCCGGGCACATCGACGGAAAGCCGGACATCCAGTTCGCGGATGCGGAAGTCGGATGGATGATGCGCTACAACACCATGCTGTATACCACCAACGGCGGAAAGAGCTGGATCTCCCGGAATATCGCCTTCCCCACGGGCGTCAACGCCTTCAGCCTGGTCCAGCGGGACCGCGGCTATGCGGCCGGACAGCACGGGATGGTATACCGCTATCGCATCGTTCCCATCAACTACAGCAGTAAAGGTATGCTGGCCGCTCCGGCGATGCCTGGAAAATAGCCCCTCGGGACACGACTTGATGGATGCGGCTCACGCCCGGGTGAAGGCGCCTCACAACGTTGGCCGAACACACGCGTGAGTCTTTCCTTGGCCCTCTAGATTTCGTTACCCTAGATTCCAGTGAGGAATAAGGACACTGATGGGGAGCGGAAGCTCGCCACAGTTCAAGCCCTCTCCGGCGTGCAGTTCAAAGCCGCTCTCCATTACTACCTCGCAGGAAGAAAGTTGACATGTCTCGAACTTCAGGAGTTTATCGGTTCGCTCGTCGATTGTTTACGACCTTTTCGCTGTTCGCGCTCGCTGCCACCGCAAGCGCGCAATGTTATCAATTCTCCGGCCCGGACGTGACGCTGCAGATCGGCGTAGACACGATCAATTTCAAGCTCGGGCCAACGTCCGTTAACGGTGGCTATACGACTACTTATAATTATTCCGGCAGCAATAGCTTTACACTCGGGGGCGTCAAGCAAGTTTCTCAGAGTCTTTTTGACGGCAGCGCGAACATCCAATACCTTCCGCCTTCCGGTGCGGGCCTCATGAATGATGCAACCACTTTTCAAATGGTGGTTCCGAACGCCGATCCGGCTGGAGCGGGCTCCCACTCCTGGGACATCATGCTGGCCGGCAATGGCAACTTAATCCCCGATGGTCTTCTGCCTCAGCCGCAAGCGCTGCCGCCAGTCTCGGCATGGGTCCTTCAAGGAGACAGCAACGTGCCCGGCGTGAACTACAACTACATCGAAGTGCAGAGTGGCGCCACCAGAACCAAGTACTTGCTTACAGACGTCCGCAGTTGCGACTCAAGCGGCGGGAACGGCGGCGCCGGGCCCATCATTACCGAGCGTGACTAAACAATTCCAGCTTAATTCCGGCGGGCTTCCCGAACTCCGGCATCGCCCAGGGCAGTCTGTTCCAGGTGAAGGGCTCGGGCCTGGCCGACGATGGCGATGCAACCCTCCATTCCAGTGAGGGTGCGGGACTGCCAAGCACGCTGAACGGCGCGAGCATCACCGTGACCGTCGGCGGTACGACCGTGAATGTGGCGTTATATTACGCAACCCCCACGCAGATCGATGGAGTTCTGCCGGCGAACACGCCGACTGGATCCGGAACCCTTACCGTGACGCACAACGGCACGGCTAGTTTCACGATTCTAGTCGTTGCCGCCGCACCGGGGATCACCACGTATAACAACGGAACGGCCGTCGCGCAGGATAATAGCCGGCCAACGGATCCTTACGGGGGGCTGATCACCTTCACGAAATCCGCAGAGCCCGGCGCGGTGATCATCGTCTGGGGGAGCGGCTGTGGAGCCACGGGCAATAGCGACACCACCTACGACACGTCGGGCCACCAAACCAGTGTTCCCTACACGGTCTACATCGGAGGCGTCAGGCAGCACGTCGCCTATAAAGGCGCGTCGGTATATCCGGGAGTGAGCGTACTGGTCCTGACCGTACCTCAGAACGTTCCCACGGGGTGTTATGTTCCCATCGCGGCCGTGGCGAACGTGAACGGCAACAGCATCGTCAGCAACATCGCGACCTTGCCGATCCACGCCGGCGGCGGCACATGCTCCGATCCGCAGCTCGGCTACAACGGAGATCAGATCTCCACGCTCAGCGGAAACAGCACGGTTAAGACGGGCGTTGTGTATGTGGCCCAAACCACCGTGGCTGGAGCCGGCACCGCCAGCGTCGCGGGCGCATCTTTCAGTCAGGTCACGGGAGCTAACTACGCCGGGGGCTCGACCGTCTCGCTCGGCGGATGTATTCTGTTCCAATCGACCTCGGGGAGCACATCGGGAACCGTAACCGGACTCAGCTCGGGAACCATTACGGTGACCGGTCCGGGCGGAACCAACGTAACGCTGGCGGCGATCCCCGGCTCCACCGGTAGCTACTATGCGACGATTCCGGCCATACCCTCGACGGGGGGAGTGTATGTGATTAACGCCACGGCCGGATCCCAGGTAGGCGCTTTCACGACGACTGTGAACTTCCCTAACCCGGTTCTGAGTTGGACGAACCCGAGTGCGGCCGCGGCCGTCTCGCGCAGCGGAGGGCTCACCGTCAACTGGACGGGAGGATCGCCAGGGAGCTATGTCATCGTCACGGGAAGTTCGACGAATGGGGATGCAACCGGCACGTACACCTGCCTCGTTCCGCAGTCCGCCTTCACGTTTACCGTGCCGTCGTACGTCCTGCTGGGCCTGCCGGCGGGAAGCGGTTCCACGTCCGTGAACAATTCGACGAACCAGTCGACCTTCGCTGCGACCAACCTCGACTTCGGCGCCGCCTTCGGAAACCTGTTGTTCTCGGTAAGTTCGAACTACAACTAGCGCTCGGCCGGATCGACCCCAGCCGGCTCAGGCTACACTATCTTCCATGCCCGAACTCATCGCCCAACCCCACCTGATTCCCGTCCCGGGGAACAAGATCATCGAGGAATATGTCGGCCGCGTCAACAACCGCGAATCCCAGGTCAGTATCGCCCGGATGCGCAGCCCGGCCGGGTGGTCCGAGCCCGGCCAGCGCCCCGATTTCGATGAATTTACGGTGGTACTAAACGGCGCCCTGCACGTCGAACATGATAAGGGAATGTTGGAAGTCCGGGCGGGCCAGGCCGTGGTGGCCCGGAAAGGCGAGTGGGTCCGTTACAGCACCCCTCAGGGGGCTGAATACGTGGCCATCTGCGTTCCGGCTTTCGGGCCGGATACGGTCCATCGGGACGCTTGAAACCCCTTACGGTTGAATAACATCCCGGCCGGGCTGGATTGACAGTCCAGGCCCTGTACCTCTATGATATGTAGGGTTTTGCCGTCGCGAAAGACGTTCTCGTCTTCTTCTGAGTAAATTTATGATCAAAGTTGAAGGGCTTACCAAGAGATATGCCCGGAATGTCGCTGTCGATCACATCTCATTCCAGGTAGAAAAAGGCCAGATCGTGGGTTTCCTGGGCCCCAACGGCGCGGGAAAGACCACCACCATGCGCATGCTCACCTGCTTCATGCCGCCCACCGAGGGCTCGGCGACGGTGGCCGGGTTCGATGTGACCGAGAACCCCATGGAGGTCAAGCGGCGCATCGGCTACCTTCCGGAATCGCCGCCGGTCTACCCCGAGATGGAGGTGATCGAGTACCTGGATTTCGTGGGGCGCATCAAAGGCGTGCCCAAGTCCAATCTGCGCAGCCGCATTGACGAGGTGATGCAGAAGACCGCCATCACCGACGTCCGCAACAAGGAAATCGGCAAGCTGTCCAAGGGCTACCGGCAGCGCGTGGGACTGGCCCAGGCCATCGTCCACAATCCCGACGTGCTGATCCTGGATGAACCGACCTCCGGTCTCGATCCCCACCAGATCATCGAAACGCGCGACCTGATCAAGGGGCTTTCCGGGGATCACACCATTATTCTTTCCACCCACATCCTGCCGGAAGTGGAAGCGACCTGCCAGCGCGTGATGATCATCAACCGCGGCAAGCTGGTGGCCACCGACACGATGGAAAATCTGAGCAGCCGCCTGCATGGCGCCGAAACGGTGGCCGTGGAGGTGCTTCCGCGCGATGGCGAGGCTTCCCCGCCGTGGGTCGAGAGCGTCCAGCACAAGCTGGAGCAGGTGCCCGGAGTGACCCGCGTGATCGCCAAGGACGCCCAGGACAGCCGCGCGCGCTTCACCGTGGAAAGCCAGAAGGGCAGCCACGTGCGGCCGGAGCTGGCGCGGGCTGTGATCGAGTCCGGATGGCGGCTGAATGAGCTGCACGGCATGGGCCTGAGCCTGGAAGAGATCTTCCTGGAATTGACGGCTTCGAATTACGAAGAGAACCCCCAGCCCGCGCCGCAAGCCGCGGTGGCGGAGGAAACAAAATGAACACGTTTACGATTGCCCGCAAGGAACTGAGCAGTTATTTCCGCTCGCCGATCGCTTACGGCGTGATGTGTTTCTTCGCCCTGATCACCGGCTTTTTCTTCTACTCCGCGGTTCGTTTTTTCCTGCAGCAGAGCCTGCAATCGACGCTGACGGGCCAGTCCGTGCCGCTCAACGTGAATGAATGGGTAGTGCGGAACGTGCTTTCCAATATGAGCGTGGTGGGGCTGTTCATCATCCCCATGATCACCATGCGCCTGTTCGCCGAGGAAAAACGCACCGGCACCATCGAACTGCTGGTGACGTCTCCGCTGCGGGATTTCGAAATCATCCTGGGAAAGTGGCTGGCGGCGTTTATCCTGTATCTGGCGATTCTGGGCATTTCCGTGCTGAACATGCTGGTCCTGTTCGCCTACGGGAACCCGGACTGGCGGCCCATGGCGGTCGGCTATCTCGGACTGATCCTGCAAGGCGGATGCCTGCTGGCGATTGGCACGTTCATCTCCACCGCAACGAAAAATCAGATTGTCGCCGGCGTGGCGACCTTCGGCGTGTGCCTGCTGCTGTGGGTATTGGACTGGGTGTCGCAGTTTGATTCGAGCCCGGTTTTCGCTGTGATCAGCTATCTTTCCGTGACCTCTCATTTCGAATCCTTCGCGCGCGGGGTGATCGACTCCAAGGACGCGATTTACTACGTAAGCGTGATCGTGTTCGGGCTGTTCATGACAGCCCGGTCCATGGAATCCATCCGGTGGAGAGCATAATGGCGGCCAAGAAAACGCATCGCGTCGCAAACTTCGCCCAAGCGGCCGTCTACACGCTCATCATTCTCGCGATTCTGGGCGTCCTGAATTTCCTGGCCCAGCGCTACAACAAGAGCTACGACTCGACGGCCAACAAGAAGTATACGCTGTCCGATCAGACCGCCAAAGTCATCAAGAACATGAAGGGCGATCTCACCATCCAGTACTGGGATCAGCCCAGCGGCTTCCCCAATGCGGAAGATCTGTTCGACCGCTACAAGGGACTTTCGCCCAAGGTCAACGTGGAATACGAGGATGTCGACAAAAACCGCACCCAGGCGATCGCCGCCGGCGTGAAGAGTCCCCTCCCGAACATTTTCGTCAAGGTCGGCAACAAGACCGAACTCGCCAAGAGCCTCACGGAAGAAGACGTGACCGGCGCGATGGTCCGCGCGCTCAAGGGCGGCGATCGTACCGTCTGCTTCACCAGCGGCTACGGCGAAGGGTCCACCACCGATACCACGGCTGCGGGAGGACTGGGCAACGCCAAGGCTCTCACCGAGAAGAACAACTATAAGACCGAGGTGGTCCCGCTGCTCCCCAAGGCGGAGATTCCGGCCGATTGCACCATCCTGGTGGTCGGCGGGCCCACGCGCAATTATCTCCAGCCGGCGGTGGATGCGATCAAGAACTACGTCGAGAACGGCGGGCGCGCGCTGATCATGCTGGATCCCCCGTTGAAATTCAAATCCGAGATCGACGATAACGACGGGCTGGTTTCCGTGCTCGATAGCTGGGGCGTGAAGATGAACAAGGATCTGGTCCTGGATTTGAGCGGCGTGGGACAACTGTTCGGGCTCGGCCCCGAGCTGCCCATCGTGACCAAATACGACGATCACGCCATCGTGCGCGACATGAAGGACCTGCCGACGGGTTTCCCCATCGTGCGCTCGCTCGAAATCAACAAGGCCGACAAAACGATGGTGTCGCCTCTGTTTTCAACCACCGAAGACGCCGTGGCCACGGAAGATCTGAAAGATCCCAACATCAACGTAAAAACCGCCAAGCGCGGCGCGTATGTTCTGGCAGCCGCCGGAACCTACATGACCGGCAAGGAAAACGGCAGCGGACGGTTCGTGGTGGTCGGCACCTCGCGCTGGAT
Source organism: Terriglobia bacterium (assembly GCA_963761045.1). Classification (GTDB taxonomy): domain Bacteria; phylum Acidobacteriota; class Terriglobia; order Bryobacterales; family Bryobacteraceae; genus Palsa-187. The sequence continues at coordinate 346,312 of CAVXFR010000020.1, read as the reverse complement.
CGGTAACGGATTTCTCAGCTTCAACGGAAACCGCGATCTGTACCTGAACATGCTCAACTGGCTGAGCTCGGACGAGGACCTGATCTCCATCCGGCCCAAGGATCCCGAGGATCGCCGGCTCAACATGAACGCGCGCCAGGCGACCATGCTGTTCTACGGCAGCGTGGTGGTGCTCCCGCTGGCGATCATCATCGCCGGCCTGGGCGTGTGGTGGAAACGCAGATAGGAAACTGCCATGAAGCTCGCGCGTTTGTTGATCGCAGCCGCCATTCTGGCCGCACTGGGCGGGTTGCTGTGGTGGTCGAATCGCACCGAAGCAGCCAAAGCCGGCAAGCCCGACCCCAAGGCGCCGCCGAAAATCCTCAGTCTGAAGGAAGCCGACATCAAGCAGATCGAAATCCAGCATCATGACGGCGAGACCACGGTCCTCAAGAGAGGCGACGGCGGCAAATGGTCCATCACCGCGCCCCAGCCTCTGGCCGCCGATCAGACCGGCGTGGGCGCCGTCACCTCAGCCGTGACCGATCTCTCCTCGAATCGGCTGGTGGACGCAAATGCGACCAATCTTCCGTCCTATGGCCTGGATCCGGCGAAGTTCAGCGTGACCTTCACCATGGCGGACGGAAAAACTCACACGCTTCGCGTCGGCGACGACACGCCCACCGACGGCAACACCTACGCGATGCTCGACGGCGACAAGCGTCTGTTCACCATCACCAGTTTCAGCAAGGGTTCGCTCGACAAACAATCCAAGGACCTGCGCGAAAAACACCTGCTGTCATTCGATCAGGATAAGCTCAGCCGTGTGGAACTGGATGTTTCCGGGAAAACTCCTCTGGAGTTCGGACGCGCCGGCACCGACTGGCAGATCCTGAAGCCCAAGCCGATGCGCGCCGACGGCTCCCAGGTGGACCAGCTGCTGAATAAGCTGAAGGACGCCTCCATGGATACTGCGACCGACGCAAAGACCGCGGCGGCTGCGTTCGCCGGCGGCCAGAAGGTCGCGACCGCCAAGGTCACCGGCGCGGAAGGCACCGAGACTCTGGAAGTGCGCAAGGACAAGGACGATTACTACGCCAAATCCAGCATGCTGGACGGCGCCTATAAGATCACCAAAGAGGTCGGCGACGGGCTCAATAAATCGCTGGAGGATTTCCGCAACAAAAAGATCTTCGACTTTGGCTTCAGCGATCCCACCCGCATCGAGGTCAAAGACGGCGGCCAGAGCAAGGTGATCGAGAAGTCCGGTGAAAACTGGACCTCGGGCGGCAAGACCATGGACTCGATCTCGGTCCAGAACCTGATCGACAAACTGCGTGATCTCGCCGCCACGAAGTTCGTCGACAGCGGCTTTACCACGGCCACTCTGGAGCTGACCGTGGTTTCCAATGACGGCAAGCGGACCGAGAAGGTCCAGATCGCCCCGGCCGGCTCGAACTTCCTGGCCAAGCGGGAAAACGACAGCACGCTGTATCAATTGGAAGCCAGCGCCGTGACCGATCTCCGCGACGCGGTGAACGGCGTCCAAGAACCGCCGCCTCCGGCCAAAGACGGAAAGAAGAAATAGTGCCGGATCAGCCCAAGCCGGATTCACCCCAGCTTGGCGCCGCGCTCAACACGGATCTGTACGAGCTGACCATGGCGGCGGGCTTCTTCGAAGCCGGCAAGGCCGATAACCGCGCCACCTTCGAGCTGTTCGTACGGCGTCTGCCCTGGAATCGCAACTTCGTCCTGGCCGCCGGATTGGCCCAGGCGGTCGAGTACCTCCAGAATCTCCGATTCACCTCCGCGGAGATCGCCTATCTCAAGAGCCTGCCGCAGTTCGAGCACACGCACTCCGAGTTCTTCGACATGCTGGCCGCGCTGCGATTCTCAGGCGACCTCTTCGCCGTGCGCGAGGGTACGCCGCTCTTCTCGGGCGAGCCGTTCCTGACCGTACGAGGATCCTTGATCGAGGCCCAGTTAGTGGAAACCTATCTGTTGGCCACCATCGGCTTTCAGTCCACCATCGCCACCAAGGCGGCGCGCGTGGTGAGGGCTGCCGTGGGCCACTCCGTGGTCGAGTTCGGGACTCGTCGTGCTCATTCGCCGGAAGCCGGGGTGCTGGCTGCGCGCGCGGCCTATATCGGAGGATGCACGGGCACCAGCAATACCGAGTCGGGGTTTCGCTACGGCGTACCGGTATTCGGCACCGCGGCGCACTCCTGGGTGATGGCATTTCCCGGCGAGCTGGCGGCCTTCGAGCGGCTCCAGCAGCTGCTGGGCGAAAGCACCGTGTACCTGATCGACACCTACGATACGCTCGAAGGCGCTCGCCGCGCGGCGTCACTGGGGCGTCCGCTGTGGGGAGTGAGGCTGGACAGCGGCAACCTGGGCGAGCTCGCCGTGGCCGTCCGGCGCATCCTGGACGACGCGGGACTGGCCGAGGCTAAGATCATGGCCACCGGCGATCTGAACGAGTACAAGATTCAGGAGCTGATGGCCGTCCGCGCGCCCATCGACGTGTTCGGCGTGGGCACGGAGCTGGCCACTTCGGCCGACGCGCCCTCGCTGGGCGTGGTCTACAAGCTGGTCGAACTGGAAGAAGCCGGCGGCCACCGCTATCCCGTCAAGCTCAGTCATGACAAGCAGACCCTGCCGGGATCCAAGCAGATCTTCCGGTATGCCGATCACGACGTCCTGGCGCGCGCCAGCGAGTGCTATACCTGCGGCGAAGGCGGCGGGGTCGCTTGCGAGGCGCTGCAGCGTCCGGTGATGCTCGGCGGCCAGCTGGTGGAATCGCTGCCGACGGTCCAGGAAACCCGGCGCTATGCCGCGGAATCGCTGAGCCGGCTGCCGGCCACCTGCCTGAGCCTGTTCACCGGCGAACCCGCCTGGCGCGTGGACATCAGTCCCGAGCTTTCGGCATTGTATGAGAGTGTGAGTAAGGGCGTATGAAGATCGTGGGTTTTGACGTGATCTTTTTTGATGTGGACACGCAGCTGGACTTTTTGTACCCCGCGGGCGCGCTTTATGTGCCGGGCGCGGAGTCTATCGTCCCTCAGGTCGCCGCGCTCAACCGGTACGCCTCCGAACACGGCATTCCTGTGGTCTCCACGGTCGATGCGCACGCGGAAAATGACCCCGAATTTCGCGACTGGCCCCCGCACTGCGTCGCCGGAACGGCCGGACAGCACAAGCCCGCCACGACGCTGCTCGAAAAGAACACGGTGATTTCGAGCTCGCCGCAAGATTTCGATATCGAAGGCGTCCGGCAGATTCTGCTCGAGAAGCAGTCCGTCGATTGCTTCACCAATCCGAACCTGCCCGCTCTGCTGGACCGGCTGAATGGGAAGAACTGCGTGGTCTATGGCGTGGTCACCGAGATCTGCGTGAAAAACGCCGCGCTGGGCCTGCTGAAATCGGGCCGCAAGGTGAGGCTGGTAACCGACGCCGTGCGCAGTCTGGACGACACAAAATGCGCGCAGTTCTTCGAGGACTTCCGGACCGCCGGCGGGGAACTAGCCACTGCAAAAGAGATAACCGGATTACCCCTAGCGGTCTAAGATCGCTTCGCGTGAGACCTTTCCGCCCTTCTCCCCACTAACAAGCCGGAGGACGAATTGTCCTCTGAACCGTGGACTAGGCGTTCCACCTGACTCGCGCTCAACCAATGTGGCGCGCTCAGATGGAACGCCTATTTTCATTCGCCCCCCCAAATCGAATACCCTTTAAGTTGCAGGAGCTCAAAGGCTTGCGCGTCAAGGATCTGGCCGCCTGGCTGGAAGCGCCCTGGGAGGGCGAAGGAGACCGCGAAATCCGCCGCGTGGCGCCGCTAGAAGACGCGGGCGACGAGGACCTGTCGTTTGTGACCCATGGGCGCGCCGCTAAATTAGCCGCCTCTTCCCGCGCGGCCTGCCTTCTGGTCCCCGACGATTTCGTTAACGACGCTCGCCGCACCGTCATCCGCACGCGCGACCCCCGGGCCGCGGTAGCTCGCGCCATACCGAAGCTGCATCCTCCCCTCGAGCCAGCGCCGGGTGTGCATCCCACCGCTGTGTTGGGCCCCGGTGCTGTGATCGGCAAAGGCGCTTCGGTGGGACCCCTGGTGAGCGTGGGCGCCAGAGTGCATATTGGCGAAGGCACCACCATTGGAGCCGGGTCGGTGATCGGGGACTATGTCCGCATCGGCGGGCACTGCGTGCTGCATCCGCGCGTCACCCTGTATCACGAAGTGACCGTGGGGAATCACGTGGTCCTGCACTCGGGCTGCGTCATCGGAGCCGACGGTTTCGGATTCGTCCTGACCGGCGGAGCCTACGAAAAATTCCCGCAGGTAGGCAGCGTCGTGATCGGCGATCGCGTGGAGATCGGCGCCAACTCCTGCGTGGACCGCGCCGCTCTGGGCGTCACCTTGATCGGCGAAGGCTCCAAGCTCGACAACCTGGTGCACATCGCCCACAACTGCCGCATCGGGCGCCATGTGGTCATCGCGGCGCAGACGGGACTTTCCGGCGGTGTGGTGGTCGAAGACTACGCCGTGATCGGCGGGCAGGTGGGAATCGGAGACAAGGCGCGGATCGAATCGCGCGCCGTGCTCGGTTCCGGAAGCGGCGTACTGACTTCGAAGATCGTTCGCGCGGGGCAGGTGATGTGGGGCACGCCGGCGCGGCCGCTGAAACAATACCTGGAGCAGCTGGCGGTGCTATCGCGCCTCGCAAGGAAACGCAAAGACTAGGGCACCCACTCCAACGCCTGGGTCACACTTACTCCCGAGTCGAGATGAAGCACCAGGCGAAAGCCAACCTTGCCGGACGCGGTGCCGTAGACGAAATTTCCGCCGCTCAGGATGGCCCGGTCGAGTTCCTGGTGTTTGGTTTCGCCGCCATCCTCGATCTCCAGCACGCCGCTTCTCGCCGAGACTACCGCCCGGGCTTCCGGATTCCAGCGAACCGTCAGATTTTGGCCGGAGCGCTCCACCGCGAGCGACAAGGCGAAATCGGCAGCGGCACTCGGCGGCGCGGTGATCCGTGAGGCTTCATAGCCCAGCAGAACTCCCAGCAGCAGAAAAACGAAGCTCGCCACCAGCCACATGCCGGTCCGCGATTTCGGCTTACCCGGTTCCTCGGGCGGCTTCTTGGGAGGCTCCGCCGGCTCGGCGGAGAAGATTCGATAGTACCGCGCCGAAGCCGCTAGTGAGGCCGCAGACGGGGTCGCGCTTTGGTCCAGGGGTCCGGAAGGAGCCGGCTTCCGCGGCGCCCTTTCCTTCCGCTTCCGCTCTTGCATCGGCGCACGCCGGGGCGGCTCTTCCCCGGTCATCTCCCAGCGCCGGAACGGAAATTCCAGCGGCGTCGCGGCGGGGAACGCGCCATTTTCCCGAACGAAAAATCCCGCTACGCCGGGCTTGGTTGCGAAGGGCTTCACCAGCAGCGCGACTTGGGTCGCCGCGGGAAAAAGCTGGTCGAGCAACTGGATATCTTCCGGCTGCAGGGTGAGCCCGTCGCGCGTGTGACTGCGGTAATAACCGACCACTTCGGTACTCCGGCGCCGGCATGTTTCGTCGAACCGCGCCCGCTCGGCTGCGCTCAGAAGGTAAGACGGCCCGCGGGAATAGCTGCAAGGAACTGCTTCAAAATCCTCGATGCGGACCGTCGTGACACTGCCTGGCGGGTTGCCCCGTGTGACCGTGCCCACCAGGACGCCGCCCACTTCGGCGCCGCGCTTGGGGACGGCTCCAAATCCGCGCAGAATATCGGCGCTCATGCGGTCGACCAGGTCGACATTCAGATGGACCACCACTGGCTGGCCCGGCGTTTGCCACACGAAGTAACCGGGCACACCTTGTGTCGCTGGGTCCATTTCAGTTAAGGTTCATGGTACTACGATGCCCGGTTCGCTCTACCTGGTCGCGACGCCGATCGGCAATCTGGAGGACATCACGCTGCGCGCCCTGCGCGTGCTGCGCGAAGCCGATCTGATCGCCTGCGAAGATACGCGGCAGACCGGCAAGCTTCTCACCCACTTCGGCATCGACAAGCCGGCCGTCAGCTATCACGAGCACAACGAAGCCGCGCGGACCGCCGAGCTGATCGCCAAACTCGAGAGCGGCCTGACCATCGCGCTGGTCTCCGATGCCGGCACGCCGCTGGTGTCCGATCCCGGATACCGGCTGGTGCAAGCGGCGATTCACGCGGGGATTCCGGTGGTCCCGATACCCGGCGCCTCGGCAGTGCTCGGCGCGCTCGCGGCGGCGGGTTTGCCGACCGACGCGTTTCGGTTCTGCGGATTCCTCCCGCCGAAAAGCGGCCAGCGCAAGAAGACACTGGAGGAGCTTCGCGGGGAAGATTGCACGCTGATCTTCTACGAAGCGCCGCACCGGATTCTGGATGCGCTCTCCGACATCACCGCTGTGTGCGGAGATCGTCCTGTAGCCGTCGCCCGCGAGCTCACCAAGCTGCACGAAGAATTCCTGCGTGGCACCGCGGAGGAAGTACGCGCGCAGCTCGCCGCCCGGCCATCGGTCAAGGGGGAGATTACGCTGCTCATCGGGAAAGGCTCACCGGCGATCGCCACGACGCCTGTCGAAGACGCCGTGCGCGAACTCGAACAGAAGGGCGTTCCGCGCATGGACGCCATCAAGCAGGTGGCTCGCGAGCGTGGACTTTCCAAGCGCGAGGTCTACTCGAAAGTCACCGGGTGACCGGAGGCCGGCGAGGAGCCGCGCAACACCCTTCCGCGCACGGCGCGGGTTCCAACTCGACCAGTTCCGCGATCATCTCGATAATCGCCGGATGCGTCCCCACGGTCCCGGCGCGAACCATTTTCACGCCCAGCTCTTGGGACACGGCCCGAGCCTCTGTGTCGAGGTCGTAGAGCACTTCCATGTGATCGGAAAGAAATCCGATCGGCACGACGACCACGTCGGAGCGAATCTCGCGCAAGTAATCTCCGATATCGGGCTCGAGCCAGGGCTGCCCGGGCGGTCCGCTGCGGCTCTGATAGGCCAGCTTCCAGTCATTCCTCCCGACGCGCCCAACGGCCGAGGCGACCGCCGCGCACGCACGCTCCAACTCGCGGACATACGGACTCGACTCGGCCATCGATACGGGCACGCTGTGCGCCGTAAACACCAGCCGCCCATCGGGCAACTCCGCCAGCGCCGCCCGCACGCGATCCGTCATCGCTTCAACAAACTTGGGATGCGCCGAGAACGGCCGGATTTTGTCGATCGTCAGGGCGTTCCGCAACGTCGCGCGCGCGCGTTCGATGTCGTCGATGTACTGCCGGCACCCGGAGTACGAACCGAACGCCGATGTCACAAACGCTACCGCACGTTTAATCCCGTCGTCGTGCATCTGGCGCATCGTATCGGCCAGCATGGGATGCCAGTTGCGATTGCCCCAGTAGATGGGAATCTTCACCGCCGGCCGCAGTGCCTCAATCAATGCCCGGTTCTGATCGTTGATGGGGCTGCGCCCGTCGAAGTGATAGTAATGTTCGGCGACTTGAAGCATCCGCTCGCGCGGAACATTTCTGCCGCGCAGCACGTTCTCCAAAAACGGAATTACGTCTTCGCGTCTTTCGGGGCCACCGAAGGAAACGATCAGCAGTGCGTCGTATCGTGACACGTTCTCAGCCTATCGCGGGTAGGGATGCCCGCGCAGCGTAGTCAGCGCCCGGTAGATCTGCTCGGCCAGTACCACGCGCGCCAGCTCATGCGGCATGGTCAGCGGCGACAACGAAACCAGAAGATCCGCCCGCGCGCGCCACTCCTGCGGCAATCCGTCGGCGCCTCCAATGACAAATACGAGATCGCGGTCAAAGAGCGCGGTGAGCTTTTTCGAATCGAGCGTTTTCCCCGCTGGATCCAGCAGAAGTTTGCGCGCCGAAGGATGCTTTAGCCACGGGTCAAAACGCCCCGGATGGATCTCGCGCATCTCGCAGGTGGCGTACCGGCCCGAGCGCTTGATGTACTCCTGGGCCATGGCGTTGGCGTGCGCATCGCGCGCCTTGCCAATGTAGTAGAGAAGGATTTTCACGCGTGACTTCGGCTTTCAGCCTGTAAGTTTCCGGAAGAACTCGACGCCGCCGCGCGTCTCTGCGAGTTCCACCTTGTCGCCGATCTTCACGCGCTCTCCCTCGATCCGCACGGTCAGGCGCCCCCCGCTATCGAGCGACACGATCGCCAGTTGATACGGCGCATCCGCCACAAACTCGGCCGGAGCCGCGTAAACCACGGTTTCGGTATAGATCACTCCCGTACTCATATTCCACCGAGTACGGTCACGACCGCCGTCGCGCCCGAGCCGCCCAGGTTCTGCGCCAGCCCCAGCGAGTGGCGATCCACTTGAAGCTCGCCCGCCTCCCCGCGTATCTGCAGCGCCACATCGCAAATCTGGCCGACGCCGGTCGCGCCCACTGGATGGCCCTTGGACTTCAGCCCGCCGCTGGCGTTCACCGGGCGCTCGGCGTGCAACCGAGTGCGGCCTTCGAACACGTACGGTCCGCCCTCGCCTTTCTTCACGAATCCCAGGTCTTCGGTGGCCACGATCTCGGCGATGGTGAAACAGTCGTGGACTTCGGCGAACTCGATGTCGCGGGCGCTCACGCGCGCCATCTTGTAGGCTTTCTCCGCCGCTTCGCGCACCGCCCAGAACGTGGTGATGTCGGCCTTCTTATCCAACGCGACGTAATCGGAAGTCTGGGCGATCCCCAGAATGCGCACCGGCTGATCGGTAAACTCAGAAGCCCGCTCCAGCGGCACGATGATCACCGCCGCCGCGCCGTCGCTGATCAGGGAACAATCGAACACCGTGAGCGGATCCGAGATCATTTTGCCGGCCAAGGCCTGCTCCATCGTAATCACTTTGCGCATGTGCGCCAGCGGATTCTTCGCGCCATTGGCGTGATTCTTCACGGCCACCGCCGCCAGATGCTCGCGCGTGGTCCCGTACTGATACATGTGCCGCCGCGCGATCATCGCGAACAGCGCCGGAAACGTCGCTCCCGCGAGCCCCTCGCCGGCCATGTCCCCCGCCCCGGCCAGGATTTCGGTGACCTTGGGCGTGGACTGCGAGGTCATCTTTTCGACCCCCGCCACCAGGACGATATCGTTCAACCCGGCCGCCACGCTCGAAACCGCGTGGAAGAAGGCCGAGCCGCCCGAGGCGCAGGCGTCCTCGAATCGGGTGCAGGGAACCCCGGTGAGCCCCAGGCTGCCGGCCACGTAAGGAGCCAGGTGATTCTGGCCCACAAACGACGGTCCGGCGAAGTTTCCAAGGTAGAAAGCCTCAATTTGTGAAGGACTTACGCCCGCATCTTGCAGGCATTTCTCGCCCGCCTCGACCGCCAGCGAGCGCAACGTGCGCTCCGGGAAGGCGCCAAACGCGGTCTTGCCTATCCCCACAACAGCAACCGGCCTCATATATCCTTAGGATATCGTGACTGCCGATAGACTATAGACTGGCAGGCCAGAGTGCACGTTTGGGCGACCTTCCGCGTCATCCGTATGCGGGGTGAGTTGTCCCGAAACGGCAAGGATGGCGATGTCCAGTCTGCTAACGGCCACTGAACGCGTGATGAGCGAAACGCCCGGATCCACCCGGTACGACGCCGCTCCGTTGTCCTCGGAGCAGCAGAACCGATTTGTGACCGAGAACATGCGGCGCGTGTTCCTGCTGATCTACCGCGTGGTGGGCAACGTCGCCGACGCGCAGGATCTCACCCAGGAAGCGTTCATCAAAGCCCTGCAACGGCAGGACCAGCTGAAGGATTTGGACAAGGCGGCGCACTGGCTGTCGCGCATCGCCACCAACACCGCCATCGATTTTCTGCGGCGCGCGGGACGCGTGAATTTCGCCGATCTGGAGAATCTGCCCGAGCCGGTGCTGCGTTCGCGGCAGGAGAGCCCGGAGCAGCGTGTCTTGCGGACCGAACACCGGGAGCGGCTGGAAGCGGGTCTGGAGGTATTGACCGCCCGTGAAAGAATGGCCTTGTTGCTGCGCGACGTCGAGGATCTGCCGGCCGAGGAAGTCGCCCTGCGGCTGAACTGCTCGAAAGCCACGGTGCGCTCGCACATCGCCAACGCGCGCGTGAAGCTGCGGCGCTACATGGAACGGAAAAAGATATGAAGGGCCATTTGGCGGAAACGGATCTGGCGCTCCACGTTACGGGCGATCTGCCTTTCTGGCGGAACGCACTGGTGTATCTCCACGTGCGGCAGTGTAACCGTTGCCGCGGGCTGGTGGATGCGCTGCGCGCGGATCGGGAAGAACTCCTGCGGTCGGCCGACGACATGCCGGCGAACCTCTCTAGAGACTTCGATTGGGATCAGCTCGCCGCGGAAATGAAGGCGAATATTCGCGTGGGTCTGGCGGCCGGTGAATGCGTCACGCCCCGCGAACGCAAAGCGCCGGCGATCTCCTGGCAGCCACTGGCCATCGCGGCGGGACTGATGGTGGTGCTCGCCGGGGCTTGGTGGCTGAATATTCCGCGCGCCGACACGGAAGCAATCGGCCGCGCGCTCCACGCCATGGTTACCCGCGGACCGCTAGGTGCGCCGCGGGACGAGCGTGGTCCGGTGGTGGGAGCGTCTTCTTCCGGAGTCGAGCTGCTCGAAAACGGCGGAAGGCTGGGGATCGAGCAGAGCGGTTTGGAGCCGGTGATGTTCTCGGTGAGCACGCAAGGCTCGGCCAGCGCGCGCTATGTGGACCAGGAAACGGGACAAGTGACGATTACGGCGACCTATGTTCAGTAAGAGGTCCCATAAGATTTACGCTGCGCTCGCCTTCGTCGGCGCGATCTCCCTGAACGCGCAGGCGCTGAACCATAAAATCGATTTTCCCAAGGACTCTCCGGTCAGCCTGATTTCGGAAGATTTCGGCAATTCCAACGCCACCTCCCGCGGCGCCAACCTGATCGAGGTGAATGCCGCGCTTATCCTGAGGAACTCCAGCCAGAGGCGGATCCGCAGCATGACGCTGATGGTCAGCGCGCAGGATGCGGTGGGAAAGGGATCGGTAGCGGTGCCGACGCTCGACGCGGGCCCTGGCGAGACCTTCTCCATTCACATCGGAACACGCCTGGTCCGGCCGCTGGCCGCCGCGAATCCCGTGGTGGAAGTGACGCTCGACGGCGTTCTGTTCGACGACTTGAGTTTTTACGGACCAGACCTGCTGCACTCGCAGCGCACCATGACCATGTGGGAGCTGGAGGCGCAGCGCGACCGCAAGTACTTCAAGACGCTTCTCGAAACAGCCGGCGCGGAAGGTCTCCGTAAGGAGATGCTCTCGAGTCTGGCGCGCCAGGGCGACCGTTCCCAGCCGGGCGTGCAGATGGTGCGCGGCCGTGCGACCAACATCGACAGCGAGCAGGAGACGCAGTTCGCGTTCCTTGAGATCCCCGAATCTCCCGTGGAGGCTTCCAGCGGACGGGCCCGGATCGGACCAAGCCTGGCCGGTGCGCCGCGGTTTGAAGTGCGGAACCGTTCCAATCGGGCGGTCCAGCATCTGGAAATCGGCTGGATCGTCAAAGACCAGCAGGGCCGCGAGTTTCTGGCGGCTTCCATGCCCGCCGATATGAAGCTGGCGCCGAATCAGAGCGGAGAAGTGACTCAGGACGCGGCCTTGCGCTTCGACCGGCCCGTCTCCATTCGGAGCATGTCGGGTTTTGTCTCGAGCGTCGAATTCGCCGATGGGTCGCAGTGGATTCCCAGCCGGAGCGCGCTGGAGCAGCCGCGGCTGCGCCAGGTGGTGGCCCCTTCGCCCGAAGAGCAGCGCCTTTCGCTGATCTACAGCAAGAAGGGCCTGCAGGCCCTGATCGACGAGCTGAAGAAGTTCTAGCCTAGCCTGAAGGTGTCAGACACCATTGTTTTTGCCCACTATGATGGGATGTGATGCCCGCTCCCCTCGAAGTAGATCCCCAGGACGTTAAACAGCGTCTCGACTCCGGCGAAAAACTTCATTTGATCGACGTCCGCGAGCCGCACGAGTTCGCGCTGGCCAAGATCGAGGGCGCCACGCTGGTCCCCATGCGGTCGGTTCCCGGCGAGCTGCAGGATCTGGATGCCCGGGCCGAAGAAGGAATCCTGATCGTCTATTGCCATCACGGCGTCCGCAGCCTCAACGTCGTTTGCTGGCTCCGCGAGCAAGGCATCGAGGCCTGCCAGAGCATGGCGGGCGGTATCGAAGCCTGGAGCTTGCGCGTCGATCGATCCGTTCCGCGCTACTAAGATGCGCTCCACCTGGCGGGAAGACGCGCCCCTCTATCTGGCCGGCGCGGCCGCGGCCACGACGGTTGTCTCCATCGCCTACAGTGAGATTCTGCTGGGAATGGCGGTGGCTTCTCTCCTCTTCGCCCGGGACAAGTGGCGCTGGCCTCCGGTGACCTGGCCGGTAGTCCTGTGGATGGTCTGGACCCTGATTTCGCTGGCCGCGTCGGGCCACGTACAGGCGGGTATGCCGCAGGTGAAAAAATTCTACGTCTGGCTGATGCTGTTCGCCGTGTATTTCGCTCTCCGCACCCTGCCCCAGATCCGCGCCGTCACGCTGGCGTGGGTAGCGGGGGCAACTCTCTCGGCGCTGTGGGGATTCAGGCAATTCGTGCATATGTACCGTTCCACGCCGAACGACTTTTACTATGCCTACGTCAACGGCGACCGCATCATCGGCTTCGTCGATCACTGGATGACCTTCAGCGCGCTCCTCATGATGGCTCTGTTGATGGGTGGAGCGATGCTGCTGTTCTCGCCCGGCTGGCGGCGATCCGGCTGGCTCATCCCATGGGTGACCCCAGCGCTCGCAATCGTAGCCGCGGGGATACTGCTCGCCTTCACTCGCAGCATGTGGTTGGGAACCGTCGCCGGCGCCCTGTGGCTGCTGTGGTGGAAAAATAAATGGATGGTGGCCGCCGTTCCCCTGGCGATCGGGATCGTGTTGCTGGCAAATCCCCTGAATGTACGCGAGCGGGCTTTATCCGCGATCCGCTCGCAGCCGGGTGTGCTGGACTCCCGCGCTCATCGCGCCGCGCTACGCCGCGTGGGTTATGAGATGATCCAGGCTCACCCGATCGTGGGCGTCGGGCCGGAGCAGGTGGGCCCGCAGTTCATGCAGTATCTTCCCGCCGACCTCCCGCATCCCTTCCCCACCCAGTGGTACAAGGAGCACCTGCACAATATCTACATCCACTATGCGGCCGAGCGTGGCCTGCCGGCGCTGGCCATCTTGCTCTGGCTGCTGGGCCGCGCCCTGTTCGATTTCTGGACCGCTTTGCGCCGCCTGCCGCCGGAGTCGGAAGCCCGCTGGGTGCTGCATGGCGCCATCGCGGTGGTCCTCGCGGTAATGGTCTCCGGCTGGACCGAGCTGACTCTGGGCCATAGCCAGGTGCTGGAGATGTTTCTGGCTGTAGTCGCCTGCGGGTATATCGCCATAGATACTTCGCGCTCTCGAAGACCGGAGGCTGGGCGATGAGAAAGACGTGGAGTATCTGCCGTTTCGGATCGCAGGGCGCGACTTCGTCGTGGACGCCTCCCGCGTCCGGGCGATCGTTCCGTTTCAGGGGTCTGTCGATCGCTACGCTGTCCCCTTGGTCGATTTGAGGAAGAAACTCGGGTTGCCCGAGGTGGTCTATGGCCGTCGGCAGTTCCTGGTGGTATTGGACTTAACCAGTTTCGTCGTGGACTACGTTTCGGACTTGATTCAAGGTTCTCAGCAGGAGTGCCGTCGCGGGAAGCTGCACGCCGGAGGCCGCCCCAGACGGGTGCTGGACCCGGACTCGCTGACGACAAGCTGCCGGGAGCGGATAAAAACCGGCCGCCCGCGTAACGCTCCGTAACTAAGTCCGGCCCTGGAGCGAAGAACAAGACGAGTCTAGAATTCCGTCCCCCCGTGGGACCTACAGGAGAAACAAAGAATGATACGTGGTTTCAAATGCTTAGGAGTGATCGGCCTGTTTGTCGGTCTCAGTTCGTTCGCCGGAGCCGCCAGCATGACGATGAACGGCACGATCAGCGATAGCGCGTGCGGCACCAGCCACGCAAAGATGATCGGTACCAGCAAAATGACCGCGAAGGAGTGCACCCTGGCGTGCGTCAAGGCTGGGGCCAAGTTCGTGTTTGTCTCGAGCGGGAAGGTATACAACATTTCCAATCAGAACTTTTCCGCGCTCACCAAGAATGCCGGGGAGGCCGTCCGGCTGACCGGTGACGTGAAGGGCGATTCGATTATGGTCTCCAAAGTGGCGATGGGCGGGAAGAAGAAGTAGTCCGCAGATCCCAGAACATCTTGCGGAATGCGCGGTCGCGCACCAAAGAGTTGCCGGCCGCGCCAGCTTGATTTCAGTTCCAGCGTGCGCTGAGGCTGCTCACGGATCGGCCAATCCACCAGCCGGCCAGGGTCGAGATGACAAGCACGCCCCCATGCCACACCAGCAAGTGTCCGATGTCCTGAAGATTGCAGGTGAACTGAAGCACCGTCACCGCCAGCAGGCCCGCGATCGCACCCAGCGTTCCGCCGAGCGTCCCCAGGCTCAGAGGAGCCCCGCGCCGGACCAGGAACCCGAACACCAGAGCCGCCGGCACGGCCAACGCAAGTCCCGCCCGCAAGCAGTGCCAGCCACGAGCCAGAAACGCCTCGGGCGTCCTCCAGGGAAACAGTATGGCGATGCCCGCCGCCAAGCCGGCTGCCAGGATCCCCACCGCCGCCCGCGCCGGAATTCGCTGCAGGCTGCCTGGTCTCATCTGCCAGGCCAAAGACAGCGAGAGCAGTCCGACTCCCAACGTCAGGATCAGGCTCATGCCCATGAGCTGGGGCAGGTTCATGGCCTCGATACCCGCAGCCTTCATCATGCTGGCGACCGCGGTAGAAATCAGAAAAAACGCAATCATGAGCTGAGCGGCGATCATCCAGCTCGAGCGAAGGCGGGAAACAGGCTTCAGGGAGCCCTGCATCGTGTGAATGATTCGTCGTTCGAGCTCCGGCCGAACTGAGCCGGGTGGCAGCGTCTCGCAAAGATCCTGGTAGAGCCTACGGCAGCGTTCGCATTCCTCCAGATGTCTCCGTGCTTGTGGTGACAGCGGCGACGCACGCTCGGCGAAATGCCGGTCCAACTCGGTGTCCACCAGCTTGCAATCCGTTTTGAGTCCCGCGAGCATCTTCACTGTCCTTCCTTTTCTAGGATCTGGCGGAGTTTGGCGTAAGCCCGGTGCGCTTTCTGCTTGATGGCCCCCACGGTCGAGGAGGTTGCTCTCGCCACTTCCTCCAGGCTCATATCCGAGGCTTTCAGCATGACAATCACCTCCCGCTGGCTGTCGGGCAGCTGTTCGACCAAGCGCCTGAACCGGCTTGGCTCCGGTGAAGCTGGTTCCACATGCACGGCTACTTCAGGAGGATTCGCCACCAGGGTCTCCCGGGATTCCCGCCGGCGCCTTCGCCGGTAGCCATCGAGCCTGGTGTGCCTGGCGATCGCAAAGATCCAGGGCAACACCGGCTCCGCCGGCCTGTAAGTATGCCGGGACCGGTGAATTCGAATCCAGCATTCCTGGAGCAGGTCCTCCGAATCGCTCCGGGAAGCGTGGGACGAGAAAAAATAGCGCCACAAACTCGGAGAAAGCCGGTGGACCAGTTCTTCCACGGCCGCGACTTCCCCCTGCTGGTAGCGCGCCATCAATCCCGGCAGGTCGTTCTCGCTGGCGGGTTCGCGGCGCTGACTATCGTTCACGGTCGCTGCACCCCGTTTAGTACCCGAAGAAGTCCCCGTAGAAGCCCCCGTAGAAGCCATAGTTCCGCGCTGGTCCTCGCCGGACCCTATTTTACAATTCGAACGTCGCGCGGTTTAGGTTACGGAAGCGTTAGCTCTTGATGCCGTCGAAAGCCTGCTCCAGCTCGTGCTTCGCGTCCGGGGTGATCACGGTCAGCGGGAGGCGCGTGGGACCGCCGTAGTAACCCTTGAGATCCATCGCGTACTTCACGCCGGCGATTCCGTAGGCGGCGCATAGCTTGGACGCGCAGGCGATGCGATTCTGCCAGTCCAGAGCGGCCTCGGGTTCGCGCGTGCGATGCGCCTCATAGATACTGATGCAGGCGTACGGGACCGCGTTGGCTAGAGCGAGGATGGCTCCCGGGCATCCGGCGGCGAGCGACTCCGCCAGCAGGCTGGCCGACCCTGTGAGCACCTGGAATCCCGGTTTCGCAGCCGCCAGGAATCGCTTGGTGCCTTCGAGATTTCCCGAGCTGTCCTTCATCCCGACGATATTGGGATGGTCGGCCAGCGTGGCGACAGCCTCGGGCGTGAGATCGATCCCGGTGACTTGCGGAAAGTGATACAGCAGGATGGGAATCTTCGCCTGATCGGCTACCGCGCGGAAGAACAGGATCTGCGTCTCCATGCGGCTCATGATGGACCGGTAGTAATGCGGCGCCAGCACCAGCCCCGCCTTGTAACCCATCTCGGCGGCGCGATTCGTCAGCCGGACCGATTCTCGAACGCTTTCCGCTCCCGAACCGGCGATCAGGATTTTGCCGGGCGCCGCATGCTGTGCCGCCCACTCCCACACCTGAAGCTTCTCTTCCGCGGTGAGGTAGGGCGTTTCCCCCGTCGAGCCCGTGACCAGATATCCCGCCAGCCCGGTGCGATTCCACTTCTCGATGTTGTGCTGGACTTTGACCTTGTAGAGGTCGCCGTTGTGATCGAAGGGGGTCGTGATGGCGGGGAAAATACCTTGGAGCTTCATGCTTGCTGAAAAAGGGGACGAAAAAGGGGACAGAGTCGTCTGCCCCCTTTTTTCAAAGCGACTACTTCAAATACAGGAAGACGATGGCCAGCCCGTAAATGGTTAGTGTTTCGATAAACACGAGGCCAAGAATAAACGTGAACCGGATTCCGGCCGCGGCTCCCGGGTTGCGTGCAAGTGCTTCCGCACATCCGGCGACGGCCTTTCCCTGTCCAATTCCGCAGAGACCTCCAGCGATCCCCAAACCCAGCATGGCGCCGAAGAATTTTATTTCTCCAGGACCGACACCCGACGCGCCGGGAGTCTGCCCGAACATCGGGCAAGCCACCAGCAAAAACAAAGCTGCCAGCAGCAGCGTCTTCTTGTTAACCATTTCTCGTGTACCTTCTCTTTCGTATGAAATTGCGCCGAGGAGGTGGTTCCGGGCTGTCCTGGGGGATCAGTGGCTCACACTCGGCGCGATGATGCCATTCGTAAAAATTAGTGCTGGTGCTCCGTCGCCATGCTCACGTAGATCATCGCGAGCAATGCAAAAACATAGGCTTGCAGGAACGCAACGAAGACGTGCAAGGCCATAAAAAGTACCGGGACGATCAAATAGGTCAGACCGATAAAAGCGTTGGTAATCTGTTCGCCCGCGAGGATGTTGCCGTAAAGGCGAACCGAGAGCGAAAGCATGCGCGCAAAGTGGCCGATGATTTCGATAAAAACCATGATCGGCGCCAGCCAGATCACCGGGCCCAGAAAATGCTTCAGGTACTTGCCCGGGCCCAGCTCCCGCACGCCCATGACGTGGTAGTAAATCCACGTCGCGACCGCGAGCCCGGCCGGTACGGCAACTTCCATGGTGGGCGATTCGAAGATCGGAATAATCCCGATCAGGTTCATCGCCAGGACGAACACGAACAGCGTGCCGAAGAACGGCGAATACTTGTCCGGGTGTTCCACTCCCACCTCGGAAGCCTGGTTCTTGATGAAACCGTACATCAGTTCAAATACGTGCTGGAGCTTTCCGGGCTTGTCGGGTGAAAGGATCGCCCGCACGGCTGCAGCGAGAACCATCAGGATGGCCACCACCAGCAGCTCCATCACCAGCCAGGTTGCCCACGGCCGCGCCGGGTCTGCGGCCTGAATATGGAACAGCCCCAGGATCGCGTTGGCGATACCGGCAAGATAATCGTTAAACAGGGCGGTCAGCCACAGTTCATGTTCTGGCATGCAAGATCAACTCGTAGAGAATTTCGAGGATCACCGCCGCGAATGCCGCCAAAAGACCCACCAACACGGCCACCAGCGTGATTCCAAGAATCCTCACTATAACATAGGCTGCGACGCCCACGATGGCATAGCGCAGTGCGATCAATACGGCCCAGCCACGCGCTTTCGAGCCCGACCCGCCCATCACGAAAGCCAGGCCGCTGAGCAGCTCGAAATTGACGTAGGAGAGTCCTGCTCCTGCCAGGAATCCCGCGGCCGCCCCTCGCCCCCGTGCCAACAACATGGCTGCCGTCCCCACCAAACCGACCGCTATGGTGAGGTATTTGATACGGGTGAGGGCGCGTTCGTAAGAGAACTCGGCGCTCATGCGGCATCCCGGCCCAGCATCCGGACCAACTGCACGATGCCGGAAACCACTCCCAGGATCAAGAAAACGAAGCGCAGGAAGGTCGTCGAGAACAGGTAGTCGAGACCGTAACCGAGCACATAGCCGGCAAACGCGCTGGCCGGCATCAGCATGATGACCGGGGTATAGCGGGCCATCAGGCGGAAGAATTCGTTCTCCTGCTTTTGGTTCACGGCTTCGCCTGCACTACTTAGAGTGTAGAATCTCGTGGGCGCGTTGGGCGGTTTCGCTGACCAGAAAGCCCATCTTTGGATGCGAAGGTTCGAAGTCGACGGGCAGGTCATGCTCCCGCAGCGTTTCGCTGGTGGTGGGACCGACAGAAGCCACCACCATGCGATGAAGTTGCGCGCGAACCTTTTCCTCGACTCCCTGCTCGGCGGCGATCCGTATCAGGAACAAAACCTGGATGGACGTCGTGAACAGGACGACATCGAACTGGCCCGACGCGAGCCGCTGCACGGCCTCGAGCAGAGGGCCGCTATCCTCGGGAAGGTCCCATTGATATACGGGGACGGTGGTCACCTCCGCGCCACGGGTTCGCAGGCCTTCGAGCAGCTCCGGGCTCGAACGTCCATATTCCTGGACCGCGATGTTTCGCTCGGGCCGCGCTTCGGTCGCGGCCAGGATTTCGCGCCAGGTATTGGGCTCAGGTACGGTCACCGCCACGGGCACATTCCACTCGCGCATGACGGCCGCGGGCTTGGATCCTCGAACCACAACTGTTAACTGCCTCAATGCCGCGACGAATGCGCCGGGCGGGTAGCGTGTTTCCAGGATTTGATTGAGGAGTCTCGCGCCAACACCGGTGAGCAGGATGACCATGCCGAACTCGCCGGCAAACAGACGGGTGGCGAATGCGAACGCCTGGGGATTATCTTGAAGCGGGACTTCACGCATGGACGGAGCGACGAAAGGATCGCCGCCCCGTGCGCGAATCAGCTTCTCGATCTCGGCGGAACGCCGGCTTTCGAGGGATAACACACGTAGCCCGTCAAACTGCATTGCGGGCTCTCTTGGATACGACCAGCCTAGTTCGCCGGCGGCGCCATCAACGGCTCAGTGCTGCCGCGATGGCAGGTGTAACAGGCGACGTGTACTTTGCCGTCCGGGAACTTGGAGTTGATGTCGTTGACCATCTTGATCATCATACGAGCCATCACTTTTTCCGGTTTCGCATCGGAGGACCGGTCCATTTCATGGCAGAAGTTGCAGCCACCTTTGTCGGCCAATCCAAGCGCCGGCACGAAAGACCGCATGTTGGTCATGAGGTTTTGCGGGGTCAGAACTTGGAGGTTCTTCGGCGGGCCGCCTTTGCCCTTGGGAGGACCCTGGGCAAACATAACAAGACTGAGAACGGTGAGTGCCGCGAGCATCGAGAAGATTTTGCGCATGGGGCTATTATACTGAGTATCTTGCCCAAAGCAAGCTTGGGTTTCGCTGGGGGCGTTAACGAAGCTTCATTATCGGCCTGGTTTTAGCGGCCTGGTCTTATCGGCCAAAGTAGACGGCGTTCTTCTGTGCGAAGTCAGCCCACTTCTCCGGCAGATCGTCCAGTGCGAAGATCGCCGATACAGGACATACCGGCACACAGGCCCCACAGTCGATGCATTCGACCGGGTCAATGTAGATCAGCTCCTCGGCGCCGAACTTCGGATCTTCCTTTTTCGGGTGGATGCAATCCACCGGACAGGCGTCCACGCATGCCGTATCTTTCGTACCGATGCAGGGTTCTGCGATTACGTAAGCCATACTGGGGTCAAATTACCTCAAAACTTCCCGGGGACAAGGAATTACCTTCATACCACAGCCCGCCGCGCCAGTGCAATTTTCTGCCAGGGACCGGCGATTCGACTCATCGAATGGATACTGGGCCCCACAATTCTGGTAGGGACGGGCAGATTCGAACTGCCGACCTGTCGCTTAGGAGGCGACCGCTCTATCCATCTGAGCTACGTCCCCGCACTTCAAGGAGCAATCGTCTTGATTGTAGCAGGACCCCATCGTTTCAGTCCTTTGGCTGCAATGTCGCGCCGGTAGTGCATCCCCTTGAATTGAATCTTTTCGACGGCTGCGTACGCGTGGGCAGCAGCCGCGGCGAGATCGATGCCAGAGGCAGTCACTCCCAGCACGCGCCCTCCGGCAGTCTCGAGCCCTTTGGGACCTTGTTTGGTTCCCGCCTGAAACACTTGCGTGCCACATTCGTGGATGCCCGTAATGAGATCGCCCGTTCGGACCTGCCCGGGATATCCTGCCGCGGCCAGCACCACGCATACCGAAGGCTGCGGCTTCCAGTTCAGAGACACGCCCGCCAAGTTTCCGGTCGCGGAGGCCATTAGAACTTCGCCAAACGGGGAGTCCAGGCGGTGCATCAAGGGCTGTGTTTCCGGATCGCCCAGGCGTACGTTGAATTCGAGCACCTTGGGGCCGCCCGTAGTCATCATCAGTCCCGCGTAGAGGAATCCCGTGAACCTGGTAGCCTCCACGACGGGCCCGATCACAGTGTCGAGTACGTGTTCTGCGTCTGCTGCCGCGAGGATGCGGCCGTCGCAGTAGGCGCCCATTCCTCCGGTGTTGGGACCTGTATCTCCGTCGCCGACAGCCTTGTGATCTTGCGTGGCCTCGAGCGGAACGATATCTTTCCCGTCACACAATGCGATGAAGCTGACTTCTTCACCTTCCAGGAACTCTTCGATCACCAGGCGCGGACCGAGCGATCGAACCGCATTTTCGGCCTCGGTGCGATCTTGCGCGATGATCACGCCTTTCCCTGCCGCCAGTCCGTCCGCTTTGATGACCACGGGAGCGTCGAACTCGGCGAGAGCGGCCAAGCCGGCCTCCACGGATTCCACGCGAGCGTAGCGAGCAGTGGGAATACCAAGGCGTCGCATGAACTCCTTGGAGTGGATCTTGCTCCCTTCCAGTTGCGCCGCATCGCGCGCCGGCCCGACGATTTTCCGCTTGGCGGCGCGGAATTCGTCGACGATGCCGGCCACCAGGGGAACTTCCGGTCCCACGACCGTGAGGTCGGGATCGACGGAGTCCGCCGCAGCCAGGTATTCCGTGGTCGGCAAAAGTTGGCCGAGTTCCGCGATCCCGGGATTGCCCGGTGCACCGTAAATCTGATGACCTTCCTGCGCCAGGCGCCACGCGATGGCGTGCTCGCGGCCGCCGCTGCCGATAATGAGAATCTTCACGGTGAGAATTGTCAGTTTACCGCGGCAAGTTAGAATGGTGCTAACGTGTCGAAGCCTTATCAAGTGATTGTTGTTGGAGCCGGACACGCCGGCTGCGAAGCCGCGCGCGCTTGCGCACGGTTGGGCCTGCGTACGGCGATGATCACGATGAACCTAGACCTGATCGCGCAAATGTCGTGCAATCCGGCGGTCGGGGGCATCGCCAAGGGACATCTGGTGCGCGAGATCGATGCTCTGGGCGGCGTGATGGGCGAAGTCACCGATGCGGTCGGCATTCAGTTTCGGCTATTGAACACCAGCCGCGGTCCGGCGGTTTGGTCGCCGCGCGCTCAATGCGACAAGAAGCAGTATCGCCTCAAAATGCGCGAAGTGCTCGAAAATGAGCCCAATCTGCGCATTATTCAAGCAGAAGTGGGCCATTTAGTGCTCACAGAGAGCCCCTCCAGGCGCATTACGGGCGTCGAATTGCGCGACGGACGAGTGCTGGATGCGGAAGCCGTGGTGATCACAACCGGTACATTTCTCAATGGCTTAGCGCACGTCGGCGAGCAGACCTATAGCTGCGGCCGCAGCGGCGAAGCCCCCTCCAACCTGCTGGGCGATCAGCTTCGCTCGCTGGGCCTGGAATGGAAACGCTTGAAGACCGGGACTCCTCCACGCCTGGACGGTCGGACCATTGATTGGTCCGCATTTGAACCTCAGCTTGGCGATGCGGAGCCGACTCCATTTTCGTTTCTTACTACAAAGATAGTACGTGAGCAGGTTCCTTGTCACATCGCTTTCACCACTGAAGAAACGCATTCGATTCTTAGAGATAGCATCCAGAGGTCGCCGCTGTATAGCGGACAGATCGAGGGCATCGGCCCCCGTTACTGCCCGTCCATTGAAGACAAGATCGTGAAGTTCCCGGACAAGACTCGTCACCAGTTGTTCCTGGAGCCCGAGGGCCTGGATACGTACGAGATCTATGTGAACGGCATGTCCACTAGCATGCCCATCGACGTTCAGACGAAGATGCTTGCCTCCGTACCGGGGCTCCAGGACGCCGAGATGATTCGGCCGGGGTACGCGATCGAGTACGATGCGATCGATCCCCGGGAACTGAAGCACACGCTTGAGCTGAAGAACATCAAGGGCCTTTTTCTGGCCGGACAGATCAACGGAACTTCCGGTTATGAGGAGGCCGCCTGCCAGGGCTTGATCGCCGGCCTGAATGCAGCTGCGCGCGTCGCTGTATCCGATCCAGTGATCATTGAGCGCACTGAGGGCTACATGGGCATTCTGGTGAGCGACTTGATCACCAAGGGTGCTGACGAGCCCTACCGAATGTTCACGTCGCGCGCGGAGTTTCGTCTGCACCTGCGGATCGATAACGCCGATGAGCGGCTAACGCCGATCGGGCGCCGCGCCGGGCTGGTGACGGATGAGCGGTGGAACCTCTATTGCAGGAAACAAGCACAGAAGCAGCAGTTGCGCGATCTTTTCGAGACTCGTCCGGCGCTCGCCGATTGGCTGCGACGGCCGGATAGCCGAATCGCTAATGTTTCCGGCCTTCCGGAGAACGCTTGGGTGCACGGGGTTCTGCAAACCGTAGAGACGGAGTTTAAGTACGCAGGCTACATCGCACAACAACATAAGCTCGTCGCGCGGCTTCGCGATGCGGAATCCCGGCACATCCCCGCAGACTTCACCTATCGGGGCGTACCGGGCCTCTCGAATGAGGCATCGGAAAAGCTCGGTCGAGTTCGCCCCGAAACGTTGGGGCAGGCCAGCCGCATACCCGGAATCACACCGGCCGCGATCGCCGTTCTAGATGTTTACCTAAGCCTCCAACAGTAGTATGTTCGGTGAACTGCTGGCACGAGAATTTGCGCCGTACGGCTCCTTGACCGTAAGGCAGATCGATTTGCTGGAAGCTCACTACAATTTGTTGGCACTGTGGAACACTCGGCTCAACCTGACCCGGATCGTGTCAGTTGAAGATGCGGTCCGGCTGCATTACTGCGAATCATTGTTTGTGGGCGCTAGCCTCCCCGCCGGGCCACTTCGTATCATCGATGCAGGTTCGGGAGCGGGATTCCCCGGAATTCCCATTGCGATTCTGCGGCCGGAATGCACGATCACGCTCGTAGAGTCTCACCAGCGAAAGGGGGTTTTCCTCCGCGAGGCCAGCCGGAATCTACAGAACGTTTCGGTAGTCACAGATCGGGCAGAAAATCTTGAGCCCGGGTATGACTGGCTGGTTTCGAGGGCTGTTTCTCCGAATGATGTCATTAAGTTGAACCTGGCCAACAACTTGGCGCTACTGGTCGGCAAGGAGGCGTTGCCGGGCTTCGAGCGACGAGACCCGATCCCATGGGGAGCAGGCCGCTTCCTGACGTTCCACGTGAAACACCCGTGCTAATATTCTGAAGGCATGGCCAAAGTAATTGCCATCTCGAACCAGAAGGGCGGCGTCGGCAAGACAACTACCGCCGTGAACCTAGCGGCATCTCTGGCCGCTAATGATCTACGGGTGCTATTGATCGACTGCGACCCGCAGGGCAACTCCACCAGCGGCTTGGGGATCGAAAAAACTCCTGAGATCAAGACCCTCTACGATGCACTATTGAGCGGAATGGATATCTCAGAAACCATTCGGCCTTCCGACTGCGATGGCCTTGACCTCATCCCGGCCGACAAGAACCTGGTAGCGGCGAACCTGGATCTGGTGGATCTTCCAAGCCGCGAATATCGCCTACACCAGATCATTCAGCCAATTCGGGACCGATACGACTACATCCTGCTGGACTGCCCACCCGCGTTGGACTTGCTGACCTTGAACGCTTTGGTGGCCGCCGACTCTGTTTTAATCCCAATCCAGTGTGAATTCTTTGCGCTCGAAGGAATCTCGCAACTGATGGACACCGTGGACCGTGTCCGGGAGTCCTTTTCCCGACCGCTCAAAATCGAGGGAATTCTGCTCACGATGTATGATGAGCGCACCAATCTCGCGCGGCAAGTGTCCGATGATTTGCGGGAATTCTTTAGTGATCAAGTACTTACAACGGTCATCCCGCGCAGTATTCGGCTCGCCGAGGCCCCGAGCTACGGCAAGCCGATTCTTATGTACGATCCCCGCTCACGGGGAGCCGAGAGCTACATTAAGCTCGCCAAGGAGATTCTAGCGAATGAACAGCGCCAACGACAAACCACGCAAAGCGCTGGGTAAGGGCCTTTCTGCTCTCCTCCCGGGACGAGGTCAACCCGTTGCCACGGCAGCGGCTACAGCCCCGGCTCCTGTCACGGCCGCGGTGCCCGTCGCAGCGAAGCCTGGAACATTGCCTCTCGGCCTGATTCAGCCCAATCCGATGCAGCCTCGAACGTTCTTCAGCTCAGATGGGCTCGAAGACCTGGCCGCTTCTATCCGAGCCAACGGAATCATTCAGCCCCTGATCGTTCGCCGCGCAGGCGACGGCTATCAGATCGTCGCGGGTGAGCGCCGCTGGCGGGCTGCCCGGATCGCAGAGTTGGAGGAGGTTCCCGTTGTAATCCAGGACGTTGCGGATCGCGCCATGCTGGAACTCGCCTTGATTGAAAATATCCAGCGCGAGGACTTGAATCCCATCGAAACAGCGCACGCTTTTGAGCGGCTTGGCCGTGATTTGGGGCTCTCGCAGGAAGAAATTGGCCGCCGGACCGGTAAAGACCGAACGTCGATCGCCAACATCGTACGCCTTCTGAAGCTGCCGAAGGAGGTTCAGCTTTTGCTCGCGGAGCGGCGCCTTTCCATGGGGCATGCCCGGGCAATTCTTGGGCTGCCTACAGCGGAAGAGCAGATTCAAGTTGCGGAAAAGACGGTTGCCTTGGGACTTTCCGTGCGTCAGGTGGAAGCCCAGGTCCAGGAGATGACCTCCGATCGCGGAACACGCGCCCACGGTTCGCGCAAGGATTCAGTCCAGGATCCAAACGTGCGGGCGGCGGCGGATGAGCTCGAGCGCGCCCTGGGAACACGAGTCCGAATCGTCGAGCTGAGCGAACAGCGAGGCCGGATCGAAATCGAATATTACTCGCAATCCGATTTAGACCGCCTCTATCAACAGATTGTGGGGAAGTAGGTGGTGCCGGCGGCTGGACTCGAACCAGCGACCTACGGATTATGAGACCGTCGCTCTAGCCACCTGAGCTACGCCGGCGCTGCTTACCAGCGTAAGGATCGCCGCTTGAACCTGTCAAGTTTGGACTACAATTTCTCTAGTGTCTGATCCAGCTGTCCAATTCTCCAACGTTTCGAAAAGCTACTCGATCTACGCCGCGCCGCGCGATCGATTGAAAGAACTGGCCACCTTTCAAACGCGCAGCTTCCACACAGAGTTCTGGGCCTTGCGAGATGTGAGCTTCGAAATCCACCGCGGTGAAACCTTCTGCGTGGTCGGCGAAAACGGCTCGGGCAAAAGCACGCTGCTGCAGATCTGCGCTGGAATTCTCGCGCCCACTAGCGGCACGGCCGTGGCGCGTGGCCGGGTTGCGGCGCTGCTCGAGCTCGGCTCCGGCTTCAATCCGGAATTCTCGGGCCGCGATAACGTGTATCTGAATGGCGCGATCCTGGGCCTCTCGACCAAGGAGATGGAACGCCGGCTGCCGGAGATCGAAGACTTTGCCGAGATCGGAGATTTCATAAATCAACCGGTGAAGACCTATTCGAGCGGCATGTCGGTTCGGCTGGCGTTCGCGGTAGCGATCCACGTCGATCCGGAAATCCTATTGGTGGACGAAGCGCTCGCCGTGGGCGACGTGTATTTTAGGCAGCGGTGCATGCGAAAGGTCCACGAGCTCCGGCAGCGCGGAATCACCATCCTGTTTGTCTCGCACGCGACCGGCGACGTGAAGGCGCTCGGCGATCGAGCCATGTGGCTGGAGAAGGGCGTCGTCAAGGCAATCGGGAAAACCGACCTGGTCGTGGCCCAATACCTCGGAGCGATGTCCGAGAAGGACCGCGTCTATCAAGCCCGCGAGTTCCCCTTGGAGGAAGCGCGAAACGTTCCGTCACCGCAAGAAGTCGTCGAAGAAATCCCTAACATCGATCACCGGTTTGGCGACCGCAAGGCGGAAATCATCGGAGTAACGGTGCTGAACACGGAGGGCTCGCGGGTCTCTTCACTTCAGCCTAATTCTACAATTGTAGTAAGAATCAGCGTTTGCGCGAAAGAGAATCTTGATCGGCCCATTGTTGGATTCATGTTCCGCAATCATCTGGGTGTCGACTTCGCGGGCACCAATACCGCTCGCGAAGGCCAGGATCTCCCGCCGATGATGGCTGGCAGCGTTTGCACGGTCGATTTCTACCTGGATCTGCCGGCGTTATACGCGTCGTCGTTCTCCTTCTCGCCTGCGATCGCCAACGGATCGCTGGAACACTACTCCATGTGCGACTGGATCGACAACGCCGTAGTATTGCAGATGGACAAATCGGACCAGCCCATGTACGGGCAGTTTCATCTGACCTGCCAGGTCAAAGTGAACACCAAGGTGGGCACCGGGGTCGGCACGCCGTGAGCGAATTCACGGGAGAGCGCGTCATTCCCGGCCAGGTCAATGACGATCTGTGGGCGGAGCATGTGGCGCGCTACGCCTTGGCGGCACGCTGGGCTCCCGGGAGGCGCGTGCTCGACCTGGGCTGCGGCGCCGGCTACGGAACGGCCGATCTGGCACGAGTGGCCTCCGCCGCCGTGGGAGTCGATCTTGCACCTGAAGCGATCGCCTACGCCAGCCATCATTTTCCCTCTGCGCGATTCCTGCCCCAATTCATACAATGCTCAGCGACTGCCGTGCCGTTTCCTCCGGCCTCCTTCGACCTGGTAACTGCCTTCGAAGTCATCGAACATCTTCGCGACTGGCGTGCCCTATTGGCCGAGGCGCAGCGCGTGCTCCAGCCGCAAGGCCTGCTGATCGTATCGACGCCCAACAAGCGCTACTACGCGGAGGCCAGAGCCAAATCCGGTCCGAATCCGTTTCACGAGCACGAGTTCGAATTCGGCGAGTTCCGCGCCGCTCTGCAGGAGTTCTTCCCGCATGTGCAGGTCCTGTTTCAAGACCGTGTCGAAGCGTTTGCCTTTTACGACGGGGCCTCGACTGCCAGCGCCGAAGCCGACGTCGCGCGCCCGTCAGGCGATCCGGACAGTGCGAATTTCTTCATCGGCTTTTGCTCCTGCAGTCCTCTGCCGCCGCTTCCAGGCTTTGTCTACGTGCCCCGAGCCGTGAATCTGCTGAGAGAACGCGAGGAACACATTCGTCTGCTGGAGCAGGAACTCGCGCAGGTCCGCACATGGCTGGACCAAACCACGACCGATCGCAACGAACTGCTGGCTGCGCATACCGATCTGCAAACGCGCGCCACCCAACTCATCACAGATCTGAACGAAGAGAACCTCCGCAAGACCGAATGGGCGCTCGAGACCGAGCAGCGCCTCGGCGCGGAACTCGAACAGCGCACCAGCCAGTTCACCGAGGCCGTTCGCCTGCTGGATCGCGCCGAAGCGACTGTGGTCGAGCGCACTGACTGGGCGCGCAAGTTAGACGCGCAGCTTCAGGAGACCGCGGCGCAGCTGGAAATGGTCCGCCAATCGCGATGGTTGAAATTGGGACGCCAGCTAGGCCTCGGACCGCAGGTCACCGAAGCGCCAAACAAGGAAGCGATGGAATGAAGCGTTTCCTGGCGGGCACCTGGAAACTGCTCCGGGGCCTGCCTCTCGCGATCCTCTCTCCGATTCTGCTGATACTCGCCGCCTTGGCGCTATTCGTGTGCGACGTCGTTTACGACGTGGTTGCTTGGCTCCCACCCCACAGGAAGCTGCCGCCCGATACAGCTCCCGACCCAAGCGCGGCCAGCGTGGTGATTCCCAACTGGAATGGCCGCGATCTGCTCGAAAAATACCTGCCCTCGGTGATCGCAGCGCTAGCCGATTCTCCTCGAAACGAAATCATCGTGGTGGACAACGGTTCCGAGGACGGCAGCGCGCAGTTTCTGCGCGAACACTTTCCTCAAGTCCGAGTGCTGGCACTCGAACGCAACTTAGGTTTTGGCGGCGGCTCCAATGCGGGATTCCAGGCCGCGCGCAATGACATCGTAGTGCTGCTCAACAGCGACATGCGCGTGGATAAGAATTTTCTCCAGCCGCTCCTCGCTGGCTTCCGCGACGACAAGACCTTCGCCGTCTCCTGCCAGATCTTCTTTTCCGATCCCGCGAAGCCGCGCGAAGAGACCGGCCTGACGGAAGGCTGGTGGCAGCAAGGGGGCTTACGAGTCAGGCATCGCATCGAGCCCGATATTCACCAGCTCTATCCCTGTTTCTATGGCGGCGGCGGCTCGTGCGCGTTCGACCGCAAGAAGTTTCTCGAGCTGGGCGGCTTCGACGAGCTGTTCCAGCCGTTTTACCTCGAAGACACCGACCTGGGCTATCTGGCGTGGAAACGCGGATGGAAGATTCTCTACCAGCCGGCCAGCGTGGTCTATCACGAACACCGTGGCACTATCGGCAAGCGCTTTTCGGAAGCCTACATCCAGACGGTGCTCAAGAAGAACTTCCTGCTGTTCACCTGGAAAAACATCCACGATGGACGCTGGCTGGGTTCGCACTTCTTTTTTACGTGGGCGGCCGCGACGCTCAGTTGGCTGGCCGGCGATTCACCGGAGCGCCCCAGCTTTTCGGGAATCCTGAGAGCCTTTTTGGCTCTGCCACGGGCGCTGGTCTCCCGCGTTCGAGCTCGCAGGCGCGCGGCAATTACCGACCGGGAAGCCTTCAAAAGGCCCCTGGGCGGCCACTTCCGCGACACATTCCTTCCGCTCAGGAACGATCCCGCGCGCCTGGCTGTTTTGTTCGTATCTCCGTACCCGATCTGTCCTCCCGTGCACGGCGGCGGCGTATTCATGTACCAGACCGTGCGCCAACTGGCCCGCCTATGCGATCTGCATTTGATTGTTTTGCTGGATCACGAGCGCGAACGCGAAGCCCATGCGGAGTTGGACAGGATCTGCGTGTCCACGGTGTACATCGTCCGCCTGGAAGGCCGCCAGAAGGCGCTGGGGTCGGCGGAGCCGCACGCCCCCCGCGAGTTTCGCAATCGCGATCTGGCCTGGCTGATCCATCGCCAGATCCACACGCATTCGATCGACGTGCTGCAGCTCGAATACCTGGTGATGGGGCAGTATGCCGGGCGGTTTCGCCACATTCCCAGCATCCTGTTCGAGCACGATGTCTATTTTCAGTCCATCGCGCGGCGGCTTCCGCACATGAGCGGCGCATTGGAGCGCACGGTTTCGCGCTGGGAATATCTCCGGGCGATCCGTTACGAATTGAAGCTCCTGCCCCGGCTGGACCGCGTTCAGGTGTGCAGCCGCGATAACGCCGAGTATCTCCGGTCCTTCCTTCCCCAACTGAACGGCCGCCTGGACGACAGCTATCGCGCCGGCATCGACACATCCGGCTACGAATTCCAGCCCTCCGGGCGCGAGCCGTACACGCTGCTGTTTCTAGGCAGCTTTCGGCATCTGCCGAACGTGGAGGCGCTCGAGTGGTTCCTGCGAGACGTTTTTCCGCGCATCCGCAGAGACGAGCCTCGGGCCAGGCTGGTGATCGTGGGGTCCGATCCTCCCCCGCGGCATTCTTTGCGGGATTCGGAAGCCATCGAGATGATCGGTTTCGTGGAGGATGTGCGCGAGCCGCTCATGCGCTACTCCCTGTTCGTCTGCCCGATTCTGGCGGGTTCGGGCGTACGCGTAAAACTGCTGGAGGCGTTCGCGGCCGGAATCCCGGTGGTTTCGACGCGTCTGGGCGCGGAGGGGCTGGCGGATCAGGATGGCGAGATCTGCGCGCTGGCGGACGACCCGGCGGCATTCGCGGAGCACGTGGTTCGCCTACTACGGCGTCCCGAGGAAGCGGAAGCATTAGCCCGGCGCGCGCGGGCGGAGGTCGTCGCCCAGCGCGACATGCGGGCCATGACCGAGCGTCTGGTGGAGTGTTACCGCGCGGAGGTCAGAAAGATGCGGAGGGAGGCGGGGAGCAACACGGAGGCTACGACGAACCTGGAGGTCCGCACTGGATAGTAGTTACGCATAGGGGTAGAAAGTCCCGAAATCCACTGCAAAACAAACATCGATTCGCCAAGATCAATGTCCCTCGACTGCGCCGGAGTCAGATGTTCCGTGATCCGTGATTTGGAAACGGAGAAATTCATGGATCGCCGCCAGCGCTTCAAGGTTGGCAGTCGTTATGCGAATTTGACCTCCGCGCACGGTTTCCTCGAAACGATATTGGATCTCCGCTTTCAGCCGTTTCATCACAGCTACGCCTGGAGGGGTCTGTGCGTGAATCAACATGGGAGCCGTGAAATCACCGTCCGCAAACATCTGTGCGATGTGGTTCAAATGCTCCCGTATCTGACCGCTGCTGGCGATATCCTTCTGGTCATTCGCCTCCACCTCAATCACACCGCCATCAGACGTCAAGTGAAAGTGATGCGTGGTTTTCTCGT
This sequence comes from Terriglobia bacterium, assembly GCA_963761045.1. Taxonomy (GTDB): domain Bacteria; phylum Acidobacteriota; class Terriglobia; order Bryobacterales; family Bryobacteraceae; genus Palsa-187. Next base: position 315,279 of record CAVXFR010000020.1, on the reverse strand, counting down.
GGTCAAAGCCCATGACTTGATCACCTCTTCCGTTCACGTCGGCGTGGTGCTGATCGTGGCTTTGAGCCGTAGCATCCTGGTGATGAGGTTGTGGTGTAACCGCGAAGTGTTCAGGCGTCCCGCTGTTCGGTGGATTTACCATCATTGCGCCGTGCATGCCGTTGTTCATCATCGCTTCCCGCATGGCAGCCATGCCGCCTTTCACAAGGTCGCTGACCTCCGAGGCGTGCTTCTGAAGCGCCGCTATGGTCTGCGGATCGGTCGACGTTTGAACCACGACGACACCGTTCGCGGTGGTCTGAATTGAGGTGTGGACCTTATCGGCGTTTCGGAAAATCGAATGCAGCGCCGGACTTTCGATCGGCAAGCCTGGGTCATTCCCAGCACGAACGCGCTGATCCATGCTCGAAACGTGCTCTTTGATGATCTTTGCCATCTGCGGATCGTCTGATTCCGTGACGGTGCGGATGCCGTCGGTAAGATTGGTCACGGTGCGATTAATGCGATCATGGTTGACCATCAACTCGTGGATGACGCCCATCTCGGCCATGGCTGAGGAATCGTGGCCCATCATCGCCGGTCCCATCCCCGCCATCCGTCCCGGCGGCATCGTGGGCGGCTGTGCGGCTACGATAGATGCCGTCAGACCAAGGACAAATAACATGGACAGCGAATACGTGTGCTTCATTGTTTTCTCCGGTTGATTTCGTTCTTCTGGCCGAAGCGGCGGGCCGGCATTGATCGATGGGTGCTATTCGTGGGCGCTAGAGCTTCCAGCAGTCTGGCAGGTTCACCAGACGCTGTTTTTTCAAGGAGCCGGTCCCAATCCTGTATTAGGGCGCGCAGTTGATTTCGCACGGCTGTAATGTCGCGCAACTGCACGTCCATGTGGGCGAGTTTCTCTGCGGCAAGATCGCGCACTTGACGACAGGGAACGCCACCGCGGTTCCGTACTTCGAAGATGCTGCCGAGCTCAGTCAATGTAAACCCTACCGCAAGCGCCCTACGAACTAAGCGAAGACGTTCTACAGTCTCGAGGCTGTACTCACGGTATCCGTTCGCCGAACGCCGGGACGATAACACTCCCACTCGCTCGTAGTGCCGCAAGGTATCCGTGCTCACACCGGCCAATTTGGCAAGTTCGCTGGAGCGCAGGAAGTGACGCTTTGAAGATGACTCCACCACGCCAAGTATAAACCCTGGAATACATTCCAGGGTCAAGCCCTCGTCGAATGGATCGGCTTCCTACTTGGCTTTGGGCGCCTTGGCCAGCCGGTCCACGATCTTCCCTGCGGCGTGCTTCAGCTCCTCCGGCTGCGTGTTTTTCGGCCGCTCGAAGGTGCTCCACAGGACATCCCGGCTGGTCCGATCCACCAGGAAAACCACGCCGCGGCTGCCGGAAAGCGGCCGCATCGTAGGGTGGACGAAATCGGTCGTGCCGGCTTTTTCGGGCTTGTCCTTGTCGGCATCCTTGTCGGCATCCTTGTTGACCGGAGTACCGTACAACGCGGAGAGACTTTCCTCGAAACCCGCGCCGATTCCATCGGTGAAAATCGCGTCCGCCTTCTTCGGATCGGTGACGACCTGGAGCACTCCCTTGGAGGTGAGTTGCAGGGCCAGATACTGATCGAGTCCGCCGCTCATGGGGAGTACATACACGGTTTTCACCCCCAGCACCTGCGCATGCGCGCCGGAAATCGAAAACAGCGCGCCCAGTGCGCCCAATGCGATGCGAGAAAGCCACTTCATGTACCCCATCATACCCAACCGCTCATTTTTGAACGAGGCGGTCAGGCTATGCTGGTGAAACGGTCGAATGTATAAGGGACAAACGATCACGGTCATCATGCCGTGCTTGAACGAAGAGCAGGGCGTGGAGCAGGTGTTGACCCGCATGCCGGAGTTCGTCGACCAGGTGCTGGTGGTCGATAACGGCTCGACGGACCGGACCTCGGAGGTGGCGCGCCGTTTCGGCGCGCAGGTGATCCGGGAAGACGCGCGCGGTTACGGCCGAAGCTACAAGACCGGCTTTGCGGCGGCCTGCGGCGACATTATCATCACGCTCGATGGCGACCACAGCTATCCGCCCGATGCGATCTCCTATCTGCTGGAGGCTTTCCTCCATCTGCGGGTCGATTTTCTGAACGCTTCGCGCTTCCCGGTGCGGGACGGATCGGCCATGAGCTTCAAGCACTGGATCGGGAACCTGGTCCTGTCGCTGGCGATGTCCGTTCTGTATTTGAGTTGGGTTCGCGACTCGCAGTCGGGGATGTGGGTGTTTCACCGGTCGATTCTCAGCAAGATGAAGCTGGAATCGGATGGGATGGCGTTCTCCGAAGAGATCAAGATCGAGGCGTTAAAAGTGAATCGCCACCGCTTTGCGGAGATCTCCATTCTATACAGCTCGCGGCTGGGTGAGATCAAACTCAATCCGTGGCGCGACGGTTTGTATAACCTTTGGTTCCTGCTCAAAAAGCGGTTCTCATGAGAGTGGCCGCCGTAGTTCCACATTGGAACCGGAGGGATCTTCTAGAGGCGCTCCTGGCGAATCTCGCCGGGCAGACGCGCGCGTTCGATGAAATTATCGTGGTGGACAACGGCTCCACGGACGACTCCACTAGTGTGGCCGAACTCGCCGGCGCCAGAGTCATTCGTCTCGAGCGCAACCTGGGATTCGCCGCAGCGGTGAATCGGGGCATCGCGGCAACCGATGCAGAGTGGATTGCGCTGCTGAATAATGACGTGACACTCGCCCCGGACTGGCTGGAAACATTGCTGGCGGCGCAGACGCAAGAAGCCTGGTTTGCGACTGGAAAAACGCTCATGGCCGGCGATCCTGCCCGGATTGATGGCGCCCGCATTGATGGCACTTTTGACGCGATCTCGCAGGGCGCCTGCGCCTGCCGTTGCGGATCCGGAAGGCCGGACGGGCCATTCTGGAATCAACCTCGCCGGATCCGGATGGCGCCCATGACGGCGGCTCTGTTCCGGCGCCGGTTGTTCGAGGAGCTCGGTTCTCTCGATGAAAGCTTCCAGTCGTATCTGGAGGATGTGGACTTCGGGATCCGCTGCGCTATCGATGACCGGTGGGGATTATACGTGCCGTCAGCCACGGCTTACCATTTGGGCAGTGCGACATGGGGACAGTGGAATAAATACTCAGTACGGCAGATCGCCCGCAATCAGGTTTTGTTGACGGCAAAGCACTTCTCCGGTTTATCGCGCTGGCCGATCATGGCCGGACAATTGCTCTGGGGTTTCTTAGCTCTCCGCCACGGGTGTGCAGGCGCTTATCTCCAAGGTAAGATGGCGGGCATGCGCGTCGCCCGAACCCTGGTATCGCGGAGGCCGGCGTCCAAAAGGTTCGAAAGTTTTATTCGGGAAAGCGAGCAAACCATTCTTGAGACCCAGCGGCAGACCGGGTTCGACCGTTACTGGAGGGCCTATTTCTGGCTGCTGGGGTTGTAATCGTCACCTACAATTCGGAGGAGGTGATCGTGAGCTGCCTCGACGCGCTGGCTGAACTGGCTCCCGGCGTGACCGTAACGGTGATCGACAACGCATCCACCGACCGGACGGTGGAACAGGTCCGGCGGCGGACGGATGCGAATCCACAGGTGAAGCTGATCGCCAACCGGGACAATCGGGGGTTCGCGGGAGCCGTGAATCAAGGATTCGACCAATCCCAGGCCGACGAGATCCTCCTGCTGAATCCCGATGTGCGGCTGCGGACTCCCCTATCCGCCCTGATCGAGGCGTGCCAGGAACATGGGCTCGCGGCAGGCCAGCTTACAGGGCCGGACGACCGCGCGCAGGCCGGGTTCACCATCCGCCGTTTTCCCACGCCGGCGTCCCTGGCGTTCGAGCTTCTGGGAATCAACCGCTTGTGGCCGGCCAATCCGGTGAACCGCCGGTATCGCTACCTGGACCAGGATCTGAATCGCGAGGGTCCCGTGGAGCAGCCCGCGGGCGCTTTCCTGATGGCGCGGCGCGATGTATGGGAAGCCTTGGGCGGCTTCGACGAAGCCTTTCATCCGGTATGGTTTGAAGACGTGGATTTTTGCCGGCGGGCGGCCGGGGCAGGGTATCGGATCGAGTACATCCCGCAGACCCGCGCGGAGCATTCCGGTGGCCATTCCGTCAAGAAACTCCCTCGGGCTCGCATGGAGGAGTACTGGTATGTTAGCCTTCTAACATATGCAGCGAAGCACTTCCGCCCTTGGCCCTATCGGGGTGTTTGCTTCGCGGCGGTGCTGAGTACGGTTCCGCGGACCGTCGCGGGGATGATTCGCGAGCACAACCTGAACCCTGTCGTTAGCTGTTACAAAATAATGCGGTTAGCAGGAAGACGGCTAGTGTCCCCCAGACGGTCGGCACAGTGGTCTCAGCGCACCGGGAAAACATAAGAAAACAGACGCGATGGCCTCCTCCAAGGATTTGGTTTCCGTAACAGTTGTCACTTATAACAGCGGCAGATTTATCAAGCGTTGCCTTGAGTCGGTACTGGAACAGAAGTACCTGAACATGGAAGTCGTGGTGATCGACAATGCGTCGACCGACGGTACCGTGGACATTCTGGAACAATTCGCCGACCGCTGCCGCATTTATTACAACGACGAGAATTTAGGATTCGCGGCGGCGCAGAACCAGGCCATCGCGCTGACGCAGGGAGAGTGGGTGCTGACGCTCAATCCCGACGTCCTGCTGCTGCCCAATTTCATCCAGGCCCTGGTGGACGCGGGACAGGTGGATCCCAAGGTCGGTTCGGTGTGCGGAAAGCTGCTCACCATCCGGGCCACCTTCGATCTGCCCGACAAACAGCTGGTGGACTCCACCGGCATTTACTTCACGCCCATGCTGCGGCATCTGGACCGCGGCAGCCAGGAAGTCGATAACGGCCACTACCTGAACTTCGAGTACGTCTTCGGTGCGACGGCCGCAGCGGCCCTCTACCGCCGCGCGATGATCGAGGACATCTCCGTGCTGGGCGAGTTTTTCGATCCGGACTTCTTCGTGTACCGCGAGGACGCCGACGTGGCCTGGCGCGCGCAGCTGATGGGCTGGCGGTGCATCTATACGCCCCTGGCGCGCGGCTACCATGTGCGCAACGTGCTGCCCGGAAACCGGCGCGCGCTGCCGTCGGTCATCAACATGCACTCGGTGAAGAACCGGTTCCTGATGCGCCTGAAGAACATGACTCCGGATCTTTACCGGCGCAACTGGTTCTCCATCACGGCTCGCGATTTCGTGGTGGTGGGGGCATGCGTTCTCCACGAGCACGGATCGCTCAAGGCGTTCTGGTTTCTGGCGCGCCACTGGAAGCGGGTCATGGAGAAACGGCGCGACATCATGAAGCGGCGCAAGGCCAAGGACGACTACATTTCGAGCTGGTTTTCCTATCAGCCCGTGAGCCGGCCCGCACCCCGTCCGTCCGCCCGGGCCGTAGCCCGCGGCCGCGCTGCCCGCGGCTGAAGAGGTGCGGTTCGCGATTCTCGGAACCCGCGGCATCCCGGCGCGCTACGGCGGCTTTGAGACGTTCGCCGAGGAGCTTTCGACGCGGCTCGCCGCGCGCGGCCACACCATTACCGTCTACTGCCGCGAAAAGCATCCGCAACCGGTTTACCGCGGCGTCCGGCTGAAGTATCTTCCGACCATCCGCCATAAGTACCTCGATACCATCGCGCACACTTGCCTTTCGACGCTGCATCTTGCGGTAGCCCGCCCATGTGATGCGGCGCTGTACTGCAACGCCGCCAATGCGGTATTCACCTGGATCCCGCGCGTGCTGGGGATGCCCGTGGCGTTGAACGTCGACGGCCTGGAGCGGCACCGCAAGAAATGGAATTCGCTGGCGAAAGCCTGGTACCGCATATCGGAACGCCTGGCTACCTGGATGCCGAACGCCGTGGTCACCGATGCGCACAGCATCGCGGCCTATTATCGCGAGAAGTACGGGCATTCTTCGGAGATGATTCCCTACGGCGCGGATATGGATCCGGTGGAGACCTCCGCCGTACTCGATCGCCTGGGGCTGCAGGCTCACCGCTATTTTCTCTATGTCAGCCGCATGGAGCCGGAGAACAACGCGCTGCTGGTGCGTGAAGCGTTCGAGCAGTTGCGGACGCCATTTAAGCTGGCGCTGATCGGCGACGCGCCCTACGCGGCGGACTATATCGGCCGCGTGCGAGCCACCAGCGATCCGCGCGTCGTGATTCCCGGCGCGATTTATGGCGAGGGCTACCGCGAGCTGGGGGCCCATTGCTTCGCCTACATCCACGCGACCGAGGTCGGCGGCACGCATCCGGCGTTGATCGAGGCGATGGGTCGCGGCGCGCTGGTTTTGTATCTCGATAACGCGGAGAACGCCGAGGTGACCGGAGGCGCCGGCCTTCCGTTCCAGCCGAATACACTGGCTCGCGTGCTGGAGTGCGCCCTGGAGATGCCGGAAGCGGAGCGCGAGACTCTTCGCACGCAAGCGAGGGAGCGCGTGCGCGCCCACTACAGTTGGGACGCCGTCACGGACGCGTATGAGAAACTGCTGACAAGGCTCGCTAAACGAGATAAGGCTACAGGCAGGTCATGAGAAGCTGGGTGGAAGTTTCGCTGGGGCAGATTCGCGCGAATTACCGCGCCGTGCGGGGTCTGGTCGGCACCGATGTCGACATCATGGCGGTGGTCAAGGCCGACGCCTACCGTCACGGCGCCGTGGAAATATCACGCGCTCTCGAAGCCGAGGGCGCTGAGTGGCTGGCCGTATCGAACGTCGAAGAGGGCGCGCATTTGCGGCGCCAAGGGATCCGCGCCCGCATCCTGGTGATGGCGGATTTTCTTCCCGAGGAACGGGCGGGCCTCGAAGAGTTCCATCTGACGCCGGTGATTCATTCGCTCGAGGATCTGCCGGCCGCCCGCGTTCCGTATCATTTGAAGATCGACAGCGGCATGGGCCGCCTGGGCACGCGCGCCGGCGCGGAGGAGATCGCGCGCGCGGTGCGGGCCGCCCCGGCGAATCTCGAAGGCTTGATGACGCACTTCGCGTCCTCCGGCAATTACGAAAGCCGCCAAACCGAGGACCAGATGCAGCATTTCGAAAGCGTCCTGTCGGGGCTGCGCGCCGCGGGGCTGGCGCCGCGTTACATTCATGCCTCCGGAACCATCCCCGTGGCGTACGGACGCACGGCGGCGTGGTGGAACCTGGTCCGGCCCGGACATGCCATCTACGGATACGTTTCGCCGGCGCGAGGATCCGCACCGAAACGCCGGTTGATGGTCCGGCCGGCGCTTTCCTGGAAAGCCACGGTGCTGGCCGTGAAGGATCTGGAAGCTGGAGCGCTCGTGGGTTACGGGGGTATCCATCGTGCGGCGCGCCCCATGCGGATCGCGGTGCTGGCGGCGGGCTACGCGGACGGCATCCCGCACCGACTCTCGAACCGCGGCCAGGTGATCGCCAAGGGGAAACTGGCGCCGATTATCGGCGCGGTTTCGATGGATCTGACCACGATTGACGTTACCGCCTGCCCCGAACTGCGCGTCGGGGATGCGGTGATGCTGCTCGGGTCCGAGGGCGGGGTATCGATCGACGCGCAACAGATGGCGCGCACGGCGGGGACGATTTCCTACAGCGTGCTATGCGGGATCAGCGCGCGGGTCAAGCGGGTGTACGTGGATTGATCTGTACACAGGTGACCCGCACGCAAGGAAGTCTTCGATTACTGCGGCCGCTTGAACCGGCCCATGTACAAGGCCTTGGCCAGAATGTGCCCGTTGATCGCTTTCATGACGTCGGCGCGGCTGGCATCGGGACCCAAGTCGAGCTTGGTGTCGAGCGCGTACAGCTCGAACGTGTAATGGTGCGGGGGGCCCACCGCGGGCGCGCCCGGTCCGCGGAACCCGACCACGTTGCCCTGGTTCTTGCCCTGGATCATTCCATCGGGCATCTGCGCCGTAGGCGGCACATTCTCCGGGAGCCCGTGAGCCGTGCCGGGGATGTTCCACACGATCCAATGCGTGACGTCCGTCTCGTCGCTCTTGTTGAAGACCACGTCCGGATCGTGCATCAGCAGCACGAAGGTCTCCGTGCCCATGGGGACGTTGGTCCAGCTGAGTTCGGGCGAGACCGGCATCGGGGCGGCGGAAGTGTACTTCACCGGAATCTCCGAGCCGTCGGGGAAGGCGGTGCTGGTGAGCGTCAGCCCGGGTCTCGCCGGGCCTCTGCCTCTGCCCTTGCCTTGGGCGAAGGCGCCGGGAATGGCGAGAGCGAGAGCTAGTGTGCAGATGGTGAGTGTTTTCATGGGAGTCCTCGTCTAGAACAGCATAACAGGGCTCGCCCGTGGTGTTAAACGTCTAGATTGCGAACATCCAGCGCGTTCTCTTCGATGAACTTGCGGCGGCTCTCCACGTCCTCGCCCATGAGCGTGGTGAAGATTTCGTCGGTCAACACCAGGTCTTCGAGCCGGACCTTGAGCAGCGTCCGGGTCTCGATATTCATGGTGGTCTCCCACAGCTGCTCGGCGTTCATCTCGCCCAGGCCCTTGTAGCGCTGTATGCTGACTTCGCGCGTGCCCTCGGATTTGACGTGCGCGAGAAGATCGCGCCAGGTAGGCAAATTCTCGCGCTGGGTATCCTTGATCACCACGAACGGCGGGCGATTCAGCTTGGCCGCCTGCTTAGCGAGCGTCCGCAGCCGGCGATACTCGGGCTGGGTGGCCAGCTCGATGTCGATCGCGCGCTCGGCATTGGTGGGATCCTTGAACGTCACCATCCAGGCGGAATGTTCCTCTTCGTGCTTCAGCTCGGATGGAATCTTCAGAGCCTTCAGCGCTTCGTGCACCGGCCTGAGGTTGGCTTCCTCGTGGAAATCGGCCTTGGTGTCGATGGCCAGCTCGGGGCGCGCCAGGATTTCGACCACGCGCGGCTCGCGCAGACGCCGCTCCATGCGCCGCCAGGTGAGCTGGAACTCGTCGAGCGTCATCAGGAAGTTCCGCAGTTCGGTACCTTCGAGAGTCGCCTTATCCGCGTTCTCGACTTTCAGGTTTTCCGTGGCCCGGCGCAGAATCTCGCGCGTGAATTCCTTGTCGTCCTTGATGTACTTCTCGCTTTTGCCCTTCTTGATGCGATACAGCGGCGGCTGCGCCACGAAGATGTGGCCGCGCTTGATCAGCTCCTGCATGTGACGGTAGAAGAACGTCAGCAGCAACGTACGGATGTGTGACCCGTCCACGTCCGCGTCGGTCATGATGATGATCTTGCCGTAACGCAAGCGGGCGACATCGAAATCGTCCTTGCCGATGCCGGTGCCCAGCGCGGTGATCATGGCGCGGATTTCTTCGTGCCCCAGCATCTTGTCGTAGCGGGCTTTCTCGACGTTCAGGATCTTGCCCCGCAGCGGCAGGATCGCCTGATAGCGCCGGTCGCGGCCGCCCTTGGCGGTACCGCCGGCCGATTCGCCCTCGACTAAGAACAGTTCGCAGCGCTCCGGATCGCGCTCCTGGCAGTCGGCCAGCTTTCCGGGCAAACCTCCGGAATCCATCGCGCCCTTGCGCCGGGTAAGATCGCGGGCCTTGCGAGCCGCTTCGCGGGCGCGCGCCGCGTCGATCGCCTTCCCGACGATCTTCTTCATTACCGCGGGGTTCTTGTCGAAATACTCGCCCAGCTTTTCGTTGATGAGCTGGACCACATAACCTTGGATGTCGGAGTTGAGCTTGCCTTTGGTCTGGCCTTCGAACTGCGGCTGCGGCAGCTTCACGCTGACCACCGCCGTCAGCCCCTCGCGCACGTCGTCGCCGGTCAGGTTCTCTTTGACGTCCTTGAAGAGGTTGCCGCTCTGGCCGGCGGCGTTGATGGTGCGGGTGAGCGCGCTGCGGAAACCGCTCAAGTGCGACCCGCCATCGACGGTATTGATGTTATTGGCGAAGCTGAATACCGATTCGCCGTAGGTGTCGTTATATTGCAGCGCCACTTCCATGGTCAACTGGCCGCCGTTGGGAAGATCGCGCACGCCTTCGAAGTAGATGGGCTTGTCGTGCAGCACGGCCTTGCCGCGATTCAGATGTTTGATGAACTCGGCGATACCGCCAACGAATTGGAACTCACTGGTACGCGCCGGATCTTCGCGATCGTCCGTCAGCGTAATCTTCAGACCCTTGTTCAGAAACGCCAGCTCGCGAAGCCGTTGCGCCAGCGTGTCGAAATTGAACTTCGAGGCGTCCATGATGGACGGATCGGGTTTGAAGGTGATCTTAGTGCCGGTCTTCTTGCCGGCCTTGCCGGTTTGAACCAGTGGGGCCTGCGGAATGCCGCGCGCGTAATCCTGCTCGAAGGTGAAGCCCTTCTGCCAGATCTCCAGATGCAACGCTTCCGACAGCGCGTTCACGCAGCTTACGCCCACGCCATGCAATCCGCCCGAAACTTTGTACGAATTCGAATCGAACTTGCCACCCGCGTGCAACTTGGTCATCACAACTTCTGCCGCAGTGACGCCCTCTTCGTGCATGCCGGTGGGGATGCCACGGCCATTATCGACTACCGTTACAGAGTCGTCCTCGTGAATCGTGACGCTGATCTCCGTGCAGTGGCCCGCCAGCGCCTCATCCACGGAATTGTCGACCACCTCATAGACCAGGTGATGCAATCCCGTGTCCCCGGTAGAGCCGATATACATCGCCGGGCGGAGGCGCACAGCCTCCAGACCTTCGAGAACTTTGATGCTACTGGAATCGTAAACTGCGCCGGTATCTTTTGTTGCCATACTTCTTTATTTGAGAAACCCCGTTCAGATCCGCATGGGCATGATCACGTAGCGATAGTTATCCGCTTTCTCGCCGCCCGGGCGAAGCTCTCCGGCGCTGTGTGCGTCCTTGAACAAAAATGTGACCTCTTCGGTCGAGACTGCACGCAGGAAGTCCAGGAGATATTCCGCGTTGAAACCGATCTCCACGGCCGGTCCGTCGTAAGGAGCGGATATGCTGTCTTCGCTCTCGCCGGTTTCCGACACCGAGGAGTGAACCTTCAGCTCGCCCGCGCCGGCCGCCACGCGTATGCCGCGAGACCGTTCATCGGAGAATTGCGCCACGCGCTCGATGGCGCCGCGAAACTCGTCGCGATTCACTGAGACCGAGTGCGGATGCTCCTTGGGAAGGACCCGTTCGAAGTCCGGAAAATTCCCCGTGAGTTTGCGGCTGAGCAGCATCCGGCCGCCCAGTTCGAAAAACAGATGATTCTCGTCACCGGCGAAACGCAGGACGGAATCTGGAGCCGCATCCGCCGCGAACTTTTGAAGCTCAGCCATCGCTTTCCGGGGAAGCAGCGCCCGATATGCTCCCGTCACGCCGGGCAACTCTTCCGAACTTTCCACCATCGCCAAACGATGGCCGTCGGTGGCCACCATCGCCATACTGCCCTTTTTCAGAACCAGCAGCGCGCCGTTCAGGGTAAAGCGGGATTCCTCGCTGGAGATGGAAAAAATTGTTTTGGCGATCATTCCGCTGAGCACGCCGATGGGGATCTCAGCCAGCACCGCGGGCATCCCGGGCAATTCCGGAAAACTTTCGCGTGACATGCCGGCAATCCGCGTTTTAGAGCGGCCGCATACCAGGCTGGCCCACTGGTTCTCGAGAATTTTGACTTGCACCTCGCCTTCCGGAAGCAGGCGAACATAGTCCAATAATCGCCGCGCCGGAATTGTGCCCGCGCCCTTTTTCTTGACCTTGGCGGCACACGACGACCGTACTCCCAACTCCAGATCCGTCGCCGTCAGTAGCAGGCGATCGCCATCCGCTTCCAGCAGAATATTGGACAGAATCGGAATCGTCGTCTTCTTCTCGACAACACCTTGCGAAAGGTTCAGTTCTCGAACCAGATCAGCCCTGCTAACAGTAAATTCCATGGCGGAAGTTTTTCTGACTACTAGCTCTCTTGACCATAAGAGTAATCGTAGTCGTAGTATCTGTTGAAATCTTGATTTCTCTCTAAATTATAGCAAGACCGGGGGGTTAAAAGCAGCAGAAGTTGTGCGGAACACAGTGCGTCCGCAAGGGTAACATCGGGCTGGGACAAGGTTTTCACAAGGAATCACAGGGCGTGCGGAAGCCTGGCCGTGGATCGTGTAAATAACACTAATGGACTGAGTCGATTAGACTGTGGATCATTCGGTTGAGATCCGTATCGGTCTGGCGCAGCCGTTCGATCTTCTGGATGGAGTGGAGAACCGTCGTGTGATGCTTGCCGCCAAAAACACGGCCGATCTCAGGTAAGGATGCGTGTGTCAGGTCCTTCATCAGATACATCGCGATCTGGCGCGGGTACGTGATCTGGCGTGTGTTCGACTTCTGCTTCAGTTGCTGAGGCTGGAGGTTAAACTTGTCGGCCACCGCGCGCAGAATCGAATCCATGGTAATGCGCCGCTCACCGGTCGAAATGAGATACTTCAGCACCTGTTGCGCCATCTGGAGAGTTACCGGAGAGCCGGTAATCGAAGAGTAGGCGATCAGCTTGATCAACGCGCCTTCCAGTTCCCGGACATTCGATTTGGTCTTCGTCGCGATATAGATACGGACTTCCTCGGGGAGTACTACGCCTTCCAGCTCCGCTTTCTTGTCGAGGATCGCCATTTTCGTTTCGAGATCGGGAGGCTGAACATCCACCATCAGTCCCCATTCGAACCGCGAGCGCAGACGCTCTACCAGCCCCGGAGTGCTTTTCGGCGCCGAATCGCTCGAGATGACAATTTGCTTTTGATGATCGTAGAGTTCATTGAATGTGTGGAAGAACTCTTCCTGCATGCGCTCCTTGCCGGCCAGGATTTGTACGTCATCCACCAGCAGGACGTCCGCGGAGCGGTAGTGGCGTTGAAAGGACGGCATGCGATTCGTCCGCAAGCACAGGATCATCTCGTTCATGAAACGTTCGCTGGAGGTGTACACCACGCGGGTGGAGGGGTACTTGTCAATCAACTCCCGCCCGATCGCGTGCATCAGGTGAGTCTTGCCCATTCCGACGCCGCCATAGATGAATAGCGGGTTGTAACTCCGCGAGGGACTGTCGGCGACGGCGCGAGCCGCAGCATGGGCGAACTGGTTGCAGCTGCCGACCACGAAATTGTCGAACCGGAAGCGTGTGTTCAATTGTCCCGCTGCCGTTGCAAACACCGGCTCCCCCACGGGTGGCATCGAAGAAGGCTCGGTGGCCGCGGTCCGAGTATCGGCGTGAGGAAGATACACCACTTTCTCCACCGGAAGATTCAACTCCCGGATGCTGGAACGAATGTGTTCCGTGTACTCCTGCTCGATAAAATCCTTGGTCACCTGGTCGGGAACCTGAACTCGCAAAGCGCCTTGATCGAGGCTTTCCAGCGCCGTTCGCATCACCCAGTTCTGAAACTCCTGGGGAGCGATTCTCTCGGCCAGTTTCGCCTTGATCAGATCCCATGTATTCAATTCCGGCGCTTCCGCCACAGCCCCAGCCGATTCCCATTGTCCAGCCACGTGTGGTTGTCCTCCCTAGTGAGCTCCCGCTGGCCAAAACTTTCCCACACGATTTCCACACGTGTGGAAATCCGATCTGTAACTTTACGCTATCCGGGGGAAAAGTTCCGACGCTTGCTTCGTGAAGCACGGCGCAGTCTGCATCGACTGCCGTACCTGACTGCGGTACTCAGCATAGCATAAAAAGTTTCCCGATCAAGAGAAACTTTCAACAGTTTATCATCTTTATTTTCATTAGATTACAAGCGTCCGCCAACCCCGGACCGAGCACTAAAACATTTCGATGACAGACCGTTTGCCGTCCTAATCCAAGGGTCCTAAGAGGTCAAATTTAGCCACTACTCCGGGGCGGGTAGTGGGTCCGTTTGAATTTCCACAGTCTTGCTTTGGCGTCCCAAATGCCTCATCCTATAGGTGTATGCCGAACCGGTCAAGCAATCGCGGGCAGGGGCCGAAGGACATAAACCAGATCGCCTTCGACGTGGTCCAGAAGGCCATAGGAGCAAAGCCGAAGGAAGAGCCAGTAGACCCCGCCAAGAACCCCGCTGCTGTCTCGCTGGGTAGGCTGGGAGGACTTAAGGGCGGCAAGGCGCGGGCCATGAAGTTGACCGCAGAAAAGCGACAGGAAATCGCCAAGAAGGCTGCGGAGGCGCGCTGGAAGAAGTCGTAGTATACTAGCCTGAAAAATGGCAACTAAATCTGCCCATCGCTCAGCCAACGTAATTGTAAGCGAGCAATTGAGGAAGAATGCGGCAGAGCTAGAAAAAGCCATGGATGCGCATGTTCTGACCTGGTGGGGGCCTATCCAACCTCCGGTCGATCATTTTATTCGTCAGGCCGTTGAGCACCGACGGAAGCAAGGTGCTCGAAAAAAGCGTTTGGCGATGGTGCTACAAACCCCAGGCGGATACATCGAAACCGCCGAGAGGATTGCCAACACTCTGCGAAAACATTATAGCTGGATCGCCTTTTTGGTGCCAGATATGGCGATGTCTGCTGGGACCGTGTTGGTGATGTCTGGGGATGAGATATGGATGAATTACTATTCCAGGCTTGGCCCAATCGATCCGCAGGTTGAACGGCAGGACGGCAGGAAGGGGTTAATCCCAGCGTTGGGCTACCTAGAAAAGTACAAAGAGTTTGTAGACAAGTCTCTTCGGAACGAACTCACCCCAGTCGAGGGGGCATTTTTCGTCCAGAATTTTGATGCGGCCGAGCTGTTCATGTACGAACAGGCAAGAAGTCTCTCCATTGAACTGCTTAAGAAATGGCTCGCCAAGTACAAGTTCAAGAACTGGAAGCGAACCAAGACGAGACACATCGCTGTAACCTCCAAGATGAGACGGGATCGGGCAGCGGAAATCGGTGATAAACTGAGCGAAACCAAACGTTGGTTCAGTCACGGACGTGGAATTTCCATGTACGATCTGAAGCGCGATCTAAAGTTGGACATCGAAGATATCGATGGAAACAAGGCGGTTAGGGAGAGTCTAGAAAACTACTACGAACTGCTCGCAAACTTTCTTGGAACGATTGGTGCGACAGGTGCTCTTCATACGTCAGATATGTTAGTTCCGATACAATGAGAGTGTTCTATGCCTAAACAACGAAAGACAACGCAACACCGCAAAAAGGCACGTCCAGCCCCTGGTGTGACGGTGCCAACGGAGTCGGCTAGGCTGATCGAATACATTCGCAGCATTGGAGTTAAGCGCAGTAGCTTCAATCTTTTACGCAGCTCCGAATCGAGCCTGAAAATGCGCCCTCCAGCCATATTCCAGCTCACCAAGTAAAATGGACTAATATGCTTGACTAAGCTACACCGGTCAAGTATACTAGTTCATATGAACCAGTTGGACACCGCTAAGCGCGCCCAAGTGCTCTCGGCACTATGTGAGGGAAATTCGATCCGCTCGATCACGCGCATGTTCGGAGTTGGCAAGAACACCGTGGCGCGTTTACTGATTGATGCTGGCGTTGCCTGCGCGGTATATCAGGACGAAGCTCTCCGCGATTTGAAGTGTGAGCGAATTCAGTGCGATGAAATCTGGTCCTATGTCGGAGCCAAGGACAAGAACGTACCTGCGGACAAAAAGGGCGTATTTGGCTACGGTAGCGTCTGGACCTGGGTAGGAATGGACGCCGATACCAAGCTGATCGCCTCTTGGCTGATCGGAGATCGCAGCGCCGACGCCGCCTGCGAGTTCATGAAGGATTTGTCCTCTCGCCTAGCGAATCGCGTCCAACTGACCACCGACGGCTACAACGTTTATCTGAATGCCGTTGAGCAGGCGTTTGGAAGCGATATCGACTATGCGATGTTGGTGAAAATTTACGGCGAGACTTCGGAGTCAGAGAAACGCTACAGCCCCGCTGAGTGCATTGGCGCTAAACGCGAGCGTGTCACTGGATCGCCAGATGCAAAGCACGTCAGCACCAGCTATGTGGAGCGCCAGAACCTCACAATGCGGATGCACATGCGGAGGTTCACTCGGCTCACCAACGCCTTCAGCAAGCGTGTGGAGCATCACATTGCAGCCGTAGCACTCCACTTCATGTACTACAACTTCATCAAAATACACGGCACGCTCCGGGTAACTCCTGCGATGGCCGCTGGCGTCACAGACAAGCTCTGGGATATGACGGACGTTGTACGGTTGGTCGAAGAAAAGGAAGCCGCCGACGCTGAAGACAAGCGCGAAGCGAAAGCCTCACGCGACAGTTCATACGGACAAGCGGGTGAAAGCTCCGCCACGAAGAGCAGTCGCCGATTCTACTAAGGCACGCACGCACCCTCATCTCTTAGTACTAGAACAAGGTAAATAATACCAGTACTGTGTAACACCAAGATTGTAGATCGCCTGTATTCAATAAGTTACAGACTATGAAGCAACCACCATTGTATACTGGTACTAGGGTTAACACCTATTGACCGTAACTGCGTTACTTAGTACTATCTAAGGTGAAACTCTTAGGTACGGGTCTAGTGTCCAGTAAGGTAAACACCCTATCGTCTTGTGGGGCTTCCCCCTCTTATTATCAAATTCGGGGAGTGGTTGGCCGACCAACTGCTTGGCGTAGGAAGGGTAGGAATCTATGGCGGTAATCAAGGCAATCCTTCTTGGACACAGAAACCCGCGGAAGCACCTGCGAACGGTAACGAGCACATCGTCCCAGGGAATAACTCGCGTGAAGCCCGACGCACTTTTTGATGATAAGCAGTTCATGGAAAAGACTGCGCTCCTTAGCGAGATCGCCAAAAAACTCGTGCAAGAGCAAGAGCAAGAGCATAGCAACAACGCTGCCGTAACTAGATAGGGAAATGCCATGGAACCTGCTTATTCTCCCACTCTTGGGCGGGTTCTTGTTTCTCCGAACCAGTAACTATCACACAATCAAGTTCCAACGGTTCGAAAATTACAGACTCATCTTCGAGGCAGCGGTCTACGGGTTCGGCTTGGCCGCTATGGCGCGGGTGTTTGTATGGGCGCTGCATTGGTGCGAAATTTTTCCAATGCTGGAGTCCTTCCTCAGGGAGCTTGCGCCGTTCAGCTTTATCGGCACTGCAGTTACTGCATTCCTATTGGGACCCGTTGTTGCGTTTCTGTTAAATCTAACCCTTGACGAAGTTTCCGCGAAAGATCTAGCCATCGAACAAGCGGGGGACAACCTTCTGGCGCTTACAGTGGATGCAATGGATCAGAACGATGCGATCATGCTAACGCTTGACACTCGAAAGGTATACATTGGTTACGTTTGGGAATCTCCTAATCTGAAGACTGCCATGAGCAATGTCATGTTGCTTCCGGCGATGAGCGGATACAGGGACGCGACGGACATGACGCTTAAACTCACCACCGACTACATTTCGATATGGCGCGGCAACAAGCTCGCCGCCAGAGATTTCGTCCTCGTCATTCCAACCGCTTCAATCAAATCAGCCTGCATCTTCGACCTAGCGCTTTATCAAAAACACTTCGGCGGTCAAGGATGGTCAAGGACTGGGCGAACCGCACGCGCTGGATTTTGATCAATAGTTGAAATTCAAACGGACCCACTACCCCGGGGCGGGTGTATTTGACTTTCCCCGTAGCGGGCGCGACAATGGGTCCTGTCTTCGAGGTCCTTTTCCACCGCAGGCCCTCCGCAGGCGCGGGAGTAACTCAGCTGGTAGAGTGCGACCTTGCCAAGGTCGATGTCGCCGGTTCGAATCCGGTCTCCCGCTCCATTTCCACCTGTCCCATCATCACGCTCGCAGTAGCCCAATTCGCACAGCCCGGTCCCAGGAACGGACACCCCGGCCGCGTGATACAATCGCTCACGACGGCATAAACCTTTGTAAGCACAGCTACTTCTTGCTTATCTTCAGATGGCAGAAGGCGTGCGGTAGTGGGTAAACGGCCGATAGCTTCCAGAGGGCTACGATGGATATTAAACGAGAAGGCGTTGCGCGAAGAAAGCGCATCAAGTTCAGCATCTACGGGGTCCTGACGGTGGCCGCGTTGGGGGCCTTGGGCTGGCGCGTCTCGAAACTCGAGCCGGCGGCCCCGACCGTGGAGCGCGCGACAGTGTGGATCGATTCGGTCAAGCGCGGCCCCATGCTGCGCGAGGTCAAGGGTCTGGGAACCCTGGTACCCGAGGAAATCGTGGTGATTCCCACGCTCCAGGACGGCCAGGTGATCAAAGTTGTGGCGAAATCCGGCGAGAAGGTGAAACCCGACACGGTTTTGGTGGTATTAACCAATCCCGACTTGGAACTCAGTACCAACGACATGGAATGGCAGGTGAAACAGGCCGAAGCAGACCTCGCCAACCTGAAAGTTACTCTGCAGAGCAAGAGATTCGACCAGCAGGCCGCGGTATCGAGCGCCGAGAACGCGCTCAAGCAAGCTTCGCTCAACAAGGATAAGGACGAGCAGCTTTTCAAGCTGCATCTTCAAACCGAGCTCAACGTAAAGCTCACGCAGGCCAATTGGGAACAAGCCACCAACCACTTTCAAACCGAGAAGGAAAAGCTGGACATCATGAAGGATTCCACCAAGGCCCAGCTGGAATCCCAACAGGTGCAGATCGACAAGTTAACAGCGGCCTGGCAGCGCAAGAAGCAGCAATTGGCCGACCTGACCATCCGCGCGGGTACGAACGGTGTGGTCCAGGAACTGACCTTACAGGTCGGGACGCACGTGGCGTCCGGCACCGTCGTCGCGAAGGTGGCCCACTCCACCCTAAAGGCCGCGCTTACAGATCGCCGAGACCCAGGCCAAAGATATCCTGCTGGGACAGAAAGCCTCCATCGATACACGGAACGGAATCATCCCGGCACACGTAGTGCGAATAGATCCGAACGTGATCAACGGAACTCGTACGGTGGATTGCAAGCTGGACGGAGCGCTGCCCAGCGGAGCCGTTCCCGACCTCAGCGTCGACGGGACGGTCGAAATCGAGCGTCTGGCGGATGTAGTCTATATCGGGCGGCCGGTGTTCGGCCAGCCCAACAGTTCTGTAAGTCTGTTCAAAGTGGACCCGGATGGGAAAGGAGCCTCGCGCGTCACCGTAAAGTTGGGGCGCAGCTCGGTGAATACCATCGAGGTTCAGCAAGGGCTGAAGGTGGGCGATCAGGTGATTCTATCCGACATGTCGGCGCAGGATCAGAATCCCCGAATTCGTCTGGACTAAATTAAAGGAGCGCACATGGCCGAAGTACTGATTCATCTCGACGGCGTCAAGAAGGTGTTCGTCACCGACGAAGTTGAGACGCACGCTCTGGCGGGCATTCATCTCGACATCAATAAGGGCGAATACGTCTCGATCGCCGGTCCTTCCGGCTGCGGCAAATCGACGCTGCTGGCGATTCTGGGGCTGCTCGATTCCTCTTCCGACGGAACCTACGAGCTCAACGGCCGTCCGGTGCAAGGCCTGAAGCTCAGCGAGCGGGCCCGCATCCGCAACCGCGAGATCGGATTCATCTTCCAGGCCTTCAATCTGATCGGCGACCTTACGGTGTATGAAAACGTGGAGCTGCCGCTCACCTATCGGGGCATGCCGGGCGCCGAGCGCAAGAAGCGCGTGCACGAATCGCTCGAACGCGTCGGAATGAGCCATCGCGTGAAGCATTATCCGTCGCAGCTCTCCGGAGGCCAGCAACAGCGCGTGGCCGTGGCCCGCGCACTGGCCGGCGATCCCGCCATTCTGCTGGCGGACGAGCCCACCGGCAATCTGGACAGCACCAACGGCGAGGCCGTGATGGAGCTGCTGCGGGATCTGCATCGCGGCGGCGCCACCATCTGCATGGTCACCCACGATCCGCGCTATGAGCGCTTTGCCGATCGCAATATCCACCTGTTTGACGGACGCATCGTCGAAGAAAACGCAGAGCGCGCTTAATCCCTCACCGCCCTGGTACCGTACTGAGCAACGTGACGTACTAGGACTGCGATCTAAGGTGCAGATCCCTCCATCGGAGTCCGATGGTAACTTAGCTCCCCGCTTTGCGGGAGTTTCAGTCACCGGAGGATTCCTTTCGTGAGCGCTACTACCAATCCGGGCGCGTCCGTGCTCAGCGGCATCCAGATCAATATTCCCCGGCCCGCCGTTCCTCCGCCTCTCAAACCGGAGTCGACGGCCAGTGAGCCTGCCGAGACCGGCTCCATGCTGGACGATCTCGGCGTGGTTCCGCCGAGACCGGAATCGCTGGAGGAAACCGGCATACCCGTGGCCGTGATCGAGCAGCTGGTGCTCAAGTTCCTGTACTTCCGCGGCGAGGTGCTGGGACGGGATTTGGCGAGCCTCATGGGACTGCAATTCAGCATGATCGATGAGTTGCTGGAGACTCTGAAGCGCCAGCATCAGGTGGGAGTCAAGAAGTCCCTGGGCATGGGCAACAGTTCGGCGATTTTCGCGCTCACGGAATCGGGCCGCAACCTGACGCGCGAGTACCTGGAGAGCAATCAGTACGCCGGGCCGGTCCCCGTGCCTCTTTACCAGTACACGGAGGTGGTGCGGCGGCAGCGCTTGACGGAGAACTGGCTGTCGCCGGAATCTCTCAAGCGCGCCTTCAAACATCTGGTGGTGGAGCAGGACATCATAGCTCGCATCGGGCCGGCGGTGAACTCCAACAAGTCGTTTCTGATCTACGGCCAACCCGGCAACGGGAAAACCGCACTGGCCGAGGCGCTGTTCCGCGTGGAGACGGCGCCGATTTACTTGCCCTACGCAATTGAGAGCCAGGGTAACATCGTGCAGGTCTACGATCCCATTTATCACCAGAAGATGGAGGATGAGGAATACGACAGTGTGTCGCTCGATCGCGACCATGGGTACGACCGCCGCTGGTTCAAGTGCCGCCGTCCGTTCATCATCACAGGCGGCGAGCTGGGCCTGGACATGCTGGACCTGAGCTACAACAAGGTCTCGAAAGTGTACGACGCGCCCTTCCAGCTCAAAGCCAACAACGGCATCTACCTGATCGACGACTTCGGACGCCAGAAGGCCTCGCCCGCCGAGATCCTGAACCGCTGGATCGTCCCCATGGAGCGGCACATCGACTACCTGAGTTTCCAGGCCGGCGGCAAGATGACGGTGCCCTTCGAGGCGTTTCTGATTTTCTCCACCAACCTGCGGCCCGACCAGCTGGGCGACGAAGCGTTCCTGCGCCGCATTCAGTACAAGATGTTCCTGCGCAGTCCGGGAAAGACCGAGTTCGTGGAGATTTTCGAGCGTTTCATCGATTCGCACCTGCTCGATTGCGAATCGGGCGTGATCGAAGCCTTTGTGGCCAAGCATTACGAGCAGGGCGGCAAGCGATTCCGGCGCTGCCATCCGCGCGACGTCATCAGTCACGCCATCGACATCATCAACTTCGAGTCGCTGCCCAAAGAGCTGACCGGGGACGTGCTGGACCGCGCGTTCGAGAGTTGCTTCACCGATAACATCGACGTCAGCAGCGACTGAGCCCCGCATTTCTCGTTATCGTAGTAGGGCGAGCAATGCTCTCGCCTTCCCATGAATCTTCGTAACTGGTTCGATACCTCTTTACGCCAGCGTCAGGCTGAGCCGGCGCTCGAATGGCGGGGCGCGACCTACACTTTCGGCGATATCGACGCGCGCAGCAACCGCATGGCCCGAGCGCTGGCTGCCCGGGGATTCCAGCGCGGCGACCGCCTGGCCGTCTATCTGGCGAATTCCCTTGACTTCATCGATCTATATCTCGCCTGCGCGAAACTGGGCGTGATTTTCGTTCCGGTCAACATTCTGTACCGGGAGCGCGAGCTTTCGCACATTCTGAGCGACGCCGAGCCGAAGCTGTTCGTCACCGAAAAAGAGCTTCCCGCGTTGCGCGCCGAAGCAGCGGCGCAGCCGGCCGAGCTGCCGGAAACTCCGCTGGACGGCGAATCGCCCGCGGCGCTGGTCTACACTTCCGGGACCACCGGTGTTTCGAAAGGCGCCATCCTCACGCACAACAACTTCGCGGTGAATGCCGCGAATCTCCTGGAGGCCTGGCGCATTACGGCAACGGACCGGTTCCTGCTGGCGCTGCCGCTGTTTCACGTCCATGCGCTGGGCAACGGGCTGCACTGCTGGCTGTTCTCGGGATGCCGCATGCGCCTGCTGGAGCGCTTCGAACACGAAAAGGCGGCGGCCGAGTTTCTGGATTTTCGTCCGACCCTGTTTTTCGGCGTGCCGACCATTTACGTGCGCCTGCTCGAAACGCCGCCGGAGACCGCGCGCGAAATCGGCCGCGGCATGCGCCTGTTCGTATCCGGCTCGGCGCCGCTGCCGGCGCAGGTGCTCGAAGACTTCCGCAAATTGTTCGGGCACACGATTCTCGAGCGCTACGGCATGACCGAAACGCTCATGAACATCTCCAATCCTTACGACGGCGAGCGGCGGCCGGGAAGCGTCGGATTTCCGCTGCCGGGAGTCGAGGCGCGCATTCTTGCTCAAGAACTTGCTCAGGAAGGCGATCAGAACGCCTCCGAGGTGCCCGATGGAGAAACCGGCGAGCTGTATCTGAAGGGTCCCAACGTGTTCGCCGGATACTGGCGGCGGGACGACGCCACCCGCGCCGCGTTCGTCGACGGCTGGTTCAAGACCGGCGATCTTGCGCAGCGATCGCCCGATGGGTACTACACCCTGTGCGGCCGCCGCAGCGACCTGATCATATCCGGCGGCTTCAACATCTATCCGCGCGAGATCGAAGAGTTCCTCATGGAGCAGCCCGAGGTCGCCGAGGCGGCGGTAGCGGGCCAACCCGACCGCGTGCGCGGCGAAGTGCCGGTGGCTTATGTCGTGCCGAAAGGTGCCTGCGATACCGCCGCGCTCGAAGCCCGCTGCCGCGAAAACTTCGCTTCCTTCAAATGCCCCCGGCGCTTCGTGGTGGTCGAAAAGCTTCCTCGCAACGCGCTGGGCAAAGTGCAAAAACACCTCCTGGGAGCCGCCGCGCGGTGAAGATCCTGATGGTGGCCTCCGAGGCCGCTCCCTTCGCGAAGACAGGCGGCCTGGCGGATGTACTGGGGTCGCTGCCGCCCGCGCTGGTTCATTTAGGCGACGAAGTCGGCGTGGTCCTCCCCAAATACCGTGCCACGGAAACCCTGGTGAATCAAGCCATGGGCGCGGAGCCGGTGTGGCTCGCCATGCCGCTGTGGGTGGGCCCGCACGCGTACACGGCGGATATTTATCGGCTCATGCACCGCGGCGTGCACTATTTTTTCGTGGATTGCCCGCCGCTCTACGATCGTCCGGAGATTTACGACTATCCCGACGATCATCTCCGATTCGCCCTGCTGAGCCAGGCCGCGCTGGGGATCGCCCGCAGCATCTTCCGTCCCGCGGTGCTGCACGCGCACGATTGGCAGGGGGGCCTGATGCCGCTCTATCTGCGGACCACCTTCGCGAGCGACCCCACATTTTTTGGGGTGCGCAGCCTGCTCACGATCCACAATCTGGGCTACCAGGGGAATTTCCCCGCGGCTGCGTTCGCGGATCTGGGCCTGGATCCCGGGCTATACAGTCCCGTCGGCCTGGAGTTCTGGAATCGCGTGAGTTATCTCAAGGCCGGCATCGTCTGGTCCGATGCCGTCAACACGGTCAGCCCGACCTACGCCCGCGAGATTCAGACTCCCGAGTACGGGTTCGGAATGGATGGCCTGTTGCGGATCCACGCCCGCAAGCTCAGCGGGATTCTCAACGGAGTCGATTACCAGGAGTGGAATCCGGAAACCGGTCCGTATCAAACGGCGCACTACTCCGCGCGCGATCTTTCCGGCAAGCTCGCGTCGAAAAAATCTCTGCTGGCGGAGATGGGTTTGCCTCCCAACGCCCAGCGCCCGTTGATCGGCATCGTGTCGCGCTTTGTCGATCAAAAAGGATTCGACCTGGTGGAAGGCATCGCCGCCTGGCTGGCGGGTCAGGATGTGTCGATGGTGGTGCTCGGCTCCGGACAGAAGAAATTCGAGGACATGTTCGTCCGGCTCGCCGCGCTGCGTCCGGAAAAATTCGCCGTGCGGATCGGCTACGATGACGCGCTGTCGCATCGCATCGAAGCCGGCGCCGACATGTTCCTGATGCCGTCGCAATACGAGCCGTGCGGGCTCAGCCAGATCTACAGCCTGCGTTATGGAACCGTGCCGATCGTGCGGGCGACCGGCGGGCTGGACGACACGATAATAGATACAAACGGGGATGAGGACACCGGATTTAAGTTCGTCCGGTATGCCCCCGAGGCGCTGAGGGGCGCCATCGACCTGGCGCTGAAGGCGTTCGCGCAGCGGGAAACGTGGATCGCGCGGATGCGGCGGGGAATGGCGAAAGACTTCTCCTGGGATGCGTCCGCGGCGGCCTATCAGCGCCTGTACCGGTCGTTGTAGGCGCGTCAGGCCGCGGATTTGGCCCGATACGTGCTTACTTGCATCTTTCGGGCCCGATCCCGCATCATTAAGAGCGGACCTATTGGGAACACGGAAAGAAACATGGCTGCTGAAAACACACTCACTTTTACCGATGGCGCTTTTGACCAGGACGTGCTGAAGTCGGACACGCCCGTGTTGGTGGACTTCTGGGCTCCCTGGTGTGGCCCCTGCAAGGCCATGGGCCCGACCATCGATGCCCTCGCCAGCGAGTACGCCGGCAAGGTGAAGGTCGGGAAGCTGAACACGGACGACAATCCGGGTACCGCGATGCGCTACGGCATCCGTGGCATCCCCACGCTGCTGCTGTTCAAGGGCGGCCAGGTGGTGGACCAGCGCGTGGGCGCGATGCCCAAGCCGGAAGTCCTCAAGATGCTCGAGCCGCACCTTGCTAAAGTATCGAGCTAAGGGTTCGAGCTAAAGTATCGTTTCGAGCTAGCTCGTAACGGCGCCCTGCGCGGCCGAACCGACCGAATTCACATACTTCCGAAACACACCCGTGGTGTATTTCAGCTCGGGAGCCTTCCACGCCGCCAGCCGCGACTTTATCTCTTCCGGCGAAACTTCCAGGTCAATCGTTCGTTTCTCCAGGTCGATGGTGATCATGTCGCCTTCATGCACGGCCGCGATGGGTCCTCCCACGAAGGCCTCCGGAGCGATATGGCCCACCATGAAGCCACGCGTGGCGCCGCTGAAGCGCCCGTCGGTCAGCAGGGCGGTGCTATCGGCCAGGCCCGCGCCTACGATGGCGCTGGTCACTCCCAGCATTTCGCGCATCCCCGGGCCGCCGCGGGGCCCTTCGTAACGCACCACAACGACATCTCCCGCCTTGATCTCCCCGCTGGTGACCGCGTGCATGGCGTCTTCTTCCCGCGCGAACAGCCGGGCCGGTCCGCGATGCGACTTCTTCTCGATCCCGGTCACCTTGATCACACTGCCTTCGGGCGCGAGATTCCCCTTCAGAATGACCAGGCCGCCGCTGGCCTTGATCGGATTCGCCAGCGGGCGAATCACTTGCTGGCCGGGTGTTTCCTTGGCGTCGGCGGCTTCCTCGGCGAACGTCCGGCCGGTGACCGTCATGGCGTCCTTATGGGCGTAGCCTCCATCGCTCAAGCGTTTGGCGACCACGGCCCAGCCGCCGGCCTGGTCCACGTCATAGGCCACGAAGCGTCCAGCCGGTTTTAAGTCGACCAGCAGCGGAGTTCGCGCGCTGATGGTCTGGAAATCATCCATGACCAGCGGAATGCCGGCCTCGTGGGCCAGTGCGAGCAGATGCAGCACCGCGTTGGTCGATCCGCCGGTGGCGGCCACCGAGGCGATGGCATTCTCGAACGCTTTACGAGTGACGATATCGCGCGGGCGGCGTTCGGCGCGCACCGCATCCATCACCACCTGGCCGCAGCGGAACGCCACCTGCTGCTTGCGCGGGTCCACCTGTGGGACAGAAGCGGTACTCATAGGAGAAAGCCCGATCATCTCCATCACGGTGGCCATGGTGTTGGCGGTGAACTGTCCGCCGCACGCGCCGGCGCCGGGACACGCCGTATTCTCGATGTCCAGCAGTTGCTGATCGGTGATCAGATTGGCGGCGCGCTGGCCGACCGCTTCAAACACCGTCTGCACCGTGGAATTATTGGGTCCGGGCATGATGGTGCCGCCGTACATCACCACGCCAGGCACGTTCAGGCGCAGCAGGGCCATGGCCGCTCCCGGAATGGTCTTGTCGCAGGCCACCAGGGCCACGATGCCGTCGAACATGTGCCCGCGGCCGACGAGCTCAATCGAGTCGGCAATCACATCGCGGCTGACCAGCGATGCCTTCATGCCTTCGGTGCCCATGGTCACGCCGTCGCTGATGGCGATGGTGTTGAACTCCATGGGCGTGCCGCCGGCGGCGCGGATGCCGTCCTTGACATGCGTGGCCAGCTCGCGCAGGTTGTAGTTGCACGGCATGGTCTCGATCCAGGTGTTGGCGACGCCGATGATGGGCTTCTTCAAGTCCGCATCGGTGAAGCCGATGGCCTTGAGCATAGCGCGCGCGGGGGCGCGGTCCCGTCCTTGGGTGATGGTGTAGCTTTGAAGTTTCATGTCTGGGCTCTGGAGTTTCCGGTGGAAACTTCCATCGTACCGCGGTGTAACCGAAAAATTAATCTCCCAAGTGTGGTAAGTTTCGCCCATTTCGTTCGTCTACACTAGAAGTAGCCGGGTCGCGAGGAACTTTCCCTTCCAGGAACTCGTCTTTACAAAAGTACGACCGGCGTGGAGACTCCAACATCGTGAAAACAAAGTGGAAGGTTATTATAGGGTTATTGCTGGCGGTGGTAGCCGTCGCCGGTACCGTGGCCAGCGTGAGGTGGAGCCGTGGCGCCCAGGTAACGGTCCAGACGGCCACCGTGGCACGGGGCAACCTGACCTCGATCGTGACCGCCTCTGGCGAGATTAAACCTAAGACCTACACTAACTTAGGAGCTAACGCCCAGGGCCGGATCATGGAGCTGATGGTCAAGGAAGGGGACCACGTTCGCCGCGGTGAGGTGGTCGCCAGGATCGAAAGTATCCAGGCCAATGCGGACGTCGCGGCGCAGAAGGCCACCATAGCATCCGCCGTCGCCGACTCCAGCGCCTCCGAGGCCGGCCTGAAGGTGCAGGACGATACGATCAAAACTCAGCAGGCCACCATCGATCGGTCCAAGTCGGATCTGGATCTGGCCAAAACCAATTTTGACCGCTACGAGCAGCTTTACAAGTCAGGCGTGGCCCCCAAATCGGACTATGACCAGCGCAAAGCCGCCTACGACTCGGCCGCAGCCTCATTGCGGGAAGCTCAGTTGCGGCTGGACCAGCTCATCTCGCAACGGGCCCAGAGTGCAGCCCAAGTCACATCCGCCCAACGGCGTGTAACGCAGGCGCAAGCAGGACTGACCCGCGTGAACGACATCCTGGAGAAGCACGACGTGGTCGCGCCGATTGACGGGATTGTGACGAATTTGCCGGTGCAGATCGGCGAAACCGTGGTGCCGGGAATTCAGAACTCGGCCGCATCCAGCATCATGACCGTGGCGGACATGTCGCTGATCACCGCCGAAGTGAACGTGGATGAGACCGACATCGTCGATCTGAAAATCGGCCAAGACGTGGAAGTGACCATCGACGCCATTCCCGACCGCACGTTTGCCGGGCACGTGACCGAGATCGGAAATGAGGCCATTCTGCGTTCCACCGGACAAGTGGCTTCCAGCAGCGCGACGTCTTCCACCGAGGCCAAGGATTTCAAGGTGGTGGTGGCGCTGGATAACCCGCCCGATGAGATCCGGCCGGGGCTTTCCTGCACCGCCAAGATTGTCACGGCCACGCGCAAGGATGTGGTCACCATCCCGATTCAG
Organism: Terriglobia bacterium; assembly: GCA_963761045.1. Lineage (GTDB taxonomy): Bacteria > Acidobacteriota > Terriglobia > Bryobacterales > Bryobacteraceae > Palsa-187. Next base: position 287,514 of record CAVXFR010000020.1, on the reverse strand, counting down.
GCGTTGACGGTCCGGCAAAAGGGCGATCTGGAGGATGCCGAGGCCAAGAACAAGCCCAAGGACAACGGCCAGGCGCCCCTCGACCTGGCGACCGAGAAAGAGCGCCGGGAAGAGGTCACTGGGCTCTTCGCGGTTGTCAACCAGAAGGCTGAGTTCCGCAAAGTGGAGACCGGGATCACCGGCGCCACCGACATCGAGGTTCTGAGCGGTGTCCAGCCGGGCGACCAGATTGTGATCGGCAGCTATCAGGCGATTCGCACCATGCGGCCCGGATCGCGGGTGAAGATAGACAACCGCAACGTGGTGCTCGGAGCCTCGGACTAGCCGCGCCCATGGCTAGTACCCGCGGAGCTAGGAATCAATGACACAGGCCGCCGTGATGGACAAAACGGAACGGGGCGCACAGCTCCGGCGCGACGGCATCATCATTCGCACCTGGGACCTGATGAAGACCTACGTCATGGGCGACCAGACCATCCATGCCGTGGCCGGCATCGATATCGAGATCAGGAAGGGCGAGTACGTCGCCATCATGGGTCCTTCCGGCTCCGGAAAATCAACCCTGATGAACCTGATCGGCTGTCTGGACAGCCCCTCCTCCGGGTTGTACTACCTGAACGGCAATCTGGTCAGCGACATGGACGACGATGAGCTGGCGCGCATCCGCAACAAGGAAATCGGATTCGTATTTCAAACCTTCAATCTGCTGGCGCGCGCCACGGCGTTGCACAACGTGGAGCTTCCGCTGATTTACGGGGGCGTTTCCTCCCACCAGCGCGCGGAGCTGGCCAAGGCGGCTCTCAAAGAAGTGGACCTTCAGGACCGCATGCTGCACAAGCCCAGCGAGCTATCGGGCGGGCAGCGCCAGCGCGTGGCCATCGCCCGGGCCCTGGTGAATCATCCTTCGATTCTGCTGGCCGACGAGCCCACCGGGGCGCTCGATACGGCCACCGGCAACGACATCATGGCGCTGTTCGCGAAGCTGCACACGGAAGGCAATACCATCGTGCTGGTGACGCATGAGCACGATATCGCCATGCACGCGGCACGCGTGATCCACATCCGCGACGGAAAAGTGGAAAAAGACGAGAAAGTTCGGTCGTAAGTAACCGCCCGCAAAACGGAGCCTGGGTCGCGGACCGGAATGCAGACTATTGGCTTGCGAATCGATGACCGCGACCGGCCCTTTGCGGGCTAATTTGGGCATTAATATAGTTGACAACTCATAGCCGCCAGGCTTGCTCGAAATAGTTCCCGCTCAGATTGAGCCAGCGATAAGGGCCAAGAAAGAAAGAAGGATTAGAGGAAGGCCCAGCAGCGACCATAGGAACCGCAGCCGCCAACGGTATATCCCGAAACCAAATAGGGCGATCCACAGAATCAAGGCCGTGACGACCCAAGCCAGGTCCATCGAATCACTGAAGCCTCTTGACCAAAACAGCAGCCCGCCATAATCAACCACCCCGATCATGAGACTCGCGATCATGAATCCGCGCATCAGCAAAGCCCTTCAGGATGGTTTCTTAGTGAGAAAAGGAGAAAAGGGGACAGGCTACTCTGTCCCCTTTTTCGTTCATTCGCGTTAATTTGCGGCTAGTTTTCGTTACTTCGCCGACGCAGCCGCCGCTTTCTTGAAGTCGCCCGCCTTGAAGTAGGAAATCGACGCCGGGGCGATCCACTTCTTAAACGTTGCCGCGAGCTGCTCCGGAGTCGTCGCCAAAATATTCTTTTCGAGGTTGCTCTCCCGTTGCATGGTCCGGCCGAGCTCGGCCTGGCTGACGAACAGCCCGGCCAGCGATCCATCCTGCGAGCGGCTGAGCTGTCTCTCCTGCATCAGCGCGGTCTTGGCCGAGGCGACTTCCTCCGCCGTGAATCCGCTGCTCTCCACCTTGGCGATCTCTTCCTTGAACGCGTTCTCCACCTTGGCGATGTTCTCCGGCTTGGCCGAAGCGCCCGCTGCGAAGGAGCCGTACTTTTCCTGGGGACCGGCGCTGAAACGGCTGTTCACGCCGTAGCTCAAGCCGTCTGTTTCGCGGATACGGACCCACAACCGGCTCTTCTCGTCGCCGCCGATGATGCGGTCGGCCAGAATCATGGCCGGGTAGTCCGGATCCTGCTGGTCCATATCGACCGTGGTCACCGCGTAGAACATCGCGTTGGCTTTGTCGGGCGCCTCGAAGGTGTCGTTCACCGGAGTGAGTTTCGTCCATTGCCGCTTGATCACGGAATAGGGCTTGGGACTCTTCCAGGAGCCGAACAGCTCCTCGGCCACCTTGCGGACTTCGGCGGGATCGAAATCCCCGACCACCGCGAGCTCGCCGTTCGATGCACCGTAGAAATCCGCGTAGAACTTCTTGGCTTCGTCGAGTGTGACCTTTTTCAACTGATCGATGCTTTCGTCGATGGTGGGCGTGTACCGCGGGTCGCCGGGCGGGTAGGAAGCACTCAGAAACCGGCTCATCGCGATACTGGCCATGGTTTGCGGCTCGCTACGCCCCGCTTGAAGACCCGCAATAGCCGCCTGACGGATTTGTTCGAAATCGGACTCCGGGAATGTGGGTTCCCGCAGGATCTCCGCGGCTAATTGGAGCGCGGGGATCAGTCCGGCACGCACCGTATCGATGGAGGCTCCGGCGCCGTTGAGCGAACCGCTCACGTTGACGCGGGCCTTGATCTTGTCGAACTCGTCCTGCAACTGCTGCCGCGTGTGTTTCCGGGTACCGCGCATCAGCAGGCTGCCGGCCATGCGGGGCGCGGCGCCCTTTCCGAACAAGCTCTTTTCATCGCCGAAATGAAGTTGCAGGTCCGCGACCACGGTACCGCCGCGCGTTTTCTTGGGCAGCAAGACCAGCTTGAGGCCGCCGGGCAGCGTGACCCGCGTGACCCTCGATTCGATATTGGCCGGGGACGGATCGAACACCTCGCCTTCCTCGATCGCCGCCTTGCCCTTATAACCTTTGAGCTCGGCGACCACATCCGGGCTGGCCGGAATCACCGAGCGGTCCGGCTTTTCTGTGGGAATGTACAGGCCGACGGTGCGATTGGAAGGTTTGAGATACTGTTTCGCCACGCGCGCGATATCTTCCGGTGTGACCTTTTCCACTTCGTCGCGGTTCAGGAACAGCAAACGCCAATCGCCCATGGAGGCCCATTCGCTCAAGACCAGTCCCACGCGGCCCGAGTTGTTCAACTGCAGGTCGATGTTCTTCAGCAGACGAGTCTTGGCGCGATCCACTTCCTCTTTGCTGGGCGGTTCCGTAATCAGTCCGGCGATCACGCTCAGCATGGTGTTCTCGGCGTCATCCAGGGACTTGTCCTTGGCGACGGTCGCGCTGAACATCTCGACGCCGGGATCGTGCAGCGAATAGTTTTCGGCGTCGGCGCTGACGGCCTTCTTGCTCTCGACCAGGGCTTTGTAAAGGCGTCCCGAGGGCGCATCCGACAAGATGCCGGAGAGAACGTCCAAGGCCGGGGAATCCGGATGCGACCCTGCCGGGACGTGGAACGCCATCATGACGGACTGGTGATCCCCCACGCGCCTGAGAACCACCTGGCGCTCGCCGTCCTGGGTGGGCTCTTCGGTATAGGTGGGCAGCAGTTTGCGCGTCGGCCGGGGAATGACTCCGAAGTCCGCTGTGATCCAGTCCAGCGTTTTGGCGGGATCGAACTTTCCGGCCACCAGCAGCATGGCGTTATCGGGCTGGTAGTACTTGTGATAGAAGGCCTGCAGCTTCTCGATGGGAACTTTTTCGATGTCGCTGAGGGTGCCGATGGGACTGCGTCCGTAGGCATGCCACAGATAGGCGGTCGAGAGCACGCGCTCTTCCAGCACTCCGTCCGGGCTGTTCTCACCCCGCTCGAATTCGTTGCGCACCACGGTCATCTCGCTATCCAGATCGCTTTTCGCGATCCGTGAATTCACCATGCGGTCCGCTTCCATTTCGAGCGCCCAGCGCAAGTCGGCGTCGGTCGCGGGCACGGTCTCGAAATAGTTGGTGCGATCCCAGGACGTGGTCCCGTTGAAATCGTTGCCATGGGCGCTGAGCTCACCCATAATTTTCTGGTGTTTCTGGGTCCCCTTGAACATCATGTGCTCCAGCAGATGGGCCATGCCGGTCTCCCCGGCGCCTTCATGGCGCGACCCGACCATGTAGGTCACGTTGACCGTGACGCTCGGCTTGGAGTTGTCTGGGAACAGCAGTACGTCCAGGCCATTGTCCAGGTGATACTCGGTGATTCCCTCGACCGAGGTGACTTTTGTAGGCGTGGACGGAGCTGCCGAGGGGGTTTGGGCGGGAGCCGTGGGGACCAGGACCAGGCCCAGAATGAGAGTGAAGGATGCCAGGATTCTCATGGCTACTAGCCTATCATTCCGAAAATGCGGCGCGGACCGGCCGAGGAGGGAAGGCGGATCTGCTTGACTTTACTGGTGCCACTAGATTAACTTAACGATTCGACTTGGGCCGTTCATCCGGCCGCTCGTATTATGGCGGAACACGACCGCGTAGCGGCACAAACCGTCGAGGAACTGCTCGAATCCACTCTGGAAAGCGTGGATCAGGCGGAGGACACCGTATTGCGGCTGGCCACGGCGATGGGCTTCGACGAAGACGACCGGCATCGAATTGGCATCGCCGTCCGGGAATGCATGGTGAACGCCGTGGTGCATGGCAACCGCTACCACTCGCGCAAGAAGGTACACCTGCTGGTTTCGCGCATGCCGGAACGGCTGGAGATCCTGGTGGGAGACGAAGGCGGAAGCTTCGACGTATCGAAATTGCCCGATCCGCTGGCCGAGGAGAACCTGCTGCGGCAGTCCGGCCGGGGTTTGCTGATGATGCGGGCGTTCATGGACGAATTTCAGGTGCGCCCGCGGGAGCCGCTGGGCACCGAAGTCAAAATGGTGAAGTACCTGGCCAAAGCCGGGTAGTTCGCGGGTTTTAACAAGGAGGCAGAACGTGAGTGTGAAAATGACCACCCGACAGGTGGGTGACGTGACTGTGGTCGACGCGGTTGGCCGGATCACGCTGGGCGACGGGGCCAGCACCTTCCGGGATACGATTCGGGATTTGGCCGCCGGGGGCAAAAAGAAGCTCTTGCTCAACTTGGCCGAGGTGTCCTACATCGACAGCTCAGGCATCGGGGAAATGGTCTCCGGCTTTACCACCGTGACCAATCAGGGGGGGCAGGTGAAGCTGCTGAATCTGACCAAGAGGGTAAAGGACCTCCTGCAGATCACCAAGCTCTATACCGTATTTGAGGTGTTTGAAGACGAGGCGGCGGCCGTCCGCAGCTATTCCTAAGTCCGAACACCAGGAAACACCTCGGATCGTAAAGAAACGGGGAGAATTACGGGGGCGCTGGCTCACTGTTTAGTGAGATGCTTCCGGGCGTGGCTGCCGTAGGAACATTTCTTATGGTCCCGATCCGCGAACGCAAAACATATTCGGTGTTGTTGGCCGACGACCTTACACTGGTCCGGGAGGGCTTGGCCGCTTTGTGCGCGGCCCATGCCGGGTACCAGGTTGTGGGGCAGTGCTCGGAAGGAGCGGCGGCCCTGCGCCTGATCGAGAGCCAGCGGCCGGATCTGGCCGTACTGGACTTGAACCTGTCCGACCTGTTCACCATGGAGGTCGTCCGGCGGGTCCGCGAAGCCAACCTGCCCACGAAAATCGTGGTGCTATCCATGCGGCGGGATCGGAAGACGGTGGTAGAAGCCCTGCGCTGCGGCGTGAGCGGGTTTCTGCTGAAATCGGCTCCTTCCAGCGAGTTGCTGGAAGCCTTCGAGCAGGTTCTGCAAGGCAGCATCTACGTTTCCCCGCAGTTGGAGCTCAACAAGATTTTCAGCACCAATCACCAAACCACTCCGGATGATCCCCTGGATATGCTGAGCGCCCGCGAATATCAGGTGTTTTCGCTCCTGATCGAGGGCGTGCGGGCCAAAGAGATCGCGGCGCGGCTGGAGTTGAGTCCCAAGACGATCGACACTTACCGCGCAAGTCTTATGCGCAAGCTGGACATCCACGATGTGGCCGGGCTGGTGAAGTTCGCGATCCATCGTGATCTGACCTCCACATAGAACCTGATACACTGGGGCTTAAGCCGCAACTTTCCAGATCGTTCCTGGATCAAGGGGTTTCTATGGATCGTCACACCCGCAAAGAACTGAAAACCGACAAGTTCGCCGAAGGCGTAGAATCCGGGTTCGAATTTCTCTCCGCACATCGCGGCCAAACCGTGCGCTATGGCCTCCTCGGACTGGCAGTGGTGGTCATTGTGGGCGGTATCTGGCTTTACCGCGGTCATCAGGCTACCCAGCGGGAGGATCTGCTGGCCAAGGCCTTGCAGATCGACGACGCGGCCGTGGGCGCGCCCCAGCCTCCACGCCTGAATTTCCCGACCATCGAGGACAAGGAAAAAGCCCGCATCGCGGCTTTCACCGATGTGGCCACCAAATACCCCGGGACCCGGGAGGGCGCGATGGCCGAGCTCGCTCTGGCTGCGGCGCAAGTGGACAAAGGCCAGCTCGACCCGGCGCTCAAGACGTTCCAAAACATCAGCGACACGGCCCCATCGCCCTATGACTCGGTGGCTCGATTGTCGATGTCCCAGATCTATGAGTCACAGGGCAAGAATGCCGACGCCGAGAAATTGCTGCGGCAGCTGATCGACAAGCCCACCGTGTTCGTCTCCAAGGAACAGGCTACGCTCGATCTGGCGCGGCTGCTGGCGAAAAGCAATCCGGCCGAAGCGCGCAAACTTCTGGCTCCCCTGAGCGCCAGCCCGCGCACGGCGGTCAGTCAGGCCGCGGTTGCCGTACTGGGCACAATCCCGTCCAGCCCGGCTTCGCCGCAAGCCAACTGACTTGCCCGCCGGCTCTCTGAAGAACACGCAGGAAAGTGTGCTGGCGCGCTTGCGTTTTCCGGTGGAGCGGTCCCGCGGCCGCCGCTATCCTGAGCTCGCCCACCCTTATCGCAATGAATTTCAACGGGACCGTGACCGCGTGGTTCACGCGCGGGCTTTCCGGCGGCTGGAAAACAAGACTCAGGTCTTCACGCCCGGGCTTTCCGACCACTTCCGCAACCGCCTCACCCACACCATCGAGGTGTCGCAAATCGCGCGTACCGTCGCCTCCGTTCTGGGCTTGAACGAGGATCTGACGGAAGCCCTGGCGCTGGCGCACGACATCGGCCATCCTCCCTTCGGGCATTCCGGCGAGGCCGAGCTCGATGCCATGATGCGCCGCTTCGGCGAGCGCTTCGATCACAACCTGCATGCCGTGCGGATCGTCGAGTCGTTCGAGAATCCCTATCCGAGATTCTCGGGCCTGAATCTGACCTTCGAAGTGCGCGAGGGGATCGTGAAACATTCGCACGATTTAGCGCCCGGCGAGATTCCCGAATTGGACGAGTATCTGCCGGGCTTGCGGCCGCCGCTCGAAGCGCAGTTGATCGATCTGTGCGATGAGATCGCCTACAATACCGCGGATCTGGACGACGCTTATAGTGCGGGAATGGTGAGTATCGACCACGCTTGCGCCGCTGTGAATCGATGTGCCGAGTTGTATGAGACGACCGAAGTTCAATTCCCGGGAGTGACGGAGCGGGTGCGTCTGAAAGAGATCGTCCGCGGGCTGATCGACGGGCTGGTAACCGGGCTGATGGAGGGAACGGTCGCGGCATGCACGGGCCTTGCCGGGGTCGATGCCGTCAGGCTGCATCCTGAAAGGGTTGCGCGCTTCACGCCGGAGTCTGCCAAGACCAGCGCTCAGCTCAAGAAGTTCCTGCGCGCGAGCGTGTACGAGTCTCCCGCGCTGGTGCAGGCGCGCAGCGAGTCTGTTTCGCAGATCGCGACCCTGTTTGCGCTCTTGCTGGAGCATCCGGACCGGATGCCGGCCAACATCGCCCACCTCTACGATGTAGGTCCGAACTATCTGGTGATGGAACTGGTCGAGGGCGAGGACCTGAAGGGTCCCCTGTCCTTCGACGACGCGCTGCCGATCATCCAACAACTGATCGATGGCATCGAAGCCGCGCATGAGAAGGGCATCATCCATCGCGACCTGAAGCCGGCGAATATCAAGATCACTCCCGAAGGCGTCGTCAAGATTCTCGATTTCGGTCTCGCGAAGGCGACGGATACCGCGCCATCGCCAGATGCGGACCCGAACAATTCGCCGACGCTCACCATCGGCGCGACGGCGGTGGGCACGATCCTCGGTACTGCGGCCTACATGGCTCCGGAGCAGGCCAAGGGGAAAACGGCCGACAAGCGCAGCGACATCTGGTCGTTCGGCGTCATCGTGTATGAACTGCTGACGGGTAAACGGATGTTCGCGGGCGAATCCGCCGTCGAGATTCTGGGCGGCGTGCTCAACAAGACGCCGGACCTCTCCGGCGCGTACCTGGAAGAATCGGCCGGCGAGCCGCTGCATCGTCAGGTGTGCGACTACATCGCCGGGATGACGGACGGATTCTTCCTGCGCACGGCCGCGCAACTGGGTATTTGTTAGGGGCTCGAGCGAAGTCTACAACTTTTAGCGATCTTCTGCGTTATTACTGAGCAGAGGGCACGATGAAGAAGTTTGGGATCGCGATCGCGCTGGCGGGGGTGGCCGGCTTAGCCACCTTAGCCGCCTACAGCACCGACTACAGCCAGTTCGACAAGCCGCTCGATAAAAACCAGGAGATCCTCCATGCGCTCAACCGTTTGACGTTCGGCCCGCGCCCGGGCGACGTCGAAGCCGTCCGCAAAATGGGCCTGAAGAAGTGGATCGACCTCGAGCTTCACCCGGAGCGCATTGCGGAGAATCCGGAGTTGGACGGGCGACTGAAGCCTTTGGAGTCGCTGGACATGAGCCCGGCGGACATCGCGACCAATTATCCGCCGCCGGTGGTGGTACTAGCCATGTCTAAGGGACTTCTGCCGATGCCAGGAGATCCAGAGGCGCAGCAGAGAGTGGAGCTCCAGGAAAAGCGCTTGCAGGCCAAACAGGAGGCCCAAAAACAGGCAGCTAAAGAAGACCGGCAAGCAAAAGGAAATCAGCAAGGCAAGGGTGGCGATCCCTTACAACAGGCGATGCGCCAGCGGGTGCTGGCCACCGCCGACCCTGTCGAGCGCCGCAAGCTGGTGGCCGATCGGGCTCCGCAACAGGCGCTGGCGTACGATCTGAACGAAGCCAAGTTGTATCGGGCCATTTACAGCAACCGGCAGCTGGAAGAGCAGATGGCCGACTTCTGGTTCAACCACTTCAACGTGTTCATGAACAAGGGCGCGGACCGGATCCTAACGTCCACCTATGAGCGCGAGGCGATTCGTCCGCACGTGTTCGGCAAGTTTCGCGATTTGCTGGAGGCCACGGCCAAAAGCCCGGCCATGCTGTTCTATCTGGACAACTGGCAGAGCGTGTCGCCGGATCGTGCGCAAGGGGGCAGGCGTTTCGCTCAGCTGAAGGCCAAGCAGGCTCGCGGGCTGAACGAAAATTACGCGCGCGAGCTGATGGAGCTGCACACATTGGGCGTGGATGGCGGATACACGCAACAAGACATCATCGAAGTAGCGCGCTGCTTCACGGGGTGGACCATCCGCCAGCCGAATCGCGGCGGTGAATTCTTCTACAACGACCGCGTGCACGACAAAGGCGAGAAAACCGTGCTGGGCGTTAAGATTCCCGCCGGCGGCGGCCAGGACGACGCGGAAAAGGTACTCGATATTCTGGCGCGGCATCCTTCGACGGCGCGCTTTATTTCGACTGAGCTGGCGAAAAAGTTCGTGGCCGACGATCCGCCGCCGGCGCTGATCGAGCGCATGGCGAAAACCTTCCGCGATAGCGACGGCGACATTCGCGCAGTGATGTCGACCATGCTCAACTCGAAAGAATTCTTCTCCCAGGGGGCTTTCCGCGCCAAGGTCAAGACGCCGCTCGAGCTGGTTGTGAGTGCCGCGCGCGCCACGGACGCGCAGGTGGACTTCGCGATTCCTCTGGCCCAGCAGATCGCGCAATTGGGGGAGCCGCTCTATCGCAAAATTGAGCCGACCGGGTATTCGAGCGCGAATGCCGAATGGGTGAACTCAGCCGCGCTGCTGGCCCGCATGAATTTCGCACTGGCGCTGGCCGGCAATCGCGTGCCGGGTTCCAAGGTGGACACAGCACGATTCGAGAACGACCCCGCCGCCGTAGCCCGCCAGGTTTTATTTCACGAGCCCACGCAACAGACTCTAAGTTCCATCGAGAAAGCGCTGGCGCAAAGGCAGCCGACGCCGGCGCTGATCGCGGGCCTGCTGCTCGGATCGCCCGATTTTCAGAGGAGATAACTTTCATGACGAGCCGGCGATTATTTCTGAAGAGTTCGGCGCTAGGGATGTTCGGCGTGGGTACTGCGCCGGCCTGGTTGTCGCGCGCGCTCTATGCGGCCGATGCGCCCAGCCCCCGCAAGAAAATCCTGGTTGCGATCTTCCAGCGCGGCGCGGTGGATGGCCTCAACATGGTGGTCCCGTTTGGCGAAAAGCAATATTACAGCCTGCGGCCGAGCCTGGCGATTCCCCAGCCCGACCGCACCGAGGATTCCGCCATCGATCTCGACGGCTTCTTTGGCCTCCATCCGGCGCTGGCACCGCTCAAGCCGATCTACGACGCGGGTCACATGGCCATCGTGCACGCGGTGGGCTCGCCCGATCCCACTCGCTCGCATTTTGACGCGCAGGACTACATGGAATCGGGAACCCCTGGCCGCAAGGCGACCTCCGACGGATGGCTCAACCGGGCTCTATCTCCCGAAAAGGATCCGTCGCCGGTGCGTGCGGTAAGCTTGGGCGCGGCGCTTCCGCGTTCCATGCGCGGGCACAACCCGGCCGTGGCAATCGCCAACCTGGACGATTTCCAGATCCGAGACACGCGCGGCGCGGGCACCTTCGAGAGCATGTATGAAAACTCTCTGGATCAGGTGCTGAACGGCGCCGGACGCGAAACGTTCGAGGCCGTCAAGCTGATGCAGTCGATCCAGAAGCAGCCCAATGCTCCGGCCGGGGACGTGCAATATCCCAATTCCCCGCTGAGCCAAAGCCTGGCGCAGATCGCGCGGCTGATCAAGTCGAATGTCGGACTGGAAGTCGCGTTTGCCGAGATGGGCGGCTGGGACACCCACTTCAACGAAGTGGGCGCGCGCCCGGCGGCGGGGCAGCTGGCCAACCTGCTGGGACAATTCGGTGGTGCGCTGGCGGCGTTCTACCAGGATCTGGGAGACCGGATGGCCGACGTCAGCGTGATCACCATGAGCGAATTCGGGCGCACCGTGCGCGAAAACGGCTCCCGCGGCACGGATCACGGCCATGCCAACGTCATGTTCGCGCTGGGCGGCGGCATTCGCGGCGGCAAAGTCTATGGCGAGTGGCCGGGCCTCGAGCAGGAGCAGCTTTACGAGCAGCGGGATCTGCAGCTCACCACCGATTTTCGCGATGTGCTCGGCGAGCTGGTGGTGCGCCACTTGGGGAATGCGCGGGTCGCCAGCGTGTTTCCGGGCTACGAGCAGCCCAGGTTCCGCGGGATTGTCGCGGCTTAGCGCTGGGCCATACGTTCGAGAATGCGTTCGGCCACGCGGTCGATCACCTGTTGCTCCAGCGTGCCGAGCTCGCGGCGGTCACCGCATTCCCAACTTTCGAGAATACGGTCGGCCACGGCCTCGATGACCCGGTCGCGAATCTGGTCCGGGAACTTTCCGGATTCGACGATAAAATAATCCCGAAGCTGCCGGTCCAACTCCTCCGGCGTTTCTTCGCGTGGGCTGACAGCAGGGATCCCCGCCGCTGGCGCCGCATCGCGATTCAGGCGTGACTGGAGTCCTTGAAGCAGGGCGGTAGCCCGATCGGCGGCTTCCGTCAGCTTGGACTCGGATTTAGTCTGGCGGGCCATGGATGTCGCCCCGGAAGGTTATTATACCTTTGGACGCGTCGTCGCCTGTGATACGATACCATGTAGGTTTATTATAGTTAGCCCCATATATTGGGTGTGACAAGATTGGGTGCAACAAGAGGGACGTGGAGAATTCAGTCACGTTCGATCCCAGCCTGGACTATGGGGCGACGTTTCGGTTCCCGGTGACTTGGTCGTATTTGGCCGATCCGCCCAAACCAACCCACCCAAATCAGGAGCAGGCGACACTGGCGCCCAGTCATCCGAAATCCGGCCAGCCGGTCCCGGCGCGGACTCTGGAGGCGGTGGAGGCCGAGGTCGCAACGCCACGGGTCGCCAATATGGCTGTACTCGTTCCCGCCAAGAAACCAGCCACGATACAAAAACCAACGGAGTCGCGCGCGCCGGGACCGGAGGCGAAATGGGAAATGGTGATTCCCAAAATGGCGCGGCCTTTTTCCGCAAGTACGACGGCGCGTACGCCGCGGGCTCTCGCGCCACCGGCAGAGCCGCAGGCTACCGCCGCCGCGATCGAAGCTCCCACGGAGATTTCCTTTTACGCCGGCAGCGAGGCTTCCTTCGTGCCCCGGCGCTGGAAGGTGCTCACCCTCAGTGCCGCCGCGGTGGTCATCGTCGGCGTGATGGCATGGGTTCGTCCGGGCGCTGACGCGGGCCCGGCCAGCGATGCTTCAACGGCAGCCGCGGGCACCTGGAGCCGCCGGACCGCCTACCTGGTGGGGTCCAGGGATCCGCGCGAGATTCTGGTCTACAGCAGCTCCCAGGATGTGAAGAACTATCGCATCGAGTTCGCCTGGGCTCCCGACGCCCAGGGCGTGGGTTGGATCTTTCGAGCCACCGATTCGGCCAACTACTACGCCGCCAGGCTTCGCCTGCTGCAAGCCGGAGCCACGCCCATGCTTTCCTCCGAACATTTCGCGGTCATCAAGGGCGTGGAGGGCGCGCATTCCCGCAAGGTGATCACGCTCGGCCGGCCCGCCAGCCAGGTTCTGGTGCGTATGGACGCCAACGGTCCCGCCTTTACGCTGTATCTACAAGGAAACCCGGCGGACTATTGGACGGACGACCGGTTCGAGGCGGGCAGTCTGGGGTTTTACGAGGAGCGCGGCGAAAGGCCGGCGCTGCAGGCGCTCCGTTTCACGTTGTTCAAGAAGAGCGGTCTTCAGACCGTGGTGACTTCCCTGCAGTGAGCATTTACAAACTATGACAGCACCGAACGGATTTCGAACATCCTCCTTTGGTTCAGGCGCCGGTTCAGGCGCTGGTTCAGGGGCCGCCGCGGCTCCGGCCGTCGCAGCCGGAGCCAACGATCCTCTGCAGGCCGCCCTCGCCCTGCGTTCTGAAGGCCGCTTCGAGGAAGCACTGGATGTTCTCTCCGGGCCGGGAGAATTTCCAGCCGACGTCTACACGCTGCGCGGAGATCTTCTAGCGGAGCTGGGACGATTCGCGGATGCGGCCGGCAGCTACTTTACCGCCACCGTTTCGGCGCCCGCCAACCTTTACGCACGGAGCCACCTGGCCTCTTGCCTGCGCCGCCTGGGACGCTGGGAAGAAGCCGCCGAGGCCTTTCAGACCGTGCTGAACGCCGATCCGCACCGCGACTCGATTCGCCTGGAGCTGGGAGACTGTCTCCTGCGATTGAACCGGCTGGAACCGGCTCTGGACTGTTTTGACCGATGCTGGTCGGATGCGGCGCAACGCCAGGCGCTGTTCGGGAAAGGGGTCGCGCTGCAACTGCTGCGGCGTTTCGACGAGGCCGAAATCGCCTACGAGCGCCTGCTCACGTTGGACGGAAAGGCGGAGGAAGCGCTGGCCAACCTGATCGCCATGAACATGGAAGCCTTCGACCTGGAGCGGGTGCAGCGCTACTCGCGCAGGCTGGTGGAGATCAACCCGAGCTCCGTTCCGGGCCTGCAGGGACTCACCCTGGTGGCGACGGAGCGGGGCGAGATCGAGACAGCCGCGCACCATTTTGCGACGCTGGTAGAAGTGGCCCCCGAGGCGGTTCGTCCCTCGCGGGAGGCATCCGACGACGTCATCGAATATCGCGTGAATCGCAAAGCCATCGATCGTCTGAAAGAATCCATGCGCGGACCGGCTGAACCGGCCGCGCGCCGCCATTGAGGAGATCCACATGTCGCGTCTGCGTGTTCGTATCGAATTAAACCGGGGAGGAGTGGGAGTTCCGCTCGACAAACTGGCCAGCGTGGTCCAGCAGGCGCAAGCCTTCTTCCGCATGCTGGGCGAGGATGTTCACATCGACCAGAGCCAGGGGGAGTGGCTGGGATTCGACTTCGACCACGAGTCGCTGAACTTTACCGCGGAATTCGTGGGTCCGGTGACCGCCGAGCAGGTCGGCGCGTTTCATTCCGCGTTCGACGGCACGACGGGTTTGCGGCGGGCGACCATCGCCCAGTTTGCGCGCATCGCCGACGCGATCGAGGAAGACGAGGTGATCGGCTTCGGTCTTGTATCTCAACGAAGGCGACGACCCGGCCGAGTGGCGGTGTCTCTCGCGGCGCGACGCGCTGCGGATTACCGAGGAGATCCGCGTGTTGCTGGGCGCGGGCGAGGTCGGACAGGAATCGCATCTGCCGGCCGTGGCGGACGTCAACACCGGCGCGCGGTATCTGTTCGGGCGGCGCGACCGCGGCGTGGAAGCCGCCAAACTGGCGGGCGCGGTTCGGGAGGTGGAGGCCAGCCTCTCCAAACGCATCAGCCGCCTGGAAGACGAAGTGGCGGATCACTCCGGCCATCTTCAGGATCTGCGTTCGAAATCGGTGGAAGCCGAGCAGAGCATGGGCCGCCTGCTTTCGGCGGTCGAAGGATTCTGCGAGCAAGCCGCCAACCGCCTGGAAACGGTGACGGCGGCGCCGGCGCTTACCGCGGCCGCTGCTGCATCCCATGCTCCATCCAGTAATATCGGGGCCAATCATATCGCGGCGCCCTCCTCCCAGGCCAAAGCGGCCGAGATGCCCAGCGCGAGCGAAGCGGCAGCGCCAGTACCGCTCTGGGGGACCTCCTCGGTCTCAACCGCCGCGCCATTCTCGGAGCGGCGACCGGTCTGGTGGCGTTCCACGACGACGATTTCCGTGGGTCTGGGCGCGGCTGTGATTCTGCTCGCGATCCTGCTTTGGCCGACTGGTTCGTCGAGCCCGGACGGCAGCGTCCAGGTGACCTCGGCCTCCGAGCGCAGCGCTCCGGTGACTGTGTTCCCGCCAACCGAGGCCGCTGCTAAAGCGGCTAGCCCGGAGCCCGCTCAAGTTCCGGCGACTGTCGCGACGGCGAAACCCATTCCCGCGACCCCTGCATCGAATCCCGGATCCGTGAATCAGAAGCCTGCGGCCGACGCGGGGAAACCCGCTCCTAAAGCCGCCCCGCCCACCGTTGTGGGGGCCACGCGCATCGAGCTGGAAGCCACCGAGCCGACCTGGATCTCCATTCGCGACGGCGAAGGAAACACGCAAGTGGCGCGCCTGATCGAGCCGGGCAGCACGCAGACCCTGGACATTCGGGAACCCGCGGTTCTGCGCGCGGGAAATGCCGGCGGCCTGACGATTCGCGCCTATGGGAGGTCCCTGGGTCCGCTGGGCCCGCACGGCTCGATTCGCGAGGTGGAGTTCAGCGACGGCCGGTTCAAGCAGGTTCCGGTCAAATAGTCTCCTGTGCTAAGCTCAGAAGAGTCAATCAGCAGGAGTCCTCGTATATGGCGAAAGTGTGTGAACTCTGTGGACGCGGGCCGCGGTTCGGAAACCGTGTCAGCCACGCCCACAACATAACCAAGCGGCGCTGGAATCTGAACTTGCAGACGGTGCACGCGGTGGTGGCCGGAGCGCCCAAGCGCGTTCGCGTCTGCACCTCGTGCATTAAGAGCGGAAAAGTTCAGAAAGCGGCGTAATCCTCCTTAGAATCGCTGTCGAGCGCACAGCGCGAGGCGAGAACGGCCAAGACGTAAAAAGATCGAGCCTCGCTGCGTTGTGCGCGATCTATTCTTTAGACCGCGCCTGCTATTCTAGTCCCTTCGAATGCCGCATCTGGCGCCGTGGCAATGGCTGCTCGGGATCTTCTGCGCGTTCATGATCGGCGTAGCCAAGACCGGGGCGCCGGGAGTGGGCACCATGATCGCTCCCCTGATGGTGTTGACGGTGGGCGACGCGCGCCTGGCGGTCGGCTGGGCACTGCCGCTCCTGTCCACTGCGGACTTTTGTGCCGTGGCTTACTGGCGCAGGCACGCCGAAGTCCGGCAGCTCTTTTCGCTGATTCCGTGGGTGGCGGCGGGGATCCTGGGCGGGGCGGCGGCGCTCAGCCTGGATGAGCGGGTAATTCGCCGGATCGTCGGCGTCATCATTGTCGGGATGGTGGTGGTGTACCTGTGGCGGCGCTGGAATCCGGCTCGGCAGGTGCACGGCAATCCGGCGCTTTACGGAATCCTCACCGGATTCGCGACCACGGTGGCGAACGCCGCCGGGCCGGTGATGAGTCTGTATCTGCTCAGCAAGAAGCTGCCGAAGGAGCGGTTCGTGGCCACCGGTGCGTGGTTCTTCCTGGTGGTGAACCTGGTGAAGGCGCCGGTGTACGGCTGGTATCACCTCTACAGCCGGCCTTCGCTGGTGTTCGACCTGCTGATGGTGCCGGCGGTGCTGGCGGGCGCGGTGGCCGGACGGTGGCTGGTCCTGCACGTGGAGCAGCGCGTGTTTGAGGGGCTGGTAATCGCGCTGACGGCGGCTTCCTGCTTATTGCTTTTCCGCTGATGGTAGACTGGAGAATCGTCGGGGCGTGGCTCAGCCTGGTAGAGCGCCTGGTTCGGGACCAGGAGGCCGGAGGTTCGAATCCTCTCGCCCCGACCACTTCTTCAGTCATTTCCAAGGCTAGCTGGGCTTCTTCTGAGCATTCCTGGCCCACCCCCTGCTTCGCATCCGGCGGCGACAGATGATCGTGCTCGATAACGTAGTGAAGCAATTCGACGGCAAGCGGCAGGTCATTGCCCTGGGCGGAGTCAGTCTGGAAATCAAAAAGGGAGAGATGGTTTCCATCGTCGGTCCCTCGGGTTCCGGCAAATCTACTCTCTTGAACATGGTCGGCGCTCTGGACCGGCCTTCCTCGGGGACCATTTCAATCGACGGACAGCTTCTGGCGGGACTGGGAGATGACGACCTGACCCGCGTGCGGCGCGACAAGATCGGGTTCATCTTTCAGTTCTTCAATCTGCTGCCGACGCTCAGCGCCATCGAAAACGTCGCTCTGCCGCTTCATCTGCGGGCTTGGTCCCGAGCCAAGGCGCAGGCGCGCGCCCGCGAATTGCTCGATCTGGTAGGGCTGACGAAACGCCTCGAGCACCTTCCGGAGGAGCTCTCCGGCGGCGAGCGGCAGCGCGTCGCGATCGCCCGGGCTCTTTCGATCTACCCGCCCATTCTTCTGGGGGACGAGCCAACGGGGAATCTCGACACCCACACAGGCGCCGAGATACTGGCGCTGTTGAACGACCTGCACACGCGTCTGGGTTCCACCGTGGTCCTGGTCACGCACGATCCCACGGTTGCCGCGAGTTGCCCGCGCACGGTGCACATGCGGGACGGCCTGATCATCGAGGACGTCCGGCGATGATCCTGTTCCGCCTCATCACGAAAAATCTCATCCATCTTCGCGGCGGCCGCCGATTCTTGACCTCGACCAATATATCCATTTTTGTATAATCAAGAAGTGTCGGTTCGGAAGCCAATCGCCTGGATTGGTGACAGTCGGGCCCGGTTGCAAGCGGCCCCGGCTGACATTCGTTCGGACGCGGGCTACCAATTGGACCTGGTTCAGCGAGGCGAAGTGCCTGAGGATTTTAAGCCGATGCGGGACATCGGTTCGGGCGTGATGGAGATCCGCGTTCACGGCGACAACGAGTACCGAGTCTTTTACGTCGCCCAATACGAGGAAGCCGTCTACGTGCTCCACTGCTTCGTCAAGAAGACCCGGGCAACCCGTAAGGCCGATCTCGACCTGGGCAGGAAGCGCTACGCTGCGTTGATTGAGGCGCGGAAATCGAAATGAGAGGGAAAGTCATGAAAACCACGATTGACGCAACGATCACGATGGGAAGCGGCGACGTCTTCACTGATCTCGGTTTCTCTCCAGCCGAGTCCAGGAACCTGCGCATCCGGTCAGAAATGATGACCGCCCTGCGCAATTTCATCAAGAAGGAGGGACTGACTCAGGCAGATGCGGCAAAGCGACTGAAGGTGAGTCAGCCGCGGATCTCGGATCTGACGCGAGGCAAAATCAGCCGGTTTTCTCTCGACACGCTCGTGAACATGCTCACGGATGCCGGTTTGGAGGTCGACTTCCGGATCAAGCCGCCCGGGCGGCGAGTGGCATAGAGGCGTACCGGTCGAACAATCTGGTTGTTCTTCCACGTTCAGGTGTCCAGTCCATGCGCCTCGACAATCCGTCTCAAATTGACCTAAGTGCCTTAACAAGCGAAAAGTCCTCATCCTCCGAACCCTGGTTCGGGACCAGGAGGCCGGAGGTTCGAATCCTCTCGCCCCGACCAATACCTCGCATTCTTATATGAATCCTCTCGCCCCGACCAATTCCTTTCCGACCGGTTACAACAGCCGGATTCCGTTCGCTTCCACATGCCCGACCACGCTGGCCCGAAACGCGTTGATGTCATCCGCGGTCAGAGTACGATCGGGAATGAAGATCTCGAAGCGGAAGGTATAGCGGCGAGTTCCTTCCCCGGGCTGCTCAAACAACCCGAGGAACGATCGCTTGAAAGACACCTCTGCCGCGAGCTTGTCGAGAATGGAATCGAGCTCGGCATAGTTCATGCCCGCCTTCGGCACGAACGTAAAGTCCTGTGAGGATCCGGGAAAGACCGGGGGAGCGCTATACGGAGTCGCGGGATAAACCTGGCCGGCGAAGCGATCGATGTCCAGGGTGAACCAGCCGATATTCCCGCGCCCCAGAATCGTGGCGCACAGGGGAGAGGGAACCATTCCCATGGCGCCCACAGCGGCCTGACCGTGAACGATGTCGACGGTAGCCGACGTATGCCTCCAGGGAGCGCCCGACGTTTCGCCTGGCTGAGTCCGCAGCGACCCCATGCCGGCGACCCGGGCGATATCCTCAATCGCGGAGCGCGCGGCGGCAAAGATCGTCTCCGGAAGCGCGGCGCGATCCTGGCCGGCGATGAGGCCGCACAACTGGTTGGCTTCGTGCTTATCGCCCTTCTCATCCAGCCAGAAGATCTTTCCGATTTCGAAGACGCGAAAGCTCGCGGCCTCGGTGCGATTCTGCTCGGCCACGGCCAGAAGGTTCGGCACCAGGGAATCCCGCATCGAACGCCGGTCGGCCCCGATCGGATTGCGCAGATCGAGCGTTTTGCGCGCGGGCGTGTAGCCGATGGTCTGCAGCCACCGGGTGGAATACCAGCTATAGGTCTTCAACTCCACAAAGCCGTGGGACTGAGCCAGCATCCGCCGCGCGCGGTGATGATTGCGAACCTCCGGGTTGATGGGCGCCGAATCGATGGCCGCCGCGGGAAGCGACGGCTGGATCCGGTCGTAGCCATAGAGCCGGACGATCTCTTCGGAAATGTCTTCGCGCGTCGAGATATCGAAGGCGCTTCGGAACGGGGGGATCGCGACATCGAGGCCGCCGCCGGCGGCGATGGTGGTTTCAAAGCCGATCGACTCCAGAATCCGTTTGCAGCTCGTATCGTCGATGAGCGCGCCCGCGCGGCCGGAGATGTAGCCCGCCGGAATGTCGATCCTGCGGCGGGACTCGTCCACTCTGCCCGCGCTCGAGAACCGGGAGGTCACCTCGGGCGTCGCACCCGCCCGGTCCAGCAACCGCAGAATGCGGCCCGGCGCGATCGCCGCGAGCATCGACGGAAGCCGTTTCTCGAAGCGCTGGCTGGCATCGGTGCGAATGCCCAGCCGAACCGAGGTCAAGCGGACACGCGGACCGCGGAAGTTGGCGCTTTCGAGGATCACCCGGCGGGTTGTATTCGTAACCGCACTGGACGCGCCGCCGATGATTCCGGCAATGGCGATGGGTGCGCTGCCGTCCTGGATCAACAAATCGCCCGGAGCGATCTTCCGGTCCAGCCCGTCCAGCGTCGCGATATCCGCCGGCGCGCTCGCATTCGCCACGACGATCGCGGAAACCCGATCCGCATCGAAGGCGTGCGTCGGCTGGCCCATCTCGAACTGGACGTAGTTGGTGAGATCCACCAGCAGGTTCCGGGGCCGTGAGCCGACCGCGCCCAGGCGGCACTGAACGAATAACGGGGAGGGACGGCGGTCGCCGACAGCGAAACGGATGGCGCTATAAAAAGGGCAATCGGGAGAGTCGATCCGGAGATCCAGGGCCGGCAGATCCGCAAAACGCCGCAGGTCCACGCCCTCAATCGGCGCGAGCGTCCTGCCGAAGATGGCGCCGATCTCGCGGGCAAAGCCGTAGTGGCTCCACAGATCGGGCCGATGGGTAATGCTCTTGTTGTCGATCTCGAGGACGGTATCCTTCGAGGCGATGAGATCGGCCAGGCGCTGTCCCGGCTTCGTATCCGCCGGCAGCTCGATGAGCCCGTCATTGTCGGAGCCCAATCCCAACTCCTGGGCGGAGCAGAGCACCGCACTGCTCATGGTTCCATAGATTTCGGCGGCCTCGACTGTGTTGTTTGTTGTGGTGCCGGTCGCGAGCGCGGCGCCCGGCATGGCGGCCAGAGTGACCAATCCCTCGCGAACGTTCGGAGCGGCGCACACGACGGTCAGGATCTGGCCGCCCACATCGATCTCGGCCTTCTTGGCTTGCGTTGTGCCGTCGAGCGCGCCGGTGCGTACGACTTTGGCGACGACCACGCGGTCGACAGATCGCGTTAGTTCCGTGACCTCGTCCACTTCAGCCGTGTGCACGGTCAGCTTGTTGGCAAGCTCGCCGGCGTCGATGCCGGTAAGATCGACGAATTCCGAAATCCAGTCCAGGGAAAGTTTCATCAGGCAGACACGCTAGCGCTCAGAGCGACGCTGTGAACTGAGAGGCGAATTTCAGATCGCCGCTGTTCAGCAGCCGGACATCGGGAACGCCGAATTTGATCATCGCGAAGCGGGTCAATCCCAGGCCGAATGCGAATCCGCTGTATTCTTCCGGATCGATGCCGCCATGCTCCAGGACCTTGCGATGCATCATGCCGCACGGCATTAACTCCATCCATTTCTGTTTACCGCCGACCGTCGTCCAGTAGTCCAGCTCGAAGCCCGGCTCGACGAACGGGAAAAAGCCGGGGCGAAGCCGCACGCGCGAGTCCACTTTGAAAACACGGTCGATCAGCTCCTTCATGACCCCGATCAGATGGGCGATCGAGATATGCCGGTCGATCATCATCCCTTCCAGCTGATAGAAGGTGTTCTCGTGCGTCATATCCATGGCCTCATTGCGATAGCAGCGTCCGGGAAAGATGGCGCGCAAGGGTGCGCCGAGCTTCCTCATCGCCGCGTTCTGCATGGAGGATGTATGGGTGCGGAGGACCATTCCGTTCTCGAGCCAGAAAGTGTCCTGCATGTCCCGGGCCGGGTGATCGCCCGGTATGTTCAAGGCATCGAAGTTTTGAAACTCGGAAACGGCTTCGTCGCCCTGCAGAACCTGAAACCCCATCCCGCGAAAGATATCCTCGATCTCGATCTGCGTGGCCGTCACCGGATGCAGGGCGCCCACCGTGGTGCCCGCCGCCGGAAGCGTCGCATCGAAGCCCACGTTCTCGATCTGCCGATCGCCCAGAGCGTGAAACCGGTCTTCGGCCGCCTGCAGCGCCTCTTCGATCTGCCGTTTCACGGCGTTGAACCGCATGCCGAACGCCCGGCGCTCTTCGGGACTCAGCTTGTTCAGGTTGGCGGACTTGTTCGCGAGCGTGACCTTGCCGCTTCGGCCGAGATACTTGACCCGGAGCTCCTGAATGCCCTCGACACCGGAGGCCCCTGGCAGCTCCGCCTCGAATTCCGCAAGGGCTAAATTGACGTCCGACATGGCACCTTTCCTGATAGATTGCTCAGCTTTGATTGGCGGCCGAGAGAGGAAACACGATCGCAATCAACAAGTTTACACGGCTCCGCGGCCCCCATGGGCCTTCGAGAATCTAGCTTCTGATCAGACTGTGCAGACGCAGCCAGTTGACCAGCAGCTTGGACCACTCCCCCAGCGCGGGATCATTCATCGCAAGGCCGACGCCATGTGGCCCGTTTTCAAAAATATGCATCTCCGCGGAGACTCCCGCCTTGCGGAGGGCGAGATAGTAGTACACGCTGTTCTCGGCGGGGACCGTCGTATCGGCGTTGGTCTGAAAGATAAACGTGGGGGGAGTTTCCTTGGTCACCGCCAGGTCCGCGGAAAGGCTCTTGGCCAATTCCGGCGACGGATGGTCGCCTAAGAGGTTGGTTTTCGAGCCCTGGTGCGTCCACGGCTCCGTCAACGAAATCACCGGGTAGGCCAGGATAGAGAAGTCCGGCCGGCTGCCCACCCGGTCTACGCTATCGGTTGCGTTGGCCAGCCCGGAATCGAAGTGCGTGGAAGCCGTCGCCGCCAGGTGCCCGCCCGCCGAGAAACCCATCACGCCGATCCGATCCGGGGCGATGTGCCACTCCGCTGCGTGGGACCGCACCGTGCGAATGGCTCGTTGCGCATCTTCGAGTTCCACCGGGTGGTGATAGCGGGGTCCCAGCCGGTATTGCAGCACGAAGGCGGCGATGCCCAGCGAGTTCAGGTAGTTCGCCACCTGGCGGCCTTCGTGATTCATGGCCAGATTGCGGTAACCCCCGCCGGGCATCACAACGATGGCCGTCATTCCCGGGGGCGTGGTGCGGGGCAGATAGACGGTCATTCGCGGAATATCGGATTCCTGGGTCCCTTGCGCTCCGGGGGCGGGCCCGGACCACAGGAGCAACGTTTGCAGGTCTTGAATCGGCAAGGGCGCCGGTTGCGCGGATGCGACCAGCATCGAGAGAATCGCCCCAATCCAAATGTGCCTCATGAGTCCGATCATACCGGCGCGCAGCCCCAAGCGGGAAATCAGACCGTTCGCCATCAGGTATTCTGATCAGTGAGTCAGTGAGGGAGGTAACGATGCAAGACGGACACAATCGCCCGGCGCGGCGTGGCGGGATCAGAATCAAGCGGTTGATGACCGGATTGGTGTGGGCGGCCCTCGCGGGCCTGGTCGTCATCGGCTCCCTGACGGCCCAGTCGCCGCCGCAGCCAGCGGCGCCCGCGGCGAACCTGAATCAGCTCATGCGGGGGCTCTTCTTTCCGCATTCCAACGTGATTTTCTTCACCCAGATCCACGATCCCGCCGAAATTAAGCAGCTGGACGAACCATCCACATCGAGCGACCCTCTGACGGGTATCTTTGGAAACTGGCAAGCCGTGGAGAATAGCGCGCTCACCATCGCGGACGCCGCGGATCTCCTGATGACGCCCGGCCGGAAGTGCAGCAACGGGCGGGATGTCCCCATCGCGAACCCGGATTGGGTGCAAATGGTGACTCAACTCCGGGAAGCAGGAATGGTCGCTTACAAAGCGGCTCTGACCAAAGATCAGGACAAGATGCTCGAAGCATCCGCTGTGCTGGCTGACTCCTGCGCGAAGTGCCATACCAGGTACCGCCTCCGGGCCGCGAACCGATGCCGCTAGGCCGCTCGTGATATGCTTCGCGGAATGGCTTCAATCTATGGAGGAACCTCGATGAGCAGATTATCCGCTTACGTGCTCTGCGGCGCGCTGGCACTTTACATGGCCGTTTCGGTCGGCACAACGGTGTTCGCCGCGGACAGCGTCGCGCCGGTGCGGCTGGACCGCAACAAGATCGCCGGGCTTGACTTGACGTCGGTTCCGCCGGACGCCTACTCCGACATCCTGGTCGCCGGCAAGCTGAACATGCGGGTAGCGCCACTGTTCACGGGCAAGGAGCTGCGCGCGTCGATCTTCGAGTCGACGCCGGCCAAGACCGATCACCGCACGCGGCCGAACGACACCGATGAGTTCGTCCTGGTGCTGAGCGGCAAGCTGATTCTTACCGAGCCCAACGGAACGGCGCACGAGTTCCTTCCGGGCGACTCGCTGGTGCTTCCGGTCGGCTACACCGGCACCTGGGAGATGCAGGGCAATTACCGGGAGCTCGCCGTGACGATGCAAAAGGGCAAAGTAGGAGGAAGCAATGCAGGTACAAGGTCTGACTCGTCGTTGGTGTGTATTCGCCATAGCGCTGCAGTTGGGTCCGTTCGCGTTGGCTCAAAATGGATCGGCCGGCGAGCACTGGGTGGCCACCTGGGCAACGGCAGCGCAAGAACCCGGGTTCGGCCGGGCCGGATTCGGCCGGGGAGGTCGTGGCGGACGGGGAGGCCGGGGAGCGCCACCGGCCGGTGCGACGGGACAGCGGCCCCAGCAAGCTCCGGCTGCCGCCCAACCCGCGCCGCCACCCGCGCCGCCACCCGCGGCAGCCGCGAACACTCTCGACAATCAGACCGCTCGCATGATTGTGCGGACCAGCATCGGGGGAAGCCGCATTCGCGTGGAATTCTCCAACGCGTTTGGTACTGCGCCGCTGGACATGGGCGCCGCACACGTGGCGATCCGCAGCAAGGATTCCGCCATTGTCGCCGGATCGGATCGTCCGCTGCTGTTCAACGGGAAAGCATCGGGCAGGATCCTGCCAGGGGCGGTTCTGATCAGCGACCCGGTCGATCTGGTTGTGCCCAAGCTCAGCGACCTCGCCATCAGCGTGTATGTTCCCGGTGCCTCGGGCATAGCCTCGCAACACTCCCAGGCCTTGCACACCACCTACATCTCCAAGCAGGGCGATACCACCGGCCAGCCCGCGATGGCCGATGCCATGACCACACAGGCATGGTATTGGATCTCAAGCGTCGATGTTCTGGCGCCCGCCGATGCCGGAGCGATCGTGGCTTTCGGCGATTCCATCACGGATGGCACGACATCTACCGTGAACGCCAATCGAAGCTGGCCGAGTCTTCTGTCCGAGCGGCTGGTCGCCAACCCCGCCACCGCAGACATTTCCGTGTTGAATATGGGAATTGCCGGAAATCAGATCCTGGCGGACGGCGCCGGAGTGAGTGCGCTCGCCCGTTTCGACCGCGATGTAATCAGCCAGGCGGGCGTGAAATGGTTGATGATCCTGGAAGGCATTAACGACATGAATTTCGCGAGCTTCCGGGGCAATGCGCCCGGTCCGGCTCTGACCGCGGACGACCTGATCGGCGGAATGAAGCAGATGATCGAACGCGCGCACACGCACGGTATCAAGGTGATTGGTTGCACCTTGACCCCCTTCGGCGGAGCCACCGATGCGGTCGAAGCGATGAGGCAGGCCCTGAATCAGTTCATCCGAACCAGCGGCGACTTCGACGCTGTGGTCGATTTCGACAAGGTGATCCGCGATCCGAACGACCCCAAGCAATTCATCAAGGGGTACAACAATACCGACCGCCTCCATCCTAACGATACGGGCTACAAGGCCATGGCGGATTCGATTGATCTGGCTATGTTTGCGTCGAGGCGGTAAGGAAAGCTAGGGCAATCGCCCACCGGGATTGTTCCTAAAATTTAGTGCTGCACGAGAAATTCGCCGCATCGTCCGTGCTGCCCTTGCCTTTATACTTCGCCACCAGCGGGTACTGGCACAGGATGCGTGTGCGAGGTCCCGACGGCGTCTGCCCCGTAGGTGCAGGACGTGACGCGGGAAGCGTTGCCGGAGCTTTGCCGTTTTCGACCCACGACACCAGGGCGTCCAGCTGACCCGAAGGCATCGCTCCGGGACCACCCCCGCAGTGGCCGATGCCCGGAGCCAGGAAGAGACGCAAAAACTGTGCCGTTTTCTCCGCGCCGCCCATCTGCTTCAACACGCGCTTGTAGTAGTCGATGGTCCCTTGGGTGGTGATCAACTGATCCGCCCAACCGTGCCACAACACGATCTTTCCGCCGTGGTCGCGGAACGCGCTCAGATCCGGGTTATCGGTGCCGATCACGATCCCGTATTCCTCGACCGATTGGTCCCAGAGATGCTCGAAGAGCTCGGGCGTCAGGGAGTTCACGTCGAACTGCGGGTTCTGCAACAGCCAGTATCGGACCCAGTCCGCGGCAAACGTGAACGCCTGTGGCTGAGGAGGATTCCCTCGGGTTGCCGCCAGCGCCGTCATATCGGCGCCCCAGGGCTGCCCGTGCCAGATCAGCGTACCATCCGCGCGCCGCGGGCCTTCCCACAGCTTCTTGATGACATCGGCATCCGCTTCCGTGAACGTGCCACAGCTGCCGGCGGGCTTTCCGATAAGAGTCTTGGGATCGAAGTTGCAGATCGCGGGGTTTTCAATGACGCCGTCTTTCACGCCGTCCATGGCGTCACACGCTTCCACTGCCGCCGCCGTTGCCGCTCGCAGCTTGCACGAGGGAACCGCATCCTTGGCCGCATTCATTACTGCGGTGCTCCAGACCGACTGCATCAGCAACTTCGGCCAGTTGATCGCGGGCGCCGCCGACACGATGCCGTTGTAATCCTCCGGATAGCGCTGCGCTTCCATCAATCCCTGCCGTCCACCCGTCGAACAACCATTGAAGTAGGAATACTTCGGAGCCGCATTGTACAGCGCTTGTGTCAGCGCCTTTCCGGTGACGGTCATCTCATGGATTCCCACGTGCGCGTTATCCCGCACCAGCTGCCAGTCCAGGTGACCGCTCGAGTCCATCGCGAAGCTGCCGCTGCCGCCGGGGTGTCCGGTATCCGTCGCGCCGCCTGCGTAGCCGAGCGCCAAGGGTTGATTCACACCCGCCTCGCTGCCGCCCACAAACCCGCCGCCGCCGGTTCCCATGAAACGGCCGTTCCAATTCGTCATCGGAATCGCGACCCAGATCCGGACTTTGTCGCCCTCCGGCGGATGCGTGGTGATGGCCGTCACGCGGCACACGTTGGCATTGGTGGCATCGACTTTCGCCGATTCGATGGTCGTATTCGGCAGGGCCACCGTCGCCAGGCTCTCGCAGGTGCGCACCGGCTTTGCGTTCGGGATTGCAGGTTTCGGCGTGCTTCCCAACGGAGGCTGCGCCGGAGCTGCTCCGCGTCCCGCGCCTGCTGGAGGCGCACCCTGGCGTGCGCCGCGGCCCACCCCTTGACCTAAACCAACAGCCACCGTGGCAACGATCAGCAACCCGATTGACGATATCCGATCCATCTATCCCTCCTGGATTTCGGGCCGGTTCACCATCCATCAGGAGTGGAAGGTCATCCGGCATAGGGCGCCGAGTATCCGATCACATCCGCGTCGCTGTGCGCGCGGGACTACTTCTTCGCTTCTTTGGGGTGTTCGCGCTCGTAACGCGACGTTTGGATATAGTTGCGCACGGCGGTGTTGCCCTCGTGGCAGGCGTACTCCCACATCTCGTATTTGTTGTCGAGAAACATGGGATATGCAATGCTGTAAGAACCCGTCGCCAGCACGGTCGGATCCTCGATCTTCATCGTGAACTCGATGGTGTCGGGGCCGACGCGCGTGAAGCGTTCGATAGTCTTCATATTCGGAGACTCCGGTTCCAGCGGGCGGGGGGAGCCGGGGACGCCGGCGCTGGTCTCGCCCACCAGGCCGTTGAAGTTGGTCGTCTCGACCACCAGCGTGTTGCCTTCCCAGTGACCGCGCGATTCACCCATCCACTGCCGGATGGCAGGATTGAGCGTCGGCATGCCTTTGGTCGGCCCGCTGTCTGTGGGAATGACGCGCGCCTCATGCGCCATTTCGAGCAGAATGGTGACGTACCCGGGGGACTGCATGATGCGAATGCCGTTGTTGTAGTGGCGCGGCTCCATCGAAACGGGCATGCCGCGCGTGACGCAACGGTCCCAGGCGGCGAAATCATCCACGCTGTCGAACACGGTCTGCCCTGGCTTGTAGCTGCCCTTCATCTCCGCTTGCAGCTTCTTGCCGTACGCGGTGAGTTCGGGGAATTGGCCGTTCGGCGGGTCGACGATCAGGGACGTTTGCCACATTTTCCGGTCCGAGGAATCCGAGACAGGGGGTGTTTCGTTTACGAGCCCGCCACGGCCGCCGCGGCCCCCACGGCCGCCGCGGCCGCCACGGCCACGCCCCACTCCGTTGAATTCGTCTTCGGTCTTGTAAAGGCGGTCCCCGTACTGGGGCGACCGCACCAGGTTCACGTTGATCAGATGGTTGAGGGGCCAGATGCCTTGCAGGTCAGGTTCTCCCCAAGGCGTCTTCGGCGGCTTATAGCCGGGGTCGACTTTAACGTCGTGCGAGAAGAGATCCTTCGGAAGGTTCGGCGCCGCAGTCGAGCTTTGCGCCCCCGCATTTTGTGCGAAGCTCATCGCGATGCTGATTCCACTGAGAGCCAGAATCCGTCTGATCATGGTAAGACTCCTCTGCTGCTGACCGTCCATTTTCCGTCCAGATTAATCTTACCGTCCTCGTGGCGTCCAGGCAAACCCCCCTCCCCCGGGATAGCGAACGCAGGCCCGGCTGGAGCGCTTTTCCGCTCCGAACGAGCGTGTTATTCTTGAGTTGGTTGTGATATGCTGGCCTGCCATACGTAGAGACAGCAAAAGAGTGTGGGAGGGGAAGCAGTAGATGCGAAATCGATTTTTTGGCGCAATCTTGATGGCGGGGCTGATGTCAGCCGCCCAGGCGCAGCAAGCGCAACGGCCTGCAACGATCGGGGGCCATCCCAACTTGAATGGCATCTGGCAGTCTCTGAACACGGCCTACTGGAACCTGGAAGCCCATTCCGCGGAGGCTCTCAATGATTTTTGGGGACTAGGCGCGATCGCCGCGATCCCGGCCGGCAAGAGCGTCATTACGGGTGATGGAAAGATCCCGTATCTGCCGGCAGCGCTCGCGCAGCGCAATAAGAACCGTGCCACCTGGCCCGCGTCAGACCCGGAGGCCAAGTGCTTCATGCTGGGAGTTCCGCGCGTCACCTACCACAACATGCCGTTCCAGATCTTCCAGGGCGACGGCGACAGTGACCTGGTGATGGTCTACCCGTTCGCGGCCACCAACAGGGTCATCCACATGAAGGACCACTCGGAATCGCCCGCGGATTCCTGGATGGGCAAGTCCGACGGGACTTGGGACGGGAAGACCCTGGTGGTGACCACGACCGGGCAGAACGAGAAAACCTGGCTGGATCGCGCAGGCAACTTTCACAGTGAGGAGTTGAAGGTAACCGAGCGTTTCACGCTTCTGGATGGCGACCACATCCGTTACCAAGCCACGCTCGAGGATCCGAAGACTTTCTCGAAGCCCTGGACGATCGAGATGCCGCTGTACCGGTTGATCGACCAGAACGCGCAACTGCTTGAGCACAAGTGCGTTCCCTTCGCCGACAGGCTTCTTTATAGCGATCTGATGCACCTGGAGCCGCAACAGAAGAACGCTCCGGATCCGAAAACCAGCAGGGGAGTAAATATTCAATGAACCGCAAACTGATCACGCTTTTGGGAATGGCCGGCCTGTTGATGGCAACGGCGTCGGCCCACCACTCCTTTTCCGCCGAGTTCGATTCGACCAAGCCGGTTCGGCTCGAAGGCAAGGTCGTGAAGATGGAGTGGACCAACCCGCATACCTGGCTGTATCTCGATGTCGAGAAGGATGGCCAGGTCCAGCACTGGGCGGTCGAGGGCGGAGCGCCGGGCGTTCTGCTGAGAAACGGCTGGAACCGGCATTCGCTTCCCGAGGGAACCAAGATCGTCGTCAACGGCTTCCAGTCAAAGGACGGCGCGTTCCGCGCGAACTCAACCAATATCGAGTTTCCCGACGGCCGCAAGCTGGAAACCGGCAGCAGCTCCGGGAAAAAGTAACCTGAATACACGCGCGGCCCACTGATTAAGATTGGACCGCGAGGAGCCCATAGGATCATGCGTAAACTGTTGTTGCCGGTTGTTGCCCTAGCCTACTTTCCGCTGGTGGCGTTTTCCCAGGGTAAGGCGCCCGCGGGGTGGAACGATCCGTTCCCGCCCTTTCGCATCATGGACAACATGTATTACGTGGGAGCGAAGGAACTGGCTTCCTTCCTGTTCGTGACTCCCCAGGGTGACATCCTGATGAACACCGGCTATGAGTCCACCGTGCCGGTGATCAAGGCGAACGTTGAAAAACTGGGATTCAAGTTCAGCGACATCAAGATTCTCATTGCCGGTCACGCGCACCCGGACCACGTAGGCGGTGACAATATGGTCAAGGAACTGACCGGCGCGCAGGTCGTGGTCGGGCGCCTCGATGCGGACGCCACCAGGACGTTTCACCCCCCGGGCCAGGAGCACCCGATCGACCGGCTGGTCGACGAGGGCGACACCGTCTCGCTCGGCGGGACTACTCTGACGGCCCATGTGATGCCCGGTCACACCAAGGGATGCCTCGCCTGGAGCACGACGCTTAAAGAGAACGGCAAATCCTACTACACGTTTGTCGAGTGCAGCCTGAATGGCCGGTTCCTCCAGGTCCTCGACAACTACCCGGGAATCATCGACGATTTCAGGTCTACCTACAAGAAGGCCCTCACGTTCCCGGTGGAGGTGTGGGTCAGCTCGCACGCGTCTTTCTTCAACCTGGCCGAGAAGTACGCCAAGCTGGAGAAGCGAGGCCCGGGAGATCCGAATCCGTTCATCGACCCGGAGGGCTACAAGGCTCACGTCGCCGAGTACGAGAAGAGCTTCGAGGCCGCGCTGGCCCAGCGGGCGCAAGGTAAAGGGCAAGGCAGAGGCCGGGGCCAAGGCAAAGGCCGAGGCAACTAGGAAGATCGAAGATCGCGGCTTCCATTGCGAAGTCAGCGGAACGCCTTAGGTCGCCGTGCCAGAAGGTAAAGCGTCACGGGACGCGTCCCTTCCTCAAGAACTTCAAACCCCGCTTCTTTCACTTGCGCGTTCCACCAGTCCGCACCGCGAGTGCCGCCGTGCTTGAGCAGCGGTCCGAAGGTGAATTCAGCCCACGGCTCCTCGGCGACCACCATCAATAGAAATTCCCCGCCAGGTTTGAGGACGCGGGCGGCTTCGGCGAGCGATTGACCAATCCCCTGACGATTGAGGTGATCGATCGCATAGGCGCTGACGATGGCATCGAAGGTCGCCGGCTCGAAGGGAAGTGTGCGCATATCGGCAGTCTCGATGGTGACCCGCTGCTCCACCCCCGCGGCCTTCAAGTTTGCCAGCAGTTTTTCCTGCGGACTCCCGCCCTTGCCGAAGTGCTGATCGAAAGACTCACCGAAAAGATCCAGAGCCACCAGAGTGGTCTTGGGACGGGCCTGGAGCACCATGATGGACGATCGGCCCGTACCCGCGCCCATATCCAGCACCCGCCCCACGCCCGAGCGGAGGAAGTTTTGCGTCGGCAAGGCAGGCAGTCCATTGACGTCGATGACAAAGCGCTGCACCAACAACGCAGCGCCAGACCAAAGCGCCACCACTCCCAGCAAAAGCATGGGCCACTTGGACCAGTTACGCCAATATCCCAGAAGCAATAGGGCGGCAGCGCTGGCCACGATGGGAAGGTGGCCGTAGCTGATCCACCAGGGATAGCCGAAGTCGAGTGAGGCGTTCGCGGATACGGGCATTGAGTCAGACTCCAATCTGAGTGCATATCATGCCCCAGCTCACCTGAACGTCTCCTGAACGGCGCGTTCATGCCTCGTTCATCGAGACTGCGATATAAATGTTTACTTGCGGGTTCTGGTCGTCGAGGACGAATTGCTCCTATCCCGGCAGTTGGCCACGGCGCTGACGGGCGCAGGATACGCTATCGACTGCGCCCTTGACGGCGAGCAGGCCGATTTCCTGGCCCGCACGGAGCAATACGACGCGGTCGTCCTCGACCTCGGGCTCCCTGGAGTGGACGGACTTACGCTGCTCCGCCGCTGGCGCCAAGTGGGTATTTTCGCCCCCGTTCTGATTCTGACCGCGCGCGGAAGCTGGCACGAAAAAGTCCAGGGCATCGACGGAGGAGCGGACGACTATGTCGCCAAGCCGTTCCGGATGGAAGAAGTCCTGGCGCGCATTCGGGCCCTGATCCGCCGTGCCAACGGGCTCGCCCATGCTGAACTGTGCTGCGGTGCGCTCGCTCTGGACGCGCGCGCGGCTCGCGTGGCTGTCGGCGGCGCTCCCGTGAAGCTGACGAGCCATGAATACCGCGTGCTCTCCTATCTGATGCACCAGCGGGGACGAGTCGTGTCGCGGACTGAGCTGACCGAACACATCTATGCACAGGATTTCGACCGGGACTCGAATACGGTCGAGGTCTTCATTGCACGGCTACGCCGCAAACTCGGCGCGCCCTTTATCGAAACCGTGCGCGGAATGGGCTACCGCATGCGGGAGCCTTCGGCGGAAGACGTTTCCTGAAGATGTTGCGATCTCTTCGATCCCGGCTGATCCTTTCCTCGGTTCTATGGACCGCGGGACTGCTGGCGCTGATGCACATGCTTTCGCTGATGCTCATGCATGTCTTTCCGGGCCTGCGCAACACGCATCTCACGGGACCCGTTCTGGCCGGCCTTGTGCTTATGGCTGCCGGAGTTTTTGGATTGCGCCGCGGCCTTTCGCCCTTCCGGCGGCTGCGGGAAAAACTGACGGCGATTCGCACGGGCGAGGACCGGCGAATTGAAGGCGTTTACCCGACTGAAGTCCAGCCGCTCATCGACGATCTGAATGCGCTGCTGGAAGATCGCGAGAAAGCCGTCCAACGCGCCGTAGCCACTGCGGGCGACCTCGCGCACGGTCTCAAGACCCCCCTCGCATTGCTGACTCAAGATGCCGAACGCGCCGCAGCGGCGGGAAATCCCGAACTGGCAGGGAGCATCAACCATCAAGTGGAGCGCATGTCCCGCCAGATGAACTATCATCTGGCACGCGCTCGCGCCGCGGCCTCCGGATCCACCGGCGCGGCTCCCTGCGCTGTGGCCTCGTGCGCCGATGCCCTGATACGCACGGTATTGAAGCTGCATGCCGGACGCCCGCTTGAGATCTCGTCGAACATAGCTCCGGATCTCAATGCGCGCGTTCAACGCGAGGATCTCGATGAGTTGCTCGGGAACCTGCTGGACAACGCCTGCAAATGGGCCAACTCCAGAGTCGTTTTGAGCGGCAATCGAACCGGCGCCATGCTGGTCGTCACGGTGGATGACGATGGACCTGGCCTGGCTCCATCTCTGCGAAGCGTGGTTTTAGAGCGAGGAGTACGAATCGACGAAGCGTCCCCTGGCTCCGGCCTGGGGTTGGCGATTGTCCGGGACTTGGCCGAACTCTACGGCGGATCCGTTGCCCTGGACGACTCACCGCTCAGAGGGTTGCGCGCCCGACTCTCGCTTCCAGCCTCCTAGCGATCCCTAATTCAGACTACGAAATCAGATACTTTCAAGGCTGCGGCTCGCTTCCGGCCGGAAAAAACTCCATCGAGGCCGAATTCAGGCAATAGCGCTGCCGGGTAGGCGGCGGTCCGTCGGGGAAAACGTGGCCCAAGTGGCTGTCGCAGCGCCGGCAGCGGATCTCGGTGCGAAGCATGCCGTAGCTCGTATCGTTTATGGTGCGGATATGGTCCGGGTCGAAGGGCTCGAAAAAGCTGGGCCATCCGGTGCCGGATTCGAACTTGGCGCTGGATCGAAACAGCGGCAGACCGCACAGCCGGCAGCCGTAAACCCCATCCTGCTTGTTGTCCAGCAGGCCGCCGCAAAAGGGCGGCTCCGTTCCGTGGTCGAGCATGATCCGCCGTTCCTCGGCGCTGAGCCGCTGGGCCAGGCGATCACGTTCTGCATCGCCGAGCGCGTCGAGTTTATAGCCTGATTGTGAAAGGCTCGGCATCGGGTTTGGATTGCCTCAGGCGATCGGGAGATTTGGTGGACGGCGTGGGACTTGAACCCACGACCCCCGCATTGCGAACGCGGTGCTCTCCCAACTGAGCTAGCCGCCCACTCTACGGTTCAGGATAGCATGCGTGTCCGCGCGCTCCTATTGCTGGACCGCGGTATACAGGACCTGTTGTCCGGCGCTGCCGTTTACCTCGAAGGTCACCGGCACGGCGTCGCCGGCGGCCGTATCCGGCACCACCACGTTGAACTGGTAGAGCCCGACCGTTCCGGGAGCCAGCCCGGCATAGGTCACTGTGGCGCGCATGCCTCCCACGAACACCTGGAAGGGTAGCGCTAAGTCATTTTGGTGCTGGACGATGTCGCCGGCGCCGGCATCCGGGGTCACCGGACCAAATCCGACCCCGTAAAGAACGACCGTATCGCCGGGATGGGCCGGCCGTGCGACGCCGCCCTGCATAGCCCCGGCCGGCAGGGCAAAGGTGGTTCCGTCCGGGAAAATCGCCTCGGTATATTGCTTGTCGCCGAGTTTGAGCGAAGCGGGAGCGAGCAAGCCCGGTTGAACCTGGTTCACGGTAATCATCAGGGGATCGCTATCTCCGGCGGCAGTGGTCACGCGGACTTCCTGGGGACCCAGTCCTACTCCAGAGGGGATCTCTGCGTTGATTTGATTCGCGCTGACGTAGGAGATAAATGCCGCTTGGCCGCCGATAGTCACGGCCGTTCCATCGAGTGAAGTTGGGGCCCGGGAGCCTTGGAAATCCGCGGCTGTCCAGGCGCGTGTGTGACTAGCCAGATGCGAGCCGTGAATCTCAACCCAGGATCCGGGCGCGACGGAAGAAAATCCGCCGAAGGCCAACAGGCTCACTACGCCCGAGGCATCGATTTGGGGAGCGGCACTGGGTACGCTGGAAACCAGCGGCGCAACCGGCGTGAGCATACGGATCGCACTGTTTTCGTCGTCCGCCACATACACGTTCCCAGCGGCGTCCACGGCCAGTCCCCAGGGGAATCTGAGCGTCGCGCTGGTGGCGGGTCCCCCGTCCCCGTAGTAGCTAAAGCTGCCATTCCCGGCTGCGGTGAAAATGGTGCCATCGGGAGTCACGACCCGGATGCGGCTGTTGAGCCAGTCGGCGATATACAGGTTCCCCGAAGAATCCAGGACGAGGCCCTTGGGGTAATAGAGACTGGCCGCGGTGGCTGGTCCTCCGTCGCCTTGAAAGTCCCCGCTGCCGTTGCCGGCGACCGTGGTGATGGTCCCGTCAGGGGAGATCTTCCGGACCCGATGGCCCGCTGTATCCGCGACGTAAAGGTTCCCGGCGGCGTCCACGGCGAGCCCCTCCGGACGGTTCAACGCGGCGCTGGTGGCTGGCCCGCCGTCACCGGAGGAAGCAGCTAACCCGGTGCCGGCGAAGGTAGTGATGATTCCATCGGTTCCGACTTTGCGGATGCGGTTGTTATTGGTGTCCGCGATATAGAGATTGCCCGCCGCGTCCAGGACCACGGCGGTAGGCGTATCGAGCAGCGCGCTCAGTGGCAGCACCGCCGTCTCCACCCTGGCCCTCCACTCCAAAGCCGGCAAACGTAGTGATCGTGCCCCCGGAGGCCGCTATTTTGCGCACGACGTCGTTGTAGGCGTCGGCGATATAAACATTTCCGGCGTTATCCACGGCCACACCGTAAGGACGGTTCAAGTGCGCGCTGGTCGCCGGGCCGTCATTCCCGGAGTATCCGAAATCGCCGGTCCCGGCAATCGTCGAAATGGTGCCGCCGACGGCCACCTTGCGAATCCGGCTATTGAAAGAATCGGCAATGTACAGATTGCCGGCGCCGTCAAACCCAAGCCCGGCGGGAAAAGTGAGATTCGCCGCGGTCGCGGGACCCCCGTCTCCGGTAAACCCGGACGCACCTACTCCGGCGATCGTGCTGATGGTATATTTCGGAGCTTGGCCGAAACAAACCGTTAGACCGATCACGAACAAGCTCACGAAGCCGGACAAACCACGACGTAACACAGTCATCTCCTAGATTGTCGCAGGACGCGGCCTAAGCCGTCGCCCGGTACAGCGTTAACCCAATGTTAATCTTAGACGCGGCCTATCGGGAGCGGTTGCCACTTTTCGCTTGCCCCGGAGACCAAATCGGTAGACACTGAAGTTTCATGGCCTCCCCCCGGTTTACCGACAGCCCTGTTCGCGAGCCCGCCGATCGGTGGACCACCGCGGAGGCGGCGGAGCTCTACGACGTTGCCAGCTGGGGCAAGGGCTACTTTTCGGTCGGCAAGAACGGCCACCTGCTGGTGCACCCCGAGAAGGACACCAGCCGCGCCATCGATCTCAAGGAACTGGTCGACAATCTCCAGCTGCGGGGCATTTCGCTGCCCATCCTGATCCGCTTCGGAGAAATTTTGAAGCACCGCCTGGGCGAGATGCACCAGGCGTTCCAGAATGCCATCGCCGAGCACGCCTACAAGAACAGCTATTGCTGCGTCTACCCGATCAAGGTCAACCAGCAGCGCCAGGTGGTGGAAGAGGTCTTCGAGTACGGGCGGCCCTACAAATTCGGCCTGGAAGCCGGCTCGAAACCCGAGCTGCTGGCGGTACTGGCCATCGCCGACAACCAGACCCCCATCATCTGCAACGGCTTCAAGGACGACGAGTACATCGAGATGGTCATGCTGGCCAAGAAAATCGGCCGCAACATCATCCCGGTGGTCGAAAAGTACACCGAGCTCGACTTGATCCTGAAGCATTCGCAGCGCGTGGGTGTGCGGCCGGTGATCGGGCTGCGCGTGAAACTGGCCAGCCGCGGCTCGGGACGCTGGAAATCCTCGGGCGGCTACCGCTCCAAGTTCGGCCTGACCGTCACGGAAGCGCTGCGTGCGCTGGAACAGCTCAAAGCCGTCCACATGGAAGACTGCCTGGAGCTGCTGCATTTCCACCTGGGCAGTCAGATCACCAACATCCGCCAGATCAAGGGTGCGGTGATGGAAGCGGCCCGCGTGTTCGTGGAGCTGCACCGCGCCGGCGCCGGCCTGCACTATATGGACGTCGGCGGCGGCCTGGGCATTGACTACGACGGCTCGCAGACGGATTTCGAGTCGAGCGTCAACTACACGCTGCAGGAATACGCCAACGACGTGGTGTATCACATCCAGAGCATCTGCGACGAAGCCGAAGTGCCGCACCCGGTCATCGTTTCGGAAAGCGGCCGTGCGGTGGTCGCCTATCACAGCATGCTGGTGTTCAACGTCCTGGGCGTTACCGGCTTCGGCGACGGCGATTCTCTGCCGGAAATTCCGGAAGAGGTCGAACAGCCGCTGAAGGATCTCAAGGAAACGCTGCGCGGGCTCTCCAATAAGAACCTGCTCGAAAGCTTTCATGACGCGCAACAGGCTCTGGATTCCGCGCTGAACCTGTTCAGCCTGGGCTATCTGCCGCTGCAACAGCGCAGCTGGGCCGAAAGCATTTACTGGCTCATCTGCCGGCGCATTCAGAAGCTCGGCAAGGAGCTGGATTATTTCCCCGAAGAGCTGGAAGGCCTGGATGGCTTGCTCTCGGACACCTACTTCTGCAATTTTTCACTGTTCCAGAGCATGCCCGATAGCTGGGCGGTGAAGCAGTTGTTCCCCATCATGCCGATCCATCGCCTGGATGAGGAGCCGCGCCGCCCCGGAATCCTGGGCGATATTTCCTGCGACTCCGACGGCAAGGTGGACCAGTTCATCGACCGCCGGGACGTGAAGAAAACCCTGCTGCTGCATCCCTTCAACGGCGAGCCGTACATTCTGGGATCGTTTCTGTTGGGCGCCTACCAGGAAATCCTGGGCGATTTGCACAACCTGTTCGGCGACACCAATGCGGTCCACGTCGGGCTCGATCCGGACGGGAATGTGGTCCTGGAAGCGGTCATCCAGGGAGATACCGTGCGGGAAGTTCTGGATTACGTGCAGTTCCAGTCCAAGACGCTGCTCGAGCAGTTCCGCCGGGCGGTTGAAGCGGCTGTGCGCGACGGTAAGATCTCCTACGAGGAATCCGGCACGCTGCTGCGGTTCTACGAGGACGGCCTGAACGGCTACACCTACCTGGAGCAGTAGTGAATCGAGCAGTACTGCGGCGCGCGCTGGCGTGCTGGACGCTGGCCGCCGGCTCGCTCTACAGCCAAGCTTTACAGTCTTTTTATCTCTCAAGCGACACCGTTCCCCGGAAAGAGACTGTCCGGCTCACCATCGATCCGGCGCGGAACACCTTTGAAGGCTCGGTGTCGATCGACGTCGAATTGCGCGTTCCGACTTCCGTCATCTGGCTAAACGCGAAGAACCTGACCATCGGATCGGCATTTGTTGCGCGGCAAGGCGCAGTGTTTCCGGCGCGCGTTTTGCCAGGGGGCGGCGAACGGATCGGAATCGACGGCGGGAAGACGCTTACGGGACGGGCAACGGTCCAGATTTCCTACCAGGGCCGTCTGGACGACAAAGCCCTGAGCGGAGTTTATCGTCGCAAGGTCGAGGGCGAATGGTACGCCTACACCACGTTCACTCCCATCGACGCGCGCCGCGCGTTCCCCTGTTTCGACGAGCCTCGTTTCAAAGTTCCCTGGGATATTTCGATCCGTGTCAAGCGTGGGAACCAGGCGTTTTCCAACGGCCAGAAAATTTCCGAAACGGCGGACGCGAATGGTTGGAAACTGGTGAAGTTTGCGGTCACCGACCCTCTGCCCGCCGAGGTCGTCGCGTTTGCCGTTGGGCCGTTCGATGTGTACGATGGCGGAGTCGCCGGCCATGGAACGCGGGTGCGCGTGATCACCGCCAAAGGTCACGCGGCGGAAGGCCACGCCGCCGCCCAAGCGACCGCTGCGATCCTGCCCCGTCTTGAGGCGTATACCGGAATTCCTTACGCTTTCGGAAAACTCGATCATTTGGCGCTGCCCGCCGGAGCCTATGGCGCGGTCGAGAATCCGGGACTGATCACCTACCGCGTCAAGAATCTGCTGATCCCTCCCGGTCAGGAAGCGGCCGCCCGGACGAGCGCACTTCGCGCCCTGGAAGCCCACGAGATCGGTCATCAGTGGTTCGGAAACCTGGTTACTCAGGCCACCTGGGAAGACGTCTGGCTGAGCGAAGGTTTCGCCACCTGGATCTCCGCCAAAATGATGGACCGGGAGCAGCCGCCCGAGCACGTTCATCTGGCGGCGATCGCCGCGCGCGAGCGGATCATGGCCGTGGACAATCCGGCGCGTTCCCGCCCGGTCCGAGTGGTTGTGAATAGCCGGGACGCCGCGCGCGACATGTACAACCGCGTGGTCTATGACAAAGGCGCGGCGATCCTGCTCATGCTCGAAGGCTGGATGGGCGAAGACATTTTTCGCGCCGGGCTGCACGCGTATCTTGAAGAACATCGGTTCGGCAATGCGACTACCCAAGACTTATCGGCCGCGCTTGCCGCCGCTTCCGGAAAAGACCCGTCGCGCGTGCTGAACACCTTTCTGAACACGACCGGCGTCCCCGAGCTGCGCGGTGAATTGTTATGCGACCGCTCGGCCGCCCCGCGACTGCGAGTGACTAAATCGAGCCCCGGTTCGGTTCCGGTGTGCTGGCGGGCGGCACGCGTGGCTTCGTCGTGCACTGTGCTCGAAGGGCCGTCCACCGAAATCGCGCTGCCCACGGGCACCGCCTGCCCGGCGTGGTTTTATCTGAATTCGGGCGGAACCGGGTATTACCGGACCCATTGGCCCCAAGCGCCTCTGCGCGCGCTGCCCGAACTTTCCGACGCGGAGAAGTTGACTCTGGTCTACGATCTCCGCGCGAGCAAGAATGCGTCCGCGCGGGCGGCCCTGTCTCGTCTGGCTGCGGATGCGGACCCGGAGATCGCTAACGCGGCGCGGGAGGCAATAAAGTAGCGATGCGGCCGTTGGTCCCTACGGCGAATGCGCCGATGGCGTTGTAGCCTTCTTTGCTGAACTCTTTCCAGCTCTTGCCGTCATCGGAAGAGAAATCGGAACCTGAAGTCCCTGTGGCCACGCAAAAACCGGAATCGCGGCAGGTCACAGCCGACCGGTATCCGGCTGGTTGCGCACCGCTCGGCGCAATCCAGGACTTGCCTCCGTCCGCCGTGATCGCATAGTTCCCGACGGCGTCCTCCGGCTGCATGGAATCGCCGCCGACCGCGACCCCGTGCAGTGAGTCTGAAAACGCCAGCGAGAAGATACCGGCGCTGGCGGAATCGTGGCGGATCGGGGTCTTGGCCACCGACCACGTTTTTCCGCCATCCTCGGTGTGAAACACTCGCGCGCCGCCGACGCCGCCTGTTCCGAACCATGCTTCTCGCGTGCCGCGCGTAAATACGCACGTGCCGCTGGCGGCGAACGCACCCTCGCCCTTATTCGCCGACGGACCCTTCAGGTTCTGCCAAGTGGCGCCATCGCTGGTCGTCAGAATGGTAAACCGCCCGTCACCTCCCGGCACGGGATCGCCCACGATAATTCCGTGGGTGGCATCCCAGAAACCCATGCAATCCCAGAAACCCTTCGGCTCTAGGTTGGTGGCGAGCAGTAGCCAGCTCGCGCCACCATCCGTGGTTTTGTAGATCCGCGACTGCGGGCCCTCGCCCGAACTCATCAGGAAGGCCGTTCGGTCGTCGATCACTTCAATATCGCGGAAGTCTAGATCCGCAGTGCCACGTGGAGCCACATCACGCCAAGTCATTCCGGCGTCAGTAGTTTTGCGAACGGTGCCTTTGTCGCCACTCACCCAAATGGCTTGGCCGTTCGCGCTGACGCCACGGAGATTGGCCGTGGTGCCGCTGGTCACCGGAACCCAGGACTGCGCGGCCGCCGGCAATCCGATTACGAGAAGCAATCTCCACACGACCATCATTGTAGTCAACACTAGAGGGATGGACAGCCCTCCGGCAGCCCCCCCGGCAGCAAAGGTCGCGCCGGTTTCGACCTCCTTGTTCGGCGACACGCGCACGGATCCTTACGCCTGGCTGCGCGACCGCAACGATCCTGACACGATCCAGTACCTGGAAGCCGAGAACGCCTACACGAAGGCGATGACGAAATCCACCGAAGAGCTGCAAGCGAAGCTATACTCCGAAATGCTCGGCCGGATCAAGCAGACCGACCTCAGCGTCCCCACCAAGAGAGACGACTATTTCTACTACGTGCGCACCGAGGAGGGGAAACAGTACGCCATCTACTGCCGCAAGCACGGGTCTCTGGAAGCGCCCGAGGAAATTCTGCTCGACGGAAACATCCTGGGCGAAGGCCAGAAGTACTTTCGCTTCGGCAACTTCGCCGTGAGCCCCAATCACCGGCTGCTGGCCTATTCGGTGGATTTCGAAGGCGATGAGATGTATACCATCCGCGTGATGGACCTCGAAACGCGCGCCCTGCTGGCCGACGAGATCCCCAACACGTACTATTCGCTCGAATGGGCCAACGACAACCGGACGTTTTTTTACACCACGCTCGATGCGGCCAAGCGTCCGCACCAGGTCTTCCGTCACACGCTGGGCGAAAAAGAGAATCCCCTGATCTACCACGAAGAGGACCAGCGCTTCACGCTGGAGGTGGAGAAAACGTCCAGCCGGAAATTTATCCTGATCAACGTGGCGAGCCCGCTCACCTCCGAAATCCGCTATGTAAGCGCGGACAGCCCATATGAGCCCTTCCAAACCGTACTGCCGCGCGTGCATGAGGTCGAATACGATCTCACGCATCACCTGGGACAAGACGGCGATTGGTTCTACATCCGCACCAACGATAACGCCAAGACGTTTCGGGTGGTGCGCGCCCCGGTGGGCGATCCGTCGCGTCCGAACTGGCAGGATTTCTTGCCCAAACGCGAGCTTGTCACCGTGGAAAGCGTGCATGCATTCCGGGATTACCTGGCGATCGAGGAGCGCGACCGCGGCCTCAGCCAGATCCGCATCCACCACTTTCCGGGCAGCAGCGCGCACTATATCGACTTCCCCGAGCCGGTCTACTCAGCCGGTCTGGGATCGAATGCCGAGTTTGACACGCAGCTGGTGCGTTTCCACTACACGTCGCTCGTGACCCCCTCGTGCGTGTTCGACTACGACATGGAATCGCGCCAACGGGAACTCAAGAAGCAGCAGGAAGTGCTGGGCGGTTACGATCCGGCTCAATATCAATCCGAGCGCGTGTACGCCAAGGCTCCGGACAACACGGAGGTTCCAATCTCCGTTGTCTATAAGAAGGGTTTTCAAAGGGATGGTTCGGCGCCCATGCTGCTCTACGGCTACGGCTCCTACGGCATCAGTATCGATCCTACGTTCAGCTCGGACCGGCTCAGCCTGCTCGATCGCGGCATGGTATACGCCATTGCGCACATTCGCGGCGGCGGCGATCTCGGCAAACCGTGGCATGAAGCCGGCCGCATGCTGGTCAAGAGGAACACGTTCACCGATTTCATCGCGGCGGCGGAACACTTGATCGCCGAAAGATACACGTCCCCCGATCGGCTGGCGATCATGGGCGGCAGCGCCGGGGGCTTGCTGATGGGCGCGGTCACAAATCTGCGGCCGGATCTTTTTGCGGTGGTGGTCGCGAATGTACCGTTTGTCGACGCCCTGAACACCGAGCTCGACGCCTCGCTTCCGCTGACGGTCGGGGAATGGGAGGAGTGGGGCAATCCGGCCGAGAAGCAGTACTACGACTACATCAAGTCCTATGCGCCTTATGAGAATGTCGAGGCTAAAGAGTATCCCCAGATCCTGGTCACGGCCGGCTTGAACGATCCGCGCGTCTCTTATTGGGAGCCGGCGAAGTGGGTAGCCAAGCTGCGCGCGCTCAAAACCGATCGCCACCTGCTGCTGCTGAAGACCCAGATGGGCAGCGGGCACTTCGGAGCGTCCGGCCGGTATGAGCGCTGGAAGGAAACGGCTTTCAACTATGCTTTCATCCTGCACGCACTAGGGCTGGAATAAGGAAATATAAGGTAAAGCCCGTTCGGAACGTTGCCGATCCTAATCGAAGGAGGATTCATGCGCACGCTCAGAAACATCGCGCTCACAGCTGGTTTTCTTGCCGCACCGGTGGTTTTCGCCCCGGTCGCCTTCTCTCAGGCGCCTGCACAGGACTGGCGGTTCGCCCACCCCGGAGCTACGCTGGTCGGCAGCATTCACGTCAAAGCGGTGCTGGATTCTCCGCTGGTGAACACTCTGATCACGCAAACGGCCGCCAAGGATCCCTCCTCAGGCGCCATGGTCGGGATGATCCGCGGCGCGCTGGCAGGAGTTTCGGAGGTCCGTTTTTCGATCCTGGATATGGGGAAGGGCAAGAATCCGGACGTTCTGGCACTGGTGACCAGCGGGTTGGACGATGCCGCTGCCGGCGCGCTTATGCAAGGACCGACGCAGGGGAAAGCCGGAATCCGCCGCATCGATGCCAACACGATTTTGGTGGGAGAAGGCCAATCGCTCGATGAGGCCTTCGCTCGTATGAGCAAACCTGCGGCGGGGCTCCAGGCCCGCGCGCTCGACCGGAGCAAAGCTCTTGCCGGGAACGATTTGTGGCTTGCAGGAACGCTTCCGGACCTTCCCATGACGGTCCCCGTACTGGATTCGCTGCGCAGCGTGGCGCTGGGCATCAGCGCGCAGAGCGACCTGCGTGTCGAGCTCGCGCTCGAGACGGCCAGCCCGAAAATGGCGGAAGACCTGGTCAGCTCGGCGCGCCAGTCGCAACAACAGCAGCCCGCGTTGGGCGCGGCCTTGCAGAGCGAAGTAGACGGAACCACCGCCCGCTTCCGGCTCGCGATGCCCGGGGACCAGGTGATCCAGGCCGTGCAGCAGGCCATGGCCAACAGCGGCGGCCAGTCCCCCCTGCCCGCATTTCTGGGTCAATCCCAGGCGGCGCCCGAGCCGGCGGCGACTCCCAAACCCAAGAGCGACAACATCATCATCTATGGGCTGGAAGGCGGACCGCGCGAAATCAAGCCGGCCGACAAACAGTAAGGCGCCCCGGGTTCCGCCGCGCGGGAGGCTAAGGATAGTATGCTGAGAACGCATGAACCCACAACCTGCGCCCGCGAAAATCCAACTGTCCAACACGCCTGACTATCGGGAACACTACGCTAACAGCGTCCAGGTGCGCGTGAGCCTGTGGGATTTTTTCCTGCTCTTCGGCACCATCAATCAGAACACGCCGGATAGCGTGACCATCCAAAATTTCGAGGGCATTTTCCTGAGCCCGCAGCAGGCCAAGGCGCTGGCGAACGTTCTCAATCAGAACGTCAGCCAGTACGAAGCCACGTTCGGCGAAATCCGCCTGGAGCCGAAGCCGCCCGCCTCGTCCGTTCAGTAGGCCGGCGTGTGCTCTCCCGTCGCGCGTCCCATCTGATCTCTTTCTTCGCATTCGCGGCGCTGCTGCTCGCGATGCATCTGCCGTTCCTGAGGCTGCCGTTCCATTGGGACGAGCTGGGACAATTCGTCCCAGCGGCGCTGGATCTGTATCGCGACGGGGCATGGGTCGCGCATTCCACGCTCCCCAACGTGCATCCGCCCGGGGTGATGCTGATTCTGGCGGTGGTCTGGAAAGTATTCGGGTTTTCGATCCTGTCCGCGCGCCTGACCATGCTGGCGATCGCGGCGGCGGGGGTGTTCCTCACGTTCCTGCTGGCCATCCGGCTGGGGCGCAAGGCGGAAGGCGCGCCGGCCTTCGCGGCGGTCGCTTTCCTGATGGCCGCGCCGCTTTTCTATACGCAGTCCATGATGGTGCTCTTGGACATGCCCGCCATGACGCTCACGGTTCTGGCGCTCCTGCTGTTTTTCGACGAACGCTATGCCGCCTGTGCCGCCGCCGCGACGGCCTTGGTCCTGGTGAAGGAAACCGCCATCACGACTCCGATGGTTTTCGCCGCCTGG
This sequence comes from Terriglobia bacterium, assembly GCA_963761045.1. GTDB lineage: Bacteria > Acidobacteriota > Terriglobia > Bryobacterales > Bryobacteraceae > Palsa-187. The sequence goes on along the minus strand of CAVXFR010000020.1, from coordinate 242,853 downwards.
CTCTGGTTTCGGGAAAAGCGGCAGCGTGAGGCGCTGTACTTCCTGGCGCCCGCCCTGGCCCTGGGCCTGTGGCTGGTGGAGCTGCACCATGTGACCGGCCACTGGCTCGGCAACGAGGAGTTCGCGCGGTTCAACGTGAGCCAATCGCTGGGATTCGGCCACATCATCTACGCGATCGGCCGCCGCATCTACATGCTCTTTCTAAGCGACGGCCACTTCCTGGGCGCCGCGGCCCTGCTCGCCGGATGGCGGCTGCTGCGCGGCAAGGAATGGAACATCGCGGGTCTGGTGGCGGTGGCGCAGACGGCGGTAGTCACACTGCTCGGCGGCGCTGTGCTCGATCGCTACATGCTGCCCGTGCTGCCGATCCTGTATACGGCGTTCGCGGTGGCCGCGTCGGTCTGGTCGCGGTCCGTACGTCTGCCGGTGCAGGCTGCCATGGTGACGCTCTTCGTGGTGGGATGGTTTTGGAATCCGCCCGTGCCGTTCCCTTACGAGGACAATCTGGCCATGGTGGATTTTGTCCGTCTCCAGCAGGAAGCGGCCGGGTATCTGGAGGACCATGAGGCCGGCCGGCGCATCGCCACCGCATGGCCGTTCAGCGATGCCATCAGCCATCCCGACTTCGGATACGTGCACCGGCCCCTGAACTTGACGGTCGTCACGGGGGGCGTGCGCCTGGCCAACCTGGCCAAGTTGAATCCCAAGAATTTCGATGTGCTGGTGCTGTACTCGGCGGAATGGTCGGTGAAAGGGCGGCTGCTGGACTACCATCCGATCCGGTCGCTGGTGAGCGCGTTCCTGGATCCGAATGTCAGTGCGACCAGCGAAGAGATCCGCTCCCGGCTGGGTTTTGTGCCGGCCTTGCGCTGGACCAAGGGCGGCCAGTGGATCGAGCTCTATCTGCCCGAACGCTGATTTACTCGAGCGCTTCCCGCACCTTCTCGAGCAGCGCGGTGAGCGTAAAGGGCTTCCCCAGAAATCGGGCTCCCGGCGGAATCGCTTCCGAGCCCGTGTATCCCGAGATGAACAACGTCTTCAACGCCAGATCCGGCGCGCCAGCTCCGGACCATGGATTCCCGGCAGCATCACGTCGGTGATCAGCAGATCGATCGATTGCCCCTGCGCAGCGGTTGTTTGTGAGAGGCTGAGAGCCTCTTCCGCGGTCCCCGCCTCCAGTACGCGGTAACGCTCGCGCCGCAGGATTTTCCGGATCAGCTCGCGAATCCCGGTTTCGTCGTCGACCACGAGAATCGTGGCGGGCTCGCCTCGGCCTGGCTCTTCGCCGGGTGTTTCACAGGCGCGCGCCCCGGAGCCCTCCTTCCGGCTCAACGTACGGCAGATAGATGGTGAAGGTGGAGCCCTGGCCGGGTTGGCTGGCGAACCCGATATCCCCACCCCAGTCATGTACCACGCTATAGGCGCGCGCCAGGGCCAGCCCCGCCGTATCCCCGGTCTTGCTCAGCGCGGGATCGAACACGCCCGCTGCCTGGCCGGCATCGAGTCCAGCCCCGTCGCCGTGAATCGTGATGCGAGCGTACTTGCCGGCGGCCAGGGCGGTGGGCGACAAGCGCTCGGTCACCGTCTCGACGTCCCAGGCGATGGTGATCCGCGTGCGGTCCTGCGGGGCGCTGTTTCGGGGCCCCACGATCGCGGCCGAGAGCACCTCGCCCAACTGCTCGGGATCCGCCATGGCCAGGACCGGTGCGCGGTTGACCGTCAGCTCCACCGCAACGCGTTCGCCGGCAGCCGCGGTGATTTTCGACCGCAGATTCATGATCGCGTCGCCGAGATTCACCCGCGACGCCGGCTTGGCCTGCGGCCGGGCGAACTCGGTCAACTGCGCGGCGAGTCCCCCGATGCGGCGCGCAGCCCCCAGAATTTCGCCGGCTTCCTGGCGCAGCGGATCCGTCGCCTGCAGCGCCTGCATCAGTTCCTCGGCGTACCCGGTGACGATCATCAGCGGGTTATTCAGGTCGTGCGCCAGCCGTCCGGCGAAGGAGTACAGCGCCTCGAAGCGTCCCGCGGACGAGCAGTTGCCTCTCTAATGTCTTGCGCGACGTGATGTTGGTGATCACGCCGGTGACGATACTGGCCCGATACGCGGATGGTCTCGCGGCACCATACCGTTTGGCCCGTGGCCGATTCGACCCGGTACTCGGCGCTGGCCTCGCCTTCCGCGCGAATCGCGCTGCGATACAACGCCATGGTCGCCGCACGGTCGTCGGGATGGATGCGTCCTTCGAAAAACTCCCGGTGGCCGAGCCAGTGCGAGGCGGGATACCCCAGCATTCCCGGGGCGTCGCCTTCGACCGACCGGAACTCGAGCGTGGCCGCGTCGGCCTGCCAGACGATCGCCGGAAGTCCGGCGGGGATCGCTCCCATCGCCGTTGCGGCTACTTCCTGAACTGCCTGAACCACGAGGAGCGTTTCCGTCTCATCCTCATCGTGCCAGGCGCGCATGGAAATTTCGGTGAAACCCCCGGCCGGAAGGTCCTCGGTCCGGGTTCCGAAGCGCGTGCGAAAAGCCCGGTTGGTCCAGACCACGGCGCGATCCTTGGAAACCACGGCCAGGGGAATGGGTAACGCGGCGGCGATTTCCCGGTAGTAGCCGAGCTGGGCCTCCAGAAGCGCCAGCAGCCGTGCGACATCCTTGGCAGACCAGGGGCCGAAGTCCGGGCGCTCCATCACAGTTTAAGTTTGAGGATTTTGCGCCGAAAGTGACAGCGTACGGGCGACCGTCAGGTCATAGTACCCGTGGCCGGATTCGTGGGCCCCGGGTGCTAGTACAATCTCACGCCGCGCTTTCCGGGCTGGGTTCTATGATCGGGGCCGGGGATCAGGGCCACGCTTCCGCCCATCTGCGCATAAGTATCGCGCACGGCGATCACTTTCGAGTTGGCAAACGTCACGAAGATGACTCGCCCGGGGGGCTCGCCGAACTGCCAAGTCTCCTGCTCCACGTCATCTTTGGTCTCGCGAGTCTTCCGCAGGGGCCTACCCAGGGCCAAGATGACCGCTTCCGAATCCATTCCCTGGATGGCTTTCTTTTCCTTGATGGCCTGCTGGGTTGCGGGCGGCAGCGTGTCGAGGTAGTTCTCGGCGGCGCTGTGCTTCTCGAAATCCAGTACCGGAGCGAGCAATTTCTTTAGTTGGGCCGAGGTGATGTCGCCGATGGAATCCTTAAACTTGATCACGATGGCCGTGCCGTTGTTGGGCTGCGAGACCTGGGGATTAGCCGGTCCGGTGCTCACGCCGCCCAAACTGATCTGGATGCGGTCGCGCCACGACCCCTTCTTCTTCAGGCCATCGTTCAACTGGAGCGTGATGGCGTCGTCGTCGACGTCGACCTTGGTCACTTGGACCACGTCGCCGGGGCGCGCGGCGGGACCCTCTTTGCGAACCGCTTCCTCCCACTTTTTTTGGTCCCAGGTGCCGTTCTCCTCAAACGGCAAGGCTTTGCGGGAGCGGGGCAGGATAATCTTGGCGGTCGCGTATTCCGAAGAGAGCCCGCGTATCAGCTCCACCCGTTGGTCCAGGCTCAGTTTCTTGGTGTCGCCGTGCAGGCCGGCGTCACCCAGGAAACCCACCGCCAGGAAAGCCGCCAGAACTCGCGGAGGTATGCGGGAAACAGCCAAGTCATTGCTCCGTTATTGCGGGCTCCGTCCATTCCGCCTGCGGAATCAGCTTTCGCAGCGCAAAAAACAGCACCACCACGATTCCCGTCGTGAGCAGGCTGCCTTCCACGCCGTAGCCGCCGCCGCTCCAGAGCACGCCCGCATTCCACTGCAAGGTGTACCCGGTTACCCCCATTGTAAACCCGCTCAGGTTGCTTCCGAGCAGGGGCAAAGTGACGTTCCAGCCGAAGTGCAGCCCGATGGCGAGCCACAGTGCTCCCGTGCGCCACACCGCGTACCCTAACAGGATTCCCCATGCCACCGTATTGACGATTCCCAGGCCGGTGGCGTTCGGATTGGCGGAATGCATCAGTCCGAAGATCACGCTGGTGGGAAGAATGGTCGCAAACGGGCCCACCGAGCGGATCAGCAGTTGGAAGGCGTACCCGCGGAACAGCAGCTCTTCGCCCATCGCCCCAAAGAACAGCGCCAGGCCGTCAAAGGCAAACGACGCCCAGGGATACTCCACCACGGCCGGCGCCCGCTGGAAATGCGCCATTCTGAGCGCCAGGGGAACCAGAATCACGCAGAATACCGCGGTGACGCCGGCACCGGCGCCGGTCAGAAACTCTCGCCCGGAAACCGGGCTTGCCGCCAGCCCGACGTCCGCCAGACGGCCCCGTTCATAGATGCGAACCACCACGGCATTGGCGACCGCCGCCGCCGCGAACGAAGAAAGGGTCGAGGCCACCACGATTCCGACCAGCGGCAGCAGCATCGCCGGAAACAAAAGTAGCCCCATCCAGGCCAGCAGGATATACAGTCCCACGCGCAGGATGAGTCCCTGCTTGTCGGGCGCTGCCGCACCATTCATGGTTTGTTCGTCCCGCCGCCGGTTGCCAGCGTCGCCCGCAGCGCCAGGAAGAACAGGATGGAAGCTAACAAGGCGATTCCCGCGCCGCGCAAGGCGACGCTGGGAAGCCAGCCGGAACGCAGGTAGAAGGCCGCCAGCAAGCCCAGGAACACCACCCGGACCACGCCTTTGGCCGCACCGGGCGACACCCTGACGGAAACCCACAACGCGACCGTGCTGACGGCCCAGGAGAGCGTCAGGCCCAAAGCGGAACACTCCGCCAGGGACTGTAAATCGGGCCCCACTACGATCCGGCTCCCGTGCAGCACATAGACCGTGACCGTCCCCACCACTAACATCACGCCCGCGACCAACTCGCCATAAAGCACGGAGACCGCGACCCGCGCCAGAGCTCTCCCGGGTGTGGGGTCCTTTTCAAACTGTGAAGCGGCCGCCGGCGCCGCGAATACTACTCCCAGGCAGGCATATGCCCCGAGCATTACTGAGTCCAGGAAATCCCGGCCTTTTTGCCATGGCAGGAACACCCCGAATACGCCGATCAGAAGAAGATAGATCGGCATGGCTCGAATCCAGCCAGCTCCTTGGAATCCCAGTCGTCCGCGCAGATCGGATGCCTCTTGGACCAATTCCGCCTTCATTTGCAAAATCCCGTCCAGCCATGGTACCAATCGACAAGACTCTAGGGAGTCGCCTTATGTCGCGTTAGGGCGATTTTCCCAGGGCCGGAGAGCTAATCGACCGCCGCCGCTTGTCCGATATCACCAGTAGACTATGTTGGATCGCCGAGTTGAGCTCAGAATGCTGTGTGCGGATCTGGTCGACATTCAGTGGAAGGACCCGAACGGACGAACCAGGCGGGGGGTGGCCAATCTGGAGGATATTTCCCTTTCCGGCGCCTGTTTGCAGGTCGACCGTCCGGTCCCGCTCGGAACCGCCCTGCACATCAGCTATCCCAAGGGCGAACTGAGTGGGAAAGTGAAATACTGTGTTTTCCGCGAAATCGGCTATTTCCTCGGAGTCGAATTCAACGACGGCTGCCGCTGGTCCCAGCGCAGTTTCCGGCCGCAGCACCTGCTGGACCCGCGGCGCCTGGTGAACCGCAGCGTGAACCGGATCAAGGCCGATCAGGAAACCCATCCCCCCACCATTCAGTAATCGCAGATCGCGGGTTGGTGGTTCGCGTCACCGTCATGTGACCTGGAGTCTTAGTACTGGACCCACGGGGCCGTTTCCCATGCGCGTCCCACGCGGTATGCTGTAGCTGAAAGCTGATATGGCCACGTTTGCGGACAAACTCCCCGAGAAGCTTCCCGCAACCCCCCGGGCCATATCCTGGCCGGCCATCGCCTGGTTCGGCATCCTGTTGATCGCCGCCTACCTCCCGATCCTGACCAAGCTGGTGCTGCAATGGAGCACGGATGACGACGTAAGTCACGGATTTTTTGTTCCTCTGGTGGCGGGTTATATCGCCTGGCAACGGCGGGAAAAGCTCGTCAGCATCGAGTGGAAGCCGGCCTGGTGGGGCATCGGCCTTCTGGTCTGGGCAGGTTTCCAGGCCTACCTGGGAATGCTGGGCGCGGAATTATTCCTCCAGCGCACGGCTTTTTTGCTTTCGCTTCTGGGGATGCTGTTGATTCTGGGCGGAACCGGGCTGGTCCGGGAGCTGCTCTTTCCGTTGCTGCTGCTCCCGTTCATGATTCCGCTTCCGGCCGTGATCTACAACCAGATCACCTTTCCGCTGCAATTGTTCGCCAGCGCGGTAGCGGAAAAGTCTTTGGACCTCTTGAATATTCCGGTTCTCCGGGACGGCAACATTCTGGAGCTGGCGAGTCAGAAACTGGACGTAGCCGAGGCGTGCAGCGGCATTCGCAGCTTGCTATCGCTTTCGTTCCTTTCGCTGGTATACGCGTACTTTTTCGACCGCAAGGTCTGGATGCGGTGGGTCTTGTTGATCGCCACCATTCCCATCGCGATCATTGCCAATTCGGCCCGCGTCACGCTGACCGGCGTGTTCAGTGAAATTAATCCGGCGCTGGCGGAGGGATTCTTTCACGAGGCGGAAGGATTCGTCATTTTCGCAGTGGCGGTGGTCATTCTGGTGGTGTTGCACCTGCTGCTGAACTGGGTGTACCGCCGGTGGCACCCGGAACCCATGGTGCCCAAGGAGCAAGGTCTTGTTTAAGTTCCTGAATTCCAAAGCCGCCCGCATCGTCACCGCCCTCCTGGTGGTGCAGACCGCTCTGTTGTACAGCGCCATCCGTCCCGAACTCGTTCCTCCCAGCCGCCCGCTGGCGGATATGCCCACCACGTTGGGATCCTGGCATCTGGTTCAGACCGGCGTCATCGAGCAGGAAGTGCTGGATGTTCTCAAAGCAGACGATATTCTGAACGGCGTCTACTGCAGTTCCGCTTCCCCGGATTGCGTGCAGACGGGGCAGGGCGCCGCTAGCCTGTTCGTGGCGGCCTTTCGCACGCAGCGCAACGGCAAAGCGCCCCACTCGCCCAAGAATTGCCTGCCAGGTTCCGGATGGGTGCCGCTGTCCTCGGGAGAAATCGCGATCGACGTGGGCCGCCCTGCGCCGATTACCGTCAATCGCTACGTGATCGCGTACGGGAGCCAGCGGGATCTGGTCCTCTATTGGTATCAATCCCGCGACCGGGCGGTGGCGAATGAGTATAAAGCCAAATTCTGGGTGATGGCGGACGCGATTCGCCTGAATCGCACCGATACGGCGCTGGTGCGGGTCATCGTTCCCCTGGTGAATCGGGACCAAGCGCAAGCCCAGGCGACCGCCACCGGCTTCGTGAAATCGTTTTACTCGACTTTGCTCAATTACCTGCCCAGCTAACAAGTCTCGACACGGCACACACGAGTGCGCGCGCCACGGCTTTTCAGGCGTTGGAAGAATCCGCGAAATAGATGCAGCCGATTCCGACCCCATACGCAAGAAGATCCAGGAAGCTGAACTCGGTCCCCATCAGACGCGCACACATCCACACAATCAAATGCTCGCTCGCCAGCATGCGGGACGGAATCATCGTTAGTTGAAACAATTCGATGACGGTCATAACGGCCATCGCGTACACGGCTATCGCCGCCGTCCTCCAAAGCAGCCGCAAGATCGCGTAAACCATGGCCGCATACAAGGCATCGCCCAGGTACTTGTCGAAGATCGCCAGCCCTGTATGAATGGTTCGCGAAAGGATTCCCGCCGTGACGATGCCAGCCAGGCACAGGATCCAGGCCGCGCGCGACCTCAAGGCCTTATTGCTGCGCCGGCGCGCCGCTGCGGGCCATGGCGGCCTCCGCCCGTTTTTTCTGACGTTCGAACCGCAGCAGTTCCCGGCGCCGCCGTAGCTTGACGCCTTCGTCCACCTTGCGCCAGAACTTACCGAAGTAAGCAGCCGCGGAAACGAACCCGAAGACCACCACGGCCCACATCGCCATCTGTCCGTAAGCGGCCAGTTGCGGCCAGCGGATACCGCCGATCACCAGCCCAATCGCGGCCACCTGCGTCACCATCTTGGTTTTTCCCAGGTCGCTGGCGCGAATCGTGTAGCCGGAGGATGCCGCGATGGACCGGAGCCCGGTCACCGCGAATTCCCGGCCGATGATCAGAATCACCATCCAAGCCGCCACGCGCTGGATCTCTACCAGGGATATCAGCGCCGCGGAGATCAGGAGCTTATCGGCGATTGGATCGAGCAGAGTGCCGACGGTGGTCACCTGTTTCCAGCGCCGGGCCAGGTATCCGTCGATCAGATCCGTGGCCGCCGCCGTAATAAAAATTCCCAGTGCAAACAACTCCCGCGATATGGGAACCAGCCCGGGCCAGTTGATGCCCAGGTCCTCCCCGAGCAACGCGGCTACCAGCAGCGGCACAAAAAAGATCCGCAGCAACGTCAGTAGATTCGGCAAGTTCATCCGATGTTAACGATAATACCCTCTACCGGTGGGCCAGCGCATACCTCCTCAGCCGGCGCCGGAGGGAGGCCGGGGCGACGGCCTCCACGTAACAATACTGGTCGTCGTACCGCGTCGCGAGGACGCGGGCGTGCTCGTGCAACAGGTGCAACGGGCCGCCCTCCCCCACAGGAATGCGGAACTCGCACTCCGCCAGAGGATCGAGCGCCAGGGTCTGGTCGATCTTCTGAAGCAACTCCTGGAATCCCTGCCCGGTGGCGGCCGAGATGGCCACCGCTCCCGCCGGCTGATGCTCCGGATCGCCCAGAATCCGCCGCGCCAGAGCCGCTGTGTCGGGTTCGCCCGGAACGCCTCCCGCGTGTACCAGGTCGATCTTGTTCAAGACCAGGATCTGCGGCGTCTCGCCCGCGCCAATCTCGCGCAGAGTGGCCAGGACGTGCGCGGTCTGCTCCTCGGCCGACGGAGAACTGGCGTCCACCACGTGCAGCAGCAGCTCGGACTCGACCACTTCTTCGAGGGTGGCGCGAAACGCCCGGATCAGCGTGGTCGGCAGATTGCGGATGAAGCCGACCGTATCGCTCACCAGCACGTGCCGCTTGGAAGGCAGCACGATGTGCCGCACGGTCGGATCCAGGGTGGCGAACATTTTCGCGTCCGCCAGCACGCCGGCGCCGGTCAGCCGGTTGAACAGGGTCGATTTTCCGGCATTGGTGTAGCCCACCAGCGCCAGGGTCGCCAGCGGAACCGCCTGCCTCTGCTGCCGCTGGGTGGTGCGCCCGCCGCGTACCCGCTCCAGGCCGCGCTCAATGGCCTGAATGCGCTGGTGAATCCGCCGCCGGTCGGTTTCCAGTTTGGTTTCGCCCGGTCCGCGCGTGCCGATACCGCCGCCCAGCCGGGACATGGCCGCGCCGTGGCCCGTCAATCGGGGCAGCAGATAATTCAACTGCGCGAGCTCGACCTGCAACTGCCCTTCACGGGTTCGTGCGCGCCGGGCGAAGATGTCCAGGATGAGCTGGGTCCGGTCGAGGACCTTCACGTCCAGCGCGCGCTCCAGATTGCGCTGCTGCGTGGGAGTGAGCTCCTGGTCGAAGATCACCACCGACGCGTCGTGAAAGTGGACCTGCGTCTTCAGGTCGCCGACTTTGCCCGAGCCGATCAGCGTGGCCGCATCGGCGCGCGGCCGGGTTTGGATGGAGCGATCGGCCACGGTGGCGCCGGCCGTGGCCGCCAGTACGGCGAGTTCCTCCAGCGATTCTTCCGCGCTGATCCATGCGCTGGCGGAGTGGGAATCCTGCGAACGGGCTTTGCGCCCGCTCAGCTTCAAGCCCACCAATAGGGCAATTTCGTTGGCCAAACGCCTGCTTCCCGGCTAGGTGACCGGCTCGCCCGGCGTCCCAGGAGCAGTATGCGAGCCGACCGCCGCGCTGGAGTGCGCCGGGGAATGAAACGGGCGCGAAACCACCACCGTCGAGATCGCGTGCTTGAAAATAAGTTGTTCCTGGTTATTGGTTTCGAGCACAACCGAATACTTGTCGAAGCTCTTGATCTTCCCCGAAAGTTTCACGCCGCTCATTAGATAGATAGTAAGGAAGGTCTTGTCTTTGCGCGCGTTATTTAGAAATGCTTCTTGTATGTTTTGCGCTTGCTTTTCCATGGGAGCTGCTCCTTGTCGCCCAAAAAAGGCCCCCACGGGGCTCCGCTAAGTCGCCCCGCACGGGCGAAGGTACCTCAAATCGTCTCCCATCATAACGCGGAATCGCGGGCCGCGCCCTCACGGGCTTGAATCTGCACCAACTCCCCGCCCGCCGGTGCGAGCAAAGTTCTGGGCAGCTTGCGGCTATAGATCAGACGCTCCACGGTGGGCATGGCGCGCCGCACCCACTTCCCATGGACCAGGAGGCTGGCCGCCACCAGCATCGGATGGGGAAGAGGCGTCGAGCAGCGCGCGCACATGTCGACTTCGGCCGCGCGGCCCTGGGCGTGCGCCCGGCGCAGCCGCCGCATTTCGTCGGAATTAAAAATCGCCTCCAGCGGCTGTTCCCGCAGATCGCCCACCGGAGCGCCGTCGAGTGCGTAGCTCTGGCAGCACGGGAACACGCGCCCGTCGTGCTTCACGTACATGGCTCCGCGCCACAAGTAGTGGCAGCGGCGCTTGATCGTGGCCGCGCGCTTCAAGTTTTCAGGCTGTACCAGGTTGGTTTCGTCTTCCTTCACCCGAACCTGGTCCACGCCTTCTATTCCACCCCAGAAGCGCCGGAACTGGTCCACTTCATGCGCGTTGCCCGGCATGCGCACCATCTGCACCACGATCTGCAGCTTGGCGCCGCGGGCGTGTTTCATACGGCAGAACCGGACAAAGTTGTCGCGGACTTTCTCGAAGCGCGCGCCCTTGCGGTAGTGCTCGAAGGTTTCCTTGGAAGCGCCGTCGAAGCTCAGCGTGATGTGCTGGAGGCGTGAATCGAGCAGCCGCGCGGCCATGGCCTCGTCCAGAAACGTTCCGTTGGTCGAAAGCAAGGTGGCGACGCCGTGCCGCTCACAGAATTCGATGCGCTCGAAGATCTTGCGGTCCATGAAGGGCTCGCCCAGGCCGATCAGCATCATGTGCTCGCCGGTGCGAGCCGCGCCCTGGACCAGACGTTCGAAGATCTGGTCGGTCATGTCCTCTTTGGGCTGCTTGTGCGTCTCCCGCGGGCACATGGGGCAGTACAGGTTGCATTTGGCCGTGGTTTCGACGATGTACTCCACCGGCAGTGCGGGCACACGCTCGGCGCCCCGCAGGTAGCTCCACAGAATTTTCGCGCGATTGGTCCAGCGCATCGCTGCAGACTATCTTCTCACGCGCCCTTACATCGGATAACCTCAGCCTCTGGAATTTGATCCCACGCGAGCTCCTGCGCGACGGTGGGGTCCAGGGATATGATCGATGTACTAGGAAAAGAAGATCATCGAGTGGTGCGCATCGCACCAGGAGGCGCTCGAAGTCATGATCTACCTGCACGAACGTTATGCCCTGGACCGGCAAGCGATATGATCGTTGCCCTTACAGGAGCCTCGGGATTCATCGGCCGCGAGGTCTGCCGAAATCTCACCGCCGCGGGTCACACGGTCCGTGCGGTCTCCTTGCGAGGCGCTGTCGCGCCGGAGGCGCTGGCAGGCGCCAATGCCGTGGTGAATCTGGCGGGAGAGCCGGTCGCGCAGCGCTGGACCGCCACGGCGCGCGATAAAATCCTGCGCAGCCGCGTGGAGGGGACCCGGGCCCTGGTGGCAGCCATGCGCGCGCAGCCGCCCCAGGTGCTGATCAGCGCCTCGGCGGTGGGATACTACGGCTCGCGCGGCGACGAAGTCCTGACCGAATCGGCCCCGGCCGCCGACGATTTTCTGGGCAGGGTCGCCTCTGCCTGGGAAGAAGAAGCGCAAGCCGCCGAACCCTTGGGTGTTCGTGTCGCGAGGATCCGGATCGGCGTGGTGCTGGGGCGCGGCGGCGGGGCGCTGGCGCGGATGCTGTTGCCGTTCCGGCTGGGCGTGGGCGGGCGGCTCGGGAGCGGGCACCAGTGGATGTCGTGGATTCACATCGACGACCTCATCGCACTGATCGCCTTTCTGATCAAGGAATCCACCGTGCGTGGAGTGTTCAACGCCACGTCGCCGTTTCCGGTGACCAATCGCGAATTCACTCGAGCTTTAGCGGAGGCCTTGCATCGCCCGGCGATTTTCCCGGTCCCTGCGTTCGCCTTGCGATGGATGTTCGGCGAGATGTCCCAAGTGCTGCTGGGCAGCCAGCGGGCTTTTCCGGACGCCGCGCAGCGCGCGGGCTTCGTATTCCAGCATCCGGATCTCTACGCGACCCTGGCTGAGCTCGCCCGGGCAGAGTGATAGAGTCTACTCATGTTCGGGACTGAGATCCCTCGCCATTGTTTTCGCCGCGGGTGTCGCGGCCTGGGCACAAGACGCGCCCCGGTTGCCTCTGGAGCAAGTCCCGCTGAACTCCGTCGGAACCGTGTCGTCCGTGGCGATCGACAAAAGCGGGGTCATTTATGTGCTGCAGCGGGGTGACAAGGCCGATCCGATCATCGCGGTCGACAAAGAAGGCAAGATCCTGCGTTCCTGGGGCAAGGGCATGTTCACTGTGCCGCACAGCGTGCGCATCGACGGCGACGGCAACATTTGGACCGTGGACACGGGAAGCTCCGTGATCCTGAAGTTCACACCCGAAGGGAAAATACTTCAGCAGATCGAAGTGGGCGAAATCGCCACCGGCGATAAGTGCGCTTTCCCGACTTTGTGCGGCACCACCGACATCACCTTCGGACCCAATGGACGGCTGTTCATCTCCGATGGCTACGGCAACGCGCGCATTCTGGAATACACCGCCGGCGGCCAGCGCGTGAAGGTTTGGGGCAGCGCCGGAACCGGACCGGGGCAGTTCAACATCCCGCACGGAATCGCCAATGACGGGAAAACGCTCTACGTCGCGGATCGGGGAAACTCGCGCGTCCAGCGCTTCGATCTGGACGGACGCTATCTGGGTGAGTGGACCAACCTCGGACGTCCGTTTGCTCTGAAAGTGACCGGCGGCGCGCTATGGGTCTCGACGATGCTGTCGAAAGATAACCGCCAATCACCGGCGATCCTCAAAGTGGACCTGGCGACCGGGAAGGTGCTGGGTCAGATCGAAGCGCCGGGCCCGCATTCGATCGACGTGAGCGAAACCGGAGAGATCGTCGCGAGCGGCTGCTGCGGAGGAACGAATCCCAGCGGTTACTCGTGGTTTCGCCGGGCGGCGCGTTAGTCTTTTTGACCCGACGCCGCGCGATTCGGCTCCCACAGCATTTCCGGGACGCCCATCACGTGATTCACCCAACGGCTCCATACGAACAGCGCGTCGCTCAACCGGTTGAGATACCGGACTGCGTCGGGCGGAGCTTCCTCCACGCGGGCGAGCGCAACGGTCAAACGCTCCGCGCGCCGGCAAATGGTCCGCGCGGCGTGCAGCTCGGCGTTCAGCCTGGTTCCTCCCGGCAGCACGAAACTGCGCAGCGCGGGGAGTTCCTCATTCATCGCGTCGATCTCCCGCTCCAGTTGTTCAATCTCGGCTGAGGTGATGCGGGCCTGTTGGGGATGCAGGTCCTGGGGCAGGGTCGAAAGCTGGGAGCCGAGATTGAACAGCTCATGCTGCACCCGGCGTAAAATGTCCACCAGTTTGCCGAGCCGCAAACTACGCGCGGTTTCCTCGCCGCAGGTAACCGAAGCCAGCCCGACGAACGCATTTAGCTCGTCCACGGTGCCGTAGGCTTCGATGCGCGGGGAGTCTTTGGGGACTCGTTGCCCGCCCGCCAGGCCGGTTTCGCCCTTGTCGCCACCCTTGGTGTAGATCCGGTTGAGCGCAATCCGAGGGTCGTTAAATGGTTCAGCCACGTTTTCATGGTACCTGCTGTTCCCATGCGTTAGGATGGGGACTTCTGAACCCCGTCTCGCTTCTCTCCTGGATCATCCTGCTGGCCGCCGCTACGGCGGGCGGTGTCGCCAATGCTTTGGCCGGCGGCGGCACGTTTATGATTTTTCCGGCGCTGGTGTTCGCGGGAGTGGATCCCATCATGGCGAACGCCACTTCCTCGGTCATCACCGTGCCGGGCGGAATTGCGTCCGCCCTGGTATACGGGCGCCCGGTCACCGGAAAGCTGTTTTGGATACTGATGACGATCAGCGTGGCGGGTGGCGTGGCCGGCAGCCAGTTGCTGCTGCACACGTCCAGCGCGCGTTTTTCGAAGCTCGTGCCGTTTTTGATGATCGGCGCGGCCCTGGTGTTCACCTTCTCCAACCAGATCCAGCGCTCGGCCGGCGCCCGCCCTTCGGGCCAGGTTCACAGCGGACTGCTATACACTGGCACGCTGGCGATCTCCATCTATGGAGGCTACTTCGGCGCGGGGATGGGCGTGCTGATGATCGTGCTGTTCCTGATCGCCGCGCACATCGGCGTGCAGGAATCGGGCGGCCTGCGGATGTGGTGCGCCACCGCCGTGAACACGCTGGCCGTGGCCACCTTCATCGTGAAGGGCATCGTGGTCTGGCGCGTGGCGATTCCGATGTTGATCTGCACGCTGATCGGCGGTTACTGGGGCGCCCACGCGGTGCGGCGTCTGACACCGGAGACGGCGCGGCGGACCGTGCTGGTGTTCGCCTGGACCATGAGCGTGTGGCTGCTGGTGCGTTCGTGGAACGTCGGGCTTGGCCCGGTACATGGATATGCGATCGCACAGAGGCTGCAACAGGTCTCCTGCGATGTAGTCCAGGTTCCTCAAGGGTCACTCTACCCGGCCTTGCACCGGCTCGAAAACCGCGGCCTTCTTGCTGCGGACTGGAAACAGACCGAGACCGGACGCGAAGCGAAGTTCTATCGCCTGACCCGTAAAGGGCGGAAGCAACTCGAAACGGAAACCGCTGGTTGGCAGCGATTGATGGAGGCTGTCAGTCTCATCCTCGGGATGGGTGAAGGAGGTATCCGATGATCTGGTGGCGGCGCCTCTGGGAGCGAAGGCAACTGGAAGAGCACCTCGACAAGGAGCTCCAATTCCATCTTGATCAACACGCAGACGATCTGATCTCACGCGGCCACGATCCTCAAGATGCGCGGCGACAGGCTCGGCTTGCCCTTGGCGGCCCGGAGCAGGTTAAGGAAAGCTGCCGCGATGCCCGTGGCACACGCTGGCTGGAGGACTTTCTTAAGGACCTCAGGCACTCGTTCCGCACGTTCGTGAAGAGCCCCAGCTTCACCATCACCGCTGTGGCCGCTATTGCGCTCGGCATTGGCGCGAACACCGCAATCTTTTCCGTCGTGAATACGGTATTGCTGAAACCGCTGCCATACCCCGACGCTGACCGAATCGTCCAGCTTGAAGAAATGTATGGAGGAGTTGGGAGCCAGACTGTCGGGCCGAAGAGCTTTAATATTTGGCGGCAGCAAACCACCGCATTCCAAGACATCTCGGCCCATTGGCTGGATCACGTGAATTTGACGAGCGGCCCCAATCCGGAGTTGCTCCCCGCAGCCCTTGTCAGTTCCCGATTTTTCCGCCTCTACGGCGCACCAGTTCTCCATGGCCGCACTTTTACGAGCGACGAAGACCGCCCAGGAGGCGGTCACGTCGTCGTTCTCGGCTACAACATCTGGACGCAACGCTTCGCGGCCGATCCCGGAATCGTCGGCACGACGATTTCCCTCGGTGACGTGCCCTACGTCGTAGTCGGAATTCTGGGCCCCTTTGACGCCGAGCAGTTTGATCAACCACCTGACCTTTGGGTTCCGTTTCAAATCAATCCTGACATCAACGGGAAGGATAGCCGCCTTTGCTTGGTAACGGCCCGGCTCAAACCTGGAGTCACGCTTGAGATGGCGAAGGCCGAGCTTCAGCTCATCGCCGCCCGCCGCGCTTCTCCCGCAGTCCTGCGCCCGAAAGATGGAAACACCGCGGTGCCTCTGCGAGACGCCTTGGTTGGCGATGTACGTTTGCCTCTTTTCGTTCTCACCGGGGCGGTTGCTTTCGTCTTGCTGATCGCTTGCGCGAACGTGGCGAATCTCTTGCTTGTACGGGCGACAGGCAGGAGACGTGAGATCGCCATCCGCGCAGCCATAGGTGCGGGTCGTGGGAGAATCATTCGTCAACTGCTCACGGAAAGTGCCGCACTCTCTTTACTCGGGGGCGCACTCGGACTTGCGTTGGGCACGGCAGGCATCCGCGCCTTCCTGACGTTGTATCCGCGCACTCCCCTCGGCCCCAGCCCTGTGAATCCCATCAACATTCCTCGCATTGGGGAGGCCGGGGCTGCGGTTACGCTCGACTGGCGTGTCCTTGTTTTCACTGTTCTTGTCACTTTGCTCACGGGTGTGCTTTTTGGCGTTCTCCCTGCACTGCAGGTATCCCGCGCCGACCTTAATGCTCCCCTCAAGGAAGGCGGCGGGCGATCCGGCCCCGGTTTTGGTCAAACCAAGACTCTCTCGCTGCTTGTTATATGCGAGATTACCCTCGCAGTGATTCTCTGTGATCGGGGCAGGTCT
Organism: Terriglobia bacterium; assembly: GCA_963761045.1. Lineage (GTDB taxonomy): Bacteria > Acidobacteriota > Terriglobia > Bryobacterales > Bryobacteraceae > Palsa-187. Next base: position 226,384 of record CAVXFR010000020.1, on the reverse strand, counting down.
GCTGGTTCGCACTTCCATCGCATTGCGCGCCGTCGATCCGGGCTTCGACTCGCACAATGTTCTGACCATGCAAATGTCGCTCTCGGATGCACGCTTCCGACAAGGCTCGGGGGTGGACCAAGTTGTGCGCGACAGCATCCAGCGAATCGATGCTTTGCCCGGAGTCGAGAGCGCGGCGGCTTCGTGCTGCCTGCCGCTTGAAACGGTTTGGCAGCTTCCTTACATCGTGGCGGGCCGGACGCTGAACGGGCGGTTTCACGGCTTTGCTGGTTGGACGGTTGTCTCACCTGGGTATTTCGAGGTGCTCCACATTCCTCTGTTACGCGGCCGAACCTTCACCGATCGAGACAACGCGGCTGCGCCCGGCGCGATCATCATCAATGAAACATTGGCTCGGCTGGGCTGGCCCAATAGCGACCCTCTCAACGACCGCCTCCTCATCGGCCGGACCATGGGTCCTGAGTACGAAAAAGACCCGGTCCGCCAGATCGTGGGCATTGTCGGCGATGTTCGGGACCAGAGTCTCAATCGGAAACCCAGGCCCGTGATGTATGTTCCCGTCGCACAGGTGCCTGACAGCGTGAAGGCTCTCACACTTCCGCTACTGCCCATGGCCTGGATAATTCGCACTCATGGCCAGCCACAGTTGCTCGGTAGCGCGATTTCAAACGAGTTGCGTCTGATCGCTCGATACTCTCACTCCACGATGTGCGAGTCCGCCTGGAACTTCCGGTAGTCGCGATAGGTCACATCCAGCTCCTCGCGCAGCTTGCGCAGGTACAGCAGGCGGGCGTCGGCACGAACGGTGATGTGCGCCGGAAGCCAGACTTCATCGTTCACGCGGACCTGGTCGAAATTCAAAACGCTGCCCTCCGCGAGCTTCACCAGCCCCAGGCCGAACGAAATCGGGTGGATCACCTCCACCTCGGCCTTCACCCACTGGTAGTCGGCCTGGTCCACCCAGATTTTGCCGCGCAGATTCGTCGAGCATCTTCGCCCGCTTCATTTTCGGTTTGTAGCCGGGCTTGGGTTGCGCTTCAATGATCCACACCGGGCGGCCGCCGATCTGGTCCGTACCCGCGAGCGTCAGATCGAAGGCTTCGGGAACCTCCCGCAGGTAGCGGCGCTGCTCGGTGCGGTCTTTATCCTCTTTAGCTTTGTCGGACGCGGATTCGCGCTGCCGCTTAGCGGATTCCTTATCCACCTTTTCCTGTTCCTTGCGGGCTTCCTTCGCGGGTAGAGGCTGGTCGTCGCGTTCCACCAGCTTCCCATACGGACGATCCCCCAGGACCATGAACTCGTACGTCTGGATGTCCTTGGAACTTAGGTTCCCTTTGCGGCCGTAGCGGCGTTCCTCGACGCGCTCCAGGAACGTATAGTCCTTGAAACGCTCGAAGTTGTACGCATCGCGTTCCACCGAGCGGCGGATGATCTCGGTGGCATCCTGCGCATGAACTGGTGCGTGAAATACGAAACCGGCGCCGAGCGCCAGGAGAACCGCTCTTCTCACGCTTCAATTATGACGCGCGCGCGGGGATGGCTTGGACCTTGGACGGAAGGGTAATGGTGAACTCCGCGCCGTGGGTGTCGCTGCGGTTGGCGGCGCGCACGCAGCCGCCGTCCTGTTCCACGATGGTCTCGACGATATGCAGCCCCAGGCCGCCCGAACCGGTGGAGACGTGCGGCAGAAACAGGTGATCCAGCACTTCCGGCGCGATGCCCGAGCCTTCGTCGCGCACCACGATTTCGACCTGCCCGGCCGTACGGCGGGCTTGCACATGAATCGTTCCGCCGGCGGGCATGGCGCGCAGGGCATTCAGGAACAGGTTGATCAGCACCCGCTCCCAGGCCCAGTGTCCGCCCAGCTCGATTCCGGGCTCCACCTCGCACGCAAAGCCGATCTCCGGGCCGCGTCCGGCGGCTACGGAATCTTCGATGAACGCGATGGCGTTGGCCAGGATCTGTTCGAAGGGTGTGCCCGCGCCGCTGCCGGTCTGGATGCCGGCGGCGATGTTTTTGCCCCGTTCGACGCTGCGCAAAATCGCGGCGGAGAGCTTGGAGTAGCGCGGGTCGCCCGAAAGCAGGTCGGCGGCGTCCACCAGTGTCTGGAACACGTTGTTGAGGTCGTGCACCAGGCCGGAGAGCGTCAGGTCTTCACGAGTCTTCATGGCTGGGCGATCTGTCGCAGTGTAGCGAAAAACTCGGGGAAAGACACGCCCGCCGATTCCGCGCCTTCAATGGCGCACGGCCCGTCGGCGGCCAGCGCCGCCACCGCGAAGGCCATAGCGATGCGATGATCCCCCGCCGAATCGATCTCGGCGGCATGAAAACTTTGGCGGCCGGGAACGTGAAAGCCTTCCGGATTGGTCTCGATCTTCACGCCCATCTGGCGGAAACCGGCTTCCAGCGTGGCGATGCGGTCGGTCTCCTTGACGCGCAACTCGCCGGCGTCGCGCACCGTGAGGCCGTTCTGACTGGCGGCCCCCAGGACGGCCAACGCAGGGATCTCGTCGATCAGCGCCGCCGTCATGGCCCCGCTGATCTCCCCGCCCGTCACTGCCGAAGCCTGCACGCGAAGATCGCCGATCAGCTCGCCTCCCACCTGATGGACCTCGAGCACCTTGATCTGCGCGCCCATCGACACCAGAAAATCGAGCAGCGCGGAACGCGTGGGATTCAGGCCGACGCCGTGGATCACCAGGTTCGATTCCTTGAGCAGCAGCGCGGCCACCAGGAAGAAGCAGGCTGAGGAGAGATCGCCCGGAGCGACTAACTCGCGCCCGCTGAGGCGCGCGCCGGCACGCAAGTGGATGGTCCTCTTTTCGACTTCGATCTCCGCGCCGAACTCTTTGAGCGCGATTTCCGTGTGATCGCGCGTGAGGACCGGCTCGCGGACAATCGTATCGCCTTGCGCGAACAGGCCGGCGAGCAGAACGCAGCTCTTGACCTGCGCGCTGGCCATGGGGAGCTGGTAATCGATGCCGTGCAGCGGGCGTCCGTGAATCGTGAGTGGCGGAAACTTGCTGTCCCGCGCTTCGATCCGCGCGCCCATCTCGGTGAGCGGGGCGATGATGCGTCCCATAGGGCGGCGGGAAAGCGATTCGTCGCCGCCGATGCGCGAAGCAAACGGCTGGGCCGCCAGGATTCCGGAGAGCATGCGAATCGTGGAGCCCGAGTTGCCCGCATCGAGTTCCGCCGCAGGTTCGTTGAGCGCCCCGCCTTCGATGACCACCGATCCCTCCTGCCGCTCGATCTTCGCCCCTAGCGCGGCCATGCAGGCCAGCGTCGATTGGCAGTCCGCACCGGTGGAGTAATTGGCGATGGTGCTGCGCCCTTGAGCGACAGAGGCCAGCATTCCATAGCGGTGGGAAATGGATTTATCGCCGGGAAGCGTGATGATGCCTTCGATGGCCCGGGCCGGGGAGACGATTTCGCGCATGAAGTACCAGTGTAAACGGCACGCGGGGCCTTAGTACCTACTCCATTCTTCGCCCTAATTGTTTGGTACCTCTCCTCCGATGGATCTAGAAGGAAGTCAGAGGAACGGCGTGGCCGCGCACACGAAAATCGAAGTCGGCGCATTACCGCTGCGGCACGGGCCGCGGCTGCCGCGACTTGAGGGCGAGCCGTCCGACCCCGCCTACGTCCCTACGGTTCTGATCGTGGACGACATCGATTTGAACCGGCGTCTGCTGCGCGGAATTCTGAAGGCCATGCCCTACCGGATTCTGGAAGCCAAACGGCCGTCGGTGGCGTTTTCCGTGCTGGACATGGAAAAGGTGGACTTGATCGTGGTCGACCTGGTGCTGCCGGAGATGAGCGGGATGGAATTTTGCCAGATGGTCAAGTCCGACCGCCGCACGCAGTTGATCCCGATCCTGATGTTGACCAGCATCCAGGGCATGGAAAGTGAGGTGGCCGGTCTGGAATCGGGCGCCGACGATTTCGTTCTCAAACCGCTGCGGCCGGCTCTGGTGCGCACCCGGGTGAGCACCATGCTGCGCCACAAAACGCTGGTGGATTCGCTGGAGGAAGCTGAGACCATTCTATTCGCGCTGGCGCAGTCGGTGGAGCACCGCGACCGCTATACCGGTTTGCATTGCGAGCGCCTGGCCAGTTATAGCATCGCGCTGGCACACGCCTTGGGACTGCCGAAACAGGAGCAGCTGGCGCTGTTCCGCGGCGGGTACCTGCACGATATCGGAAAAATCGGCATTCCGGACGCGATCTTGTTCAAGCGCGGACTCCTCACCGAAGAAGAATGGGAGACCATGCGGCAGCACACCATTCGCGGGGAAGAAATCTGCCGTCCGATGAAGACGCTGGCGCCCGTGCTGCCGATCATTCGCAGCCATCACGAGCGCTGGGACGGCAGCGGCTATCCCGACGGATTGGCGGGGGAAGAAATCCCGCTGCTGGCACGTGTCCTCCAAATCGCCGACATCTATGACGCGCTCACCACGGCGCGACCGTATAAGCCGGCGTTTTCGCACGACCGTGCCGTGGCCATCATGCTGGAGGAAGCGCGCCGGGGATGGCGCGATCCGGAGCTGGTGCCTCTGTTCTCCGAAGTGATCGGGCGGCACGACGAAGCCGATCCGGACGGAGTGAGCATGCAGCAGTCGCTCGAAGCGATGCGCCGCGAGCTCACGTAATCCCTTTAAGGAACCAGCACCGCGGCCCCGTCGATCGCGTCGTTCTTCAGCGCCAGCAGCGCTTCGTTGGCCTGCTCGAGGCGGAACACGGTGACCTTGGGACGCAGCCCGATTTCGTCCGCCAGCCGGAGGAAATCGCGCGCGTCGGCGCGGGTCACGTTGGCCACGCTGCGGATCTGGCGCTCTCCCCACAGCAGGCTGTCGTAGTCGAATTCCGGGATGCGATCCAGATGGATGGCGTTGATGGCCACCACGCCGCCCTTGCGGAGGCTGGCCAGCGCCGCGACCACCACGTCACCGCTGGGGGCGAAGGTGATCGCGCGGTCGAGCGGCATCGGAGGCCGGTCGCGTTCGGATCCGACCCAATCGGCTCCCAGAGACTCGGCCAGCTTGCGATGGCTCGCGCCGCGTGTCGAGACGCACACCCGGCAGCCCCAGGCGCGCAGCACGGGAAGCGCAAGATGCGCGGACGCGCCGAAACCGAAGAGCCCCACGCGCTCGCCGGGCTGGACGCCGGCCACGCGCAGGCTGCGGAATCCGATGACGCCGGCGCACAGCAGCGGCGCCGCTTCCAGATCCTTGAGCCCGGCGGGCAGGGGAATCGCGAAGTCGGAGCGTGCCACCGCGTACTCGGCGTAGCCGCCGTCCACACTGTACCCGGTGAAGACCGGCGCATCGCACAGGTTCTCCTCGCCGCGCCGGCAGTACTCGCAGGTCCCGTCGATGCCGGCCATCCAGGTAACCCCGACCCGCGCGCCCTTCGCGAGAGTTCCCTGCACCACTTCGCCGACAATTTGATGGCCTGGAATCACGTGATCGCGCAGGGGCTTCAGTTCGCCTTCGACGATGTGAAGATCGGTGCGGCACACCCCGCAAGCCCGAACGCGCAGCAGGATCTGGCCCGGCGCGGGAGTGGGTAGCGGGAGTTCGCGAATTTCGAGCGGGCGGGAAGCGATGCTCGCGGGACCGGTTAGAACTGCCGCCTTCATGTCAATCTCAATCGCCGATCCATCGCCGATCAGTCGCCGAGGCGCTTTTTCTTGATCTCGGTCATGACGCTGGAGACCAGCTCCTTGGCGTCGGTGATGCACTTGTCGATCAACTGAATGTCCATGGCGGGTTTGCCTGGCTGCCGCGCGCTCTGGCAATAGACGCCGTGCTGGCCCACCAGCACCAGGGCATCGGTCAGCAGATCGAGCGTGACCGCCAGACGGCCCCGCTCCAGACCCATCTGGAATTCATGCTGTTCGAGGGAGTCCTTGCGGTCGTCGAAGACGGACATGCTTTATAGTACGCGCTCCATGGTACTGGTTTTCCGGAGATCTCCCGGGAGTGAAACGCACTAGGAAAACAAGAGCATGAGCTTGGCTGGGATCGTACGAAAACTGGGGCGGATCGCCCGATCGGATCTGGGGAATCGCGATAAGCTGTGCTACCTGCTGCGAACCGTCAGGCACGGCGCGGGGATTTACACCTACCGTTTGCGAGGCGGCGTGAACCGTGTTGTCACCACCATCGTGCTTCGCCCGGGCACCACCGACTCCAAAGTCTTCGACGAGATTTTCGTGGAACGGGCGTACGAGGCTTGCCTCGCCGCGCTGCCGGACGATCTCGGCCGCGTGACTCTGATCGACCTGGGAGCGAACATCGGTCTGAGCGCGCTGTACATTGCCCGGGAGCTTGGCGCCCGCGCGCTGGAGATTGACGAGATCATTGCCGTGGAACCCGACCCGGATAATTTCCGGATGCTCTCGGAGAATTTGCGAAGAACCGGGTTAGCGAAACGCGCGACTGCCCTGTGCGCCTTCGCCGGGGCGGAACGCGGCTCCGCGGAGCTGTACGACTCCGGCAACGGAGCCTGGGGGATGCGCATGGGCGCGTTTTCGGAAACCGGAACTCCCGTGCTCCCCTTGGCCGAGATCGCAGGTTTGGTGAAGACCGGCGCGCCCATGGTGCTCAAGTGCGATATTGAAGGTGCGGAACGGCTGCTATTCCCGCGCATCCGCGACTGGGAGCACCTGATCCGTTACGTCGTTCTCGAGCTGCACACGGAGTTTCTCTCGCTCCAGGAGATGTACGCATGTCTTGCGTCGTCCCAGTTCCACTGGACGATTCATGGGACTCCGCTGGCGGCGGCCAGCATCGCCATCATGCTGTTGGAACGCACGGAGCGGCGCTAGGGCACGCTCCGCGTCCCATTAGGGCACTGTCCATGTCCCGCGCGACACCCAGCCGGAACTCGAGTTCGGTTCCAGGGCCTGCAGATAGAGGGTTTTCTCTCCGCTGAAGGCCGGGGACTTGAATACCAGATTGATGGTGAACAAGACGGAGTTGCCGGAGGTGTTCAGGACGGTATAGCCGACGGCACACTGGCTGTTTTCGAGCGTGGCCGAGGACCCGATGCCTTTGGTGCCGAGGGTGACGCCGCTATCGTCATAAAGACCGATGGTGCCCGCAGTGCGGTCGTACAGCAGGTAGCATGCGTTGGCCAGATTCGCCGGCGACCCGCTGGTGACCAGCATGTTGATGCCGGTGATGTTTAATTCTGTCGCCGAATCGGATACTGTGAACATAAAATCTGGAGACAGGCCCGAGCCCGAGGCCGGGCTGACCGAGTCGGCCGTCGGCGATCCGCCGGTTACGTTCCAGCCTCCCACCGTGGCCCAGCCGGAGTTGGTGAATTCTTCCGCGGCGTACAGATAAGCGTTCTTGGCGCCGAAGAAAGTGGCGTTAAAGGCGACGTCGACGGTGACCACCAGCGAAGTCGTCCCGGCGAGTACGGTCGAGTTGGCTCCGCGCAGCGTGCATTGATGGTTAGAGACCACCGTGGACGATCCTGGAATGAGAGGCGCCGCGCCGTTGGCGGGGTTGTCGTAAGCCAGCGAAATCGTGTTGCGCGTGCGGTCATAGACCATGCTGCATGCGTTGTTGGTGTCCAGGCTGGGGGCGAACAGCATCGCTACGGCGAGAATATATCCGGACCCACCCTGATCGGAGACGGTGAAGCTGAACCGTTGCGCAGGGCCGGTGCCAGCCGAGGGAATCACGGAGTTGGCCACCGGTAGCCCCCCCGCGGCCACCAAATACGTGCCGCGCTGAACCCAGCCGGTGTTCTGGTCACCCTCCGACGCATACATGTAAATGTTCTTGAGCCCGACGAACGCCCCCTTAAACGTAATCGTGAGAGTCAGGACCTGGGAATTCCCGGTAGTGATCGCGATCGCGCTACCGACCGCGCACTGGCTGTTTTGCAGAACGGTTGTGGAATTCAGCGGCTTGGAGCCGGCACCGAGCGCATTGTCGGAAAGAAGAGCGATCGTGCCCGCAATGCGATCGTAGACGATGTAACAGGAATTGGGGAAGCTTACCGAGGTGTTGAATAAAACGGCCATGGCCGCCAGGTTCGAGGCGCTTTGCGTGTCGGAGTAGACAAAGGTGAAGACCTGGCTGGCGCCGGTGCCTTCATTGGGAGCCACCGAATCAGCCGAGGGCATGGGCGGCGGAACGGTGACGGTCCAGGTCCCTTTCGCCAGGAAACCGGTGTTGGCGCCGGCGTCGGCGGCGTAAAGATAAACCGTCTTATCGCCCGCAAAATTCGGTTGAAAGGTGAGCGAAACGGCGAGCGTGAGAGTCGTGCCGGCGATACTGGCCGAGCTGCCTGCGCCGTTGAGCGTGCACTGGTTGTTCTGAGCGCTGACGCCGCCCGGGGCGACCGAACTGCCCCCGGTCGAAGCATCGTTATTCGCCAAGGTGAACAGATTCGTGGACGGACTATAGGTGACAGAGCAGGCGTAATTGACGGAGGCCGTGGTGTTCAGCAGGAGGGCGACCGAGGTCAGGCTGCTCGCGCCCGCCGGATCCGAGTACTGAGCCGTGAACGTGACGGTGTTACCGCTCCCGGAGGAGGGCGCAACCGAGTCCGCGGTGGGAAGCGGGGGTGGGGGGGCCGTCACGCCGAGTCGCGCGACCCATCCGGTGCTGCCGCCGACGTTAGACGACTGGATGGCGCCCTGCAAGGGCAGATCGAGCGAACTGGTCTGGCCGCCGATGTACATGTTCCCAAGCGTATCGACGGCAAGGGCATTGGCCTGCTCGGCGCCGGTCCCTCCGTACAACGTGGAAAACGCAAGTCCGGTGCCAAAGGTGTTGAGCTTGGAGACAAAGGCGTCGTAGAAGCCATGGAACCCGGCCTGAACGCCGCCTACGACGGGGAATCCAGCCGAGGAAGTGTATCCGGCCAAGTATGCATTTCCACTGGAATCGATCGCCAGGCCGCTGGCCCAGTCGAAGCCGGAGCTTCCGAGATACGTGCTATACACTTTGGCGCTGCCTGCCGCGTTCAGTTTCGTGACGAACGCGTCCTGAACTCCATTAAAAGTACTCTGGAATGCTCCGATGGTCACGGGGAAATTGGTCGAATTCGTGACTCCGGCGATGTAAGCCGAGCCGGCCGGATCGACGGCGATGGCGTTGGCTTGTTCGGGCGAACCTATTTGTCCGCCGTTGCCTCCCAAATACGTGCTGTAGATCAGGAGGGGCGGGCTGGTGGAGATCTTTGTGACGAATGCATCCTGGCTGCCGCCGTTGACGGCCTGGAGCGGCCCGGCCAGCGGAAAATTCACCGAAAGCGTGCCGCCTGCCACGTACACGTTCCCGGATGCATCCACCGCGACCCCGCCGGTGTGCTCGACGTTGGCGCCGCCCAGGTAGCTGCTGAAGGAAATCGCACCGGCGGGAGTGAGCTTGGTGACGAACGCATCCGTCGCGCCGCCGAACACCGATTGCACCGGGTTCGACCGCGGGAAGTCGGTGGATTGCGTGTCGCCCGCAATATAGGCGTTGCCCGCGGTATCCACGGCGATGGCGGTGGCGGCATCGTAGCCGGATCCGCCCAGATAGGTGCTGTAGACCAGCAGATTCCCGATGGCGTTCAGTTTCACGGCGAAGGCATCCCGGGATCCGCCCAGCGCCGGGCGAATGGACGCCACCAGAGGAAAGTCGGTGGAGGCCGTGGAGCCGGCCAGATAGATTTGGCCGGACCCATCGACCGCGATGCCGGCGGCACGATCATCGCCGCGGCCGCCGATGTAGGTGGCGTAGAGGAGCGTGTTGCCGGCGGGGTTCAGCTTGAACAGAAACGCATCCACACCTCCGCGGTTCACGGCCTGGATGGCGTTGGAAACGGGAAAATCGACGGCCTCGCTCCAGCCGGCCGCGTACAAGTCGCCGGCCGCGTCGACAGCCAGGGCCGTGACGGCGCTTTGTGCGGTTCCGCCCAAGTAGGTGGAGTAGGAAATCACCGGATCGATGACCAACGCCAGGGTGACATCGTAGTCGTCCAAGGCAAACCCGACCCGATTGCCGCTGAGGATGCGGTAGCGGGCCTTTACCGGATGCCGGACGCCTCCCGACTCCTGGTAGGCGGTGGGTGCTTGTTCGCGCAGCTCGGCGGCGCCCTCGCCCGTGCCGACGCGAACCACCAGGTCGCCGTTGGCGTCAACAGATACGTGACCGGTGTCCGGATATTCCAAGCGAATCTGGCCGGGATTTGCGCCCGGCGCGACCAGAAATTCCGATTCGATCTTGGGATCGCGTCCGTTGTAGGTCATGTCGATCCCGGGATACAAGCCGCGGTAGACAATGCCGCGATACGTGGGAAGTCCGGTGCGCCAGGCGGCCGGATCGTCGCCAATCAGGAAATTGGCGTGCGCGGCCATCGCATCCAGGCCCTCCAGGGCGACGCCGGGGCTCGCGCCGGCAAAATGCGCGCGGAGCTCGGTTCCGTGGATTTGGAAGACCGCGGAATCAAGGGCGAATCCCGCGGACATCTCCTGCGTTTGTACGGTATAGCGAATGGAAGGATCGGCCCGGCCGGCGTTGGGGATGAAGAATATGGGAAGGGAGCGTTCCTGGTTGGCTGCAAAAGTCGTAAAGCCTGGCGCGACGGCCAGGAGCAGCAGAGGGATGGTGTACCGCATGGTTTTGCTCGACAGAATATTCGGCGAAAGATCGAGAATCGTACATACTCCGCGATTGGGGAGGAAATATTGCCAAAAATGAGCAGGAATGGCGCTATGCTACATGCCGACGTAGCGGGCATAGAGGCTGCGGGCGACCGCCGGGTCGGTGGTGCCTTTGATGATGGCGCGGCCGTCGGGAAAAACGGTGAGCTCGTAGGGATCGATGCTCGCGCGGACCGCGAAATCATTGGCCCGAACGGTCGCCAGCGGGGCCAGGCGGCGGGCCAGATCGGCCAGATCCACGGGACGAAAGCGCTCATGAATCTGGACGGCGTTGCGGCCGCACAAGCTGATGGGCGCGCGCCGCTGGCCGGTCAGATGGACGAAATCGCGGCGGGCGCAGCAGGGGCAATCGGGATCGCGGGCGGGCGGCGAGGTCTGGCGGATTTCGCCCGACCATGTGTCTATCGTCGTCAATCGGGTCCCGATGGACTCCGCGCCGCGCCCGAGGATCTTGAGCGCGTCGCCGGTGGCGAGAGCGGCGATCGCGGCGGTCACGGGCGCCAGAACGCCTTCGGTTTCGCAGGTGGGCTGAATGCCTTGAGGAGGCTCGGGATAAACGCACCGGAGGCAAGCGGTACGTCCGGGCACGATGGCCAGCTTCAATCCATAGCTGCCCACCGCGGCTGCGTAGATCCAGGGGACTCCGGAGCTCACGGCGTAGTCGTTCATCAGGAACCGCGCCTCGAAATTATCCGTTCCGTCCAGGATCAATTCAACCCCTTCCAGAAGTTCGTCGATATTGGAGGGGGTGAGGTCGGCGACCAGCGGCTCGATCACCACCTCGGAATTCACTCGCGCCAGATGGCGGGCGGCGGCGACGGCCTTGGGCAGGCCCTCGCTGGCGTCGGACTCCTCGAACAGAAACTGGCGCTGCAGGTTGCTCCACTCGACGAAATCGCGATCGACGATGCGAAGCCGGCCCACGCCCGCCCGCACCAGGATTTCGGCCTCCACGGTGCCGAGGGCGCCGCAGCCTACAATGGCCACCGAAGCCGCCCGGAGCCGCGTCTGGCCATCGGGACCGAACGGGGCGAAGCGGGTCTGGCGCGAGTAACGGGACTCGGCGGGGTGCGTCATAGAGAGAGCGGGGTCTCCGCTTTCGCTCCTCATGATAACAACCGCCCATGCGTTATCATTGAACTACGTGCGATTGCGGACGCTTGTCGCGCTGCTCGCCGGCTTGGTTCCCGCGTTCGGCCCGGCGTTTGGCCAGGACACGCCCACGGCCCGCTGGGAAGGGCGGCCCATTTCGCGGATTGAATTCGACCCTCCGCAGCAGCCTCTGCCGCTGGAGGAGTTGAACCGTCTCCTTCCGCTCAAACAGGGGACCCCGCTCCGCATGGAGGACGTGCGCTCCGCGATTCAGAAGCTCTACTCCACGGGGCGGTATTCCGACGTGTCCATTGATGTTAACCAGAGTGTCGCGAACCAGGATGGAGCGGGCGTCGATCTGCGGATCTCCACCGAACTGAACTATTTCATCAGCGGAGTGAATATTGCGGGCGAAAGCGAGCCGCCCAACCGCAATCAGCTGATTACGGCGACGAAACTCGACCTGGGTGCGCTCTATGTGGAATCGGACCTGGAGCAGGCCATTAACAACATCGAGGAGAAGCTGCGCGCTAACGGCCTGTACAATGTGACCGTTCAACGCCGCGTGGACGTGCGTTCCGATACGGAAGAGGCGAATGTCTATTTCGATCTGGAAACCGGAGACCGGGCGCATTTCGACGGCGTCGAGGTGGAGGGGCAGCTCAACCGGCCCAAGCAATCCGTGATCAACGCCACAGGCTGGCATCGCGGCCTGGGCCCGATCCCGCTTCCAGGATGGCGGGAAGTGACTGAAAACCGGGTGCAGACCGGCTTGGAACGCCTGCGGAAGGATTTCCAAAAAGGAGACCGCCTGGAAGCCAAGGTCACCTTGGACAAGCTGGATTATCACCCCCCCAGCAACACAGTCACCCCATATCTGAAGATCGACAGCGGTCCCATTATCGAAGTGCGCACCACCGGGGCCAAGATCTCCGGCAGCCGCCTGCGTGAGCTGGTGCCGATTTATCAGGAGCGCACGGTAGACCAGAGCCTGCTGGCGGAGGGACAGCGGAACCTGGTGGACTATCTCCATTCGCAGGGTTATTTCGACGCGCAGGTCGGATTCATGCGAAGCGATCCCGCGCCGGGCCGCTCGCTGATCGAGTACAACATCGAGCGCGGCGACCGGCACAAGCTGAAACACATCGGGATTACCGGGAACCATTATTTTGACGAGGATACTCTGCGCGAGCGGATGTATTTACAGACGGCCAGCCTGCTGCGGCGGCGTTACGGGCGCTATTCGGACCGGCTGTTGCAGCAGGATGAGGAAAACATCGCCGATCTGTACCGGGCCAACGGATTTTCGGATGTCATGGTGACGAATCCGCCGGTCCAGCAAGACTACGGCGGGGAGCACGGCAATCTGGCGGTGGAGATTCACGTGGACGAGGGTCCCCAGTGGCTGGTGAGCCAATTGGCGATCGAGGGAATCCCGCCGGCAGATGAACAGTATCTCCGCACGCTGGTGCGGTCCACGGAAGGGCAACCGTACAGCGCGGCCAACGTCGCGGCCGATCAGGACACGATCCTGGACTACTACTACAACGACGGCTATCCCGGCGCTCAATTCGAGTCCAGCCAGGAGCCGGCTGCGGCCCCCAATCGCGTGAACCTTCGCTACCGCGTGAATCCGGGAGAGCGCCAGTATGTGCGAGCCACGCTGGTGCGGGGCCTGGAAACCACCAATCCGTCCCTGGTCGCCAGCCGGATCTCGCTGGCGCCGGGCGACCCGCTTTCGCAAAACCGCATCGCTCAGAGCCAACAGAGGTTGTACGATCTGGGGATCTTCTCCAAGGTGCAGACGGCTCTCCAGAATCCGGAGGGCCAGGAAGAAAGTAAATACGTCCTGTTTCATCTGGACGAAGCCCGCAAGTATTCTTTCAACTTCGCCCTCGGCGCGCAGTTTGGCGCGTATCGGCGGTGGCACCAATTCGCTCGACTACCCGGCCGGCACCACCGGCTTCAGCCCGCGCGTGTCGGTAGGCGTCAGCCGTATCAACTTTCTGGGGCTGGGCCACACGGTGAGCTTGCAAACCCAAGTCTCCACCCTGCGCCGGCGAGCTGTGTCCAGTTACCTCGCCCCGCAGTTCAAGGGGCACGAGAACCTGGCGCTGACTTTCTCGGCGTTGTTTGACGATTCGCGCGACGTGCGAACGTTCGCGGCCCGGCGCTGGGAGGGGACCGTGCAGCTCGCCCAGAAGGTCTCGCGCGCCAACACGCTCCAATACCGCTACACCTTCCGGCGCGTCACGCTGGATCCGAACTCGCTGCAGATCACGCCGGCGGCAATCGGCCTGCTGTCGCAGCCGGTTCGCGTGGGGCTGATCGGCGGTTCTTTCATCCAGGATCGCCGCGACGATCCGGTTAACTCCCACCGGGGTATGTTCAATACGGTCGATTTGGCGTATGCCTGGAAGGGGTTCGGCTCGGAGACCGACTTCACCCGGCTGCTGGTGCGAAACGCGACCTACTATCCGATCGGGAAGGAAATCGTGCTGGCCCGCAGTTTGCAGGTCGGTTATATCCAGCGTTGGGGTGGGCTCTCCGAAATTCCGCTCCCGGAGAGGTTCTATTCCGGCGGCGCATCCACCAATCGCGCATTTCCGGACAATCAGGCCGGTCCGCGCGATACCTTAACCGGGTTCCCCATCGGCGGCAGCGCCCTGTTCTTTCATTCCACCGAGCTGCGGTTCCCGCTGATTGGAGACAATATCGGCGGCGTACTCTTCCACGACATGGGCAACGTCTATTCGAACGTGTCTTCGATCAGTTTCCGTTTCCGCCAGCGAAACCTGCAAGACTTTGACTATATGGTGCATAGCATCGGCTTCGGAATCCGGATCCGGACGCCGGTGGGCCCCATCCGGGTCGATTTCAGCTACAGCCCGAACGCGCCGCGATTCTTCGGGTTCAACGGCACCCGGGACGATCTGCTGAAAGTCCCTCCGTCGCAGCCCGTGTGCGCGTCGCAGGCGCAGTCGCCGACCTGCTCGAATCAGCGCATCAGCTGGTTTCAGTTCCATTTTTCTCTGGGGCAGACGTTCTAAGCTATGTTTGTGCGTGCTATAGCTGCGGCAAGGTTGGCGCTGGCGCTGGCCGCGCTGGGCTTGGTCCATGCCCCGGCCTCGCAGGCCGAGACGCTGGACCGGATCGCGGTCACCGTGGGCCAGGAAGTGATCACCGAAAGCCGGGTGATTCTGGATTTGCGCGTGGCGGCGTTCCTGGACCGCAAGCCGGTGGACCTGAGCGGCGCGGCCAAGCGCCAGGCGGCGGCCCGGCTGGTGGATCAGCTCCTGATCCTGCGGGAAGCAGCGGATAGCCACGTAACTCTGCCTTCCACGGAAGCAGCCGCCGGGCTGGTGGCGCCCTATGAGGCCGAGAGCACCTACCAGGCGGATTTGCAGCGCTACGGGATTTCCGAGCAGGACCTGGCGGCGCACCTGCTGGCGGGACTGCGCACGCTGACTTTCACCGACCTGCGCTTCCGGCCCGAAATCCAGGTTTCCCCGGAAGACGTCCGAAGCTACTACGACCAACTGGCGCGGCAGCCCAGTTCGGCCGCTGCGCCCTCTGGGATCGTTTGAAGACAACCGCGATCAGATTGAGAAACTGCTCCTGGACCAGAAGGTACTCGAGGCTTTGGACAATTGGCTGGCTACGGCCCGCAGCGCGGCGAATATCCATTACCGCGAAAAGGCGTTCGAATGAGGCGGGTTTGAATGAGATGGGCTTTATGACGAAAGATAAAGCGCATCGCGCTCTGGACGCTGGCCGCCGTGGCCGCCCTGATGCTTCTGGCAAGCATCGCGGGAGTGCTGATCGTCCGCAGCGACCGCTTCCACCAATACATCCAGCGGACGCATCGTCGAACAGGCGGAACACGCCACCGGCGGCCGGGTGGAACTGGGCGCCTTTTCGCTCGACTGGCACAATCTGACGGTACGCGTGCAAGACTTCGTGCTGCACGGCAAAGAGTCCCCGGCGGAGCCGCCGCTCCTGCAGATCGGCTCGGCGACTTTGGGCCTGCGGATCATTTCGGTGCTGGAGACCAAGATCGATCTGGCGTCTCTGCGTATCGACCGGCCGCAGGCGTATTTCGTCGTCTACCCCGACGGTTCCTCAAATTTTCCCGGACCACCGGCCAGGTCCAATAAGCTCTGGTCGGAGCAATTGCTGAATCTGAAAATCGGCTCGTACGAAATCGCCGACGGGCAGGTGGAATACGTCGGCCGCCGCATCCCGCTGCACGTGAAGGGCGAGCATTTGCGGGTCCAGATGTCCTACGAAGCGCAAACGCCGTCGTATCGCGGCGAGGTATCGACGGACAGCCTGCAGGTATCGCCGGAAGGATACGGTCCCATCCCGGCCAGCATGAGCGCCTCGTTTGTGATCGAAAAATCGCGCCTGGAGTTTCCCCGCGTGCGAGTCGCGACCAAGCAGTCCTCCTTCGATCTGAGCGGTGGATTCGACGACCCACGGGCGCTGCATGGAACCTTCTCGATCAAAGGCAATGCGGCGGTCCGGGAGGCGGTGGGAATATTCCGGCTGCCGATTGCGCCCACGGGAACGGCGTCCATCGACGGCCAGGTTACCGTCGCCTTTGCCGATCCGTACACATCGAGCCTGCGCGGCCGGGTGATCGCGCGGGGCTTGGGTTATACGCAGGATCGTCTGAAGATCCAGGACGCGGAGGTGCGAGGGAACCTGCAGCTTACGCGCGATAGGCTGACGTTGCGGCAGATGACGGTCCAGGCGCTGGGCGCCAGCATCGCCGGCCAGGCGGATCTGGAGCAGGGGCGGCAATTTCACGTGGAAGGTACCGTCGACGGCCTGGACCTGCGCCGGGCCGCGGCCACGCTCACGGACCGTCCCGTGGCATGGAGCGGCACGATGGCGGGAACCTTCTCCGCGGACGCGACCGTGAACCAGCGGGACGCGACCGCGCAGGCCAGTCTAAGCATCAGCCCCATTGGCGGCGGCGGGGCGCCTGCCGAGGGAGCGCCCGTGGAGGGTCACCTGGATGTCGCCTACGATCAGGCGGCCGGGACAGTGGAGCTGGGATCGTCCTCTTTGGCCACTCCAGCCACGCGCGTGGAGGTGTCCGGCACGCTAGGGAAAATGCTGCAGGTGCGGCTGCGATCGACCAACTTGAACGACTTGCTGCCGGCGCTGGCCATGGCAGAAGAAAATCCGACCTCCGAGATTCCGCTCAAGCTGCGCAACGGCAGCGCGACGGCGGACGGATCGGTGACCGGACCGCTCGATAATCCGCGGTTCACGGGCCAGGTGACGGTCAGCAACGGAGAGATCCAGGGATACGGATTCGACCAGTTCACCGGCGAGATCGATGCGTCGCGGGCGGCCATCAGCGGGACGCGGCTGGCGGTTTCACGCGGTACGATGACCGCATCCGGAACCGCCGGTCTCAGCGCCCGCCAGGGGAGTTTCGGGGATGCAGGCCTGACCGGGCAGCTCGACGTGCGCGTTCCTTCGATGGGCGATCTGGCGCGGGTTGCGGGCAGCACCTTCGAGATGACCGGCGCGGGCTCGGCCCAGCTTCGTCTGTCGGGATCCATCCGGCGCCCGGAGGCGGAAGTGGCGCTGGATATCCAGCGGCCGGCGGCCTTCGGCGAAAAGATCGACCGCGTGCGCGCCGACGTGCACTACCGGCCCGGAGAGCTGGATGTCGCCAACGGGATCGCCACGGACGGAACCTCCGGGATGCAATTCAGCGGGAGCTACCGCCATCCGGAGGGCAATCTGAAATCGGGCGAGGCGAGCTTCGACCTGACCACGCAGAACTTCATGGCGTCGCGCATCGAGCATATCGCCACAATCTCTCCCGCGGTGGACGGCGTGCTCGGCGGGCGCGTGCGCGGAACGGCGCGGATTACGAACGGGAGTTTCGAGCTCACCGCCGCGACCGCGAATCTCACCGGGCAGAACATCACAGTGGACGCGGAAACGGTTGGCGATCTTGCCCTGATGGCCGAAACGAAAGGGACCGAGATGACTGTGCGGGCCACCGGTAGCCTTCGGGAATCGGCCGTGGAGGCGAGTGGTACGTGGCGGCTGGAAGGCGATGCTCCCGGTGAAGCCACCGTGAAGTTCTCGCGCATGAGCATCGATTCCGTGCACGACCTGGTGATGCTCGGACGCACACAGGACGTTCCGGGCGAGCCGCCCTTCGAAGGGTTTATCGACGGCGGGGCCACGGTCACGCTGCCGTTGCGAAGGCCCGACGCCTTTCACGCCAGGGTGACCCTGAATACGGTCCAGGTCAATCCGCGGCCCACCCAGGTGCTGCGGCTCGGCGTGCAGGCCGCAAGACGTGATCCTGAAGAACAGCCAGCCTCTGGTGGTGGATGTCACCAAGGACCGGGCCCAGTTGAGCCCGGCCCAATTGACCGGGCGCGACACCAACGTGTCGGTACAGGGCACGATCCCGTTCCGGGGCGCCGCCGGAGCCGATTTCTCGGTGCGGGGAAACATCAATCTTGTGATTCTTCAACTGGTCAATCCGGAACTGGCGGCCAAGGGAAACGCGAATCTGCAAGTTTCGATCCGGGGAAGCCTGCAGGATCCCAATGTGAATGGCCGCCTGGATCTGACCAAAGCGTCTTTGTCGTACAGCGATCTGCCGTATGTAGTGGACAATGCCGCCGGATCGATCACGTTTGACCGGAATCACGCGACCATCGAAAAGCTTACCGCGGAGACGGGCGGGGGAACGGTCAGTTTTACCGGAAGCCTGGATTTCGGCGCGGCGCTCGATTCCGGGACCGCCCTGGTGTACCGCCTGCGGGCCGAAGCGCGCAGCGTGCGGGTGCGTCTGCCGCAGGATCTGAGCACGACCTTCGACGCGAACCTGCGGCTGACCGGAGCTACGGATGCGAGTACGCTCTCGGGAACGGTGACGCTCAACCGCGCTTCCTTCAATCCGCGCAGCGACCTGGGCGCGTTATTGGCCGAGGCTTCCGCCCCGACGCCCGTGCCCACGACGCCCAACGAGTATCTGCGGGGCATGCAGTTCGATGTTCGAATCGAGAGTGCCTCGAACTTCCAGGTGGAGACCTCGCTGACACGCAACGTGGAAGCGGAGGTGGATCTGCGCATGCGCGGCTCGCCGATTCGGCCCGTGCTGCTGGGCACAATTTCGATCAACCAGGGCGAGGTGCAGGTCTTCGGGACCAAGTACACCATCAATCGCGGCGATATCCGCTTTCTGAATCCGGTGAGGATTGAGCCGACGGTGGATATGGACCTGGAGACCAAATTGAGGGGCATCACGGTGGACGTGACGCTCTCGGGGCCGCCGAATAACCTCAAGATGAACTGGAGCTCGGATCCGCCCCTTCAGCAGTCCGAGATCATCGCCTTGCTGACAACCGGGCGGGACCCGTCGCTGGCGCTGAACCAGACGGCTCCGGGGGTCTCCCAGTCCGGCGGAAGCAGCTTCGCCTCGGCCGGCACGGGCCTGGTCGGGCAGGCGCTCAACGCCCAGATCTCCAGCCGGTTTCAGCGATTTTTCGGGGCGGCCCGTGTCAAGATCGATCCCACGCTAACCGGCGTCGATAACCTCCCGCAAGCGCGCCTGACCTGGGAGCAGCAGGTGTCCAAAAACATCACGCTGACCTACATCACCAACCTCAACCGCACGCAGGAGCAACTGATACAGATGCAGGTGGACCTGGACAAGAACTGGTCGGTAATTCTCGTGCGGGATCCGAATGGTCTGATAGGGGGCGATCTTCAGTTTCGGAAAAGATTCAAGTAGGCGGCGAGTGCGCCCCAATCATTTGTGGCCTGGGTTATTTGAGGCCAATGTGCAAGGCCACGGCGCCGCCGGTCATGCGCTCGAATGCGACACTCTGAAACCCGGCCCGGCGCATCTCCTCGGCAAGTTGTTCGGCCCCGGGAAATTTCCGGATGGATTCTGGCAGGTACGAATAAGCTTCGGGCGAACCCGAGATCATGCCCCCGATCCGGGGCAATACTCTGGTGGAGAAGAAACCGTATAACGCGCGGAAGGCGGCATTCGGCGGCTGGGAGAATTCGAGAATCGCGGCCGTCCCGCCGGGCTTCAGCACGCGCAACATCTCTTCCAGGCCGCTCCGGTAATTCGCCAGATTGCGAAATCCGAAGGCCACCGTGATCAGATCGAGCGAGGCGTCCGCCAGGGGAAGCGTAAGCGCATCCGCTTCGAATACCGGCGCACGCAGGCCCCGGGCGCTGATTTTGCGGCTCGCCTCCACTAACATCGGATGACAAAAATCGCTGGCCAGCATGGGCCGGCCCGACCGGGCTTCCAGCGCCAATACGACATCGCCCGTTCCGCAGCACAAGTCGAGCACCTGAGTATCCGGACGATCCAGAACCTCCGCCACCCGCGCGACCATGCGGGCGCGCCAGCGCTTGTCGAGGTTGAACGACAGCAGGTGATTCAGCAGGTCATAGCGCGGGGCGATGCGGCCGAACATCCCGCGGACCCATTGGGCGGCGGCTTGTTCGTTGGCCGTGCCTTGAGGAGTCGTCCCGGTCATCGCAGCGCCGCTTGAATCGATTCCAGCACCAGGCCGTCATCGACGCCGGAGACAATGGCGACATCGCCGATTTTCACCGGCAGCACGAAGTGAACCTGGCCTTGAATCGTCTTCTTATCGCTGCGCAGGCGCGCGGCCAAATTTGCGGGATCGATACCATCGAGCCCTGGAATCGGCCCGTACTTGGCGATGACGCCGTGAATCGAAGCCGCCTCGGAAGCGTCCAGCCGTCCGGTCTTTTCCGCCAGGATGGTCGCGGCGCGCATGCCCCACGCGACGGCCTCGCCGTGCAGGAACCGCTCATAACGCGTTTCGGCTTCGAGCGCATGGCCGAAGGTATGGCCGAAGTTGAGGATGCGGCGAAGATCGCCCTCGCGCTCATCGGCCGTCACGACCTCGGCCTTGATCCGCACGGCCGCGGCAATGATGCGCTCGAGGGTAGCCGGCTCCTGGGCCAGCACCGCCGGCGCGCACTGATCCAGCACGCCGAACAGCTCGGCATCGCGAATCACGCCGCACTTGATGATTTCGTAGAGGCCGGCCCGGTACTCGCGCGCGGGCAGGGTTCGGAGAACCTCCGGATCGACGAGCACCGCCAGGGGCTGGTGAAAGCTGCCCAGCAGGTTTTTCCCCGAGACCAGATTCACGCCGGTTTTACCGCCCACCGCGGCGTCCACTTGCGCCAGCAGCGTGGTGGGGACCTGAATCACCGGAATGCCGCGCATGAACACGGCCGCCAGGAATCCGGCGACGTCGCCCACGATGCCGCCTCCGAAGGCCACCACGACGCTCGACCGGTCGCCGCCGCCTTCGATCATCCGCTCGGCCAGAGCTTCCAGTTGGGATAACCGCTTGTTGGGCTCGCCGCCGGGGAAAAACAAAACCTTGTGCCGGTGATCGGCGATGGCCTGGTGGAGGCTTTTGCCGTGCAATTTGAAGACGTCCGCCGTGGTGACCACAAACACCATGCCGGAGCGCGGCGGCAGAAAATCCGCCACGCGGGCCAGCGAGCCGCGCTCGACGATGGCGTCATAGGCTCGCTGCGGCGTCTCCACGCGAAAGCTGGGCATATACGTTCGTTGTACCATGGGCCTGTTGACCCCACGGAAAGCTCCCGCCCCATTCATGTTGCTTCTGTTGGTTGTGCCTCTGATGGAGGCGCGTCCCTCGACCGTGCTATGGGCCGGGCCGGCGATTCTGGTTTCCGCGATCGCCATCGCCTGGGCGGCCGAGTCGGCGCAGTTCTTTATCGCGCAGGGGTTCGCGCTGGCTATTCTCGCGTGGCTGCAAACGCTGCCGGAGTTCGCGGTGGAGGCCGTGCTGGCCTGGCACCAGCAGGTACAGTTTCTGCTGGCGAATCTCACCGGGGCCCTGCGGCTGCTGACGGGCTTCGGCTGGCCGGTGATCTACTTCACCGCGGCGATGTTCCAGCGCCGGCGCGGAGGCGCGCCGCTTAAGGTCATCCGGCTGGAGGAGCACCACGCGGTGGAAGTATTGGGCCTGGCCGCGCCGCTGCTATACATCGGAGTGATCGCGTGGAAGGGATCGCTCACCATCTATGACGGAGCCGGGCTGATCCTGCTGTACGCCGCGTACCTGCTGATTCTGAGCCGTATGCCGCCGGAGGATCCCGAGACCATCGAAGATCTGGAAGCGATTCCGCGCAAAATCGTCACCTCGCCTCGCGTGCTGCGAATCGCGATCATCAGCGGGCTGTTTCTGTTCGGCGGGATCCTGATCTACGTCTCCGCGGAGCCGTTCCTGGCCAGCCTGCTGGCGCTTTCGGCCGCCGTCGGGATTCCGGCGTTCGTCTTCATCCAATGGGTGGCGCCGGTGGTCTCCGAGTTCCCGGAGATGGCGTCGACCTTTTATTGGGCGCGTTCGGTGGACCGCGCGCCGATGGCGCTGATGAACATGGTTTCGAGCAACATCAATCAGTGGACGCTGCTCACGGCCATGCTGCCGATCATATTCTCCTTCAGCACCGGCCATGTGACGCCGATCGTGTTCGACCCGGAGCAGCGGATCGAGTTGGTGTTGACGCTGGGGCAGGCGGTGGTCGGCATGATCTTCCTGATGAATATGCAGCTGGCCTGGTATGAGGCCGCCATCATGTTCGTGTTCTTCTGGATCCCCTTTGTCCATCCGTCCTGGGCCAAGCCGGTCACCGTGCTGTATTTCGTGTGGGCCGCGGTGGAGATGGGGCGCCTGATGGCCGGCCAGCGGAAGATCCTGGCGCCGGCGCGATTCGCGCGCATCTGGAAAGACCACATCAGGCGCTAGGGCCCGGCACCCTGGTTCACAACGCCAGTTTCTGTTCCAGGTCCTGCTTCACGCGAGGCCATTCCGAATCGAGGATGCTGAAGTAGACCGAGTCGCGCAGGCGCCCGCTCCACATGACCATGTGCTGCCGCAATGTGCCTTCTTCCTTTGCGCCGATCCGGCGGATGGCGTTGCGGGAACGCTGGTTCAGTGCGTCGGTCTTGAGCTCGACGCGAATGCAGCCTAGAGTCTCGAATGCGTGACGCAGCATCAGGTACTTGGCTTCAGTGTTGACTGCGGTGCGCCGCCAGGGTCCGGCGATCCAGGTTGCCCCGATTTCCACGCGCCGGTTCGCCCGGTCGATGTTCATGTAACGCGTGCTCCCAATCACTTGTCCCGAAGGAGCGTGAACCGTCGCGAACGGCAACGCGCTGCCGGCGGATTCGTGGTCCAGGGCGGTTTGAATGTAGGCGGCCATGTCCTCCGGCGTGGCGACGCGATACGGGGTAAATTCCCACAGCCCGGGATCGAGCCCGATCGCGCAGAGGGCCGCATGGTGCATCCTGGACAGCGGTTCCAGACGGACGTGACTCCCCGCGAGGGTAGTTGGCTCAAGGATCAAAGGCCGTATTTCCTAAACACCGTACTTCTTGAACCAGGCCAGCATCTTCTTCCAGGCGTCCTCGGCGGCTTCCTTGTTGTAGCTGGGGCGGTAGTCGGCGTTGAAGCCGTGCTGCGCATCCGGATAGACGATAATCTGTGACTCGTCGTCAACCACCGTAAGAGACGCGCGCATGCGTTCGATGGATTCCAGGGGAATGCCGGTATCCTTGCCTCCGTAGAAACCGATCACGGGCGCTTTGAATCCGCCGGCGTAATCCAGGGGATTCTTGGGCGTCATGGCGTTTCTATCCCCCTCCAGGCGGCCGTACCAGGCTGCGCCCGCGAGAAGTTTGGGATTGTGTGCCGAGTACATCCATACGATGCGCCCGCCCCAGCAGAACCCGGTGATCGCCAGACGGTCGGCGCTTCCGCCGTTGTTGGCGGCCCAGGCGGCGGTGGAATCCAGATCGCTCATCACCTGGCTGTCGGGAACCTTGGAAACCACGGTGTTGATGATCTCCTGAATATTCTCGATCTTCGATACGTCGCCCTGGCGCGCGAACATCTCCGTGGCGACGGCCATGTAGCCGGACTTGGCCAAACGCCGGCACAGGTCCTTGATGTGCTCGTGCACGCCGAAGATTTCCTGCACCACCAGAACCGTGGGGTACCGGCCGCCGCCGCTCGGGCGGGCGCGGTAGGCAGGAATCATTTTCCCGTCGGCCATGCGAATTTGCACCTCGCCGGCGGTGAGGCCCTTGGTGTCGGTAGTAATGGTCTGAGCCCCAATGGGCCGCACCGCCAAAGCGAATCCCACGGCCAGTTTGCTCACCAGAAATTCGCGGCGGTTTTCCGGAAGAGCGTCCGGGAGAAGGCTCTTTAAATCAGATGTAGCCATGGCGCTATTGTACCGAGCGGAGCGATTCAGGCCCCACGGTATCATGGATGCTTGGGAGAGCAGCAGTCGCAAAGGACCCGCTGGGTCGTTCTTGTCCTGATTAACTTGGCGTCGCTCGCGTGCCTAGTTTGGGCGCTTCATGACGTAAGTTTTGCCGACCTCAAGTACGATTTCGCCACCATCGACTACTGGTGGGTGGCGCTGGCAGGCGCGGTCGAGTTAAGCGTATACCTATGGCAGGCGGTACGCTGGCGGCTGGTGCTGCGCCCGGTAGCGGCCTTGGGTTTCCGGCAGGCCGTTCGCGCTATCTTCGTCGGGCTCTTCACCAGTGAAGTTCTGCCGTTCCGCGGCGGGGAAGCCGTGCGCTGCTTCCTGATCACCCGCTGGACGAAATTGCCCTTCTCCGTCTCCGTGGCCAGCGTGCTCATCGAACGCGTGTTTGACGGAATCTGGCTGTGGCTGGGGCTCTGGCTGTCCTTGATGTATGTGGAGTTGCCCAAGAAGCTGGGCTATGTGAACGACGGCCTCGGCCTGTTCGTGCTGGGAGGGACCGTGATCCTGGCGCTGGCGCTGTTCCGGCCGCGCCCCCCGCGATCCGCCCTGCACCAGTCGGGCTGGCGCCATCATCTGGCCGTGCTGATGGACGACATGGCCCGGATCGGCCATTCCCGCTACCTCTACTTCGCGCTGCTGCAGAGCGTACCCTATCTGCTCTTGCAGGTGATCCCGATCTGGGCCGCATTTCAGGCCTACGGCTTCGACGACCTGGGCCTCGGCGCGGCCTTCGCGCTGGCGTTGATCCTGCGGCTGTCGAGCATTGTTCCGCAGGCCCCGGCGAACCTGGGTCTGTTCCAGATTCTGACCAAGGAGTTCCTGGAGCGGGCCTACAGCGTCGATCCGTCGGAGGCGGCCCGTTTCTCCCTGGTCTTATGGGCCGTGATCAAGGTGACGCCGCTGATTGCGGGATTCATCGCGCTGGCGATTACCGGCGCCAAAATCGGCGAGCTGAAGAAAGCCGCCGAGGCCGAGAGTCAGTCCGGCGGAGCCGTCGCTCCGGTCAGCTCCCTGTAAACCTCCCAGGTTTTAACCAGTACCGAATCCCAGGAAAACAGCACAGCGCGCTCGCGCCCGCGTTGGGCCAGGTCGTCGCGCACGCCTTCGTCCGAGGCCAGACGCAGCAGCGCGTCGGCGAGTTCCTCGGAATCCTCCGGATTCACCAGCACGGCCGCATCCCCGGCCACCTCCGGCAGAGCCGAACGGCGGGAGGTGATCACAGGCACGGAGTTCGCCATGGCCTCCAGCACCGGCATCCCGAAGCCTTCATCGAGCGAGGGGAAGGCGAAGATGCGCGCTTGGGCGTAGAGCGCCTCCAGCTCCGCCTGCGAGACGTACCCCAGCACATCGATATCGTTCTTGCGCGGGCTGCTCTCGATCGCGCGCAGCTCTTCCGCCGCGCCGAAGCCGTCCGCCGCTCCGGCCAGGGCCAGACGCCAGGAGGCGGGCATACGCTCAAAAGCGCGGACCAGCCGTGCCACGTTCTTGCGCCGCTGGATCGCGCCCACGCATAGAACCAGGTCCTGGCGCGCGGCGCCGGAACGCGCGGGACCTTCCGAGGGCACGTGGACGCCGTGCGGGATCACCCGGATGCGGGCCGGCTCCACCGCCAGGAATTCTTCCACCTGACCGGCGGTGAAACGCGAGACGGCGATGATCAGGTCGCTGCGGCGCGCGGCTTCCCGGGCTTGTTCCGTGAAACGCGCGCGAAACTCGGGCGTCGAGTACTCGCCCGTGATGACGAACAGATCGTGAAACGTGGTCACGGTCCGGCGGGCGGGTGCGTCCACGCGCTGGTTCAGAGCGTGAAACACGTCCGCATGGGGCGCGCCGCGCAGGATCCTTCGCGCGGCATTCCGGGGCAAAGGATCGTGGAGAGAGCGCAAAAAACGGTGAGGACGGTAATAGAACAGGAACCGGTCCCGGGGATGGGAGCGCGCCAGGCCGAAAAGGATCTCTCGCGAGTACACGCCGACGCCGGACAGATTCCGGCCCAGGCTATAAGTAGCGTCGAGGGCGATGCGCACTTGTTGTCATGATCGCATTGGGCGAGGTGGGCTTATCCGCTAACGGCCTCGGCCCTACCCATTCGCGGCTTGACTGGTCTCGGGAAGCAGGCTCCGATGCAGATCCAGGGCCGCTTGCTCGAGCAAGGCGTCCAGCGAGACGGGATGCCGGGGGTCGAACACGGCTGCGCCCAACGCGATCTTACCGTCGGCCGACGCCGTGTGGAGGCGCGCCCGGATTTCTTCAACCGATTCCGCTTCGGTGTCGAACACCGCCAGGCCGAACCGCGAGTGGTCTAACCGCGCCACGAGAGCGGCGGGCCCGGCCAGGCCACGGAGACCGTCGGCGGCCTCCACCAGCTCCAGATCCCGGCGTTGTTCGCCATGGGTGCGCACGTCCGGAGCGGCCGGCGCAACGCGTTCGGCCATCAGGATCATCATTCTCTGGCTGAGCCGCTCCGCCAGCAGACGATCGCGATCCGCCAGCGTCAGGAACGCAGGACGCGTGAGCAAGCCGGTGAGATGGTCCGTCATGGAAGTCGCGCGAGCGGCGGCCAGCAAGCGATGCCGCTCCAGCGCGTTCCGGATGGCTCGCGCCAGCGGCGCGCAGTCTACCTCTTTCTTAAGCAGGAAATCCTGGGCGCCCTCGCGGATCAGCCGTTCGGCCAGAGAAGCCGCGGAGGGTTCCATCAGGAGGATGACCGGAACGTGCGGAGCAACCGCCTGGGCCCTGCGGAAGGTTTCGGCGCCCTGGCTATCCCGCAGATCCGGACTGAGCAAGAGGATGTCCACGGCATCGGTCGCCAGGATCGCTTCGGTCTCGGCCCAGGTGGCCGCGTGGGACACCTCCAGATGGACCCAGTCGCTCCAGCAGCGGGCGCCGTCCAGGTCGGTGAGAACGTCGCGCAGGAACAGCGTGTCTTCGGTTCCGGACTCGGCCAGCAGGATGCGCAAGGTCACGTGCAGAGATAGTGGGCGGAGGCGCCCGACACTCTCAGGAAACTCCTGGCTCAGGAACTTTCCAGTTGGTACTCTTTGAGCTTCCGATAGAGGGTGGTGCGGCCGATGCCGAGCAGGTGCGCGGCAACCGACCGGTCTCCCTTGGTGTATTCGAGTGCGTTCACAATGGCGCGGCGCTCCAGCTCCAGCAGCGGGACCACCACGGGAGCATTCTGCATCACCGGCCGGGCGGTTGCGGATCCTTCCGGGGAACCTTCGGACCCGTTGGCGGAGCTATCCAGCCCCTCCGGAGGAACCGCTAACGGAGTTCCGGCCGCCGCCATGAGGTATTGCGCCTTCTTCTCCGTGAGGAAGTTGCGCAGATTCGAGGGCAGGTCCCCCAGATGCAGCAGCGGCCCGGAATTAATAGCCGCCATGTGCTGCACGCAGTTTTCGAGCTCGCGGACGTTTCCCGGCCAGTCATAGGAAAGCAGGACCTCCATGGCTTCGGCCGTGATGTTGTAATTTCCGCCCACGCGGGTCAGAAAGTGGTTGATCAGCGCGGGGATGTCTTCCTTGCGCTCGCGCAGCGGGGCCAACCGGATGTTAATGACGTTCAGCCGGAAGTAAAGGTCGCGGCGAAAGTTGCCCTTCTCCACTTCCTTGGCCAGATCGCGATTGGTGGCCGCGATGATGCGGAAATCGGAACGCCGGGTGGTGAGCGATCCCACCGGACGGAATTCCTTCTCCTGCAGAACTCGGAGTAACTTGGCTTGCAGATCCAGGGGCAGCTCGCCGATCTCGTCGAAAAACGCCGTTCCTCCGTTGGCCGCTTCAATCAGACCCACCTTGGCGCCGGCGGCGCCCGTAAAGGCGCCCTTGACGTGCCCGAACAGTTCACTTTCCATGAGAGGGCCGACCATGGAGGAGCAGTCGATGGTGACAAAGGCCTCCTTGGAGAGAGTCATGGCATGGATGGCGCGCGCGACCACTTCCTTGCCCGTGCCGGTTTCCCCCAGGAGCAGCGCCGGCCAGCGGCACTTGCCCAGCTTGTCGATCAGC
Source organism: Terriglobia bacterium (assembly GCA_963761045.1). Taxonomy (GTDB): domain Bacteria; phylum Acidobacteriota; class Terriglobia; order Bryobacterales; family Bryobacteraceae; genus Palsa-187. The sequence continues at coordinate 198,244 of CAVXFR010000020.1, read as the reverse complement.
CGAAGAACCTGGCGTGTGCGTGGCGATTGTCCGACCAGTATGTGGCGGGTTTCATCTAATTGAGCTGGCATCGTTGCTCCGGGACTAGTTGGGGTCCCCAAGGGGGACCTTCCATATGTATGTAGTGCGGGATCCAAAGATAAACTCTACATCCGAATCGCAACCTTCTCTAGACCCTCTTAAAGAGGTTGGGGGTAGGTAAATAGGGGGTAGATATAACCCCCAGTTGGGGGGGCGAGCCATCAGACCTGTTTATTGCAGGTCTTTATTGCGGGTCGTTCTCTTCTGGGGTAGTTTGATTTTCTCGAACCACGACGGCTTCGCTGTCCTTCACGACCACGGCTGCGCGGCCTGCCTTTTCCACGTCGGCGGCCAGAGCGGTCGCCGCTTGCATGGTAAGGGCATGCCCGATCAGCACGCGCCAGAGGAAGGGGGCTCCCTTTGGTTCTGCATGTGGCTCGACCACTCTCGCATCGGCGTAGGGAAGCGCCTCGCGCAGGGCTTCGGCGCGCCGGCGATCGGAGAAGGCTCCCGCCTGAACCGCGTATCCGCTCCCGGGATCTTGCGCGGAAGCTAAGGCCTTCACCGGAGGATCATTCACGGGAGGCGGGATGACCTGCAATCGGACGCGCGCGGTTCCGGCGCGCACCATGTCGATCTGGCGAGCGGCGGCCATCGACAAATCGATGATGCGGCCGCGGACGAAGGGTCCACGATCGATGATGCGCACGTCCACCTGCTTGCCGTTGGAGAGGTTGGTGACCTGCACCCAGGTTTCAAAGGGCAGAGAGCGATGCGCGGCAGTCAGCTTTCGCATATCGAAGATTTCGCCGGAGGCGCTGGGGCGGCCGTCATAGGGCACACCGTACCAACTGGCGATTCCGGTTTCGGCGGAACCGATCTTTGCCGGGACCGGCGGAGCCGGCAGCTTCGCGGCATTGCGGCGGGAGCAGCCGGCCGCGAGCAACATCAGTGCGAGCGCACACGTGAAGGCTCGCAGCGCGATGCGCGCGTGAGCCGCGAAAACAAGCCCTCGGAGCACTAAAACAATTCTACTCGACCTCGTTTTATAGATTCCAGGCCTCCGGAGAGCGGTCAGAGGCCGGTCGGCACGCCGTTCGCGCAGTTCACTTTTTTCTTGACATTCCATGGATTCCACCTTATAAAGGGGACACTACAGCGCTCTCTTGGAAGAGTAGCGCTTAATCTGATGTAAAGGGAGAATCACTCGATGAAGAACGCAACTAAGAAGAAAGCGGCTGCGAAGAAGAAGGCTGCTCCGAAGAAAAAGAAGTAGCCAAACCGGCTCGCTAGTTTGAGTTTCAACCAATCGGCCCCGAGAAATCGGGGCCGGTTTTGTTTTTAGGGGAGTCTGTTTGGAAGCGCCAAGGGCGCGGCGCGGCGCCGCCAAACGGGATCACCAACGGATTGCGCCGCGCTCCGTTTTGCGCGTCTACAGAAACCGTTCGACCCGCAAGCAAGACCGTTCAACCGCGCTCTTCCGCATTTCGGAGTCTTGCGCGAAACCACTCGCCCGCGCTACAGGTGCAGCGATTTCAGATAGGCGCGGAACTCTTCCCCCAGGTCGTAGCGCTTCAGCGCGAATTCCACGGTAGCCTTCAGGAAGCCGAGCTTGTCGCCCGCGTCATAGCGCGTGCCCTCGAAGCGATAACCGTAGATCGGGCGGCTGCGGAGGGCGTGCTTGAGGCCGTCGGTGAGTTGCAGTTCTCCGCCGCTGCCGGGCTCGATGGTCTCCAGGGAATGAAACACGTCCGGCGTGAGTACGTAGCGCCCGATGATCGCCAGGTTCGACGGAGCGTCCTGGGGCTTGGGTTTTTCCACCAGGTTGCGAATCCGGTAGAGACGGTCGCCGCCGCCATGGTGGGCCACCGGCTCGGCGTCCACCACGCCGTAGGCGGAAATGTTTTCCTTGGGAACTTCCATGAGAGCCAGCACGGGAGCGGCGTAGAACTCGTACACATCCAGTAACTGCCGTAAGGCGGGAACCTCGGCGTCGATCACGTCGTCGGAGAGAATCACGGCGAACGGTTCGTCGCCCACCAGCTCTTGCGCCCGGAGAACCGCGTGCCCCAGGCCGAGCGCTTCCTTCTGCCGCGTGTAACAGACGTTGATCATGTCCGAGACGGCCCGCACGGTGGCCAGCAGATCCTTCTTGCCGCGCGTCTCGAGCAGATGCTCCAGCTCGAAGCTGACGTCGAAGTGATCCTCGATCGCGGTCTTGCCGCGGCCGGTCACGATGATGATGTTCTGGACTCCGGACTGAAGGGCTTCCTCGACTCCATACTGGATCAGGGGCTTATCCACCAGCGGCAGCATCTCTTTGGGCTGGGCCTTGGTGGCGGGAAGAAAGCGGGTGCCAAGCCCCGCGGCTGGGAAGACGGCTTTACGAACCTTTGCGCTCATCAGCTACTTATTCTACCGGTTGCCGGCCGGCGGGCGTTCGCTCATGAACGGGTGCGCGTTGCATTGAGTGGATAGAAAGTTTTGATTGGATCGGCGTGGCGTCGCGGTCTTACGCTCATACTATGCGCCCGGAGGACATGCCGCCCGGCAACACCGAAGTTTCCCTGCTGCACCGCGTGAGCCGGATCGTCAACTCCGATTTGTCCATGGACGAAATGCTGGGCCAGATCGTGATGCTGACCGCGCAAGTCTGCGCCTGCGATGCCTGCATCGTATACCTTCTGGAATCGGCGACGGGCGATTTCGTGCTGCGCGCCTCCCAGGTGCCGCACCCGCGCATGGGCAGCCTGAGAATGCGGTTGGGCGAAGGGATCACGGGATGGGTGGCCCAGCATCGATCGCCGGTCGCTCTGTCTTCCCGCGCGTCCGGGGATTCCCGCTTCAAACCGGTGTCCGGCCTGGTGGAAGACAGCTACGAGGCGTTCCTCTCGGTTCCGGTGGTGACCCGGGGCAAGGCCATCGGCGTCATCAACGTGCACCACCGGGATCCGCATGAGCACAGCGCCGACGAGATCGCCGCCGTGGTGTTCATCGGCGAGCAGACCGGCAGCGCCCTCGGGAAGATTCTGCTGGAAGACGAAAACGCCCGCTGGGCGGAACGCGATCTGGAGTTGCGGCAGCAGCGGGCGGATCTGGAGGCCGAAGTCGCCCGAAGGACCGCCGAGCTGCAGGCGGCCAACGAAAAATTGCGGATCGCCAAGGAAAAAGCCGAGGAGATGGTGCGCTTGAAGGGCGAATTCCTCGCCAACATGAGTCACGAGCTCCGCACGCCGCTCAACGGCATCATCGGCATGACCGAGGCGGTTCTGGACACCGAGCTGAACCCGGAGCAGCTGGAATTTCTGACCGTCGCCAAAGTCTCGGCCGATTTGCTCCTCAAAATCATCAATGACGTGCTGGACTTCTCCAAGCTGGACGCCCGCAAGGTCACCTTGAACTGGATCGAGTTCGATCCCGACCAAGTGTTGCGGGAGACGGCCAGATCCTTGTCCTTCCTGGCGAGCCAGAAAGGGCTGGACCTCCAGTGTCAGACCGAGCCGAACGTACCGGCGGCGCTGGTGGGGGATCCCCGGGCCTTCAGCCAGGTGCTGATCAATCTGATCGGCAACGCAATCAAGTTCACGGATCGAGGCGGGGTGCGCGTCAGCGTGCGCACGGAAGTAGAGGAAGGGACGCAGGTCTTGCTGCACGTTTGTGTCGCCGATACCGGCATAGGGATTCCCGCGGCGAAACAGGCCAGCGTCTTCGACGCGTTCGTGCAGGCCGATGGTTCCAGCACCCGGCGGCATGGCGGCACTGGCCTGGGCCTGGCCATTTGCGCCAATCTGATCAAGCTGATGGGCGGGCGGATCTGGGTGGAGAGCCAGGAGGGACGGGGCAGCGAGTTCCACTTCACGGCCGGCTTCGGCCGCGCGACTCCTGGCGCCTGATTTCTGTGCGAGCCCCGCGCTGCGCGCGAACCGGTCACTTCAGCAGGTCGGCGATCTCGCGGAGCTCGTTGCGCACGGTTTCAAGCAGGGGCCCGGGGACGTCGAATAACCCTGTTTGGTTCTGTTTGCCGAGCGACTGCTTACCGGAAGATCTTTTCGACCCGCCCACCGGAGCCGGAGCGGCCGCGACACCGTTCTTCGGCCGGTCATCCAGAAACTTGCGGGCGCCTTCAATGGTGTAGCGCTTTTCGTACAGCAGGCGCTTGATCTCCAGCACCAGCTGCACGTCTTTGCGCCGGTAGAGGCGGTGTCCGGTGCCCGATTTCTTGGGATCGAGCGCGGGAAACTCCGTCTCCCAGAAGCGCAGTACGTACGGTTTAATGCCGCCGAGGCGGGCGACCTCCCCGATACGAAAATATAGTTTGTCCGGAATTTCTTCCGGAGTGATGGTCATCGGCGCGATCTTGGGCTCGCTCATGAGAGTACCCTTATTCTAATGTCCCCGTTGGCAGGAATCCATCCCGTCCGGGAGGCACTTCGCGCCGGAGTTCCCCTGGAACGCGTGCTGGTGGCGAAGGGCGCCGCGGGTCCTCGTCTTCAGGAGCTGATCGAGCTGTGCCGCGAGCGCGGGATCCCCGTGCGCTTCGAGCCGCGCGCCCAATTGGATCGTGCCGCGGGCAGCGCCGCGCATCAGGGGGTGGTGGCATTCGGCGCGGCGGAGCGTTATGTGTCGCTCGAGCAAACCACGGCTGCCGGCGGGCTGCACGTGGTCCTGGACGGCGTCGAGGATCCCCACAACCTGGGAGCGATCGCGCGCACCGCGCACGCGGCCGGCGCCGCCGCCATCGTGATTCCGGAGCGGCGCGCCGCCGGGCTGACCGAGACCGTAGCCCGCACGGCTGCCGGCGCGCTGGCTTATCTCCCGGTGGTGCGCGTGACCAACATCAGCCGTGCGCTCGAGGAACTGAAACAGCGCGGTTACTGGATTTACGGTCTCGACGAGCGCGGCGAACAGCCCTACGACCGGGTGGAATTCGCCGCCCCGACCGCCATCGTCCTGGGAGGCGAGGGACGGGGGCTGCATCAGATCGTGGCGCGCCATTGCGACGCGTTGGTTTCGATCCCCATGGCGGCCGGGTCCGCGGGTGGCGTGGCGTCCTTGAACGTCAGCGTCGCAGCCGGCGTAGTGCTGTTCGAGTGGCGCCGGCGGCAATCCGCCTCGCAGTGACCCGGAGCATTCACCTGTGCTGCTGTTATATACTCGTCGGCAGTTGCCATGGATATGCGCTTAGGCGACGTCATTGACGATTTCTGTGTCAAATGCCGGCGCCTGACTAACCACTCCATCGTGTCCCTTCTGAACGGCTCCGCCGCCAAGGTGCGCTGCCGCACCTGTTACAGCGATCACGATTACCGCAACGAACAGGCGCCGCCGTCCAAGAAGGATCTCAAGAAAGCCGCCCTGTTTAATGCCGTTTTGTCGGGCGTGGCTCCCGCGGCCGCCGAGGAAGCAGCGGGCCAGGAATCGAAGAAGGCCGCCAAAAAGCCGAACAAGCCGGCGGAAGCCTAGCTGGAGCGCAAAGGGCGCGGCGCGCTCCTCGGAACGGAGTAAAAACTCATCGCGCCGCGCTCCGTTTTGCGCGCTCTAAGAATTAGTTTTTGCGCAGCTCTTTTTCCAGATCCCGCAGAACCTTCGCGCGATCTTCGCTCGACAGATCGTGCTGCAGACGCCGCAGCGCCACGCCGATCACGTCGCGGTGGTGCAGCTTCGCGCCGATGTGGTCCGATGCGCTCAGTTCCAGCCACAGGTCGTGCAGCCGGTCCAGATCCTCCGGCCACAGGCGCGGTGGATGCGGGCCCAGGTTCACGAAGGCCGATTCCCGATCCGGACTGATCACTTCCAGCGAAAACGGATGGCGCGGCAGCGGCAGTCTCTCCCACGCCCGCCCGATCCGATGCGCCAGTTCCTCGGAAGTCATGCGGGCGCTGACGCCGGTCACCAGGCGCGAGGCCTGCATGCTGCTGGCGGTCTGGACCAGGGCCTCGAAGGGGTCTACCGCCGGAACCACCAGCAGCTCCACGTGCTTGCCTTCCTTCTCGGCCAGCTCCACCACGTGGCTGAACAATTCCTTTTCGTAGTCGCTGAAGATCTGGCTCTCGGTAAGTTCGTACTCGCCGGCTCCCGTCGACAGGGTGCGTACGGACAGCACCACGATGTCGTGCCGGCGTAAGTTGGTTTTGCTGAGAACCTGGCGCAGATGCTCCATGCGCCGGTAATCGCGAACCGCGACCAGCACGCAGCCGGGCCGCGCTTCGAGATGGGACGAATCGATCCGCGGCTGGTGTTCCAGGTTGAACTGTTCCAGGCCCTTCTTTTCCTGCTTCTTACGTCGATGGTTGATCTTTTCGGAAATGGTGAAGGTCAGGAACAGGGCCAGCGTAAAGGCGATGCCGTATTTCGTCGCGACCTGCTTGGTAAACAGGTTGGCCACCGCCACACACCCCAGGATGCCGGTGGTGATGATTAGTCCGATGGGGATCTCCCATCCCGCCACGCGCAGGTTGAGGGGCGTCTTATACTCCTGATCGTGGCGCTGGAAGCGCAAGAACGTCACGCCCAGGGCTTTAAAAAAGAAGCTCCACACCACGCCGAACGCATAGGCTTCCGCCAGAATCGTCATGTCGCCGCGGCTGTAGAAGATGGTGGCCAGCTGGAGAATCGTAATGATGTTGATGATGTTGTGAGTGGTGCCATACTTGCGCTGCGGATGGCGAAACCACGGCACCAGGACGCCATCCTCGGCCACGCGGTTGAGCACGCCATTGGCTCCGATGATGGACGTGTTGATCGCGCCCGACAGAATCAGCATGCCCACGAAGACCACGAAGATATGGAACGCCAGCCGCATGGGATAGGGGCCGCTCAAATTCATCGCCAGGCCTCCGATCAGGTTGGCGAAGTACTTGGGCCGGTCCGCATCGGAGATGATCATGCTGGCGAACAGGGTGATGACGCCGGTGCAAACCAGCGCATACGCGCAGACGATGTTGGCGGCGATCTTGAGGTTCTTCAGCTTGGGCGAGGCGATTTCACGGTAGACCTGCGCCAGCGTCTCGAACCCGCTCATGGAGAGCAGCGAGTGCCCGAAGGCGACGATGATCATCACCATGGGAAATTGCAGCCAGAAAGTCCCCTTGAGCCAGCCCTGGGCATCGTTGGAGAAGGTCAGGTTCGAGGGGACCGGCGCCATCGGAAGCTTCCACTTGTTCTGGAGCGCCATGCTGATGGGACACCAGATCAGCAGGATCGCCACCATCACCGTGGTGATCTGCATGATCCGCAGCGCCTTGCCGCTGGATTCATGCACGCCCTTGATGTTCATCCACCAGAAATAGACCGTCACCAGTACCGCGACTCCGGCCGAGAACACGTTGACGTTGACGTGATAGGTCTGGTGGGTCATCTCACTGAGCTCGTTGATTAACGCGCCCACGTATTGGCCCGCGCTGACGCCGCTGATGGGGCCGGTGAGGATGTAATCGAACACCAGTGCGGAAACCGACAGCTTGGCCATCACCGGACCCATGCTGTCGCGCACCACCACGTACACGCCGCCTCGCACGTACATGCTGCAACTTTCCAGGTAAATGCTGCGCACCGCGAAGCTGAACAGCATGACGCCCAGCACGAACCAGGGGGCGGCCTTGCCGATGGCCTGCTCGGCCGCGCCGCCGGCGTAAAACGCCGACGAGGCGAGATCGCTCAGCACAATGGCGGCTCCGCGCCAAAAACTGATGAAGGAGAGTGCAACTGTCGTCGCGACGACGACTCTCGAGGTCGGCGACGGCGGCTTACCGTCTTGGGGGGACATCCTTGGCTCTGTTTCTACTCCGATCCATTCTAACCAAAGCCGGCATCGACCTACATCGAAATTTTGAATCGAGGCGATTTCCTGTTGCGGATCACCGTGTTACAGAAGGTGCTGCCGCCGCACTCCGTTTTGCGGGCTGGAAGCTAAGGTGCCCGCAAAGGGTGGGGCGGCGCCCCTATTTCAGCGAAGGTGCTGCCGCCGCACTCCGTTTTGCGGGCTGAAAGCTAGATCCCGTCGAACAGGCGCAGCGCCAGCGATTCGGGCAGCTCCGCCTCGAGGATCTTGGCCGCCGCCTTGCCGATGTCGTAGGGCACTCGGCCGTATTCGACGGTGCGGTCCTCGGGCGAATACACGGCATAGGCGGCGCGCGGATCCCCATCGCGCGGCTGCCCCACGGACCCAGGATTGATCAGGTAATGGTAGTCCGGTTCCAGTTGCACGGTCCGGTCCGGCATCAAGCGCTGCGCCTTCCGTGGGCCCAGTAGGAAGCCGCCCTGCAAGTGCGTATGGCCGAAGAACGTCAGCTTCGGATCCAGGTACTCGCCGAGAAACTGAACATCTTCCACGCCCACCAGATATTCGTCCTCGTCCAGCGGCGAGCCGTGCACCAGGTCGAAACCGCCATCCGGTGCGCCGGCGGGGGTTACGCGCAGCGGGCCCTGGGCGAGGTGCTCCAGGTAGCCTCGATTGTCCGGCGTGAGCGCGCCGCGGGTCCACAGGGCGGAGGCTCGCGCGGCAGGATTGAAGTTCTCGAGCAGATCCGTACCCGTGCAGGCACGGTCGTGGTTGCCGCGGATCGCGGAGGTGACATTCGATCGGACCCACTCGGTCACCTGGTTCGGATCGGCGCCGTATCCCACCACGTCTCCCAGGCACAGAATTCGGTCGTAGCGTCCACGGGCATCCTCGAGCACGGCCTCGAGAGCCTCGTAGTTGCCGTGAATGTCGCTGAGGATCAGGTACGGCACAGACGTAGAAGATTCACTTCGGGCGGAGCGCCCAGCCGGATCGGCAGGCCGATGGTTCCGATGCCTCGCGAGACGAAAACCGCCGCCTCGTCGCGCCGGTAGAGCCCGTCCACATAGGGCGTGTAAAATCGCGCGATATTCAAATCCTGATGCAGAATCTCCACCCGTATTTGCCCCCCGTGGGTATGTCCCGCGATGGTGAGCTGGTACCCTTGGCGCTCGGCCACCGGGAACACGTCGGGATTGTGGGATAACAGCACGTTGAACGCTCCCGGCGCGACCATGCGCCCGGCTCCTACCAAGTATGGCTTGTTGGTTCTCTGATAGTCGACGCCGGCCAGGTTCAAGGTCGCTTGGCCGAATTTGAGGCACTCCGCGCGCTGGCGCAGGTAGCGCTGGCCCAGACGAGCACCGTGCTGTTCCACGTACTCCTCGGCATTCGCATAGATTTCATGATTTCCCAGGCAACCGAAGACTCCCGCGTCCGCCCGCAAGCGCGCCAGTTGGCGGAGGCAGGCATCCACAGGATCCAGCGACGTGGTGATCAGGTCGCCGGTGACCAGCGCCACATGGGCACGCGTTTCGTTGGCCATGTCGACGGCCCGGGCCAACTCGCGCTCGCTCAAGAACGGACTCAGATGGATGTCGGTGAGCTGCACCAGGCGCAATCCGTGCAGATCTTCCGGCAGGCCCGGAAACATAAGGTCCTGTTCCCGCAGGGAAATATTCAGCCGCTGGATGAAAGCGCCGTAGCCGGTGGCAATCGCGGGTGTGCAGAGCAGCGCGGCCCGCGTGGTGTGCAGAAACACCCTGCGCGCGGGACTGTGCCTCGACCGCACCGGCAGCCACCACCGCGAAACCAGGATCGCGGCGATCAGGAGGACCGAAATGAACGCCCAGGTGAGGATCAGTCCGCGCCCCCAGCCCGCCCACCAGGGCGGGAAATACTTGTTCACGCGCGCAAAACGGAGCAGGAACCCAAGTATCAGGACTACACCCGAGACGGCGGCGGCCGCCAGGATCGCCCCACGGGCCCGCCGGGAGCGCACCGCACCCGGTCCCCACACCAGCAAACCGGCGCCGGCGGCCTGGACCGCCAGCACGGTCGCTAATATGGCCATGTCCGGGAGATAACGCACATCAAGGAGGGGAGGCGGCACCTGTCTTCATCTTATCGGCAGGATGCTCCCCTCGCTATAAGCGGCTATCCGCTACAATCAGAAAATGTCTCTGATCGTAGTTGGGTCCGTGGCCTATGACGGCGTGGAAACGCCGCACGGCAAAGTGGACCGTATGTTAGGGGGGGCGGCCACCTATATTTCCCTGGCCGCGAGCTATTTCACCAAGGTTGGCGTTGTCGCCGTGGTGGGCGACGATTTCGCCCAGGAAGACACGGATCTGCTGTCCGGTCACGGCGTGGATCTGGAAGGTCTGGAGCGGGTTCCGGGCAAGACCTTTTTCTGGGCCGGCAAATACACGCCGGATATGAACGATCGCGAAACGCTGACCACCGACCTCAACGTCTTCGCCGATTTCGATCCCAAGCTGCCTGCCAGCTATCTGAATCAGCCCTATCTGCTGATGGGCAACATCCAGCCCCGTTTGCAGGCCGGCGTTCGCTCACAGATGAAGAATGTGCGCCTGGCCGGCGGCGACACCATGAATTTCTGGATCAAGGATTTCCGGGAAGAGCTGCTGGCCACCATCCGAGGCTGGGATTTTCTGCTGATCAACGATGGCGAAGCGCGCATGCTCTCCGGGCACGATAACTTGAGACGAGCGGCCAGCACCATCCTGGGCATGGGTCCGCACACGCTGGTGATCAAGCGCGGCGAATACGGCGCGATGCTGTTCCACAAGAACTCCTATTTCACGGTGCCGGGCTACCTGCTGGAGACCGTTTTCGATCCGACCGGCGCCGGCGATTGTTTCGCGGGCGGTTTCATCGGCTACCTGGCGCAGCAGGGCTTCGACCTGGAAAACGACCACATCAGCCGAAAAGAAATGAGCCGCGCGGTGATTTACGGCTCGGTCATGGGGAGTTTCTGCTGTGAGCAGTTCGGCGTCGAGCGGTTCCGCACGCTCAAGCGGGCGGAGATCGATGCGCGGTTCGAAGAGTTCCGCACCTTCACGTCGTTCTAGCCAGGCGGGCGTCGCCCCACTGCTGGCGGCGATCGGCGCGCTGGCGGCCATCGGCACAGGCGCCGCGTGGTGGTGCTTTGAGCGCGGCTATTCGCTGTACTACGGCGACGCCGAAGCGCACCTCAACATCGCCCGGCGGATTTTCGACTCGCGCACGCCCGGGCCCAAACAGATCGGCACGGTATGGCTCCCGCTGCCGCACCTTCTTCTGGTTCCGTTTGCGATGCGCGATGCCTGGTGGCGCAGTGGCCTGGCGGGTGTGCTCCCTTCTTTCGTCTGTTTCGTGATGGCCGGGGCGTTTCTCTTCAGCGCGGCGCGCCGGATTTACGCGAGTTCGTGGGCCGCGCTGGCCGTGGCCCTTCTGTTCGCCCTCAATCCCAACATCCTGTACCTCCAGGCGACGCCCATGACCGAGCTGCCGTTTCTGGCTTCGCTCGCCGCGCTGCTGTGGGCCACGCTGTGGTTCCGCGATTCGCAATCGCCCTGGGCCGTGTTGGCCGCCGCCGCGGCGTCCAATGCGGCGTCTCTCACCCGTTATGAAGGCTGGTTCCTGATCCCGTTCGTCTGCCTCTATCTTCTGGCGGTCGCAAAGAATAAGCGGCATGCGATTCTGTTTGGGACTCTCGCGGCGCTGGGACCCCTGGCATGGCTCGCGCACAACCAGTACTACTACAGCAACGCGCTTGAGTTTTACAACGGGCCGTATTCCGCCGCCGCCATCTACCAGCGCCAGCTCGCGCAGGGGGGAGTGCGGTATCCCGGCGATCACGATTGGTTCACGGCAGCGCGTTATTACTTCGCCGCTTCGCGCGGGGTGGCGGGATGGCCGCTGCTGATTCTGGGCGCCGCGGGAACACTGGCTGCCATCGTCCGCCGCCGCTGGTGGCCACTCATGTTGTTGTTCCTGCCGCCCGCTTTTTACGTCTGGAGCATGCATTCTTCCGGCACGCCTATTTTCGTCCCCGGCCTGGCGCCCTATAGCTGGTACAACGTGCGTTACGCCGCCGCGGTGGTCCCCCTGGCGGCGTTCGCCGCGGGAGCTCTGGTCACTTTGGTACCGGGCCGTTTCCAGGCAAAAACTAGTATTATTCTGACCCTTGCAATCACAGGAGTATGGACTTTGGGCGGGCCGCCTTCGATATGCTGGAAGGAATCGGAGGTGAATTCGGAAGCCCGGCGAGCCTGGACCACCCAGGCGGCCAGCTTCCTGGCGCGCGAATACCGGCCGGGTTCGGGCATCTTATTTCCGTTCGGCGATTTGACCGGGGTTCTGCGCGAGGCCGGCATTCCGTTGCGCGAAGGCTTGCATGAAGGCAACGGTGTCGCGTTCGACGTGGCCATGGCTCGTCCGGACTTGCTGCTCGCCCAGGGAGGTTTGGCCGAGTGGGGATTGGCGTTTTCGGGCGACCCCGTGGATACCGCCCTGCAGAAAGCCGGCTATGTCCTGCGGCGGCGGATTGTGGTGAAAGGAGCTCCGGTGGCAGATACGTACGTAGACATTTTCCATCGCGAATAAGTGCAGATCCCGTTTACAAAAGCGCACGGAGCGCGCAACGACTTCCTGCTCACCTGGCGTGAGCAGTTGCCCGAACACGCCGGCGATCCGGCCGCCCTGGCTCGGGCCATCTGCCATCGCCACACGGGCCCCGGCGCCGACGGCTGGATGCTGATCGCCAAAGCGCACAAGGGCGAGCCTGCGGCTCTGGAGTTGTGGAATTCCGACGGCAGTCGAAGTGAGATGTCCGGTAACGGAACGCGCTGCGCGGCGGCATTGTTGGTGCAAAACGGGATGGTGGAGTCCGGAAAGGGTGCGGGCGACATCCGCATCGCTACCGGCGCGGGCGTCAAGACCCTGCGGCTTCTCGAGCGCCACGGCCATCGCTATTCTTTTGAAATGAACATGGGCCGCGCCGTGATCGAGGATTTGCACGCGACCCTGGTGCCCGGCCATGAGTGCGTGATTCTGAATGTCGGAAACCCGCAATGCGCTGTATTTGCGGGCGATTTCGATTTCGACAACCGAACCTTCGACTGGAAGAAGCTGGGGGCGGAGCTCGAACGGCACCCGCGCTTCCCCCATCGCACCAACGTATCCTTCATCCGCGTGGTGGACCAGCACACCCTGGATGTCCGCTTTTTCGAGCGCGGCGCAGGGGAGACCATGAGTTCCGGAACGGGATCGACCGGAGCGGCCGCCGCGGCTCTGGCCCGGGGCTGGGTGCGCAGCCCGGTGCACGTCGACACCCCTGCCGGAACCCTGGAGTTGCGGGTCGAAAATGACGATATCTACCTGCAGGGACCTGCTGAAATCGTCGCAGAAGGACAGTTTTATTACGAGAGAGGACTAGACTGATTTTCTAGACTGACTTAAGATGACGAATCATTTTGAAGAGCTGCGACACAAGATCGAGAAGCACACGGCGCACGTAGGCGTGGTCGGATTGGGATACGTGGGTCTCCCGCTGGTGGTCGAGTTCGCGCACGCTGGTTTTTGCGTGACCGGTATCGATGTGCAGCAATCCAAGGTCGATGCCATCAACCGCGGCGAATCCTACATTCAGGACATCCCGACAGCGGCTCTGGAGCCGTTCGTCAAAGCCGGCAAGGTCAAAGCCACCACCGATTTCAGCGTGGTCAAGGATCTCGACACGATCAACATCTGCGTGCCGACGCCCCTGCGCAAGACCAAAGATCCGGACATGAGCTTCATCGTCAACGCCTGCCAGGAGATCGCGAAGCACTTTCATCCGGGCACGCTGGTGATCCTGGAATCGACAACTTACCCCGGTACGACCGATGAATTGATGCTGCCGATGTTTGAAGAAGCCGGGCTCAAGGTGGGCAAGGATTTCTTCATGTGTTTTTCGCCGGAGCGCGTCGACCCCGGCAATCCGAAGTATCCAGACCAAGAACATTCCCAAAGTAGTCGGCGGCATCACGCCGGCTTGCACGGAAATCGGTGCGCTGTTCTACAAGCAGGCGCTCGATACGGTGGTTCCGGTGGGCTCCACTCGCGTGGCGGAAATGGTCAAGCTGCTCGAAAATACGTTCCGCATGATCAACATCGGTTTGGTCAACGAACTCGCGTTGATGTGCGACCGCATGGGGATCAATGTGTGGGAAGTGATCGACGCGGCCGCCACCAAGCCGTTCGGCTACATGCCGTTTTATCCCGGCCCCGGCTGGGCGGTCACTGCATCCCCATCGATCCGTTTTACCTTTCCTGGAAAACCAAGCAGGCTGGCATTGAGGCGCGCTTCATCGAGCTGGCGGGCTATATCAACGGCTCGATGCCGCACTTCGTCGTGGACAAAGTGCAGAACGCTCTGAACGACCACACCAAGCCGCTCAAGGGCTCGCGCGTGCATGTGATGGGCGTGGCCTACAAGCGCGATATCGACGATGTGCGCGAGTCTCCGGCGCTCGACATCATTCACCTGCTGGGCAAGCGCGGCGCGCTGGTCAGCTACAGCGATCCATTCGTTTCCCAGATTCATGCCGATGGAACCGTGATGAAGGCCATTGGCACGGACGAAGGGTATCAGCCAGGCGGACTGCGTCATGATCGTGACCGATCACAAGAAGTTCGATTACCAGGCGCTCGTCAAGAATGCGCGGCTGATCGTCGATACCCGCAACGCCTTGAAGGGCATTGAGTCGGATAAAATCGTCCGCCTGTAAGCGATACTGGGCGTGTGCCCCCCTCGCAGAACAACGCCGCACTGCGCGTCCGCAACCTCCGCAAGACCTATAAAGACGTGGTGGCGGTCGCCGGGATCGACCTCGAAGTCCATTCGGGCGAATGCTTCGGTCTGCTGGGTCCCAATGGGGCCGGAAAAACCACCACCATCGAAATCTGTGAAGGGCTGACCCCAGCCGATGCGGGCGAGGTCGAGATCCTGGGCTTGCACTGGAGCTCGGACGCCCCGGCCTTGCGCCAGAAACTCGGCATCCAGCTCCAGGAGACGCAGCTCGCCGAAAAACTCACCGTCGCGGAAACACTTCGTCTGTTTCGCAGTTTTTTCGGGCAGGGACCCGAAGTTGACGAAGTGATCCGGCTGGTCCAACTCGACGAAAAGCGCGGCGCGCGTGTAGGGGCGCTATCCGGCGGGCAGAAGCAGCGGCTCGCTCTGGCGTGCGCCCTGGTCGGCGATCCGGATCTGTTGTTCCTGGACGAACCCACCACGGGTCTCGATCCGCAGGCTCGCCGTCAATTGTGGGACCTGATCGAGGAGTTTAAGGCGGCCGGCCGCACCATCGTGCTGACCACGCACTACATGGACGAAGCCGAAAAGCTGTGCGGCCGCGTCGCCGTCATGGATCACGGCAAGATCATCGCGCAGGGCACACCGCGGGAACTGATCGCATCCATCGGCGTGGAGCACGTGGTCGAATTCTCCGCCGGAGACGCCGCGCTCGATCTGGCGGGTGTTCACGCCATGGCCGGCGTTCGCGACGTCCGCAGCGAAAACGGCAGCGTGCTGCTCCAGGTGACCGAGCTGCACCGCTCCGTGCCGGCGCTGCTCGAAGAGCTCGGGCGGCAAGGCGTTCCTCTCACCGAGCTTCGTACGCATTCCGCGACGCTCGAAGACGTTTTCGTTCACTTGACCGGGCGGCATTTGCGCGATGAGTAAACGCGGCTTCATGGATCACGCGCTGGTCCAACTGACCCTGATGCGGATGCGCGAGTTCATCCGCGAACCGGAAGCGCTGTTCTGGTCCATGATCTTTCCCCTGGCGCTGGCCGCGGGCCTGGGCATCGCGTTTCGCAATCGCCCCCCGGAAATTCTCAAGGTCGCGGCGGTGACGCCCCGGCTGGCCGAGGCTCTGCGACAGGAAAAGCTTCTGGACGTAACGCAGCTCCCGCCCCAGTTGGCGGAGCAGTTCGTCCGAACAGGGAAGGTTGCTCTGGCCGCCGAGCCGGCGGCCGACGGCAGCGTCGTCTATCGCTACGACGACACCAACCCCGAGGGCCGCCAGGCGCGGATGCTGGCCGACCAGGCGATCCAGCGCGCCTCCGGGCGTCAGGATCCGGTGGCCGGGAACGACCGGATCATGCGCGAACCGGGATCGCGTTACATCGACTTCTTGATCCCCGGCCTGATCGGAATGGGCATCATGGGCAATTCGATCTGGGGACCCGGATTTTCCATTGTGGACGCCCGGCGCAAGAAACTGATGAAGCGCATTGTGGCGACTCCCATGCCCAAGCATTACTACTTGCTGTCGTTCCTGCTGTGGCGGATGATCCTGCTGCCGGTGGACGTCGGAGTGCCCTTGGGATTCGGACACTGGGTGTTCGGCGTCCCCCTGCGGGGATCCTTCCTGGCGCTGGTGGGAGCGTGCGTGCTGGCTTCGCTGTGCTTCAGCGCGGGAGGACTCCTGCTGGCCTCTCGCGTCCGGACCATCGAGGCGGCGTCCGGCCTGATGAACCTCACCATGGTGCCCATGTGGATTCTCTCGGGCGTGTTCTTCTCCTCCCAGCGGTTTCCGGATCTGGTGCAGCCGGTGATTAAGGCCCTGCCGCTGACCGCGGTGATCGACGCCCTGCGGGCCAACATGCTGCAAGGCGCGGGACTCCCGCAGATGGCGCCGCAGGCGGGAGTGCTGGGGGCGTGGCTGGTGGTGTGCTTCGGCCTGGCTCTGCGCTTGTTCCGCTGGCGCTGACTCTCGTAAATTTGTGGGAACCAAATTTCCGCGAAATGAGAAAGAAGTTAGGAGGGGTATGCGAACGTCTTTGCTCGCGTTTATTTTGGCTGCCGCGGTTCCGGCCGCAGCCTTGGCCCAATCGAATACTCCGTCGGCGAAGCTGGAGTTTGAGGTGGCTTCGGTAAAACCCGCGGCTCCACAGGCCGATGGACGAGTGTTTGTGGGGAGGCAGGGTGGTCCGGGGACACCCGACCCCGGGCGCGTCACTTATACCAACGTCTCACTCAAGAACCTCATTACCATGGCTTACGATCTAAAGCCTTACCAGGTAACGGGACCTGACTGGCTGGAGACGGAACGGTTCGATATTCAAGCCAAACTCCCGCAGGGCGCAACCAAAGAACAAGCCAACATCATGATGCAGAACCTCTTGGTGGATCGCTTCAAACTCAGCTTCCACAAAGTGACCAAGGAATTCCCATTGTATGAGCTGGTTGTCGGGAAGAACGGCCCAAAACTGAAGGCGTCGGTGGAAGATCCGGGCGCCGCTGGTCCCGACGCCGGCCCGGGCCGGGGCGGTCCACCGCCGATCGGGAAAGACGGTTTTCCGGTCGTACCGCCCGGACGGCGCGGCATGATGATGATGATGTCGGTAGGCGGCCCTCTCCGGATCGCCGGCAGCCTCCAATCCATGAACGACCTGGCAAACATGCTGTCAAATCAGATTGGCACACCCGTTGTCGATAAGACCGGCCTGACCGGGACCTACGATCTCACGCTGGAATTCGTGCCGGACCGGGCCGGGGCGGGGGTATAGGCGGCGCGCTGGTTCCCCCTGGAGCAGCTCAGGGCGCGAACCCCAACACTTTCGACGGTCCTACCATCTTCAGCGCCGTTCAAGACCAATTGGGCCTCAAGCTCGAGCAGAAGAAGGGCCCGCTGGATGTGCTGGTCGTCGACCACGCGGAGAAGGTGCCGACAGAGAATTAGACTACGCCGGCAACACCAGCCGCGCCTCGCACCCGCGGCCTTCCTCGCGATTCAACAGGTCGAGCGATCCGCCGTGCGCTTCCGCGATCTGGCGGCTCAACACCAGGCCGATCCCCGATCCTCCCGGCTTGGTGGTGAAGAACGGGACGAACAGGTTGGCGGTGTTGGACAGGCCGGGTCCTTCATCCTCCACCGAAACTTCCAGGTGCGCGCCGTGCCGCTTCCAGGACACCGCCACCCCTCCACCGGTTTCCAGCGATGCGTCCACCGCGTTCCGCAACAGGTTGATCATCACCTGTTCGAGCTGATCGCGATCGCCCTGGATGGTCATCTCCGGGCCCGGCCGCACCTCGGCCGTCAGGCGCTGCTCGAGAGTCGCCGACTGGCGGATCCACGTTCCTACCTCCACCGAAGCCGGGCGGGGAGGTGGCAATTTCGCCAGGCGCGCATAGGCTCCCAGAAAGCGGCTCAGCCCTTCGCTGCGCGCGGCGATGATCGAGAGACCGCGTCGCGCGTCGTCGCGCCAGTCCTCCGGCAGCGGTTCGCGCGCCAACAGCGACTCCAGGCTTCCAGCGATGGATTTGATCGGCGCCAGCGAATTGTTCAGCTCGTGGCCCAGCACGCGCACCAGTCTCTGCCAGGCTTTCAGTTCCTCTTCGCGCAGCGCGCGCGTCAGATCGCTGACCACCAGGAGCTGGTGCGGCAGGCCGCCTTCGCGGAACATCGAACGGGTCATGGCCCAGCGGCCGGCTCCCAAGGGGAAGGTGCGTTGGACGGTTCGGGCAGGCTCGCCTTCCAGAAACTCGGCCAAGCCCAGGGTTTCCGCGCTCGAGGTCATGATGCGCTCCGCCGG
Organism: Terriglobia bacterium; assembly: GCA_963761045.1. GTDB lineage: Bacteria > Acidobacteriota > Terriglobia > Bryobacterales > Bryobacteraceae > Palsa-187. The sequence goes on along the minus strand of CAVXFR010000020.1, from coordinate 179,856 downwards.
CTGCTTCAAAAGCCGCTCTCCGGCGCGATTCACCAGACGCAGGCGATGCTCGCCGTCGAAGGCGAACACGGCCACGTCGATTTCCTCCATCACTTTGCGCAGCAGCGTGGTGGCCTCCAGCGCGCCCAGGCGCTGCGCCCGCAGCGTCGCACTCATGGCGTTGACCTGGTGCATCACGTCGGCCAGCGCATCTTCCATTTCCGTGACGCCCGTCCCGCGGCCGCGAATCGAGTAGTCCCCTTCGCGCATGGCTTCGAGCAGGTTCGCCAGGGTGCGCAGCGGGGACGCCACCCGCTCGCGTATGGCCGAAGCGCAGGCCCACCAGATCCCCAGGATCAGAACCGTGAGCGTCCACTGGACTTTGGGTGTGTAACCTGACATCCACAGAAGCGCCAGCGCGACCAGGACCGCGGGAAGTCCGGCGCCCAGCGCCAGCAGCCGCATGCGCTGCTCATGTACGGGCCTGAGACTCTCAGGAAGTTTCACAATCCGTAACGCGTCATAGGCCATACCGCTGCAGGCGCCGGTACAGCGCGCTGCGGCTCAATCCCAGCGCGTTGGCCGCGTGGCTCACGTTGCCGTTGTACCGCGCCAGAGCCTTCTTGATGAGGAACGCCTCCACCTCTTCCAGGCTCATGTCGTCGAGTTTGGGTGCGCCTTGCGGTCCGGAGCGCAGGGCCAGATCGCTGGTCCGAATCACCGTATCCTGCGCCAGCAGGACGGCACGCTCCACCACGTGGTTCAGCTCGCGCACGTTGCCCTGCCAGGGATTGTCGAGCAGAGCCTGCATCGCGGCCTGATCGAAGCTGCGCAGATCCTTGCGATAGCGCCGGGCATGCACACCCAGAAAATACGCCGCCAGCGCGGAAATATCGTCGCGGCGCTCGCGCAGCGCGGGCAAGTGGATTTCCACCGTGTTCAGCCGGAACAATAGATCCTCGCGAAACCGGCCCGCTCCGACTTCTTCCGGAAGCCGGGCGTTGGTCGCCGAGATCACCCGCACGTCCATGCGCTTGGTCTTCGACGATCCCACGCGTTCGATCTCGCCGATTTCCAAGGCTCGCAGGAGCTTGGCCTGCAAGTTCAGCGGCACGTTGGCGATCTCATCCAGAAACAGCGTGCCGCCGTCGGCCAGCTCGAAGCGGCCCACGCGATCCGTCTTCGCGTCGGTGAAGGCGCCGCGGACATGGCCGAACAGCTCGCTTTCGAACACGCCTTCCGCCAGGCCGCCGGCGTTGACCGTCACCATGGGCCGTGAAGCGCGTGCGGACACCGCGTGCAACGTTCGCGCGACCACTTCCTTGCCCGTGCCGGCCTCCCCCGTGATCAGGACGTTGGCGTCGGAGGGTCCCACGCGCGCGATCAATTGCATGACGGGCTGCATCACCGCCGATTCCGCGATCAGCTGCGGCCCCCCGTCGGAGCGCAACAGCCGGTTTTCAGCTTCCAGCCGCTGCCCGCGCTTGAGCGCGTTGCTCAATTCCACCTGCGTTCGCAGGATCGTGAGCAGCCGCGCGTTGTCCCAGGGCTTTTGGATGAAATCGCGCGCGCCGCGACGCATGGCTTCCACCGCCAGGTCGACGCTCCCCCACGCCGTCATCACTACAACCGTAGTGGAAGGGTCATTGGCCCGGATGCGCGTGAGCAGATCCAGCCCTTCCTGCCCGCTGGTGGTGTCGCGGGTGTAGTTCAGGTCCATCAGGACCACGTCGAAGTCGCTGGTCTCGAGCGCGGCCATGATCCCGGCCGGTGAGTTGGCGGATTCGATTCCAAACCCTTCCCCTTTGAGCAGCAACCGCAGGGCCTCCAGCACGTCTCCCTGGTCATCGGCGATCAGAACTCGTCCGTCGTTTCGCAAGTATCCTCGATTCTACCGAAGCCCGGTGGCAATTCGACCACCGATTATATCTTATTGAAACTAGGACTGATTCTATCGGAAGGACTGTCCGATTATGGGATTCCCTGCGCGGAAGCTGGAACGCGGAAGCTGGAAGATGTTTAGCGGCCGGGACCGTTTCCGAAAGTCGACTGCCCGCCGCCCCGCCCGAAGGTGCCGCTAGGGGCGAAGGTATTCGGAGCGCTTTGTCCGCCGGGCTGATTCGACCCGCCGCCTCGCCCTTGCCCGTTTGCGGGTATGCCGGTTCCGGGGGTTCCCCCACCCGGAACGATGCTCGCCGTGGGGCTGAATACGAACTCCCACAGCTGGTACTGGTCCTGGTCTTTATAGATTTTGATGCTGGGACCCGTATAGGTACTGGCGACGCCGGCGATCCCGCCAACCTGATTGTTGTTCGTCGCTATGGGAGCCGAAGGGCTCTGGCGCGGATTCGTCAGGAGCTGATTGATAAGTCCCAGCGCGGCGTTGGGCGAACCCTGCGGGGCACCCGGTTGATTGGGGAACTGTTGATTGACGCCTGGTTGATTTGGAAACGGTTGATTGGGGGGCTGCTGGTTCAGAGACTGGGTCGGAGGCGCTCCCGGTTGCGGAAACAGCGGCTGGCCCGGGATCCCTTGGGGTTGCCCGGGTAGGCCTAGTCCCGGTGTTTGTCCCGGAGCCGGTGGGGCCGGCACGAGTTGTCCGCTCGGGTCGATCCGAAAGCCCGGCGGCACACCGGTCTGGATTCCGCCCGGCAATCCTCCGGGGCCGGGCTGGCCGGGGAACGGGGAAATCGGATTTTGCCCCGGGAACTGCGGAGGACGAGGCTGCCCTGGGTTTAGTCCCGTGTTCACTCCTGGGTTTAGTCCCGTGTTTACTCCTGTGCCCTTCTGGCCGCCCTGCCCTCCCGCGGGAACCAGCGTGATGGGAGGAAGCCCTCCTGGCTGATTGACTCCGCCGGGTTGCAGCGTGATGGGAGGAAGGGCGCCTTGTCCTTGCTGTGGCCCTTGCTGTGGCTGAAGCGTGATGGGCGGAAGCGGCGAGTTTCCGGCTTGGGCGTTGGGGTTTTGCTGCGGAAAGGGCGGCGCAAACCCGGAAGCCCGCGTGAGCGGGCGGTCGCTGGGACGTTGCAATACGGCCGCGTTTACCTGCGGCTGTTGATCGGCCGCGGTCGTGTCGCTGGTCGTATTCGACGCGGATTGGCTCTGGCTGCCGTCGGCCGCGGGAGGCTTCTCGACCAGGGAATCGGTGAGAAAGGCGCCGCTGGTGTGAATGATCCGCCACTCGTCTTTGCCCGTGTAGGGATCCTTGTAGCGCCGCCGCAGGTAGCGTTTCTCGCCCTTGTCCAGGTCGTCGAGGCTGGTGGGGTACTGCCGGTTGTGAGCAACGTAGTAGAGCTGGATGGCGCGGGTAAATTGCTCGCCGCGGTCGATCAGGAGTTGCTCTTTGTCCCGCTCGGTTTCAAAGGCCACACGAGGGAGCTGCTGATAGAGCATCAGCGCGACGATGGCGGCCATCAGGAACACCATCAGCAACGCGAAGCCGCCCTGCGACTCCGGGCGGCGGCTCGCCGCTGAGCCTGTTCTCACGGGATGTCTCATGGAGCGTCTCATGGAGCCTCTGCGGCCAGCGGCAGCGTCTGCTGATTCTTGGCGACGGTGTCTTCCACTACTGCCGAGTTTACTCCGATACGGAGAATCTTATATCGGTTCCGGATGGTCTCGTTTTCTCCCGCCTGAACGATGTCTTCCCCGTCCAGGAAGAAGGCCTTGCGCGTGGGAGAGCGCAAGTTTCCCGAATAACCATAGAACTTTAGCGGAATGGGCGGAGGAGGCGGCGGGGGTGGCGGTTTCTGCGGACCGGCCGGCTTTGCTTCCGCAACCTGCTGTGGCTTTGGCACGATCGACGGCGGTTTGGGCACGGGCGGTGGAGGCGGCGTGTAGAACTCGAACAAACTGCGCGATCCGCCGTCGACGGAAACTTGGCGTACTCTGGCCAGCAGATCCGTTTTCAGGGTCGGATCGATGCGGCTGATATCCATGCCCTCGGGCAGTTTCAGCGTGGGCCGGAAATCGTCGCCGGAAGCGGAGGCGCGCCCGCCTCGTACCGCCACTCTTGGCCCGTAGGAGGACGTGGTGGTCCGTTGAGGTGGCGAAACGGGTGCAGTCGGCGCTGCAGCGGGCGGCGCCTTCACCGCGGCCACGGGCGACGTGTTCGCGCCGGCGGGTATCTCGGGCCGGCTGCTCCAGTAGTAGGCCCCACCCGCCAATACCAGCAATACACCCAGAATGGCGAGTTTCTTCGGCTCCGCGCCGACGCCCGAAGGAGCCAGTTTCATCGTGCTCCCTCCAGCGCCGCTTGGGCCGTCTCGCCGGCCGGCGCGCGCGATTCGTCGCGGAGAAATGCGTTGAGCTTCATGCTCACGGTCAGAATGTTCGAGCCTTGCTGCGGGGCAGCGCTCATGGATTCAATGATCAGAAGCCGGTCGGACCGGTCCAGCTCGCCGATGAAATTCAACAGATTGCGGTAGGTTCCCTCGTAGTTGGCCGTGATGGTCATCATGCTGAGCGAATCCGAACCTTCGATGAACTCGGTGGTCTGGGCGCGGTCGCGCTCTTTGATCTGGGCCTTGTTGGCGGCCTCGGTCAGTTCGGCAAGCAAATCGGAATCCGCGGTCCGGCGGGGCAGGAAATACTGATCCAGAAACTGGTTGCCTGCTTCGCGCGCTTTTTCGATGGCCGCGACGTTCAGCCGGGTGCGCTCCAGCAGCGCGCGCTTCTGCGCCTCTTGCGTTTGCAGCGAGGCGAGCTCGCGCTCCAGATCGTCGGCCGACCCCCCGGGCGGGAATACCAGCAGCGCTGTGGCGATCAGGTTGAGCCCCAGCAGAGTTCCCAGAACGATACGGACCTTCCGCTTCAGGTTGGCCGTCTGGCCCCTGGCCCCCGGCGCCTGGCTCTTAGAGTTTCTGGGCATAGCTCACCATCACCCGGTAGTGCCACAAGGGCTCGTTCGGCGTCGGCGGGGAAATGCGCGACGTATTCGTCGGCCCGAACAAAGGAGACTCCCCCAGCCGCTTCAGAAACTCGATCATCTGCGGGGGATTCTGTGTGCCGACTTCCATGTCGAGCGTCACTTCGTTGCGGTTGTTCACCTGGGGAAGACGCACTTGGATCAGGCGAACGTTGTTCGGCTGCACGCTCGCGATATCGGCGTACAGTCTGGTCCAGCTGATCGACTTGCGCTCAATCAAAGAGTTGAGCAGCAGGCTGCGCTCCAGCACCTCGGCGTTCATGGGCTGGTGCAGCGTGCTGTCCAACGTGGTCTGCTCCGCGGAGATCGCGCGCAGGTCGGCATTGAGCTTGGCCACCGCCGTGCGGGTGTCGGTCTGCCGGCCCCGCTCGCTCAGGATGAGAAAAACCAGGCCGCCCAGCAGCGCCACCAGCGCCACGGCGCAAACCGAGGAGGCCACCAGCATGGGCCGGTCGCGACGGAAGGGCTCGCTGGCGAGATTGATCTGGACGTGCATACTCAGCTGGCCGCCTCCAGATACCCGAGCAGTCCCGCGTTATACGCGGTGGGAGCGCCCAGACGGCTCCTCAACGGTTCTATTTCAAGTTGCAATCCCTCGGGCAGCTTGGCGAATCCGCACAGCAGCAGCTTTTCGGGCTTCTGGCCCAATTCGTCTTCGATGTACGCGAAGGTCGGATTGAGCACCGCGAGAATCTCGTCATTGTTGCTCTCTTCGTCGCTTCCTCCTTCGATAGTCAGGCAGCGGAACAGTTTCAAGCGCCCGCCGGCGACGGCCATCACCGTGAGTACGCTGCCGGTCAGCTTGGCAATCACCGCCACGTCGCTCGCCGGATATAGATTCAGCGCAGCCAGTCCGGATGTGGTGATCTGGCCGGGATGCAGGTTCGCGGCCCGGAAAACCGCTTCGTAGCGGGCCAGAATCTCGAGCGAAACGGTGACCGCCACCACGTCCACTTTCTTGGCGCCAAGCTTACTGGTGGGCGGCTGGGCCCAGTAACTCACGGCGGCCGAATCGATATCGAACGGGATGGTCTTCTTCACCCGGAACCGCACCAGCGGCAGTTGTTCCTCGGGCGATGAAGGAAAGGAATCGAAATCGAGCAGACTCACGCGCGCCGCGTAGTCCGGCAGGATTACGGCCGACGGACGCCGCTTGGCTCCATTGGGCGGCGCGATGCGCGCCAGCGTCGTGGTCACCGCGTCGGCCCGGAGGATGTTGTCGGTCAGCGGCGATACCGCCAGCACCCCCGGCTCGAACGGCTGGAAGCCGGTTTCCCCGTGCCGCGCGTAGGCGATGCCGGCCTCGGACAGTTCGAAGATGTGCTCCGGCGGAGGATCCTTCACCAGATGCGTGATTTGTTTCCACAAGGCCATAGGGAGGGGAGGCTCTAGCTTTCGATGAAGGTGACCTTGTTGATCTCCTTGAGCGTGGTGATTCCCTCGCGCGCCTTCTCCACGGCCGATTCACGCAGGAAGGTCATCCCTTCTTCGCGTGCCTTGCGGCGGACTTCCGCGCTGGGCCGCCGGTTGAGGATCAGGTCGCGGATGTTGTCGCTCAAATCCAGCAGTTCGGAAATGGCGCTGCGCCCGCGGAACCCCGTCCCGCCGCATTCGAAGCATCCCGTGCCCTCGTAGAACGGGACATCGCGCCACTGGACGGGATCGAGGCCGCTCTCGACCAGGTACGCGTCGGGATAGCTGACCTGCGTCTTGCAGTGCGGGCAGATCATGCGCACCAGCCGCTGCGCCAGGATGCAGTTCAGCGCCGACACAAAATTGTAGAGCTCCACGCCCATGTTCAGGAACCGGCCCAGCACATCCAGCACGTTGTTGGCGTGGACCGTGGTGAACACCAGGTGTCCGGTCAGCGCGGCGTTAATGGCGATCTGCGCGGTCTCGTTATCGCGGATTTCGCCCACCAGGATCTTGTCGGGATCGTGGCGCAGGATCGACCGCAGTCCGCGCGCGAACGTCAGCCCCTTCTTCTCATTCACCGGAATCTGGGTGATGCCGCGGATCTGATATTCCACCGGATCTTCGATGGTGATGATCTTGTCTTCGTCGTTCTTGATCTCGCTCAGCGCCGCGTACAAGGTGGTCGTTTTGCCCGAGCCGGTGGGTCCGGTGACCAGCACCATGCCGTACGGCTCTTTGATATAGCGCCGGAATTTGGCCAGTTCCACCGGCGAAAACCCCACCACGTCCAGGGATAGATTCGCGAATTTCTCGCTCATCGATTCCTTGTCGAGTACGCGCAGCACCGCGTCCTCCCCGTAGATGGTCGGCATGATGGAGACGCGGAAGTCGATTAAGCGTGTCTTGTAACGTACGCGAAAACGTCCGTCCTGGGGAATGCGCCGCTCGGCGATATCCAGTTCCGACATCACCTTGATGCGCGAAATAATGGTCGAGTGCCAGTCCTTGGCGATGGGCGGCATGGCATAATGCAGGACGCCATCGATGCGGTACTTGATGGCCACTTCCTGATCCCGGGTTTCGATGTGAATATCGCTGGCCCGCCGCTCCAGAGCGTTGAAGATGGTGGTATCCACCAGCTTGATCACCGGCGCGATATCCGAATCGCCCGCCGCCAGCCGGTCGATAGAGAGCGTCTCGTCGGGATTCTCTTCGTCGCCGACCACATCGAGCGTAAAGCCCTCGGTGACTTCGTCCAGCACGCGCTGCGATTGCTCGGTCTTCTTGAGCAGGTCGGAGATCTGCGAAAGAGTGGCAACTTTGACCCGCAGCTTCTTGCCCAGCAGCACGGCCAGCTCGTCGATCAGGCTGAGGTTGCGCGGATCGGCCAGGGCGATATCGAGCGTTCCATTGTGGCCTTCGATGGGCACGAAATTGTAGCGGAACATCAGGTCCACCGGAATCGAGGTGAACAGCTCATGGTCGATGCGCACTTCGCGCAGATCCACGAACTCGTGGTAGTACCGCTCGGCCACGGCGCGGGCCCGCGCGGCTTCCTGGAGCGGATCTACGGGCGTCATGCGGTCGCTGCTAGACATTTAAAATCAATCAGTTAGCCTGAAGACACCGCGCCCAGGCCAATCCCACTACTAGGATATGACGCGCCGCAGGCGCAAGGCGTGGACAAGCAATTACTGGAACTACCCCCGGAAGGAATCCGCCAGGGAGAAAATGGGCAGATACAGAGACACGAGTACGAATGCCACGAAGATCCCCATGCAGATCATGATGGCGGGCTCCACCAAACTGAGCATCGCCGTCACGCGCGTCGAAACGTCATCCTCGTAAAACTCCGCCACGCTCGACAGCATGGCCGGCAGCGCGCCGGTCGATTCGCCCACCTCAATCATGTCGACCGCCAGCGAGGGAAAAATCTTGGCCGCCCGCAGCGACTGCGACAGAGACTGCCCTTCCCGCACCGTCTTCACTGCCTTTTCGAGCACCTTCTTGAGCACCTGCGTCCCCAGCGAATCCGCCGCGGTCTCTAAAGCCTGCAGCAACGGAATGCCGCCGATCAGCAGCGTTCCCAGCACGCGCGCAAACTGCGCCACCTGGTATTTGAGCCACACTTCACCGACCATCGGGATCCGCATGAGAAACCGGTCCACCCGCTCCGATCCCCTGGGAGTCTTGGACCAGATCCGGAACGATACGATCGCCGCGATGAAAACTCCAAACCCCGCCAATATATAGCTGCGGGCCGTGGTGCCCACCGCGATCAGGATCTGCGTCGGCGCCGGAAGCGTCGCCTGCATGCTGGCGTACAGAGTGGCGAAGTTGGGGACCACGTAGGTCACCAGGAACACGATCAGGGCGCTGGCCAGCACCACCAGCACCGCCGGATAGAGCAGCGACACCACCAGCTTCCGGCGTACCGACAGCGCCAGCTTCTGGTAAGTGATGAACCGGTCCAGCACCTCGGCCAGCGATCCGCTGCGTTCGCCCGCCAGCACGCTGGTGACGTAAATCGGCGGGAATGCGCCCTGCCGCGCGAACGCGTCGGAGAGCAGTGCCCCGTTCTTCACTTCCTGGCGGACGCCTTGAATGTATTTCGATAGTTTCGGGTCCGTCAGGCGGTCGGCGAGCAGCTCCAGGCTCTTCAGAATTGGCAGCCCGGCCCGAATGAGAGTGACAAACTGCTGGTTGAAAATCAGGAATTTCTCAACGTTGAGTTTCTTGCCGCTGGGACGCAGGCTGTGGGCGACCCCTTCGCCGCGGGGCCGGATGGAGTAGATCAGGAAGCCTTGTTCGGTGAAGCGCTCGCGCAATTCGCGTTCGGACTCGGCTTGGGCCACCTGCTGGTGGATTTCCCCCCGGGCGTCCGCGTATTTGAGCGTCCATTCGGCCATGCGCACTCCGACTCAGTACAGCCAGCTAATTACACAATGACGCTTAGAAGGACCGGCGCGTGCAGCCGTATTCTGCGGCGCTCAGCGCCATCCGCAGTGTTTCCATACCTTACAATTGTATTAACACAATGAATCTCACTAAGATGATCGCCGAGCTGCGCGAGCAAAAGCAGGCTTTGGACGAAACTATGATTATGCTGGAGCGGCTCGCCAGAAGCCAGGGGAAACGCCGTGGCCGGCCTCCTCTGTTCCTGAGCCAGGCGGCCGAAGCCGGCCCTGCCCGCAAGCGGCGGCCGTTCAGCGCGGAAACCCGCAAGAAGATGGCGGCGGCGCAGCGCAAACGCTGGGCGGCGATTCGCAAGAAAAAAGCTTCCTGATTTCACTTTCCGTCTGATTCAACCCTCGGTTATGACCCGCCGCGGATTTTCGGTTGCCCTCGCGGGCCTGGTTGCTTCTCCGGTTTTTCAGTCTGGCGATCCCCGGTTGGTGGTGATTCTCCGCGCGGTCGCCGGCGCCCGCCTTCCGGAGACCCTTGCCGTCGCGACCGATTCCCCTGACAAACTCCGGCAAGGTCTGTGGGAGCTGCGGACCTATCGGACGGACCCATCTCAAACGGCCGCCCTTGCCGTCCGATTCGCCGGCATTTTCCCGCGCGCCGGGATTCACCCGCTGTCCGGAGAAACACACGGTCCGAGTCTCACCTACCTGATCCCGTTCGAAGATCTTACGGCCCGCGAGCGCGCCTGGACGGCGCTCAATGCCGACCCGGAATGGACTGGCGCGTGTCCCCTGTTTGAGTCCTATCGTTTCGGTTTGTATCGCGCCGCGTAATCCGCTCCCACGGCGGCCGCCTGCGCAGCGACTTCCTTCCGGCGGCTTCGAAGCGTCCGCACCGTTGCGATCACGATCATCGCCATAAGGACTCCCAAGCCCGCCATGAACATGTCCTTCTGCGAATCCCACATGTCGCCCTGCATGCCGACGAATTCCTCTCCTCGTTGGGGCGTGAGGACCGAGGCCGCCAGAGCCTCCAGCATTTCGTAGCAGGCGCTGAACGCCAGCGTCATTTCCACCGGCAGCAGGTAGCGCCAGCGGCTGGTTACGCCCACCACTCGCATGAACCATTCCTGCATCGGATAGGCCAGCAGCAGCCCGTAGCTGAAATGCATCACCCGGTCGTAATCGTTGCGCGCCGTGCCCAGCCAGGGCTTCATCCACTCGCCCAGCGGCACGTCGGAGTACTTATAGGCCGCGCCCCACTCGTGCATGCTCAGATAAATAAAAATCAGCAGGTACGAGAGATCCGACAGCGGCAATCGCCGGTAGGTGATGCCCAGCACGGCCAGAAACGTCAGCGCGGCGGCGTTTTCCAGCCACCAGTCGAAGACCCTCTCGGGCTGGTATCCGGTGACGACGATGACCGCCGCCATCGCGATCGACAGCACCTGCAGGAAGCGCTTTTCCCCGAACGGGCGGAACACAGGATGGGAAGCGGTGGTCAACCCTGCATTACACAACGATTGCGGAGGCGCTGGCAACTCCCAGCGCAATTGGGGCTGCATGAAGTAAGATAAACTTCCTGCGCCTATGTGGACACAAAACTACACGCCTCTCTCGGGCAGCCTGGCCTTTTCGGCGCTGGCCGCCTCCCTGCCCGTATTCGTGCTTCTGTTCCTGATCGGGGTCAAACGGAAGCCGGCGTGGATTTCAGCGCTCTCCGGACTCGCGGCGGCGATGGTCGTCGCGCTGGCTGTCTATCGAATGCCCGCCGGCCTGATGCTCAACTCGGTGGCCTACGGCGCGCTGTTCGGGCTGTTTCCGATTGGCTGGATCGTCTATTGGGCCATCGTGTTGTACCGCATCACGGTCGAGACCGGCAAGTTTGAAATCATCAAGGACTCCATCGGCGGCCTCACCGATGACCGGCGGTTGCAGGCGCTGCTGATCGCCTTCGCTTTCGGAGCCTTCATCGAGGGCGCCGCCGGATTCGGAACGCCAGTAGCGGTGGCCGCGGCCATGCTCGCCGGCCTGGGATTCTCTCCGTACTACGCCGCCGGCATCTGCCTGCTGGCGAACACCGCGCCGGTCGCGTTCGGATCCATCGGCATTCCGGTCGTCACCCTGGCGCGCATCACCGGACTTCAGGAAGCCGGCCTCAGCGCCTGGGTGGGACGCATCTGCGCGCCGGTCTCCTTATTTGTGCCGGCGTATCTGGTGATGGTGATGGGCGGCTGGAAGGCGCTCAGCGGCGTGCTGCCCGCCGCCGCGCTGTGCGGGATCGTATTCGCCTCGGTCCAGTTCCTGGTGTCGAACTACATTGGTCCGCAGCTCACCGACATCCTGGCCGCGATTGCCGCGATGGTGGCGCTGGCGGCCCTGCTCAAATTCTGGAAACCCGCCGACAAATTCGAGATGGAGGGCGACAGCCCGCAGACCAAGCCTCATCGCCACCGCGCGGGCGAATTGATGCTGGCATGGTCTCCGTATCTGTTCCTGGTGGTTTTCGTCCTGCTCTCCGGACTGAGCGGCAACGCCCCGATCAAGAACGCCCTTCGCGACACTCCCCTCGCGTTTCTGGCCACCGGGTTCGATCACGTGAACAGTCTGTTCGCGGCAACCACGTGGAAGTTCGACTGGCCGGGTCTGGCCGGGAAGGTCTTCCAGGTTCCCCCGGTCGTTACCGTACCTGGACCTTACGCCGCGGATCAAACCTCCTACACCTTCAACTTTGTGTCGGCTTCCGGAAGCGCCTGCCTGATGGCCACGCTCGCTTCCATGTTCGCCCTGCGCCTTTCGCCCGGTCGCTACGCCGGAATCCTGGTCGCCACCGGCAAGCAACTGTTCGCCTCCATGGTCACCATCGCCGCCGTTCTGGGCCTGGCCTTCGTGCTGAACTTCTGCGGCGCCACCGCCACCATGGGACTGGCGTTCGCGGCCACCGGCGCGGTGTTCCCCTTCTTCAGCTCCCTGCTCGGCTGGCTGGGCGTGTTCCTCACCGGCAGCGATACTTCCGCCAACGCTCTGTTCGGCAACCTGCAAGTGGTCACCGCCAAGACGCTCCACTTCAACCCCTATGTGATGGCCGGCGCCAACTCGGCCGGAGGCGTCATGGGTAAGATGATCTCCCTGCAGAGCATCGCCGTGGCGGCCGCCGCTACTTCCATGGCCTCTCACGATGAGGGCCGGCTGTTCCGCTTCACCCTGCGCCACAGTATTTTTCTGGCCTCCGTGGTCGGCTTCATCGTAGTCTTCTACTCTTACCTGGCCCCGAACCTCGTTCCGTAGGGCGCTTCGCAGCCGGCGCTGCAACGTTGCATGTACACTGGGTGTTCCGAGTTTTCATGAAAACAAAATCCATGACGCTCGACGAGCAGCTCCAACGAATGCAGCGCGACTGGGACCAGCGCGCCCGCGAGAACGCGCGCTATTTCGTCGACACCAGCCGCACCGACTGGACCGATCAGACTTTTTTCGCTTCCGGCGAGCAGGCCATCGCCGACGAGATCCTGACCGACACCACCAACGTCTACCAGGGCCAGGATCCCCGCCAGATGCGCGTGCTCGAGATCGGCTGCGGCGCCGGCCGGCTCACGCGTGCGCTTTCGAGCATCTTCGGAGAGATTCACGCCGTCGATGTGAGCGGGGAGATGGTCGCCCGGGCGCGGGCCGCGCTCCAGGATCGTCCGCATGTGACGTTTTACCAGAACAACGGCTGCGATCTTTCGGTGGTGCCTCCGCTGGTTTTCGATTTCGCGTACTCGTCGCACGTGTTCCAGCACATCCCCAGCCGCGAGGTCATCGATACCTACGTCCGCGAAGTCCATCGCCTGCTGCGTCCGGGAGCGCTCTTCAAGTTTCAGGTGCAGGGACACCCGTCCGAGGACAGCTCACCCGACGACACCTGGCACGGTGTTTCGTTTACAGAGGAGCAAGCCAGCGCGATGGCTCAACGCTGCGGCTTTGAGCACCGCCACAGTTTTGGCGCGGGCCACCAGTATTTTACGCTGTGGTTCTTTAAGCCGCCGGCTTAGTCGGTCTTTTTTCGGTTGCCAGCGCGCGCGCGAACAGGATGCTGCTTTCCAGACTTGTGTGGGCGTGCATGGCCGCCTCCAGCGCTTCCAGTTCCCGGAACAGCAAACGCAGTTTCTCGTCGGCATCTTCCGGGAGCTGATAGTTCCGGGCGATTTCCCGCATCTTCTCCAGGCGTTCCGCTTCCCAATCATGCTCTTGATCGATCATGCCGATGGGGTTCCGGACCGAGCCGAAGCTCGGCTGCGCGGCCGGCGCCTCGACTTTATCGCGGAACTCGGCCTCCAGGATCGCTGGAAACAACAAGTGCTCTTCGCGCGTCATGTGCCCTTCCATCTCGGCGCACAGCCGGTGAAAGGCGCTCCGCAGCGGCGCCAGGCAGGGAGGCTGGCCGCCTTCGACGGACTGAACCTCATCGAAAAGATGGGCGATCAACGGAAAATCCTTGCTCCTCCACCGGCGATGCTCCCTCCGCAATCGTTCGACGATGGTACCGGCGGGCGCTTGGGTCCAATCTCGATCCGCAGTCGCTTCCCCACCCGCAGGCGCTTCCTGCGTCGCAGTCGCGTTCTGACGTTCCGTTGTCATTTGAAACTCCTCGCTAACATGGGTGGCTTGGGCGATTACACGCAGCTCCCGCGGGCGAAATCGCCCAAGCTCGGCCCCGGATCCACTCTTCTCTTATGAATCCGTCTTCTTGCTGATGAGTATCTGCACTTCGGTCGCCACTGCAGCTTGTGATACTACTAGGGTGATCCCCAGCAAAGGATCCACGTAATGCTCGCCGAAAAACGATTTCGCGAACTTCTGGAAGCCGCTCCCGACGCCATCATGCAGGTGGACGCCGAAGGCCGCATCATTCTGCTCAACCGCGTCACCGAGGACATGTTCGGTTACACTCGCGACGAGCTTCTGGGCCAGCCGGTCAACACCCTGATCCCCCGGGAACTCCACGCCCGGCACGCCGAGCATCGCGCGCACTACCGGCAGCGCCCCATGACCCGCACCATGGGAAGCGGCCTGGCGCTCGAGGGCGTCCGCAAGGACGGTTCCCGCTTTCCCGTCGAGATCAGCCTGAGTCCCTCCGAGTCCGCGGAAGGCTTTCGCGTTACCGCCATCATCCGCGATATCACGGAACGCCGGATGGCAGCCGACCGCCTGCGCCGCGTGCAGGAGGAGTACACCCAACGGCTCGCCGAAACCAACGCCGAGCTGGAAATGACCAACCGGGAGCTGGAGCGTGCCAATCGGCTGAAAAGCGAGTTTCTGGCGAGTATGAGCCACGAGCTGCGTACGCCGCTCCACACCATCATCGGCTTCTCCGAACTGCTGGCCGAGGAGCTGGAGGGACCGCTCAACGAAAAGCAGAAGAGGTTTGTCGAGCACGTTCACAAGGATTCGCTGCACCTGCTGGAGCTGATCAACGACATTCTGGACATCAGCAAAATCGAAGCCGGCCGTCTGGAACTGCGCCCCGAGGCTTTCGACTTCACGGCCCTGGTGACGGAGTCGCTGGCCTCGGTTCGAAGCCTGGCCGAGGCCAAAGCGCACATCCTCGAAACTTCCCTGGACGTTCCCACGGCGGTCCAGGCCGACCGGCTGCGCATCAAGCAGGTCCTGGTGAATCTTCTCAGCAACGCCATCAAGTTCACGCCGGAGGGAGGCCGCATCCGCGTGGAAGCTTGCGTGCAAGAGCCGTTCGTGGCGGTGTCGGTATCGGATACCGGCGTCGGAATTCCGGTGGAGGAGCAGGATTTCATCTTCGATAAGTTTCACCAGGTGGGTGCGACCACCAAGGGAGTCCGCGAGGGCACGGGGCTGGGTTTGGCGATTACCAAACGTCTGGTCGAACAGCACGGTGGAACGATTCGGGTGGACAGCCAGCCCCAGCAAGGGAGCACGTTCCTTTTTACGCTCCCCCTGGAACCCGGCGGGCGAGCGATATAAGGCATGAAAACAGTGTTGGTGGCGGACGACAAGGCACCTGGGAGGGAACTGGTCCGGACAGTTCTGGAAAAGGCCGGCTACCAGGTCTTTGAGGCCGGTGACGGCGAGGAGGCCGTGGCGGAAGCCCGCCGGATTCATCCCGATCTGGTCATCCTCGATATTCACATGCCCGGCTTGGACGGCTTCGGAGTCATAGAAAAGCTCCGTCAGGAAGAAGGATTCGCCGCCACGCCGATCATCGCTTTGACCGCCAGCGCCATGATGGGCGACCGCGAGCGCGCCATGGCCGCGGGCTTCACCGGCTACATCACCAAGCCCATCCGTCTCGATGCCCTGCGAGCCGAAGTCGAACGTCTGCTAGGATAAACGAAAACACATGCCCTCCCGGCCCGCGCTGTCCCTCCTGATTATTGACGACAATCCCGGTAGCTTAGAGATGTTATCTAGCGCTCTGGCGCAACCAGATCTGGAAATTCTCACTGCTTCGGACCCCGAAGAGGGCGTGGATCTGGTTCATAGCCGCCACCCCCAGATCGTGCTCACCGACCTCATCATGCCGGGAATGACCGGGATGGAAGTGCTGGATCGGGTCATGGAGTTCGATCCTGCCACCGAAGTGATCCTCATGACGGCGCACTACTCCACGGAGTCCGCCGTGGAGGCGATCAAAAAGGGCGCCTCGGATTACTTGAACAAGCCCGTTTCGATCGCGGCGCTGCGGACCAAGATCGGCGCCCTGCTCGAAACCGCGCGCAAGCGCCAGAAGGCCAGCCAGCTCGAGGACGAGCTGCTCGCCAGCGCCGAGTTTGAAGGCATCATCGGCAACAGCCCCTCCATGTGGGATATGTTTTCCCGCATCCGCCGCGTGGCCCCCCACTATCGCGCCGTGCTGGTCACCGGAGAAACCGGCACCGGCAAGGATCTGGTGGCGCAAACCCTCCATCGCCTGAGCCCCGCCTCGCAGGGGCGCTACGTGGTGCTGAACTGTTCGGCCGTGGTCGAAACCCTCTTTGAAAGCGAGCTGTTCGGCCATGTGCGCGGCTCTTTCACCGGCGCGACCCATGACAAAGCTGGGCTGTTCGAGCATGCCCATGGCGGCACGCTGTTTTTGGACGAAATCGGCGATATGCCGCTGGCCACCCAAGCCAAGCTTTTGCGCGTATTGCAAAACCAGGAAGTGCTGCGCGTCGGATCGCTGACGCCGCGCAAAGTGGACGTGCGGGTGATCGCGGCCACCAACCGCGATCTGCGGCACGAGATCACGGAAAGACGCTTCCGCGAGGATCTATACTACCGGCTCTCGATGGTCGAGATCCACGTACCGGCGCTTGAGGAGCGCAAGGAAGATCTTCCTCTGCTCGAGCGCCACTTCATTACCAAGTTCGCCGCGCAGTACGGCAAGGAAATCAGCGGCCTCACCCGCCGCGCGCAGATCCGGCTGGCGCTGCACTCCTGGCCCGGCAATGTGCGGGAACTGGAAAACGTCATCGGCCACGCCTGCATGATGACCATGGGCGATACCATCGACGTTCAGGACCTGCCCCCCTATCTCCATACGGCCGGATCAGCCTACGACGCAAACCTGGAAGGCGTGACCGCGGTCGATTCCGAATCGGGCATGGGCACCCTCGAAGATCAGGAACGGCAACTCATCGTGCGCGCCATGCAGACGGCCGGGGGCAACCAGTCCCAGGCCGCGCGCCTGCTGCGCATCGGCCGCGATGCGCTGCGCTACAAGCTCAAGAAGCACAATCTGTAATCGTGGAGCGGGCTTCAGCCTGCGACGGGTGCTTCAGCACCCGCCGCTACACGCTCAAGACCGGACACGGCGCCTGCCGGATGATCCCGTAGGCGTGCGTCCGCAGCCGCCCCAGCTTCTCATGCAGCAGCCCGCGGCCGATGACGATCAGATCGCTGTTGTGACGCTCGGCTTCTTCGCGCACGGCTCCCGCGACCTCGCCGACCGCGACGCACAAGGGCGCCGCGACGCCCACCGATTTCTGCAGCTTGTCGATGGCCTCCCGCGCCTGGATCCGCAACGTCTCCTCAAACTCCCGGTCCAGTTGCCGGTCCGGCCACCCCTGGATGCCCGAAACCGCGTGTACCAGCCGTAGCGAGGCTCCGGTGTTCCGGGCGTATTCCGCCGCCCATTCGATCAGCGGGCTGCTCCGCGGCGTGGCGTCGATGGCGCACAGCACGTTGCGCCCGGCCACGTGGTGCAGCGCCGGCGGATCCTCCACGTGGGTGGCGGTCCACACCGGGCACAGCGCGTCGTGCAGCACCTTGGCGGTCACCGAACCCAGCAGCAGGCTGCGGAAAGGACCGTAGCCATGGGTCGGCAGCATGATCAGATCCGGGCCCTGGGTATGCGCGTAGCGCGTGATGGTCTCAGCCGGATCGCCGATTTCCGCGACCCGGTCCACGGCCAGACCCGCGAATTCTTTGACGAACGCGTCCCTCAGCCGGAACTCCAGGTCGCGCTTGAGTTCGTCCATATCCACCAGCGCGGCGCCGGAAAGATCGCCCGAGGCCGCCTGCCAGAAGGGGGAAACCACACTCATTAACGTGATCCGCGCGCCGAACCGCTGCGCCATGGCGCGGACGAAGGGAGCGGCGCCACAACATCGCTCCGAGAAGTCGATCGGGAACAGGATATGTTTGATTGCCAACATATGCCCTCCTCTCCAGTGAGGACTACTGCAATCGGCGCGCCACACCGCCTCCGCTTATGAAACCAGCGGTTTCCAGGACCTCCAGCGGGCAGTTCTGCGTTAAAGCGCGCAGCCCTTTGGCGGAGCCCGCCTTTTCCGTCGCGAATATGGCACACTAGATGGTATTCCCGGAGCGGATCCAATGGTCGGGAGAACTGTCCACCACTATCAATTTTTGGAAAAGCTGGGCGCCGGAGGTATGGGCGAAATCTGGAAGGCCCAGGACACCCGCCTCAACCGCTTTGTCGCCGTCAAGGTTCTCACCAGCGCCAGCGCGGGCGACCCCGAGCGCCGCCGCCGATTCATCCAGGAAGCGCAGGCCGCTTCCGCGCTGAACCACCCCAACATCATCACCATTCACGACATCATCTCGGAAGGCGATGCCGAATTCATGGTGATGGAGTACGTCCAGGGGAAAACGCTCATCGATCTGATCCCCAAGGGTGGCCTGCGGGTTCCGCAGGTGCTCAAGTACGCCATCCAGATGACCGACGCTTTGCAGACCGCCCACGGCGCCGGTATCATCCACCGCGATCTCAAGCCCGGCAACGTCATGGTCACCGAAACCGGACTCGTGAAGATCCTGGATTTCGGCTTGGCGAAGCTGACCGACAGCAGCCCCTTGAGCCAGACCGGCATCTCGGGCGACGATGTCACCCGCACCATCGCCCAGGCGCCGCTCACGGTGGAAGGCTCCATTATCGGCACGGTCAGCTACATGTCGCCGGAGCAGGCCCAGGGCAAACGCGTCGATGTGCGGTCCGATATCTTCTCCCTGGCCGTGGTGCTGTATGAAATGGTTACCGGAACGCGGGCGTTTGCGGGCGATTCGGCTCTCTCCACCCTTTCGGCGATTTTGCGCGACGAAGCCCGGCCCATTCCGGAGATCGCGCCGGATACTCCCCCGCCGCTCGATCAGGTGATCTCCCGCTGCCTCCGCAAGAATCCCGATCAGCGCTTCCAGACGATGAAGGAAGTGCAGACGGCTCTGGGCGCGCTGAAGCATGAATCCGACTCCGGCGTGCTGTACCGCATGCGGGCCGGAATGGAGCCGCTGTCCAAGGTCAAGCAATCCGTTCTTCCGATGATGACCGGCGCCGGAGCGGCGGTCGCGATCCTGGTGCTCGCCGGGGGCGGCACCTGGTGGTGGATCCACTCCCGATCCCGGACCGAACCCGTGGCGCAAACCGAGCCGCAGCAGAACGTTCAGCCGGTGACTCCCACGCCGCCTCCCGAACCCGCCGCTCCCGCTCCCCCGGAACCGCCCGTGGACCAGGCGCTGACCAACGACAACATCATCCAGATGGTCGACGCGAAAGTCGCGCCCGCGATCATCTTAAGCCAGATCCGCAACTCGAAAACCGATTTCAATCTGTCGGCGCAAGAAGTGATCCGGCTCTCCCAGGCGCACGTGCCAACAACCGTGATCGAGGCGATGCGCGACCCCAAGGCCTCGCCGCCCAGGCGGGTTGCATCGTCCTCCAAGCCTGCTGCTTCGCCGTCCAAGACCACCCCTTCGCCGTCCAAGACCACCCCTTCGCCGTCCAAGACTGCCGCATCACCGGCTTCCGCAGTTCCGGCCCCGGTCACGGCGGCGTCCGCGGCCCCATCCCCGTCCGCCCCTGTGCCGGCTCCGGCCGCCACCGCTCCGGCCGCTGCCTCCGCGCCCCGGTCCATCGTTGGGGTCACGCTGACCGACGGCCTGGCCTTTATGATCAACCTGGCCGAGGATGTCCCGCAGAACGCAGAAGCGGGCCGTCCGATTCGCTTCACCGTGGCTAAGGACGTGCGCATCGGCGATCTGGTGGTGGTCGCCAAGGGCGCCACTGTCACCGGCGAAGTCGTGCAAGCCGCCCGCAAGGGAACCTTCGGGTTCGGGGGGGCCAAGATGACCCTGCACCTGCTGGTGGTCGAGGCGGTGGACGGCCACAAATACCGGGTTCGTGCGCAATCGGCCCGCAGCGCCGATGGGAAGAACGAGCGTCCCGTTGAAACCAGCGTCAAGCCTAAGAACAAGGAGCTGGCCGCCGATGCGGGAACCGAATATGTCGCCTACATCGACGGCGACGCCACCGTTAGCGTGAAAAAGTAGGTAGAAGCCATCTCATAAATGGCGAAACTTGCCTTCACGATTGAACGACGCTTGCCGTCTCAGCAGCCTTCCCGCTCCGTGCTTCCTTGTGGTCGCTGCGATATCGGCTCGGAGGCCGCCCAAACTCACGCTTGAATGCGCGACTGAAGGCCGCCTCCGACTCATATCCCACTTCGGCGGCGATTTCCGCCACGCCCCGGGGCGTGCCCTCAAGCGATCGCGCCGCCAACTGAAGCCTCCAGCGAGTCAAATACGTCATGGGCGGCTCGGCAAGATACCTGGTAAAGCGCTCCACGAGAGCGGACCGGGAAATACCCACCTCGTCCGCCAGATCCGCGATGGTCCATGGATGGGCAATGCGGCTGTGCAGCAATCCGAGGCTTTTCCCCACGATGGGATCGCGCGCGCCTGCGAGCCACCCCGTTTGCTTTTCGGGCAAGTCGGCAACATAGCGGCGCAGGGTGTCGACGAACAAGGCCTCTGAGAGCTTGGCGAGCATGGCATCGCTGCCGACCCGTCCCGAAGCTGCTTCCTCTACCAAGTGCAAGATAGAATTCTCAAG
This sequence comes from Terriglobia bacterium, assembly GCA_963761045.1. Classification (GTDB taxonomy): domain Bacteria; phylum Acidobacteriota; class Terriglobia; order Bryobacterales; family Bryobacteraceae; genus Palsa-187. The sequence goes on along the minus strand of CAVXFR010000020.1, from coordinate 159,284 downwards.
CCATTGCCCGGAGCGATCCATTCTAACGTTGACCTTGAAGACGGGCGGCAGGCCTCCCAGAATCGGCCGGCTCAGGAAGGGGTCGCAAGTCATGTATCCGCAGACATACCGGGCAGAGTCCCCGCCTCCGCCCGCCTGCATTGGACTCAAGTCGCGGGATTGGACCTTGGAAAGAATCGCTGAAGTCAGGGATGCCGTGGTCACACCTTTGCTGCTGGTCATCGTGTGAGGGTCCCCATGGGGAAGGACGACGACATCTCCGGGGCCAAGCTCGACGGATTGTCCACCTGCGACCTGCACGAATGCTCTGCCGTCGATAACGAAGTGGTAGATCAGCAGGTGAGGGGCTCCCGGGGCAAGCAGGGGCGCAAGCGTTTTCGACGCAGGCGACGAAAAACACCACGGAGCGGAAAATTCGGCGCTGAAGAACAATGCGCCGTTCAGCTTGACGCCACTCAGAATCTCGGAGAATGCATCCATTCGATCCTCTGGACTGTCGGCGAAGTTTCCTGGCCGGACTGCAAACCAACCAGCACCGGCGAGCCGTCCGGGCAACTCATCGGGACGCTCGGGCATGGTCGTGGCGCCGATTGACCTACACAATTGTAGACCAAGGAGCGAGAAAACATGAATCGCATACGCATTTTCCTCTATGGAGCGCTAAGCTACGCCACATCCCTGGCCACGTTTCTCTACGCAGTCGGATTCATCGGCAACTTCGCTGTGCCGAAGTCGATGGATTCGCCGGCTGATGGTCCCTGGCAAACGGCGCTGTTGATCGATCTGGGCCTGTTGTCGCTGTTCGCGCTGCAACATAGTATCATGGCGCGGCCGGCGTTCAAACGCCTGCTCACGCGCGTTGTTCCTGCCCCGGCGGAACGAAGCACCTACGTTCTGGCCAGCAGCCTCGCACTACTGCTTCTGTTTTGGAAGTGGAGGCCTCTCGGAGGAACGGTGTGGGCCACTCAAAGCGGTCTGGGAGAATCGCTCCTCTACACTGCCTACGCGTTTGGCTGGACGCTCGTCCTGCTGGCCACCGTTGTGATCAACCACTTTGACTTGTTTGGTCTGCGGCAAGTCTGGCTTCACCTGCAAGGACGGCCTCAATCCGAGCTCAGGTTTACGACGCCATTTCTCTATCGTATCGTCCGTCATCCCCTCTATGTCGGTTGGATCACCGTGTTCTGGAGTACGCCGGTCATGACGGTGACTCATCTGTTCTTCGCGCTAGTGACGACGGCCTACATATTTGTCGCGGTCCAGCTCGAAGAGCGCGATCTCATGATCAAACACCCCGAGTACATCGACTATCGCCGCCAGGTACCGATGATCATGCCCGGATTGCCCCGGCACGTCGTCATCTCGAAACCGGCCCAATCCGGCGATCGACGGGGCTACCGGCCCGTCGCCGATTTCGACCGGGTGTAGCCGGGCTTCGACTTGCGTTCGACGTCGACAAATGCTCAGTCCATCAGAAGAAAAGGAGACTCTTTGTGAATCCGAATAAAGCACTCTGGGAAAAGGGCGATTTCACCGCGATTGCCGCCTACATGCGCGAATCTGGAGAGACCGTCGCGGAATCCCTCGGGGTCAAGCCTCCGCTGCGGGCCCTGGATCTCGGCTGTGGCGACGGCACTACGGCGCTGCCACTGGCACGCTTGGGGGCTGAAGTTCTTGGCATCGACATTGCCAGGAACCTCGTGGAGGCCGGGAACAAACGGGCCGCGGAACGGGGCCTCACGCGCCTGAGATTTCAGGAGGGTGACGCCTGCAACCTGCATGGGATCGACGACCACTTGTTTGACTTGACCATTTCGGTATTCGGCGCCATGTTCGCCCCCCAGCCCTTTGACGTCGCCAAGGAGATGGTCCGGGTCACCAAACCGGGCGGCCACATTGTGATGGGCAACTGGATTCCCAACGATCCGACATTCGTTTCGCAGCTTTTGAAGATCAGCTCCTCGTTTACGCCTCCCCCTCCGGAAGGTTTCATCAGCCCAATGCTGTGGGGTGTGGACAGTCACGTCATCGAGCGCTTTGGCCGGGCCGGAGTGCCCCGGGAAAACATATCCATGAGCAAGGATACGTACTACTTTGTATCGCCCAACAAAAGCCCGGGGGATTTTATCGCGGCCTTCAGGTGCTTCTATGGCCCCACCATGAACGCCTTCGAAGCTGCGGAACAGAAGGGAAGCGTCGAAGAGCTCCACAGTCAACTGCTGGACCTCGCGAACGCACAGAACAAGAGCACGAGCGACGGCACCCTGATACCTGCCACTTTCATGCGAGTCACGGTTTCTCTTTGAGGAGGATGGAAATGAAAAACCACAGTTACGAACAAACTCGATCCGAGGCCTTGGCCTCCCGCCTGGAGGCCGGCGCGACAGCACTAGCCACACTTGCAGCCACACTTTCCGAAACGGAATGGCAGACGCGCGTGCCCAAGGATGGCCGGAAGATCGGGGTAGTGGTGCATCACGTTGCCAGCGTGTACCCGATCGAGATCCAGCTTGCGTGTTCGCTCGCCGCCGGAGAGGCTATCGCGGGCGTGACTTGGGAGGTCATCGCTGCGATGAACGCCGAACATGCCACGAAGAATGACACCGTTTCAAAGGAAGGCACGCTCGCTTTGTTGGCTGACAACAGTGCTGCGGCGGCCGCGGCAATACGCGCTTTGACCGATGAGGAGCTGGATCGCGCCGCGCCGGTGTCGCTGAACAGTGATGCTCCGCTGACCTGCCAATTCTTTCTGGAGGACCATGCGGTGCGCCACAGTTATCATCACCTCGCCCGGATCAAAGCGACGCTGGCCCGGCAGCGCGAGACGGCCTAGGTTGCCTCAAGCTGAAGCGTTTGGAGATTACGGTGCATAAGACACTCAAGTTGCTGGCCGTTTTAGCTCATCCCGACGATGAGTCCCTCGGTTTTGGCGGCACATTGGCGAAGTACGCGGCTGAGGGGATCGAAACCTACCTGGTTACCGCCACACGGGGGGAACGAGGCCGCTTCGGCCCAGGGGGGGAACGTGGCGAGCCGGGTGAAGTTGGGCGCGTTCGCGAAGCGGAGCTGCGCGCGGCCGCCGAAGTACTCGGCATCCGGGAGGTTTCCATCCTGGGCTATCCGGACGGCGCCGTTGATCAAGTCCCGCCGGGAACCGCCATTCGAGCTATCGTCGCGCACATCCGGCGTATCCGGCCCCACGTAATCGTCACCTTCGGTCCCGACGGAGCTTATGGGCATCCCGACCACATCGCGATATCCCAATTCACCACGGCCGCCGCTGTGTGCGCCGCCGATGGCTGCTATCGGGTTGAAGATGGATCGCCGTCGGATGCGCTGCCGCCTCACCGCGCCGCAAAACTCCACTACGTGGCATGGCGAAGCAAGAAGTGGGAGGTTTATCAGGCCGCCTTTCGCAGGTTAACTTCCGTCGTCGATGGCGTCGAGCGGCAGGTGAATCCCTGGCCCGATTGGGCCATAACGACCGAGCTGGAAACCTCCCACGTTTGGCCGATCGTATGGAAGGCCGTTTGCCGTCATCAGACTCAGATGTCCATCTATCAGCGGCTGGGAGATCTCACGGAAGAACAACACATCGCCTTGTGGGGTTCCCAGGCGTTCTATCGCGCCTTTAGCTCGGTCAACGGCGGCCGAAAACTGGAAACAGACCTGTTTGAAGGACTACGGTGACGAATATGCCTTTTGATCGTCGTATCGAACAACTTAGATCCCGCACTGCGCAGCTCGAGATGACGGACGAACAGTTCCGCTCACTCGGCCGGGAGCTGGTGGACAATATCGCTGGGTTCCTGGCGTCCCTGCGCGCCGGTCCAGTCACGCCCGCCGAAACTCCGGAGGAAGTTCGCGCTGCCTTGGCGGCGAACCGCGGGTTGCCGGAGCACGGCAAGGACCCCGGCACACTACTGCGGGACACGACGAATCTGCTTTTTGAGCATTCCCTTTTCAACAGTCATCCGCGTTTCTTCGGTTACATCTCCTCCGGCGCGGCTCCTATCGGTGTACTCGCGGACTTCCTCGCCGCTGCCGTCAACGCGAATGTTGGCGCATGGAAACTGGCTCCCGCGGCGACCGAAATTGAAGCCCAGGTCATCCGATGGCTCGCCCAGTTCATCGGCTACCCGATGGACTGTGGTGGTCTGCTCTTGAGCGGCGGCAACATGGCGAACCTGACGTGTTTTCTGGCCGCCCGGGCCGCCCAAGCCGGTTGGGATGTCCGTAAGCAAGGCGTCGCCGCTGGCCCGCGCCTGTGCGTCTACGCTTCCCATGCAACGCACACGTGGATCCAGAAAGCCGCGGATTTCGCGGGCCTCGGCGCGGATGCGATCCACTGGATTGGCGGGGAGCAGACGATCGACTTGAACGAACTGGAGGCCCGGCACCGCCAGGATCTTGCCGAGGGCTATCAGCCCTTTCTGGTGGTCGGCTCGGCAGGAACGGTCAGCACGGGAGCGGTAGACCCGTTGCCGGACCTGGCGGCGTTCTGCCAGGAACATAACCTCTGGTTCCACGTCGATGGCGCGTATGGCGCACTCGCAGCCGGCGTGGAGGGAGCGCCTCCGGAGATCAAGGGGCTCGAGTCCGCTGACTCGGTGGCGGTGGATCCTCACAAGTGGCTGTACGCGCCACTGGAGGCCGGATGTGCGCTGGTTCGCCATCCTGCCGCTTTGAGGAACGCGTTCTCCTATCACCCGCCTTATTACAACTTCGAGACCGACGTCATCAACTACTTTGACCTAGGTCCTCAGAACTCGCGCGAATTTCGCGCACTCAAGGTTTGGCTCGCCTTACAGCACGCAGGGGCGGCAGGTTATCGCGAGATGATTCTGGACGACATCGCTTTGGCGCAATACCTCTATGAATTGGCGCTGGGCCACTCGGAGTTGGAGGCACTCTCGCACAACCTCAGCATCACGACACTGCGTTACGTCCCGCGAGACCTTCTCGCCAGCCTGGGTTCTGAACAGACCGAAGACTATCTGAACCGCTTGAATCAAAGCCTGCTTGGCGGCCATCGAGAAGAGCGGGGAGGCATTCATTTCAAATGCTGTGATCGGGGGGAAGTATGCTCTGCGCTTCTGCATCGTGAACTTTAGGACTTCGACCGGCGATATTGAAGCGATGCCGGAACTGATCGCACGTTTGGGTCGTGCGGTCCACGCCGAATTAAGGAATCAGCTTGACCCAAGTGACTGCTGGGAGGACGTACATGTCTGACCTTCTGCACAACGACTTCAATCGCCCAACTCTAGGAGGAAATAACCGATGTTGAATAAAGTGATGTGGAACAGGAAGAGAATGGCTGCGCTTCTGGTCATTGCGGGTACTTTGGTCGCATTGCCCGCCATGGCCGCCGATAGCAGCCAGTGGACCAGCCTCGAATCGCTGCGGCCTGGTGACCGGGTTGGTGTCATCCAGGTGAATCAGAAGCGCATCGAAGGCAGATTCCAGAGCGTCAGCAATTCGCAAATTACCCTCGACACCGGCGGTTCAGTCTCGATTGCGAAGGCTGACGTGGTGCGCGTGTACAGAAGGGGTCTCTCGCGAAGGAAGAAGATTCTGATCGGAGCGGCCGCCGGGTTGGCTGCCGGCGCGATCATCGCGGCGGGCCTTGCCCAGGGATCCAACCATGAGGGATTCTTCTCATATGGCGGCTCGACCGCACTGTCCGTCGCCGGTGGTGCAGGAGCCGGGGCGGGAATTGGCGCATTGACCGGGAGCGGTTACAAGACCATTTATCGAGCGCCGGCGACAGGACATTGAAACCGGCTGGAGGTTGGCCTCCCCGACTCGCCCCGCGACTGGAACGCCACTGTGAACGGTCCGGCCACTCCGGTCTTTCCGGCGCGTTCTAATTTGGCGTCGCCGGCGGATAGCCGGGTCGGTTCGGCGTCAACTTGCGGGAAACCCGCTATGCGCTCATCTGACCTCGACGCCGTATCTCCCGTTACGGCAACTGCAAGGGCTGCTGCGTGGTGAATGTCAGCACCGTCTCCGACGGAATCCGCACCTGCTGGCCTTTCATCACCGTCTGTGCTCCTGCGCCCGCCGCGGCGCCCGCGCCGGCTCCGATCGCCGCGCCTTTTCCGCCGCCCGCGATCGCTCCGATAATCGCTCCGATCGTTCCCACGGCCGCGGCCGATTTCGCCGTACGCGCGCCGCGCGATCCGCTGTATTCGGAAACATCCGACGAGTTCACCGGCACAATCTTGCCGTCCATCGTGAGTGAAACCAGCTGCACGGTCAATCCTGCCCTGCCCTTCAGCTTGCCGGATTCCTGTTCGGAAACCAGCCGCACCTTGGCGTCGGTGCCTTTCGGCACCACCACGTCATTGCCCATGGTGATGGGATCTTCCAGGCTGGCGCGAAATTCGTCGCCCTGGTTGTTCTTGTCCGAATCGATCGAATCGATGAGCCGGACACTGATCTCGGTGCCGCTGGGCAGTTCCCGGACGCCGCCCTGCTGGACCATCAGCGCCAGGACCCTCTCGCTGACCCCGGCCTGCTTCAACTCCACGATCCGCGACGCATCCACCGTGAACTTGACCGGCTGCGCGTTCAGCAGGTTGATGATAAACCCGTCACTAAATCCGGCTTGCACCAGCCGCAGGACCGAGTCCGAATTCAGCGGCTCCTGCGAGGGCGCCTTCTTCACCACGGCCGCGATGATCCGCTCGTTCACCCCATCGGTTTTGAGCGTGATCAGCGACGACGGGTCGCTCGCCAGCCGCGAGCCCTGCTGGTCGATCAGGTTCATGATGAAATCCTCGCTCAGCCCGGCTTTGCTCAGCTTCACCAGATCCGAGTTGGTCATCGTCGTCTGCGCGCTCAGCGTACCCAGCGCCAGGCACAGACAGACACACAGCGAAATCCCCATTGATTTCTTCATATAGGCTTTGGACCTCTCTTCCATTCGATGTTACTGCGCTCGGCATCCGTTTCGTAAATCGCTGTAGCGCGTCCAAACGATCGAAAACGTGTGGGATCATGAGTGTCAAATGCGCACCTTGGCCAACGGCCGGCCCGTCCGCCGCCGGTAACCGCAACCTTAACCCCTCTTCATTCGCCGACTCCCCGATTTACGGTATGCTAAACGGTCCATGTTGGTTTACGCGGCTACCATCTTCCTGAGCGCTTTCCTCCTGTTCCAGGTCCAGCCGATGATCGCGAAGTTCATCCTCCCCTGGTTCGGCGGATCGGCCGCCGTGTGGAGCGCGTCCCTGCTCTTCTTCCAGCTTTTGCTGCTCCTGGGCTATCTCTACGCGCACTGCCTGATCCGCTACCTCAAGCCCAGGCGGCAGATCGGCGTCCATTTCACGCTGCTCCTGGTCAGCCTGGTCACGCTGCCCATTATTCCCAAAGACTACTGGAAACCCGTCGGCGGAAGCGATCCCTTGCTGGGCATCCTCCTGCTGCTGGGGGCCACCATCGGACTGCCCTATTTCCTGCTTTCTTCCACCAGCCCGCTGCTCCAGGCCTGGTACCTCAGAACGCGCTCCGGCGTGATTCCCTACCGCCTGTTCGCTCTTTCCAACTTCGGTTCGATGCTGGCGCTGCTCAGCTATCCCTTTTTGGTCGAACCCAACATCGCCCTCCGTCTGCAAGCCCGGATCTGGTCGATCGGCTTCGCGGCCTTCGCCGTGGCCTGCGGCTTGGCCGCCTGGAAAAGCCGTGGCGGAACCGACCCTCTGCAGGCCGCCGCGCAGGAAGATGCCCCTGCGCCCCGCTTTTCCACCATCCTCTTATGGATCTCGCTGGCCGCCTGCGCTTCCACTCTGTTGCTGTCCACCACCAGCCACCTGACCCAGAACGTCGCGCCCATCCCGCTGCTGTGGATCGCACCGCTCAGCATCTATCTGCTGAGCTTCATCCTCTCGTTTGAAAGCGACCGGATCTACCAGCGCTGGCTGTTTCTGCCGCTCGGCCTGGTCGCGCTCGGTCTCTACACCCGCGGGATGTCCCAATATGAGGACAACGCGGATGTGATTAAGACGCTGATTCCCATGCTGTGCGGAGCCTTGTTCATCGCCTGCATGGTCTGTCACGGCGAACTCGCCAAGCGCAAGCCGCATCCGCGCTATCTCACGCTGTACTTCCTGATGGTTTCGCTGGGCGGCGCGATCGGCGGTATTTTCGTGGCCCTCATCGCACCCCGGATTTTCCCCAACTACTGGGAAATGCCGATCGCCATCGCCGGATTGGGCGTGCTGATCGCCATCGTGCTTTCCTACGACGATAGCGGCGCCCCCCGGCCGCTGGCGGTGCGCGCTGCGCTGCTGATCGTGGCGCTGTCTTTCGGCGTCTATCTCGCCCGCCTGGAACGCCGCGACAACCAGGATTACCTGCTGTCCGCCCGCAATTTCTACGGCGTGTTGCGCGTCCGCGACGATCTTCCCCAAGACGGCGTCGGGGGCGTGCGCGTCCTGATCCACGGGACCATCAACCACGGCACCCAGCTCCTGACTCCCGATGGCGGCCGCATTCCGACCTCCTACTTCGGAGCCACCTCCGGCATCTCGCGCGCCATCCACATCAAGGGCCAGGCGGGTCCCATCCGGATCGGCATTCTGGGCCTGGGCGCCGGCGTTACCGCCACCTTGGCCCGCGCCGGCGATACGCTACACTACTACGAAATCAATCCGCTGGTGTTTGAAATTGCCCAGACCAAGTTCGATTTCTGGAAGGACTGCCCCGCCGACAAGCACCTGTACTTCGGCGACGGCCGCTTGACGCTGGAAGGCATGAAGGAAAGCGAAAACCTCGACTTCCTGGCCATGGACGCCTTCACCAGCGATGCCGTCCCCATGCATCTGCTCACGCGCGAAGCCTACGCCGTCTACCGGCGGCATCTGAAGCCGGACGGCGTTCTGGCCATCAACATCTCCAACCGGTATCTCGATCTGGAACCCATCATCGCCCAGGCCGCCAAAGAAATGGGGTGGTCCGGAATCGTGGTGTACGATGAAGGTGATTCCGAAGCGTTCTACGTTGCGAACACCTGGATTCTGTTGTCGAAGTCGCCCGCTATTTTTGCCGATCCCGAGTTTCAAGACCCCAACGTCTACGCGCTGCAAACCCGTAAGGGGTTCCGGGCCTGGACCGACGATTACAGCAACATCATTCAGATTCTGCGCTGAGATATTTACTAGGAAATAAGCCAAACTCTCATGATCCTCTACGCCGCCACTATTTTCCTGAGCGCATTCCTGCTGTTTCAGGTCCAGCCCCTCATCGCCAAGATCATTCTTCCCTGGTTCGGAGGCTCGGCCGCGGTCTGGGCCGCCGCGCTGCTGTTCTTCCAGCTTTCGCTGCTGGCCGGATACGCCTACGCGCACGCCCTCATCAAGTTCGCCAAGGCCCGCACCCAGCTCCTGATCCACGGAGCGCTGCTGCTGGCCAGCTGCGCGCTCCTGCCGATCCTGCCCAACGTGTCCTGGAAACCCACGGCCATCGGCGATCCCACGCTGCGCATTCTGGAGCTCCTGGCCGCCACCATCGGACTGCCTTATTTCCTGCTTTCTTCCACCAGCCCGCTCTTGCAGGCCTGGTACGTTCGCCGTACCGGCAGCGGCGTGCCCTACCGGCTCTTCGCATTGTCGAACTTCGGGTCGATGCTCGCGCTGCTCAGCTTTCCTTTCTTGGTCGAGCCGAACATCGCATCCCGCCAGCAGGCCTACTACTGGAGCGCGGCGTTCGTGGTGTTCGCGGCGCTGTGTTTGATCACGGCTTGGGTGAGCCGGGAAGAAGCCAACCGGGAGTTGTCCTCCCAACTCGTGGCCGAACCGGCTTCCGCCGCGATCCCGGAAAAATCCGCCGAACGTCCCACTGGATCTCAGCTTCTCTTATGGGTCAGCCTGGCCGCCTGCGCTTCCACGCTCCTGGTGTCCATCACCAACCACATGAGCTTGAATATCGCGCCCGTCCCGCTGCTCTGGGTCGTGCCGCTGGCGATTTATCTGTCGACGTTTATCCTCGCCTTTGAAAGCGACCGGATCTACCAGCGCTGGATCTTTCTGCCGTGGGTAGCCCCGGCTTTGGGTTGGATGGCCTACGCCCTCTATGCCGGCGAAGGCAACTTCCACATCTGGTACTCGATTCCCATCTTCTGCGGCGGTTTGTTTATCTGCTGCATGCTGTGCCACGGCGAACTCGCGCTGCGCAAGCCCGCTCCGCAGTACTTGACGCTCTTCTACTTGATGGTTTCTCTGGGCGGCGCCATTGGCGGCATCTTCGTCGCCATCATCGCGCCCCGCGTGTTCGATTCCTACCTGGAGCTTCCCATCGGTCTGGTGGCCTGCGGCGTGCTCGCCGTGATCGTCCTCTATAACGTCGAAATCCCCAAGCTGGGAGTCTGGCCCGTACGCCTGGCTCTGGCGATTGGCGTCGGTCTCCTGGCCGGATATCTGGTGCGCAAAGAAGTGGCCGATCGCCAGGGCTATCATCTGTTCGCCCGGAATTTCTACGGCGAGCTGCGCATCCGCGACGACGATGTCGGCCAGGATTACGCCCTGCGCAACCTGCTGCACGGGACCATCAACCATGGATCGCAGCGGCTCGACCCGGCAACACCGCTACGAGGTGAATTCCTACTATGCGCCCAGCTCCGGCATCGGCCGCACCATGGAGGCCAAGCAGGCGCTCGGCCCGGTTCGCTACGGAGTGGTCGGCATGGGCGCCGGCGTGATGACCGGATACTGCCGCGCCGGGGACTACGTGCGCGTCTATGAGATCAACCCGCTGGTGAAGTCGCTTTCCGATCGCGGCGAATTCACCTTCTTTTCCCACTGCGCCGGCGATAAAGCAGGTGCTGATGGGCGACGCGCGCCTGACGATGGAGGAGAAACAGAGGATGCGCCGCCGAACTACGACGTTCTGGTGATCGATGCGTTTTCGAGCGACGCCATTCCCGTTCACCTGCTCACCAAGGAAGTCATGCAGCTGTATTTCAAGCTGCTGAAGCCCGATGGCGTGCTGGCCGTGCACATCTCCAACCGCTATCTGGACCTGGCGCCGATATGCGAGCGCGGCGCGGAGTCCGTCGGCAAGAAAGCCACCGTGGTGGCCGACGACGCCTCCGACAACAACTTCGCCAACTCCACCACCTGGGTTCTCATTACCTCTCCGGACAATAATCTTCTCCAGAACGCCAGTTTCCAGGGCGCGGAGATGTACCCGGCCACCGCCCCGGCTACATGCCGCGGCTGGACCGATGACTACAGCAGTATCTGGAGCATCATCGAACTTCCAGACTGGCTTAAGAAGCTAGTCCCGCAAGGTTGTAAGTGAGGCTGCCGGTCGCGGCCGAGCCCCGGTTCGCACCGCCCGCACAACCTTCTTCACCCCTGCCTCCCAATCCGGGAACAGGTCCACGTATTGCAGCTGTTCCGCGATCGCGGGCGGCACCTTGCACGGCTCGAACCGCACCGGCACCAGGAACGTCGCTTCCAGCGGCCGCAGCCGGGCGCACTCCAGCGCCCAGCGCAGCTCGTTGTGGAACTGCCCGCGTTTCGTGATCGAGCGCCGCGAAAAGCACGCCACGAACGCATCGGAAAGTTCCACGGCGCGGCGGATCGCCCGAGGCCAGTCCTGTCCGGGCAGCAGTTTGTCCTTGTCTAGCCAGGTCGCGCAGCCGGCCGCCGCGATCCCGTCCCGCAGCCGCCGCGCCAGCGCCAGATCCTCTTCCACGTACGCCACGAACACTTGCGGCTGCGTCTGGGGGATCAGCTCATAGACCCGCTCACCGCCGCGGCGTGCGGACCGGAACGTGCCCAGACCGTCGATCTCCACCGGACGGCCGCGATCGAGCGCCCGCCGCACGATCTCCAAAATCTGTTCGCGAGGAGTCACCGCCGGCCCGCACGGCCGGGGCGTTCGTTTATGACCAGCTTTCCCACGCCCGGCAGATCCACCGGCTGCCCGCGACGCAGCTTCTTCACGATCCGGTGCACCAGCTCATCGATCCGGTCCTGAGCCACCGCCGGCGGCAGCCCCGCCTCGCGCGCCAGTTCCCGAGCCAGCTCTTTCTGTTTCATGGCTCCCCAAGACTAACCCGCTCCTTGCGGCCGGCACCGGGAAGCGTTTCGGCAAGGCCCTCCGTAGACAGGGCTTAGTCGAACGTTTGGAACGGGTTAATCGCCACGGAATGAATCGATTTTAATGGCTGCTTAAGGGCCTGTTCATGTCCGGTTGCCAGGATAGTCATAGCAGAACGGCGACGCCGTTCGACAAAGAAGGAGATCTCACCCAAAAATGAAAAAGCTCACGAGTATCATGCTCGGTCTGGCGCTGGTTATCGGCACCGCCAGCATCACCTTTGCTCAGGACAAAGAAGAGACCAAGCAGACCACCAAGAAGGCCAAGAGGGCCAAAGCCCCCAAGAAGGGCAAGAACATGAAGAAGGGCAAAGCCAAGAAGGGCAAGGACGCGGACGCGAACGCGACCAAGTAACCGTTTTCATCGTTTCTTAAAACCGGCCGCGCGTGGGCAGCCTGCTCGAAGGAAGCCCGCCGCGGCTTTTGTTTTTTGGACTTGGCCTCCCGATTGCGAGTATAAGGGCTTGGAGGCGACACAACCATGACTACATTCGTGATCTTTTGGGCGATTCTGGGACTCGCAACCCTCGCGCTGGCGCTTTACAGGAAGTTCGTTTCCATGCGGGAAGACGACTATCTGCACCTGTCCGCCGGCGAGGAACGCCTGATTCCTCAACAAGTAGCGACGTTTCGCAAGATTGGCAGCATCGACCGGTGGGGCATCAGCCTGACCATCGTGACCTCGGTCTTCGGTCTGGCTTTGGCGGCGCTCTATCTCTACCGGGCCGCGATAGGCCAGTATTAGTAGGTGCGCCATTGCGCTCAGGTGCGTGACCGCGCGCTGCGTTTTGCGGGCTGTTACTTTAGAAGCGAATCAGCGTCGCTGCCAGGCCCGCGCCGGCCGCCGCCAGCATCAGCCAGGCCGAATCGATTTTTGTGAACGTGAGGACGCCGAAGCTCACCGCCATCAGCACCGCGGAGAAGATGCCGGTGAAGGCGTCCCGCGTGAGCGGCACCGAGGATGAGACCAGCAGGCCGGCGCTGGCCAGCAGCAGCCCCCGAATGGCGCTGCGGACGCGCGGGATGTCCGCCCTGGCTCCAATCCAGCGCATCAGCGGGATCACCAGAAACGCCGGGGTAACCAGCGCCAGGAAGCCCGTGATCGCGCCCGGCACGCCCGCCGCCAGATACGCGACGCACACCAGGTACAGCCCGAACGGTCCGGGTCCGGTCCTGCCCGCCACCACCGCCATATTCAACTGGTGATCGGTGAGCACGTGGCGCTCGACCACGAAATCGTTCCGCACCAGCGGCAGCGATCCCAGGCCGCTGAACGAAGTTACGCTGGCTTTGAGCAACAGCAGATACAAAAGCAGCAGATTCATGGGCGCCGGGTTTCCTTTTGAGCTACCTCGGGGGTGTCCTCCCACAGGAATCCGATCAGCGCGCCGGCCGCGATGATGGGCAACGGCGTGACGCCGAAGCTCCAGGACGCCACGAACCCTCCGCCCGCGATCAGCACCACCTGCAGGTTCCGTATCAGCCCGTTCCAGGTCCTGCCACCCACGTGCGGCCGCAGAATGATCCAGATGGTGGACCACATCATGCCCGCCACCGCCGCCACCGTTCCTCCGATCGCTGCCATCGCGATCCTGTTGTTCTGCCACCGTTCGAATCCGTAGGCGATCAGAACGGCCAGCACCGACGAGGGCGCGGTGAGGGCGACCACCGCGGCGATCGCTCCCGCGATTCCGCAAATCAGCGCGCCCACCGCCGCGCAGAATGCGATCAGGTTGGTCCCCGGCGTTATGCGCGCCAGCGCGAACGCCAGATCGAATTTCTCGGAACTGATCCAGCGGCGGGCGTCCACCAGTTCGCGTCCCAGCATGCCGATGGTCACGTATCCGCCGCCGAACGTGGTGTTGCCGACCCGGAAAAAGATTTCCGTCAGCTTCTTGAGAGAGGGAGAGGAGGTTTTCGGATTCAAACCTCTAATTCTCGTACAATCCCCGGTACAATCAAAGGTTCCATATGAACCTCGGTCTCACGGGCAAGATCGCCATGGTCGCCGGAGCCAGCCGCGGGCTCGGATTCGCCGTCGCGCGCGCACTGGCTCGGGAAGGCGCGAAAGTTTCCTTGTCGTCGCGAAATCCCGAGGCAGCCTTAGCCGCCTCCGATGCGATTCGCGCCGAAACCGGAGCGGAGGTGCTCGCCCTGGCCGCCGATGTGCGCTCCCCCGACGCGCTCGCGAACTGGCACGACGAGACGGTCGACCGCTTCGGCGGCGTCGATCTGCTCTACACCAATTCGGGAGGCCCGCCGCCGGGTCCCGTGCTCAAGTTCGACGATGCCGCCTGGCAGGGCGCGTTCGAGCTGCTGCTGTTGAGCGCCGTGCGCATGATCCGGCTGGCCGTCCCGTCGATGACTGCCCGCGGGGGCGGGGCCATTTTGCTCGCGACTTCGTCGGCCGTGAAGGAGCCCATCGGCAACATCGCCCTTTCGACCGTCATGCGGACGTCGGTGTCCTCGCTGTCGAAAATCCTCGCCTCGGAGCTCGCGCCGCACAAAATCCGCGTGAATCAACTGATCCCCGGACGCATCTCGACCGATCGCGTGAAGGAAATCGACGAAGACAACGCCAAGCGCGCCGGCATCACCGTACCTGAACAGCAGAAGCGGATTTTCGCCACCATTCCCATGGCCCGCTACGGCGATCCGGAAGAGTTCGCCGCGGCCGCCGTCTTTCTCCTGTCCGGAGCGGCCGGATACATCACCGGGGCCAGCCTTCAGGTTGACGGCGGCATGCTCCACGGTATCTAAGCGCCTTCTTCTAAAATGAAGTCGTGCGAGCGGCTGCCCTCCTCGTTTTCGCGCCCTGTTTCATCGCCTCCGCACGCACGCCCGCCGAGCGCTTACAGGACCAGCATCTGGAAGCCGTCCACTCCCAGATTCTCGAATGGAAAAAGACCCGCGCCAGTTTTTCCCCGGAAGGAATCTATCAGGACTATCGCGCCGTCTTTCTGCCCGCACCCGCGGCCCCGCAAACGCTTGTGCAAGCCGCGCACGACGCCGCGGTCCACGTGATTTTCGGGGCTTCCTCGACCGGCACGTTCGATAGAGTCCTGTTCCTGCCTGCTCCAAGCCGCGATTTTCAGGGCACCGACATCCTCGGTGCGCCTCCCGAGGAGGACGCCAAGCGCTTGGCCTCGAAATTCAAGCAGTATCCTGAGGAAGCCTTCGGCTCGGATACCCACGCGATCGCCGAGCCGCCGACTGCCCACTCCGTGCTGTTCGCGCGAACCCATCTCCCGCCTGCGAAGGCCGCCAAGGACCCGACCCGCGCCTACACCGCCGCCTTCCGCCACGCCACCACCCACATCCTCGCGACCGGGCTGACCGCCCCCTCGATCCAGGCCTCGCTCGCCGCCGGACACGCCTACGTGGCGCGCGACTGGCTGTGCGATCCCACGGGCGCGGCTTTCTTTGCGCAAACGTACTTCGGCCTGTTTGAAATGGGCGATACCGTGATGCACAATCCTCAGACCGGCGCCGTCAACATCAGCGCGCGCCTTCCGGTTCCCGCCACCATCCGCCTCCTGCGCGATAACACCGTGGTCGCCGAGGTGCACGATTGGAAACTCGACTACCGCGCCCGCGATACGGGCGCCTATCGCCTGGAAGCGCTGCTCAGCATCGACGGCGAGGAGCGCCCCTGGATCTTCACCAATCCGATTTTCGTGGGCCCGCCGTCCAGCGTGACGCTTCCCGCCGTTCCGATTTCGTCCAATGTGGAAGTGCTCGGCGGCATCTCTTACACGGAAGGCTCGCCCGCTGAAGGCTCAAACATCGATGCTGACAAGCACAAACTCGACTTGTACCTCCCCCGCGACAAGAAAAAGTTCCCGGTGCTGGTATTCGTCCACGGCGGCGCTTGGAGAACCGGCGACCGCTCTCAGTACGAGGCCTTGGGAGAGCGCTTCGCGCGCGCCGGAGTCGGCGTTGCGATTCCCAGTTACCGGCTGATGCCCCGCAGCCCCCATCCGGCGCAGATCGAGGATCTGGCCGCGGCATTCGCCTGGGTGGTCCGGAACATCCCTCAGCACGGTGGCGACCCAGCGCGCATCTATCTCAGTGGACACTCCGCCGGCGCGCATCTGGCGGCGCTGCTCGCGCTGGATGAAAAATACCTGAAGAAGTTCGATTTGGCCCCCGCCGCGATTCGCGGCGTCATCGCCATGAGCGGTATTTACGAAGTGGATCATCTCGATGCATTTCTGGTATCCGGGGGCGATCCGGGCGCTAAGCACGACGCCTCGCCTCTGGCGCACATCACGTCGCGCGCGCCGGATTTCCTCATCAGCTACTGCCAGTGGGATTATCTCGGCTTGCCCCGGCAGGCCCGCGATTTAACGGAGGCCCTCAGGAAAAACTTCGTTCCCGCCCGGCTTCTCTACGTGCCCGGCGAAAACCATATTTCGGAAGTCGTCAGTTTGATGCGGGAGAAGAGTCTTCTGGTCGATACCATCCTGAGCGTGATCAATACCAAGTGAATCCGCCCTTCGATCTGGTCGGGGTGGGCCTCAACGCCACCGACACGCTTCTGCTGGTTGCGAAATTTCCGCGGCACGGCGGCAAGGTCGCCTTCGAGCGCGAAATCCTGAGCCCCGGCGGCCAGGTGGCCAGCGCGCTCGTCACCTGCGGCAAGCTCGGCCTGCGGACCAAGTACATCGGCGCAGTCGGCGACGACGAACGCGGCCGCATCCAGATGGCCAGCCTCCGCGAAGCCGGCCTGGACGGCGTGAGCATGAACCTCGACGACGTCGAGATCCGCGCCGGCTGCCCTAATCAGAGCGCCTACATCGTCATCGACCAGTCCACCGGCGAGCGCACCATCTTCTGGCATCGTCCGGACTGCTTGACCCTCGACCCGGCCCACATCACGCCGGAGAAGATTACGTGCGCCCGTATGCTGCACGTCGACGGACACGACACGCCCGCGGTCGCCCGTGCCGCCCGTATCGCGCGCGATCACGGCATCCCCGTCAGCGTGGATGTCGATAACGTCTATCCGGGCTTCGATCAGGTGCTGGCCAGCGTTGATTATCTGGTCGGCAGCACCGAATTTCCCGAGCGCTGGACCGGCGAGCGCGATCCTTTCCGCGCGCTCGAGCGTATCCAGAACGAATACGGCATGCGTGTGGCCGCCATGACCCTGGGACCCCACGGCGCGCTCGCGCGCGAAGCCGGACGATTCGTATACTCCTCCGGATTCGTCGTGAATTGCGTCGACACCACCGGCGCGGGAGACGTGTTTCACGGGGCGTTCTGTTATTCTGTGCTCAAGGGAGCATCCGTGCGGGACGCCCTCGAATTTTCCAACGCCATGGCTGCTCTGAACTGCACGCGACTGGGGGCCCGGGGCGGAATCGCCACGGCGGAGCAGGCGCGTGAGTTGATCGCGCGCGGCGAGCGCTGTTCCCATCCTGACTTCTCCCACAAATGATTCCTCTGCGCTCGAGCGAGCGTGTTTACTCGCGCACCGTCGTCACCGGCTCGCTGATCGCGGTCAACGCCATCATTTTTCTGTACCAGGACACGCTGAATTATTACCGCCTCGATCAGTTCGTCAGAACCTGGGGCGTCGTCCCGGCCGACCTGCACCTGATTACCTTGTTCACCTCCATGTTTCTGCACGGGGGGTGGCTGCACCTTCTGGGAAACATGCTGTTTTTGTGGGTTTTCGGCCGGAATGTGGAAGACCTGATCGGCGGAGCCCGCTTCCTGGTCTTCTATCTGGTGTGCGGTGTGGTGTCCGGAGCGGTTCAAGTTCTGGCGAATCCCGGTTCCCCTCTGGCCACCATCGGAGCCAGCGGCGCCATCGCCGGGGTGATGGGCGCTTACCTGATCAAGTTCCCGCGCTCGCAGATCGATACGCTGGTCCTGCTCATCATTTTCTTCACGCGCCTCTCGATTCCCGCGCCGTTCTACTTGCTCTTCTGGTTCGGGATGCAGTTCGTGAGCGGTCTGGAAACCATCGGCGACCGCGACTATAGCGGCGGCGGCGTGGCGGTGTTTGCGCACATCGGCGGATTCATCGCCGGAATGCTGCTGATCCGCTGGTTTCCCTCGCGGCAGCGCTGGCGGCATTGGTACGACGAACAGTAGGCTCTACCGTTCGGTAGATCCTAAAACCCTCCGAAATCCCGATGGTTTCGATGCCGCCTTCCGGGTACTCTTGCTGTGGGAGACATTCCGTGGCTTTTCTTGACACTTGGCTAAAGAGCAACAAGAAGCAAATTACGACCTGGGAACGTGAAGCGCCTCTCCGGAACGAGCTGTTTTCGCGGATCTTGGTATTTGCTGTCGCGGCGCTCGCTCTCCAGTTTGGACTTCTCTTGCGGATCGGGATGCGGGAGTGGGAGCACAGCATCTTTCCGGGCGCGTTGCTTCTGGCCGCCGTCCTGATGAGAAAGCGGTATCCTGCATTCGCTCTCGGACCTCTCTTCTTTGCAATAGTCTCAATTGTCGTGTTGCCTCTTGTGCAGACTTCGAAAGGCCTCTACGAATATCCCCAATTTAGTGGGGCACTGATCCTCACCATCCTGCTTTCCGGGCTCCTGATGGGCAAGTCGTACGTACTTTTCTGGACCTTCATTTGCGTGATGGCCCAGTTTGCGGCGCCGAGGTCCAGTTGGAGCGCGAACGCGCAATGGGACCTGGTGTACGTGGCAGCCTGCTGGCTGGTGACCATGTATTCGAGCCATCTGCAGCGCCTGTTCGAGGTTAGCCGCGCCGCGGAGGAACAGCAGCGCGATGCGATTGTGGCCGAGCGCACTCGTTTCGCGCGCGACATCCATGATACGCTGGCGCAAGGTTTCACCGGCATCATGATGCAGTTGAACGCAGCCGAGCAGCGTTTGCACGGAGATTCCGCAGACGCGCGAGCCCATATCGAAAAAGCGCGCGAGCTTGCGAACGCAAGTTTGGAAGAAGCGCGCCGATCCGTCTCCGCCCTGCGGGCCGGTGCACTGTCGAACGGCACCTTGCTCGACGCGATGGAGCAAATCGGTCGCAAGCTCACCTCCGATTCCGGCGTTCAGCTCGATACCAAACTTGAAGGTCAACCGTATGCGCTGCCCGAGCAGTGTGAAGCGAATCTTCTCCGCATCGCTCAGGAAGCGCTGACTAACGCGGTCCGCCACTCCGGAACCGAGCGCATTGGAGTCCGTCTGGCGTATCGGACTGGTTCGGTGGTGCTCGAAGTCGGCGACAGTGGCCGGGGTATGAGCGGAGTGGAACCGTCGGGCTTTGGCGTGGACGGCATGCGGGAGCGCGCTCGCCAGATTGGTGGCGAGATCCAGATTCTGAGCGATCCCGGGCGCGGCACGCGAATCGTGGTCACGGTTCCGAATGCCTGAGGCGATACGCATTCTGATTGCCGAGGATCATGCCGTGGTCCGCGACGGCCTCGCCGCCGTTCTGAAGTTTGAGCCGGACATGACCGTTGTGGGGCTCGCCCAGAACGGGCGTGAGGCCGTGACGAGATTCCGCGAGTTGAAACCGGACCTGGTCCTGATGGACCTGGCCATGCCCGAACTTGATGGCGTCGGAGCCATCCTGGCGATCCGCGGCGAGTTTCCGGATGCGCGAATCCTGGTGCTGACTACCTACGATAACGACGAAAGCGTGTTTCGCGCGTTGGAGAACGGCGCGCAAGGCTATTTGCTGAAAGATTGTTCCACGGCCGATTTGCTCGCCGCCATTCGCAAAATCAACGCCGGCGGCACGCACGTTTCCGAGCGCGCCGCGTCCCGGCTGGCCGAGCGCGCCATGGCCGGCGGCCCGTTATCGCCCCGCGAAATCGAAGTGCTGAAGTGGATCGCGGAGGGCAAGAGCAACAAGGAAATCGCCGCCCTGCTGTTCATCAGTGAAGGGACCGTCAAAACCCATGTCCTGAGCATTCACGAAAAGCTCGGCGTGGGGGATCGGACCGAAGCCGTGGTCACCGCGATTAAACGCGGTATTTTGCGCGTTTGAAGCGGAATCTTGCAAGCTACTTTCGCTGAAGGAGTATGGTGGTCTCCTTGCGGTAGAAGTGTGCGCCCCAAAACACCACTGGTTCCCATTCCAGCCGCCAGGTCTGCCGGGTAAAGTCGACCATTTCTCTCACGTCCTGGTCGATCCAGACATGGAAGTGGATGCTGTACTCCTGATCCATCAAATCCTGAACGGCCTGGTCGAACCCCGGCATGGAAGCGGTGTGGCCGCCGCCGGCCGACCCAGTCGGCGTAATGCGCCCGCGTATCGAAACGCGCCGGGTTTTCCTGCTCCTCCAATAGATGAGCCAGCGGTGTTCGCGCGCGATGAATATCGAACGTATACCGCTTGTCGGGCACTTTCAATAACAGGACCCCTCCCGGCGCCAGAGCCTCATACCATGACCGCAGGGCCATCAACGGGAAAGGCAGATGCTCCAGGACATGGCTGGCGATCAGAAAATCGAGACTCCACGGGCGCACGGGCAGCTGCGTGCCTTCGGCCAACACATCGGGCGACGGAATGCTGCCTTTGAGGTCCGGATAATGCCGCTCCAGGGCATCGCGGCTGCCTCGATCGACATACCAGACTCGTGCGTTCCGAGGCACCGGGAAGCGCCTCCACAACGCTCCGATTTCGATCCCTGTGCCGTGAAGATACCGCTGCAAGGTGCGATTCTCCAGCCAGCGCAGGACGGCTCCCTTGCTTATCACCTGTCCGTAAGGCTACCAATTCGGACCCTTCCCGAAGCCGGATCCGTTCAGGTGGCAGTGGGCTACTTGGAATTTCTAGGAACTTGGAACGTCCGGTAGACGGCCACAAGAAGGAACGTTGCAACCGGTCCCAGGAGAAGCGACAGCAAGAACCAATTGAGTCCAGATCGTCCTCGGGTTTGAGCGATGGCAGCGTTGATCAGCGCTAGCGTGCCCCAGCCGACGGCATAATCGGGATTGTTCATATTGTTCGTTCCTCGAACCGGCGATACTATCACACGTCACGCCGCTCTTTCTAACGCCCGTTCGCCAGCTTCCAACAAGCCTACCAAGTAGGACGCTGCCCACAGCCGGATTCCGTTCACATTCTTTCTATTGACACAGAGCACTTTGTAGTATAGAGTATCAGCATGATCGATGCCTCTGAGCCCTTCCGGCGGCCCGTGCGCCTCGGCTGGATCCCGCCTGAAATGCTCCACGCCCCGCATCTCGATCCGACTGCGTCTGCCGGGCCGGTCGAGCCGCGCTACGCCCTTCTGATCAATCCCTTCTATCCCAAGGATCCGCATGCGAGCTTCGGAAAGCACGTACTCACGCCGACCCTGGCCTTGACCAGCTTCGCGGCGACCACTCCGGAATCGTGGCGGGTTCAATACTGGGACGAAAATGTTCTCGACGGGCGCCCGCCCTGCGAGCCGATGCCTGAAGTGGTGGGAATCACCGTCCACCTCACCTTCGCGCAACGGGCTTTCGAACTGGCCGACTGGTATCGCCATCGAGGCAGCAAGGTGATCCTGGGCGGTCTTCACGTGCTCTCCTGCCCCGAGGAGTGCGCGCCGCACGCCGACGCACTCGCGCTCGGAGACGGAGTACAGCTCTGGCCGAAAATCCTGGCGGACGTTGAAAACGGCAGCTTGAAGCCACGCTATACGGCAACCTACGAAAACGACTATCGGGACGACCCTGTTCCGCGCCGCCAAATCCTTCCGCGGGCGAGTTTTCTGACCACCACCAGCCTGATCGCGACCCGCGGGTGTCACAATCGCTGCGGCTTCTGCTACCTGGCCACCGAGGGCTTGCGCATGCCCTACCGCATGAAGGATCCCTCCCAGATCGCCGCGGAATTCGTGGAGGACGGCCAGCCCTACGCCGTCTTCGTCGACAACAATTTGGGATCGCGCCGCGAATATCTGCACGCGCTCTGCGCCGCGCTTCGGCCGCTTGAGAAGATCTGGAGCGCCGCGGTTTCAATCGACGTCACCGACGATCTGGGATTGATTCGAGCCATGGCGATGGCCGGATGCACGGGCGTGTTTGTGGGGTTTGAGTCGCTCGCCGATCAGAATCTCGCGGACGCCCGCAAAAAAACTCCGAAAACGGCCGACTACGCCCGCCGCGTTCGCATCCTGCACGACAACGGAATCCAGGTCAACGGCTCATTTGTGCTGGGCTTCGATCACGACCGGAAAGACGTCTTCGCGCGCACCGCCGAGTGGGTGGAAGAAAACCGCCTGGAATGCGCCACGTTTCACATCCTCACTCCGTACCCCGCGACTCCGCTATTCCGCCAGATGGAAAGCGAGGGCCGGCTGCTTCATCGCGATTGGAACCTGTACGACACGGCCCACGCGGTCTTTCGTCCGAAACACATGGAGCCGGAGGAGCTGGAGCAGGGCTACGGGTGGCTCTATGAGCGGCTGTTCTCGCACGCCTCGATCTGGAAACGCCGTCCCGAGGATTGGGCGGCCGTAGCGCCCTATCTCGCCAGTTCTTATCTCTACAAGCGCTCCAATCGAATCTGGCATCTGCTGATTCGGCGCCATCTGGTGCACGGCGCCTGGAAACCTCTGGTCGAACTGACCCGCGTCCGGCATCTGCGTTTCCGCGAAAAACTGGCGGCCAGGGATGCGCCTGCCCTTGACCGGCGCAATGTCGTGACCGCCGGAGTGTAGGTTACTCTTCCGGAACGGTCCACTTCTCGCCGCACTGGAGCACCTTGAATCGCTGCGCCGGCCGGTGGCCCAGCATATGCGTGACGAACTCGCTCTCGCGGTCTTCATCGAATGTCCGGTAATGCATCGGAACGAGCCAAGTCGCGCCTATATCGGAAGCCAGTTGCGCGGCCTCACTCACGGAAAAATTGCTCCCGCCGATGGGCAGCAGCGCCACGTTCACATTGAACGGCTGCAAGTGCGCGGCCAGCTCGGGATAAAAAGCGCAGTCTCCGGCATGATAGATCGTCCAGCGTCCAAAGCGGATCAGGTAGCCCAGGTAAGGATATCCGCCTGTCGCGGTCCAGTCGATCTGCGGGTGCGCCGAGGGCACCGCGTACACGCGCGCGTAGAGATTGTCCTTGAAGTATTCGATGCGCAGCCCGGAATCCGTGGTGGTCATGCGATTGTAGGGAATCCCGGCGGCGTGGGCGAGATCGGCGGCGCTTTTCGGAAGCACCAGCTTGGCGCCCCGGCAGGCCTGGAGGATGGGGCCGATCGAAGGAGCATCCAGATGCCCCGGGTGCCCGTGGGTGGCGAAAACCATGTCGGCGTTGCGGATGTCCCTTGCGGCCAGGGGCGAGGCCATTCTTCGCTCCCGGCCCTCCGGGTTCGATAAACACGCGTCGATATAGAACGTGATGTTGGCGAAGCGCACCACGAAACCCGAGTGGCCCAGCCACCACAGCGTGGGCGTGACCGAGAGGGTACGGTCGATCTCTTCGACCAGCTCGGGGCCGCTTTTCATGGGATTGCGCATCCTGGTTATTATCCTCCCGCGGCACGTTGCAGCCGGTCGCGGATGGCCGACCAGTCGGGAGCATCCGGCGGCATCTCCACCGCGATCCACGGCCAGTTCTCCGCGTCGAGCTGGTGCAGCACCCGGTAAAGCTCGGCCGCATAGGGCGCCGCGTCTAACGGCATCCGCACGGCACGAGCTGCCGGGCCGAGAGCGACTCGCCAGACATAAGCTCCGGTGCGATCCGGAAGCTCGGATGCGCCGCGAACCAAAATCAGCCGCGTGCGCGGGCTGTAGTGCTTCTGGTGCATGCCGGGCGCCGGATGGGCTTCGCCTGCGTGCGCAGTCGCCTGCTCGATCTCGCCGAAGGAAATCATTCCGGGCCGCAGCAACGTGAGCTTGTCGCCCTCGATCGCCACCACGGTCGATTCGATTCCTACCGCGCACGGGCCTCCGTCGAGAACCGGCACCGCGTCGCCGAAGGCCGCGCGGACGTGGTCCGCAGTGGTCGGCGAGAGCCCGGTGAAGCGGTTCGCGCTCGGTGCGGCGATGGGCACGCCGGCTTCCTCGGATCAGCGCAAGTGCGATGGGATGATTCGGCATGCGGACGCCCACCGTCGGCAGTCCGGCTGTCACGTTTAAAGGACAACTGTCTTGTTTACGCGACACTATAGTGAGCGGTCCAGGCCACCATTTTCGGGCCAATTCGCCGGCCAGCGGGGGCCATTCGGCCACGATTCGCTTGGCCATCTCCACCGAGGCCACGTGTACGATCAGCGGGCTGGTCTCGGGCCGCCCCTTCATCTCGAAAATCTTCCGCACCGCGGCTGCGTCGAGCGCGTTCGCGCCCAGCCCGTACACGGTTTCGGTGGGAAACGCGACCAGGCCTCCGCTGCGAATCATCTCCGCGGCGTCCTTAATCGACAAGCTCATCGTCTTTATCGGAAGCTGTCTTGCCGGTTTTTCGCCACACGAGATAAGCGTGGATCAGCGCGTCCAGATCGCCGTCCAGCACGCGGTCGACGTCGCCGACCGAAAACTTGGTGCGATGATCCTTGATCATGCGGTAAGGAGCGAGCACGTAACTGCGGATCTGGCTGCCGAAGTTGATCTCGAGTTTGGAATCCTCCGTTTTCCGGTCCTCGGCGCGCTTCTTGTCCATCTCGTGCTCGTACAGCTTGGCGCGGAGCTGCTTCATGGCGCTGGCGCGATTCTTGTGCTGGCTGCGCTCGTTCTGGCACTGCACCACGATGCCGGTCGCCAGATGCGTCATGCGGATGGCGGAGTCGGTGCGATTGACGTGCTGGCCGCCGGCGCCCGAAGCGCGGAACGTATCGACGCGCAGATCTTCGGGACGAATATCGATCTTGATTTCCTCGTCGATCTGCGGATACACGAAGACGGACGCGAACGACGTGTGGCGGCGCGCGGCCGAGTCGAAGGGCGAAATGCGCACCAGGCGATGCACGCCCACTTCGCTTTGGAGCAGCCCGTAGGCGTTCTCGCCGTTGACTTCGAAGGTGGCGGACTTGATGCCCGCGCCTTCGCCTTCCAGGCGGTCCGTTTCGACGATCTCAAAGTGATTGCGCTCCGCCCAGCGGTAATACATGCGCAGGAGCATCTCTGCCCAGTCCTGGCTTTCGGTGCCGCCGGCGCCGGGATGAATGGTGACAATGGCGCTCTTCGAGGCGTTGTCGCCGGAAAGCAGCATCTGGGTTTCGAGCTTTTCGAGATACCCCGAAAAAGTCTGCATGTCGCGCTCGAGATCGGCGGAGACGTTTTCGCCTTCGCGTCCCAGCTCGAACAGGGTGTCCAGGTCGGAGGTCAGGCCGGATATTTTCTCGTCCTGGGCGATCTGCTCTTCCAGGCGCTTACGATCCTGCATGATCTTCTGGCTTTTTTCGGGGTTGGACCAGAAGTCGGGGGCGTTGGTCAGCTCTTCAATCTTGGTTAGCTGGTTTTTTCGGGTGGGGGCGTCAAAGATAGCTCCGCACAGCTTCAGCTTGCTGGCGGAGCGTGGTGTATTCGCGCTGCAATTCGTCGAGAGTCATTCCTTTACGAGTGTACCGTATGCTAGAAGTTGCAGACGCTATGCACCCCCGGCGGTCCACCGAAGATTGGCTGCTTGAAGCGATCGCTTTCGCGGCGTTAATCGCGACCTTCGCCATGGTGTTCGCGCACTGGCAGCGATTGCCGGGGTTCGCGCGCAGAGGCAGCGGCACGAGCCTCAGCATCATGGTTCTGCTCAACGCGGGTGTGTACCTGCTCCTGACGTTCGCCGCGCGCTACCAGCAGCTGGTCAATGTGCCGTTCGAGATCGACCGCGACCGTCCCGAAGTCAAGCAACTGCTGCTGCGGATGACCATTGTGCTCAAGGCCGTATTCACGGTGTTTCTGGCAGGCATGCTGTGGATGATCCTGCACATGCCGCTCCGACGGACCAAAAGCCTGGGCTGGACGTTCCTGGCGGTGTTTTTGGCCGCGATGCTGACGCACACGCTGTTTTACGTTCGCAAGCTGAGCCGATTCCGCAAGTGAGAGAATATCTACATTGCCCGAAAACTCCACCAAAGCCGCGCCTGAGACATCGCGAGAAGCAGCCCGGGGACTGGACTTCAGCCAGGACCTGATCGCCAAGGGCTGGTATCACAGCTTCAAATTCCCGGACGGCACGATCATCGACGGATACATGCCGCTGGCGGTGCAGAAAGAGCGCTACGCGCGCTATCCCATTCCCGAGGATCTGCGCGGCAAGCGCGTGCTCGACATCGGCGCGTGGGACGGCTGGTTCAGCTTTGAGGCAGAGCGCCATGGAGCCGCGACGACGGCTATCGATTGCGTCGAAATTCCGACTTTCCTGCAAGTCCAGAGGCGGCTCGGGTCCAAGGTCGATTACCGCGTGCTCGATTTCTACGAGCTGCCCACGGCAGGTTTAGGCAAGTTCGACGTGGTGTTTTTTCTGGGCGTCCTCTATCACCTCCGCCATCCGCTGCTGGCGCTGGAGATCGTGTGCGGCCTGACGACGGATGTGGCGATCGTGGAATCCTTCGTCATCGATGCCGAGACCTGGAAGGAACATGCGAAGGCGATACCGACGCTCGAGTTCTACGAAACGTTCGAACTGGGGAACCAGTACGACAACTGGAGCGGCCTCACGGTGGCGTGTCTTCTGGCGATGTGCCGGGCGGCGGGTTTCGCCCGCGTGGAGCTGATGTACGCGGGAGGCAATTACGCCGGCGTGGCCTGCTTCCGCAAGTGGGAACCTGCTCCCGCACAGCCCGCCAGCGCTCCTCCGCAACTGCTGTTCGTGTCCAACGGAAGAATTCCGGGGAACTGTTTCTTCAGCCGGAAATCGGAAGAGTATCTCGAATGCGTCTTTCGAGCGCCTCACGAGAACGAGATCCGGCCCGAGGACCTTCGATTGGAAGTGAGCGGCTTGGGCACGCGCGCGATCTACGTGCAGCAGCGCGAAGACGGAAGCTGGGCGGCTTCCTTCCGGCTGCCGCCCGCGCTCGATCCGGGATGGTATCCCGTGCGGCTGCGCCTGGCCGATACAGGATTCAGCAACGAGCTCCGCATCGCGGTGGACGTCCCCGCGGGGCGCCCGGACAAGATCGTCGTCAAGGACGTGTGCGACGGAAAGTCGTGGGAGCGCGGTCAAGTCAGCATCGACGGCGGAGGGTTCGTGAGCTTTTGGGTGGGCGGTCTGCCGGAGAACCGCAGTGCGCTGGACGTACGCGTGCTGCTGGGCGAAATTCCGCTGCAGATCACCTGGATCGGACCGGACGAAACCAGCGGGTATTCTCAGATCAACGCGAAGGTCCCGCCTGACCTTGCGAAAGGTCCGCACGATTTTCGCGTCCTGTTCGCGGGCGTCAGTTCGGAGCCGCAGACGGTCCAGGTCCTCTAAGCATGCCGTCCCCGGGAACGCTCGAAGCCCGCCGGCGGATCGATTTCAGCAAGGAACTCGCGGCCAAGGGCTGGTATCACAGCTTCGAGCTTCCGGACGGCACGTCGATCGACGGCTTCATGACCGTCGCGCAGCAGAAACGCCGCTATGCGCAGTTTCCGATTCCCGAGGATCTGAAGGGCAAGCGTCTGCTCGATATCGGGGCGTGGGACGGCTGGTTCAGCTTCGAGGCGGAGCGGCACGGCGCCGGCGTGACCGCGATCGACTGCGTGGAGCTGCCAACGTTTCTGGACGTCCACGCCCGGCTCAAGTCCAAGGTCGATTACCGCATCATGGATTTCTACGAGATCCCGGATGCCGGCCTGGGCAAGTTCGACATCGTCTTCTTTCTGGGCGTTCTGTACCATGTGCGCTACCCGCTGCTCTCGCTGGCAATGGTGTGCGCGCTGACGCGGGATATTGCGATTGTGGATTCGTTTGTCACCGATCCCGACGACTGGCAGGAGCACGCCGGCGAAATCCCGACCATGGAGTTTTACGAGCTGGACGAGCTGGGGAATCAGTTCGGCAACTGGTTCGGTCCGACCGTAGCGTGCCTGCTGGCGATGTGCCGCGCGGCGGGATTCGCGCGCGTGGAATTCCTGGGAACGGGCGATCATCACGCGGTGGTGGCGTGCTACCGGAAATGGGAACCCGCCCCGAAGGAGGCGGCGGGGGATGCTCCGGAAATCCTGACCATCGAAAACGCGCGGACCAACGGCATGAATTTTTCCACGCGGAAATCGGAGGAGTATCTGAGTAGCGTTTTTCGCACGACACGGGATTCAGTGACGCCGGATCTGCTGCGTTTAGAGGTTGGCGAATTTGGCGCGGCGTGTCTTTTTGTGACCCGCGAAGATGACGCGTGGCGCGCGACGTTCCATCTTCCGCCGGGCCTCGATCCCGGCTGGCACACGGCGCGGCTGCGCTTCCGGGACAGCGGGTTCGGGCGGGGGTTCCGGATCGCGGTGGACGTGCCGCTCGAGGCCAAGCCAATCGAGCTTAAGGAAGTCTTCGACGGCGTCGCGTGGACCAAAGGCGAGGTCCAGGTCGGCGAGCGCGGGTTCCTGAGCTGCTGGGTTGCGGGTCTGCCGGAGAACGCGGATCGCGCGAATGTGCGCGCGTTCCTGGGGAATCGGCGGCTGGAAGTGGAGTATGTGGGCGAGCCGAATGCCGAGGGATACCGGCAGATCAACGCAGCGGTGCCTGCGAATGTCGCACCGGGCGATCACGAATTTCGCATAGAGTGCGCGGGCGTGAGCAGCGCCCCGCTGCCCGTTGTAGTTCGGACTCAGAGTTCGAGCAAGTAGCCTTTCTTTCCGACATTCTGCGCGCGGGTTGCCCCCATCTGGATCACCACCCCTTCAGCCTCGTGGATATGGCCGCAGAAGAAATACGCGGGCTGGTGTTTTTCGATGAACTCGCGTACGGCGCGGCTGCCGGCGTGCAGACCGTCGTGAATGCGGTCGAGATCGGTATCGAGCGGGGGCGCGTGGCAGATCAGCACGGACGTTTTCCAGTCCGCGACGTTGTCACTTAGTTTTGCGAGCCGCGCGGCCATTTCCTCCTCCGAATACTCGCCGGGAGTGTTGAAGGGCGTGGGCGTCGAGTAGCCCAGCCCGGCGACGTGCGTGCCGCCGATATCGAGCGTCCCACCGTGAAAGTTGACGAATCCGTGACGCTCGCAGAAATCGGCAATGTTGCGCTCGGATTCGTGATTTCCCGGCAGCACATACATGTGCCCGGCGCGGCGTTGCATCGGCTCGGCCATCTTGTCTAATCCGCGGGCCCAGCTCACCAGATCGCCGGCCGCGAAGTAGTAGTCGGCGTCTATATTCATCAGGCTCTGGAGAGCCTGCCGGTCGTTATGAATGTCGGAAAAGATGAGAAGGCGCGGCATGGGGAATCGATTCAGATACCATAGTAGTAGCGTTTCGCTTCATGTCAGAAGATCCTACACAACCCAACATCAATAGCTGGCTGGAGGACGAGCTTCTCCAGGAATACAAGCACGACCGGAAAGCAGTGGATGCCACCTGGACGCCGGTTTTAGAAGGCAACGGGCACGGGGCTGCGCCGGCGGGCAAAGCTACCGCTGTAGCCGAGCCTCCTCCGCGGTCTCTTACTGACCAGCCGCGGTCTTTTACTGAACAGCCGCGGGCGCTTGCCGTTCGAACGGCCGAAGTGCCTGCCGTCGCGGTCGCCGCGGACGATCAACTGATCCCGCTGCGCGGCCCGGCGCTGCGCATCGCCGAGAATATGGCGGCCAGCCTGACGATTCCCGTCGCGACCAGCCAGCGCGTGATGCCGGTGAAGGTGATTGACGAGAACCGGCGCTTAATCAACCAGCATCGATCCGCCACGGGGCAGAGCAAGCTGTCGTATACGCATCTGGTGGCGTGGGCCATCGTGCGCGCGATCGAAGCGGTTCCCGCGGTGAACCAGGCGTATTCGGGGCGCGGCGACGAATCGTTCCGCGTGACGCGCGGGCACGTCAACCTGGGGATCGCGGTGGACGTGGCGGGCAAAGACGGCTCGCGGTCGCTCAAAGTCCCGTGCATCCAGCGCACTGAGGCGATGAATTTCGCGGAATTCGTGGCGGCCTACGACGACCTGGTGGCGCGTGCGCGCGGTAATAAGTTGACGGTCGCCGATTTCGAGGGCGTGACGATTTCGCTGACCAATCCGGGCACGGTCGGAACGGTGGGTTCGATCCCGCGGCTGATGCCGGGACAGGGCGCGATCATCGCCACGGGCGCCATCGATTATCCGCCGGAGTATCGCGGCGTGCCGGAAGACGTGCGGTCTTCCATGGGCCTGAGCAAAGTGATGACGATGACCTGCACCTACGATCACCGGGTGATCCAGGGCGCGGAATCGGGCATGTTCCTGGCGCGAGTGCAGGCGCTGCTCGAAGGCGAGGACGGTTTCTACGACCAGATCTTCCGCGATCTGGCGATCCCCGCACAGGCCTGGAAGTGGCAGCCGGATCAAGCCTCGGCGCCGATGGTCAGTGCCGATCCTCTGAAACAAGCGGGTGTCGCACGACTCATCAACGCTTGGCGCGAGCGCGGGCATCTGGTGGCGGATATCGATCCGCTGGGTTTGCCGCGGCCGTCACATCCGGATCTGGAGCCCTCGGCGCACGGGTTGACGATCTGGGATCTGGATCGCACGTTCCATGCCGAATCGTTCGGTGTGCTGCCGCTGCGTACGCTGCTCGACCGGCTGCGGTATACCTACGCGTCCAAGACCGGCGCGCAGTTCATGCACATCGACAGTCCGGAAGAACGGAAATGGATTCAGGAGCGCATGGAGTCCGCGGCGGAGCAATTTTCGCTGGATGCCGCGACGCAGCGGCGCATCTTGAAGGACGTCGTGCTGACCGACGGATTCGAAGGATTTTTGGACAACCGCTTCAAGGGGCACAAGCGCTTCTCGATCGAAGGTGGCGAGACCATGCTCGCGATGATTGAGGAACTGCTGGAACGCGCTGCTCCAGCCGGCGTGCAGGAGATCGTGATCGGCATGGCGCACCGCGGGCGGCTGGCGGTGCTGGCCAACGTGATCGGCAAAGGCGTGGCGCAGATCTTTTCGGAATTCGAAGGCGATATCGATTCCGAGTTCGTCGAAGGCACAGGCGACGTGAAGTATCACCTGGGCGCGAGCAACGTCCGGCAGATGTCGGGCGGCCAGGAGATTACCGTTTCGGTCGCGGCGAATCCCAGTCATCTGGAAGCGGTGAATCCGGTAGTGGAAGGCATCGTTCGGCCCAAGCAGGATCGCATGGGCGATCGGAAACGCGAGCGCGTAATTCCGGTGCTGGTTCACGGCGACGCGGCCATGTCGGGGCAAGGGATCGTCGCGGAAACCTTGAATTTCAGCCAGGTGGCGGGATACACGACCGGCGGGACCGTGCATCTGGTGATCAACAATCAGATCGGGTTCACCACCAATCCTCGCGAGGCGCGGTCGTCCACGTATTGCACGGACGTGGCGCTGGGGATTCAAGCGCCGGTCTTTCACGTGAACGGTGACGATCCGGAAGCGTGCGTCGCGGCGATGGAGCTGGCCTTCGATTACCGCCAGCGATTCCACAAAGACGTGGTGCTCGATATGGTGTGCTATCGCAAGCACGGCCACAACGAAGGCGACGATCCGAGCTACACGCAGCCCCTGGTTTACCAGAAACTTCAAAACCACAAGCCGGTGGCGACGCTGTACGCCGAACGCTTGATCCACGACGGCGTGGTCACCGCGCAAGAGGTCGCCGGCTGGCGGGAAGCGCAGAAGAAGCAGCTCTACGAGATCTACGACAACACGCAGAAGGTCAAGGAAGAGTTCGAGCTGCACGAGATGAGCCCCGTACCGGCCGAATTCATACCGGGGGATCTGCCTCCCACGGCAGCGGATCGCGCGCTGCTCGGCCGCATCATCGACGGCATTACGACATTCCCGGCCGATTTCCACCTGCATCCGAAGCTCACGCGATTCATCGAGCGCAGGAAGCAAGCCCACGACGGTACGCACGTGGATTGGGCGCTGGCGGAAACGCTGGCATTCGGCAGCCTGGTGCTCGAAGGAACGCCGGTCCGGCTGAGCGGGCAGGATACCGGACGCGGCACCTTCAGCCAGCGCCATGTGGAGTTTCACGACGCGGACACGGATCGGGTGTATTCGCCGCTACAACATCTGGCGGCGGACCAGGCTAGTTTCGAGGTTTACAACAGCCCGCTGAGCGAGTTCGGCGTCGTCGGTTTCGAATTCGGGTACAGCGTGGCGGATCCGCTTTCGCTGGTGCTGTGGGAGGCGCAGTACGGCGACTTCGCCAACGGCGCGCAGGTGATCATCGACCAGTTTATTGCCTCGGCCGAATCCAAGTGGGGCCAGCCGAGTGGCATCGTGCTGCTGCTGCCGCACGGGCAGGAGGGCGGGGGTCCAGAGCATTCCAGCGCGCGGCTGGAGCGCTTTCTGCAACTGTGCGCCGAGAATAATATGCAGGTGGCGTATCCGACCACGCCGGCGCAATATTTCCACCTGCTGCGGCGGCAGATGCGCGGCGGCGGCGATCGCCGGGGGTTGCGGAAACCGCTGGTGGTGATGACGCCCAAGAGCCTGTTGCGGCATCCGAAAGTGGTTTCGACGGTGGATGAGCTGGCGAGCGGCGTGTTTCAGACGGTGCTGGACGACGCGCGGGTGAGCGATCCTGGCAGCGTGACCCGGATCCTGGCGTGTACCGGAAAAGTCTACTACGAGCTGCTGGCGGCGCACGAAGCCCGCGGCGGCCAGTTCGCCGGCAATTTCGCGATTGTTCGTCTGGAGCAGCTGTATCCTTTTCCGCAAGCCGAGTTCGCGGAGGCGCTACGGCGGTATCCGGCCGCGAAGCACGTGGTGTGGGTGCAAGAGGAGCCGCGGAATAAAGGCGCGTGGACATTCGTGCGCGGCCATATTCAGCCCATGCTGGGCGCGCATCAGGCCATCGGGTATGCGGGACGGCCGCGCAGTGCAAGCGCGGCTCCGGGCTCGCCTAAAGTGCACCAGCGCGAGCAGACGCAGTTGATCGAGGCGGCGTTCGCCGCGCCGACGGTGGCGAAGTTTTCCCGCAGGCGGCTGATCCGGCGCAAAAAAGAGCGCTAGAGAACGCTTAAGGGACAGCCAGCCGATTTCGGTGCTCCGCTGTCAAATCTAGAGAGAATCGCTCTTCGAAATCGGAGGCTGTCCCAGTCTCTCGCGAGCTTGGCGGTGGTGATCGCCTGGCCCAGATGACGCTGCGTATGCTCGGCGACGTGCACCAGCAGGCCGAGCGCGGTCGTGGGCAGGCGCTTCTTCCCGATATAGCGCGGCTCGTTAAGCATGCCCGGCTCGATCGTACGGATTCGCCGCTCAGCATCGCTTAGCTTTTCCTCGATGTCCGCGAGCAGTTCGGCCAGCGTCGCGCCGGGTTGGGCTTCCCGCTTGAGTGTGGCGATCTGAGCGTCGGTCAATTGGCTACCGCAGAGATACGTCACCAGCCGGTCGACGCTGTGGGCGATGTGGCGCAGATGGAAGCCGAGCGATGGAAGCGATCCGGTGCGGCGCCAGACATCATCGGCCGTGAGTCCTTCGGTGTAGTGCGCGAGATCCTCGCGCACCATGGCGAAAGAGTGAAACACGGGCATCAGGTGCGCGGGAACGCCTTCGATCGGTCCGCGGAGCCAGGGTTCAGGAAGGGACATGGTATTTCCGGATAGTGTCTTTTCAGGATAATGGATCGCCCGCCGCGGAGGAGCGTTACCATGAAACCGATGTCTCAGCCCAACGCCATGGTTCCAGCCGTTTACGATGCCAAGAAGGATGCCGACTACGTCTTTTACGAGCTGACGCGCAGCATCTGCCCGACATGCCGTCGCGTGATCGACGGGCACATCCTGATTCGCGACAACAAAGTCTACATGCGCAAGCGGTGCCCGGATCACGGGGCCTTTGAAGCCCTGATCTACGGCGATGCGCAACTGTACACCAGCAGCGCGAAGTTCAACAAGCCCGGCACGATTCCGCTGGAGTTTTCGGCCGAGATCAAGAACGGCTGCCCGCACGATTGCGGACTGTGTCCGGATCACCAGCAGCACGCCTGTTTGGGAATCATCGAGGTGAACAGCGCCTGCGATATGGACTGCCCGCTGTGTTTCGCCGAGGCCGGTCCGGGATTCAGCCTGACACTCGAGGAAGTCGAGGACATCCTGGATCATCTGGTGAAAACGGAAGGCAATCCACAGGTGGTGCAGTTCTCCGGCGGCGAGCCGTCGATTCATCCGCAGATCGTTCCCATGATGCGGTTGGCGCAGCAGCGCGGGATTCCCAACGTGATGCTGAACACCAACGGGAAACGCATCGCGCGCGACGACCGGTTCCTGAGCGAGCTGGCGGAAGTGCGTCCGAACATCTATTTCCAGTTCGATGGTTTCGATTCGAACACCTACCGCGTGATCCGGGGGGAGCCGGACATTCTTCCCGAGAAACTGCGGGCGCTGGATCGTCTGGCGGAGATCGGCTGCACGGTGATTCTGGTCCCGGCGATCGAACGGGGCGTCAATGAACACGAGATCGGGAAGATCGTGCGCTTTGGCCTGGATCATCCGGCGGTGAAGGGAATCACCTTTCAGCCGGCGTTCCATGCGGGGCGGCACGGGACGCACGATCCGATGCAGCGCATGACCAATCCGGACATCCTGCGGCTGATGGAAACGCAGACGGAGGAGATCTTCAAGACCAGCGATTTCGTGCCCGTGCCGTGCTGCTTTCCGACGTGCAACTCGGTGACCTATGCTTACGTCGACGAGGACCGGACGGTGACTCCGCTGCCGCGGATCCTCAACGTGGAAGACTATCTGGACTACATTAGCAATCGCGCGATGCCCGATCTGGGCGCGGATCTGCGAAAAACGCTGGAAGGACTGTGGTCTTCATCCGCCGTTTTGGGTTCGGATAAAGTCGCTCGGGAATTCGCTCTTTCGTGTTCCGCCTGCGGATTGCCGGATGGCGGCCTGGACGTGAAGGGGCTGTCGGATTTCATCTTCATGATCATGCTTCAGGATTTCATGGATCCGTGGACGTTCAACCAGAAGAACCTCATGAAATGCTGCAAGGAATTTCTATTGCCGGGCGGACAGCAGGTTCCGTTCTGCGCCTACAACACGGTGGGATACCGCGAACAGGCGAGAAAGCAATTGGCGGCGCAGGAAAAAGCCAGGCAGGAAGCTCGCCGCACCGGAGCGCGTTATCGGGTGGAACCGATTACGTTCCAGTTTCCGGAAAATCCCAATCTGGTCGAGATCGGAAAATGAGCGAAGGCGCGCAATTGAAGGCGTGTTGTGCTGCGGCGTACGAAAGCGAGTTCGCGCGGGCGCTGCTGGGTGATTCTCTCCATCCCGGTGGGGTCGCGCTGACCAGAAGGCTGGGCGAACTGCTGGAATTGCGGCCAGGGCAGCGAGTGTTGGACGTGGCGTCAGGAACCGGCGAAAGCGCTATCTTTTTGGCGAAGTGCTTCGGATGCGAGATCTTTGGAGTGGATTTCGGCGCCGATCAGGTGGCCAAGGCGTCCGAGCGAGCCGTCGCCGCGGAGGTGGCGCAGTTGGTCCGGTTTGAACAGGGCGATGCGGAAAAGCTACCGTTCCCCAGCAACGCGTTCGACGCGGCCATCTGCGAATGCGCATTCTGTACCTTCCCGGACAAGCACGCCGCGGCTCGGGAATTTGCGCGCGTTCTGAAGCCGGGCGGACGATTGGGCTTGAGCGACCTGACGCGCTCCGGGCCGCTGCCGCCGGAGCTCGAAGGAGTGCTGGCCTGGATCGCCTGCATCGCCGACGCGAGACCCGCGGCCGAGTACGTAAGTTATCTGCAGGAAGCGGGATTCACGGCGGTATCCGTCGAGCCGCACGATGAAGCTCTGGCGCAGATGGTGCGCGAGATTCAAGGCAGACTACTGAGCGCGGAACTGATGGTCAAGCTCAAGAAACTGGAGCTGCCGGGCGCGGATTTCGAACATGCAAAACGGCTGGCTCGGGCCGCGGCGGATGCGGTTCGCTCGGGCTTGCTGGGATACAGTGTGATCACCGGCCGAATCGCGGACTAGCTAAACGCGGAACGACAGCCACACAAGGAAGGGCGAAAGCAAAGTCGTCAGCAGGCAATAAAAGCAGAAGGCTCCCAGTCGCGACATATCCACCACGCCGAGCAGATTCGCGACCGTGGCGAAGATGGCGAGGCCCCGAATCGAATACTGAATCCACGTTGCTTGACTGCCGGCCAGCGCCAGAACGATCAACAGTCCATACATTCCCGCGCCGATGAATCCGTCCGGGACGCCCAAAGGGCGGGCGAAAGCGGCATCAGCCACGGCTTCGCAGCCTCCTCCGAGGAGGGCATTTCAAGTGATCCACCGCGCGGATCTGGTAGGCGCCCACATAAAGCATCGCCAAAGCGCTGGCTGTCGAAATCGCGATCAGGAGCCCACGGGCCGTGAAGGACATGAGATCGTTCCTCCTCTATTGTGCCGTGGCATCCGCCGATGGGGCGCTCTTTCGTTGCCGGTCAGATCCACGGCGGAAACCGTGTAACGATATTTCTTCCCGGATTCGATCTTCGAATCGCTAAACGTAGGGGCTTCGATCAACGACGCGATCTTATCGAACGGCCCGTTGTCGGTCGAACGGAAGATATTGTAGCCGCGAAAATCCGGTTCGGTGTTGCGAGTCCAGGCAAGCTCGATCGACTGCGGAGTGGGGACCGCGGACAAACCTTCGGGAACCGCCGGCGGGAACGTGTCCGCTGGAGTGATTTCGGCGGCTTCGGAAACCACGCTCCACTGCCTGTCGCCGGCGATGGCCTGAACGCGATACCGATAGCGGATGCCGTAGCTCGTGGTTTCGTCCAGATACGGAGGGCCATCGGTGTCGGCGAGCTGCTGCGGCTGCCCGTCGGCTTCTGCGCGGAAAATACGATAACGCGGGCCGGTTCCGGTCCAGGTCAGCTCCACGCCTTTCGCGACGTTCTGCGGCTTCGGAGTGGAGGGTGTCGCCAGGGGCTGAATCACGGCCAGCGACACGGGATTCGACCAAAGCGACGCCTTTCCCTTGGGTCCGGTGGCTCGCACGGCCAGCAGGACGGTCTGGCCGATCCACATTTGAGCCGGCACCTGGGCGGTGACCGGCTGCCCGGGCTTGCTCACCGGGAGCGTGACCAGTTTCTCTTCGACTCGCAGGTCGATAGAGCGAACTTCCTTCAGAGGCAGGTTCTCCGTAGTCTTGTCCGGCAAGGTGAACTCGAGCTCGATGTTACTGCCATACTCCCAGGCGCGAAAGTCGTTGATCGTGACCGGAATATCGAGGGTCGGCGGCATGGGCGGGCCGACGTAACCGCACCCGGACAGCAGGGCTGCCCCCAGCACCGCGAACCAAGCCTTCACAGAATATACCGGCTGAGGTCCTGATCCTTGACGATGTCCGCCAGTTGCTTGCGCACGTAAGCGATGTCGACTTTCACGGTCTTCTTCTTGAGGTCCGGCCCGTCGAAAGACACGTCTTCGAGCAATTTTTCGAGGATCGTATGCAGGCGGCGCGCGCCGATATTTTCGGTGGTCTCATTCACGCGCGCGGCGAAGGCGGAGATCTCCGAGAGCGCGTCCTCGGTGAAGCTGAGCTTGATGCCCTCGGTATCAAGCAGGGCCTGATACTGCTTGATCAGCGCGTTTTTCGGTTCTTTGAGGATGCGGATGAAATCGGCTTCGGTCAGCGATTTGAGCTCGACGCGGATGGGGAAGCGGCCCTGCAATTCGGGAATCAGATCGCTGGGTTTGGAAACGTGAAACGCGCCCGCGGCGATGAACAGAATGTGATCGGTGCGGACAAAACCGTAGCGTGTGTTGACGGTGGTGCCTTCGACGATCGGCAGAATGTCGCGCTGCACGCCCTCGCGGCTCACGTCGGGACCGTGGCCGCCCTCGCGCCCGGCGATCTTGTCGACCTCGTCGAGAAAAATGATGCCGCTGCGCTCCAGGCGCTCGATGGCGATGCGCGTCACCTGGTCCATGTCGACCAGCTTCTGCTCTTCTTCCTGGACCAGATAGTCCACGGCCTCGCCGACGCGCATCTTGCGCTTGCGGGTGCGTCCGGCGAACAATCCCGGCAGCATGTCCTTGAGGTTGATGTCCATCTCCTCGATGCCGCTGGCGGTGGTGACTTCAAACGACGGGCCGCGCTCGCGGACATCGATCTCCACCATGCGGTCGTCGAGCTTTCCGGCACGGAGGCGCTCGCGAAGCTTTTCGCGGGTGCGCTCGGCGCTCTCGCTTTCCTCGGGCTGCGCCGGCATCAGCAGATCGAGCAAACGCTCTTCGGCGTTGCGCTCGGCGCGATCTTCGACTTCCGCCAAACGTTCTTCCCGGACCATGTCGATGGAGATTTCGACCAGGTCGCGGATCATGGACTCGACGTCGCGGCCGACGTAGCCGACCTCGGTAAACTTGCTGGCTTCGACTTTGAGGAACGGCGAATTGGCGAGCTTGGCGAGACGCCGCGCCAGTTCGGTTTTCCCGACGCCGGTAGGTCCGATCATCAGGATGTTCTTGGGCATCACCTCATCGGCCATCTCGGGGTCGAGCTTCTGGCGCCGAATGCGGTTGCGCAAGGCGATGGCGACGGCGCGCTTGGCGTCGGCCTGGCCGATGACGTACTTGTCCAGCTCGCGCACGATTTCGCGCGGGGTGAGCTCGTCGAGCAGCGGCGTGTCGTCGGCGGCTTGGGCGGGAAGATAAATGACCATCAGCCCAGTTCCTCGTACACTACAGACTCATTGGTATAGATGCAGATCTTACCCGCAATGATCATAGCCTTTTCCACGATGTCGCGGGCGGAAAGCTTGGTGTTCTCGATCAGCGCCGTGGCAGCAGATTTGGCATAGGCGCCTCCGGACCCAATCGCGGCGACAGCTTCATCGGGCTCGATCACGTCGCCGTTACCGCTGAGCAAGTAAGTATTCTCCTTGTCGGCGACCAGCAAGAGCGCCTCGAGATGACGAAGCGAGCGGTCTGTTCGCCATTCCTTCGCCAGTTCGACGGAAGCTCGCGAGAGATTGCCGTTGTGCTGTTCGAGTTTGGCCTCGAAGCGGCCGAACAGAGCGAAGGCGTCGGCGGTAGATCCCGCGAAACCAGCTAGAATCTTGTCTTTATACAGCCTGCGGAGTTTCTTCGCGGACGACTTCAGGACTTCCGAGCCGAGGGTCACCTGGCCGTCGCCCGCCATCACTACTTTGCCGTCACGACGGACGCAGAGGATGGTCGTGGAGCGGATCTTTTGTCTCATGTGTGAACTTTTAGTGTATACGCTGCGCGATTCCTTAGTGCTGAATGAGCAGATTTCCCGCTCTGTCCACATGGAAGCGCCAGCCGGGCGGGATCAGCGTCGTGGAGCCGTAATCGAGCACCAGCGCGGGGCCCCTCCGGGGCATTTGGGCGAGTTGTTGGCGATGCCAAACAGGAATGCGCCGCCACGAGCCACTCACCCAGACTCGCCGGAACTCCGCGGCTCCCTTTCGCATCGTCGGACGGACGATGCGTGGTTTTGCCAATGGGACACGGGCGCGCACGCGAATGGTAACGACTTCCACTTCGCGCTGGGGAAGCGAATACCCATAGATCCGGGCGTGTTCCCGATGAAACGCCGCGCGGGCTTGCGCTGGCGACCTCCAGGGAACGTTCAGTTCATAGCTCTGTCCGCGATACCGCAGGTCGGCCGAGCGCTGGATGCGCGTAGGGGGCGATTCGCGGCGCGCGCGTTTCTCCAAAGGTTCGAAATGGTTCTCGATGTTGTCATGGCCGAGGACGCCGGCGGCATAGTCGCGCACGGCATCGGCCATCAACATACCGAGCGCGGAGAGCGCTCCCGCGTACTGCGGCACGATCACCGAACGCATTCCTAACTGCGCTGCTATCTCGCAGGAGTGCAGGCCGCCGCATCCACCGAAGGCAACCAAGGCGAACTCGCGGGGATCGTAACCGCGCTCGACCGAGACTGTGCGAATGGCCCGCTCCATGTTGGAATTGGCGACGCGCAGGATTCCCGAGGCGGCTTCTGCCCGATCGACCTTCAGGCGGCGCGCGATACGATCCACGGCGGCGGCGGCGCGGCCGGCATCGATGCGCATATCGCCGCCGAGCAGAGACTGAATGCGGCCCAGCACCACGTGGGCGTCCGTTACCGTAGGCTCGGTACCGGAGCCGTAACAGGCCGGGCCGGGATCGGCGCCCGCGCTCTCCGGACCTACGCGAAGCAGTCCGCCCGCGTCCACGCGCGCGATGGAGCCGCCGCCGGCTCCCACCGTGTGGATGTCGAGCATCGGGACGCGAATCGGCAGACCGTCGACATAGGCTTCGGTCGTTTCGCGCGCGGCGCCGTCGGCCAGGCTCACATCGGTGGACGTGCCGCCCATATCGAATCCCAGGATCTTTCGGAATCCGCCGCGGCGGGCGGTTTCGATCGCGCCGACGACGCCTCCGGCCGGGCCGGACAGGACCGTTCGCACGGCTTGGCGGCGGGCTTCGCGGGCGGAAAGAAATCCGCCGTTGGATTGCATGATGGCGATCTGGAATCGGCGCGCGCGTTCCAGTTCGGCGAGATACGCTTCCATGAGAGGGCCGACGTAGGCGTTCACGGCCGTGGTGGAGCTGCG
Organism: Terriglobia bacterium; assembly: GCA_963761045.1. GTDB lineage: Bacteria > Acidobacteriota > Terriglobia > Bryobacterales > Bryobacteraceae > Palsa-187. The sequence goes on along the minus strand of CAVXFR010000020.1, from coordinate 118,602 downwards.
CTCGTACTCGCGGAATTCGGGGCTGACGTCGTGCGAAGCGCAGACATACGCGCCGTTCTTTCTTAGCGCGGCGAGCACGGCGCGCTCATTGGCCGCGTTTCGATACGCGTGCAGAAAGCAGATGGCGATCGAGCGCGCTCCGGCGCGTTTGAGCCGCGCGGCGAGACGCTTCAGCTCGGCCGCGGAGGGGCGGCGAGCGACAGTTCCGTCGTGATAAATCCGCTCCTGGACGCCGAAGCACAGATCGCGCGGGATCAAGGGGCGGCGGGGCGCGGGGGTGAGATTGTACAGCTCGGGGCGGTTCTGGCGGCCGATCTCCAGAAGATCCTCGAAGCCGGCGGTGGTGACGAAAGCGGTCCGCGCGCCCTTGCGCTCGAGTAAAGCGTTGGTGGCGACGGTGGAACCGTGGACCACGCCGACCTTTGGTTGTTTCGCCGCGGCTCGTTCCAGGCCCGCCAGGATCACTTTGGCGGGCGAGCGTGGATCGGACCGGAGCTTGAACGTTTCCAGGCGCCCGTTGTCGTGGAGCACCACGAAATCGGTGAACGTGCCGCCCGCGTCAACCCCAATGCGCATAATCCAGTTTAGGCAGGTGTCATCATAGAGGTAAGTGATCCTCCCGCGGGGTGTTTCCAGGACATTTGAAGGAAAGCGCCGATGATTCTGCTGCGGCTCATCAGCTGGCCCTACGCGCGCAAGCATCTGCTGCGAGTTTTGTTGACCGCGGCGGGCATCGTGCTCGGCGTGGGCGTGTTCGTGGGGATGCGCACCGCCAACAAGAGCGTACTGGCGGCGTTCAACCAGACTATCGACCGCATTGCGGGCGCGGCCCAACTGCAGGTGACGGCGGGCGACGCCGGATTCGACGAAGACGTGCTGGACAAGGTTCGCGAGCTTCCCGAGGTTCGCGCGGCGGCGCCGGTGATCGAGGCCACGGTCGCCACAGGCCAGGACACATCCGGTCAAAGCAATCTGCTGATTCTGGGCGTGGATATGCTGGGCGACCGCGACATCCGCAACTACGATCTGGAGGGGACCGACGAGGCCATCGACGATCCGCTGATCTTTCTGGCGCAGCCGGATTCACTGATGGTGACCAAGAAGTTCGCCGATGAGCGCGGGCTCAAGGTCAACAGCAAGCTGCCGATGCGCACCATGCAGGGAAACCGGGTGTTTACGGTGCGCGGGATCATGAAGCCGGGCGGCCTGGCGAGCGCTTTCGGCGGCGATCTCGCGATCATGGATATTTACGCGGCGCAGAAGATGTTCGGGCGCGGGCGCAAGTTCGACCGGATCGATATCGCCCTGGAAGAAGGCGCTTCTCTCGAAGGCGCGACCGCGAAATTACAGGCGCTGCTGGGCTCCGGGTTTCAGGTGGAGCCGCCCAGTTCGCGGGGCCAGCAGTTTGAATCGACCTCGCGGATGTACGCACTGGCATCCAACATCACCAGCCTGTTCGCGCTATTCATCGGGATGTTCCTCATCTACAACACCTTCGCGATCGCGGTCACCGAACGGCGGGCGGAGATCGGAATCCTGCGCGCGCTGGGAGCGATGCGCGGCCAGATCCGGACGCTGTTTCTGGTGGAGAGCGCGCTGGCGGGGCTGGCGGGAACCTGCGTGGGCGTGTTGTTCGGCATCGGGCTGGCGCGCGCGATGGCGGGGTACATCGGCGGGATGCTCACCGAAATTTACGGAGTCGCGCAGAGCCCGGGCGACCTCACGCTCGATCCCTGGCTGATCGGCGCGGCCATCGCGATGGGGCTGGTCACCAGTCTGGTGGCGGCGGTGCTCCCGGCGCGCAGCGCGGCACGCGTGGATCCGGTGAAGGCATTGCAAAAAGGCGGATTTCAGGCGCTGGGCGAGGGCGAAAATCGCGCGCGGCGCAGATGGGCGATCGCACTCGGCGCGCTTTCAGTGGTCGCCTTCGCCTTCAGCCGGTTCGGAATCGTCACGTATGTGGGCTTCGTGCTGGCGATTCTGGCCGCGGTCCTGCTGTCGCCAGCGCTGTCGTTCTGGCTGTCGCGGGCTCTGCGTCCCGTGTTGGCGAGGCTGAGGCCGGTGGAAGGAACGCTGGCGGCGGACAGCCTGATTCAAGCGCCCCGGCGGACATCAGGCACGATTGCGGCGCTGATGCTGTCGGTGGCGCTGGTGATTTCGCTGGGCGGACTGGCACGGTCGAGCTACGATTCGCTGGCAGAGTGGATGCGGATCGCCCTGAATCCGGATTTTTTCGTGACGACGGCCGAAACATTGTCCTCGCGGAGCTTCGTGTTTCCGGCGTCGCTGGCGGACGGCCTGCGCGGCATCGATGGCGTGGCCGAAGTGCAGCCGGTGCGCACGGTGAGGGTGATGGTGAAGAATGCTCCGATCATGGTGGTCGCGGGCGATGTCGGGTTGATCGCCAGGCGCGTCCATCTGCCTCCGGTGGAAGGGAACTCGGACGAAATGTACCGTCTGGCGGCCGAGGAGAAAGGCGTGGTAGTGTCGGCGAATTTCGCGCGGCTGCATGACGCGCATATGGGCGAGGTGCTGGAGATTCCCGCGCCGGCCGGGATCCTGCGTTTGCCGATTGTGGGCGTGGTGGACGATTTTTCCGATCAGCAGGGAACCTTGCTGCTCAACCGGGACCTGTTCATCCGCTACTGGCACGACGATTCGGTGAACGTCTTCCGCGTGTACGTCACTCCGGGCGCCGATGCCGCGCAAGTCCGGCAGCGCATTCTTCAGAAGTACGGCAGCCAGCAGCGGCTGTTCGTGCTGACCAACAGGGAAGTTAAGGATTTCATCACGCGGCTGACGGACCAGTGGTTCGGATTGACCAACGTGCAGACGGCGGTGGCGGTGCTGGTGGCGATTCTGGGGATCGTCAACGCCCTGACGGTTTCGATCACCGACCGGCGGCGCGAACTGGCCGTACTCAAAGCCGTGGGCGGATTGCGGAACCAGATCCGCCATACGATCTGGATGGAGGCGATTGCCATCGGGATCGTCGGCGTGGTGCTGGGCCTGGGGCTGGGCGCGGTCCAGCTGTTTTATAGCATCGAGATCACGCGCAGGGATTTGGTCGGCATCAGCATTTCGTATGCGTATCCCTTCCAGACAGCGCTGATCCTGATTCCGGTGATTCTGGGATCGGCGCTGCTGGCCGCTCTGGGTCCGGCGGAGAGCGCGGTGCGCGGATCGCTGATCGAGGCATTGGAGTATGAATAGATTCTTTCTCGTATTCGCGGCAGTCCTGCCGGTGCTCGCGCCGGCATTTGGACAAGACCCGCGGCAGATCATCCTCGAAGTGCAGAAGCGGCAGCACTCGAATTCGCAACGCTACGAGGGCACTCTGGAGGTGATCAGCCAGAGCAACCGCGTGGCCACCAAACGCTGGGTGTACCAGAGGATCGGATCGTTCGGAAACAGCAAAGCGATTCTCCGGTTCACGGCTCCGGCCGAGGTGAAGGGGGTAGGCCTGCTGATCGTGAATCATCCGGATCGCGCGAGCGACCAGTGGATGTGGCGGCCGGCCATCGGCCGGGATCAGAGGATCGCGCTACAGGACCGCTCGACGCGCTTCTTCGGCACGGATTTCAGCTTCGAGGATCTGGAGGAACGCGACGTCGACCAGTACGATTACAAGCTGCTGGCGGACGAGGGCGGAATGTGGAAGATCGAATCGCGGCCGCGGAAATCGTCACAGTACACGTATTCCTACTTCTGGATCAAGAAAGACAACTACACGTTCGTGAAGGTGGAGGCCTACACCAAGAAGGGTCTGGCGCGGGTCATCGATTACAAGGACTACCAGCAGACTAAGGGCATCTGGACCGCGCACACAACCGAGGTGTACGACGTGTCGCGCAAGAGCCGCACGATTCTGAAATACGAAAAGCTGGAATACAATCTGCCGATGAAAGACGACGACTTCACTCTACAGGCTTTGCGCCGCGACTTATGAGTCGTGACTTATGATCGGGGCCGGTGTGCTGCTGACGGTGCTGCTTGCGCAGTCGTTTGAGCAGCGTGGGTTCATCGAAAACCGGACAGTCGTGTATCCACAGACGGCGCCGAATGACAGCGGCCGCGTGGTGGACGAGCTTCTGTTCCGCGAGGACGCTTCTTACAAGTTCGCGCCGTGGCTGACGATCAGCGCCGGGTTCGATGCGCGCACGGATTCGCACCGGCAGACCGCGCGCGATTGGTCCGTGGATGCGGATGACCGGAGTGTCCAGCGTCCGGCGTTTTCCGTGCGGCGGCTCAGTGCCACGATTCATCGCGGCAAGGTGACGGCGGAGATCGGGCGGCAGTTGATCCGCTGGGGGAAGACGGACATTCTCAATCCCACCGACCGGTTCGCGCCGAAGGATTATTTGTCGAGCGTGGTGGACACGGATTTCCTGGGGGTGTCGGCGGCGCGGGTGACGTATGAATCGGGCGCGGACACCATCGATCTGGTGTGGCAGCCGTGGTTCACGCCCAGCCGCACGCCGCTGCTGAATCAGCGCTGGACGGCGCTGCCGCCGGAAGCCGCCGGGGTGAATATCATCGATGCGGGCGCGCGCTATCCGGGCGGATCGCAGTATGGGGCTCGCTGGAACCACATCGGAGCGGGGTACGAATACTCGCTGTGTTTTTTCGACGGGTATCAAAACCTGCCGTCGTTCGATGCTACGTTTGCTCCGTTATCTTCGTCGGTTATGTTAACGCGAACCTATCCGGATTTGCGGCTGTACGGAGGCGACGCGGCCGTTCCGCTGCCCTGGCTCACGGTGAAGGGGGAAGCCGCGTACTTCACGTCTTCGACTCCCGGGGCGGAAGAGTATGCGCTGTACGTGATCCAGTTCGAACGGCAGGTGAAGGAGTGGTCGTTCGTAGGCGGCTACGCGGGCAGCGTGGTGACGCGCGACGCGGCATCGCCGCTCGACTTCGCGCCCGACCGGGGATTCGCGAAATCGTTCGTGGGGCGCGCGGGGTTGACGATCGACGTGAATCGCAGCCTGGCGATCGAAACGGCGGTGCGCGCGGGCGGATCGTTCGTGCGCTTCGAATACTCGCAGTTGTTTGGACAGCACTGGCGGGCGACGGGCGGGATCGCGTGGATCCGCGGGGACATGGCGGATTTCCTGGGCCAATACCGGCAGAATTCGTACGGGTCGCTGGCGATTCGATACAGCTTCTGAAGAGAGCACAGGCTGAAGGCCTGTGCCACTACAATGTTGGTATGTCGCTGACCGCATCGACCATGATGGAACTGGGGACTGAGATCCCTTCGTTTGCTTTGCCGGACGTCCGAACCGGCAAGATTGTGCGTGTCCCGGAGCAGGGACCGGTCCTGGTGATGTTCCTCTGCCGTCATTGCCCGTACGTGATTCACGTCAAGAACGAACTGGCGCGGATCGGCCGGGATTACGCGGGCAAGGTGGCGATGATCGCGATCTCGTCTAACGACGCCGGCTATGTCGCGGACGATTCTCCCGAGCGGCTCAAGGAGATGGCCGAGGAACTCGGACTCAACTTCCCGCTGTGTTACGACGAGACGCAGGACGTCGCGATCAGTTTCTCCGCGGCCTGTACGCCGGATATTTTCCTGTTCGATAAGGACCGGCGTCTGGCGTATCGCGGGCAGATCGACGGCAGCAGGCCGAACAACGGTGTTCCTGTGGATGGACGCGATTTGCGAGCCGCCATGGACGCACTACTCAAAGGCGCGCGCCCCGCGGCTGAGCAGCGTCCGAGCACCGGATGCAACATCAAATGGAAGCCCGGCAAGCAGCCGGTGTATTATCACAGCGCGCTGGTTAAGAAACAGTGATCCGCGCCGCCGCATTGCTTTTTGCCATCGTTGCCTGGGGACAAGTTCCTCCGCAATACACCATTGAAAAAGTGACCGACGGCATGCATTTCGCGGACGGACCGGTGTGGTCGCTTGAAGATTTCCTGCTGTTCAGCGATACCGTTACCGACAAACAGGACAAGTTCACGCCGGGGAAAGGCGTTTCCGAGATCGGCACCAGGCCGGGCGGGACGGCGGGCAACGCGTACGACGAGAAGGGCAATCTGTACACCTGCGAATTCCGCGAGCGGCGCGTCACGCGCACGGCCAGGAACGGCAAAGTGGAGGTAATCGCGGCGCGCTTTGAAGGTAAGCGTCTCAATGCGCCGAACGACGTGGTGGTGCGGCGCGACGGCAATGTGTACTTCACCGATCCGGCGTTCGGCAATCAGGAAGACACGAGGGAACTCGATTTTAACGGCGTGTTTCACGTGACCACGCGAGGACAGATTGAAGCCGTCGCGAAGTGGAAGACGCGTCCCAATGGGCTGGCGCTTTCGCCCAACGGCCGGACGCTGTATGTTTCGGATTCGGACGGCCAGTCGATTCACGCTTTCGATCTGGATCGCGGGGGCGCGGCATCGAATGAGCGGGTGGTGGTCTCGAAGATCCCGGGCGCGCCCGCGGGCCTGCGCACCGATGAGATGGGAAATATTTATGTCGCCGCGAAGGGCGTGCTGGTGTATTCGCCACAGGGGGAACTGGTCCGCAGCATCGAATTGGCGGAGACGCCTTCGAACCTTGCTTTTGGCGACCCGGATTTCTCCACGCTGTACGTGACCGCGCGGACGTCGGTGTACCGCATCCGGTTGGGAGTGAAGGGGGCGGTGCCGTATTCCCGCTAAATCTACTCGCGCAAAACCCGGCCGACGATACCCGGCACATCCGCTGCCGGGCGTCGGTGCGCTCATTTTTCGCGGGCGCGGCCGGAGCGGGTCGATCCTGCTGGTGGAACGCGGCGGCCATCCCTTGAAAGGTTACTGGTCGCTGCCGGGCGGGTTGGTGGAGACCGGCGAAAGCCTGGATGAAGCGGTCCGGCGGGAGATCCTGGAGGAAACCGGACTGCGCGTAAAACCGGTGGAGATGTTCGAAGTTTTCGAACGCGTGATGAAAGACGCGCGGGGCCGGGTGGAGTATCACTACCTGCTTCTCGATTTCGTGTGTAAAATTACCGGCGGCAAGCTTCAGGCGGGCGACGACGTGGCGCGTGTGGAATGGGTCCGCCGCGACCGGTTGGGCGACTATCAGATGACGGAAGGGACTCGCGAGGTCATCGAGCGGGCGTATTCTGGTGCAAGCCGATAGTGCGCTCGAATTCGAGGATTTGCGTGCGCTGCTGGGGCGCTACGTGCGCAGTCCCATGGGGCAGGGGGAACTGCAGGGCATCGCGCCGTTAAACGATCGCGCCGCGATTGAAAACGCGCTGGCCGACGCGGCCGAAGCGATCGAGTATTTACGAGCGGCTTCCCATCCTCAACCAGCCGCGCGGGGAGCGGCCATCCGGCCCCGATTCGACCTGGGTACGGATCCCGCGCCTTTGGTTGGCCGGCTTCGCATCCAAGGAGCGACACTCGAAGCCACGGAAATCTTCGAGCTGGCGCGGCTTCTGGATGTGGCATCGGAAACGCGATCGGTGGTGCTTTCCGCGCGCGAGCGTTTTCCGCGGCTGGCGGCTCACGCTTCGTCGATCGCCGATCTGCACGAGCTGGCCCGCGATCTTCGCGGCAAAATTCTGCCGGGCGGCACGCTGGCGGACGATGCAAGTGTCATGCTGGCTCGCCTGCGCCGCGACAGTGAACGGCAGCGAAGGCTGATCGAGGACTCGCTGGCGCGCTTCCTGCGCACGCATCACCAGGACGGAACGCTGCAGGAGGATTTCGTCACCATCCGCAATGACCGGTTCGTGGTGCCGATCGTGACCGGCCGCGAGCGGCGCGTGGATGGCGTGATTCATGGCTCGAGCGGCTCCGGGGCCACGGTGTTCGTCGAGCCGCTGGAGACCATCGAGCTCAACAACGAGCTGGTCCGTCTGCACGAGGAAGAGCTGCGCGAAGTGCATCGTCTGCTGCGCGAATTCACCACGCGGTTGCGGGAGCATGCCGTTGAGATCGCGGCGTCGGTTCAAGCGTTGAGCCGTCTGGAGCTGCTGTTCGGCAAGGCGGAGTTCGCGGCGGAGTTCCGGTGCAGCGTGCCTCGGCTGAGCCCGGAGGGATCGCGGAAGATCGTCTTGCGCGGCGCGCGCCATCCCTTACTGGAAGACATCCTGAGAGGCCAGAGGAAAACAGTGGTTCCGGTTTCACTCGACCTGAATGCGGCGCAGAGCACGCTGCTGATCAGCGGCCCCAACACGGGCGGGAAGACCGTAGCGCTGAAGACCATCGGATTGCTGGCGCTGATGACGCACGCCGGTCTGCCGACTCCGGCGGAAGAAGCCGAATTCCCGCTCTTCGACGAGGTTTTGGCGGATATCGGCGATCACCAGTCGCTGGCCGAGAGCCTGAGCTCGTTCTCGTCGCACATTGTGGCGGTGCGTTCCATGCTGGAGCGGGCGACGGGCGATTCGCTGGTGCTGCTGGACGAACTCGGCCGGGCCACCGATCCGGAAGAAGGCGGAGCGCTGGGCGTGACGGTACTCGAAACGTTTCGCGCGCGGGGCGCGTTTACGCTGGCATCCACGCATCTGATGGCGATGAAAGTGTACGGAGCGTCCACCAGCGGGGTGCTGAACGGGTCCATGGGATTCGACGAGGCGACGCTCGAGCCCACGTACGTGCTGCGGCTGGGGGCGCCGGGGAAATCGGCGGGTCTGGATATCGCGAGCCGCCTGGGCCTCGATGCGGCGCTGATCGAAAGGGCGCGCGGCAGGATGGCCGCGTCGGATCGGGATGCCGCGCGGTTTCTGAGCGAACTGCATCAGCGGCTGGAGCAATTGGAAACCGAACGCGCGGAGCTGGCCGCGAAGAGCCAGGCGCTGGTGCTGCGGGAACAGGGACTGGAACAAACCTGGGAGCGAAAATATTCGGCGAAGATTCGGGAAGTGGAAGACCGCGCGGCGGAGCTATCGGCGCAGTTTGAACGCCGCGCGCAGGAGACCATCGAAGATCTGAGCCAGAAGGCGCGCACCAAAATCGCCAAAACCCGCCGCGAGTTTCAGGAGCAAGTCGCGTCTCTCGCTCCCGCGCCCGCACCCGGGCGCACCTCCACAACTTTGAAACTCGAGGCCGGCGCGCAGGTGCGGCTCAAGGGGATCCGGCAGCCTGCCACGGTCCGGCGGGTGCTGGAGCACGGCGAGATCGAAGTGGAGGCAGGGTATCTCAAGATGCGCGTGCCCGCTGCGGACGTCGAAGAAATCATTCCCAAGGTGCCGACGGCGACGCGCGCTCAGTCGATCAGCTTCCATCAGGGGCCGGAGTTCGCCACCTCCGTTCGCGAGATTAATCTAATCGGCCAGCGCGCCGAAGAAGCCTGCGAACGCGTGGACAAGTTCCTGGACACCGCGGCGCTGGGGCAAGCCGAGCAGGTGCGGATCGTCCACGGGCATGGAATGGGGATTTTGCGAAAGGCGATCGCGGAGCTGCTGGCAAGCAATCCGCACGTCGCGAAGTTCTATGCGGCCCGGCCGGAAGAGGGCGGGACGGGGGCTACGATCGTGGAATTGAAGTGAAGTGTAGAGATGAAATGAGCCGCACAGGCTGAAGGAGGCTGTTGAAAAAGGGGACAGACCGCTCTGTCCACTCTCAGGCTTGTACGTGAGATCAGGAGCTTGCGGGAGGGGACAGAGTAGTCTGTCCCCTTTTTCCCTTAATCGATAAAACCCTTCCAGGTGTTGCCGTGGTCGTCGCGCAGCGTGACGTTTCCGCCGCTCGAAATGCCGCTCAGCGAATTGCCCTTGGGATCGCGGAAACGATACACGATGGAATTGTCCGGATTGCGGACCGCCGAGCCGCGCCAGACGTTCCCATATTCGTCCTTGAGCTTGATGTGCTCGCCGTGCCCGTAGCCGAAGACGCGGGTTTTGGTTTTTTCGTCTTCCAGGTGGAAGAAGCCGCCCGGTATTTGCCGTTTCTTTCGCAGCTTGGCGTAAATCATATGTGACCGCAGGTAACGGCCGCCCCCATTATGTGACGAACGAGAGGGCGCGGCGATAGGGTTTCTCCCCTAGTTGGCGGCAGGAGTTCGCGGCAGGTTGATCGGTCAGGGTACACTCTCCGGTATGCGAGCGGTGGTCCAGCGTGTAACTTACGCCAAAGTAGAGGTCGAAGGAGTGGTCAGCGGCGAAATCGGCCCCGGATTGCTGGTGTTGCTGGGAGTTTCCCGGGAGGATGGCCCGGAGGACGCGGAGTTTCTGGCCGCAAAAGTGGTACCGTTGCGAATTTTTAATGATGACGCCGGCAAGATGAATCGCAGCCTGCTGGATACCGGCGGCGCGATGCTGGCGGTCTCGCAGTTCACGCTGTACGGCGATTGCCGCAAGGGACGGCGGCCCAGTTTCGATGACGCCGCTCCGGCCGATCAGGCCAGGCAGTTGTACGAGCAGTTCGTCGCGGCGGCGCGGCGTTTGGGAGCGCGCGTCGAGACCGGGGTTTTCCAGGCGCACATGGCGGTGACGCTGGTGAATGACGGGCCGGTGACGCTGATCGTCGAGAGTCCGCACACATAGGGCACGGCGTCCCTCACGAATATTCCCAGTGGAAACGCTGGATGATTTCGATCACCTCGCCCTCTCCGGTGATTTGCCCTTGATCGAAGAAAACCGCGCGCGTGGTGAGGGCTCGCGCAAGGTTGGCATCGTGCGTCACCACCACTTTCGCCTGCGGCAGGCTGCGCAACAGCACCAGAAGATCGCGGCGCGTGGGCGGATCGAGGAACGTGGTCGGTTCATCGAGCACCAGAATTTCCGGATCCATCGCCAGGACGCCGGCAATGGCGACTCGTTTCTTTTCGCCGGCGCTCAAGTGATAGGGCGCGCGTTCGAGAGCATGCGCCATGCCGACGCGCTTCAGCACGGTTCGCGCACGGGTGAGCGCGTCGGCCGGCGACAAGCCCAGGTTTAAGGGGCCGAACGCCACGTCTTCCAGAACGGTGGGCATGAATAACTGCTCGTCGGAGTCCTGAAACACTACGCCGACCTTGGAACGGATCTGCTCGAGTGTCGCGTCGGCCAGCGGAAGGCCGCAGATTTCGATGGAGCCTTCCCCTCGCAGCAATCCGTTGAGGTGCAGGACGAAGGTGGTCTTGCCGGACCCGTTGGCGCCGAACAATGCCACCGATTCTCCGGCGTCGAGATGAAAGTCGATACCGTTGAGGGCCTGGGTGCCGTCGGGATAGCAGTAGCGCAGGCCTCGGATCTGGATGGCTCTATTCAATGCGATGGGCTCACAGCAGTATGCGGATGGCGAGGCATCCGGCCAGGCAAGCGGAAAAGAAGAGCGCGTCGGAGGAGCGAAACGGCGCCGGGGCGGCGGGCACGAAGCGTCCGCGGAATCCGCGCGCGAGCATGGCGTGATAGATGCCATCGGCGCGCTGCCAGCTGCGCGCAAAGAGCACGCCCAGTAGTCCCGCGGCCAGCCGGAATGACCCGGAGCGCGATCCCTTCCGGCAGAGGGCCGCCCATCGCATGCGCTGGGCCTGCTCGGCGATGACGAACAGATAGCGGTACACGAATTGGATCACCAGGATCAGCATGCGGGGAGCGCGCCAGCTTTCGAGCGCAGCGGTCCAGCCGGTGAGCGGCGTGGTGCCCACCAGCAGCAAGGCGGCGATGCCCGAGAGGAAGCTCTTTTCGGCTAATGCAAGAGCGCGCAGGGAATCGCCCGACCACCAGGTGAGCAGCGCGAAGGTGGCCGAAAACGGCAGAACCAGCGCCGCGCGGCCGGCGAGTCCAATAATCGGAAGCTCAGCGCGATACGCTGCGATCACCAGCAGGACCGCGTAGGCGGCGAAGGCGGCTTGCGCCGTCGGAGGCGTGGTCGAAAGGGCGATCAGGAACACCAGCAGCGCGGCCAGTTTCGCTCGGGGATCCCGTTGGTGCAAGGGACTCGATCCGCGGCTCCAGCGGTCGATCACCAGATGATGCACGCTCAGGCGCTCCGCCGGCGCGAAATCAGTTTCCCGCCCAGGTAGAACAGCGCGAAGATCAATGCCAGGCCCGCGACTCCGGCCATAGTCCGCGAGGACCAAGCTGCCGAAGCGACTCCTTGCCCAGTCAGGCGCTGGATTCCGTCGGGCGCGGCCGAGGCGACCAGCGTGCCGATCACCACCAGCAGCAGCGCGGCGAGTCCAACACCTGCCAGGGTCCGTGAAGAAGCCGGTTGCGGACCGGCGACCCACAGGGGATTCAGCCGCTCGATGGCGCGTACCGCGGCGACGGTGATCGCGCCTTCGATGAGCGCGTTTACCAGAAATAGCGCGAGCGATGCCCACAATACGCCGCCCGGCATCCGCAAACCTGAGATCAGGAGCTGTCCGAGCGCCAGGCATGCGCTGGTCATCACGCTGAGCGCGCCGGCGGCGAAGATCGCCCTGGAACGAGACCCGGGCTTTTCTGAAGATGCCCACAGCCGGTACGGCAGGTATCCGGCGGCGACTCCCACCAGCGCCATGTTGAAGACGTTCGCGCCCAGCGCGAGCACGCCTCCGTCCTGGAATATGAGCGCCTGCAGGGCCAGGATGGCGGTCATCACCAGGGCAGCGGCGGCGGGTCCCAGCACGATGGCGAGCAAAGCGCCGCCGACCAGGTGTCCGCTGGTGCCCGGACCTACTGGAAAATTGACCATCTGCGCGGCGAAGACGAACGCTCCCATCACGCCCAGCAGAGGGATCCGATGGTCCTGCGTATCGCGCTGGGCGCGGCGCGCCACCCACGCCACCGAGGGCGCGCTGACCACGTCCAGCGTGGCCCATACCGGCGTGCTCAGGAATCCATCGGGGATATGCATCGGGGAACTGTCGTGCACAGGCCGTTACACTGTGCGTTCTCTAATTGGTAGCACGATTCGTTTACAATCGTCACGTGCGAGGACTGAGGTGATCGTGGGAACGGGCGTCGACCTGTGCGAGGTCGGCCGGATGAAGAAAGCCGTGACGTCGCCGCACGGACGGCGGTTCGTCGAGCGGGTATTCACGCCGCGGGAAATAGCCTACGCCGGGCGAAAGGCGAACCCCTACGAGCGCTATGCGGCGCGCTTCGCCGCCAAGGAAGCCGGGATGAAGGCGCTGGGAACGGGCTGGCGCGGCGGGCTGGGCTGGCAGGACCTCGAAGTGGTCAATCTGCCTTCGGGCCGTCCGACGCTCCAGTTCCATCGCCGGGCCGCGGAAATCGCGGAGAAACTGGGCGCGGTCAACGTCGCCTTGTCGATCACCCACACCGCGGAACAGGCCCTGGCGATGGTGATTCTCGAAGGCGAATAGCGGCGGTTATCTCCGCGTCACCACTACGCTCCGCCAGCTCACGTTGCCGGCCGTATCGGTCGCGCGGACGATCACCTGGTTGAAACCGACCAGCAGCGGGATCGCGGCGGTCCACGTGGTAGTCCCCGAAGCCGCGCCGGCGTGGCCGGTGTTGGTCGACCAGGCTACGCTGGCGATTCCCGACCGGTCCGACGCCGTACCCCGGAACGTCAGCGAGGCGAGCGTCGTCGAGAACGACGTGGTCGACGGGTAGGCGATCCTCAGCGTGGGTCCGGTGGTATCGGTCCCTACGGGCGGCGGCGCGACGGTCTGGGTCACGCTCACCGTGCGGGAGACGGTTCCGGTCGCGTCGGTGGCCGTCACCGTGAGGCTGTTGATCCCGGCCGCCAAAGGTATGTTCAAGGCGGACCAGTTCGTGCCGTTCAGCGAAGCTGTGCCGGATGCGCCGGTACTCGAGGACCACGTCACGGCCGCCCCGCCACTGCCACCCGTGACGGTTCCGGAGAGCGAAATCGAAGTGGCGGTGGTGGTGGATGGCGGAGTGTTCACCGTAACAGCCAGCGGCGAGGGAGCGACGGTCTGGCGGGTCAGGCTCACCGTGTGGGAAACGCTTCCGGACGCGTCCGCCGCCGTCACCGTGATGCTGTTGGATCCGAGGGCCAGCGAAATACTTGCGGTGACCCAGTTCGCGCCGTCGAGCGGACGCTGTGCCGGATCCACCGGTGCTCGAGGACCACGTCACGGTCGCCCCGCCGCTGCCGCCTGTGACGGTTCCGGAGAGCGAAATCGAGGCGGCGGTGGTGACGGGTGGCGGAGCATTTACCGTCAGGGTCAGCGCGGGTGGCGGAGCGGTTCCCGTTTGCGCGGCGTAGAGCGAGAGTATTGCGGCCTTATCGTCGTCTGAAAGCCCGGTCCGCAGCCGGTAATAGGGGTACATCACGGAATCGGGATTGTCGGAACTGCCCAATCCCAGCGCGTGTCCCGCCTCATGCAGCGCCACACTGAACACGTCGTAGTTGGATCCGAGGTGCCAGGATTCCGCGTCGTCGAAGTGCATGTCGCCCGCCAGGGGCTCCGCGGCGGGCAGCGACGGATAGAACGTGTGGGCCAGCACGCCTCCGGGACCATCGAAAGGGAAGCCGTCGCCGTGATCCCCTGTGGCGAACAGGATGTCGACCGTGCGGTTGGCTGTCGCGCTCTCTCCCGGCAGCCACGTAACCTGGACCACCTTGGCCCATTCGTCCAGGGCACGGAGAATTTCGCCCTTCGTGACCTGGTCCGGCAGCTGGGGGGTCAGCTGGCTGAAGACGTAGTACAGAGTGGCGGCGTTCGCGCCAGGACCGTCCCAGCCATCCCCAAAGGTGCTGACGAGCTGGCCCAATACTTCCCCGCTGGCAACCAGAAAACCAGGGGCGACCGGCAAGTCGGTGGCTACAGGTAGGCCCTCGATCAATTCCTGGGACGCCGGAAAGATATAAGCCACTGCGTCCTGGGCCGCCAGGCTCGCAAGCGCTTCCGCTTCGCGGGTGGGATCGGAAACATGTATCAGCAGATGCCGGCTGGCCAAATCCGGATTGTCGAGTAGCTCCAGCAGCGGCAAATTCAAGATCACGCGCCGCGCGTCGCTGGGATCTATATCGTGATGAAACTCGACCAGGTAGTATCCGTCAATCACGACCGGGTCGCCTTTGGCAATCAGAGGGCTGATCTTTTGGTACGGACTGAGTGGCGCTGCGTAGCGGACACCCAGACCCGCCAGGCTGGTGGTTGCATCCATGGTCACCAGCACGGCGTTGTCGGGGATGAACGCCACCGTCTTGGCGCCGCGTTCCGTAAGCGTTAGAAGCGTTTCGGCCGACGGGGGGTCCTCGAACTGCACGATCACGTGCACCGGCGGATCCGGGGGCTCCGGCAGATACACCGCGGGCGCGTTGGGATCGGGCGGAACCTTTAGCCGGAGTACCGGCTGCGGCTGCGCCAGCGCCAGAAATGAGGCGCAGAAAAATAGAAGGCACTGACTTGTGCTCATGGCAAATTGATCGTCTTCCAGCTGAGAGAATCCCAGCCCAAATCGCACTGGATGTGAGTAAGGCTTCTCCTATTCCATGCGCCCTTTGTTTACTCCCCTGTTGACCGCGATGGCTCTGACCGCGATGGCATGGACCACGATCGCGGCGGCGCAGACCGCAGGCGCGGTTGCCTACACAGCGGCGGTTCTGGCGGGCAGCGACTGGGTGGGCGATCACGGTCCTGCGACGCATGCGCTTCTGTTCCAGGCCGAGGGCCTGGCCGTGGACCCAGCCGGGAATCTCTACGTGGCCGACGCGCAAGGGCATCGCGTGCGGCAGGTCACACCCGCGGGCGTGATCCGGACCATCGCCGGCACGGGTCAACCTGGATTTTCCGGCGACGGTGGACCGGCCGACGCCGCGCAGTTGAACTCGCCTTATGGCCTGGCGCTCGACAACCACGGGAACCTTTACATCGCCGATTTGGGCAACGCGCGGGTGCGGCGGGTGGATCCCAATGGGAACATCACGACGGTAGCGTCCACGCCGCTGCGTTCTCCGCGCAATCTGGCGGTGGATGCCGCGGGCAACCTGTACATTTCGGATTTCGACGGCCAGCAGGTTTATGAAATCGGCTCGGACGGCGTGCTTGCTCCGCTCATTACCGCCGGCCTGAGCTTTCCTACCGCGCTGGCGGTGGATCGCGCCGGGGTGTTGTACATCGCCGATAGCGGGAACCACCTGGTTCGCAAGTTCGACCGCGGCGTGCTGACCTCGGTGGCGGCCGCGGCGACGCCCACAGGGCTGGCATTCGACGCCTTCGGGGCACTTTACATCGCGGATTCGTCAGCCGGGCAGATCGTGAGAGTTCCTCCCGAGGGAGGCTTGTTCAGCACGTTGCCCGTAAGCGCCCGCGATCTCGCGTTCGGGCCCGACGGCAGCCTGTATACGGCAGGCGGAGCGTTGGTGACCCGCGTCCTGCCGGCTCCCGCGCGCATCGTGGCCGGCGGGGGCAATACGGCGTTCGGGGATCAGGGGAGTGCGCGCGACGCCCGCCTGAATCATCCCACCAGCGTGGCGGCGGACGCGCGGGGGAACGTCTACATTGCCGATCGCGACAACCACCGGATTCGCCGCGTGGCGCCGGACGGGATCATCACCACCGTTGCGGGAACGGGCGCTGCAGGCAACAACGGAGACGGCGGTCCGGCAACGCTGGCCCGGCTGAACGGGCCAACGTCGGTGAGCCTGGACCCAGGGGGCGATCTCTATATCGCCGACACCGGTAATCATCGGGTCCGCAAGTTCACGCCGGGCGGAATCATGCTCGCGGCCGCCGAAACCGTCGCGCCGGTGGATATGGCCGCCGACGCCGCAGGAGACGTGTATATCGCCGATGCGGGCGCAGGACGGATTTATCGGGCCCTGGCCGCGGGCGTGGTGGTGCCGTTCCTGGACGGCCTGCAATCGCCGGGCGGAGTTGCGCTCGATCGCGATGGGAACCTGTACTACACGGATACGGTTGCGGGCCGCGTGTGGCGGCGCAGCGTTGCGGGGACGGTGACGGAACTGGGCGCCGGACGATTCGTAAACCCGCGCGGCCTGGCGGTCTCGGAAACCGGAGACGTCTTTGTGGCCGATTCCGGGCTGGGCCGCGTCTTGCGCGTCGATTTGCTCAGGCGACTCATCAGGAATGCGCGGGCACGTGACGCGCTCGCGGTGGACGGGGCCATCGGAACACCGTGGGACGTCGCCATAGCATCGGCAGGAACGCTGTTTGTCGCCGATGCGGAGGGCGATCGGGTGTGGATACTCGCGCCGGTTGCGCCGGCGGCGAGTTCGCTCACCGCCATCGACGCCGTGAACGCGGCCAGCATGCTCCCCGGCCCGCTCGCGCCCGGGATGCTGGTGGCGATCCGCGGGGCTGGCGCCAGTGCAACGGAAGTTTCGTTCGCAGGATTCCCCGCCACGATCTTGAGCGCTGATGATGACCCGCATTCTGGTGCAGGCGCCGGCGCAAATCGCCGGCATGAGCCAAATCCAGATCGAAGTCGCCGGCGACCAGCCAATCTCGATACCGGCAACCGTCGCCGAGGCGGCGCCCGCGCTCTTCACCACAGGGTCGGGACAGGCCGCCGCGGTGAACCAGGACGGGACGCTCAACTCCGCCGATCATCCCGTCTCCCGCGGGTCCTGGATTTCGCTTTATGGAACCGGAGAAGGGATCGCCGGTTTGCCGGTGGCGGTGAAGATCGGAGGCTACCAGGCGGACGTACTCTATTCGGGCGCGGTGGCGGGCTATCCGGGACTCTTTCAGATCAATGTGCGCGTTCCCGCGGGATACATGGCGCCCGGAATCCTGGGCGTAACGGTCACGGTCGGCGAGGCGGTCAGTCCGCCGGGCGTGACGATCGCCGTGGAGTGAAAAGTACCACTAACAACCCAGATACTGAACTTCTTCCTCCAGCAGGAGCCCGCAGCGGTCCATCACCCGGCGTTTGAGCGTTTCTATCAGGTCCCGTACTTGTTGGGAAGTGCCACCGCCGGCATTGTAGATGAGATTGGCGTGGTAATCCGCCACCCGGACGCCGCCCAGGACCATGCCTTTCGCGCCCGCCAGCTCCAGGAAGTAAGCCGAGGGGACTTTCCCCTCGCGGATCACGCGTTCGGGAACCTGGGCGCGTACGGCTTCGGGAAGCTCGGCCAGGATCAGGTTCTTGAAGATGCTGCCGGCGCAGCGCATCGAGGGCGGATATTTTTCATTGCGGACCTTGAGGATCCCATCGGCGGCGGTCCGCAGTTCGGCCGGATCGCCAGGGGGAAGCCGCAAGCGTGGTCTCGAGCACGATCCAATCCTTATGCCGCTTGAACATGCTTTCGCGATAGTGGAATTCGCACGCGGCGTTGCCGATCTCGCGGACCGCTGAGCCGTCCTCCGAACAATCGATGTAGCGGACGGACTCCACAAATTCGTGGATCGAGTGGCCGTACGCACCGGCATTTCCGTAGATCGCGCCGCCCACCCATCCGGGGATGCCGGTCATGGTGTGCAAACCCTGGAGTCCTTGGGCGATGGTGGCATCGACCAGGTCCTGGAGCACCGCGCCGGCCGCAACCCGGACCGTCGGACCATCGGTTTCGATGTTCCTGGCCGTGTAGCGCAGCACCACACCGGGAAATCCGCGGTCATCGGCGACCAGGTTGGTCCCGCCGCCGATCAATGTGACCAGGGCGTGCGGGTGACCGCGCACCGCCTTGAGCGCCGCGATGAGCGCGGCCTCCGAGGAGGCGTCCGCCAGGATCCGCGCGGGACCGCCGATGGCGAATCGCGTCACGCGGCTCAGCGGAACGTTTTCGCTACACTCTAATTCAGGGATCGCGGCCACGACTTGCCGCCAGCATCTCCTCTCAGCAGTAATATGTTTCCCGGATTCCCTCCCGAAGCTTTGACGTTTTTGCGCAGCCTGAAGCGAAATAACCGCCGCGAATGGTTCCAGCCGCGCAAGGAGATCTTCGAGACCAAGCTGAAGGCTCCCATGGTCCAGCTGGTCGAGGCGATCAACGCCGAGTTGCTGGATTTCGCGCCGGATCACATTACCGATCCCAAGAAAGCCGTGTACCGTATCTATCGCGACACGCGCTTCAGCGCGGACAAGACGCCGTACAAGACGCATATCGCCGCGATCTTCCCGCATCATGGCCTGGAAAAACACTCCTCCGCGGGATTCTATTTTCATCTCACGGCGACGTCGGTGGGAGTCGCCGCCGGGTCCTACATGCCGGGACCGGACGAGCTGCGGGCGGTCCGCACCTGGCTCGCGGAAAACCATGCCGCGTTTCGCAAGGCGTCCCGGCAGCCGCAAAAACTGCTGGGGAAACTGGACGGGAATGCGGCGGTGCGCATGCCCAAGGGGTTCGACGCGGGTCACCCCGCGGAAGACCTGATCCGGATGAAACAGTGGCTGTACTGGGTGGAATTGGACGCGAAGGTCGCTACTTCACCGCGGCTGTTTCCGGAACTGCTGAAGCGCTTTCGCGCGGCCGCGCCGGTGATCGCGATGCTGAACGCGCCCCTGCGAAAAAACGCGTCCAAAGCGGCCCGCGCTAGTTCCCCGAATCTGTCCTGAGGTTGTTGGTCACCTTGTGCACGCTGCCGACGCTGTTGGCGGCCAAGCCTGCCACCTGCTTGTCCATCTGGTTCGCCACTGCGCCCTCCAGCGTCACATCCCCGTTCTTGACGACGATGTGGATGGGAGGCACGGCGCTCAGCTGGTAGCGTTGCAGCGGCGCCTTGGAGTAGATCGCGCGATAGACCGCCAGCCGGGTCCGGTCGTCCATGCCCGAGAGCGGCAGAACCTCGATCTGGTTATCGACGGTCGATACGCCTTCCACGCTCTTGACGGCTTTCTCCGCGTCGCTCTTGAGCTTCGGCTGCCGGACCTGCCCAAACAGCGTGACTTTGGACCCATCCACGCGATAGGCCAGATTGTCGAACACCCCGTAATAGGGCAACGTGACCAGCTCGTGGTGGACTTCCGTGGCGACGTCCATCGCGAACAGGGCCAATGGCAGCAGCAGTAGTATCAGCTTTTTCATAGCATTTTACCGAGCACTTATGATGCCGCTGGTAGGATACCGCCCGTCAGCGAAGCGTTTCAAGCCGCCTGGGAGGGTGCCCGCAATCCACTCCATTCCTCGCAGATGAGGATGGAGTTGCCCGGATTCCTGGAAGAATACTTCAGGCTGGCCGGTCCGATCAGCCGTTCGGGCTCAAGGGGAAGCCGCTCGCGCAACGCGCTGACATCCTGGGATGCTTCGTATTGCACTCCTCCGACCGAATAGGAGTAGTAGAGCATGGCTTCCGAGGCTTCGGTGATGAGGGCATCGCCGAGGCGGCCGCTTTGGTGCAGCTCCAGGCGCCGCTTGCGTTCCCGTTTTTCCGGATTGGCCTGCATCGCCTTCAGAGCCGTCCGCACGCCGAAACTTGCCACTCCCGACTCCCAGTGCTCCCAGGAGGATCACCTTCGTGCCGGGTGAGATGGGCGGTAAGTTCACGTGAGAAAGGAATCCAGGTGCGCGCTAGCGGCCCACCGGGGCGTCCTGAAACACCTTGGCGTAATCTTTGAGGAATTGGTCCAACCCCTTGTCCGTCAGCGGATGGTTGAACAGAGAATCCATCACCTTGAACGGCATGGTTCCGACGTGGGCGCCGGCTTTGGCGGAGTCGATCACGTGCATCGAGTGGCGCAGCGACGCGGCCAGCACCTGCGTGGTGAAGCTGTAGTTCTCGTAGATCTGGACGATATCGCTGATCAGCTCCATGCCGTTCCAGCCGGTGTCGTCGAGGCGGCCGACAAAAGGACTGACGAAATACGCCCCGGCCTTGGCCGCCAGGATCGCCTGTCCGGCGGAAAAGCACAGGGTCACGTTCACGCGAATCCCTTCGCGGCTGAATATCGAGCAGGCGCGGATGCCGTCGCGGGTCAGGGGCACCTTCACCACGACGTTTTTGTGGATCTTGGCCAGCGCGCGGCCCTGGGTGAGCATCCCCTCGGTATCGGTGGCCACCACTTCGGCGCTGATGTCGCCGTTGACGATGTCGCAGATCTTGCGGATCTGCTCCTCGATGGGCACGCCTTCCTTGGCGATCAGCGTGGGGTTGGTGGTGACGCCGTCCACAACGCCCCAGCGGACGCCGGTCTTCAACTCTTCCAGATTCGCCGTGTCGAGAAAGAAACGCATAGTACCCTCCTCTTTTCCAAGTGTAGCATCGATACCTGGAAATCGCTTATAATTAAGCTGTTTCCACGGCTCCGTGGGCCGTCGTCGCTGAAGCAGAACGGAGCTGTTCCCGGATGACTATATTGCCGATACCCGCGTTCCTGCTGGCCGGTTCGTTCGGCAGCCAGATCTCCGACGCGCTGTTCGACAACACCTTCCAAGGCATTCACCACCTGGAGTTTTTCGACTGGGCCATCATGGTCCCGTATTTCGCCGTTCTGGCCATCCTGTCGGTCTACGGTCTGCACCGCTACGAGACCATTCGCGGCTACATGAAACATCGCAAGCGGCTGCGCGAGGCCGAGCCGCCGGTGCGCTTTACCGAACTGCCGCGGGTCACCATCCAGCTTCCGATTTTCAATGAGCGCTTCGTGGTCGAACGCCTGCTGGAGGAAACCTCCAAGATCGACTATCCCCGTCACCTGCTTCAGATTCAGGTGCTGGACGATTCCACCGACGACACGCATCCGTTCACCGAAGAGCTGGCCCGCGAGTATCGTGATGCCGGCTTGCCGATCGAGTACATCCACCGGACCAATCGTCACGGCTATAAGGCGGGAGCTCTCGAGAACGGGCTCAAAACCGCCACCGGCGAAGTGGTCGCCGTTTTCGACGCCGATTTCGTCCCGCCGCGCGATTTCCTCCAGCGCACCGTGCACTATTTCACCGATCCGAAGGTCGGCATGGTGCAGACGCGCTGGACATATCTGAACCGCAATTACAACGTCCTGACCGAAGTGCAGGCGATCCTGCTCGACGGCCACTTTGCGCTCGAACACATCGCGCGCGCCGGCGGCGGGCTGTTTTTCAACTTTAACGGCACGGCGGGCATCCTGCGGCGGTCGATGATCGCGGACGCCGGCGGCTGGCAGCACGATACGCTCACCGAGGATTCCGATTTGAGCTATCGCGCCCAGCTCAAGGGCTGGAAGTTCGTATACGCGCCTACGGTCGAGTGCCCCTCGGAGCTGCCGGTGGAGACCTACGGATTCCAGGTGCAGCAGTCGCGCTGGGCCAAGGGACTGACCCAGGTCGCGATGAAGCTGTTGCCGACGATTCTGCGGTCGAAACTGCCGTGGCGCGTCAAGGCGGAGGCCTTTTTCCACCTGACGCCGAATATCGGCTACCCGCTGATGATCGTGGTCAGCCTGCTCATCCTGCCGGTGATGATCGTGCGCTTCTACATGGGCTGGTTCGAGATGGTGGTAATCGACCTGCCGCTCATCGCGGCGGCGTTCTGGTCGATTTCGGCTTTCTACCTGGTCGCGCAGCGCGAGCTGTTCCCGAAGAGCTGGAAACGATCCATCCTGTTCCTGCCGGCGCTTGCTGGCGGCCGGCGTGGCGCTGACCATCATCAATACCAAGGCGGTCATCGAGGCGCTGGTCGGATATCAGACCGCGTTTGCGCGCACCGCCAAATATGGCGCGCAGAAGACGTCGCTGGCGAATCTGCAGTATCGCCGCCGCAGCGGATGGCTTCCCTATGCGGAACTGGCCGCGGGAGCCGGGTTCCTGGCGATCGTGGTCTACGCGATCCAGTCTTACAACTACCTGGCGATTCCGTTCCTGCTGCTGTTCGTGGGCGGCTACTTCTGGGCCGGGGTCAGCACGCTGTGGAACGAATATCAGGGCAAGCTGGCCTTCGAGCGCCAGCGCGCACTGACGGCGCAACGGAGCGAAGCGTAGCTCTTTCTATTCGCTAAAGGTGTCAGACACATTTTGCGAGAACACGCACACGTCTGCCCACCGTCCTGCAGGCATAGCGCTTCTTCGCAAGGACGACCTACGTCGCGCTCTGGATCTCCGTCTCCCAGATCTTCACTTCGAGCACGCGGACCGGCACCGGCGTGTTCGCCAGGCCGCTGGTCATTTGTGAATAGAAGTACTCGGCGATATTTTCGGCCGAGGGATTCTTCACATCGAAGGGCGCGATCTCATTCAGATTCTGGTGATCGATTCGGGCCAGCACCTGGCCCATCAGGTTCTTCACGTCGATGAAATCCACCAGCATGCCGGCGTCATCCAGGCGTTCCCCTGCCAGCACGACCTGTACCTTGAAGTTGTGCCCGTGCACGTTCTCACAGCCGCCCTTGTAATTGCGGAGCGCGTGGGCCGCCGCAAAAGTCTGTTCCACCGTCACTTCAAACATATGTCACTTCAAACCTGTCTTAAAAAATTTCTCTACGTCTTCCCGCCGCGTCGTAAAACCGTATTCCGGCAGGCTATCGAAAAAGATCTGCCCGTACCGCGTTTTCGAGATCCGGTGATCCAGCAACGCCAGCACCCCGCGATCCGTCTTGCTGCGGATCAGCCGCCCGAAGCCCTGCTTCAGCGCGATGGCCGCCTGCGGGACCTGGTATTCGTTAAAGGCGTTCCCGCCATCGTTCTTGATCGCCGCGATGCGCGCCTCCACCACCGGGTCGCTGGGCACCGCGAACGGCAGTTTATCGATGATAACGCAACTCAGCTGTTCTCCCGGCACGTCCACGCCCTGCCAGAACGAAGAGGTCGCGAACAGCACCGCGTTGGGCGTCGAGCGGAACTCGTCGAGCAGCGCGCTGCGCGGCCCGGTTCCCTGCAGCAGCGTCTGATACGGGATTTCAAGCGATACGCGGTCGTAGATCAGGCGCATCTGCTGGTAGCTGGTGAAGAGCACGAACGCCCGCCCGCGGCTGAGCGTCAGGATCTCGGTGATCTCCTGCGCCGCGGCCGCCGCGAACGCCGGACTGCGCGGATCGGGCAGATTCTGCGGAACGTACAGCAGGGCCTGCTTCTTGTGATCGAAATGGCTGGGGACCATCTCCGTGCGGGCCGCGCGCAAACCCAGCCGCCGCAGCGTGTACTCGAAGCTCCCGGCCACCGCCAGGGTCGCCGAGGTCAGGATGGCGCTGTCCACGCGGTCGAACAGGCGTTCGTCCAATAACTGCGAAACTTCGATCGGCGTGGCTTGCAGAAACGTGCGGCGGCCGCGGCGCTCGATCCAGTACACGTAGCGTTTGTCCGGGTTCCATTTGTGCCTTCCATCCAGAACTCGAGTTTGCGGGCCATTTCGCGGGCGCGCGCGACCAACGGGATGGCCTCGTCCGGCGGCGCTTTCACCAGCTCCAGTTGCAGCGTCACCATCTCGAGCGCCCGCAGCACGTCGCGATAGGCTTCTTCGTTCTTTTCGAGGAACGCCGCGTGCGCGCGGAATCCCGTGCGGCCTTCCGCCCCGCTAAACGACGACCCGAACAGCACGAAAAACTGCGCGGCCCGGTCGTTCAACGTGATCAGAATGCGGTCCAGATCCTCGCTGCCGAACTGCTTGCGATGGGCGAGCGAGGCCACATCGCGGGTCAGATCCTCCACCTGGCCGCTGGAAATCGATACGCCGAAATACTGCCCGGCGACATCCTCCACCTCGTGAGCTTCGTCGAAGATCACGGCGTTGTAGTCCGGGATGATCGCGCCGCGTTCGTCTTCTTTCACCGCGAGATCGGCGAAAAACAGGTGATGATTGACGATGATCAGGTCGCTTTCGCTGGCCTTCTGGTGCATGCGGGTGATGAAGCAGCGCTCGAACTGCGGGCACTTCTGGCCGCTACACAGCTCGCCGCGCGCGTCCATCTTGGCCCACACCGAACTGTTCTCGGGAAGCTGCTTGATCTCGGCGCGATCGCCGGTTTCGGTGGTCTTTTCCCAGGCTTGGATGATCTGAAAATCGGCGACCTCTTCCAGTCCCGCCAGCACCGGCTCCTTTTCGGCGTCGTAAATCTTCTGACGGCAGGCGTAGTTGGCGCGGCCTTTCATGTAGCAGGCGCGCAGCGGACCCAGGTGTTTTTCGAGAAACGGAATGTCCTTGAAGAAGAGCTGCTCCTGAAGATTCTTGGTCCCCGTGGAGACGACCACGCGCTTGCCGGACAGAATCGCGGGAACCAGGTAGGCCAGCGTTTTCCCGGTACCCGTGCCGGCTTCGACGATCAGGTGCTTCTTTTCGGCCAGCGCGCTCTCCACCGCTTCGGCCATCTGGAGCTGGCCCTCGCGGTATTCATAACCGGGGTGCCACTCGGAAAGCAGTCCTCTGCGGCCAAAGAATTGGCGGATGGTGAGAGTCTTGGGGGATGCAGCCACGTACAGGACGATTCTACCAGTGCCTCTTCGGGCGTTACTGATGGCTGCCGCTCAGATAGAGGCCTGCCACCCCCATCACGATCAGCAGCATGGAGACCGAGCGCAGCACGGTCACTTGCTCCTTGAGCCAAACGACGCCCAGCACGGCCACCATCAGCGTTCCCACGCCCGACCAGACCGCGTAGGCGGTGCCCACGGGAATCCGGCCCACGGCGGTGGAGAGACCGAACAGGCTGACCAGGTAAAACGCGAACATCAGCACGGTAGGCCACAGCCGCGTCATGCCTTCGGTGAATTTGAGAGTCAAGGTGCCCGCAACCTCGAACACGATCGCGAAGAACAGGATGACCCAGCTCACTGGGATTTATTATGCCAGTGTAAGCGACGGCTCGAGATCGGTGCGCATCTGTTCGTAGATGCTGGCCGGGGAAGACTCCTCGCACACCCGCATGTAATCGGTGAAGCGGGGCGGGGCCGGGACGCCTTCCTTCAACAGACGGCAATTGTCGAACACCAGGTCCCGCGAACAGAACCGGTAGTACAGCTCCAGGGCATGCAGAAGATGGCGCGGATGGCCGTCGCCGGCCGCCTGCATCACTCGTTTGACCGTGAGCTGGCGCATCCCGCCGATCTCGTAGCGGTCTTGGGACGCTCCGCCGCGCAGGCGAGCGTACTCCTCCGCCAGTTCCTTCCAGCGCACGGAACCTGCTTTACCCGCGGAGACATGGTAGCGCTTGTGTTTCAAGCGGGGCGCGAAGAGCAGATGCCCCAGCGCCGCGGCGGCCCAGTCGACCGGGACGACGTCAATCCGGTTTTCCAGGTCCCAGGTGATGAATCGCAGCGCTTCGACGGCGCGCAAAACCCAGAAGATACTGCCCGAGGGTTTGCAGCCCAGCTCGGTGTGGCCGACGACGATCGACGGCCGCGCGAAGACCACGGGCAGATCCGAAAATTGCTCGGCCAGCAGCCGCTCGGCTTCCGCTTTGCTGCGGGTGTAAGCGACCAGGTGAGTGGCTCGCTCATCGGGATAGTCGTCTTCGTGAACCACCGGCTTGGGAGAGTCGCCACAGATCGCGGCGGTGCCGGTGTAGACAAAGCGCTGCAGGTTTCGTCCCCGCATGGCCTTGGCCAAGGAGAGGGCCCCGCCCACGTTGGTGGTGCGAATCCCCCGGCTGTTGCCGAAGGACGTGCTGGCCGCCAGATGGAGGACGTGGGTCACGCCATCCAGATCGCGGCGACGCGTGCCAGTCTTCGGACAGAAGATCGCCGCGTAGTACTTTTACGTTCTTCGGTAGCGGACGACCCGGCGCGCCGAACCGGCCTAACGAGCGGCGAACGCGCTCTTCGGCGCTGTCGTCGTCATCGGCTCGCACCAGACAAACCACTTCTCCGTCGAACGAGGACTGGAGGAGATCAGCAAGAAATGCGCCCCCTAGGAAACCGGTCACTCCCGTGAGGAGGACGGTCGGAGCGCTCCATGAGCTTTTGTGAACAAAACCGTTTAACAAGCGGGTACACCCTGTGCCTATATTCTGCCATTGCCTCGTGCGGATTTCGACCGTCGAAGGCCGTTAAAATCCCGTAATGCGAGGGCTGCCAAAAGGCTAGTCCTGCGTGTTTCTAGACGCAAGGCTGCTGTCATTAAAAACACGAATTATGAAAGTTCTTTAAGGATCCGTCCCGCGACCTCTTTGCCGCGCTCGCCCACCTCACCGATGGGGCCGACGCAGCTCGGGCAGCCGGCCTCGCAGGGGCACGCCGCCAGCAGCTTGGCGGCGCCGTCCAGGAGCCGGGGAGCCAGCTTGTAGAGCGCCGCGCTCTGCCCGATGCCGCCCGGGTAGTTGTCGTAGAGGTACAGATTCGGCTCGAAGGCCGCGAGACTGCCAGCGATGTCCTCCGTGATGGACACGCCGAGGTCGCGCGGGTCGCACATGACACATAAGGCTCCTACTGTACGTAGGAGCGCTCCCAGCGCGACCAACCCGCCTTGGCGATCGGTGGGCGAAAGATCCGTGAATCGCCCCAGGAAATCGGCCGGGAAATGCAGCCAGAACGCGGTGGTGTGCATCTCCTGCTCGGGCATGGACAGGTTCCCGGCGCCCACGTTCTCCATGGTGTAGAACTTGATCTTCTTGAACCCCACGATCTGGCGGTTCAGGCGCACGTCCCCGTGGGCCACTTTGATGCCGCCTGCCGGCGACGACTCGACCTCTTCGAGTTCCTTGACCTGGGTGTAGTCGATGGCGTCGGTGAAGTAGTCGGAATCCACGCGTCGCACGTAGGCTTTGCGGCCTTCGTAATCGAAACGCTCCACCTGGTACTGGCGGGCGTCGTGCAGATAAATGGCTTTCTCATGCAACGTCGTCAAAGCCGCGGTAAACGATACTTCGGCGATCACCTGATGATCGCCGGTCACATCCACCACCACGAAGTTGTCGCTCGATACCGAGCGCAGACTGACGGCGTCGGCGGGGTAAGTGTCCGAGCTCCAGTGCCAAGACCCGCCGGAGTGATGCAGCAGCTTCAGCTCCTCCAGGAAGCGGCACAGATCGCCGGTATCATGCTGCCCGAAGCGTTCGCCGTCGCGGATGGGCAGCTCGAAGGCCGCGCACTTTAGGTGAGACAGCAGGATTTCGAGATTATCCGGATTGATGTGGGCGTGCTCCGGAGGGCGGTCGAAAAAGTACTCGGGGTGTTCGATGATGTACTGATCGAGCGGCGCGCTGGAGGCCACCAGCACGGCCAGCGAGGCGGTTTGCCGGCGGCCGGCGCGGCCCGCGCGCTGCCAGGTGGACGCGATGGTACCGGGGTATCCAGCCATCACGACAGCGTCCAGGGAGCCGATGTCGATACCCAGTTCCAGCGCATTGGTTGCTACGACCGCGCGAATATCGCCGTCGCGAAGCTGGCCTTCGATCTCGCGCCGCTCCTTGGGAAGGTATCCGCCGCGGTAGCCCCGGACGCCTGAATAGTCGTCCTTGAGATACGTCAGCAGGATTTCCGTGGCCAGGCGGCTGTTGGCGAACACCAGCGTCTGCTGGCCCCGGTCGAGAAGCTCGCGGGCCATGCGCCGGGTCTCGTTGAGGTAACTGCGGCGGATGCCCAGCGCCCGATTCACCACCGGCGGATTGTAAAAAACGACGTACTTATCGCCGGAAGGCGCCCCGTTGCGCTCCACCAGCTCGAAGGAGAGTCCGGTGAGCGCCTCGGCCAGTTCCTTGGGATTGGCGATGGTGGCCGAGCAGCAGATAAACTGCGGCGACGATCCATAGAACTCGCACACACGCTTCAGCCTTCGCAGGAGATTCGCCAGGTGGCTGCCATAGACGCCGCGGTAGTAGTGCAGCTCGTCGATCACCACGTAGCGCAGGTTCTCGAATGCCTTGGCCCACTTGGTGTGATGCGGGAGCACGCCCGAGTGGAGCATGTCCGGATTGGTGAAGATGACGTTGGCGCGCTCGCGGATCGCGCGTCGGGCGTCCTGGGGCGTATCGCCATCGTAAGTAAAGGCGCGAAGGTCGGAGCCCATGGCGTCGACGGCCTTCTGAAACTCGACCAGTTGGTCGCCGGCCAGGGCCTTGGTCGGGAACAGATACATGGCGCGGGCGTTAGGGTCGGCCGACAATGCGTTCAGCACCGGCAGGTTGTAGCACAGCGTCTTGCCGCTCGCGGTAGGCGTCACCACCACGACATTGCGTCCGGCCACGGCGTGCAAGAAGGCTTCGGCCTGGTGCGTGTAGAGCCGGTCGATTCCCCGCGCGACCAAAGCCTTCTGTAGCGAAGGGGCCAGCGTTTCCGGAAACTCGGCGAATTCGCCCGGACGGGCAGCCTGGCAGCGGACGGCCCGAACGGGAGACTCGGGGTCCGACATCCACTGCTCGAAGCGCTCAATCGCTCCGGAGAGGCCGCTTTGCCTGGCGAGAATCCGTTCTTGTGCTGGTTCGGGGAAACCGAGGGTAAGGTTCATTCTTCGCTCTTTCTTCGCTCAGTGTAGCAGCGCTTCAGAGCGAATGGAAAGAGCTAGGACTGTTCTCGCAGAAATTCGTAGCGTTCGAGGGATGCGGCGAAAGCCGACTGGGCATCTTCGCGGAGCACTTTGCCGACGCAGCGCAAGCGAACGTCTTTCCCGGAGCCAGGGGTGCGGGGGAAGGTGATCAGATATTCGATCGACTCACCCAGCGGGAGCTGGCTGTCTGCTGTGAACAGCACGCCGGCTGAGCTGACATTTCTGGTCTCTCCACGGACTTTTGACGGGGATCCGTTATGGACCACTTCGAAGGGGAGTCGGAGTTCGAAGCGCTGGTGCTTTCGCTGCTCAGTCATGGCTTTAACGACTGTACGGCTAAGAGTCTCTAAGGTCAATAGGAAGCGGCCTCGGGTAAAGGCCTTATCGTATTAGTACTTTGGAGGCCAAAGGTCCATCTCAAGACGGGAACTGCTGTTTCAAGGGAGTGTGGGAAAATGAAGGTCGCTTGCTAAAAAGCATCACCGTGCATGGGGCACGGCAGCACAATCTAAAGAACATCGACGTCGAGATTCCGCGCAATACCTTCACCGTGATCACGGGTTTGAGCGGCTCCGGCAAGTCTTCGCTGGCCTTCGACACCATCTATGCGGAAGGGCAGCGGCGTTACGTGGAGACACTTTCGCCCTACGCTCGCCAGTTTCTGGACCAGATGGAGCGCCCCGAGGTGGATTCGATCGACGGTTTGAGCCCGGCGATCTCGATCGAGCAGAAAACCACCAGCCGCAGCCCAAGGTCAACGGTGGGGACCATTACCGAGATCTACGATTACCTGCGCGTACTGTATGCCGCCATCGGCGTGCCGCACTGCCCCAACTGCGGCATCGAGATCTCGCGCCAGTCCACGGACCAGATCCTGGAGCAGGTGATGACGCTGGGGTCCCAAGAGAGGGTGATGATCCTGGCGCCGATTGTCCGCGGCCGCAAGGGCGAGTACAAGAAAGAGTTGGACAAACTCGCGCGGCAAGGCTTCGTGCGGGCGCGCATTGACGGCGTGCTGCGGCAACTGGATGAGGAGATCACGCTCGACCGGCGCAAGAACCACACCATCGAGGTGGTGGTGGACCGGCTGCTGATCAAGCCGGAGGTCGAGAAACGGCTGGAAGCTTCCATCGTGACCGCGACCAAGCTGGCGGGGGGCCTGGTCCTGGTGGCGGTCGTCAACGGCGCGGAGCGCCTCTATTCGAGCAAGCTGGCTTGTCCGGACTGCGGTGCGAGCGTGCCGCAGCTCGAGCCGCGATCGTTTTCCTTCAACAGCCCGTTTGGGGCGTGTGAAACCTGCAACGGTCTGGGGAATCGCTGGAGCTTCGATCCGGTGAAGGTGATTGTGGACCCTTCGCGGCCGCTGCTCGACGGCGGACTCGGCCCGGGAGGCGGGCACAGCTACGTGATCCACGCGCTGAACGCCCTGGCCGAGCAGCAGAAGATTCCCATCCAGAAGCCGTTTGAAGATCTTTCGCGCAAGCACCAGACGATGCTGCTGGAGGGCGCGCCGGGCAAACCCGGCATCCTGGGCATTCTGGACAAATTCTACAAGCAGGAGATCGCGAGCGAAGCCTATCACGAATGGTTCATGAACTACATGTCGCCGCACACCTGCCCGGATTGCGGCGGCCAGCGCCTGAAGCCGGCCAGCCTGGCCGTGAAGGTGAAGGACCGAACCATCGGCGAGCTGACCCGGATGTCCATCCGGCAGGCGCTCGAAACGGTGAAAGACTGGAAGCTCACCGGACGCGAGAAGCAGATCGGCGGCCGGCCGGTGGAGGAAATCCGCGACCGGCTGGATTTCCTGATGCAGGTGGGCCTGGAGTACCTGAGCCTGGAGCGTTCGGCCGCGACGCTGTCGGGAGGCGAGGCGCAGCGCATCCGGCTGGCGACGCAGATCGGCTCGCGGCTGCGCGGCGTTCTGTACGTCCTGGACGAACCATCCATCGGGCTGCATCCACGCGACAACGATCGCCTGTTGACGTCGCTGGCCAAGTTGCGCGATCTGGGAAACACGGTTCTGGTGGTGGAGCACGACGCCGACACCATCGAGCGCGCCGATTACGTGATCGACCTGGGGCCGGGAGCGGGCCGCCTGGGAGGCGAGCTGGTGGCGCAGGGAACGCCGGCCGATATTGCGGCGAATCCGAATTCGCTCACCGGCCAGTACCTCACGG
This sequence comes from Terriglobia bacterium, assembly GCA_963761045.1. Classification (GTDB taxonomy): domain Bacteria; phylum Acidobacteriota; class Terriglobia; order Bryobacterales; family Bryobacteraceae; genus Palsa-187. The sequence goes on along the minus strand of CAVXFR010000020.1, from coordinate 87,282 downwards.
GAACGCGTGTCATCAGCACGCCTGAGAAGCGCCGCAAGAGCAGCGCCGGGAGCGTGATCATCCAGGGCGCGTCGGAACACAATTTGCGAAGCATCGACGTGGAGTTTCCGCTGGGCATGTTGATCCTGGTGACGGGCGTTTCCGGCAGCGGTAAATCCACCCTGATCAACGATATTCTGTACCGCGCCGCGGCGAAAGTTGTCTACGGATCGCGCGCCGAGCCGGGCGCGCACGCTTCCATCAGCGGCCTGGAGCTGATTGACAAAGTAATTGAAATTGATCAAGCCCCCATCGGCCGGACGCCGCGGTCGAATCCGGCGACCTATACGCAGGTGTTCACGCTGATCCGCGATTTATTCGCACGGCTGCCGGAATCGCGCGAGCGCGGCTACAAGCCGGGCCGGTTCAGCTTCAATGTCAAGGGCGGGCGCTGCGAGGCCTGCCAGGGAGACGGGCTGAAACGCATCGAGATGAATTTTCTGCCGGACGTCTATGTGACCTGCGACGTGTGCCGCGGCCGGCGCTACAACCACGAAACGCTGCAAGTGAAGTATAAGGGAGTGTCGATCGCGGATCTGCTCGAAATGCCGGTGGAAGACGCGCTGAAAGTTCTGGAAAACATCCCGCTGATCAAGGCCAAGCTGGAGACGCTGGTGCGCGTCGGTCTGGGATACTTGCACCTGGGCCAGTCTTCGACGACGCTTTCCGGAGGCGAAGCGCAGCGCATCAAGCTGGCGAAAGAGCTCAGCAAGCGGCAGACCGGCAAGACGCTCTATATACTGGACGAGCCGACCACCGGGCTGCACTTCGAGGATGTGCGCAAGCTGCTCGAGGTGCTCCAGAATCTGGTGGATCTGGGAAATACCGTGGTGGTGATCGAGCACAACCTGGACGTGATCAAGACAGCGGACTGGATTATCGACCTGGGACCGGAAGGCGGCGAGCGGGGCGGGTCCGTGGTGGCCTTCGGGACGCCGGAAACCATTCTGCGGAATCCCAAGAGCTACACGGCGCAGGCGCTGCGCAAGATGCTGGGAAAAGGACGCGCCGCGTAGTGTCTAAGTACTCCACAAAGCCGCTGTCGTTTGAAGGACTGAAGACGGTCCCGATCGCGGAGCGCGGCGGCAAGGTGCGGGTGGGCCAGTTCGCGCGGCCGTTCCAGAAAGGCGGGGGTGTTCCGGGCCTGGTGGATTCCTTTCCGGAGATTCTGGCGGGCCAGGCGTTCCGCGGCTTGTTGGATGCGCTGAAGAGGGCCCGGGCGGAATCGCGCGCGATCCTGTGGGGCCTGGGCGGGCACGTCATCAAATGCGGTTTGAGCGACGTGCTGCTGGATCTGATGCGACGCGGCTGGGTCACCGGCTTCGTGATGAACGGCGCGGCCTCGATTCACGATTTCGAGATCGCCATCGCGGGCCAGACCAGCGAAGACGTGGAGGCGGTCCTGCCGGATGGGCGTTTTGGAGCGGCGGAAGAGACGGGCCGGGAGATGAATGAGGCGATCGTCCAAGGGCATCGCGAGGAGCTTGGCATGGGCGAGGCGCTCGGCAAGCGCCTGGAGACTTTGGCCAAGCCGGAGTTCGCGCCGCACAGCGTGCTGGCGGGCGCCTATAAGACTACGGTTCCTGTGACGGTCCACGTGGCCATCGGCACGGATACGCCGCATATCCATCCGCGCGCCGATGCCGCGGCCATCGGGGAGACCACCCATCGCGATTTCCGCCTGCTCTGCTCGCTGGCGCGGGAGCTTGATCAGGGCGGCGTTTATCTTAATCTTGGATCGGCGGTGGTGTTGCCGGAAGTGTTCCTGAAAGCGGTGTCGGTGGTGCGCAATCTGGGGCATCCGCTGGCGGGATTTTCCACCGCGAATTTCGATTTCGTACAGCATTACCGGCCGAGGGTGAACGTCGTGGAGCGTCCGCACGCCCGCTCGGGCGGACGCGGCTTTGCCATCACCGGCCACCATGAGATCATGATTCCGCTGCTGGCGGCGGCGCTAGTAGAATTGAGCTGAACAACGTGCTGTCAAATTCAAGGAGATGACGCCTTCCCGCGAAAGCCGCGCCTTCTGGAGCTTCGAGGACCTGGCGCTGTTCCTGGGCGCCATTCTTCCCGCCTGGCTGGTGGGCGTGCTGCTGGTCCGATTCGGGCGGACCCTGGCCCCGGTTGCGTTTTCGAACAACGCCGTGCGGGCACTGGCGTTCCAGAGTGCGATTTACGCGCTTCTGTTGGGCGCGCTCTACATGGTGATCGCCGTCCGGTATGGGCGGCCGTTTTGGCAGTCGATGGGCTGGGTTGTGCCGCAGCTAGGAAAGTGGTGGTGCATCTTGGGCGGACCGGCCTTAGCCATCGGTCTTTCGGTGTTGGGCGTAATCCTGCACACGCCGCCAACCCCCACGCCGGTGGAAGGCCTGATTTCCGGACGCGGCTCGCTCCTGTTGGTGGCGTTCTTCGCGGTCGTGCTGGGTCCGGTATTCGAGGAACTGCTGTTTCGCGGGTTCCTGCAGCCGTTGCTGGAAACCGTGCTGGGCCCATGGCCTGCCATTGTGCTGGCTGCGGCCGGATTCGCACTCCTGCACGGCCAGGAATACCAGTGGGGCTGGCAGCAGCTGCTGGTGATCGGACTGGCGGGCACGGCTTTCGGATACGCGCGTTCGAAGACCGGCTCCACCGCAGCCGCCGCGCTGCTGCATGGCGGTTACAACCTCACGTTCTTCGCGGGATACCTGATTCAGTCCAGGTAAATTCTCACGTCGCGCTGAGGTCGCGGTAACTGACGAGGGTCACACCCGTTTCGTCCAGCGCCGCGCGAACCTCCGGGGCGGTGAGCGCGCGCAGTTCCTCCTCGCGGCTGTCCTTGAGGCGCGTGCGCGCCGAACGAAGATCGTCGCCGCAATGGCCGGGATGGCACATGAATTCGGTGGACCCTTCGGGCAGAGCGCGGATCACGTTGATCAGATCCTCGCTGCCGTAGCGGCCGGTGAGTTTGAAACCCGCGAACCAATCCGTCGAGCGGCAATGATGACGTCCGAGTTGGGTCCGAAAGCGCCCATTCATGAGACGCATGAGTCGATTGGTCCATCCCCTTGCCCTCTTTTCTGCCCCGCCCGCACCGCCCACGCCGCCCGGCTGCATCGGAAAATCAAACGGACGCCGGACCCAGGGGATCCGAAACTCCTCGGAAATGCGGGCGACGGCTTCGAGTACCGGAGGAAGCAGGTGCGTATGCTTGTGGGTATCCAAATGCGTCGGGCTCAAGCCGGCATCGACGATGCGCCGGACCTGTTGGACCAACTCCTGGTAGATTCGAATTCGGCCGAGCGCCACCGCGCGCACCAACTGCGGGACGGTGAGCGGAAACCCAGGCGCTCCGACCAGCACCAGATGACAGCCGATATCGAGCGAAGGCGTTTCCCTGGCCAGACGAACGGCGTCGTCGAAAGCGTCAGGTGTGGCGCCTCCGGTAGCCATCAGCGTGGTGGCGGTCAGGATGCCGTTGCGATGCGCCTCCATGATTCCGGCGTTGACGTCTCTGGTGAAGCCGAAATCATCGGCGTTGACGACCAGCCGCCGGACACGCTCTTTTCCTACCACAGCTTGAGCTGGATGGTGAGGAACTTCTTGGGATTCTTCCGGAAGTCCTTGAGCAGACCCTGCAACTCGCGCGAAGTCCCGTCGATGCTTTCAAACAGGCTCGGATCGTTCATGAGCCGTCCAATGGTCCCGTCGCCGTTGTTGACTTTGTCCAGGACGGTATCCAGCTTGCCCATGGAGGCGACCAACTGGTCGTGCAGTTCGCTGCTGTTGAGCAGTTTGCTCACGGTGCCGTCGCCTTTGTTGATCTTGTTGATGGTGTCGCGCAGGTCGCCGATGGTTCCATGCAGGTCGTCGTACAGGGCGTCGTCCTTGAGGAGCTTGCCGGCGGTTCCCTGGCCCGCGTTGAGGTTATCGACCAGAGTGTTGATGCGCCCCACGGTTCCGCGGACGTCCTGATAGAGCGTATCCTCGTGGATCAGCCGGCCCATGGTGCTGGTCGGGCGCATTCAGCGCCGTGGTCAGAGTCTTGACGTCGTTGGTGATTTCGACGAAGCGGTTATAGAGCGTGGGGTCTGTCAGGAGGGCGCCGATGGTGCCCTTGCCGCCTTCGATATCGCTGATAATGCTGTTGACCCGCTCCAGGATTTTCTGCAAGGCGGCCAGCGTCGAGGAGCTTTGCGCGAAGATGTCCTCGATCTCGGGAGTGTCGGCGCTGGCGATTTCCGCTCCCGCCTGGATGGTCTGCGTGCTGCGGCCTTTGCTGATGTTGACGTAGCGGCTGCCCAGCAGATTCTGCTGCGCGAGCTTGGCCGTCGAATCCACCGGTACCAGCTTCAGGTCGTCGTCATAAATACTGAGCGTGAGTTTCACGATCCGGCTCGGATCGGACGAGCCGGAAAGCTCCACCTTCTTCACTTTGCCGATGAGGATGCCGTTCAGCCGGACGGGCGTCGCTCCCTCGGTCATGGCGGAGGAATCGGGCAGATAGGTGTAAACATCCGTGGTTCTCTGGAACAACGGATTGCTGCCCGAAATCAGAATGACCAGGAAGGCCAGCAGGAGCAGGGCGAACATGGCCATGAGGCCGACTTTGAGCTGGGCCCAGGTCGATTTACGGGTGGTCGGCATCGCGCTCAGGCGCCTCCCGCGCGCAGGAACTTACGGACGTAGGAATCCTGGCTGGCCTGCAGCTCGGACTCGGTCCCCTCGAAAACGAGGCGTCCGCCGTTCATGACCAGAAATTTGGTGCTCACCTGGCTCAAGTCCCCTCCGCCGACGGCCCGCTCGATCTGGCCACTGTTGGGATTGTAGCGAAAGTTCGCCATCAGGTGCCCGTCCTGATAGCGATGCGTAACCATGATGGTGGCGGTGTTGCGCAGGTCGCGCTCCTTGAGGATCAGCGCGACGATGGTGTTGGCCGTGATGGGATCCAGGCCGGCCGTGGGCGAATCGTAGAGCAGCAGAGCCGGCTCGGCCACCACCGCCCGGGCGATGCCCACTCGCCGCCGCATCCCTCCCGATAGCTCGCTGGGGAATTTATCCAGGGTTTCCTCCAATTCGACGAAGCGCAGGGATTCACGCACGCGATCCTCCGTGCTGCGGGCGCCGTCGCCGTTGGAGCTGCCCGCCGGGGGTTCGCGCAGCGTCACATGCGAATTCTTCAGCGGGTACGCCACATTTTCGGCGACCGTGAGGGAGTCGAACAATCCCCCTTCCTGGAACAGGATTCCGACCCGCGCGCGCATGTCGAACAGGTCCTGTTCGCGGAGGCGGGTGATCTCCTGGCCGAACAGCCATATGCGCCCGGAATCGGGCCTCACCAGGCCCACCGCCACCTTGAGGAGCATGGTCTTTCCGCTGCCGGCGGCCCCCAGGACCACGAAGGTCTGGCCGGGATGCATCTCGAACGATACGTGATCGAGCGCCGCCGTTGCATCGAAATGCAGGCTGACGTCGTCGAAGCGCAGGATGGTGGAATCGCCGGGTGTCACAAAGGTGGTTTCACAAGTGTGGTGTCACTGCTTCAAGAAGACGCGGTTCCAAATGTATGTGATGAAGGCCGTCAGCACGAAGATCCACACCGAGGAACTGACCACGGCCCTGGTGGTCGACCGCCCCACGCCTTGGGTCCCGCCGCTGGTGCGCATGCCGTAGAAGCATCCCACCAGCGCGATGATCACGGCGAAAACCAACGGCTTGAGGAGGCCCTGCGCAATATCGTTATATTCCAAAACCTGCCACGCGGAGGTCCAGTATTCGGAAAAGGTCAGGCCCAGCATGGTGCTGGCGATGAAATAGCCGCCGGTTAACCCGATGAAATCCGAAATGATGGTCAGCAGAGGCAGCACCACGGCGAGGGCGATCAGCCGCGGCGTCACCAGTTTCTGGATGGGATCGGTGCCCAGCGCGCGCATGGCGTCGATCTGCTCGGTGACCTTCATGGAGCCCAGTTCGCTGGCGATTCCGCTGGCGTTGCGGCCGGCCACCAGCAGGGCCGTCAGCACGGGCCCCAGCTCGCGCACCAGAGTGAAGGAAACGATGGAGCCGACCTGGCCCTGGGCGCCGTAGGTGGTGAGCGCGCGCGCCATCTGCAAGGCCATGACGATGCCGCTGAACAGCCCGATCAGGGACACGATGAACAGCGATCCGACGCCGATCACGTCCATCTGGCCAAAGATGTCGTCGGCGTAGTGGGGGCTGCGGAAGATATTCCGGACCGCCCGGATACTCAGCAGAATGAAGTCCTGAAACGCCTCGACCGGCGGTTTTAGGATGTCGAGCAAGCCGGATCCCCCGATAATCTAGATGCTACCATTAGGTTCGCGCGATGAAGGGTCTGACCGACATTGCGGGCATCCTGGTCGGCCACGCTTCCGATTATGACGGATTGACGGGCTGCACGGCCATTCTCTGCGAGGCCGGCAATGGCAGGATGGTGGAATCATCAGGCGTCACCTACTTGAGGAAGGCACGGTTCCAAACATAGGTGATGAACGCCGTCAATACAAAGATCCAAACTGACGAACTGACCACGGCGCTCGTCGTGGCCCGTCCCACGCCCTGGGTGCCGCCGCTGGTGCGCATGCCGTGGAAGCATCCGACCAGGGCGATGATCACGGCGAAAACCAACGGCTTGAGAAGGCCCTGCGCAATATCGTTGTATTGCAGAAGCCGCCAAGTAGAACTCCAGTATTCGGAAAACGTCAGACCTAACATGCCGCTAGCGATAAAATACCCGCCGGTTATGCCGATGAAATCCGAAATGATGGTCAGCAGGGGCAGCACTGCGGCGAGGGCAATCAACCGCGGTGTCACCAACTTTTGGATGGGATCGGTGCCCAGGGCGCGCATGGCGTCGATCTGCTCGGTCACCTTCATGGAGCCAAGCTCGCTGGCGATCCCGCTGCCGTTGCGGCCCGCTACCAGCAATGCCGTCAGCACCGGACCCAGTTCTCGCACCAGGGTAACGCCGACGAAGGATCCGGCTTGGCCCTGCGCGCCGTAGGTAGTGAACAGACGCGCCAGCTGCAGGGACATGACGATGCCGGTGAACAGTCCGATCAGGGAGACGATGAACAGCGATCCGACTCCGATCACCTCCATCTGGACCAAAATGTCGTCGGCGTAATGCGGACCGCGAAAAATATTCCGGACCGCCCGGAACCCGAGCAGAGTGAAGTCCTGAAACGCCTCAATGGGCGGTTTTAGGAGGTTGAGCAAGCCGGTTCCCCCTATAAAGTAGATGCTACCATTAGGTTCGCGCGATGAAGGGTCTGACCGACATTGCGGGCATCCTGGTCGGCCACGCTTCCGATTATGACGGATTGACGGGCTGCACGGTCATTCTCTGCGAGGCCGGGGCGGCGGCGGGCGGCGACATCCGCGGCTCGGCTACGGGCACCGAGGAGTGGGACCTGCTCCATCCGCACCACGTGACCGAACGGATTCACGCGGTGGTTCTGGCAGGCGGGAGCGCTTTCGGGCTGGAAGCGGCCAGCGGCGTGCGCCGGTATCTTGAGCACAAAGGCGTGGGATTTGAAACCGGTGCGGCACGCGTGCCCCTGGTTCCCTGCGCGATTCTGTACGACCTCAATGTAGGAAAGTCCAGCGCACGGCCGACTCGGGAAATGGGCGAAGCCGCAGCCTCGGCCGCCACCGACGAAGCGGTCGTCGAGGGTGCCGTGGGGGCCGGCACCGGAGCCACCGTCGGAAAGCTGTTCGGGCTGGATCGCGCGATGAAGTCGGGCGTCGGCTCCTGGACCGTGGAGCTTTCCGGGGCCTACGCCGGCGTGAAAGTGGCCGCGCTGGCGGCTGTGAATGCCGTGGGCGATGTGCGCGATCCCGCGACGCGCAAGATTATCGCCGGGGCTCGCATCGCGCGCAATTCGATGGAGTTTGCCGATAGCGCCCGGGCGATGAAGAACGGCGTGCAATCGGGATTCTCGCGCGCGAACACGACGCTGGTGGTAGTCGCGACCAACGCACGCCTGAACAAAGTGGAGGCGACCAAGCTATCGCAACTGGCGCAGTTGGGCGTCGCGCGCGCGATCGACCCCGTGAATACGATGTCGGACGGCGACGTCACGATCGCGCTGTCGATCGGCACTGCGACCGCTCCGGTGGACGCGCTGGGAGTGGCGGCGGCGGAGGCCACGGCGGAAGCGATTCTGCGCGCGGTACGAGAGGCGCGGACATTGGGCGGAGTGCCGGGGTTGAAGGCGTGACGCGCCTGAAGACGTGGACCCTAAAGCGCCGCGTCGCGATAGGCGACGGGGATGCCGTAGCGGGCCAGCGCGGCCTCGACGTCATCCTTCATCAGCCGCGAGGCGTCGTAGTCCACGGTGATCTTGTCGAGTGACGGGGCCATCTGGACGCGCACCATTCCGTACACGCTATGCACCGCCGCGATGCTGGCGAAGTCTTCCTCGGTGAGCTTGCGCTCGAGATCGTAGTGGAGCGTGACCTTGGTCATGTTTGTGACGAATTCAGGATAACAGCTTCCAGCGAATTTGCCGCAGGATTCCCAGCCACACTTCGGCGTCGTGCGCGGTGAGTTTCATGCGCCGGATCAGGCGGCGCAGCTTCAATTCCGTCGATCCCTCGACGCGCTCGTGCACGTAGCCGGACTGCTCCAGGATCTCTTCGAGCAGCGCTGTGATGCGCTCTTCATCTTCCGCGCGCGCGGCGCGGCGCATCTCGGGCTCGGCCTTGGCGGCGGCCGGACTGCGCACGATCTCGTAGAGGCACAGAGCCACGGCCTGCCCCAGATTCATCGAGGCATGCTCCTCGCGCGTGGGGATGCGCATCAGCCAGTGGCAATGGCTCATGTCGTCATTCGACAGCCCGAATTTTTCCGATCCAAACAGAAGCGCCACGGGACCGCGGGCAAGTTTGCGGGCAATCAGCCGGCCGCCGATCTCCAGCCGGCGCAGGGGGTGTTCCAGCGCGCGATGGCCGATGGAGGTGGTCCCCACCACCAGTTCGCAGTCGGCTACGGCTTCGCCCAGCGTCGGGTATTCCTTCGTCTTTTCGAGAACATGGTGAGCTTTGACCGCGGAGCGCGCTTCCCGGAACGCAACCTCGTAGGGATTCACCAGCCGCAGCTCGGTGCAGCCGAAGTTGCTCATGGCCCGCGCGGCCGCGCCGATGTTCAGAGGATTGCGCGGAGACACCAGGACCACGCGCAGGGGATTCTTATGCTCCATCGCGACGCACCGCGTCGAGCACTCCGTTGATGAATGCGACCGACTCGTCGGTGGAGAATTTTCGCGCGAGTTCCAGCGCTTCGTCGATCACCACCGCGGCGGGGGTACCCACGTCGGCCATCTCGTAGACAGCCAGACGCAGGATGTTGCGATCGACGGCAGGCATGCGTTCCAGACGCCAGTGATCGGACCTGGCGGCGATGCGCTGATCGATCGTGGCGGCCTGGCCGGCGGCGCCGCGTACCAGCATTTCCATGAACTCGTCCGGTTGCACGGGAGTTGGATCCTCGTCTTCCGACTCCAGGCTGCTGTAGAACGCGGCGATGGCTTCGTCCACGGGCTGCTTGCGCAGGTCGCAGGAAAACAGGACCTGGAGAGCGCGCTGGCGGGAGCGATGGCGGGCGGGCATGGTTACTTTCCGGGCGCCTGATCGGGCAGCTTGCCGAATTGGGCCATCTCGATCGCGGTCATGGCGGCGTCATAACCTTTGTTGCCGTGCGCGCCGCCGGCGCGGGCTTCGGCTTGTTCCCGGCTGTCCGTGGTCAGGACGCCGAAAGCCACCGGGATGCTGCACTCGAGCGCGACCTGCTGCAACCCGCGCGCAGCCTCGCCGGCGACGAATTCGAAGTGGGGCGTCGCGCCGCGGATCACCGCGCCCAGGGCAATGATGGCGTTATAGCCGCCGTGGGCGAGCCATTTCGCGGCCAGCGGCAACTCGAACGCGCCGGGAACGTAGAACACCTCGATTCCCCCGGCGCCGGCCTTGGTGAGCGCTTCCCGCGCTCCTTCCAGCAGCTTTTCGGTGATGCCGGAGTTGAAACGCGCCACCACCACGGCGAATTTCAGGCCGTGGGCGTCGTTTCTTCCAGACGCAGTCGCGTCGGCGTTCCAATGCGGGGTTTCACGGGACATCGTGGGATAATCAGGATACCGGTTCGGCTTCAATCATACCGCGCTCATACAACCGTAAGTAAGCATGGATCCCCAGAGAATCCGAAATTTCAGCATTATTGCGCACATCGACCACGGCAAGTCCACGCTGGCGGACCGTCTGCTCGAGGTGACGGGCGCGCTCAGCCAGCGCGAAATGATGGCGCAGGTGCTGGACTCGATGGACCTGGAGCGCGAACGCGGCATCACCATCAAGGCGCACGCGGTGCGGCTGAACTACCGTGCTAAGGATGGCCTGGATTATCAGCTGAACCTGATCGATACGCCCGGCCACGTCGATTTTTCCTATGAAGTCTCGCGCAGCCTGCAAGCCTGCGAAGGCGCGCTGCTGGTGGTGGACGCGTCCCAGGGCGTCGAAGCCCAGACGCTCGCCAATACGTACCTGGCGCTGCACCACAATCTCGAAATCATTCCGGTGATCAACAAGATCGACCTGCCGTCGGCCGAGCCCGAGCGGATTCGCGAGCAGATCGAGCAGCTGATCGGCCTGGACGCCAAGGATGCCATTCTGGTGAGCGCCAAGCAGGGAATCGGAATCGAGGACGTGCTCGAAGCGGTGGTGCATCTGGTCCCGCCGCCCAAAGGTTCGCCGGACGCGCCCTTGCGCGCCCTGATCTTCGATTCCTGGTTCGATCCGTATCGCGGTGTGATTATCCTGACGCGCGTGCTCGAAGGCCGTCTGCGTAAAGGCCAGAAGATCCGGCTGTGGTCCAGCGCAAAAGTATTTGAGGTGGACGGTGTCGGGTATCAGTCGCCCAAGCCGATTCCGTGCGATGAATTGGCCGCCGGCGAAGTGGGATTCCTGTTCGCCAACATCAAGACCGTTTCCGATGCGCAGATCGGCGACACGATCATCGACAACGCCAATCCAGCGTCGGAACCGCTGCCGGGATTCGAGCCGCTGAAGGCGATGGTGTTCGCGGGCCTGTATCCGGTGGAATCGCACGAACACGGCCTGCTGCGCGACGCGCTCGAAAAACTCCGGCTGAACGATAGCGCCTTCAGTTTCGAGCCGGAAAATTCGGTCGCGCTGGGCTTCGGATTCCGCTGCGGATTCCTGGGGCTGCTGCATTTGGAAATCGTGCAGGAGCGCCTGGAGCGCGAGTTCAACATCGACCTGATCACCACCGCGCCGGGCGTGCGCTACAAGATCACTCTCACGGACGGGACGGTGGCGGAGGTGGACAATCCGTCCAAATTCCCCGATCCGTCGAATATCGAGAAGATCGAGGAGCCCATCATCGAGGCCTCGGTGATCACCCGCGAGGAATACCTGGGCGAGATCCTCAAGCTTCTGGAAGAGAAGCGCGGGGACCAAAAGAAGTTCGAGTACATCGGCGGCGGCCGCGTGATGCTGGTCTACGAAATGCCGCTGAACGAAATCGTGATGGATTTCTACGACCGCCTGAAGTCGGCTTCGCGAGGGTACGCGTCGCTGGATTATCACCTGGCCGGGTATCGCATCTCGAAGATGGTGCGGCTGGACATCCTGGTGGCAGGGGAGCCGGTGGACGCGTTGTCGATGATCGTGCATAGCGACGTTGCCTATGAGCGCGGCAAGATGCTGATCGAGCGGCTGCGCAAACTGATTCCGCGGCAGATGTTCGAGGTGGCGCTGCAGGCGGCCATCGGCGGCAAGATCATCGCGCGCGAAACCATTTCGGGCATGCGCAAGAACGTGCTGGCCAAGTGCTACGGCGGCGACATCTCGCGCAAACGCAAGCTGCTCGAGAAGCAGAAGGAAGGCAAGCGCCGCATGAAACGCGTCGGGAAAGTGGATATCCCGCAGGAGGCGTTCCTGGCGGTGCTCAAGGTTAGCGGGTCGGGCGAGGAGTAGCCGGCGCGCTCCTGTCCGCCACGCAGTATTCTACACAGAGGAGCGGCCGACGAGAATGAAACGACCTCGAGTCCTGTTATCCGCCTGCCTGTTGGGGTTGGCGACCACTCTGGCCGCGCAAACAAATCCGTGCCCGGCCAACACGGCGTTCGACCCCGGCGCTTCCCCCAGTGCGTCATGGATCGGCTGGGGTGGCGGACTGGCGAACACGCGATTCCAAGATTCGAAAGACGCCGGGATTGCGGCCGCGGACGTCCCCAAGCTCAAGCTGAAGTGGGCCTTCGGATTTCCAGGCGTGAAATCCGTGTACGGCCAGCCATCCGTGGTGGGCGGCCGCGTATTCGTCGGAGTCGACACGGGCGCGGTCTATTCCCTGGACGCCGCCACGGGCTGCGCGTACTGGACGTTCCAGGCGGATGCAGGCGTGCGCAGCGCGGTGACTTTGGATCGCATCGAAGCGCGATCCATCGCTTACTTTGGCGACGGCAAGGCCAATGTATACGCCGTGGATGCAGCCACCGGCCAGCAGATCTGGAAAACTCACGTGGACGCGCACGCCTCGGCCAGAATTACGGGCGGAACCAAGGTCTTCGAAGGGCGTGTGTACGTGCCGGTGGCGTCGGGAGAAGAGGGCGCGGGGCCCAATCGAAATTATCCCTGCTGCACGTTTCGCGGCAGCGTGGTCGCGCTGGACGCCGCCACGGGCAAGCAGGTCTGGAAGACCTACACCATCGCCGAGGAGCCCAAACCGGTCGCGAAAAACTCGAACGGCGTGCAGCGGTTCGCTCCCGCGGGCGGAGGCGTGTGGAGCTCGCCCACCATCGATCCGGCGCGCCACGCGCTCTACATCGGCACGGGCGATGCGTACACGGAACCGGCGCCGGATACCACGGACGCAATCATGGCCCTGGATCTGAACACCGGCAAAATCCTGTGGTCGGTGCAGGACACCGGAAACGACACGTGGTTGGCCGGGTGCAACGGCGCGACGCCTGCTGAAAATTGTCCGAAGGAACTTGGCCCGGATCACGATTTCGGATCGCCGCCGATTTTGAAGACTCTACCCAACGGGCGGACCATCCTGGTCGCCGGGCAGAAGAGCGGCAATGTGTGGGCCCACGACCCCGACAAGAAAGGCGCGGTGATCTGGAGAACCGCGCTGGTGGACAATACCAACGAATTCGGCGGCAAGATCGTCTGGGGCGGAGCGGCCGACGACCAGAACGCCTACTTCGGCCTGGGTCCGGGAGGGATCGCCGCGGTGCAACTCCGGGACGGCGAGCGGAAATGGTTCACCACGCCGGAACTCGCGCCGGCGATGGCGAAACATCCCGGCCACGAGGGCCCACTGACCGCGATTCCGGGTGTGGTGTTCTCGGGCGCCTGGGACGGGATCGTGCGAGCGCTCTCCGCGGCCGACGGGAAGGTGATCTGGGAGTACAACACGATCCAGGATTTCACCACGGTGAATGGAGTCGCGGCGAAAGGCGGGTCCATGGGCGCCGCGGGACCGGTGGTGGCGGGGGGCATCCTGTTCGTCCCGTCGGGCTACGTCGGGGTGCGGCAGGGGATCCCCGGGAATGTGTTATTGGCTCTGACCGTTCAGTAAGGGACCGGCTGCATGGGGAATCTGGAAGGCAAAAACGTTCTGGTGACCGGAGCCTCTTCCGGAATCGGGCAGGCGATCGCGGTTCGCTTCGCGCAAGAGGGGGCGAATGTCGCGATGAATTATCGCGGCGAGCCGCAAGAAGTGCAGCAGACCCAGGAGATGGTTCGCAAAGCTCGAGCGGCCGGGGTGAAGGATCTTCCGGTGCAGGCCGACGTCTCGCAGGAAGACCAGGTTCAGGAAATGTTCCGGAAGGTGCTCGAGTCGTTCGGTTCTCTGGATGTGCTGATCAACAACGCCGGTATTCAGATTCCGACGCCCAGCCATGAAACCAAAATGTCCGATTTCGACCGGGTTATCGGAGTGAACCTGCGGGGGGCGTTTCTATGCGCGCGCGAAGCGCTGCGGCATTTCGTTGCGCGCGGCGGTGGAGGGGTGATCGTGAACAACTCCAGCGTGCACGAGATCATTTCCAAACCCCAGTACGCCAGCTATTCGATCAGCAAGGGCGGCATGGAAAACCTGACCAAGACGCTCGCCCTGGAATACGCCGGGCAGGGGATTCGAGTGAACGCCGTCGGGCCCGGCGCCGTGGTGACGCCGATCAATAAAGCGTGGGTCGACAATCCCAAGGCCCGCGCGGAAGTGTGCAGTCACATTCCCATGGGCCGGCCCGCCAGCGCCGAAGAGATCGCGGCGGTATTCGCGTTCCTGGCCTCTGACGATGCTTCCTACATCACCGGACAGACGATTTTTGCGTGCGGCGGTTTGACGCTGTACCCCGAATTCCGCCAGCCCTGGTCATCCTAACGTGGTTTCCTGACGTTATTTCGCGATCCGCGGCGGTCTAATTCTGGGGCGGCGCATTCCCTCGTCCGCCGCGCCCACCGCGTCCCCCACGTCCACCGCGGCCACCACGTCCGCCCGCTGCTCCAGGCTCTCCGATGGCCAGCCCGACCAGTTCCGCGCCGTTGCCCTGCGTGCCGTTCACCACGGCCACGATGAACTGCCGGCCGCCGGCCAGATACGTCATGGTGGTGCCGACATTGGCGCCCAGTGGCATCTCATAGATGTCGGCGCCGGTCTTTTTATCGATAAACCGCAGATCGTTGCTGCCTTCCACCAGAAGCGTCTTGGTGACCAGGATGGGCGAGCGCTGCCCGCCGCCCCAGTTGCTGGCGTCGATGCCGGCTGCCTTGAGCGCCGGGTTGTTCACGATGGCATCGGAAACTTTTCCGTTGGGGATCATCCAGGCGTGCTCGCCGGTGTTCAGATCGATCGCCGTGATCCGCCCGTACGGACCCTTGATCAGCGGAAGGTTGCCCGCTACGTTGGTGTTTCCGCGCCCGCCGCCGGCGATATAGCGCATCTCCGAACGCGTGCCGCCCGGAATCAGCGATGAGATATAGGGGCTGGTGGTCGAAGGGACGTACAGCATCCCGGTTTCCGGATCGACCGAGGCGCCCGTCCAGTTGGCTCCGCCGCCCGCGCCCGGAAGCTGAATGGTTCCCAGCTTGCCGCCCGTGTCGCTCACGATCGGGGGCGTATAGATCGGCCCCAGAACATATTGGGAGGCGACCTTCAACGCCTCGGCCTTGATTTCGGGGGTGTAATCGGCCAGATCGGCATCGGTGACGCCCTGGCGGTCGAACGCCGCGGGCTTGGTGGGGAACGGTTGCGTGGGCGAATACCATTCGCCAGGCGTGTTCCCTTTAGGCGCGGGACGCTCCTCGATGGGCCACACGGGCTGGCCGTTGGTGCGGTCGAACACGAACGTAAACGCCGACTTGTTCACCTGCGCCAGCGCTTTGATCTTCTTCCCGTTCACGGTGATGTCGAGCAGAACGGGCGCGGCGGGAATATCGTAATCCCACATCTCATGGTGGATCAGCTGGTAGTACCAGATGCGCTTTCCGGTCTTGGCGTTCAGACACACCACGCTGTCGCCGAACAGGTTTGCGCCGGGACGCTGCCCGCCGTAGGTATCGCCGCTGGGCGCCTCGACGGGAATGTAGACGTAGCCGAGCTCTTCATCGCCGGTCAGCGGTCCCCACGCGCCGGTGTTGCCTGTAAACGTGTTGGAATCCTTGCCTCGATCGTCTTTGCCCCAGGTTTCGGCCCCAAATTCGCCCGGCTGCGGAACAGTGTGGAAGGTCCACAGCAGCTTGCCGCTGTGGACGTCATAGCCGCGGACGTAGCCTGGCGTGTTCAGCCGCGTGGGCAAGGCGACGCCCACTTTGAGCGAGGCGCCCACGACCACAACGTCGCGAATGACGATGGGGGGCGAAGTGGCTCCGATGGTGCCCTTCTGCACCACCGGCCGGTCCAGGCCGATCCACAGATCCACGTGGCCGTTGTTTTTTCCGAACGTGGAAATCGGGATGCCGGTATTGGCGTTCAGCGCCACCAATTGATAGCCGGGCGTGACGAACAGGATCCGGTCGTCGCCGCGGCCGTCGCTCCAGTAGGTGACGCCGCGATTATTGGCTCGGACGGCCCCGCGCTCGGCGGTATCGTCACCGTGATAGATCCAGAGGGTCTCGCCGGTGGCGGCGTCGGCCGCGACCACGGTCCGCCCGGTTCCGGCGGTGAAGAACAACTTGCCGCCCACCATCAGCGGAGTCACTTCCCAGGCCGCCTGCGGGGCGGGCCCCATGTTCTGGGCTTTCCAGCGCCAGACCACTTGCAGATTCTTGACGTTGCCCTCGTTGATCTGGTCGAGCGGCGAATACCGTGTGCTGCCGGAGTCGCCTCCGTTCACGCGCCATTCGCCCGAGGCGGGCGTTCCCTGCTGCGCGGGTGCGGGCGCCGGATTCCAGGCGGCCAGCGCGGTGGCGGCCAGCGCCAGAGCCCATGATCTTGTTCGGATCTTCATCGATGTGCCTCCTACCGGGAGATGAGGACGGAGCTGCCGCGAAACACGAACGGCGACCCAACCCCACGAGTGTATAACAAACGGCCAACCAGGCTGATATACTCGCCGTTAAGGATCTTCGTCTATGATCAACCAAACCAAAAAACTCTGTACGTTAAGCGTGATGTTCGCCTTGGCCGCGACCAGTGTGGCGTTTGCCCAGCGGGAGGGCGGAAAAGATGATCCGGACCGCGCCGTTGCGGGCGGGCAGTTCCCGGCAGGCTGGAGCGCACGTCCGGATCGTGGGGCGCCCACGGGAATCAAATTCTTCGAGACCGGCAATGTCTACCACTTCGAGATGGGCACCACCGGAACCATGTGGCGCAACGACTGGACCAAGTCCGGCAACTACACCTACTCGGCGCGGCTGACGCAGCTCAAGAAAGCCTCGCACCCGGTTTCCTATGGTCTGGTGATCGGCGGTAGCAATATGGGCCCCTCGCCGACCTATACCTATTTCCTGGTTCGCCAGGCGGGCCAGTTCTTCATCTCCAACTGGGAGGGAGCGTCGCCCACGACAGTAGTAGGCTGGACCCCGAATGACGCCATCGTCAAGGAAGGCGCGGACGGCAAGCAGTCCAACACCCTGAGCATCCAGGTCCAAGGCGATGAGGTGATCTTCTCGGTCAATGGCAAGGAGATGACGCGCCTGGCGAAGAGCAAGGTCCATACGGATGGCATACAGGGATTCCGGGTCGGCCACACCCTGGATGTCGACGTGGATCAGGTAAAGCGGTAGGGCTGAGATTGATCCCCCGCCCTCACGGGCGGGGCTGGACCGTTCGGCCCCGTCTGTCAGGACGGGGGATATATCTCCATTGGATCGCCTTGCCGGTGCAGAACGTAGTGCATCGCACGAGTTAGTCCAGCGGGTGTCTGAATTCTGCGCGCGCTTCCTCCGCGAGTCCAATGAATTCGGCCAGGATCATTTAGCGCCCGTGTGGCGTAAGCCTTCCAATCATTCAAGACTCGGCTTGGAGCAGTCTCTGCCTCCACAATGCCATGAACGTGGTTCGTCCTCACGTGCAGAGCATACAGGAGCCAGCCGCGAAACCTACAGACGTTCACGATCGTGTCCCGCACAATCGTTCGCGATTCGCGAGACGAGAGAAGGTATTGATCTTGTTTCAGCGTTCGCCGGCCGTAGGCCGGAAGGTGAGAACCGTAGCAAGTAAGCGTGATCAGATACAACAAACTGAGAAGTTGGAGAAGAGTTGAATTCTTCTCAATCGGGCAGCCGGAAGGCGATGAATTCGGCCTCGTACCCCGTGCCGCCGATGGCGACCACGATGTACTGCTTGCCGTTCAGCATGTAGGTCATCGGCGTGCCGGTTTGCCCGGCCGGCATGTAGACGGCGCCCGCGTCTTTGCCGGTTGCCTTGTCGTAGGCCCGCAACATTGCGCCCTTTTGCCCTGAGGGCGTGGTGAACGTGTCCCTTTCGCCCGCGATCACCAGGGCCTTGGTGACCAGCGTCCCGATTACCCCCGCCCGGCCCGTGCGCGGAATCGTCAGTCCTTTGAGCGCCGGATGATTGCGGATGTCATCCGGCGTTTCCCCGTGCGCCACCTGCCAGACGATTTCGCCGCGATCCAGATTGATGGCGCTGATGCTCGCGTACGGCGGTTTCACCAGCGGCAGCCCCTGCACGCTTAAACCTCCTGCCGCGGCCGCCACATCATTCGCCGATCTGGTACCGGCGCTGGCGCTCGCGCCCGCACCCGCGGTGGTCCGAGGACCGGTCCGCGCCGTCCCCTGGATATAGGCCTCGTCGGTCATCCTTGGATCTCCGGGAACCAGCCCCAGCGTGGTGATTGAGCGTTCCGAAAACACATAGATCGTGTGTGTTTCGGGATCGTAGGAGCCGCCCGGCCAGTTGGTGCCGCCGCCTGAAGCGGCCAGAGCCAGCGTCGCCAGAGGGCCGTCGATCTTGCTCACCACCGGCGGGGTGAAGATCGGCCCCAGCTTGTACAGCGACGCGACTTTCACCGCTTGGGCATGCAGAGCCGGCGTGAAATCGATCAGGTCGTCGAGCTTGAGCCCCTGTAGATCGTAGGCCGGCGGCTTGCTCGGAAACGGCTGCGTAGGCGAATACCACTCTCCCGGCACGCTGCCCTTCTCCACGGGCTTTTCCTCGATGGGCCAGATCGGCTGGCCCGTCTCGCGATTGAAGACATAGAGAAACGCCTGCTTGGTGGGTTGCGCGACCGCCTTCACGGTGCGGCCGTTGATGGTGATGTCGGCCAGGATCGGGGCGCATGGAATGTCCATGTCCCAGAGCCCGTGGTGCACCAGCTGGTAATGCCATTTGCGCTGGCCGGTTTTGAGATCCACCGCCACCAGGCTCTCGCCGAACAGGCCGTTCCCGGGGCGATGGCCGCCGTAATAGTCGCCGGTGGGGAGTTCCACCGGAAGATAGGCCATTCCCAGCTCTTCATCCACGCTGATCTGGCCCCACACGCCTGCGTTGCCGGTGTAATCCGCGGAATCCTTCTCCCAGGTGTTGTAGCCGAACTCGCCGGGGCGCGGGATGGTGTGGAAGATCCACAGGCGCTTGCCCGTACGGACGTCGAATCCGCGGACGTAACCCTTGGCGTTGGTTTTGCTTTTCGGCACGGCGCCCGAGCGGTGCGCGGCGCCGACAATCACGGTGTCGCCGGCGACGACAGGTGTAGCATGCAACCCGAGCTCGCCCGTGACCAGATCCACCTGCTGATCGTCATCGAGCTTCAAGTCGACCATGCCGCCTTGCCCGAAACCGGGGACCAGAGCGCCGGTCTTGGCATTCAGGGCGACCAGGCGGTAGCCGGGCGTGACGTAGAGAATCCTCTCGTCATTATTTCCTCGCTTGCCATCGGTCCAGTAGGCCAGGCCGCGGCCGGATAACTGGCGGGGTGACGCGCTGCCCCGCGCGCCTTCCTTTTCGCCATGCACCCACAAAAGCTCTCCTGTGGCCGCGTCGAGCGCGACGACGTCCCGCCGCGTTCCCGCGGTGGTGTAGAGGACGCCGTTGGCCATCAGGGGCGTCGATTCCAGGTTGAACTCGGGCCGCGGGCCCAGGTTCGAGGTCTTGAACCGCCAGGCGACCTCGAGCTTATCGAAATTGGCGGCGCTGATCTGGGCGAGCGGAGAATAGTGGGTATTCCCGAGATCGCCGCCGTAGGTCCGCCACTCGCCGTTTTTCGCGCCTTGCTGGGCGGCGGCGGGCCAGATCGCTAGCCCCCACGCCAGTGCAAGATCCAGGATCCGTCCAGCTCGTCGCATCCGTGCTCCTTTTTGTTCCTTAGCTACTGTATCGGAACGCGAGGCCGGTTGGGGTGTGGAGTCGGGCTGAAAGATGGAATGGTGCGCCGTGGGGGACGATTTCAGAACACTGGCTCAGGAAATTGTGTTTGAGTGTACCGCCCCGAATTCCCCCCTTGAGTGTACCGCCCCGAATTCTCCCCCCCGAATTCCCCCCCAAGCTACCCCGCAAGGTCATTACACCCAGTGCCCCGAAAGGTGCGCTGCGAGCGTCTGAAAGAAAGAGTATTCCCACATAATCGTTTCGCGGCGATCTAGATAAGCTCCCCAGCAATCCGCCTTTGAGAGGCGAAAGTCATTCATCCTGCGGCGGCGCGAAGGCTCAATGGGAGGCGGGTTCGAGACGCAGTTCAAATAGTCGTCGTAGGCAGCTCTCAAGGCCGCTTGGCCAAACCTGGGGACATAGAAGGCTTCGGCTAAGCCGCAAACCACGAGCCCGCACAATGCGGCCATGAGGGCCTTCCTCATCGTTTCAGTGACACCGATCTTGCGGCAAAAGTTCCGTCGCGGTCACGCCCTGGGGGACGATTTCAGAACGCTTTGCCGCTGGTAAGGGGTCGTTGTCCTGGATTTGCTACCAGACAAATGGAATGAGGCGCGATCGCACTTTCTCTCGGTACTCGACATATCCAGGGAGGTCGCGGATAAGCACGTCTTCCTCATTCGCGATCCGGAAACACAAGATGATCAGCAAAACGGGCGTCAAAAGCAGCGTCCACCACGAACCGAGCGCGAGCGGCGTACCGACTATGAGAAACAACGCACCGAAATACATCGGATGGCGCACCATGCTGTACAGGCCGGTGTCGATGACCTTCTGGCCTTCTTCGACTCGCACATTCGCTGCCGCATACGAATTGACTTTCGATACAAGATAAAAGATGTAAAAAGAGAATGCGATGAGCGTGTCGCCGATTATAGAGACATACCACGGCACGGGTGAGAGGCCGAAACGGTAGTCGAGCGGCGGCAATATGACGAGCGCGATGAACGCCACGTAAAAGAAGCCGATAATTATTTTTTGAGCCGGTTCCTTTTCGTGCGACACGCCCGCTTGCATGCGCCGCTGCATGAGCGCAGGGTCATAGCGTGCGAGATACAGCGTATAGAGGCCAGACGCAACAATAGCGACGCCCGCATACGCCCAGCCCTGCCAGTAATTAAGAGTGCCGGCCGGGATGAATATCAAGGCGACCATGGTCAGCACCCCCGGTATGCTGGAACGGATCAGCTGTTTGTAGACAGCGTTCATCCCGGCCAATGAATCGCCCTCACCTCTTTAGTCCTTTCTTCTGCCCAAAGATCACTTCTTTGCTGGAAGCAACGTTTGATGGTCGGCTACTGTTTTGGCGACGGATCTGAGGGTACAGTATTTTCAACTTCCAATCTCACAGCATTGGCCCATCGCACTATGGGAACTTGCCCGTTCGGTTCGTTGCCGGCAATCTCCTCGTCTAGAACGGTCAACGACAACTCGGCTAGGCTTGTGGAAACCCGAATTTCGTATTTTGTTCCGTCCAACTGCAGTAGGCCCACGGTTTTCCTGAGTTCCTCCGGCGATTTAGACAAAGACGCCCAAAGATCATCCATCCATTGTCGAGCCCTGTCCGGATCAATCGATGCAGTTCTCCTCTCCAATGGGATAGACTTCGCGATTGCCACCGGATCCCCGGTGGCTGACTCCCGCACGGCCTTGTCCAGCAGAATTTGCGATTTCAAATACTCGACTTTAGCCTGCTTCCCGGTGAAAGTTATGACGAGCTGGGAGGCAGGATGGAAGCTGGGGAAGAACCGAACCTCCACTCTCACGTCAGATTCATTGGTAGTCCGCGCCTGCGACGGGAAGAGTGCGCTCAATACTCGGGTTCGAAGCACTAACGGCTGCTCGACGGGTGTAGGTTGTGGCTCTTGGGCTGCGCTAATGAGGCAGAGAGCTGAGAACATCAACCCGATCGTGATCGTATGAGGCAACGTTTTTGTTCCTTAGCTACTTTATCGGAACGCGAGGCCGACTGGATGTCGGGACAACCCGAGTTCCGGTCGGTTCGAATCTCGGTAGCGGGTCAAGCCGTTGCAGGTGACTGCGCTTTTCCCGCCGGTCACATTCTTATGGTGCTTCACTAAGTTTCTCCCTTGCGAGGCACACGCAGTAAACTTCCGCGGCGATGCAAAGCATGGTCGCGGATGAAGCTAAGTAGATGTATAGGTCGTGCCCGGATATTAGATAAGCCGCACCAGTGAGAGCCATTGCAAGCGCTGTGGCGCCCACACCCTTAAATCGATAACCCCGCTCAGCAGGGGCTTTTCTATGCCGCAGGAATACCAACATCGCCGATCCAAAAGACAAGAGCGCCGTCATGACGACCCAAAACTGCGGAACCCGTAACAGAAGAGGCGGATTCTTAGAAACCGGCCAGCGAAAGCTCACGTCTGCAAGTGCGAGTATCGGAACGACAACGAACCCGCAAAAGAAGATCCTGCGAGACCTCGGACGACCAAAGTAATTAAGGGGTTTCGAGCCTCCCTGTTGCCGTGAATCGTCAGAAATGCCGACTAGGCTGTAACAAGAGACGGCAAAGAGCCCGACCAATAAGTAACCGATCCACAACGATGCTCGGGCCTGATCGGATCGAAACGGACTTAAGTTTAACAAAGCTATTATTGCCACCTGCCAAGCCGAGAAAGTTAAGGCTTTTCGCTTCAGGTGAAGGTTCCAGGCGAGAGAATCAGTAGGACGTTCTCTCGCCATGCGCCCCCGGGATCTTAATATTGCGCCAAACGCTTCCAGATTGCTCGCCACCACGAGATACACCGCTCCAATCAGAAACCCCGGCGAAGACCGGTATGCGACAAGCATTGCAAGAATGAACACGATCAGGAGTCGTTCCGCCCATAGAATGCCCTTGCGTTCGATGCCCAATTCAGAGACAGCTTGCGAAGACATTTTGAACTCCGATGCCAAATATCATCGTCGGGCGAGATCGCCTGAACGGTCGAGGCAGCGAACTCAGCGCAAGACCCAGGATCGGTCCAACTTGTCGCATCCCTGCTCCTTTTGTTACCTAGCTGCTCTATCGGAACGCGAGGCCGGTTGGGTGTGGAGTCGGGCTGAAAGATGGAATGGTGCGCCCTGGGGGACGATTTCAGAACGCTGGCTCAGGAAATTGTGTTTGAGTGTACCGCCCCGAATTGCCCCCGAATTGCCCCGCCCTATGGCGATAGCACGCCTAATCACAAGGGGCTACATCTGCTAGTCTTTTTACCTCCTTTGGGCTGATACCGGTGCGGCTCCGGAACGTTATCTGTAGCTTGTGCAGTTCTTCGGACTCAATCTTCCTGCATGATCCAAATTCCCAAACCTCGCCGGTGAGTTTGTGAACCGCATAATGACCGACGACTTGCGGCCCTCCAGGATTACTGTAACTCGCTTCAAACAGATAAAAATCCTTTTCCTGTGGCTCGGTACTCGGAAAATCATCTAAACCAAAGCGTGGCAAGCCTTTGAGTTGTTGATCCATTGCCGCAACAGCAAGTTGTCGGGCTTCATTTTTAGTCAAAGACCTCGCCGAAGCCGAACTTACGAGCGAGACCACAGCCCACATAAAAACCCAGTCGCTCCTGATAGTCCTAATCATCGGTTTCCTTATGAGGAAACAGGGACGAACGAGATCGTCCCCCTCCCGGCGCGGTGCCCTTGGTGACGTTCTGGTTGGTCAAGTTCCCGAACCCATCATAAGCATAACTCTGACGTCGGAACTCGGATGAAAGATCGAAATGGCGCGGACTGACGGAAACTGCCCGGACAGCACGTTTTGCCCCTTGAACGGGCTATTTCTTGGGATAAACTGGACTGAGAAAAAAAGGAGGCGGCGGATGAACGGAGCCACGGTTTTCGACAAGCTGATCCTCAAGGAACTTCCGGAGGAACTGCGAGACATAGGCACCAAGCTGATCAACTACGGTTTTCGGATCCGGAAAGGTGCAGGCGGTATCTGGGTGGTCACTTATCCCGAGGGGGACGCAAGCGGTTACTCCGAAGTGGCGTTCTATCCCGTCGACCTGGCGTCCGGTTTGCTCCGCATCCTGCGCACGGAGGAACAGGCACGCGGAATCCTCTTTCGCTATGAACAGTTCGACAAGCAGTGGGGCAGCAAAGTATACGGCGTACACCAGGGCGACACCACCATTGCGGCTGCCGGCTGCGGGCCCACTTCGCTGGCGATCGTACTGCAGTACCTGATGAACAACGGCTCGCGTCCCAGGCACGCTTGTTTCGGGATCAGGCCGGACCAGACGGCGAAGTATGCCGAAACGCATGGCAGGGTTTCCGGACATGGCACGGCGGGCGACCCGATGATTCGCGGGATCAAAGATAACTGGCCGGACTTCGATGGCAGCAAAGTCACCTTGCAGGAAGCGATCGGTCTGCTGGAGGAAGGCAAGCTGATCATCTTCCTGTGCAAGGGATGCCGGGGCTATACCCGCAATCGCGATATTCATCGCGCGACGGACGTAAGCTACGGCGGGCATTACATGGTGTTGGCCGGCGTGGAGGGGCATTCGGCCGCGGACCGGATCTTCTATGTAGTCGATCCCGGGCGCAATGCAGCGCACGCCATGCGGCTGATCAAAGAGCCGGAACTGATGCACCACACGGGCGGATTCTGGTGGGTCTACGAGAAGGGCGAACCGGCGAGACGCGTGAGCACGGCAGAGTAACATCGCGCGGCGGACCTAAATTGACGCTCTTTGGAAAAGAATGCCCGGCGCTGGCCGGGTTTTCTTAAGGAGTATAATCGGTCATACTTCCTTTGGAGGGTTCACCGCTTGACCACGTCGAACATCAACAAGGCCATGTTGGCCGCCGGCCTCATCGCCACTTTCACTCTCATCACCACTCTCCCCGCCCAGCAGCCGCGCGAGGTGGACGCCAAAGTCCTCAAGACCGCCGGCACGGCCAAGGACGCCATGCCCGGCACCTGGCTCACCTACGGCCACAGCCAATCGGAACAGCGCTACAGCCTGTTGAAGCAAATCGACGAGACCAACGTCGGCAAGCTGGGACTGGCCTGGTCGGCGCCGATCAGCGCGCCGGGAGGCCGCGGTGGCACCGAAGGCACGCCTCTGATGTGGAACAACACGATCTACCAGTCGATGGACAACAGCATCGTGTACGCCCTGGACGCGCGCACCGGCCAGCAGAAGTGGATGTACGACGCCAAGATCGATCCGGTCACCGCGAGGCATATGTGCTGCGGCACGCACAACCGGGGCCTGGCGATCTACGACGGAAAGATCATCCTGGCTGCCAACGATGCCCGGCTGATCGCGCTCGACGCCATCAGCGGCAAGGAGTTGTGGCAGAGCAAGGTCGCCGACATCAATCAGTACTACTCATTCACCATCGCGCCCCGCATCGCGGGCGACAAGGTGATCGTCGGTGTGGGGGGCGGCGAGTACTTCATTCGCGGCTTCTTCGCGGCCTACAACCTCAAGGACGGGTCGCTCGTGTGGAAGTTCAACACGGTTCCTCCGAAGCCGGGCCAGCCCTTTGAGGATAAGGCTCAGGAAGATGCGGCCAAGACCTGGACGGGCGACTGGGCCAAGTACGGCGGCGGCGCCCCGGTGTGGGACGGCCTGGTGTACGACCCCGATACCAACCTGGTGATCGCCGGGACCGGTAACGCCGAGCCGTGGCCCCAGGAATTGCGCGGCATCAAGAAGGAGGATTGGGGCAAGTACGACAACCTCTATACCTGCTCGATCATCGCCGTGGATGCCAACACCGGCAAGCTGAAGTGGTACTACCAGACGGTCCCCGGCGACAGCTGGGACCTCGACTCGGTGGGCGGCTTCATCATGGCCGATATCCCGATCGAAGGCAAGACCCGCAAGGTGATCATGCAGGCTCCCAAGAGCGGCGTATTCTTCATCCTCGACCGGACCAACGGCCAGTTCATCTCGGCCGAGCCGTTCGTCCCTGTGAACTGGGTGACCGGCTTCGATAAGAAGAACAACGGCAAGCCGATCATCAACCCCGCTGCCTACTACAATCAGGAGAATTCGGTCCTGATCTACCCGGGCGGCGGCGGCGCTCACAACTGGGCGCCGATGTCCTATAACCCGAACGCCGGCTTGGTCTATTTGCCTTACAGTGCCGGCAGCTACACCTTCAACGCTGCTGCGGAACCCGATCCCAACGCCGGCGGCGGCGCGCATGGGCTGGGTCGCGGCGGCCAGGACAAGAAGACGACTCCGATGCCGATCTGGGGCCCCGAAAACGTGGGCCGCGGTGGGCTGCAGGCCCGTGATCCCAAGACAAACACGATCAAGTGGGTGAAGCCGGGAAGGGGCGGCGCGACGGGCGGCGGCACGCTGACCACGGCCAGCAACCTCCTGTTCCAGGTCGCGGGCACCGACTTGTATGCCTACAAGGCGGATACGGGCGACGAACTGCTGGCGCTGCCGTTCAACCTCCGTGGCGGGGCTCCCCCGATCACCTACATGGTCGATGGCACGCAATACATCGGGTTCGCGACCGGCACCGAGTTCATGGCGCTGAAGGTCGGCGGCATGGAAAAAATGCCTCCGCCCCCGCCGCCCGGTCAGTTTGGCGGGTTCGGTCGCGGCCGGGGTGGTCGCGGTGGCCGGGGTGGTCCGCCCCCTCCCCCGCCAGTCCAGCAGCCACACACGAATTAGGCACTTGGCGAGATTTTGGCGATGGTCCTGTACCATTTGCCGCCGGGAAGACGCCATTCAAGGTGGTGCGGCGACCCCCCGGATGCCCGCCGGATTTTTTTGTGCTAAAAGGGGGAAGGCTCCCTTACGATGAACATCCGACTGCAAGTCATTGATAAAGCAATGGATTTAGATATATGAAGCGTTTCCTTTACGCGAGTGCCTTGGTGGTCCTGGTCGCCTCTTTCGCGGTCTTCGAGAACAGGGCTATAGGGCAGACCCCGGCCGCGAAGGCGGCGACCGCGAGCGGGCCGGATCAGTATCGCGCGATGTTGGACACCTACTGCGTCGACTGCCACAACGCGCAAGCGAAGACCGGTGGCCTGGCCTTGGATGGCCTGGACCTCCAATCGGCGACGGATAACGCGCAAATCTGGGAGAAGGTCCTGCGCAAGCTGCGCGGACGTTTGATGCCTCCCCCCGGCAATCCCCAGCCGGAACAGAAGGATATCGATTCGTTCACTGCCTGGATGGAGAATAACCTCGATTCCCATGCCAAAGGCCAGACGGCGGGCTATGTGCCGATCCAGCGCCTCAGCCGCACGGAGTACGCTGCGTCGGTGAAAGCCCTTCTGGGAGTTGAAGTAAACGAGAAGGACATCCTGCCGCAGGATGTTCAAGTCGAGGGCTTCGACAACATCGCCTCCGTTCTGACTACATCGCCTGCGTTCCTGAACCAATATTTGGACGCCGCGCGCCGCATCGCGAAGGATGCGGTCGGCGACATGCATCCGCCGATCGCGGACTTGTCCTTCGAGGTATCGGGAAATCAGGATCCGGAGTTGCCGTTCCCGCCGGGCTTGCGCCAACGCGAGGCGATTCAGATCACGCCGAACTTTCCGGCCGACGGTGAGTACCGCTTCAGCTTCAGCTTCGACGATCAGTCGGTCGGTTTGTACAACCGCGGGCTGCAGAACCGGACGACGCTGGTGATGATGATCGACGGCAAGGTGGCGTTCAAGGGCGACATCGGCGGCGCCGAAGATCTGCGACTCGCCAACGTGATGGGCAACGTGGGCTGGCAGAAGATCCTGAGCCGGTTCGAGAAGATTCCGGTAAAGCTGGAGTCGGGCCCGCACACGATTATTATTGGTTTCATCGACCGTTCGCATGTGGAATCGGACGACAACGTCGGGGGCGGCGGTTTCGGCTTCGGCCGCGGAGGCGGTGCGCCGGTGCCGAATCTGCAAGGCAAGAACCCCACTCTGGAGATCAAGGGCCCGTATGATGCGACTGGTATTTCGAACAGCCCCAGCCGTCCGCTGATTTTCATTTGCGACCCGAAGGCGATCGGCGAGATGGCATGCGCCAGACAGATTACCGAGAACCTGGCGCATCGCGCCTATCGCCGTCCCGTGACGCAGGACGATGTTGCTCAATTGATGCGCTTCTATGGCGAAGGCCGTCTGGATAACGGCACGTTCGATCAAGGCATCACGGAACTCGTAGCGGCCGTTCTGGCCAGTCCCGATTTTCTGTTCCGGTCCATTCCGACTCCCAAGGGCGTGTCGAAGGACAGCGAGTTTCCGCTGTCAGATCTGGAACTGGCCTCGCGGCTCTCTTTCTTCCTCTGGAATACCGGCCCTGACCAAGAGCTGCTGAAGCTGGCCGAAGCGAACCAGCTAACCAAGCCCGGGGTTCTGGACGCGCAGGTGAAGCGCATGATGGGGGATCCGAAGGCCGAGAGCCTGGTGACCAGCTTCGCGATGAAGTGGCTGAATCTGAATAGCCTGGACTTGGTCCAGCCGGACTCGAAGATC
This sequence comes from Terriglobia bacterium, assembly GCA_963761045.1. Taxonomy (GTDB): domain Bacteria; phylum Acidobacteriota; class Terriglobia; order Bryobacterales; family Bryobacteraceae; genus Palsa-187. The sequence continues at coordinate 58,936 of CAVXFR010000020.1, read as the reverse complement.
TTCAACAACTTCAATGCTACGCTCCGCAAGGATTTCGTAACCGAAGCCGAGAAGTTCCTGGGCAGCATTCTCCTGGAGAACCGCAATGTAACGGAGCTGCTGACCTCAAACCGGACGTTCGTCAATGACACGCTGGCCCGCTATTACGGGATTGAGGGCCCGTCCACGTCCGCATTCAAGCAGGTGACCCTCACGGACCCGAACCGCTTCGGCCTGCTGGGCAAGGCCGCGGTACTGATGAGGACCTCTTACGCCGACCGCACTTCTCCGGTGCTGCGCGGCGCGTGGGTGCTCGACAAGATCATCGGCGCACCTCCTACGGAGCCCCCGCCCAATGTCCAAAGCAACCTGAGTCCGGCGTCTGACATAGCTCCGAAAACAGTCCGGGAGCGGCTGGAGGCGCACCGCAACAGTCCGGCGTGCCAGCAGTGCCATGGCGTGATCGATCCAACCGGGCTGGCGCTAGAGAATTTTGACGCGATCGGCGAATACCGGACGGTGGATCGCCAGGCAAACAACTCTGCCATCGACGCCAGCACGGTTCTGCCGAATGGGGTTGCGATCAATGGTCCCGTACAGCTTCGCCAGGAGCTCGTGAAGACTCCGGAAAAGTTCGTTGGGGCGCTCACGGAGAAGCTCATGATGTACGCCGTCAACCGCCCACTGGAATCTTTCGATATGCCCCAGATTCGCAAGGTGGCGCGGGATGCCAAGAAAGACAATTACACTCTGACATCTCTGGTCTTAGGAATCGTCAATACGGATGCGTTCCGCAAGCAAGGTCCGGAGGTTGTTTCCCAGGCGGCCTCCAAGCAAAACGCGGTCGCCACGGCCGAGGTCAAGAAATAGAAGGAGACGAGCATGTTCATTACGAAGAAGCATATTTCCCGCAGAACCGTCCTGAAGGGAGCCGGGGTCAATCTGGCGCTTCCGTTCCTGAGCGCGATGGTGCCCGCATCCACGGCCCTGGCGCAGACGGCGGCGAATCCCAAGATCCGCGCGGGCTTCTTCTACATTCCTCACGGCGCCATCATGTTCAATACCAAATTCGGGCCGGAGGGGGACCGCTGGACTCCTTCGGGCTCCGGCGCCAACTACAAGCTGAACGAGATCACCTCGCCGATGGAGCCGTTCAAGAAGCAGCTGACCACCTTCAGCAACCTGGATAACGCGGCTGCGGCGGGTTCGGTGCACGTGCGCAATCCAGCGACGTGGCTGAGCTCTACGCTGCCCCGCGGCAATAGCATGTCGACCACGCTCGATCAGGTGATGGTGAAATTTATCAGCCAGGACGTGCCGTTTCCGTCGCTGGAGCTGGCCTCGGAGACCACGGTCCAGGTGGCGGCGGGCAATGGCGGCGCTTTTACGACGCTCTCCTTCCGTGACGCGGATACGCCGCTACCCATGGAGTACAACCCCCGCAAGGTCTTCCTGGCGCTGTTCGGGGAAGGCGACTCCATGGCGGAGCGCGCGGAGATGGCCCGCCAGAAGAACAGCATTCTGGACATGATCCTGGACCGGACCAACCAGTTGAAGAGCAACCTGGGCAGCGAAGACAAGGCGATTCTGGACGGGTATCTCGAAAACGTGCGCGAGGTGGAGCGCCGCGCGAAGATGGGCCCCGCGAACCCGCATCTGGCGGGCCTTCAACTCCCCGATGCGCCCATCGGCGAGCTGGAGGATTTCGCCGCGCAGGAAAAGGTGATGTACGACCTGCTGGCTTTGGCCTACCAGGCGGACCTGACCCGCGTCGCCACGTACATCACGGTGGCCGAAGGCACCAACCGGAACTATCCTTTCCTCAATATCGCCGGCGGCTTCCACCCGATTTCGCATCACTCCGATCTGCCGGACCGCATTGAGAAGCTGGTGCAGATCCAGAAGTGGCACATGCAACAATTCGCCGCGTTCATCAAGAAAATGGCGGACACATCGGACGGGCAGGGCTCGCTGCTGGACCATTCGATTTTTATGTACGGATCGAATATGAGCAACAGCAACCAGCACAGCAGCTACCCGATCCCGAACCTGATCGTCGGCGGCGGCAACGGCAAGCTGAAGCAGGGCGGGCAGCACCTGGTGCTGCCGGAGCGCACGCCCATCGCGAACCTGCATCTGACTCTGCTGCAAAAAGTGGGTCACGAGCAGGATCACTTCGGCGACAGCACCGGCAGGATCTCGGAAGTCTAGGAGTTCGCACGTGAATCCCCGCGTGAAACGCACCGTAAACAGAAGAGAAGTACTGAAAGGCGCAGCCGCCGGCGCGCTCACACTGTGGGCCCCGCGATTGCTAAAGGCACAGCAGCCGGTCGCCAAGCTGACGGACACGCTGGCCGTGATCGATGCAGGCGGCGCCAATGTCACCGCTTTCTCCACCGGAGAAGGCTTCGTGCTGGTGGACAGCGGAGCGCCCAAATCCGGCGATGCCGTGATGGCCGCGCTCAACGGCTTGACTCCTAACGGCAAGGTCCAGACCTTATTCAACACTCACTATCACCTGGACCAGACCGCCAATAACGAGCGGTTCGCGGCGCAGGGGGCCAAGATCATTTCCCAAAAGCGCACCAGGGAATGGATGGCGACCGATTACTGGGTTCCGGCCGAGGAGCGCTATGAGAAAGCTCGCCCGAAGGCCGCACTTCCCACGGAGACCTTTCTCACCCGAGGGTCCATGCAGGTTGCTAACGGGAAGGCAGGTCACGAGGAAATTGCCTACGGCTACCTGCTGATGGCGCATACCTCGGGCGACCTTTACGTCCACTTCAAGGGCGCGAACGTGATCGCCGTGGGCGACGTGGCTTCGCCGCTGCGCGATCCCGAGCTCGACTGGTTCACGGGAGCGTGGGTCGGCGGCCGCGTGGATTCCATGGATCTGCTGCTCGGGATCAGCAACGATCAAACCCGGTTCGTGCCGGCGTACGGCGCGGTCATGACCAAGGCGCAATTCAAGGCCGAGCGCGACATGATGGAAGAAGTCCGGCAGCGCATTTTCGACCGGGTCCGGGCCGGCGAGGGCCCTCAGGACATGCTCGAAGGAGGCGCTCTCGATGGCCTTCCCCGCAAGTGGAAAGATCCTTTTAAGTTTCTGTATGCCGCCGCGAAAGGTGGCTGGGCGTACTACGACAAGCTGGGCGAGAACGTCGTTTAGGAAGCATGGCTTGGGAGGTATTGCTTGGGAGGTATTGAATGAAGCGCTTTAGTCTAGCCATTGGGTGTGCTGCTGCGTTCGCTCTACCTTGGGCGCATGTGATTCTGGCGCAGGCGCAGCAGGGACAGAAGGCCCCGAAGGATCTCGCCACGCTGGTTCAGGGCGGCGAGACCAAGCTGGCGCTCCAGCAAATTCAATCCGGGGCGGACGTCAATCGCGCCCAGCCCGACGGCACCAGCCCTCTGCTCTGGGCGGTCGATCGCACGGAGTATGAAGTGGCGGAGGCGTTGATCGCCAAGAAGGCGGACGTGAACGCCGCCAATGCGTTCGGCGTTTCGCCCCTGACGGAGGCCGCCCGGCTGTCCAACGCGCGTTTGGTCAAGATGCTGCTCGCCGCCGGGGCCAAGGTCGATTCCGCGAACCCGGACGGTGAGACGGCGCTGATGACGGCGATCAGTGGTGGCGATATTTCCGTCGTCCAGATGCTGGTCGACGCCGGCGCCAACGTAAATACGGTCGAGAAGTTTCACAACCAGACGCCGCTGATGTACGCCGCTGCCGCCAGCCGGAACGCTTCGAAGATGGTGAAGCTTCTGCTTTCCAAGGGCGCCGACGTCAAGCCGCGGGCGCTGTACTCGGATTGGCCCAGCCAGGTTACCAGCGAACCTCGCACCCAGTATCGTTCCGTGGGCGGATTAACCGCGCTGTTGTACGCCACGCGCAACGGCTGCTATCCGTGTGTCGAAGATTTGATCGCTGCCGGAGCCGACGTGAACAAGCCGACGCCGGAAGGGATTACGCCGCTGATGATCGCCCTGGACAACGAGCATAACGACGTGGCCAAGCTCCTGATGGACAAGGGAGCCAATCTCAATGTTTGGGATTGGTGGGGACGAACGGCCCTATGGATCGCTGTCGATCGCAAGGCCGTCGCTGGAGGACGTGGCGGCTTCAGCGGTTTCGGCGGAGGCCGTGGCTTGGGACGCGGTGGGCGCGGCCGAGGAGGTCGCGGAGGGCCCCCCGCAGCGCCTCCCGAATCGGGTCCGGCCGTTTCCAGCATGGAGATCATCAACGCGCAGCTGAATGCGGGCGTGAATCCCAATCCGGAAATGAACTTTCATCGCCCCAACGATCCCTCCTCCAACAGGGGACGTTTTGGGGACAACGAGATCAGCACGGGCACGACGCCGTTGTTCCGCGCGGTCCAGAACGACGACATGGAAGTCATTCAGGCTCTGCTGGCAAAAGGCGCCGATCCTAATATCAACACCATGGGATACACTCCCTTCCTGCTGGCCGCCGGGGCCGGTCCCGGCGGGCGCGGCGGTACTGCTCAGCCAAATATGCAGATTCTGGACGTGCTGCTCCAGCATTCGGCCGACGTGAACGCCAAGGTCACCGGCCCATGCTGCGGTCCTGACAAGCTCTACTCTTTTGATGTGTCCCGCGAAAATATGGGTCCTAGTAGGGAGGCTGCTAGTAAAGGTGGCACCACGGCACTCCATGAGGCGGCGCGCGCGGTCCGGCCGGATCTGGTGAAGTATCTGCTCGATCACGGGGCTAATCCCAATCTCCTCGATGTCGATGGCAAGAAGCCGATCGACGTCGTCGGCGTACAGCGCCCGCGCGGTGGTGACCCAGTCGGCGCTTCAACGGCTGCCGGCCGAGCCGCCGGCCAAGCCAAAGGTAATCCGGCCGCAGCTGGGCGGGGTCCGGGTGCGGGGCGTGGAGCTGGCGCTGGGGCTTTTCCTGGTAGGGGCGCTCCTGGACGTGGAGCCCCCAGCCCGGCAGACGAGGCCGAGATTCGCGCCATGCTCGAAGCGGCCGCTCTCAAGAAGTAATTTGGCATTTCGCCTACCAGCCTCTTTCCGAAGCTTTAGAACTCCGGGGGCCACATGAGTAGCGGACTCGATCGCAGGGAAGTTCTCAAAGGCGCGATGGCGGGAGTGTTCACTCTGTGGGCATCTCCGCGCATGCTCAAAGGCCAGCAGACCGGCGCCGGCCGCCTACCAGATAAATTCGCCATATTCGACGGAGGCGGCGCCAACGTACTGGTCTTCTCTACCGGCGAGGGGCTCATGTTGGTGGACAGCGGCGCTCCAAAATCGGGTGACGAACTCACGGCGAATCTGGAGGATTTTGGCGGCGGCAAGAAGGTACAGACCCTCTTCAACACGCACTATCACCTGGACCAGACGGGCAACAACGAAAGGTTCGCGGCGGCGGGGGCGAAAATCATCGCGCACGAGCGCACCCGCGATTGGATGTCGTCGGACTACTGGGTTCCCGCCGAAGAACGCTACGAAAAAGCCCGTCCCCGAGCCGCCCGCCCCACCGGGACGTTTCTGACCACGGGGTCCATGAAAGCGGGCGACGAACAGATCGACTACGGCTACCTGATTCTGGCTCACACCAGCGGCGACATTTACGTCCACTTCAAGAACGCGAATGTGATCGCCGTCGGCGACGTCGCTTCGCCGCTGCGCGATCCGGCGCTCGACTGGTTCACCGGAGCGTGGATGGGCGGCCGCGTCGACTCGATGGATACCGTGCTCAAGCTCGCGAATGAGCAGACCAGGATCGTGCCCGCGTATGGTCCCGTCATGACCCAAGCCGAATTCAAGGCGGAACGCGACATGATGGAACAGGTTCGGGATCGCCTTTTTAAACAAGTTCGGGAAGGCGACGGTCCCAAGGATATGCTGGAGGGCGGCGTTCTGAAGGGCCTCGCCCGGACGTGGAAAGATCCGTACAAGTTTTTGTATGACGCATGCAAGGGTCTGTGGGCGCACGAGGACAAACTGGGCCCCAATGTGGTCTAAAGGAGTCAGAAGACAGGAGTCAGGAGTCAGAATGAAACGCTTCCTTCTCGCCAGCTTCTGCCTGATCCCCGCCGCTCTAGTGGTGCTGGCGCAGGGGCCCAAGGATCTTGCCGATCTCATTCAAACCGGGAACCGCAAGGCGGCGCTCGAGCAGATTCGCGCGGGCGCGGATGTGAACCAGGCGCAGCCCGACGGCACCCGCCCGATCGCGTGGGCGGTCTACCGGGTGGACTATGCGCTGCTCGATGCGCTCATCGCCAAGAAGGCGAACGTCAACGTCACCAATGAGTTCGGATCCAGCCCGCTCGCGGAAGCCGCCAGCCTGGCCGACGTCCGAATGGTCAAAACGCTGCTGGACGCCGGTGCGCGGCCCGACAGCGCCAATCTGGACGGTGAGACGGCGTTGATGGTGGCGATTCAAACCGGGAATCTGCCCATCGTCGAGATGCTGATCCAAGCCGGCGCCCATGTAAACGTGATCGAGAAGTTTCACCATCAAACGCCGCTGATGTATGCTGCCGCGGCGAACCGAAACGCTCCCGAGATGGTGAAGCTGCTTCTTTCCAAGGGCGCGGACGTCAAGCCTCGGGCGCTCTACAGCGACTGGCCGAACCAGATTTCGTCGGAGCCCCGCGCGCAGTTTCGTCCGGTCGGAGGACTGACCGCGTTGCTCTATGCGGCACGCGACGGCTGCTATGCCTGCGTCGAGGAAATGATCGCCGCCGGCGCCAATGTGAATCAGCCGACTCCGGAAGGCGTGACGCCGCTGATGATCGCCCTCGATAACGGATATGACGATGTCGCCAAGCTGCTGTTGAACCGGGGAGCGAATCCCAACGTCTGGGATTGGTGGGGACGCACGGCTCTCTACATCGCGATCGATCGAAAAGAAGCCGCTGGCGGGCGGGGAGGGTTCGGATTCGGAGGCCGTGGCGGGCGCGGCGGCCCACCACCTGCGCCTCGCAGTTCCGGCCCGTCCGTTTCCAGCATGGACATCATCAACACCTTGCTGGCGGCGGATGTCAACGCCAATGCGCAGCTCAATATGCATCGCCCCAGCCGGGGAGGCAACAGCGGACGCTTTGGCGAGGAACAATTGAACACCGGAACCACGCCTCTATTTCGGGCCACGCAGGGCGACGATATGGAAGTGATTCAAGTCCTTCTGGCGAAGGGGGCGAATCCTAATATCAATGCGATGGGGTTCACTCCTTTCCTGCTGGCGGCCGGGGTTGAGCCGGGCGGCCGGGGAGGCGGTGGGGCCGCGAACACCGATCTTATGGACCTGATGATCCAGCACGGCGCGGACGTGAATGCCCAGGTCACCGGTACCAGGACATACTCCATGCGGATCGGCTACCACCCTCCTCCGGACAAAGAAGGCACGTCGGCTCTCCACGCGGCGTCTGAGACGGGCAGGGTGGACCTGGTGCGTTACCTGCTCGACAAAGGAGCCAATCCCGAACTCGTCGATGCCAACGGGAAAAAGCCGATCGATTTGGTCGGCGAAGGCGCCGGCGCTGCAGGGCGGGGCGGAGGCGCTCCCGCCGGTCGCGGAACTCCTCCTGCTGCGGGAGCCAGGGGCGGCCCCGGAGGTCGCGGCCGCGGACCGGTGGCCGTCAGCCCGGCAACCGTGGCCGAGATTCGCACCCTTCTGCAGAACGCGGCTTCCAAAAGATAAGACGGTATTCGCTACGGCCTCCGGTACCGCGGAGGTGATAGAATCCTGCGATGACCCGGAAATTGGTCCTGATCCTGGCGGTTGCGGGGAGCGCCTTCGCGCAGGGTCCTTTGGTCACGAGCGTTGGGAACTTCATTCACGATGTAGGCGACCTGGACCGCTCCGTGCATTTCTATCGCGACGTGCTGGGCATGGAGTTGCAACGCCCGCCGGGCGCCTGGCAGTCCACCGAGGCGATCCTGAAGATGTACGATGCGGCCGGGGGCAAGTTTCGTGTAACCAGCGCGCAGATACCGGGTTCGCCGATGCGCGTCGAGATGGTCGAATTCCAGGGTGTGGATCGCAAGCCGGTGCGGCGGCCATGGGGGGTGGCCGGAACGTCGGTGTTGATGCTGACGGTGGTGGATCTGGGGCCGGTTGAGGAACGGCTGAAGTCGGCGAAAGTGCCCGTGCTGGTGAAATTGAAGAAGGCTTGTGACGGGCGCGGCATGGTGGTGGCGGATCCCGACGGCTTCGCTGTCATGCTGGTGGAGCGTGGACAAGCATCCGGTTCGCCGCCGGCAAAAACCAATTTCACCGGGATGAAGTTCGGTTATCTGGTGAGCAGTGACGCGCTGGCACAGGGTCCGTTTCGGGCGTTGGGGCTCCAGGCGGAAACACGCACGCACGCTTGCCGCCCGATTGAGGACACACTCCTGAACGACGGCGGAGCCGCCTCCATCGTAACGCTGCCGGGAGGCTTTGAAGTTTGGCTGGTCACAGGTAAAACGGTCAAGGGCAAAGCGGCGGCTGACCGCGTGGACGTTCGCCCGCGTGATCCGGGAGCAGCCGTCCTGCGTCTGATGGTTTCTGACGAAGACGCGGCCGTCCAGGCCCTGCAGCAAGTTCAGGTAAACGTCGCTTCCGCAGGGCGGGGCGATCCAAACGCTGGCCCCGGGAGGATTGCGCGCCGCTATCCTGCGCGCCCCGGATGATCTTTTCATTCAGGTGGTGAAATGAGAAGAGCGATCATTGCCTTCGCTGTTTGCGACGGCCGCATTTGGCCAGTTTCCCTCGCCGACGCTCACCGAAACGACGACCAAGGTCTCCGAGCACATCTGGATGATTTCCGGATTTCCCAACGTGATTTACGTCGTGGGGGATGACGCGACGCTGGTTGTGGATACCGGGCTCGGCAACAAAAATGGCGCCTTGGTGGCGCGCGTCGCCAAGCGGCTGTCGAAAGGCCCGAAACTGTTCCTGACGACCACCCACTATCATCCGGAACACGCGTCCGGCATCGGTGGATTCCCGCCGGAGACGGTGCTCATTCGCCCGGCTGTGCAGCAGCAGGAGCTGGAAAAAGAAGGCGAGCAGACCATGACGTTCTTCAGGAATTCACCGCAGTTCGCGCCTTCTTTGCAAGGATTGGGTCCGCTGCGGCCTCCGGATGTGACGTTCGGGTCAGAGGCGACGCTGGAGCTGGGCGGCGGGGTCACGGCGCGGCTCATGTTTTTGGGCGCAGGACACACGGCCGGCGATGAATTGATTCTCGTGGAGCCGGACCAGGCCCTGATCACAGGAGATCTCGTGCAGAATAAAGTCGTTCCGTCCGTAGCGTCGTCCGGAGGGAGCTTCACCAGCTGGTTGACGGTGTTGGATAAGCTTGTTCCGCTGCGGCCCCGGGTGGTCATACCAACGCACAGCAAGGTGGGCGACGCATCGCTGATTACGGCCGAGGCTGCGTTCATACGCGACATGCAGGGCCGGGCAGCCGCCCTGAAACGTTCCGGCGTTCCCGCCCCTGAGGCCGTCACGAGATTGACCGAGTTGTTCAAGACGAATTACCCGGATTGGGCCGCAAACACCGATTGGCCGAATGTGAGTTCCATGGCCGGATTCGTGAACCGGCTCTACGCGGAGATTCCCAATTAGAGCGGAGTTGCCAGTGCCCTTGACGCGGGCTAACCCCTTGCAATATCATATCTTTGCGCGAATTTTTCGCCGCGCATGACGGGATCGCGTCGATTGTTGGCATGAAGCCTCGTTTGCTCATCATCGCGTCTGTTTTTGCGGCCCTGGGCGTCCAAATCACGTTTAGCCAGCCGCCACCGGCCTCCCCGGCGGTTTCCGTGGGCGAACGGCAAGCCGCACTCCTGAAACAATACTGCATCGTCTGCCATAACAACCGCCTCAAGACTGCCGGTTTAACGCTGGAGCCACTGGATGTCCGCCATCCGGAGCAGGGAGGCGGGGCGGCGCTGGAAACCTCGCTGGAAACATGGGAGAAGGTGATCCGCAAGGTCCGCGTGGGAATGATGCCGCCGCAGGGCGCCCGCAAACCTACGGAACAGGAGCGCGACGGCCTGGTCGCGTGGCTCGAAGGCGAACTGGACCGCGCCGCGGCCGCCCATCCGTACCCCGGCAGCGTGGGGATTCACCGGATGAATCGCGCCGAATACGCCAACGCGATCCGCGACCTGCTCGACCTGGAAGTGGATCCCGCGACGCTGCTGCCGCCCGATGACTCCGCGTTTGGCTTCGACAATATCGCCGAGACGCTGGGCGCTTCGCCGGTTCTGGTGGAGCAATACCTCAGTGCGGCCGGCAAGATCGCCGCGCTGGCGGTAGGGGACCCGGGCACGGGACCCGCGGCGGAAGTGTTCCGCATCCGCCAGGATACTTCTCAGAACGTCGCGATCGACGGCATGCCGCTCGGCACGGAAGGCGGCGCCATGGTGCACACCACGCTTCCCCTGGACGGCGAATACCGGCTGGACGTGAAATACATGATCTCCAATCTGGGCGCGATGAAGGGTTTGGAGATGGAGCACGACGTGGAGATCGCCGTCGACGGGAAGCGCGTGCATATCGCCACCATCGGCGGTCATGACGACTTCGTGGCGCTGATGCGCAACATTACCGAAGCGCAGCAGGCCGTAGAGGCGCGCAGCTCGACGCGCATCCCGCTCACCGCCGGCCCCCATGACATCAGCGTCGGGTTCGTCTACCGCGGCGCGCTGCAAGGCTCGACGCGGCTGCAGCAGTTCATTCGCAGTTCCCAGGACAATCTGGATGCCACGGGCCACCCGCATATCGAGACGCTGACCGTTACCGGTCCGTTCAAGCCTACCGGAGCGGGCCAGACTCCCAGCCGGAAGAGGATCTTTGTGTGCCATCCGGAGAAGGCGGCGGACGAACCGGCTTGTGCGCGCACCATCCTGTCCCAACTCGCGCATCGTGCGTATCGCGGAACCGACACGCCCCAGGACCTGGATCATCTGATGGAAATGTTCGCCGACGGGCGCGCCGAAGGCGGATTTGAAGGCGGCATCGAGATGGCGCTCGAACGCGTGCTGGCGAGTCCGAAGTTCACGTTCCGGGTGGAGCGCGACCCGGAAAACGCGGCTGCCGGGGACGTGCATCCTCTGAGCGACCTGGAACTCGCCTCGCGCCTGTCGTTCTTTTTGTGGAGCAGTATTCCGGACGACACGCTGTTGGACCTGGCCAAGCACAAGCAGCTGTCGAAGCCCGCGGTGCTCGACGCGCAGGTTCGCCGCATGCTGGCCGATCCCAAGGCGGATGCGCTGGTGCAGAATTTCGCCGGCCAGTGGCTGTATCTGAGGAATCTGGACGGCATGGTGCCGAACTCCTCCAGCTTCCCCGATTTTGACGACAACCTGCGCCAGGCGTTCCGCCGGGAAACCGAACTCTTCTTTCAAAGCATCCTGCAGGAAGACCGCAGCGTGCTGGACCTGTTGACGGCCAACTATACGTTCCTCAATGAACGCCTGGCCCGCCATTACGGCATCCCTTACATCTATGGCAGCCAGTTCCGCCGCGTGTCTTTGGACCACGGGGCGGCCGACGAGAGGCGCTGGGGCTTGCTCGGCAAGGGCAGCACGCTGATGGTTTCGTCGCACACGGACCGCACTTCGCCGGTGGTGCGGGGCAAATGGGTTCTCGAAAACCTGCTGGGAACTCCGCCGCCTCCGCCGCCGCCCAACGTCCCGGTTCTGAATGAGAGCAACCAGCGGGGAGGCCGTGTATTGACCATGCGCGAGCGGATGGAAGAGCATCGCGCCAACCCCGTTTGCGCGTCCTGCCATCGGCTCATGGACCCCATCGGTCTGTCGCTCGAGAATTTCGACGCCGTCGGCAAGTGGCGCGATCGCGAAGGCGGCGCCGCCAGCCCGCTGATCGACGCGAGCGGTACGCTTCTGGACGGGACCGCCGTCAACGGTCCGGTGGAGCTGCGCCAGGCGCTGCTGAAGAAGCCGGAAATCTTCGTCAGCACGCTGACGGAAAAACTGATGATTTATGCGTTGGGCCGTGGCCTCAACGCGCACGACATGCCGGAGATCCGCAAGATCGTTCATAACGCGGCGGGCAAGGACTATCGCTTCTCCCAATTGATCCTGGGCGTGGTGAACAGCCAGCCGTTCCGGCTGCGCGCGAAGCCGTTGAACAAGGCGCCGGACGAGGCTGCTCAAATCGCGCGAAAATAACATGATGGAGGGTGCCGCATGACGTTCCTGACCAAGAAGGCGATCTCCCGCAGGAGGATCCTGCGCGGCATCGGTGCGGGCGTGGCGCTGCCGTTGCTCGATTCGATGATTCCTTCTTCGACGGCGCTGGCGGCGACCGCCGCGGTTCCGCCCAAACGGTTTCGGCGCGGTGTTCGTCCCGCATGGCGAACGTCCCGGCCACTGGACTCCGGAAAAAGTCGGCGCGGACTTCGAGATGTCGGAGATTCTGGAGCCGCTGGCAGCTTATCGCGATGAAATGACCGTGGTCTCGCAACTCTGCGATCCCGTGGATGGCCATGCCGTCACCGTGGCCGCCTGGTTAAGCGGTTCGATCCCCAAACGCACGGTTGCCGAGGACGTCCACGCCGGCATCACCATCGATCAGGTGATTGCGAAGAAGATCGGCCAGACTACGGTATTCCCGTCGCTCGAGGTCGCCACCGAGGACTTCACCGGCTACATCGGCGGCTGCGATCCGGCCTACGCCTGCGCCTACATCAATACGCTGAGCTGGAAGACGGCGACGCAGCCCCTGCCGATGGAGATCAACCCGCGGGTGCTGTTCGAGCGCCTGTTCGGCCGTCCCGGCACCGCCAAACAGCGCCTGGCCCGGATGAAGACCGGCCGCACGATTCTGGATTCGATTCAAGGCGACCTGAAGGAACTGCAGCTTGACCTGGGGGCGCGCGACCGCAGCCGCCTCAGCGATTACCTCGACAACGTTCGGGAAACCGAAGCGCGTATCCAGCGCGCCGAACGGCAGGCCGTCGCAAATCCCGATATCCCCGACGCGCCGGTGGGCATTCCGGATTCGTTCCCCGAGCACATCGCGCTGCAATTTGAGCTGATCGCGCTGGCCTACATGACGGATCTGACGCGCGTGTTCACCTTCATGCTGAGCCGCGACGTCACCCAGAGGACCTATCCCGAGATCGGCATCACCGAGCCGCATCATGCGCTTTCCCATCACAGCGGTGTGGAGGCCAAGAAGGCCCAGTTGGTGAAACTGAACCGCTATCACGTGACGATGTTCGAGAAGTTTCTGAAACGGTTGCGCGAGACGCCCGAAGGCGACGGATCGATCCTGGATCACTCCATGATCCTGTATGGCAGCGGCATGAGCGAGAGCCAGAATCACTCGCGTCTGGATATTCCGACGCTGCTGGTGGGTGGATTCCACGGACGCGGCAGCCGGCACATCAAGATGGCGCCGCAGACGCCCGTGGCGAACTTCCTGCTGTCGCTGGGCCAGTATTACGGCGTCGAGATGGATTCGTTCGGCATCAGCACGGGGACGGTACCGCTGGCGTGAACGCGCGGGCAATCCTGACAGCTTTGCTGCTCATTGCCGTGAGTGTAGCGGCACAAGATCCTCATTTCACGCAGCCGGACGGCACGACGGCCCTGCATTTGGCCGTTCAAGCCAACCAGGAAGAGATCGTCGCAACCTTGCTATCGAAAGGCGCGGATCCCAATGCCGCCAATCGCTACGGCATCACGCCGCTGTGGCTGGCGGCGACCAATGGTAGCGCGGCCGTGACGCGGATGCTTCTGAAAGCCGGAGCCGACGCGACTGCCACGTTGCCGCACGGGGAAACCGCATTGATGGCCGCCGCGCGCACCGGCGTCCCGGAGACGGTCAGGCTGCTGATCGAAGCCGGCTCCGATCCCAATGCGCACGAAGACTCCCAGGGCGAGACGGCGCTGATATGGGCCGCGGCCGAGAATCATGCCGAGGCGATCCAGGCGTTGATTCACGGCGGCGCGAACCCGAACCTGCACGGCAAGGCGCTGGATCTTGCTCCCATGAAATGGATGCAGGTCGGCATGGTGGACACGATGCTGCCTCGGGGCGGGTTCACCGCCTTGATGTATGCGGCCCGGCAAGACGCGCAGGACGCCGCGCGCGCGCTGGCCGAAAGCGGCGCGGACCTGGACGCGCAGGATGCCGACGGCGCCACCGCGCTCCAGCTCGCCATCATCAATCAGCACTATGACCTGGCCGCGCTGCTGTTGGAGAAGGGCGCGAACCCGAACGTCGCCGACAACACGGGGATGACGTCGCTCTACGCCGCCGTCGATATGAACTCCTTCCGCAGCGACATCGGCCGGCCGCCACGCATATTGATGGACAAGCTAGGCGCGCTGGACGTTCTTCGATTGACGCTGAAGCACGGCGGCAATCCCAACGCGCCGCTGCGCAAGCCCATCCTGGGGCGGCATCACGGCTTTGGCGATGGGTCTCTAGGGGAAGGTGCTACGGCGCTGATGCGGGCGGCTAAGAGCAGTGACCTCGACGCCATGCAGGTGCTGCTCGACGCGGGCGCGGACGCCACACTCAGCATGACCAACGGTTCCAATCCGGTGATGATCCTGGCGGGCGCACGGGTGGGGCCGGGGCCGGGCGGTGCGGATGAAGCGGTGGCCGCACTGCGGCTGCTGGCCGGACATGGAGTGAACCTCAATGCCGCCAACGCGCGGGGAGAGACGGCGCTGCACGCCGCGGCCCGGCAAGGGTCCAACGCGATCGTGCGGGCGCTGGTTGGGCTCGGCGCGGATCTGAACGCAACCGATAGCTCCGGCAAGACCGCTCTGGATCTGGCGATGCAACCGGGGCGCAGCCATCATGAAGACACCGCGGCGATTCTGCGGGAGCTCGCTGCCAAACGCGCCAAGCAGTAAGCTCCGTTAAGAAGCCGATCGGCCCGTAAGCAGATAAATAGTTTTAGTGGGCGCCCTAGGGGACGATTTCAGAGCCGCTGGCTCAGGAAATTGTGTTTGAGTGTACCGCCCCGAATTTGCACCCGAATTTGCACGACTTGCGCCACAGCGCGGCCACGCTGCTGCTCGCGCAAGGGGTTCATCCGCGCTACATCATGGAGCTTCTGGGACACATCCTCGATTAGCCTGACCATGAACACCTACGGCACACGTGCTCAAAGAAATGCGACAGGTAAACAGCGCGACAAACCGACGCGGTTTTCAACCGCCTGCGCTGTCAAATTGGCTGTCAAACCAGAGGCTAGAGATCATCAACTAGCCGCGAAGTGCTTTAGATTGTGGTGCGCCCGGCATGACTCGAACATGCGACCTTCTGGTTCGTAGCCAGACGCTCTATCCAACTGAGCTACGGGCGCGCGCGATGAGACTCTTTGAAGTTACCACAGCTTCCGCTTGCTTCACCAGTAACGATCACCAATAGGAAAGGGGCTCGGGCAGCTTCGCCCCGCAGGCGCACGTTCCCGCGCTCCGCTCATGGTCCGCCATGCGATTGCACCCGCCGCACCGCACCCAGCGGGTGTTGATCCGGTCCGGCACCCACACGCTGGTGAAGCCGCCCGAGGCGAGCTCTGTTCCAAAGAACTTCTTCATCGCTTCGGCATGCGTTCCGCCAGCTAGCATTTGACGCGGGTCCTGGGCGTTCTCCCAGGCGCTGACGGTCATCATCCTCGATCCCACCGTCGCGCCGACCCACGACAAGAAGCCTTCCATCGCCAGCATCTCCGCGACGATCCCAGCCGACTGCTGTGACACCGCCTGAATCTCCTCGGGCGACCGGGCCTCCAGAACCGTAATACTGAACGCGCCAGGCTTGATGTTTTTTCCATTCCCGCTAACCGAGGCCCTGGTCGCATTGCCGAAGGCGAACGGCCCGATCTCCTTGGGCTGCACCAGAACCTGCATGCCGAGCTGGTCGGGCACGGCCCGCGAGTCGAAATACCCGTCCACCGTTTGAATCTTTGCTTCCTGACTCTGGCCGCCCGCCACGCGGATAAAGTCGGCGCCCGAAACGGTGACGGATTTGCCCGTGGGCGGCAGGCCCATCATCGATCCCGTGTTGGTACCGCGCATGATCCACTGCGCCGCCACCAGATCCGGACCAGCGGCGCCGGCGCTCGCGATTTCAAAGGAAAGATCCGGGAAAGCGGCCCACAGGCCGTTCATGTAACCAGCGAGAGCTTCGCCGCGCAGGCGGCCGCCACTGGCGGGATCGCAATACGTTCCGTCCGGGGCGAAGGTCGCGAGCACAGCAGCCGCGTCGCGACGGTTCCAGGAATCGAAGTACTTCTGAGCACATTCGGGAGAGCTTCCATTTCGCTCATGTTACAATGAAGTTTCCCTTCTATGCGATTCGGCGTCGTCGTGTTTCCGGGAAGCAATTGCGACCACGACGCGTGGTACGCGGTCTCACGTAATTTGGGCCACCAGGCCGAATTCATCTGGCACGATTCCACTTCGCTCGGAAACGCCGATGCGGTGATTCTGCCGGGCGGATTCTCCTACGGCGATTACCTGCGCTGCGGCGCCATTGCGAAGTTTTCGCCGGTCATGGCCGCTGTGAAGAAATTCGCGCAGGAAGGCGGGCTGGTCCTGGGCATCTGCAACGGATTCCAGATTCTGGTCGAAAGCGGCCTGCTCCCCGGCGCGCTGCTGCGCAACCGCAACCTCCGTTTCGTGTGCCGTCCCGTCACCGTACGCGTCGAAACCACCAACACCCCGTTCACTTGTGCCGCGACTCAGGGACAGCGGATCAAGGCTCCTGTCGCGCACGGCGAGGGATGTTATTTCGCCGATCCGCGTACGCTCGACGCGCTCGAAGCCGAGGATCGCGTGGTGCTGCGCTACGTCGATAACCCCAACGGCTCGCTGCGCGACATCGCCGGCATCTGCAGCGAGCGCCGCAATGTGATGGGAATGATGCCGCATCCCGAGCGGGCGTCCGACCCGCTGCTGGGATCGACCGACGGACGGGTGATTCTGGAATCCATGGTCCGGTCCATGGTCGCGGCACATGCATGAGTAACCATCGCATGAGCGGGCTTCTATGAGTGATCTGCCTCCCTCCGAGCTGGCGAAAGTCCGCTCGATTCTCGGCCGCGAGCCCAACCAAACCGAAACCGGCATCTTCACGGTGATGTGGAGCGAGCACTGCTCCTACAAAAGCTCGCGCCTGCACTTGAAGAAGCTCCCGACCAAGAGCGAGCGCGTGCTGGTGGGGCCCGGCGAAAACGCCGGGATCATTGATATCGGCCAGGGGTACGCCATCGCGTTCAAGATCGAGTCCCACAATCACCCCAGTTTCATCGAGCCGTTCCAGGGCGCGGCCACGGGAGTCGGCGGCATCCTGCGCGACATCTTCACCATGGGCGCACGGCCTATTGCGGTCTTGGATGCCTTACGGTTCGGTCCATTGGACGATCCCCAGAACGGCGATCGCAACCGCCGGATTCTGGAAGGCGTAGTCGAAGGAATTTCGCATTACGGCAACTGCTTCGGCGTGCCGACGGTCGGCGGCGAGTGCGTCTTTGAGCGCTGTTACAACGGCAATCCGCTGGTGAACGTGTTCGCGCTGGGCGTATTCCGGCACGATGAAATCTTCTTTGGACGCGCTTCCGGCATCGGCAACCCGGTGATCTATGTGGGCGCCAAGACCGGCCGCGACGGGATTCATGGCGCGTCCATGGCTTCCGCCGAATTCACCGAGGAGTCGAAGCAAAAGCGTCCCAACGTGCAGGTGGGCGATCCGTTCATGGAAAAGCTCCTGCTCGAAGCCTGCCTGGAGGCGATGCATACGGGCGCGGTGGTCGGCATCCAGGATATGGGAGCCGCCGGCCTGACCTGCTCCACCTGCGAAATGGGGAGCCGCGCGGGAACCGGGGTCGAGATCGATCTGGCGCTGGTGCCGCAGCGCGAATCCGGCATGACGCCGTACGAGATCATGCTGTCGGAATCCCAGGAGCGCATGCTGCTGGTGGCCGAAAAAGGCCGCGAGGAAGAAGTCTTCGCCGTCTTCCGCAAGTGGGGCTTGGACGCGGTGACCGTCGGGGAAGTGACCGGCGACGGGAAACTGCGCGTGAAAGACCACGGCGTGGTGGTGGCCGAGATTCCCAACCGCGAACTGGCCGATGAAGCGCCGCTCTATGACCGGCCGCACGGCATCGAACCGTATCGTGAAGCGCCGATGGAAGCGCCGCCGATCCCCCGCAGCCGCGACTGGAACTCCGATCTTCTGGCGCTGCTCGGCTCGGGCGACCTGTGTTCCAAGCATTGGATCTGGCAGCAGTACGATACGTCGGTTCGCACCAATACGCTGCAAGGTCCGGGTGGCGACGCGGCCATCGTCCGCATTAAGGAAACCGGAACCAGTGTGGCCATGGCTGTGGACGGAAACGCCCGCTATTGCGCGCTTTCGCCGCGCGAGGGAGCGCGTCTGCTGGTGGCCGAATGTTGCCGCAACCTGTCCTCTGTCGGTGCTCTGCCGGTGGCGGCGACCAACAATCTGAACTTCGGCAATCCGGAGCGCCCGGAGATCATGGCGCAACTGGTGGAAGCGATCGAGGGAATCTCCGAGGCTTGCCAACACTTCGAGACTCCCATTACCGGCGGCAACGTGAGCCTGTACAACGAAACGCTGGGCGAAGCGATCTGGCCGACGCCGGTGATGGGCATCGTGGGCCTTTTGAAAACCGGACCTCCGGTGACCATCTCCTTTAAAGAGGAAGGCCGAACGGTGATGCTGCTCGGCGGGCTCGGTTCAACCGACGCGACGCGTTTCGGCGGCACGCAATACGCGAAGGTGGTGTTGCAGAAGATGTGGGGATTACCACCGGCCCTCGATATGGACTACGAAAAACGTGTTCACACCGCGATTCGCGAGGTGATCGCGCAGAGCCAGGCGGAATCTTCGCACGATGTGGGCGACGGCGGACTGGCTGTGGCGCTGGCGGAGTGTTGCGCGGAAGGCATCGGCGCTTCTATCTCTCTCGGTACCGATCTGCGTGCAGAATTTGCGCTGTTTCACGAAGGGCCGTCGCGCATCCTGATATCCACAAGGGCGCCCGAGGCTGTGGAAAAGATCGCGCATGAAAACAAGATCGAGTGCGTGCGTTTGGGCGTTACAATGAAAGAGAAGCTACAAATCAGTAACAGTTCCGCGACAGCATCTGAAGTATGGATCGATTGCCGCACGGAACGCCTGCGCGAAGTCTGGGAAAACGCTCTGGAGAATCTGCTGAGTCCGATTCCAGTCGGGTAAGGAGATCATGTTCGACGAACTCCATGAAGAGTGCGGAGTGTTCGCGATCTACGGGCATCCCGAGGCCGCGAATCTGACTTACCTGGGGCTCTACGCGCTGCAACACCGCGGGCAGGAAAGCGCGGGCATCGCATCAAGCGACGGCCGGGTGATCCACACGCATCGCGGCATGGGCCACGTCGCCGATCTGTTCACTCCGGAAGTGCTGGGCGGTCTGCCCGGCGAAATGGCCATCGGCCACACGCGCTATGCCACGGCGGGCGACGGCGGAGTGCTCAACGCGCAGCCGTTCACGGTGAACTGCAACAAGGGCCGCATCGCGGTGGCCCACAACGGCAATATCACCAACGCTGCCGAACTGCGCCGGGAACTGGAGCGCGAAGGGTCCATCTTTCAGGCCAACAGCGACACGGAAGTGATTCTGCATTTGGTGGCTCGATCGCGTGAGAAAACGCTGCCCGCGGCATTGCGCGAAGCCCTGCTGCAACTGGAAGGCGCATTTTCACTCGTGTTTCTGGCCGAGGACCGCATCCTGGTCGCGCGCGACCCGCATGGGTTCCGGCCGCTTGCGTTCGGCCAGATGGAGCTTTCCGGCGGCCGCACCTGCAATGTGTTCGCGTCCGAAACCTGCGCTTTCGACCTGATCAACGCCGTGTATCTGAACGACGTGGAACCCGGCGAGATGGTCATCGCGGGTCCCGAGGGTCTGACTCGCGAGCGTTATGCTCCGGTGCGTGACCACGCGCACTGCGTTTTCGAGCACGTGTATTTTTCCCGTCCGGATTCGATTGTTTTCGGGCGTCCGGTACAGCAGTCGCGCGAGATGCTGGGGCGATTGCTGGCGTGCGAACATCCGGTGGACGCCGACGTGGTGGTTCCGGTGCCCGATTCGGGCGTCGCCGCCGCCATCGGGTACTCCTCGGAATCCGGCATACCCTTCCGGCATGGGCTGATTCGCAATCATTACGTGGGCCGGACCTTTATCGAGCCTTCGCAGGCCATCCGCGATTTCGGTGTCAAGCTCAAGCTCAATCCGGTGCGTCACTTGCTCGAAGGCAAGCGCGTGATCCTGGTGGACGACTCCCTGGTCCGCGGGACCACTTCGCGCAAAATCGTCCGCATGGTGCGCGGCGCCGGCGCGCGCGAAGTCCACATGCGCATCTCCTGCCCGCCTACCGTTTCGCCGTGCTTCTACGGAGTCGATACGCCCAGCCTGGGCGAACTGATCGCGGCGAACCATTCCGTTGAAGAAATCCGCCGCTTCGTTGAAGCCGACTCGCTGGGGTACCTGTCGCTGGGGGCTTTGCGCGAAGCCGTCCAGGACGATTGCCAGGATTACTGCTACGCCTGCTACACCGGCAACTACCCTACCGAGCTGATCAACATCGAAGAGCTGATGACGTCCCGGGATCGCCGCGGCTAGCGGTTGAACGGCACTTCGTTGATCCAGTGAAACCCGCGGTTCACCAGCAGGAACTCCTGGGAATCCTTGCGGCGCATCACGATCGTCACCGCGTGCCCGGCGAGGTTGCCTTTGAGCACGACGTGGCTGGCATCGGGGCGCGAGTAAGCAAACGTCGCGTTTATACCGGTGCCGAGTGTCACGGTTTCCAGTGAAGAATCGTACTTGGTTTGGAATCCGCGCCTGATTCCGTCCATCGTCTCGACCTGAATAAAAGTGGGGAACGCGGCAATCATCGTCTTCCACCGCTCCGTGTCGGTCGCCAACGGCGGCACTTCCTGCCCATTTCGCGTGAAAGTTTCCACGGAGTAGATTCCATAGAGCACGGGCCGCGTCGGACGCACTACCGCGGCCCGATACGCGAAGTAGCTCTGGATGACGTCTTGACCAAGGAAGAACCCTACCACGACGATCTTGAGGGCCAGCGCGGATATCCGCATCCAGCGTCTTTCGAAAATGGGACCCGCAGGGGAGACCGCCTGCGCGGGCCGGTTCCGCACGAAAAAGTTGAACAGCCTGCCCAGGTCCGGCGCCAGCAGAAATACTGCCATCAGTAGAAGGTGAGACGAGTAGAGCTTGACGGGCACGTCATAGCAGAAATTGAGGACCACTACATTGAGCATCACCGCTGCCGAGACCATAGCGCCGAGCGTGGCCGTACGAGCGAAGACGAGCAATATTCCGCCCGTAACTTCGGCGGCTCCTGCAAACATCGTGTAGGCCGGCGAGGACCCCATGAAGTTCCACAAGATCCCCATGGGAGAGAAATCGCCCAAGGGCTCGATCAGCCGGGTGAGAGGCGGATACGGGAATTGCAGGGGAAAGACCTTGGAGAAGCCGTATGAAAACAGAGTAATCGCCAGCGTATATCGGACCAGCAAGCGAAGCCATTGATGCAATGTTCGATATTCTTTGCGTTTCCGGTCCAGCACTGACCAAAGAATTGTGCCAGCCGCTGCGATGACGAAAAAGCAAAATGTTTGGATGTAATCCAACGTAGTATCGCCGCTACCCGTTGGTCGATATTGCACTACGGATACGCTCAAGTGGAACACGCGGGTGGCCGCCCAGGACACGATGGCACGTGAAGCATTCACGTATAGCCACGCGCCTGGGATCACGCCCAGGAACGATCCACGGCCCGGCGAAGGCAAGATATATAAGACCCAATACACGCACACGAAGCGGAAGATGATTCGGCTCATCAGGTTCCACTCGACGGGCGGGGTTGCCGCGGCTTGGGGTTTGTTCAAGGTTGCGCTTATGGCCTGCTCCATAGAGTTCGCTTTTGGATTGATTGTATCAACGCAAAAGTAAAAACTGTGGGCACGGAAATCTGTGGCCGGCGTCGCGATTGTCTCGCCCGATTTCGAACATTTATCGCGCCGCCAACTCCGGCTACGACTTCACCTGAGCGACGTGGCGCACCTGCTTAGGCGGCTACCGGAATTGCGGGCGTGGTCACTTCCACATCGATCCGCGGAGAATTCAGCAGCGTGTTGTGAATCAGGCAGGCGTGGACCGCGCGCAAGATGCCTTGGCGGTGACGCGGGTCCAGTTCATTCGGATATTCGATCTCGATATGAAAATCCGTCAAACGCGCCGGAGCCGTGGCCTTGTCTGCGGTGGTCCGAATACGCAGGCCTTCCATCGGAAGATTTCGTGCCTTCATGTACTGGACCGCATAGTATCCGGCACAGGCCCCCAGCGATGCCAGCAGAAACTCGGGCGGCGTCATGCCTTCGTCGAATCCGCCGTTTTCCTCGGGCTGATCGCAGATAATGGTGTGATTCCGGGCCTTCACTTCGAATTGAACCGCCCCCAGATGATCCACCAGGACTTCGGTTTTCATGATCCCTCTAGGTTTGAAGATGCAGTCTCGGGCGGCAGGTGACAGCCTGTCACCAAGTGCTTGAATCCGCATCTATTACGATGAATGTGGTGGACCAGATACCCAACCGTCGCCAGACCGCCCCGCCGGATATCGAACTCGCACGGCAGTTGCTGGCCGGAAGCCAGGACGCGTTCGAGCACTTTGTCACGGCGTATCACGACAAGGTCTTCCGATACAGCTTCGCCATGTGCGGCCAGCGCGAGGATGCTGAAGAAGTCGCGCAGGAGACGCTCATGAAGGTGTTCGAAAACCTGGATCAGCTCCGCGAACCAGAACGATTGAAGCCCTGGGTGTTCCGGATCGCCAAGAACGCTTGCCTGATGAAACGCCGCAAAAGTGTCTTTGCACCCCCGGCGGAAGTGTCGCTCGACCAGTTGATGCCCGCCAGGAGCGGCGACGGGGACGGCGTCAAGCTCGAAATCGCTGACTGGTCGGGACTGCCGGACAACCTCGCGATGAATACGGAATTGCGCGAACGGCTCGCCGACGGTGTCCGGATGCTGCCGGAGATGTTCCGCGCGGTATTCCTGCTGCGGGATGTCGAGGGACTCTCCACCGAAGAAGCCGCCGAAATTTTGGGCGTCAGCGGAGATGTGATCAAACAGCGTCTGCACCGCGGCCGCCTGATCCTGCGCAAGGAACTGGACGATTATCTGCGCGCCGCTCAAGGAACGGCACAGCGCCTATGAAGGACCAACATATGAAGGACGAGAACTGCCAGGCCGTGTTCGACCGCCTGTCGGAGTACCTGGATCGCGAACTCCCGCCTGCGACCTGCGAGGAGCTGGATCGTCACATCCAGAACTGCGCGCCGTGCGTGGAGTTTGTCAACAGCCTCAGGAAAAGCGTCGCCTTGCATCGCGCCTACCAGCCCATGGCCGATCCGCCGGCGCTCTCACCCGAAGTGAAACAGTCGCTGCGCGAAGCGTACCAGCGGATGCTGGACGCCCGAAAAACCGGCCACACCGGTTAGCGCTCGGGTGCGGCGCTACGGCGCCGGTTTTTCCAGAGGCTGCTCTGGGTGCCGTCGGCGCCAATCGCAACCGCTTCTTCGCTATTTCCGGACTCGATGTGCAGAACCGCTCCCTGGCTATCGCCGACGCCTTCCGACATGCCGACATCGATGAGAAAAATCAACCCGTGCCACTGGAACATCTGGCCTGCGTTGCGCTGCTGCCCGTCGTCAAAGAGAATCGCTTGATGCTGATGGCCCTGTACCAAGTGGTTCACACCGAGAGCGGCAGCGTAGCGGCTTAAGAGCTGGTCGGCGCTTCGTTGGGGAGCCTCTGCATCGATCCAGGACTTTCCATGCGGGCCTTCCTGGCCCAGGCGAGCCTCGAGCATCGAGTTCTTGCCGGCCAGCTGCTGGCTGCCGAAGCCATCCTTACCCACGCCGGCTTCGAAATCGGCAGTGAGCTGCGGGATGGTCCGCCCGCCGGTGTTGCCGCCATGCGAGAAGAACCAATCGTCCACCCGGGCGCCGAAAGGAAGCGAACACAGGAACTGGCCCACTTCGCCCCGGCACGCCGAGACGTCCGACGGCGCGATACCTGCGGCGCGAAGGTCTTGAGCGAAATCCTTCACCTTTTTTGCGGTGGGATCGCCGAGGAACTCGGCTTCATGATTGCCCATAAGGACGATCACTCGACCGCCCTTCGCCGCCGCCTCCGTTTGCAAAGACTCGACCAGTTGGACGACCTTAAGCGAGTGCGGCCCTTTGTCGACGAGATCCCCGGTGAACACCAGAACGGCTCGGCCGCCCATCCAAGCGTTCGTATCGCGCTCGATAATTGCCGCCGTCTGAAGCAGCTTCACCAGACGGTCGTAGTCGCCGTGGACATCTCCTACAGCAAAGATATCTTCGTTCGTATCGATTTGTACGATGGCCGGGTACTTTCCCCAATCGCGCGCGATTTTGTTCTGAGCCGCGGCGGTCTGAGCGAATGCAACCTGGGACCCGATCGAGAGCAACCAGACCAGGCCGACACGATAGATCCGCACAAGACCCTTGGGACAATACGCTCGCCGTGGAGCCCTTTAGCGCTCGGGAGCGTAACCGAACGTCATGGTCACAGCGACACTGCGTCCCGCCATCATGGACAACGTATCGCCCGGAGCCGGCACAAAGACCGCAGCGGCCGTGGCGGGGTTTACGGCGATAATGCTGTGCTGATCGAACAGGTTGGTTACGCCGAACCGGAACTTCGTTCCGCGCAGCCAGATGTTCTGCTTCACCGTGTAGTTGAAGAACAGGTTGGTGATGTTGAACGGGTCGATCGGCACGGCCTGGTTGAATTTGCCGCTATCGTTGTACATATCTCCGATGCGCTTGTTGAAGAAGCCGAGATCCCAATTCTTGTTCATATAGGTGACGCCGACGGTTTCCGTGTCATGCGGCGAGTTCGCGACCCACAGATGCGAGTCTTGATACTTCGCGCCGAGAAGAGTCCCGTTCAGGTACAGGTTGAACCCGTGGCCCGCGGCGATGTTCGTTTCCGCTTCCAGTCCCTTTGAGAGCGTGTTACCGGCAAGGTAGTACACCGGCTCACCGGTGTCCAGATCAATGGTCGAGGCGTACGGGCTCTGCGCCTTGATGAAGAACGCGTCGGCATCCAGAGTAAAGCGGTCGAGCTTGAGTACGGATCCGAACTGAAAGGTTTTGGTCTGCGTCGGATTGGGTGTGGTCTTTACGCTTGCGTTTTTTACATCGAAAACGTTGCTGGGTGGAATGACGTTGCCGGTGGCGTACTGCGCGTACACGGTCCAGTTATTCTTCAGACGATAGCGGAGATCCCCGGTCGGCTGGAAGGCGTGATAGTTCCCTTCGTGGGTCACAAACTGCACGCCCCCCAGGTCTCCGACGGTTTTCCCGTTATCCGCAAACTGGTTCAAGTGCATCTTATAGTTGGATACCTTGAATCCAGCGGTTACCGTCAGCCTGCGAGTTACGTTGTATTGGTACTGTGCATAGGGCTGTATGGTCTGTGTAATGAACTTCTCATGGAAATTCGGGATCGCCGCATCGATCCAGGTGCGCGGATCGGTGGGCGTCTGGAACCGGTCGGTGTAGGCCAGTTCGTACCAGAGCCCGGTGCTGAGCGTCCCCCACTTGGAGTCCTGAACCACGGAGAGCGCGTTTCCATATTTGCGATAGCTGTTCAGCTTATCGGTGCCGCTGGTGGTGGTAATCTTGCTGCCGTTGTACTGCTGGTGGTTGTAGTAGCGATCCGTGTAGACCTTGTCATTCAGACGCCAGCCGTGGCCGAGGTCGGACTCAATCCCGACGTAGTCGAAGTCGCTGGGAATCTGGTACCAGCTGTATTTGTAGTAGTTCGGGTCCGCCGGGTTGTTGCTCAGCAGGTAGTTATCGCCGAACTGCTCGACCTGGGCGCGCGTAGGCCCCTTGAGTTTCGGCGTATTCGCCGAAAGCGCCATGATGGAGGTATAGCCGGTCAGGATGGTCCGATCGTTGATGCGGAACTGATACTTGGCGTCGCCACCGTAGCGGCTCTGAAAATTGTAGGTCTGGTAGCCGTCCGAACTCAAATGATTCACGTTCAGGAGCAGGTTCGACCGCTTGGATTTTCCGCCAAAGGGGCCGGAGTCGAAGTCGGCCGAGAGCAGCCGGGTGTTCCACGAGCCGTAGGAGATGGTGCCGCGAATGCCGGTATCGGGGCTGAGGTCGCGGGAGAGCAGATTGATCGATCCGCCGGAGCTGGCCGGACCAATGACGGTGGCGTCGCCAGGGCTGCGGTCAAACAGAGTGCTGCCGATAAATTCGCCAGGGAAAAAGGCCCAGGAGTGGTGCGTCGGGTCGTTCGTATCGTTCCATGGAAGTCCGTCAAAGGTGATGTTGTAGAAACCGTCCTTGAAGCCGCGGAAGAAGATCTTGGTATCGCCGAGGCCGGGCCCGTTCACGCCGACGCTGAAGGTGCCGGGCGACATCTGCACGATATCCGAATAATCGCCCACCGGAGAAACGAAATTCTGAATGAACGCCGGGCTGATGAGAGAAGCCGGGCTGCGCGCATCCAGCGAACCCTGCGAGGGGGCGAAGTGCGCGGCGAGAGAAGCTGTCGCGGTGACCTCAACCGTCTGGCTGACAGAACCCACGGCGAGCGCGATGGAAAGGTCGTCACTCTTGCCCACGGCGACTTCGACTTCCGATTTGTTCGTGGTGGCGAAACCTGTTGCGGAAACCGTGATCGAGTAGATCCCGGCGGGTACGCCGTCCGCTTTGAAGTGACCGTCCGAATCGGTGATCGCCGTCCGGACGGCGCCGGTGGCTTCGTTCTTGATGCGTACGGTCGCATTCGGCAGGACAGTGCCGGTCTGATCGAGGACGGTCCCGGCGACCAGCGCCGTGTTGGTTTGCGCCGAGAGTTGGGTCGGCGTCACGCTCCCCAGGAAGATGGCACCGCCAAGGGCGCACACTGCAACGAAGCGTTTCAATATATTTTGAGTCAAGCCTAGGCTCCTAAGAATCGGGAATGGCCCCCATCCTAGCGGTTCGTGATTACGCACCGATTACAGAGAGATGAACATCGTGAAACTGTAGGCGTTGGAACTTGTCCGGGTTATAGCGCCTTACTGCTGGGGAGCGTAATAACCCTTGCGATAGCGGACGTGCACGCCCGGATCCGCGGATCCGGCCACATCTAGTTTGATGTCCCGATAGCGGCCGTCACGCGACAGATTGGTGGGATGGTATCCGAGCAGATACTGATCGCGCAGCAGCTCGCCGATCTGCGCACTCACTTCCGGAAGGCTGCCCAGATTGAGAATGGGGAAATGCCGGCCGCCGGTCAATTCCGCGAGTTCGTCGAGAAGTTCTGGTCCCTTGGATTCTTCGGGCGAGCTCGCGGCGCCTTCCGGATTCAAAATCCCCATCGCATAAAGCTGAACGTCGGCTTCGAGCACATCGCCCTTGATCGCGGTGAATGTGCGCCGGCTGCGATTGTCGCCGCCATCGGAAATGATCACCAGAGCCTTACGGTTGTGGTGGGCTCTCTTCATCACGTCCAGCCCCATGTGAATCGCATCGAATAGTGAAGTCTGGCCGAAGGGACGCACCCGGGTGATCTTGTGGTACAGCAGACCCGTGTCCGCGGTAAACGGCACGGCCAACTTGGGGTGGTTGTCGAATTCGATCAGGAAAAACTCGTCGTCCGCATTGGCGGTTCGGAAGAATGCCGCCGCGGCCTCGGATTCTTTCTTCTTCTTGTTCTGCATGCTGCCGCTTGAGTCCAGCAGCAAGCCGACGGAAACAGGAGCGTCGTCCCTCGCGAAATAGGTGATCTTCTGTTCCGCCCCGTCTTCGTAGATCCGAAAATCCTTCCGCGTGAGATCCAAGATCGGCGAGCCCTCGCGGGTGGTGACCTGCGCCGGAATCAGAACCAGTGAACTATCGACGCGAAGAGTCGGCTCCGGAAAGCTCCTGGGCGCTGGGGACTCACGGGAACGTATCGGCGCGATCTGGACATGTGGGCCGTCCAAGTCCGATTGAAAAGTCAGCGCAGGGAACAGGAGCAGAACGAATAACAACGAAGCTCGCAGGCACCTCACAAGCATTTCGCGCTCCAACTGGATGACCAAGAATCATAGCACTATTTACGTCACGTTGAACACGAGCTTGAATCCATAATCCATGTGCAGTTGCTGATGGCAATGGAACAACGTCAGCCCCTCCATGGCAGGCGTGAAATCCGCATCGATCTTTCGAAAGCCTTTCATCATCACGACGTCCTTCACTACGCCTCCCGTCGCTTTACCGTGCACATTGGTCAGCTCAAAGCTATTCCGGTGCAGGTGAACGGGGTGCGTGTCATCGGTCTGATTGTCAAAGGCCAGCCGGTATCGTTTCCCTTTTTGCAGGACCTTTAGCTCCGCTTTCTCGTCGTAGCTCTTGCCGTTGATGGTCCAACGGTTGAAATCTCCGGTCCCGCCGTTGATCTTCCCAAAAGCCATGGGAATCACTTCGTCAGGAGTGGGTGCGATACGGTTGTCGCCGAAGAGCGTGTAATCCCAGACGTGCTTGGCAGGCTTGATCCAGCGGGGCTGGCCGGTCTTGTTGGCGTACTCGACCACGATCCCCATGCCGTCGCGGCGATCGTCGTCCTTGGGGGTCCCCAGAATCCACACGCCCGGATTCTTCATTTCCACCACCGCGTCGATCCGCTCGGCGGTCCCCAGCTCAAGCACTTCCACGGCTTGCGGGTGCGGTACAGGATTTCCGTCGAGCGCGACCACCTGGAACATATGGCCCGGCAGCGCCAGCGTGATGTTCTCCGTGGCGCTGGCGTTCAGGAAGTGAAACAGGACGCGCTGCCCCTCCTTCACGCGAACCGGCTCGCCGAAGCCGAGACACTTGCCGTTGATGGTGAAACGCTGGTAGCCGATCTCCCAACCGTTCGGCTTGGGATCCTTCGGTAGGGCGGCCATTCTGGCGAGTTGTTGCGCATCCATCTGCTCCCCTTCTTCCGCGGTCGTGAAGAAAGGCTCCCATTCATGCGTCGCCAGGAAGATTTCCTGATCGTAGGCGCCGGGCTCGCTCTTGGGTTCGATGTAGACGAATCCGAACTGGCCGGTGTACGTTCCGCGGCTCAAGTCTGACATCGGCATGACGTGCGAGTGCACAAAGCGCGCTCCAGCCGGCTGCGGAGTCATGCGATACCGTAGGTGCCCGTTGGCCGGCACCACCAGGCTTTTTTCCTCGGCGGCGCCGTCGACCTCGGCGGGAATGATCTGGCCGTGCCAATGGACCAGCTCCGGTTCATTCGTGTCGTTGAACAGATCCACGGTCACTGGCACGCCTTCGCGCAGCCGGATCAGCGGACCCGGAACGCTGCCGTTATATCCGATGGTGCTGATGGTGTGATCCTTGGCGATATCGACCAGCACCGGACCGATCCGCAACGTAACATCGGCGGGGCCGGAGTCTGGTGTGGCGGTCGCTTCAGGGGCCGTCCGAGCGCAACTCCCCAGGAGCAGGCCCATGCCTGCGGTGAGTCCGGAAACGAAACTGCGGCGTGTAGGTGGCGTTGTATGAGTCATGAGAATATCTCGCGTTTTTCATTGTCGCGCTTCGCCGCATCCAATGGCTTAAGGGTCGGCGCAAGGGGCGACAACCATGGCTGAGGGACTTTGGACTATACTTGCCAACGGCGCGCTCATGCGCCTGAGTTCACGGAGCAGCAAGCATGAAACCAGCAATTAGGACCACAGTATTGGCGATCACGGTCGCCGTGGCCGGCTCGGCCGCATTCGCGCAAACCAATGCCGCCCCTTGTGATCGCGCGTGCCTCGTTAAGATGGTCGACTCGTATCTCGCCGCACTGGTGGCGCACGATCCGAGCCGTGTCCCGTTCGCGGCAAACGTCAAATTCGTCGAAAACACCGTCCCCATGAAGCCCGGCGAAGGATTGTGGAAGACCGCCTCCGCCGTTCCGGCCACATTCAAGATCTATGTTCCCGATCCGACCGCCCAGCAGGTCGGGTTCATCGGCGTCATGCAGGAAAGCGGCAAGCCCATGGAACTTGGCCTGCGACTGAAGCTGCAGAATGGCCGGATCGTGGAAGCCGAGCACCTGCTGGCGCGCAATCTGATGGGCAGCAGTCTGGCGAATCTGCAGACGCCGCGCCCGGGGTTGCTCAGCATCGTTCCGCCGGCGCAACGGACTCCGCGCGACCAGATGCTCAAGATCGGAGCTTCGTATTACGAAGCGTTGGTGACCAGCGACGGCGACGCCGCCCCGTTCGCCGACGACTGCCTCCGCCGAGAGAACGGCATGCAAACCACCGGGAATCCGCCGCCCGCGACTCCCGGCCGCGGCAGTACCGGCGCCCTGGGCTGCCGCGCTCAGCTCTTCACCCGGGCCATGAGCTACATCAAGAGGATCGAGCCGCGGCGCGTCCAGATCGCGGATGTGGAGACAGGATTGGTGTTCGGCCTGTCGCAGTTCCGTCATCCGATGAAAGAAAAAACGCTCAAGCTGGTGGGCGTCCCGGGCGTCGACTCGATACCCATGAATTTCAACCCGTTCGACCTGCCGGCCGCGCACATCTTTAAAGTCTGGGGCGGCAAGATTCATGAGATCGAGGCGATGGGTTTCACCATGCCCTACAACTCGAAGACTGGATGGGAGAAATGAGAACCGCACTCCTGGCCATGCTGGCCGCCGGCGCCTTCGCCGGTCTGGCTCACGCGCAAGGAAAAGGCGGGCCGCCGCAACCCCCTCTGATGGCGTGCGGGACGCACGGCGATATCGAAATCATCTGCGGAACGCGCTCACCCGAAGATCTGGAGCTGACGCCCGATGGCAAGTCGCTCATTGTGAGCCAGTTTGTGAACGGTCCGGCCGGCGCTGGCGTCGCGGGACTGGTGCTGTTCGATCTCACGAAGAAAACGTTTACGAAGATGACGCCCACGTCGGAGCCTCGCAAGGATTGGGGCGATCCCGCCTGTCCCGGTCCCCTGGCTGCCGACGCGCTCCGGCCGCATGGAATCTCGCTGTCCAAGCGGACCGGCGGCGCCCAACAGCTGTACGTCGTGAATCACGGCGGCCGCGAGTCCATCGAAATGTTCGAGTTGAAACGGACCGGCGGAGCCTGGAACCTGGTCTGGCACGGTTGCGTTGTCTCGGCTCACGATTTTAACGATGTTGCCGCCCAGCCCGACGGCGGATTTATCGCCACGCATCCCACTGCGTTGCAGCCACCTGCTCAAGCGCCTCAAGGTGGAGGGAACAACGCGTTCGGCGGCCAGGCCACCGGCTATGTCACACGCTGGACGCCGGCGAAGGGCGAAGTGGAACTGCCCGGCACCCGAGCCCCCTACCCCAACGGAGTGCTGGTGAGCGCCGACGGGCGCACCATGTACTTTAATGCCTTCGCCGCCAAGGAAGTGCACAAGTACGACCTCAAGGCGGGCAAGGACATCGGCATGGTCAAGCTGGACTTCCTGCCCGACAATATTATCTGGACCAGCAAGCGCACTATGCTCGCCGCTGGCGTTAAAGGCGCGCGGGGCGATTGTCCCCCCGGCAGCGGCACGTCCTGCATCCTGGCATTCGGCGTGGCGGAAATCGATCCTGTGAAAATGGAAGCCAGGAAAGTCTTCGATTCGGAGGGCAAGGGTGTTTTGATCCCCGGCGTTTCCAGCGCGCTGCGGACCGGAAATTCGATCTACATCGGGGCATTCCAGGGCGACCGGATCGTCAAAATCCCGGCCGGAAAGTAGCCGGGGACAGCCCGGTGGCATCGATTTGCCATTCGTGGGAATATTGCTTTAGAGGCTCATTTAAGGAGTTCCAGTATGCGTGGAAGTGTCGTTTTCCTCGGTTTTGTGTGGGCGGCCGCGGCCATGGCTCAGACCGCGGGCCCGGCAGCGTGGCAAAACGATCTGACGCCGATCGGCCCGGCGGACTGGAATTACGATTTCGCGGCGCACCTGCTGGATCGCGCCGGATTCGGGGGAACCCCGCAGGAAATCCAGGAACTGGCCAAAATGACCCCCGCCCAGGCCATCGCCCGCCTGGTTCGCTTCCAAGGCACCGATATCAGCCAGTTGCCTCCGTTCGAGGCCTCTGATATTC
The DNA here is from genome assembly GCA_963761045.1 of Terriglobia bacterium. Lineage (GTDB taxonomy): Bacteria > Acidobacteriota > Terriglobia > Bryobacterales > Bryobacteraceae > Palsa-187. The sequence goes on along the minus strand of CAVXFR010000020.1, from coordinate 26,792 downwards.
ACGACCCCGGGCTGGAACCGTTTCCTCCCAGCCGGCCGGCCGTGACCGATCTCGCCAAGGAGAAGGGCGAGGCGCTCGGAATCAAGGTCAAACCGACCGGCAACCGCCGCCTCCAGCCGGTGGTCAACGAATTCTTCTACTGGCTGCGCGCCAGCGTTCTCGAAACCAACCGGGTGGCTTATTGGTGGGCGAACCGGATGCTGACCAGCCCGCGGCCGCTTCAGGAAAAGATGGCCTTGTTCTGGCACGGCCATTTCGCGTCCAACGAGGCCAAGGTGCGCGATTCTCGCAAGCACCTCGCGCAGCTCGAACTATTCGAAAAGCAGGGGACCGGCAATTTCCGCGATCTCACCGTCGCCGTGGCCCAGGACCCCGCCATGCTTTCGTTCCTGGACGCGGGCGTCAACGTCAAAGGCGCTTCCAACGAAAATTTCGCCCGCGAAATCATGGAAATCTTCACCATGGGCGTGGGCCACTACACCGAGAAGGATATTCGCGAGGCCGCCCGGGCGTTCACCGGATGGAACTACGTCGATTTGAAATTCGTGGTGAACAAAGATCAGCATGACGATGGCGAAAAGACGTTTCTGGGGCACACCGGCCGCCTGGACGGCGTCGACGTCATCGACATCATCATGCAGCAGCCGGCCACCGCCGATTTCATCGCTGGCGGGATCTACCGCTATTTCGTCCGCCAGGATCTCTCGCCCGAGCTTCAGAAGAAATTGGGCTCGGTGCTGCGCGACAACCATTACGAGATCACACCGCTGCTGGAAACCATTTTCTCGTCGCGCGACTTCTACAGTCCCGCTTCGATGGGCACCCAGATCATGAGCCCCGTGGAGCTTGCGGTGAGCACGTACCGGAAACTCGGCCTCAAGAGCATTCCCGGCGTCCCCGACTTCAACTCCATCACCGCGTCATTGGGTCAACAACTGTTCCAGCCGCCGACCGTGGCCGGATGGGCCGGGGGGCAGAGCTGGATTACGCCGGGACTGCTGCTCGAGCGCGCGAATTTTGCCCGCGACGTCCTCTTCCCCAATATCAACTTCATCCCGCCGGACCGGTACAACGGCAGCGGGGAGATTCGGAGGGTCGCCGACCGCATTCGCCAGGGCATGGACATCACCACCGCGACGAAGAACGATACCAAAAGCGGCGAGATCGCGGAATCCAACATGAACGCGGACCGGGACGAAGAATTCAATACGCGCTACGGCAGCTACCGGGGCTGGCAGATGGCCATCGAACGAGTCAAGCCGATCCCGCGCGACACGGCGCAGCTCAACATGTCCCGCATGATCCTGGGCCAGGACCTGAAGACCACGACCCAGGTGGTGGACTATATGATTCGCCGCTTCATGGCCGTCCCGCCCAGCGAGGATACGCGCCAGAAACTGATTGCCTTCCTGAACAAGGAGCTGGGCACCACCGATATTTCCATTGCTCAGACGTATATGGAGGACTCTCTTCGCTTGGTCCTCCATCTGATCATGAGCCAGCCAGAGTACCAGTTGGATTAAGGAGCATCCCATGACCAAACACGTCTCGCGAAATCACTTCCGCTTTTCGAAACTCTCGCGGCGGGATCTCTTGCGCGCCGGCATGTACGGCGTGGGCGTCACCGCGGGGGCTCTTCCCCTGCCTCTGTTCGCCCAGGCGAGCGCGGCGCTCGCGGCCCAAGGCAAGCACGACGGGAAAATCCTGGTGGTGCTCGAGCTGTCCGGCGGCAACGATGGGCTCAACACGCTGGCGCCCTACGGCGATGACGCGTATTATCGCCTTCGGCCCAAGATCGGCATCCCCAAGAAGGAACTCCGGCCGATCGACGATCACTTCGGTTTCAGCGGGGGCATGGCCGGCTTCGAACGCTTATATAAAGAAGGCAAACTGGCCATCGTCCACGGCTGCGGATACGATAACCCCTCCTTCTCGCACTTCACGTCCATGGCCTACTGGCACACCGCGGCTCCCAATAGCGGAGAGGAGTACGGGTGGGTCGGCCGTCTGGCCGATGCGATGGCTCCCAGCGCACCTCCCAACTTCCTGGTGAACATCGACGCGCGGCAATCGCTGGCCGTTCGCAGCCGCCTGCATGTTCCCGTGGTCTTCGACGATCCCAACAAGTTCACGCAAGAGAAGTTCTACGATGAGCGGGCGATTCTCGACTCCACCCCTGTCAACAAGCACGTCGACAATCCCTCGCGGCGATTCCTGCTCGACACGGCCCGCAGCGCCAAGGACGCCTCCGCGCTGGTGCGGGAAGCCTGGGCCAAATACCATTCCCCGGTGGACTACGGAATCACGGGTCTCGACCTGCCCAAGGTCGTGGCGCTGATCGAGGCGGGCATGCCCTCGCGTCTCTTTTATACGTCCTACCGCAACAACGCGTTCGACACGCACGTCTACCAGAACGATACGCACAAGCGGCTGCTCACCTACGCTTCCGATGCCGTCACGGCGTTCCTGGCCGATCTGGAACGGATCGGTCGCGCGGACGACGTCGTCGTGATGATCTTCTCGGAATTTGGACGCCGGGTTCCGGAAAACGTCAACCTCGGCACCGACCACGGCGCCGCCAACCTGATGTTCGTCGCCGGAAAGCAGGTCAAGGGCGGCCAATATGGCGCCATCCCCAGCCTGACGAAACTGGACGCGGGAGACAACTTGGTCTTCACCACCGACTTCCGCCGAGTCTACGCCACCATGATCGACGGCTGGCTGGGTCTCCACGATACGCACCAGTTGCTGAAGGGTGATTTCGAGACATTCAAGATGTTCCAGCAGCAAGCCTGAGGCTAGACGGTGCACCGAATCCTCCTCGCGGCCGCGGCGCTCGGAACCATACTGGCCGGCCAGGTTTTAGCCCAAGGAGTTCAGCCGCCACCCGCTCCGTGGCGAGGAGCCGGTCCCACTCCCTGCGTGGGATCCGATGGCGGCATCTTTCAATGCCCTCCCCCTGCGCGTGTGGTCGCCATCCGCGCGGGCCGCATGTTTAACAGCAAGACCGGCCGGATGCTGACCCGGCAAGTGATTGTTCTGGCGGGCGAGCGCATCAGCGAGGTCGGACCGGAGGGGCAAGTCAAAATTCCCGCCGGTGCCGAGACCATCGACCTCAGCCGCGCGACCGTTCTGCCCGGCATGATCGACGCGCATACGCACATGTTCAACACGCGCAAGCCCAACGGGACCACGGAAGCCTCCATGCTGATAGCGGTGCAGAACGTCCAGGCCGACCTTCGTGCGGGTTTCACCGCGGCGCGCGATATGAGCTCGCACGGCAATGGATACGGCGACATCGCCATCCGCGATGCCATTAATCAGGGCCGCATCGATGGCCCCCGGTATCAGGTGTCGACGCTCGGAATCGTCTGGGGAGCCACTCCGCCGGACCCTGCGACGCCGCAGAACCCGCTGGCAAGTACGATCATCCGCTCGGCCGAGGAAGGGCGCGCGGCCGTGCGCGAGCAGATCGCACACGGGGCGGATTGGATCAAGCTGTTCCCCACCGGCGCGTACTCCTTTGATAACAGCGGCCACCCGCAATATGTAGTCACCTATCCGTTGCCGGTCCTGCAGGCGATGATCGACGAGACGCATCGGCTCGGCAAGAAAGCCGCCTGCCACGTTCTCGGCGGCGAGGGGGAAAAGAACGCCATCGTCGCCGGCTGCGACACCATCGAGCACGCTTACGGGCTGGATCAGGAGCAGGCCAATATGATGGTCGCCAAAGGCCTGTACTACGATCCCACGCTCCAGCGCTACATCGAGCCGTACATGGACGATAACGACGCCAAAAACACCGGCGGCAAGTATCGCATGATCCCCATTTTTGAGAAGGCCGTGTCGATGGCTGCCGCCACCAAGGGATTGAAGATCATGCTGGGCAGTGGAGCCGACGGATCGACCTACGCGCATGGGACCCAGGCTCTCGACCTCGAGATGCTGGTGAAGCACGGCGGCTTAACCCCGGTGCGGGCTCTTCAGGCGGCCACCACAATCAACGCCGAAGCGCTGGGATGGCAGAATCAGATCGGATCCATCGACCGGGGCAAGTACGCGGATCTGATCGCCGTTTCGGGCGACCCGCTGGCCGACATCACCGAGCTGCAACACGTCAAGTTCGTGATGAAGGGCGGCAAGGTCATCAAGAACGACGTCAAGTAAACATGGGTCGCACGATCCTGGTCCGCGCCACGCACTGGATCAACTTTCATGGGAGCCGCTAATGGTTATTCGCGGTACGCCGGGATTTAACGTGTCGCGCGGGCATATAGGCAGGGATATAGAATGAGGAGCTAGCGTATGATTCGCCGAATCTGTCTCGCCCTCACGATTTGCGTTGTCTCGGCTTCCGCCCAGTGGATCAGCTACCCCACGCCCGGCATCCCGCGCTTGCCTAACGGCAAACCCAACCTGACGGCTCCCGTGCCCAAAGCCGCGGACGGCAAGCCGGATCTGTCGGGACTATGGCAACGCGCGCGCGGGAAGAGCCGTCCGGCTCAACGCAGCAACGCGGGTTTGGCGATGGGTCCCAACCTGGCGGATTTCATGCGGCCCGGAGAAACCATTCCGCCTCTGCTCCCTCCTTACGAGGCGCTCCACCAGCAACGCATGGCGAATTTTATGGCGGACAGGCCTTCTTCGCACTGTCTGCCCCACAGCATCCCTGACCAGATGCTGATTGGCGTTCCCATGAAGATCGTGCAGGACCCCGGTCTGACTCTCATCCTGTATGAAGAGTTCGCGCGCTTCCGCCAGATCTTCACGGACGGCCGTCCTTTCCCTCCCGTGTCGAATCCCGCCTGGCTCGGCTATTCCATCGGCAGGTGGGATGGCGACTGGTTCGTGGTCGACACGCGGGGCTTCAACGACAAGAGCTGGATCGATGACAGTGGTCTTCCCCATACCGAAGCGCTGCACACGGTCGAGCGCTTCCACCGCCGCGACTTCGGTCACATGGACGTCGAAATCACCATCGACGATCCGCTGGCGTACACCAAGCCCTGGTCGTTCCCGCTGCAATTTGATTTTCTCCCCGACACCGAAATGATCGAAGACGTGTGCGACAACGAGCGGGATTCCGCGCACTCCGTCGGCAAATAGTCCGTGCCGCGCGAATGAGAGTGCGAGCCCGCGCCCTAAAGGAAAGCTGGCGGAGGGTTGGTAAAGTTCGCCAGGTTCGGAAAGACCTGGCTGAGTTTAGAGGGATCGACGCCGAACCACGTTGCTAAAGACGCCCCGTACTGGTCCAGTGAAGTTGTAGGAATCCACACGCCGCGGTTGTTGGCGTCATCGGGGCCGTTGAGTTCGAGGGTAGGAAATGTGCCGTAGATGTCGCCACCCTTGACGGCGCCTCCCATCACGAAATGGTGGCTGCCCCAGGCATGATCCGTGCCCAGGGTCAAGCCTCCGCTGGGCTGCAGCGTCCGGCCGAAATCCGACTCGGTAAAGGTCACGACCTGATCGGCCGTTCCCATCTCCACAGTGGAATCGTAGAATGCCTTCATCGCCTGGCTCACCTGCGCCAAGCCGGTTCCCTGATCGTTCAGTTCCAGATCGTGGGTATCAAAGCCGCCGAGGTAAGCGAAGAATATCTGGCGGCGCATGCCCAGCTCGCTACGGACGTTGATAATTTTGGCGACCTGCTCAAGCTGCTGGCCGAGCGAAGTGCTGGGGAACACCGTGGTGAGATCCTTCGCCCCTGCCAGTGCCTGGTTGAGAACCGCGGCTTGATTCAGACCGGACGAAGCGATCGAATTGGATGCCTGAACCAGCGAAACTCCGTTGTCGAACGTCAGCAGGCTTTCTAGCGCGGACAACCGGGCCGCGGAAGCTGCTGACGTATTGAATCCTCGCAACCCGAGCGCCTGTCCGGCTGTGACCGTGGCAGGGCTGGTCTGGGCGCCGGTCGCGAACAGGTTATTTCCTCCCACCGAAACAATGGTCGGGAAGCCGCTGGTATTGCAGCTCTGCACGGCATCCGCAACCCGGCCTCCCCACCCGGTGGCGCCCGATCCCTGGGCCAGGGAGGTCTGCCATTCGGTTTGTTGATCCAGATGCGAGAACAGATTGGAAGGAATTGCCGCCTGCTGATTCTTGTACTGAGCCTGCGTCAGTGGCGTGACCAGAGTCCCCACGTTCACCAGAACGGCGACGTTCCGGTTGTTGTTATAAAGCGTCGCAAGCTCCGTCAGGCTGGGATGCAGCCCGTATTGATCGCCCTTGGAGTTGCCGATCACGCTCAGGGCTTCTGCCGGCAGCGCCAGTCCTCCGCGGACCTGTGCATATTTGCTATAGGAATTGGCAGGGTTGCTTCCGGGCGTGGAGATCGGGACCACGGTGTTGTTACCGTCGTTTCCGCCAAACAGAAAGATGCACACCAGCGCCTTGTAATCCGCGGGACACGAAGACTGGGCGAGTGCGTTCACCTGGCTGAAGCGGCTCATCAAACTGGCGGCGCCCAAGGTCCCGAGGGAACGGCACGATACGCGCAGGAACTTTCTTCTGGAAGGTATCAGCATGATTTTCTGCTCCACATCTTTTAATGTTCCACGTTGTAGTAGGAGGAGGAAACGGCGAGATAGATCGCCGCCTGCGCTCGCGCCCTGTTCACCGCTGCGGAAGATCCCTTGAACGCCTCAATGGCGCCCAGCAAGGCGGTCTGGACTTTCGGCGGCATCTGGCCGTACATAAACGCCTGGCTTACCGCGTTCACCAGCGCTTGGGGATCGCCGGCCAGGTTTGAAAACGGCGTGAGATCGATCGCCGCGCCCACTCCCAGATTGCCGTAGATCATGCTGTTGACCATGTTGAAGCGAGCCACGGCGCTGGAGGGCGAATCGAGTTGGAATTCCGGACCCAGCAGCGACATCCCTGGAGTGAGCTCCGCGGGAATCTGGTATCCCGGGGCGAAGTAGCTAAACACGGTGGGAGGCAGGAAGAGCGTCTGGCCGAGATTCGCCGCCAAGGCTGTGAGATTGTTGGTGTCATTGACCAGCGCACCCAGGCCGCGGAGAATCGAGGCAACCACGAAGACCGGTTCCCGCAGATGTGAGCTGGGCGGGAGGGCTGAGCCATCCGCGAACGGGCCGTTGTCACCCTGCCGCGCTTCCGGATCGAGCAGAACCGCGCGTATCACGGCCTGTAGATCGCCGCGAACGCCCGCTCCGTTATCGTTGAAAATCGCCGCCACGCGGGCGATATAGGCCGGCGAGGGATTGCTGCCCACCAGATGCTGGATGAGTTGCTTCCCGATGAACGGGCCGACGTTGGGATGGTTGAAGATGTTATCCAGCGCCGCTTCCAGATCCTGCCCGGCGCTCTGCCCCGCCGGCAGCACGAATCCGTCCAGCAGGGTTTTCGAGGTGACGTCGTGGTTGGACTCGAACGGCACCATGGGGCCGATATAGTACGACGGATTATGCTTCCGCGCGATTGCACCGGGCCTGGTGGGATAGGTCCATCCCGTGTAGACCTTGGCAAAGTCCTGGATCGTGGCCTGATCGTAGGTCGGGATCGCATTGCCATCGGCATCCAGCTTCAAGGTTCCGTCCAGGTTCAGTTGGAAAAGGCCGATCGTGAACAGTTGCATGAGCTCGCGGGCGTAATTCTCGTTGGCTCTGGTGCCGAGAACCGGGTCGGCCTTGTCGTTGTTTCTCACGTCGAGATATTCACCCATGGTGGGACTGAGCGTCACATCCTCCATGAGCGTGCGAAAATTTGCGAAGGCATCCTTTTGCAGAGTTTCCAGATACGGCACCAACTGACGCGGCGTGTTTTCCTCGATTCCCGATACGACGAATATCTGGCCTAACGCGAATGCGACCCGCTGGCGCAATTGATCCTGGCCGTGGACGGCGTTGGTGAAGAAACGCGCCTGCACGCGGTTGAGGCCGGGACCGGTCGTGGCTGGGTCCGGATAGGGCGAAATGGGGGAGGCGAACTGCTCTTGGAGGTAATCGTCCAGTCCCACGGTCTGAACGTGCTCCAGCGTGGCGGCGTCCGGTCCAAAGGCGGCCTGATCCAGGAAGTGGGAAGCCACGTTCGCGCTCAAAATAGGAGGTCCGGATGCCGGAGCCACCACGACGCTGACCACGTTCGTGGAGGTTGCCGAGCCGGGATCTGGATTTTTCACCACCAGCGGGATCTTCCATCCCGCTTCAACCGGGAAAGAGAAGCCTGTCGCCATTAATCTGGTCGGAGAAACGTAGGTTGTGGCCATGGGCGTACCGCCGTTGATGGCCTGGGCTCCGGGCACAAAGCCGCTGCCGTTCAGCATGATGGAGAATGGCCCGATGGGAATGTTGGCGGGGCTCGCGGACGCAAGCGCCGGGTACGGATTCAGAATGGTCACGGTTACGCTGACGGATGTCGCCGGGCTGGCATTGCTGGTAGCGGTTACGACGACGGTGTTGGGGACCGGCAGAGCCGCGGGAGGCGTATAGCGGCCGCCCGGAGAGATCGCACCCGCCGATCGCGTCGTTCCCGGAGCCGTCAGCGACCAGGTGACTCCGGTCGTTGAAGTGCCGCTGACCCGGGCTGAAAACTGCAGAAAAGTTCCTATGTGCACGGAAGCCGGCGAAGGAGAAACCGCGATCGTGATCTGCGCAAATGCCGGCAAGCACGCGCACAAACTCGCAAGAATCAGTCTGTTCCCCATTCGTCTCCTCCGTTTACGACGCCACCGGCATAAACCCAGTGGATCCTCCGAACGATCGTCTGGTTTTGAAAACCCGGTCAGAGGGCGGGAGTTGCGGAGAATACGTACCTAGTCGTTCTAGCCGCTAACTACATGAAACAGCGGAACCGGCCACCGGGATCGAACCGGCCCTCAGTGAACCTCAGGCACGGCCGGATGTTTTCATGTATCCTTGTTCACGTTGTTCTTGACGTCGTTGTTCACGTCGTTGCGCAGAGACACACAAACGCTGCCAGCGACCCGGCTCTTTATGCGAATGCGTAAAACCATGGACGATTCTTCTCTGTTTCAGAGGATCGTCGCGGCGATCGTCTCCGAGTTCGCCGTTCTGGCCGGTTCCGTGCTCCTGTTGTCCGCGGCCGTATCCGCGCGGGAGTTGCCGGTAGGCACCATCCTGGAAGTGCGGCTGTCGGGCGCCACGGGTTCCCGTATCTCTCATGCCGGCGATCCCATCGAAGCCACGATTATCGCTCCGGTAAGCATGGACGGACAAATACTCGTTCCGCAGGGGTCGCGGCTGTTTGGGTCGATTGCAGCCGCTACGGCGCTCGGCTTCGGGTTCAAGCACTCAACCGCGAGCATGGCGTTTGGCTTCGATACACTCCAGCTTCCCGGCGGCGCGGCGATCCGCGTCAACACTCAATTGATGGAAGTCGAAACAGCCAAGGAGCATGTTGACGATTTTGGGACCGTGCATGGGATCCATCCGATCGCGAGCGTCTCCTCAAGCGTGGCGTTTTACACCGTTCCGCTGCTGCTGGTGGAACCCGAGATTGGCATCCCCATATGGGGCATGAAATCCCTGATTGCCCCGTCTGCGAATCCAGAGATACGTTTTCCGGTGGGCACCGAGCTCACTCTCCGGTTGACCACCGCGGCGACCCTGCCTGCATCGAACCCGGATTCCCTGATTTCTACAAGGTCGTTTTCGCCAGACGATCTCGCCGGGATTGAGCGCCTGGTGAAAAAGTCCCCGCAGCGCGCCTACATGAGTAGCCACCCCTCCGACCTTGTAAACGTTGTGCTGATTGGCAGCCGGAGTGAGGTGGATCGCGCTTTTGCGGCCTCGGGATGGTCGCCGGCCCAGCGCAAGTCGCCGCTTTCGCTGTATCGGATGTACCACGCCCTCACCCGCCGGCGTGGGTATCCGAAGGCGCCCATGAACGCCTTGACTCTGAACGGAGAGCGTTCCACATTCGTACGCCAAAAGAGCCTGGACACGGTCGAAAAGCGTCACCACGTGCGCCTGTGGGAGCAATCCCCGCAAACCGGCATCTGGCTGGGCGCTGCGGCGGAAGATGACGGGTTCCGGTTTAAATCGACGCATTGGACACATTCCATCGACCCCGATATCGATAGTGAACGGGCCAAAATAGTCAACGATCTGGCGTTTACCGGATGCGTCAACGCAGCCGGGATGTTGTCGCGGACTTCAGCGGACCTGGCGCAAGATCCCAAGGCGGAACATCCTATTCTGACGGATGGCGATATCGCGGTGATCCGGTTGAACGATTGTGTTCACCCCAACCGGATGGCCGGCGTCGGGGAAACGTCCGGCGTGCATGAACCAGGTCGGCTGGCTCGCTCGCTGAGCACGTTACGGGACGATCTTGTGAGATCCAACATGGTGTTCACCGCCTACAACACGCTCCGGTCGATCGCAAAGCACAAAACCGAGTCTCCGAAGCATCCTCAATTCGTCACGGCAGCGCCGCGGGGATTGGACTGGGTGACCTCGCTTGCGCACCTGCCGGCTCGTCCGCGGCCGTGACGGCGCAAGGCTGGCGGCCCTCCTTCCTATTTCCCCACCGCTTTCCACAGCTCCGCCTTGGTCTGCGGAGCGGCCGACGTGTGCACGTTGATATAGCGGTCAAAATCGAGGTTGAGCTTCTCGAGAATGGGGACCAGGGCTTTGATGTGATCGTTAGCCGGTTCCCCCGGAGCCGGCAGCGAGAAGTCGCCCTGGAACAGAACCTTCTCCTTGGGGATGTAGGCAATCATCAAGCCGTTGGAGTGCGGAACCGGAGAGACGTGGTACATCTCCACGGTTCGCGTTCCATCTGAGTACACTTTCTTCTCCGCAACGGTTTCGATTTTGGCTTCCTTCGGATTCTTGGCGAGGGTGTCGTTCAGCAGCGTTCTGGGAGTGTTGAGCGCTTTTGAGAGGAACGCCTCATTGTTCTCCTGCGTGATGACGGTTGCGCCTTCGGCCACCAGCGTCGGCAGTCCTCCCGTGTGATCGGCGTGGGGATGCGTGTTCATGACGTAAGTGATCGGCTTGTTAGGGATGAGCTTCTTCGCTTCGGCGATGTAAGCGAGCGCGCGCGCCTCGGACTGTCCGGCCTCCAGCATCATGATGTGATCTGCAAACTCCACAATCACTGAATCGTAACTCCCGGGTCCCGTGGTGAGCCGGTAGAGGCCGTCGCCAAGCTTTTCGGAAGTGACGGTGAGAGGAGCAGGGGCGCCGCCTGGGCCGCCTCGGCCCGCGCCACCACGACCCGCAGGAGGAGCTACCAGCGTTGCGACATCGGGAGGATTCGCCTTCGCCGCCGTCACATCGACTTCAAAGAAGGGCCATTCGCCGCGCGTCTGCACGATCTTCGAGGGAGCCATGACTCCGCCGAAGTCCTTCCAGCCCGTGTAGGTGGCCAGGATATGCATGTCGCCCATAATGTTTTCACCCAGCCATGTTTCGACCCGGTCGACCATGTTCTGTTCGTTGACGTAGCCATTGATGACGTAGCTCTTGCCGGAAGGCGCCTTGACCGTTGGGCTCCAGGTCAGGACCGTGTAGTTCACGCCATCGACCTGCTGCCGGCTCGCGGTCGCGTTGTTCTCCGCAGCACCTTTCAGAAACCCCCAAGGCGTGATGTAGAACTCGAGGGAGCTGGCCCAGGGTTGGGAGACGTCGGCCTGTTGGGCCGTGACCTGCTGAAAGAACGTTCCAGGCGTCACCGTTGTTGACCCGCCCGCTCCAATATTATTCGTCGCTCCGGTGTGGCGCGAAGCGGGAGCCATGAGATCTATGACACGGACATAGTTGTTGATCGGCCGCATCGGATCATGCGTTCCCCTGCACATCATGTCGCTGGCGTTGGCTCCGCACTGCTGGAATGCCACATCCTTGGCCGATCCTGAATACGTGATGGATTTCACATCGCCCAATTCCTTTTGAGCGTTGGCAATCACGGTCTTTGCATCCGGCTGGGTGGTGCAACCACCTAGGAACGCAAGGCAGATCGCGACGACAGCAAGTTTTTTCAACATAGCTTCTCCTCCTTTTGCGGCGTATTCGTATCCCTGGAATTCGACTGATATCCTCGACGACCCTGTGGTGTGTGTAGAACTGGCGAATTGCTCCCCTGAATTGTATCCGATCCCGAGAGTCAGGTGATCAAGTCCCGGGAAGAGCTGCGGAATCCAGCCGGCGGCCTGCGGACTACGAATTGGGGAGATGGGCGCGAACCAGCGCGCACTGGGTGTCTTCTACCTCGACACCTTCCAGGGTAAGACGGGGAGTCTCCTTCGAGGGCTCCATGATGTCCAGGAGTTGGCGGGCGAGCATTTCCGAGTCGCCCCTCCGGGGATCGCAGTCGAGAACCACGCTGGATCCGTTCGACGCCGACTCTCGCGCCAAGACGACGACGCGCGAGCCGATCTGAATTGCTTCCTGGATACTATGGGTCACAAACAGCACCGTGATCCCGAGATCCTGGGACAGGCTGCGGATCAGGCGCTGCATTTCTTTGCGCGTGCCGGGGTCGAGCGCGCTGAAGGCTTCGTCCATCAGCAAAATGCGCGGTTCCGTCATCAGCGCCTGTGCGATCGCGACCCGCTGCTGCATTCCTCCCGAAAGCTCATCCGGGTACTTGCCGGCATCGCTCTTGTGAAGTCCAATGCGGCGCAGGTAGTCGTACGCTTTCTCCCGGAACTCGCGGCGGCGGCGGTAGAATTGCGGCGACAAGTGGCCCCACAACCCGAATCCGCTTACCTCCGGCCCAAACGTGATGTTGCCGAGAACGGTCTTGTCCGGGAAGAGCGAGTACTTCTGCGGCACGTACCCGCGAGTCCGATCCGGCTGGTGGTGCTCGACGCCGTCGACCAGGATGCGGCCCTGGGTGGGGCGCTCCGATCCCAAAACGAGGCGCAGCAAAGTGGACTTCCCACAGCCGGTCTGACCTAGCAGGCAGACGAATTCACCGTCTTCGATCGTGAGATCGATGCCGCTCAAGACGGGCCGCGGAGGAGATCCGTAGGAGATCGAAAGTTGTTGGATCCGAATCAGAGACACGGTTACGCCTCCCTGAACCACGGATGCAGCCACTGGTTGATGCGGCGCATGCTCAGGTCCACGAGAAACAGCAGCAGCGCGACCCACAAAACGTAGGGGATGATCACGTCCATCCCCATGTGGCGCCGCAGCAGGGCAATGCGATAGGCCAAGCCGTCGGTGGAGGCGATCATCTCGCCGGCGAATAGGAAAAGCACCACCGCCTTCAGGTTCAGGCGAATGCTATTGAGCACCCGGGGCAAGATCTGTTTCAGAACCACGCGGTAGGCTACGTCGAAGTCGCTCGCCCCGAGCGTGAATGCTTTCACGATCTGCTCGGATGGAACGCCGCGAGTCAGGTTGAAGGTATCGAGGAGGATGGTGGGGGCAACTCCAACCACGATCAGCATGATCTTGGATAGCTCGTCGATGCCGAAGGCAATGAAGAGAATCGGCAGAAGAGACAGTGCCACGATCTTGTCGAAGAAGAGCACGAAGCGCAGGAAGAACGCGCCCACATACGGAAACAATCCCATATGCAACCCGAGGATGACGGCGGGGATCAACAGTGCCATGCTGATACCGAAGCGCCACGCGCTGGCCTTGGTGTCCTTCCACAGCATGCTGCTCAGGAACCGCGCGGGCAACGTGGTCGCTTCTTCTTCCCCGTATTCGTCCTCTTCGGCCGGCTTCAAGGCTGCGTCATACATGCCCCGGGCCATCTGGGCGATGGTGGGCGTTACTCGATCTTCCGGATTGTCGCGGTGGCGGGCGCCGGCGGTATAGAGATACGCGAGAATGCCGGCGGCGAACAGAAACCAGGAGAGAGCCAGCACCGCGGTTCGCGACGGTTTTGCGTGAATGAGGAGGAAACCGGCGGACATCGTGTGCCTCAGAGCTTGCCCAGCGCGGCAAGTTTCATGTAGGTGACATCGAAGCGCAGGCGGACCCGGTCCGGCTTGCCCAGAACGGTTCCATCGGGATACCGGATGGCGACCTCGTCGGCTGACTTTATATTCGAACCCAGCAGGCCATGTTGGAAACAGAAGTCGCGCACCAAAGCCATCTTGGTCTTGAAGTCGGGAGCCGTGTTGAAAGTGACCGCCGATTTCGGCGTGAAGAACATCTTCGTGGTGCTGAGCTGCTCCTTGTAGGAGGCGAGCGTGTCGTCGGAGCCTTCCGCAATGGAGGCGAGCGTCTTGTCGGCCGCGGGCCCGCCGGCGGACATCTCCGCCATCATCTCGTACCAGGCTCCCGCGAGCGCCTTCGCGAAACGCTGGCCCGAACCATCCGGCCGCTCCAGGACATCGGTCCGCACCACCGTCAGATCCATGATCTCGCCCGGAATCTGCGACGAATTGAAGAGGGACGAGACACCCTTCTGCTTCAGAAGCTGCGAGACCATCGGTTTCCAGGTGACCACGCCCGAAGAACGTTCACTCAGGAAAGCCGTCGCAATATCGGAATCGGAGGTGTTGACCAGCCGCATCTTTCTGAGATCGTCCCGCAAGCCATTGATAGTCATGGCGCGGTCGAGCAGGTACTCGGAGACAGTCTTCTGCACCAGTAGCATCTTCTTCCCGGCGAGGTTCTTCAGCGTGAGCCCGTCATGCACCAGCAAAGCGTCGTTGCCATTGGAGTAGTCGCCGATGATGATGCTGGTGGTCGGCACGCCCGAGGCCGAGGGCATGTCCAGCGCCTCCATGTTGGTCATGGTGCAGGCGTCGATGTTCTTCGCTACGAAGGCGTCCAGCGACGGCGCATAGTCGAAGCGCTGGACCTTGATGGTGATGCCATACTTGTCGGCCCACTTGCGCAGCAGTCCGGACTTCGCCATGTAGTAGTACGGCGTCCATCCCGCGTAAATCGACCATCCCACGGTAAACGTCGGCTTTTCAGCCAATGCGGAGAACGATAAAAACGAGGATAGAACGAGGCTTACGATGAGTCGGCGCATAGTTGTCCTGCCTGAATGAGCTGCTGACGGGAGCGCAAAGAGGTCAGCGGCAGGACAAGGCCGGCTGGCGAGTCCCCTTCAGTCTAGCATGCGTACTGTTTGTCGCTCTTCGCCATTTTTTATGGCCTCGATTGATTTTTTTGTGGGCAGACCGCGGCTTATTTTCCGAAGGGCAAATGTGCTTTGGCTTGAGCCAGATAGCCGCGCCAGCCGGCGTACCGCGTGATGTCGCGCGCCCCGTGCAACCCCGCGGATTCGCACAGAAAACACTTCACCAGGCCGCCATTCTTCAACTCCACTGTCCCTATGGTGAGCGGCGGAGGCACCTCCTTCACAAAGCCCCCGAACTTGTCTTCGGGCATGGCCCAGATTTCGATTTCGATTCCCGGGCCCAGGTTTTCGTCATCGCGCACTAAGCCCGGTTTGGCCGGCACCGTGCCTTCCAGTGCGTAGAGACGATAGTTGGCCGACGTGCGCGTGGCTCGCCGCAACCGCGCGCCGCGTTCCTTGAGTTGCTTGTTCAGCGGCTGCCCGGAAAGGTGCGCCCCGACTACAGCGATTTCCACACATCCGGCCGCGCACGCGTCCTGCTCCATCGCGGGCTGTGCCGCTAGCTCCGGCTCGTGCGAAGAAGCTCGATGGAACCGGTCCGCCAAGCCGAGCAGGGCCTCCTCGGTGAAGGCCGGACCAATCAAGGACACTCCAAACGGCAGACCATTCCGGTCCAGTCCGGCGGGCACGGCCACCGCCGCCAGATCCATCAGATTCACGAAGTTGGTGTAGTAGCCGAGGTTGCTGTTCAACTTCACAGGGTCGAGGGCGACAGCCTCGATGGTGTAGATGGTGGGCGCGGTGGGAAGAAATAATATATCCATGCGCTTCCACTCTTCCTCGGCAGCCCGGCAGAACTCGCGAAGCTTGTACTCCGCCTTGAAGCAATCGACGGCGGTGTAGCGAGAAGCGCCTGAAATAATGCGGCCTACCACGGGATGAATTTCGTCGGCGTTCGTGTCCAGGAAGCCGCCCAGGGCGGCGGCGCGTTCGGCCACCCACGGACCGGAGTACAGTAGCTCAGCCGCGCCGCGAAAGATGGAAAAGTCTATCTCGACCTTCTGGCCGCCCAGTTCCTTCAATCGTTCGATGGCCGCGTCGTACAGCCTCGCGGACTCTTCGTCGCCGAAGAATTCCAGTTGTACCTTGGCAGGTACGCCGAAGCGGAACATGCTCCCGCTCCAAGTCGCGGCATCCTCGCCGGTCCTGGGTTCTCGCGAATAGGGGTCGGCCGGGTCGAAGCCCCGCGCCACCGACCACGCCGCGTGAGCATCGCCGCAGGAGTGCGCAAAGATCGAAACACAGTCGAGCGTGCGGCAGGCACGAACTGTACCATGGGTGCTCAGCACGCCGCGAGTCGGCTTCAGGCCGATCAGATTGTTGAAGGCTGCGGGAACGCGCCCCGACCCGGCTGTATCGGTGCCGAGCGAAAACGCCACCAGATTTTGGGCGACGGCCACCGCCGAACCCGAGCTTGAGCCGCCGGAAATGTAGCGCTCGTCGAAGATGCTCGAACAGGCCCCGTACGGCGAGCGCACGCCCACCAATCCGGTGGCGAACTGGTCCATGTTGGTCTTGCCGATGAGGATCGCGCCGGCATCCTGGAGCCTGGCCACCGTTGTGGCCGTCGTCACGGGAAAATAGCTGAATCCGGGGCATCCGGCGGTGGTCGCCATGCCTTCCACGTCGAAATTGTCTTTCACGGCAAACGGTACGCCATAGAGCGGGAGTGCCCGTGCCGCTGGACGGCGTTCGAGTGTTCGCGCACGCTCCAGGGCGACCTCACGCGGAACGATGGAGATCCAGACCGGCCGCAGAGGCTCGGCCTCGATGCGGTCGTAGATCGCCGAGATAACCTCCGAGGGTTTTTGCCCCGAAGCATACTGCTGGTGCAAAGACGTCAGGTTCATACCGCCGCCTCCTGCCGCAAGGCCGCCAGGGACTGGCCCGCGGATACGAGCGTTCCGGAGGCGCAATACAATCTCTCCACAGTACCGGCGCTGGGTGCCACAACAGCTATTTCCATTTTCATCGCCTCCAACACAATCAACGTCTGACCCGCCTCCACGCGCTGACCGGGCTCGACCGCGACATTCCACACGCTGGCCGTGATGGGAGACGATACAGCGTGGCAGCCTTCCGGCAGGGCGTCGTCCAAAGCGGGCGCTTCCGCGCCCTGATCCGCGTCGGACACGGGGGTGTTCAGCCCGGCTGCAGACCAGCGCTCCCGCTCTTCATCGAACGCTGCCTGCTGGCGGTTCTTACACGAGGCGGCTTCCCCTCCGATGGATTTGAGGAACGCGTGATACTCGGAAAGCCGGAACTCGCCGTGCTCCATCTTCACGGGGTATCGCCCCAGCGGGAACGCCGCGCGAATCTCGAGCAGCTCCTCCGCGCTCACCGGGTAAAACCGAATTCGATCGAAGCAACGCAGCAGCCACGGCGTCCCGGGCTCGAAGGCAGCGGTGGATTTCCAACTGTTCCACATCTGCAGCGTTCGGCCCACGAACTGATATCCTCCGGGACCCTCCATGCCGTAAACGCAAAGATAGGCGCCGCCGATGCCGACGGCGTTCTCCGGAGTCCACGTGCGCGCGGGGTTGTACTTGGTCGTGACCAGGCGATGCCGCGGATCGACGGGCGTTGCCACGGGAGCCCCCAGGTAGACGTCTCCCAACCCCAGCACCAGGTAGCTCGCATCAAAAACCGTGCGGTAGACGTCGTCGATCGAGCCAAGACCATTGATGCGGCGAATAAACTCGATGTTGCTCGGGCACCAGGGCGCATCGGGCCGCACCGATTGCATGTATTTGCGAATGGCGAGCTGCGTCTGGGGGTCGTCCCACGACAACGGCAAATGCACCACTCGGGAGGGTGCGGAGATGTTCTCGAGATCGGGGATGCGGCGCTCGCATGCATCCAGAGCTTCGAGCAGAGCCTCGCGCGACAGGCGGCGCGTGTCGTAGTGAATGTGCAGGGATCGTACGCCGGGTGTGATGTCCAGGATGCCCCGAAGTCCAGCCGTTCGCAGCTGGTTCTCCAGTGCGTGAACGCGGAAGCGCAGGTTCAGATCCAAAACATTCGCGCCATACTCGACCAGCAGGTACTTGTCGCCGTCGGCGCGGATCGCAAGCGCGGGCGCGTTTCGAAGTACGGCAGGATCGCGCCGGGGCTCCGGCAAAACGGGGAGAGGGCTGGCCAGATCGTCGATGGCGCGGTCCATTTCCCGTTCCATCCGCTCCGCGTCGTGCTGCGTCATCGGGAGGAAACGGACCAGATCGCCCGGTTTTACCTGACCGATCTTCCACACTTCCGCCTGCACGATGGTCGCAGGGCAGACGAACCCGCCCAGACTGGGACCGTCGGGTCCGAGAATCACCGGCATATCGCCCGTGAAGTCGACTGTGCCCACCGCGTAGGCGTTGTCGTGGATGTTCGATGGGTGGAGGCCGGCTTCCCCTCCGTCTTTGCGTGCCCACTGTGGTTTGGGGCCAATGAGCCGGACACCGGTTCGATCGGAATTGTAGTGAACCTTCCAGTCGAACGAGAAGAAAGTGTCGATGTCCTGATCCGTAAAGAAGTCGGGAGCGCCGTGAGGCCCGTACAGGACCCCAATCTCCCACCGGTTGCCGTACCGGGGCGATGTCTTCAGCTCGCGCGGGACATCCGGTTTCGCGGCTTGTATGTGCAGCACGTCGCCGGCGCGCAGGGTCCGGCCTGCGTGACCTCCGAACTTTCCCAGGATGAAGGTGCTGCGGCTGCCCAGATACTCCGGCACATCGATGCCTCCGGCGACCGCCAGGTAAGCCCGGCTGCCGGTAGCCTGTGCCGATCCAAACTCGAGCACCGAACCGGCTTGGGACGCGCTGCGACTTCCATCGTTCCAGCGGCGCGCCATCGAGCTTGGCCGAAAAGTCCGCGCCCGTAACCGCGATGGTCGCCTCGCAGTTGAACCGCAACGCGGGTCCCGTGACCGCTATCTCAAGCCCAGCCGAGCCTTCCGGATTTCCCGCCAGACGGTTCGCCAGGCGGAATGCGAGCGCATCCATGGGCCCCGAGGGCGGCACGCCCACGTGCCATAACCCCAAGCGGCCCGGGTAGTCCTGCACCGTGGTTTGCGTGCCCGACGCGACGACGTCAATCGCATGCCGCTCGTACGCAAAGCTCCCCAGGAATGCCGTGGTGATCTGGCCCGCCGCAAACGTCTCACCGCCGATGACCTGGCGCAGATAGCCCAGGTTGGTCTCGATGCCGGCGCAGCGCGTGGTGGCGAGCGAATCACGAAGTTTCTGGACGGCTTCGGCCCGGTCCTCGCCTTTCACGATGATCTTGGCGAGCATGGGATCGTAATAAGGCGACACCTCCGACCCGGCTTCGATCCACGTCTCGATGCGCGCGTTGGCCGGCCATACAATCTCCGTGATCCGGCCGGCGCAAGGCTGAAAATCGTGCGCTGGGTCTTCGGCATAGAGACGCACCTGGATCGAAGCGCCGTGCGGCTGAACCTGAGGCAGCGAAGTCTCGCCGCTCGCGATCCGGATCATGCACTCGACCAAATCGAGACCAGTCACCTCTTCGGTGACGCCGTGTTCCACCTGGAGGCGCGTATTCACTTCCAGGAAGTAAAACTCGCCGGTCGAGTCGTCGTAGAGAAACTCCACGGTTCCGGCGGAGCGATACTGCACGGACTGCCCCAGCCGTACCGCGGCATCTCCCAGCCGCTTTCTCACGTCAGCGGTGATGCCCGGCGCGGGAGTCTCTTCGATCACTTTCTGATTGCGGCGCTGAGCCGAGCAATCGCGCTCGCCCAGTGCGACCACGCCGCCTCGTCCATCGCCGAGAATCTGGACCTCAATGTGGCGGGCCCGCGTGACGGCCCGTTCCAGAAACAGGCCCGCATCGCCGAAGTTGGCGCGGCCAAGCCTTGCGACGACCTCAAAAGAACTCGCCAGCTCTTCCGGTGTCCGGCACAGGCGCATGCCGATGCCGCCTCCGCCCGCGGTGCTTTTGAGCATCACCGGGTAACCAATCTTTTCCGCGGCGTGCATGGCAGCGCCTGCGTCGGCGAGCAATCCGGTTCCGGGCAGGAGAGGCAGGTGCGATTCCGCGGCGATGCTTCGCGAGGTGTGTTTCAGCCCGAAGGAACGCATCTGATCCGGAGTGGGCCCGATGAACGTCAATCCTTCGGCCTCGCAGGCCTCGGCAAATGCCGCATTCTCGCTGAGGAAGCCGTAGCCGGGGTGGATCGCCTCCGCGCCGGTGGCACGCGCGGCGTCGAGGATGGCGGGTATGGACAGATAACTCCGCGCGGCTTGCGGCGGGCCGATCGAAACCGCTTCGTCCGCTTGCGCAACATGCAAAGACCCGAGATCCGCTTCCGAATACACCGCGACGGATGCGATTCCCATGCGGCGCAGCGTGCGAATGATGCGGCAGGCGATCACGCCGCGATTCGCGATCAGGACTTTACGAAACATCGCCGGTCTTCATTCTCCCGGCAGTTCCCAGATCAGCACCTGAATCGGCGTGGGATTGTACGCGTTGCACGGATTGTTCAGTTGCGGGCAATTGCTGATCATCACGAGTACGTCCATCTCGGCGCGCATCTCGACGTACTTTCCGGACTCCGAAATGCCGTCCTCGAAGGTGAGTCCGCCTTCCGGCGTCACCGGGACGTTCATGAAGAAGTTGATGTTGTGCGCGATATCGCGCTTGTTGATTCCGCGATCCCACTCCGTCACGGCCTTCAAGAAACTGGCGCGGCAGGCGTGCATCGAGCGCTTGGAAATGTCATAGCGCACCATATTGCTTTCGTTGGCGCACGCGCCGCCGAGCGTGTCATGCCGGCCGCACGTATCGGCCACGATGGTGAGAAGTACGTGTCCCTCCGAGGACATCAGCCGCGTGCCGGTAGTCAGATACAGATTCGCTTGCGCCCGGATCGTATCTTGCGCGCTGTAGCGGTCCGAGTAGTCGTGCGCGTTGTAGAAGAGAGTATCGACCGCCTGGTTCCCATGCAGGTCGACAATGCGAAAGTACTGTCCTTTGCGGATTTCATGCATCCACGGTTCCCCCGCGGGAACCTCGGCGTTGAGCACCGCGTGGGACGGATCGAGGCGGCTGGTAGTGAGACTCATAGGAAATAGCGCT
Organism: Terriglobia bacterium; assembly: GCA_963761045.1. Classification (GTDB taxonomy): domain Bacteria; phylum Acidobacteriota; class Terriglobia; order Bryobacterales; family Bryobacteraceae; genus Palsa-187. The sequence continues at coordinate 5,660 of CAVXFR010000020.1, read as the reverse complement.
CCGTCAGGGTGAAGCCCCGCCCGTTTTCCGGGCACGAGATCCGGCAGGGATCGTCCGCGCCGGGCGGAGGAATGCGCTTGAGGCTGAGATGCACGGGTTTGGGTTGGTAGGACGGCGAATCATCGAGCGGATGCTGGCAGGTGTTGACGATGATGAGAACGTTCATCTCCGCCCGCAGCTCGACAAAGGAACCAGGAGCGGAGTTGCCGCGATGGAAGGTCATTTGGCCGTCCGCGGCGACGTCGATACGGCTGAAGAAGTTCACAGTGGCCGTGAGGTCGCGCGGGCCCAAGCCCCATTTGGCCAGTTCGATGAAGAAGCTGTCGTGCGCGTTCTTGTGGTACTCGTTGCGATGTTCCTGATAGCGCGCGACGCCCCACCGGGCCTTCACCAGTTCTGCGTTGGACGATCCGCCGATCGGATCGTGCCAGCCCACCGAGTCGTCTGTGATCGAGCACAGGACCCGGCCCATGTCGGAGTAGAGCACATGACCGGTTGTGAGCCGGGCGGTGTGCTGGGCCTTGAGTGTATCCGGCATGTTGAAGCGTTCCGCCGGACATTCGAAATTGTAAAGAATCGTTCCCGCGTTCGCGCCGCCCTCCGTGTCGGTCATGCGCAACGCCGTGCCGCGTTTTAGAACATGGGACCATGTCGCGCCCGGGTGAATCGTTTCCTCCCAAAGCGCAGGTGCTGTAGGAATAGACACACTGCCTCCTTCCGTTGCTGAAACATCTGAGCGGATTGAGCTTCAGAGGCTAGGCGGGCGGGCCACAGCAAACATCCATGAGCGTCAGACGGAGAAACACGCGCAGCGAGATCCGGCTGCGCCCATTTCTCACATTGCAAAGGAGGCTCACAGGGTAAGTATGGATCGGAACGGCGGCGGGCTCAAGACAAAAGATTCGATGACGTCCATAAGCAGAACTGTAGTACGGATGATCGCGCCGGGTACCGGCTACGGCTGTTCGGGACTGATCCGCCACACGTTTCCATCCCGCAGATTCGAAAGAAACACGGATCCGTGGCCCACGCGAATGGAGTCCCCACCGTTGCCGAACCACTGCTTCACCACCGTATTCGTAGCCGGGTCCACTTCCGTGATCGGGACGGTGAACACCGTGGCCCACACGTGCCCTTCCCCGAACGCGAGCTCGCCGCCCCCGCCGGGAATCCCCAGTTCGATGTTGGCAGCCAGCTTGCCGGTCTTGGCATCGACGCGCGACAGCGTTCCGTCGCCTTGATTCAAGGTCCAGGCCGAGCCGGCGCCCGTGGTCACGAAGCGAGGCCCGGGGCCAACTTCGGTGGAATACACGACCTTGGCGGTCTTGGGATCCACGCCCGTCAGGATGTTCTTCTCCGGCGACGTCACCCACACCAGGCCTTCCCCATACGTGACTCCTGCCGAGCCTGGCGCGATCTCAACTTCCGCCGTCACCGTGTTCGTCGCCGGATCGATCTTGGACAAAATCCCCTTGGCGTCCGTCACCAGCCAAACGCCCTCAGGGCTGGCCGCGATGCCGCCTTCGCTGGCCGCCGGAGCAGCAGGAATCGTCGCGACGACCTGATTCGTCCGGACGTCGATCCGCGAAACGGTCTTATCGACACAGTTCGGGACCCACACGCTGCCGAAGCCCGCGGCCAATCCCGAGCAGGGGCGCTTGCCCACCGGGATCACAGCCGCCACCGTATTAGTCTTCACATCCAGGCGATGGACCGTGTTCTTCGGTCCATTGGTCACCCAAACCGCGTCGTCGGTCAGAACCTGCCAGTCAGGAGTTCCTTCCGCCGGGAACACGGCGATCGGAGTGATGGAAGTCATCTCACGCCGCACTCCGGGCGTGGATACGCCGGGCCGGTTCGGACGCTTGCCGCGGCCCTTCTTCTTTGCGGAGTCTCCTCCTGGCGCCGTGTTCTGGGGCTCCTGCGCGAATACTAGCAAAGCTGTTATGCCGACAACAGCCACGACCAAGAATGTTCTGATGAAATTCTTCATAACGTAGCCCCTATTCCGCGACCGTTGCGTAGATCAGCTTCGGATCGAAGCGCGTAACGGTGCCCTGGGCGGTGTTCGACAGCCACACAGCGCCGTTAGAAACGGAAATGAATCCGCCTCCTTCGCCCCAAAACTGCTGCACGACTTTTTCCTCGTCGCTTTTCGGATCGATCCGCGCCAGCGGAAAGCCCGTCTGCGTCACCCACAGGAAACCTTCGCCGAAAGCAAGGCTGCCGCCGGCGCCGGGTGTCGAAAGGTCGATGGTCTTGGTGACCTTGTTGGTCTTGGGGTTGATACGGTCGATCTTGCCGTCCTTCTCGCCGAGCACCCATACCGAGCCGCCTCCGAACGCCAGCGCGCGCGGGCCGGCGGAAACCTCAATCCGCTTCTCTACCAGATTGGTGGCCGGGTTGATCCGCAGGATTCGATTTTCCGCAGGGCAAGTCACCCAAAGGGACATCTCGGCGAAGTCCAGGGAATTGCAGTCGGAGCGCAGGCGGATCTCGCCGACCACAGTGTTCTGGTCGGGATCGATGCGCGAGAGCGTCGTTCTATTGTCGGTCAGCATCCACACGCTATCCGGGGTTGCGGCGATCCCGATCGGGACGTCGATCGCTCCCACCGCGAGGGTCGCGGTGATCTTCGCGGTCTTCGCATCCACGCGGACAACCGATTTCGATCCGCAGTTTGGCGTCCAGATGCTTCCGAACGCGACGATCGCGCCGGAGCAGGGCTTGTTCAATCCGGTGACCGGATCCAGGGTCTTGTTGCCCTTCGGGTCGATGCGCACCAGGACATCTTTCGGCTCGCTGGGGACCAGGATGACCGCGCCCGTGGTCATCCAAGCGGCACGCTCCACCGGAATCGTGGCCTCGGATTTGAGGCTGGCAAACGGGATTTGCACGCCCGGAGTCTTAATGCCGTTCTTGGGCGCCACCGGTCCGGCAGCAGCGGCGGTTTTCGCTTTATTCCTGTTCGATGGGCCGCCGGCTGTCAGACTCGTGCACGCGGCCAGGCAGGAAAGGAAGCAGATCAATGATCTCATGTGGAGAACCCCTCTCGTGTTTATAGGTTGGGAAAGCTACGAAGCCTATCGAGGGCCACAACCGGGGTGGGTTCGGAAGGACGGGAGAAACGCTACACAGCGCGGATCTCTAGTATACGGTTTGAGAAGTGGATTGACAAGCGTTGGGGACAGGAGTATAAATTAGTTGAAACGGTCTTAACCCCTTTTCACTGACGCTGGGTCCGAGTTTTGAGCTTGGCGTCCGACCTCCTGTCAGGTCTCCTTCGGCGAAGCAAGCCTTTAATAATTTCTGTTCCTGTCACATTTTGGCCCACAGGTTCTGGGCTTCCCGTGTAGGTTTTTCCCCACGCGGCTGTGCGAGCTAGATACTTTTCAGAACAGAGTCCCACATGCGAAGGCTTCAGCAAAATACCGTTTTTTTAATCTCCCTGACGTTCCTGATGGCAGGCATCGCGATGGCGCAAGCCAAACCCGATGCTGCGTCTCCCGAATTTTTTGAGACGAAGATTCGTCCCATCCTCGCGTCCAACTGCTACGGCTGTCACGCGGAATCCCAACTCGGCGGCTTGCGCCTGGACAGCCCGGAGGATATGGCCAAGGGCGGAAAGCGAGGGCCTGCCATCGTCCCCGGCGACCCCGACAAGAGCCTTCTCATCCAGGCGGTTCGCCAAAGCGATCCGAATTTGAAGATGCCCTTGGGCGGCCGTTTGGAGGACAGCGAAATTAGCGACCTCACCGCTTGGGTGAAAGCCGGCGCAATCTGGCCGAAGAGTGCCGTCACTGCCGTTTCTTCTGCTCCAGCCGGTGGGAAGTACGTGATCACGCCGGAACGCCGGAAGTTCTGGTCTCTCCAGCCGCTCGCGGCTCCTCCCGTGCCAAAGGTCTCCGATCCCAAGTGGGCGAAAACAGACATTGATCGTTTCGTGCTCGCCAATCTGGAAAAGAACTCGCTGAAGCCGGTAAAGCTTGCGACCAAACACGACCTCATCCGCCGCGCCACTTTGGATTTGACGGGTCTTCCGCCCACCCCGGAAGAGACTGCCGCGTTTGAGAAGGACAACTCGCCGGATGCGTTCGCGAAGGTAGTGGACCGGTTGCTCGCTTCTCCGCATTACGGGGAACGCTGGGGCCGCATCTGGCTGGACGTCGCGCGTTACGGCGAAGACGACTATCGCAGCCTCAACCCGAATCCGAAAGGGTACCGTCCTTATCCGAATGCCTACAAGTATCGCGATTGGGTGATTCAGGCCTTCAACGACGACCTGCCCTATGACCAGTTTGTGTTGGCGCAGCTGGCCGGCGATCTGATGGATAAGTCGGTCCGTTATAAGATGCTTCCCGCGACTGGATACCTCGGGCTCGGCCCGTGGTACTACGACAACGGATCTGCGGAAGTCACTCGCGCCGACGAGCGCCACGACCGGGTGGATGCCGTGACCCGCGGCTTTCTGGGACTGACCGTCCAGTGTGCGCGGTGTCACAACCACAAGTACGATCCTATTCCGCAGACCGACTATTACGCGCTGGCCGGCGTCTTCTACAACACGATCTACGAGGAGTATCCCAACGCTCCCAAGAAGGTTGTCGACGAATATACAAATCTGGAAGACGAACTGGACAAGAAGGAAAAGATCCTCAAGGAGGAAAATCAGAACCTCACCAACGAGCTGTCTCGTTCCCTGGCGCTCCAGACGGCGAATTACCTTGAGGGAGTCTACGATGTGACGGGGCGCAAGCGTGACATCGAGCAAGTGGTGGATCAGCGCAAGCTGGACTTCGAACTGCTCGACCGCTGGATCAAGTACATGGCGAAGCCCACCGACAAGTACAAGAACAAAGCGGCGTGGCAGGCCATGGTCAAAAAGGGCGGTTCCCCCGCCGAAGCGAAGAAACTGGCCGAGAAGTTCCAGGAAGAAGTAATCGCGGTGATGCTCGAAAAGGACGATATCGACGCGCAGAACAGAGTCATCGCCGATAAGGATATCGAAGGGACCAAGCCCAAGAAGCGCACGGACAAGCCCAGCAATTTCGTAACGAACCGGGACTTCAACCCCGGCTCGTGGCTGCGCCTGCTGAGTCTGCCGGAAGAGCAGAACAATTTCTACACCGAAATCTTTCAGCGCGAATTGCGCGACAACGAAGATCCGAACGTGATGGCGGCCGGCGGGCGCCAGGGAAAGCCCGGGGTCCTGATGTTCCGCGGGTGGGGCTTGCAGAGCCGGATCGGACCCGAATCTCAGGCCCGCCTGAAGTCGATGCAAAACGATGTCGACGCGGCTCGCAAGAAGCTCGAACCCCATTATCCTTTTCTGCACGGCGTCAAGGACTCCGACACTCCGGCGAACATCCAGCTCGCGATTCGCGGAAATCCGTTAAACCTGGGTGACGAAGTCCCGCGCCACTTCCTGAGCATTCTGTCTCCCGGCGATCCAAAGCCGTTTACCAAGGGCAGCGGACGGCTGGAGCTGGCGGAAGATATCATCCAGCAGCCGATCGCTATGCGCGTGATCGTGAACCGCATTTGGAAGGCACACTTCGACACCGGTCTGGTCGAGACGCCCAGCAATTTCGGCGTTGCCGGCGAACGCCCCAGCAATCCGGCGTTGCTGGAGTATCTCGCGGCGAACTTCGTCAAAAACG
>CAVXFR010000019.1:0-124733 GCA_963761045.1 Terriglobia bacterium | reverse complement strand
GGGAGAAGTGTGTTCGGAGTTCACGCGCAAGCTTCCCGGGTACGTGTTTGCCGAGTTCTTCCATCTGCCGACAGAGTTGGCGATGGCCATCAAAGAAGCAACCGTCGTCTACAACCAAGCCTTGCAAAAGGCCGACGACGAACTGGTGAAAGAGACCAGCCTGCGGCTCTACGACATCGCGCGGCGGATTATCGAGATGCGTAAGGAAGATCCATGGGACCCCGCGGAGGACCCAACCAGCGCGATGCTGGTCGCCCGCGGCAATGACGGCGAGTTGCTGCCCGAGCCTCTCGTACTCGGCACCATCCGCCAGATGATTGTGGTCGGTATGATCGCACCCAGCGTGTTAGTGCCGTGCATGATGATTCATCTCGCGGAGCATCCCGAGTTGCAGGACCAGTTGCGAAGGAATCCCGATCTGATTGCCGCGGCAGTGGAAGAGTACCTGCGTCTCTATACACCGTATCGCGGCTTCGCGCGCACGGCCAAGCAGGATATTGAGGTGGGTGGCCGCACGATTCGCAAGGACGAGCCGATTGCGTTGGTGTATGCATCGGCAAATCGGGACGAGGCGGTGTTTGAGAATCCGGATGAGTTCATCTTGAACCGCGGGAACATCGACAAGCATCTGGCGTTCGGCTTGGGGCCTCACCGGTGTGCCGGAATGCCGTTAGCGCGGATGATGCTTCGGGTCACGCTGGAGGAGTTGCTAAAGCGGGCTCGGATCACGGGAGTGGCGGGCGAGGTGGTGATGACACGCTGGCCGGAATGGGGCGCGCTGGCCGCTCCGGTAATCCTGGTGCCGATTGAACAGTAAGTAGCGCCCTGTGCGCGTTGGAAGATCAAAAGGAGACTTCACAATGAGATTCGCTGTTGCACTATGTTTAGTTGCTGCGTGTGCCTGGGGGCAGGAGGGGACGGGACCGTTTCCCGCAATCCTGGAGCAAGATCCAAGTCTTCCGACTCATACGGTGTATCGGCCGCAGGATCTGTCCAAGGTGAAGGGGAAACTCCCCATCATTGCATGGGGCAACGGAGGTTGCGCCAACAACGGACTATCGCACCGCAACTTCCTGATGGAGATCGCTTCGTATGGCTTCCTGGCGATCGCGATCGGGCCTCCGCAAGCCGCTCGTGCGCCTGGACAAGGCAAGCAAGGGCCGCCACCTGCCGCCAAAGGGAAGGCCAAGCAAGCAGGGTCTGGTGCACCGGCTACCAAGTCGTCGCAATTGATTGACGCCATCAACTGGGCGATCGCCGAAAACGGCCGCAAGGGCAGCATGTATAAGGGAAAGCTCGATCCGTCGAAGATCGCCGTCATGGGAATGTCCTGCGGCGGGATTCAATCGCTGGCGGTGGCGACGGATCCGCGGATCAAACTGGTTGGCATCTGGAACAGCGGGCTCCTGAATGCGCCGAACGGCCCGGGTGCCCCGGCGATGGAGGACGTACGCAAGGACCAGTTGGACAAGCTGCATTCGCCGATCTTCTACGTCAACGGAGACCACACGGATATCGCCTATGAAAACGCCATGGATGACTATAAGCGCATCACGAAAGTGCCGGCAATCCAGCTCTGGCGGGAGGGCGTGGGGCACGGAGGGACCTATAGTCAGCCGAATGGCGGCGAGTTCGGCAAGGTCGCGGTGGCGATGCTGAAGTGGCAGTTTATGGGTGATAAGGCAGCCGGGAAGATGTTTATCGGCTCAAACTGCGGTTTCTGCCAGGATCCGAAATGGCACGTGGCGACCAAAGGGATCAAGTAGCCGGGTCTGCCGTGCTCTTTTGCGGTAGAGTACACCAGGTCTGTGCCGGCCTGGTGTACCCTCCGCGGATGACGACTACTTGAGCGACCGTGATTGGACCTTCCAGTTGGAATCGGTACACAGCCCGCAGTTCGCGCCGATAAAGTAGCCCTTACCCTTGGCGCTGGTGTCGCCCTGCAGCTGCCACTTCAGCCAAGCTACCGCCACCTGACCGAATGGTCCCCCATTGTCCTGGCTGTAGGTGCCGCCGTGACCAACGGAAGGATAAACACCGTAGAAAATCGGCACGCGTGCGGGCATCACCTCAAAGTCCTTTTTGCCGTTGTCGTGCGCGATGTCGCTGTCGCCGCCGGTGATGATGATCACCGAGGAATGGATCCCGTCGATGATCTTCTGATCCTTGGGATCGAACATCCCGCTGTTCCAGATGCCGACGGTCGCGATACGCGGGTCCGCGGAGGCGCCGTAAGACATCAGGCCGCCGCATGACATGCCCATCGCGGCGACGTGCCCCGTGTCCACCTTCTTGTAAAAGCGGCTCTTGGGATCCTTGACCTCTTTGTCCATCCAGTTCATCGCCGCGATCAACGCCGAGCCGTCCAGCATGTTGCCTAGGCCGGCGGGCGGACCACCCTTGCCTTTCGCCGCTGCGCCGGGTCCGCCTTTGCCTTTACCCGCTCCGCGCGCTCCACCCGGACCGCCCTTCGCTCCTCCCGGTCCACGGCCACCCGGACCACGGGCTCCCTGCACGGGCGGACCATCCGCGACGATCACAAATCCGTACGAAGCGATCTCGGAGAGATACTCCGGGAACGTCAGGCCGTTCTTCGCACAGCCGCCCTCGCCCCACACCAGCAACGGGTACTTGGCGGCCGTGAGGTTGGCCGGCCGATAGATCGTGTGCGTCGCGAGACTTTGGTCGTGCTCAATCACGACCTGATTGGGTCCTGTAGGTGGGTTGCCCTTTTGCGTGTAACTGACTGGACGGATCTTGTTTGCGGCGTCCTGAGCTGAACTGCTCGTGACGTAGGCCGCGATGAGAGCCGCCAGAACGAACATCGAGGTCCGGGTCCAAGTGGGTGCTTGCTGGGATCGCATAGTGTCTCCTTGAGGTCAGTTTGTGCTTTCGTACATTGTGATCTTGACGCCGCCGTTCGCCATGCCGGGGTTGGAACTCAGGAACTTGCCGGTGTTGAGGTACGCGTAGGGGCCGTCCACGCGGGTTTCGAAGGTCGGAACCAGTCCGCCGACCGCGGATGTGGTGTTGCGAACAATGATGATTTCGCCGTCGGAGGCTTGCCACAAATAGTGGGCATCGATGGCGGGTCCACCGCCAGAGAGGTTCTGATAGTCGGCGCCGCCGGAGAGAACTCTGCCCGTGATGCGCCCGCTGAGATCGCCGCCCGTGATCGGGATGATGTTGCGGTTGCCACGCTTGCTGGCGCCGACGCGCTGCGAGGGACTCAGGCCGACGGCCTCGACGATCAGTTCCTTGCCCGGCTTCTCCGCAGCGTCTTTCTGCCGAAAATTCCACGGTTGGGGCGGAGCTCCGCCGGGCTTGGCGATGCGGATTACGTTCGCCCCATCGGTCTTGACCGCGATATTCGAAACATCATACACGCGGAGGGTGAGAGTCTTCGCCGACTCATCGAGAATCCGGCGCGCAACGTACTTCCCCGTGTTCAGCCACTCAGACGCACTCCCGTTGGGCGCTTCAAAATCCATGGCGATACGGATGTCCTTCGCGTCGGCGCCCACGCCCGCGCTGCGCGAGTAGATGTACTTGCCATCGTCCGTCCGAAACACCAGAATGTTCTCGACCTCGACGGCGCCGTTGGAAAGCGTCAACTCATAGTCCAACGCTCCGGCCATCACCTTACCCGCCAACTTCGGCCCGGAGATGGAGCCTTCCAGCCCCACGGCCACGCGCCGGTCCCCGTAAGGCGTTTTCCCGATCCTCGCCAAACGATCGAGCTTCATCTGAGCCTCAAAAATCAGGACTCCGCTCTCCGGGTTGGGGATGCCGTCCTTCATCCCGCAATCCCATGAGGCAGGTGGGACCAAGACTTTGGCCACGCCCTGACCTTTTGCCAGATGCAACGCAGGGCCCGCGAGCACGGTGGCCCCCGCCACCCGGAGAAACGTACGTCGATCTCTATTCATTGATGTCTGCTCCCGCGCGAGAATTGCGCTGATCTTCGAAGGATCTAAAAGCCCAAAATAATTCTAAAGGAAGAAGGCGGTCACACTCCAATATCGAATCCAGATCGTTTGAGAAGGATTCTGCATGACCGTGTTCCGGGCCTTCACACTCCTTGGCTTCTCCATTCCTGGCTACTTGCTGGTGATTCGTTTGAGGACCAGCTTATACTCCCGGATCTTTGTGTTTTCTCGAGCGCCGGATACTGCGATTTCGTTCGCGGTGAACGTGCCCTGCGCGACATTGTGAAAAGGCGCCCCACCGTTAGCCTTCACTTCGGGGTCGTTCTCGTCCTCATGAAGAACGAAAAAGAAAATGCGATTGCCGCGAATGGTGCCATCGACAATCTTGTAAGTTGGCTCTCCAGGGCGTCCTTCAATCACGCCGGTCACGGTGTTGCCAAGTTGGCGCAGGACAAATACTTCTGTTCCACCAGCCGTCCAGCGGCCGGTTACGTCCGCCATCAGATCGACACTGAAAAGCAGTAAAACGAAGCACGCGACTCGGAGCCGGGCGATCATCGTCATTTCCTTCTTTGGCGGTCAAAGAAGTCGAAGACAGCGGGCAGCACCAACGGCACCATCCCGCCATGGTTCGCCTCGACCTCCATGTACTCCAACTGGAAGCCTTGGGACTTCATCCACTTCTGCATCGCCCGGCTGCCGGCCAGGGAAGGTGTGGCGCCCGTACCTTCGGTCATGAAAATCGGCATCTTGCGAATGCGATCCCACGGATAGGTCGATTGCTCCACGAAGGGGCCCGACATGGGCGCGATCGCTTTCCAAAACTCGGCGTACTTGGCTCCCAGATACCAGGTGCCGCCGCTGCCCATCGAATGCCCCATCAGGAACATCGCGCCGCGGTCCACGGGATACTCGTTCAACACGATCTCGAGAACGTTGATCACGTCCTGCTCGCTGCGTTCCAGAGTCTGCGCGTTCTGCACACACGCAGTGGTCCGTTGCTGGGCCGCGGCCTCCGCCTCGCCGAAGACTGCAGGCAGACGCAGGCACGTGCCAAAGGCGCCCAGCGGGCTCCAGCCCATCGGAGACACCAACAGATACCCATGATCTTCGGCCAGTTTCAGAAGCTGCTTCCCGTTCTGATCGAGATATTGGCTCTCATTGCTGCCGCCTCCGTGGAGCATCAGCACTAGCGGCAGCTTCGACTTGCCATCCCAGGTGGTCGGCACATAGACGCGATACGGGAGATCGGTCTCGGTGCCCGGAAAGTGATATGTCCGGCGCTGATCGCCCTTGGCCTGCCATCCAGGCGCGCCTGGTTTTGCGATGGACTTCGCAAACTCCTGCGACTGTGCGATCTGCTTCTGCGGCGCCAGCTTCGTCCCGAAGGCAATGATCCCTTCGTCTTGAGCCCCAGCAAGAACCGAAAACAGGACCAGTATCGAGAGCTGTTTCACCATGTCGCAAAGATTCTAACAACTGCAACGGCGCGCCGCAAGCCATATGTATCCAGCATGTATACTGATCTGAAGTGAGCCGACCGCAGCCGTCTCTCCCCCAGCCCGCGCGAAACTGGATGCTCTCCGCGGCCGCCGTCATCGTGGCGATGATGGCGATCCAGATGGCGAGCCTTGGCTTCTCCCCGCTCCTGCCGGCGATGCAGCGGGATCTGGCCGCATCCTACTCCCAGATAGGTCTCTTCACTGGCATGTACGGCATCATCGCCTTGCTGGTTAGTCTGCCCGCGGGAGTGTTTGCAGCCCGCATCGGAGAGAAGCGCGCGCTCCTGATCGGGTTGGCCGTAACCGCTGTCGGGCTGCTCGCTCTTTCTCAAGCTGCGCGCTATGGTGTTGCCCTGGCGTTCCGGGCCCTATGGCTGATCGGCTACCGCACCGCCTTCATCGGCGTCTTCACGGCCATGGCGATCGTCACTCCCCCGCAGTATCGAAGCCGTACCATGGGCATTCTGGGAGCCATGGCTGCCTTTGCCTCGGTCATCGGAGCCCCCTTCGGAACGCGCGTTGCGGAGTCGCTCGGTTGGCGGGGCGGCATTCAAGGTTACGCGGCGATCTCACTCGTCGGGGCAGCTGTCTTCGGCCTGCTCTACCATCGCAAAAGATCGCCCGCGTCAGCCGACGCGGCATCGCACGGGGCTCCCCTGGCCGGTCTCGGAGCGATTTCCGCCCTCCGCAGCCCGATTATCTGGGGCATGATTCTGCTGGGCCTGATCAACATGGGTGGCTTCAGCGTGACTTTCTTTGTGCCGTATGCGGTGCAATCAGTATTCGGGAGGGGGCCGGCCGATGCGGCCTCCATCATCAGTTTCAGCTACCTGGTCAGCATCCCGCTCAATCTCGGGTTCGGCTACTTGTGTGACCGGTACTCACGGTGGAACATGATGATCGTGCTCTCCGTGCTTCTGATTCCCGCGAGCTTCGCGGTCATGTCACATGACCTTCTGGTCTTCCGGATTGCGGTCGCCCTCATCGTCTCTTTGGGCCACGCCGCCACGAATCAGGTTTACGCCATCGGTAGTTCCCTTCTTCCAAAGGAAGAGGTCGGGAAGGGAATGGGTATCATCGGGCTCGGCAGCGGCATCTTTGGATACCTGGGACCTCAAATGTTGGGTTACTTGAGAGACGCGACCGGCGGCTTCACGGCTGGTTGGGTCTTCGTCGCCTGTGCGGCCGTCTTATCCCTTGGCGATCTGGTCTTGCTGCGTGTGTATAGTACCAAGCGGCGACCGGTTGAAACGTTTGCATGAATCGCAATGAATCGCATTGCAGGCATAACGTCGAATACTGTTCCCTGGGAAATTCTCCGGGCCGCCGGACACTCCCCGCGCCTGCTCGAAGAGGATTCCGGCCCCACCCCGATCGCCGACCGTTTCATGGAAGACGTTTTCGATCGCAGAATCCGCGTCATCTTCGATCGACTCTGCTCCGGCGCCTGGAGTGATCTGCGGATGGTGGTTATCCCCCGCACCTCCGAGCAAGAGCACAAGCTCTACCTGTACCTTCGCGAAGCCGCGCGCGTGCATTTCTCCGGTGTGATTCCGGAGCTCTACCTCTACAACCTGCTGCACACGCGCTCACCGGAATCCTACAGCTACGGGCTCGAAAGGACCTGTCAAATGGTCCGCGATCTGGAGGTGTCTGATCGCGCACTGTGCGAAGCGGTCGCCGAGAGTAATCGCGCCCGCGCGATCGTCCGGCAGGTTCAACAAAAGCGGTACGAGGGGTTCCTGGAGGGATCGGCTGCGCTGGAACTGATCCGCGGATTCTATACCGAGGATCGCGCCACCTTCGCGGATCGAGTGTCCGCGCAATTGGAAGCGCTGCGCGTTCCGGTCGCCGGACATCGTCCGCGTATTTTGATCAAAGGGGTTCCTCTGGATAGCGCCGCGCTGCATCGAGTGGTGGAGGACGCGGGTGGTTACGTCATTGCGGAAGACGACTGGCGTGGGTCGCGCGCGGCCGGCGATCAGGATGTTCGCACGGATACCGACCTGGCCGACAGCCATCTTCGAGAAGTACTACTACGACGAGATGAGTCCTCGCATCCAACCGTCCAGCGACCGCGACGCGTGGTTTCACCGGGAGATCGGCACGGGTCACGTGGACGGCGTCTTGTTCCACATCCCGCTGGAAGATGATGTGATGGGCTGGGACTACCCGCGGCACCAAGCGTTTCTTGAAGAGCGTAGAGTGCCCAGCATGGTCGTGCGGGAGAGTGGCCCCTCTGCGCGCGTAGCGGCGTTCAGCAGGAGCCTTCGGCGAGGGTAGTTATGGCAGAGAAGCAACTGGCATCCACCGTCGCGGCCTCGGAGGGACAAAAGGCATGGTTCGCCTCGCTCCGTCAGCGCGTATTTGAGGATCGCGCACCCTACGCGATCGGCCAGGCCGACATGCCGTTCGAGTTGTTCCAGATCATGGATGTTCCCATGGTCAGCAATCAATGGTGGGCTGCCGTGATCTCCGCGAAGCGGCTGGCTCCCTACTATCTGGACAGGCTCAATGAGGCCGGATTTCATCCCGGCCTTTGCCGCTATTGCAGTCTGTCCATGGCCTCGATGGTGTTGGGTGACACCGATCAGGCCCCCTGGGGCGGGCTGCCGCGGCCATCCGTGCTCGCAGCCCGCCTGACTTGTGACTGCGCCCAGCGCGTGTTTGAGACGTGGGCGCAACACTTCCAGGCGGAATTGATCCTGCTGGATGCTCCCGCGGCGACACACCTGCCGCCCCGCTGGTGGGAACTCAGCCGTCACCGCTGGCGCGAACTCTACGAGGACCACCGCCTGCGGTTTATGGCGTGCCAGTTCGAGCGCTTGATCGGATCGTTAGAGAACATCTCCGGCCGGCGGTTTGACGTGGACCAACTGCGTGCCCTGATGGAGCAGGTGAATCGTCAGGAGGAGTACTTCGAAGAGGCCAAGCGGGCAATTTGTGAAGCGCCCAGGACGCCCGTGCGGATGCAGGAACAGATTACCAATGTGATGGCGGCGCAATGGCAGCGAGGTTCGGAGTGGGCTGTCGCGCACGCCCGGGCCTTCCGGGATGAAGTTGTCAGCCGGGCGAAGGAGGGCATCGCGGCATGTCCACAGGAACGCCTGCGCATCATGTGGGTTGGCGCCGGCTTGTGGTATGACCTGGATTTTTACACCGCTTTCGAGGAATCACACGGTGCGGTCTTCGTTTGGTCCATGTATCTTGCGTTCGGCCCCGACGGATACATTCGCTACGGTCTGGAGGATCCGCTATTGGCGCTTGCCAGCCGCACGGTCAGCATGAATGAGCAACTTCACAATCCTCCATGGGCGAATGAGTGGATCGTGGAGCAGGCGCGCGCCCACCGGATCGATGCTGCGTTTGTACTGACGCCTCTCGGCACGCGTCCTTCGGCGACCGGAACGCGTTTCGTGGAGATCGCGTTGGAAGACGCGGGAATTCCAGTTTTCTCCGTTCACGCGGACATGGTGGACGCGCGGCTTTGGGATGCGGAGAAGATGCGCCGGGATGCAGCCACTTTCCTGGAACAGGTGGGGCCCAGATGAAGGATCGACTAGGTCAACTCGGCCCGAATCTGGTCCAGGAAGGACTCGACGTCCTGCGGCAACGCGGCTTCCCGCTCGCGCTGGTCGAATTCCTCCAGGCGGCTCTTTTGGCTCTTCGAAATATGGCGGTGAACGCACTCTGCCGCGCCTTGTGGATCGGCCGATTGCAAAGCTGTGATCAGGTCCAGATGGTCGCGGTTGATGTGTTTCAAGGTCGCGAGGTTATGCCCGCCGAGCCTCGCCGCGAAAATGCGGATCAACAGCCGGATACCTGCCAGAGTCTTCAGGCTTCTTCTGTTGCCTGCGAGCTTCATGATGTAGGTGTGAAACGCAAGGTCGGCGACCTCAAACCGCTCCATTTGTTTCTCATCCAGGGTCGGCTTGCGGCTGGCTTCCAACTCTTTGATCAACGACGAGAGCGCCGCAGCCACCGAGCGGAGGTCTCGAATCTCGCTTGCCGCCGGAGCCCGCGCGGCTACGGTGCGCGCGGCCAACCCCTCCAGAGCCTCCCGCACTTCGAAGAGGTCCCGGATATCGTCCCGGTCGAGCGTGATCACCACTACGCCGCGCCCGGGCACCGCTTCCAAAAGGCCCTCGCTCACCAGTTGGCGAATCGCTTCGCGCGCTGGGGTACGGCTGATGCCCAGTTCCTTGGAGATAGCGACATCCGATACCGGTTCGCCGGCGCGCAACTGGCGCGTCGAGATCTTGCGCTGGATGTGATGGTAGGCCACCTCACGCATGGGCCGGGCTGTTTTCGCTGGTCGGGTCACGTACCTCTGATTCTATCAATGTATGTCCGGCTGTTCGTCTGGATGTATACAGACGGTGTTCGGGGTTGGAGACAGGTCCATGCCTGAAACGCTGACGATGCAATTGGTCGGCGATCTCATCCTGGACGAGCCCAATCCGGATGCGCTCTTCGATCTCGCGCGCAATCGACTCCGTGAGTGCGATGTTCTGGTGGGGCATGTTGAGGTCCCGCATACAGCGCGAGGTATCGAGACGCACTTCGATGTTCCTGCGCCTGCCAGCGACCCCGGGAACCTCGCCGCACTCCAACGCGCCGGGTTTCACGTTGCCACGCTTGCGGGCAATCACATTGCCGATTGCGGACCAAACGGCGTAGAGGACACGGTTACCGAGCTGCAGCGTCTGGGCATCGTCACGGCCGGGGCGGGTATGAATCTGAGCGAGGCCCGGCGGCCTGCCTTGATCGAAAGGAACGGCATTCGCCTGGGATTCCTCAGTTACAACTGTGTCGGTCCGCGCGAATCGTGGGCCGGTCCGAATCGAGCAGGCTGCGCCTATGTTCACGTCCTGACGCACTACGAACTCGATCATGCATCGCCTGGAGGACCGCCGGATGTATACACATTCGCCGAACCCCACGCTCTGGATGCCATGATCGCCGACATCGAGGCACTTCGCTCCGAGGTGGACGCGGTCGTAGTAGCGTTGCACAAGGGCTTGGGCCATACGCCCGCGAGCGTGGGCATGTACGAGCGGCAGTTGGCCAAAGCCGCCATCGATGCCGGCGCGGATATCGTGGTTGGACACCACGCACACATCCTGCAAGGCATGGAGGTCTACCGGAACCGGCCGATATTTCACGGACTGGGCAACTTCGCCATTGCAACCAGGGCGCTGAACATAGACGGGAACTCCAGCCCGGAGCGCCGCGCCTGGGCCGAACGCCGTCGCAAGCTGTTCGGCTTCGAGCCGGATCCTGAGTATCGTACGTATCCGTTCCATCCCGAGGCGAAGAACGCCATCATCGCCTACTGTGAATTCGATCGCGAAGGGATCAGGTCCGCCGGATTCACCCCCTGCTTCGTCAACCGGCATTCTCAACCGGAAGTTCTGAGCGCTGACGAACGTGGCGAGGCGGTCGCGCGCTACGTTGAGGACATCACCCGGCGGGCCGGTCTCAAAGCGCAATTCCAGTGGATAGGCGACCGCGTGCAGTTTTACCGGAGAAGCAATCGATAATGTCCAATCCACGCCCACTTGAAGACATCACCGTCTTGGACTTAACCACGGCGCTGGCCGGGCCCTATGCCACGTTCCTTCTGGCCGGCCTGGGCGCTCGCGTCATCAAGATCGAAAACCCTGCGGGCCCAGACGCCTGCCGCGCCAACGCTCCTTATCTGGGTCCAGACGGACCGCACTTAACGCGCCGGCACCCCGATGACGTCTCTGTCTCCGCCATCAATCGCCTTCGCAACAAGCAGGCCGTGACGCTGAACATGAAGCACCCGGAGTCCCAAGCGATTTTCGAGAAGCTCGTCCGGAAGGCCGACATGCTCGTCGAGAACTTCAGCCGGGGTGTTCTCGACCGTCTCGGCGCAGGCTATACGGACGTGCACCGGATCAATCCGCGCCTGTTGTACTGCTCGATCACGGGATTCGGAAGTCAGGGCGAGGGCTCCGGGAAGGCGATGGACGCCATCATCCAGGCCCTCAGCGGAGCAATGATGACCTCGGGCGCGGCGGGCGATCCTCCCGTGCGCGTCGGTGTTCCGTTTGCTGACCTGTGTACGCCGCTGTTCGGCGTCATTGGCCTACTTGCCGCCTTACATCAGGCGCAGCGCACCGGCGTGGGGCAACACATCGACGTCTCGATGTTAGGCGTAATGACGTCGCTGGTCGCCTGCGAGCCCTTCGATCTGTTGGAGCGCTGCGGCGTCCCCCAGCGGACCGGCCAAACCGTGCCTCGCCTCGCTCCCTTCGGTGTATATCCGACCGCCGACGGCTACGTGGCGATTTGTGCGCCTACGGAGGCGTTCGCCACGTCTCTCTTTCATGCCATCGGACGCGCCGAACTGTGCGAGGACGAACGCTTCCGCACACGTGATGCCCGCGTTCGCCATGTGGCCGAAGTGGACCGTATCCTCGGCGACTTCACCCGCGTTCGATCGAACTCCGAGGTCGTTGCGGTGCTCAGCCGGGCCGGCGTGCCCGCGGCCGAAGTGCGGGATCCCGCGGCGGCGGTCCGTGATCCTCGCGTGCTCGATCGGGGAGAAACCGTCCGCCTGCACCATCCCTCGGCTCCAGACACCGACGTCTACGCTCCCGGCGTGCCGATCGTTTTCTCAGACGCCACCATCAGCCTTGACCAGCCTCCGCCAGGCATTGGCGAACACAACCAGCTGGTTTACGGAGACCTGCTGGGGTATACCTCGGCGGAATTGGAGGCGCTCCAGTCCGGGGGCGTGATCTGACGAAAGGAGCCCACCCTTCCCGACTCAGGCGCAATCCTGGCAGACGGGTCATTCGTCAAGAACCCTGGCTGATGGCCTGCTTAAGTCGGCTGTTCGAAAGGGTGGAGCCGCGCCGATAGAATTCCAGAGGACCTCTTGCGGAGAGAAGCTGCCGAATGGCCGCTCACCGAGTCTTCGACGAATCCGCTGTTAAACAGAGACGCAGAGAGTTATGTTTGGCTCCCCATCATGGATTCGAAACCGAGACCGCTCTTCTGACACCGAATTACGGCCCTTGACGGCGGCTAAGTCCTGGTAAGCCGGCAAACCACAGATCTTTTCAGAAACGGCGCTCTGAGAAGCATCCGGCTGGGATTCCGTCCGGTTGGTCGGCTAACCGGTAGCTACTTTGAGCCGAGGCTTCCAATTGTCCGCCAAACAGCGAATGTGAAAAGTAGCTTCCAGTTACGCCGTGATTCAGGCGCTACCTGCTTTCTGATCGGCTAAACTTAGCTCTGACACACAGATGCCGCTCTCTGCTGGCGACAAACTCGGCCCTTATGAAATTGTGGCGCCCATCGGTAGGTGGGATGGGCGAAGTGTGGAAGGCCCGCGATACCCGCCTCGATCGCGTTGTCGCCATCAAAGTTTCGCAAGAGCATTTCAGTGAACGATTCGAGCGGGAAGCCAAAGCGATCGCCGCGCTGAATCATTCCAACATTTGCACGCTGCACGATGTCGGGCCGAATTACCTGGTAATGGAGTACATCGAAGGGACTCCGCTGAAGGGGCCGCTGCCACTCGATCAAGCGCTGAAGTACATGTCGCCCGAGCAGTTGCAGTCGCAGGCCACTGGTCAGGAGATCGACGGACGCAGTGACATCTTCTCGTTCGGCTTGGTGTTGTACGAGATGCTCACCGGCAAGCGAGCCTTCGAGGCGCGTCTCCGGCTAGTGTGATTGCGGCGATTATGGAACGCCCTGCGCCATCAATTGCGGAAATCGCACCACCCGCTCTGGATCGCGGTGGCGCTGCTGGCTGTTGTTGCGGTAGCTCTCGGGACGATTGCGTACCGTGCGACGCGGCCGGCTGAGCTGAAGCCACTGATCCGCCTGGACGCGAACCTCGGCCCCAATGCCGTAGCCGGGGCGGACGTCGCAATCTCGCCCGATGGAACGCGCATTGTTTATCCTATACGCGGAGCCGACGGTAAGCCACTGCTCGCCACGCGCCTCCTCGACCAGTCCGCCATCACGCCGCTGCCCGGCACCGAAAACGGCAGAGGCGTGTTCTTCTCACCCGACGGCCAGTGGATCGGATTTTTCGCAGATAACAAGATCAAAAAAGTCTCGCTGCGCGGAGGAGCGCCGGTCACCCTCTCCGATGCGGTCAGCTTTTACGGCGCAAGTTGGGGAGAGAACGGCGATATTGTGGTGAGTATCTTCGCAGTGGGAGCGCTGCAGAGCGTTCCTGCCTCTGGCGGGTTGATTCATTCCGCGACGAGTCTTGGCCAAGGGGAACAAACCACCACTGGCCGCAGGTTCTGCCGGGAGGGAACGCCGTTCTGTTCACTGCGTCAAAAGCAAACACTTCCTTCGAAGATGCCACCATCCAGGTGGTTTCGCAGAAGACCGGCGCAACCAAGACGCTGCTGAGCAGCGGTTATTTCGGCCGGTACTTGCCAACCAATGGAGCCACGGGCCATCTGGTGTATGTCCATCAGGGTGCGTTGTACGCAGTGGGCTTCGATCCAGTTCGGTTGGAAGTTCGGGGGAGCCCCGAGCCAATCCTGGAAGATGTGGCCGACGCCACCGGAACACCGTTCGACTTCTCCCGGAACGGAACTTTTGTGTATCACGCCGGAATCGTGACAGATCAGAAATGGCCCGTAGTATTCATGGACAGCTCGGGCAAGACCGAGCCGCTTATTACCACCCCTGGCACGTACTTGTCGCCCCGATTTTCTCCCGATGGCAAGCGCCTTGCGCTGACTGTGGATACGGGTAAAGACCGGGAGATCTTCGTCTATGACCGGCAGAGGGACGTCCTGTCCAGGCTCACCTTCGGCGGGGGGCGAATCCCGTTTGGTCGCGAGACGGAGAGCACTTGGTGTTCGTGTCGCGCAACGCGGCGGGGACACGCGTGAATTGGATCCGCGCGGATGGCTCGGGCGAGAACCAGGTGTTGCTGGAGAGCAAGAACCGTGCATCTACAGATGGCTTTTCCCCCGACGGCCGCTGGCTGGCTTATGGTTTCGGCAAGCCGGACGGCGATATCGACATTCGGACCCTGCCCCTCGATACCAGCGATCCGGAGCACCCTAAACCAGGAAAGCCAACGCCGTTTTTGCAAACACCGGCTGTCGAGGTGGGGCTGGTATTCTCTCCGGACGGCCACTTTGTTGCCTACTTCTCGAATGAGTCGGGAAAGTTTGAGGTGTACGTGCGGCCAGCTCCGGGGCCGGATGGCAAACCAGGACCGGGAAAATGGCAGATCTCGACCACCGGCGGCACGTACCCGGAGTGGTCGCCCAACGGCCGCGAGCTTTTCTATCAAGGCCTCGACGGCCACATCATGGTCGCGGATTACACGGCAACCGGTGGCTCGTTTTCTTCGAACAAACCGCGCGCGTTGTCGGACCGGCAGATCAGGTTCGCTCCGGGTCTGAACTTCGCCCTCGCCCCGGACGGCAAGCACTTCGCGGTGTTCCCACTGCCCGAAGCCACGGCCGATGACAAGGGCCCGGCCCACGTCACCTTCCTGCTGAACTTCTTCGACGAGTTGCGGCGCAAAGTGCCAGCTGGGAAATAGCGTCACACGCCGCAAATGGCGGAACGTCCTCGTAAGCAAGTCATTAGAAATGTGTTGTTCGGGTAGCGCCCGAGTGGTCGGCAACCCGTCACCTACTTTTTCTCGGGTCGTCGGCCCGATAGCTACCGGGCGCCGTCATCCAGGAATTCCCACAGGCGGGCTGTTTCCTTACTGTGCCGGCTTGCGCCCTTCCTTCCCTCGGCCTAGCAGAGGTTTTTTGGCCGTGGCGGCGATCCCGGCCGCACGCAGCTT
This sequence comes from Terriglobia bacterium, assembly GCA_963761045.1. Lineage (GTDB taxonomy): Bacteria > Acidobacteriota > Terriglobia > Bryobacterales > Bryobacteraceae > Palsa-187. The sequence goes on along the minus strand of CAVXFR010000019.1, from coordinate 109,485 downwards.
CGCAATCCGGCTGATAAGCTTCACCGGAACCGGTTTGGTGAGCGGGAAATGGACCGTTCCCGTTCGCACCTCGTACCCCCGCAGGTCGTCTTCGAGCGAGGCGAAGAACGTCCCTGATGCTGCAAACAGCGAATAGTGTTCCTTGAAGGCGGCGAAATACAACATCGGCTTTCCGCGGAGCTTGTATCCGGGCATGCGATACCCGATGCCTTCCACTGCCTCCGGAACTGCCCTCCTAATCGCGGCGCGAACCTGTTCGAGCTTCTGCCGCACCGCCTTGGGCTGCGCGGCAATGTATTCGTCAACCGAGTTGGGAGCACCTTGTTTCATACCTCCCATTCTATGTTTCGACCCGCGTTGTTTTGCCCGATACCCGCATCTGCATGGTATATTGGCGCCAATGGAACGAAGAACCTTCTTAACAGGCGCGGCGGTGCCGCTAGTTGCAGGGATTGCCGGTCAACTGTCCGCCCAAACCGCGGCGACTTCCCGTATGCGTCTCAAGCAAAGCGTGATGTCTTCCGTTTGGACAGGCTCAACATTCTCCTTCGAGGAGAGGTGCAAGATTCTCGCGCGCATCGGTTTCAAGGGCGTAGATCTGCCTACGGAAAAGCAGGTGCCGATCCTGACGCAGAATGGCTTAGCTCCCGGCATGATGACCGGTACGGGAACCAGCTTCCAAAATGGATTCATCCGCAAGGAACTCCACGATAAGATTGAAGCAGCCACTCATGCTGGAATCGACATGTGCGCGAGAGTGGGTTGCTCGGTGCTCATTGGGATCCCCGGCGAACGGCGGGGCATGTCCAGGGAAGAAGGCGCCGACAACGCAGTCGCGATTCTGAACCGCGTGAAGGGCTATGCCGAGCAAAAAGGCGTCAACATTTGTATGGAAATTACGAACTCCAAGGTCGCCGCGGACCAGCGTACCGATCAGGTCTTCGACCATGTGGCATGGGGTCTGGATGTGTGCAAGCGCGTCAATTCACCGCGCGTGAAAATTCTGTACGATGTTTACCACGCTCAGATCATGGATGGCGACATCACGCGGACTCTGCGCGAAAACATTGACCGCATCTGCCACATCCACGTCGCGGGGGTGCCCAGCCGCCAGGAAATCGACGACAAACAAGAACTCAACTTCCGCTCCATCGCGAACACGATCGCCGATCTCGGATACACCGGATTTGTAGCCCACGAGTGGCGGCCCGCGATGGGTAATGATCCAGTGAAGAGCCTGGAACGGTGCTTCGAGATTATGAACGTTTGATTCATTGTACGGTTCAGTCGGGCAGCGCGAAACTGTAGAGCACTGCCCCTGCCGAGATGGCGATGAATTGTTTGCCGTCCACTGCGTAACTCATTGGCGATGCGGCGATGGTTGCGCCGGTTTGGAAGCGCCATAACGCGGCTCCGGTGCGGGCGTTTAGGGCGATCAGGTTGCCTTCGGGGGTCGCGGCGAAGACGACTCCGCCACCCGTCGCGAGCACTCCGGCCGCGAGCGATCCGCGGCTGACCGGGTACGTCCACTTCACATCGCCGGTCTCGGGATCGAGCGCTTTGATCGCGGCGATGGTGGGCTCGCCCAATCCGCGCGGACGGCCGCTCGCGTACTGCTTTCCGGCCTGATATTCGGACGGCGTGCGGATGTAGCGCTGGCCGGAATCGCCCGTCATCAGATACAGCCAGCCCGTGTCCGGACTGTACGACGGCGCCTGGAAATTGGTCCCCCCGCCCGCCGACGGATACACGGGAATGCTGCCCTCGGGCTGCGAGTCGGAGTTCGGTACGATCTTCGGCCGGCCGTTCGCGTCGAAGCCCGTGTTCCAGGTCTGGCGCACGAACGCCTTGCCCAGAAGAAGCTTGCCGTCGGTCCGATCGAGCGCGTAGAACATTCCGTTGCGGTCGGCGTGCAGCAACAGTTTGCGCGGCTGGCCTTGGAACACGCGGTCCACCAGGATCACGTCTTCGGTGGAATCCCAATCGTGGCTATCGTTGGGAGTGAACTGGTAATGCCACTTGCGGCGGCCCGTGTTCGGATCGAGCGCAATCACCGAACACGTGAACAGGTTATCGCCCGCGCGCACATTCGCGTCCCAGTCGGGTCCGGGATTGCCGACGGTCCAATACAGCGTGTCGGAATCGGCATCGTAGCTGCCGGTGAGCCACGCAGGGCCGCCGCCGTGCTGCCAACTCTCACCCTTCCACGTATCGTGTCCGAATTCGCCGGCGGCGGGAATCGTGTTGAAGCGCCACAGCCGCTTGCCAGTCGCGGGATCGTAGGCGTCTATGAACCCGTTCGCGCCGAACTCGCCTCCGGCAACGCCGGTGACGATCTTGTCCTTGAGCGCCAGCGGCGGCGAGGTGATGCTGTAGCCGAGCATCGTATCGGCGACCTGCGTTTCCCACAGCAGTTGCCCGGTGCGTGCGTCGAGCGCCACCAGCGCGGCGTCGAGCGTCCCTAGGAACAAGCGATTCCCCAGCACCGACACGCCTCGGCTGTAGCGATTGATCTCGCTCGGGTTGACGACCTTCTGTTGACGCTGGTACCGCCAGAGCTGCAGGCCCGTCTTGGCGTCGAGCGCGAACACCTGTCCGGGAGCGCCGGATGTGTACATGATGCCGTCGACCACGATCGGCGTGGCTTCGAGCAGCGAGTTGTTCGGCAGTTGCACGGCCCAGCGGGCTTGAAGCTCGCGGACGTTGGTCGTGTCGATCTGCTTCAGCGCCGAGTAGTGCCGCCCCTGATAGTCGCCCCAATAGGTGAGCCAATTCTGCGGCTCGGCGGCGGCGTTGCGAAGGCGATCGTAGGTGACCCCGCCGGGAATGTTGGCACTGAGATTGCGAGCGGTCTGCTTTCGAAGATACGCCACCAAACTTTGGATTTCAGGCTCGGAGAGTCGCTGCGCGAAATCGGCGGGCATGAGCGATTTCTGCTCGACGGTCGCGCTCGCAAGCTCCCGCTTATCGAGTCGCAACAGTTTGCCGCTGGTGTCGGTGATGAGCAGCGAAAACGTATCTTCCGCGCGCCGGATGCCGCGGATCTCCTTACCATCCTTGGTTCGCGCGACCATGGTGCTCGGCCCACCGCGGCCGCCAGGATTCGGATTGGCGCTGGGATCTACGATTTTCTGACGTAACGCGTCCGCTGACAATCTGCCTGCCCTCGACAGATCGGGGCCGACGATGCCGCCACGGCCGTTCACCGCATGGCATGATGCACAGGCGGCTTTCCCAAAGAACAAAGCCTCGCCCGATTGCGGAGCCTGCTGCGCGAGAAGCGCGCCCACAATGCAACCCACGAGCAATAATGGCGAAAGTCGAATCATTCTGTCCCCTCTATTGGAGTAGCGAAATCAAGTATAAACCAGGTTTTCCATTTGGCTCCCTAAAGCAGCCCGACCAAATCCTGTATCGTCGGCGACTTCCATGAGAAGGCCGCCGCTGTCAACATTTCTTTGCTCGACCGACGATGAGCACCAGAGTCCAAGAGATGTTCCCGCCGGAGCCGCCCGTCGCAAATCGAAATCTGGCGGAACGGAGCGGAGCAGGCAAGGACGCGCGGCAGCGCGGCGAGGCGAATCCTTGCCGGCGAGCACCGTTCTGGCATCTCCACCCCGGTCGACGGGCGTGGAGCGGGAACAACTTCCCACTGGTGAGCTCTGAGCTGCTGGAATTCATCTGCAATCCGTCGTCTTCTTAACTCCGCCGCCGATTTCGCCCTACTTCCATCCGCACTCTTTGTGGAGCCAATGCTCCGGTGCCAGCTGGGTGTACTCAATTTGAAACGGGTGCTGCCGTCTCGGACGCGAACTGAAAGTCTCTGGATTTAGAGAAAGTCGTTCCTCGCCGACGCCGCAGTCACCCGAACTCGGCGATCTGGTTTAACTCATTCAGGCTGCCAATTTCTTTCGCAACTCCCGTAAATGTTGATTTCGCAACGGTTCGTAAACCTCACCAGTCACCCACAGCTTGTGAAGCAGGATGCCCAGCTTTCGCGCAACCGCTATGACGGCTTTCTTTTTCGCGCGCTTGCCGCCTCGTTCCGCCAGGCGCAGCCCCCAACGTTTCAGATCGGTATCGGGCCCACGACGGCTAAGGATGAAATGCGCTCCCTGCACCAGCATCGTCCGCAAATAGGGATCACCCTCCTTGGTGATTCGCAACTGCGGTTGGCGCTGGCCCGAATCGCTGCGCCTCGGCCGCAGCCCGATATAACAGCCGATATCACGACTCTTCTGGAATCTGCTCTTGTCGTCGACCGTGAGAACGAAAGTCAGAGCGATCAGAGGTCCCACTCCACCGACTTGCTGCAGGAGTGCGGTCTCCGGGTAATCTTCCCGTGCGATCTGCTCGATCTTGCGATCACTGTCTTTGATCTTTTCCGTCAGCGATTCCACTTCTCTCAGCAAAGGCTCAAGCAACTGCCGGAGCGTGGACGGCACGGACTCCGCCTTTAGCACCCCCATCTGGTCGGCGTCACATTTTGGCAATCGCTCTCCCATCGCTTTCGCCAAACCGCGGACGGTGTTCACCAAACTGGTACGCACTCCAATCAGCGCCGCCCGTACCCGGATGACCATCAACGCCGTTTGTGCCGCCTCGCTTCGGTGTCGGATCGGGCGCAGCAACTGAGGATCGATTCGCGCCAGCCGTGCCAAGGTTTGTGCGTCCAAGCGATCATCTTTCCTTGTGCTCTCAGTAATCAGCTTCACCTGCCGTGGATTAGCTACGACGACCTCGTGCCCAAGGCTGCTCAATAAACGGCTAACCCACGGAGAATGGCTTCCGACTTCGATAGCGATTCGGCTTCGCCCCAAAGCTCCAAACGCCTCCGTCATCCCTGCTTTTGTAGTCGGCACTTGATCTTCGCGCAAGATCTCACCGTCGCCGCTCAGCATGCAATAACGACTACTTCTATCTCCCAGATCCATTCCGATCGTGACGGATTCCTGAGTACGTTTCGCTTTCACCGTTCGCTTCTGACTTTGTTGGGAACTGTTACGCTTCTTCATGGCCCTCTCCTTTGCACTTAGAGTGCGTTACCGGGAGCTTATCGCATCCCGTCGGAGCGGCCTTCTCATTCCATCTCGGAAAATGCCCGCGACGGCGGCTTGGTCCGCACGATTCGTCATTCCTGGCGACAAATCCCCTTCGCACAAGCGATGCGGCGTAACGTGGGCGTTCCGGACCCAACTCGGGTTGCGGAAGTTGACCGGTGTGCTTCATTATCGGAAGGCTTCCGGGACCTAAGGTGGAGGTAGTGTCCGGATACGCCGATCCAGGCGCAATCCGATTCTTGATCGGATAAACTAGGCTAGATCGCGCGCATCCGCTTTCTGTGGGCACCAAACTCGGCCCGTATGAAATCACCGAAGTGAGTAGGATGCTTCGCTAGAAGCGATAGTCTGCGCCGCGAATGGACATAGTCCGCATAAACTCCCGAAGCTGGTCTTCGGTGCGGAATTTGGACCGGTCGTAACGCTCATGGTGAATCATTTCTTCGAGCGGGCGGCGCGGGTGGTGAATTGTAGGACTTGGTTTCACTAATCCGATGGGCAGCAGATGATAGATCTGTAGCGGGTCCGGAATGCCGAGGAGGTGCTTGAGCATGACGCTGAAGTAGGGAGAGGCGACATCGCTGATGTACATGGAGCCCAGACCCAACGCCTCGGCGGCGAGAAGAATCTGGAGGACGCAATTCGCCAAGCTGCTGAAATAGTGCGCTTCCCACTTGTCCAACTTTGTGCGCATGGGATAGGCGTCGTTGGTGCGCGGATCGCCTAGCACCAAAACGTGGACGGGAGCGTGGCGGAAGTCCACACCGGCGTTCACGCGGCGGCGTTGGCCGCGCGCCACCTCCTCGATTTCGATCTTGTCGCGCATCTGTGTCTTGAAGATCTCGACGATCTGTTCGCGAGTCTTCGGGTCTCGGATGACGATGAATTCCCAGGGCTGCGAGTTTCCCGCCGAAGGAGCCCATCGCCCGGCTTCCAGGAGCTTTTGAACCAGTTCATCCGGGACCGGCTTATCCTTCAGGAATCCTGTGCGAATGCTGCGCCGCCGACGGAGCACGTCAAAGAATGTTTCAATCGACTCGGCATTCTGAGAAGCTGGAGATTCTTGAGACGTTTCGGTAGGCATGATTTCACCAAGTATGCGCCGGCTAGCCCGCCCGGTCAAATGGACAGAGGATGATGCTTCTGACCGGCTGGTGACTTCCGGCCGGTCACCGCTTGCGCCAAACAGAGGCTCCTTTTGGAAAGGTAGCTTCCGGATACGCCGTCATCCAGGAGTTGGCGACCGGCGGAATGCAGGATGGGAAACTTCCCAGAAGCCGACTTCTGACCAATCGCGTGCTCCTGCCATAGGGGGACAGCCTTTGCCAAGGAAGATATATCGATTGGATGCTTAGCCCTTGCCGCACGCTACTCGGTTTTACTCCAGCTTCGTCCCCACGCCCATGATATGCGCACTCGCACCAACGAGTGAAAGCTTCGGTCTCCAGCATGCGCATGGTGGCCATGAGCGCATCCTGGTGCAAATGCGTTTCAGATTCGGGCTCCAAATAGGACCCTCGATGGCATAAAGCTGGGCATCTTTAAGGGAAAACCTCAGGGAAACCTCCAGGCTGTCCATTCTCACTTACTTCCCCGCGCCGCGTCGCTGCCTTACTTGGACGCTCCGCGTCCGGGCGCAGCGGCGGGGACAGGAGCGGCTGCCGGGGCTGCGAATTCCGCCGGAAACGGTAAATTGCCATCGTAGGGCGGCCAGTTCGGGACCGGAAGATCGTTGGTGGGATAGAACATCGACGCCCAGATGTTGCGGATGCGTCCGTCCTCCACGAAGAACCATTCGGCCAGAAGATTCCGGAGCTGCTTCACGCCGGGCTTGCGCAGGAAGATCCCCATGCCGAGCACGACTTGCTGCTCCACGTCGACGATCGGATAGCGGCGCGCGGAAATTAGAGCGACGCTGAAATTGGTGAGGTTTGATGTGCAGTCACCGCCGCCGCCCTTGGCTTTTCCCTTGGCAGCGTTCGGATTGGGGTTCGGACCGGCGGTGTGCGTCCCGTTCTCGTTGCGGGTACAACCCGGGTGGGCCATGATGATCGAACCGTCGTGCGTCGTCAACCCGTCGAAGTAACTGTTGGCGATGGCGATCAGTAATTCGCGAGACGCGCGTTGATTGGCGGGAACGGTGCGAGTTAAAGGCGGTTCGGCGAGGAAGCCGGCGAGGTTATAGAGATTGCTGCCGTTCCTGCCGCCGGGTCCGATGGCGCCTTCGCGGGCGATCACCCACTCGGCTTCGGTGATCTTCTTGTCTTCGACCTTGAGCCGCAGTGTTGCGATGTCGGTCGCTGGGCCTTCTTCGATCAATCCGAGGTAGGCAGCTTGGCCGCTAACGGGATCGAAGTAAGAGCGCTGCACCTCGCCGAGTGAAGTGATCGATTGCCAGGTGCCGGTTCCTGGGCGGACAACCACGCCGTTGTCCGTCTGGCGGAATCCGGCAAATAGGGGCGCCGCTTTCGGATCGTGTTTGACGACGGCGTTCAGGTACTGGTCGAGAGTGGTCTTGAGGCAGGCTCGGTCACAGGTTTGCGCGGAAACGAAGCCGATCGAAAGGGTGGCCGCCAAAAGGAAACCGGCAGAGTGCATGGGGATTCTCCGCCCTATATTCTGCCGTAGTTCGCGTTCTGAGCGCTAGGTGTCTTGTTTAACTATTTTGCCTACTTCACCGAGAGTGCCTTGATGCGCCGCAGCGCCTCCTCTTCACCGGCACCAACCGATCCGGCGGAGGATTCGCGGCCAGCGTGTCCGCCTCAAAGAAGTTGCCCGAAGTACGCCGCTTGGCCTCTGACCCATCCAGATAGCGCCGCTGCAACTTGGCCAGGCCGGTCACCGACTTCCAGGTCCCCGTGCCAGGTTTGACCATGATCGCGTTCTCCGTCTGCCGGACGGCTAAAAACCGCAGCCGCAGCGGGATCGTGTTTGATCACCGCATTCAAATACTGGTCGAGCATTGACTTCAGACACGCGCGATCACAGCTTAGGGCGGACACTACCGAGTACACCCGCGGATTGTCAGGAAAGAAAATCAAAGTAGATTGCAAATAAAGGACTAAGGCGTCTATGGCGATGAACTGGATCTATAGAAGTTAGCGACTTCTAACGCTCTCTTTCCTCACAGCCTCTTTATTGGAGTGGAAATGGAGTGTAAACGCGGGCTCGAAACGTCAACATCCTACAAGCCGACTTGCGGGGACCTATCTAGCCCACCTGCTCACCCCTTTTGTACGAGTCGCGGACGATCCACTCGAAGCTTGGTGCGGGCACTTCGCACGATAGGCCACACACAAGAGCGCGCACCAAGCGCTCTGTCTCATCGAACCCGCCAACGCCGCTTGATCAGACGCTGGCGCAGCCGCTCGGCAAGTCACTCCTCGTGGAGGGCGAGAATCGGGTCAACCCTGGTGGCTCGCAGCGCTGGGATCAGGCTCGCGAGTACTGCAACCACAATGAGGAATAACGCCGCTCCCACTATGCTTACGGGGTCCGCGGGCCGGACATGGTATAGCAGAGGCGCGATCAGCGGGGCCGCCGCAAGGGCGATGGCGATGCCGACGGCGATCCCCGATATTGCCAGCAACAAGCCTCGTCTCATGACCATCCGGAGCACGCCTTTAGGGTCGGCGCCCAGCGCCATGCGGATACCGATTTCCCGGGTCCGCTGGCTGACCGAGTAAGCCATGACTCCGTATAGACCCACTCCGGCGAGCAGCATGGCAATGAGGCCCAGCACTCCGAGGAACAAGGAGGCGAGCCGCGGCCCGAACCAGGCAGCCGAGATGTAGTCCGAAAGGGCCATGGTCGTCAGGCCGGCCGAGTTCGGATCGATGGCCGACATCTCGCGGCGGAGTACCGGGAGGAAACCGCTTGCATCGCGATCGGTGCGCGCATAGAAGGCCACGCCGTTTTCGCCACTGCCGAAGTGCACCTGATCGAAGGACGTATAGAAGTATGGTTGCGGCGCTTCAGACAGGCTTTGATACTTGCTGTCCTTCACCATTCCCACGATCGTGAGCGGGTTGCCGCCGCTAATCTGCACCCGGTGCCCCACCGGGTCGCGTCCGTCGAAAAAGCGTCGCGCGAAGGATTCGTTGACGATCATGACGCGGGGCGCGTTCGGGTTGTCCTCAGCTTTGAAATCGCGCCCGGCCAGAAGCGGCATCCTCAGCACATCGAAGTAGCCGGGCGACACCGAGGCGTGATGCACGCCCAGGTTCTCGCCGCGCCTTGCCGCATACCCTTCTACCGTAATGTCGTTCCATTTCCCTAGCCCGAACCCGAGCGGAATCGAGTCGGAATAAGCGGCGCCCGTCACTCCCGGCGATTCGAGCAGACGCTCGCGCAGTCGCCGCGAGAACTGCTGCTCCTCGCTGGGAGTGTAGTTGTTCGTCGCCAGAAAAAGACGGCTCACGGTCACGTTACGGTAATCGAAGCCGGCCGGCGTGTTCTGCAATCCGTAAAGGCTCCGGAGAAACAATCCCATCGTCACAAGAGCGGCGAGCGCCAAGCCCACCTCGGCGATCACCAGCAAGCCGGAGATTCGCCGCGAGTGCCCACTCTGGGTATCGCTTCTTCCTCCTTGTTTCAGTGCATCCACGATGCTGCGCCGCAGCGACTGAAACGCGGGCGGAAGACCGGAAATCTGAGCGGAAACCAGGCAGGCCAGGGCGGCAAAAAGGAACACCCGCGCGCTCGGGTAGACGTTGATGTACACCGGTATTCCCGTGGGCGGCGCGAGATACGCGGGGAGGTTCTGAAACCACACAGCGAGAGGCAACCCCGCAAGCGTCGCCAGAGTCGCCAGAAGCAGGCTTTCGGAAAATAACTGCCGCCGCAAGCGGCCCGGACCCGCGCCCAGGGCGAGGCGGATGCCGAACTCCCTCTGCCGGGATGCGGAACGAGCCAGCAGAAGATTGGCGACATTCGCGCATGCAATCAGGAGCACGAGTCCGCAGGCTGCACCGAGGATGGCCATCGGCGATGCCAAAATCCTTGAGGCCCCCTCCTGTGCCTTCCAGATCGGTACGATCCGGGCGCCGACGCCCTCGTTGGTCTTCGGAAAGGCAGCCGCAAGGCGCGCGGCAACCGTCGCCGCTTCGGCGCTTGCCTGGGAGATGCTGACGCCCGGTTTAAGCCTGACGATGGCCCTGAATTGCCGCGCATTGCGGTCGCGTTCGCCGGCGAGTGGCGCCGGAACCCAGGCATCCAGCGCGACTCCCGGAAAATCGCCCTGAAATTCCGCAGGCGCCACGCCCACAATGGTGACTGGGTACCGGTTTATGTGTACGATGCGGCCGAGAATGGACCGGTCGCTATGGAAGTAGTTCTGCCACAGCCGGTAGCTGATGACCGCCGTGAACGCTTTGGCCCGTTCACCGTTTTCCTCGCGCGCAAACGTGCGGCCGAGGATTGGCTTTACGCCCAGTACGTCGAAGTAGTTTCCGGAGACGGGTTCGATCCACGCGGAATACGCGTTCTCTCCGTCGCCGATGGAGGCGGGAGCCTTTTGGTTGAGCTCCAATCCAGAGATGCTTCGGAGGTTGTCCTCGAAATCCCGGCTGTCGGCATAAGAAACACTAGGAGCCTCGATGCCGCCGGCACGGACGGCTTCGAGGACGGCGAGTTGTCCGTCATCCGTGGCGCCGCGGAAGGGGTGCAGGACCATCCCGTCGATCCAGCCAAACACTGTCGTGGTGGCGGCAATACCGAGCGCCAAAGTAAGCACTGCGACCGCAGTCAGGGACGGGGTCCGGCGGAGGACAGCCGCCGCGTAACGGAGGTCTTCAAGGACGCTTCGCATGGGGTTCCTGTCTTTAAGTGCAATTTGGCTTCCGACTGTAGATGCTTGATTCCATTCAACGGAGCGGTCAACCAGTTATCGATTTCGGGCGGAGGTGTCCGAAAATGGCACGTCAGCTATGGACGGTCTCTCTCTGATCGTAATGCGTACCCGCAAATAGAAAATTTCTGATGCCCAACAAATCGAGTCGCATCTCCGGGACCGTTCCGGGAGCACCGCGCGGATGTATGCGGACACTTGGAGGATTCCCTGCTCATGTTGCGCCACGAGAATCTCGGTAGAGAAGTTGCTGACGCATCCAGCTTGACGGGTTGTCATCTTATCGTACATCTGGCACGACGGCGTCGCCGCAGTTCGGAGCGAGTCACGCGCCACTCGGAGAAAGCCAAGGCTGAGCGCCCAGAACAGGATTAGGAACGATAAACGGCGTTATGGGAACTTGAGCGCGGAAGAAGGAACGATAGTGGACGGATTGTCGGCTGTCCTTCCCTGTATGGTCCGCCGCCGAATCGATTTCAGTTACTTGCCCGCGGGCACCTTCCGGCGCACCTCGTCGAAGAAGTTCAGCAGGAACGTCGCGTGCAGGTTGCCGGTGGACGTCTCGGCGACGGGCTGCGGGAACATGATGACGCGCTTGCCATCAGGCGAAATATCGAAGTTCAACTGCACGCTGTTGCGGCGCACCGGCGTGGGCGACCAGACGCGCGGCCCGCCGGCGCTGAACGAATCCCCTTGGATGGTGTAACTGGCTGCCATGATGTGGTCGTCGCCGCCGAGGAAGAAGAGTTCATGTGTCGCCGCGGACCATGCCGGGAATTTACCCCCATTGGCCGACACTTTCCACCTCCCACCGGGACCAGGGAACGAGCGGACGAAAACTTGCTCCGTACCGGATTCGTTGGAGGTATATGCCAGGAACTTACCGTCGGGTGAAAACGACGGGTCCACTTCGACGAAGGCCGGGTCCGCTAGAAACGGCTCCGGTTTCCCTGGCTTGGGGTGCTCGGGGTCCGTCAGGTCGATGGGGAGTGTCCACACGTCGGGAACACCTCCCGGGGCCGGAGCGAACGCCAGTCGCGCGTCTTTTCCCTGGACTGGCGCGAACGAGAACGGCCGGGGACTCAACGGCGTGGCGCCTAATATTTTCCCATCCAACAGCAATTGTTTCTGCCCGGCGCCGTCGGAACGAATCCACCACATGGAGGTCCCGTCTTGATAGGTGAGATGTTTCGAATCCGGCGCCCAGGCCACTTCATCCTGCACCTCCCCCGCGAAAGTCAACTGCGTGGGCGTGCCGCGAGCCAGATCGTAGACCCACAGATCATGCCGGTTGTTCCCGGCGCCGCTATCGCTGGCCGCGATGTACGCCAGCAGCTTGCCATCGGGGGAAACCCGCGGAGAGCCATAGGCGCCAGGTTGCGCCACCACGGTTGTGACCTTGCCGGAGGCGTCCAGCCAGGAAATCGGGTACGTGGTGTCCTGGGCATTGCTGCCACTCAGGTACACGAAAGTTCCGTTGTTCGAGAAAGTAAACTGTCCACCGCCGTTTGTCAACGAGGCACTGGCGGCGACATCGTTCAGTAACGGCGTGGGCTTGCCCAGTAACGTTAAGCTGCGTGGATCGAAGCCGACTCCATACAGCGCGCCCGCACGCACGTAGACCAAATGTCCGGTCTGGCCGGATGTGGGCAGGTAGCGCGGCCAGTAACCACCGTGCACCAGATTCTTCTTTTCCCCGGTGGCCAGTTGCACCACGTCGATGTCCGCGGCGTCGAAAGTAGTACCACTGTTCGTGACGCTCACGACCAGAACGGTTTGGGATCCCGGCAAAACCTGGGGAAACTCCATTGTTCCAGCAGTCCCTTTGACAAGCTCGGCAGCACCACCACGGGCGGGCATGCGCCACAGTCCGTTCGCGCTACCCAAAATAATATTGTCGTCGTCGCCCCAGCTTGCACCCTGGAAGTTCGGGGGGACTGAGCCTAGAGGGATGGGCTCGCCACCCTGAGCCGGCACCTTGACGATCTTGTTCTCGAAATTCCAGAAGGCGATCCATTCTCCGTTGGGCGAAAAGAAGGGATCGAGATCCAGGCCCATCTCCGACCACAGCAGCGTTGTGGTGAGTTGATCCAGCCGCCGGGTGTACAACTGCAGCAACCCGCCCGGAGCCTTGGATGTATAGACGATGCGCGTGCCGTCGGGAGAGAGGATCGCCGATATGCGCAAAGCCCGCTCGGCGTCTTTGCCCAGGTCGACGTTGAGGCGAATCAGCGGCCGGTCCACCGGCTGGGTGGCGCGCCACCAACCAAAGCCAGCCATCACCGCAGCCACGCCCAACACTCCGGCCGCAGTCCACGCCATCCAACCCAGCAGCGACTTCTTCGTCGGTGCAGCCGGAATCGCGCTTCCGGATTCGGGAGCGCCCTCGGGAGCATGGACGATCCACTCCAGCTCGGCTCTCAAATCGCGTGCTGTCTGCCAGCGGTCGTCGGGATCTTTTGCGAGGCAGCGCTGGAGTACCCGATCCAGTGCCGGAGGCGCGACGTTCGCGATCGATGGCGCCGGGCGTTCCATAATCGCCGCAATCACACTAGCCGGAGACGCGCCCTCGAAGGCTCGCTTGCCGGTGAGCATCTCGTACAACACCAAGCCGAACGAGAAGATGTCACTGCGGCCGTCGATTTCCTGGCCGTTGGCTTGCGCCTGCAACTGCTCGGGCGACATGTAGTACAGCGTGCCCACGATTTCGTTCTTGCCCGTGAGCGCCATGGTGAGCGTGGCGTCATCGGGCAATTTGGCCGGTTGCGCTGCGGAACTCAATTTCGCCAGTCCGAAATCCAGCAGCTTGATGCCGGCTTTGGTGACCAGGATATTCGCGGGTTTCAGATCGCGATGCGTGATGCCTTTCTTGTGCGCGGCATCGAGCGCATCGCAGATCTGCACGGCGTACTTCAGCGCTTGATCGAGTGGCAGCGGCCCCTTCAGCGGAGTCCCTTCGATGTACTCCATTACCAGGTAATTCGGCCCGACATCGTGCAGCGTGCAAATGTTGGGATGATTCAGCGCGGCGATCGCTTTGGCTTCCCGCTCGAATCGTTCACTGAAATGCTCTTGCGAAACTTTGATTGCGACAACGCGATCGAGGCGGGTATCGCGGGCCTTCCACACTTCGCCCATCCCACCTTTACCGATGGGCGCCACAATTTCATAAGGGCCGAGTTTGTCGCCAGCAGAGAGCGGCATCTGTGTGTCAGAGCTAAGTTTAGCCGATCAGAAAGCAGGTAGCGCCGCCGGGGAGATTTTCAAGAGGCTGGCCGGATAAGCCGTATAGAGGATCGCCTACCAGGGGATGGCCGATGGATGCCAGATGGATTCTGATTTGATGAGGGCGGCCCGAATTCAGGCTTACCTCAAATGTTGTGGTGCTGAGGGTGTCAGTCGTGCCAATGTCGCGTGAGATCACCTTTGCCAATGACTTTGACGGTTTGCCAGTGGGGTTGGCGGCCCACACGGAACCGATGAGCGGGTGCGGCACGAGGCCGATGGGTGTGAGAATTTCGTAGGCGTCGTGCTGTGCAATGTTTTGAGCCAGCGCCCGGTAAATTTTTTGAATCTTGGGTGTGTTCCAGTTTGCGAATAGATGAGAGGCCGCCTGCGGTGTTTTGGCGAAGAGGACGATGCCGGTGGTGGCTCGGCCCAGCCGGTGGACAGGGTTTGCGTTGGGGGTTTGCTTTTGCACCAAGCGCAGGAGGGTGTTTTCCATGAAGCCGCCGCCGGGGAGGGTGGGAAGCCCGCTGGGTTTGTTGACGGCCAACAGATGAGAGTCTTCGAACAATATTTCAAAATGTCGAGGGGAGTCTGGTTCGATCCAGGGTGGGCGGTTCCAGACAAGGGTTTGGCCTGAAGTGACCGATTCCCTTCCCGTGGCGGTGACGCCATTGAGGGTGACTTCGCCGTTGTTCAGTTTTTGTTGCCAGGCTTGTGGAGTTGAGTGGGGGTAAAGGCTTGCCAAGTGGGAGAGCAGGGTTTGTCCATGGTACTTGCTGCTGATGATTGTGGTGTAGGCATAGCCCCGGTTAAGCATGTAGTTCGAGTGTAAGGCACGAGCCCGGCGCCGCTAATGCTAACCAGAGCCTGCCGTCTGGCTATGCGTGATTTCTCGTCATTTGGATCTCCGCTCATGTGTTCACCTGCGAGATCGAAATGTCTCTCAGAGCGCTCCTCTAACGAAGTGTAGCCCTCAGGTGCACCAAGTTGATGACGGCGTAACCGGACACAACCGCGCAATGGAGAAGTAATCGTTGAGCGTGTCTTAAATAGACGGGTCCCTCATAAGGCAGGCGTATTTTGCTATTTGATGGCGAGCGCGTTTGGTGGCGTGGCTATTCCGCCTTCCAAAACCATCGGTGCCGACACCACCATGAATTCGTAACGCCGGTCCTGCGCGCAATCTTCGGCCAGGGGTGCCAGAACAAACAATTCGCCCAAGGGCAGCCCCAACAACGGTAAAGCCCGGTAATGCAGAATCCCCTCATCGGCGAAATCGGAGGGCAGCGGCTCCACGGCCGGGCAATCGGTTCCAATCGCGGCGACGCGCTGGTCCCACAGCCACGCGACCATTTCCTGCGCGGCCTCAATCCCAATGGATTTTATGTTTTCAAACGACGACAGATGACGTTTCTGTTCCGGCGTACACTGTTCATAGCTCTCCATCCAGCCCGTGCGGACCAGTAGAATTGTGCCAGGTGTGAGTGTCGTGCGTTGATAATCTAGCGCGTCTTTCAGCTCGGCGAGCGTGAAGACGTCCCGCTCCAGGGGACGAACGTCGCGGCCCTTGGCCTTCCGGAACCCGAAGGCGTCGATCAAAACGCCTCGGCCCACGAATCGCGCTGCCCATCGATGGATGCTCAGTTTCCCACCCGGACCGATTTCGCTGGATTGGACGCCGTTGTAGTAACTTTTCTGGCTGGGGAGGCCCACGTGAGCCAATCCATCCCACTGGCTCCCTTCCTGCGTGTTGAAGTTATTTACCAGATCGTCGTTGGCGAACGGGGCCAGCGGAACCACCTGGTGGCTGACGGCTGCCCGACCGAATAGCGGCGGCTTGGCGAAACCGACTTTGGCGTCCAACCGGAAGACCGTTCCGGCCTGCACCAGGCGTGCAGCCTCAACTACGCCTTGCGGAGTCAGGAAGTTCAGGCAACCGAACTGATCATCATCGCCAAACACACCCCAAGAAGATTCCGGCGGGGCCCCCTTTTTGATTGGTAATTGATCAAAGCTGGGGATCTTGTTCCAATCGAGATTTTTCATTGTTCAACAATACCCTATCGGAGTTGTGCCAGCGCCGAGCCGAGCTTGGACAGGGCAGGTGACCGCTTACCCGAACCAAGTGGCGAAGGTGTGCCGGAAGTCGTGCAGCGCTAACTCCGAGGGGATCTTTACCACCACGTCGTCGTGAGCGTTGTTCAGCTTTGTGAGATTCATGCCGGACTTCTTCCCCCGGAACACCCAGCCGGAAGTTGAGCCCGCCGCTTCAAAACGTTAGAGCGGATGCACGCCATCCTCAACGCACAACGCGCAGGGTTCGCCCACGTGCGCGGGTGTAGCACTTTTCCCGTTCGTATAGCTCTCCCCTGAGCTTTGGTGCGGATAAGAGGACTTGAACCTCCACTCCCTTGCGAGAACATGGACCTGAACCATGCGCGTCTGCCAATTCCGCCATATCCGCACGTGTAGGTAGGCAACTCTATTCTCCGGGACGTGAGGCGGTTGTGTCAAACCTATCGCGGCATCGCAATTTGATATAGTGTCCCCCATGACCCGGACACTGGTGGTGCGCGCTTCCGCGGCGCTGATCGCCCTGGGATGCGCATGGCTGGCGTATACCCAGGCGCCGCAGGCCAAGCAGGCGAACACCAAGCTCAACAAGATCACTGACGATCTGTACGAAATCGAGGGCGATGGCGGCAACGTGGCCGTGTACATCACCAACGAAGGCGCGATCCTGGTGGACGACAAGTTCGACTACGACTTCGACGACATCATGTCGAAGGTCAAGAGCGTCACCAACCAGCCGGTGAAGTACGTGATGAGCACGCATCACCACGGCGACCACACCGGCAGCAACGCCAAATGGCTGCCCACGGCCGAGATCATCGCGCAAGTCAACAACCGCATCAATATGGTCAAGGGCAAGCAGGCGGGCGCGCCGCGCGTGGTGTTCACGGACGAATCGGACGTGTTCCTGGGCGGCAAGGAAGTGCGGGCGAAGTATTTCGGCCGCGGCCACACCAATGGCGACGCGGTGATCTTCTTCCCGGCGCTGCGGACCATTCACACCGGCGATCTGATGGCGGGCACCAGCCCCCTGGTCGACTTCAGCAACGGCGGCAGCCTCAAGGAGTGGACCAGTACGCTGGACGGCGTGCTGAAACTCGATTTCGATACCGTGATTCCGGGGCACGGGCCGGTCCAAAAGAAAGCCGACTTGCAGCGGTATCGCGACAACATCGCCAAGATGCAGGCCCGCATCGCCGGCCTGGTGCGCGGGGGAACGTCCAAGGACGATCTCACCAAGATCATGGCGTCGGAGTTCGGCTGGGCCAACATGAACTTCCAGATGGGCGGCATCGACGGCATCATGAGGGAGTTCCGATGAGCAAAGCCTTACTGGTACGCCTTTCCGCGGGAGCCCTCGCGCTGGGCTGCGCGTGGATCGCATATACGCAGGCTCCCCAGCAGAAGGGCAAGCAGGCCAAGCAACCCAATAACACCCTCACCAAGGTCGCCGACGATCTGTACGCGATCATCGGGGACGGCGGCAATTCCACGGTCTACGTCACCAACGAGGGCGTGATCCTGGTAGACGATAAGTTCGAGTACGATTTCCAGGACATCGTGGACAAGGTCCGGAGCGTGACGAATCAGCCGATCAAGTACGTGCTCAACACGCACCTGCACGGCGACCACACCGGCAGCAACGTGCGGTTCCTGCCGACGGCCGAGATCATCGCGCAGAAAAATGCCCGCGACAACATGGTGAAGAACAACGCTCCGGGCCTGATGCGCGTGGTGTTCACCGACGAAACCGACATCTTTCTGGGCGGCAAGGAAGTCCGCATGAAGTGGTTCGGCCGCGGCCACACCAACGGCGACGCGGTGGTCTACTTCCCGGCGCTGCGCGTCCTGGCGAGCGGCGATATCGGCGCCAACAATGGTCCCAATGTGGACTACAACAACGGCGGAAGCATGAAGGAATGGGGC
The DNA here is from genome assembly GCA_963761045.1 of Terriglobia bacterium. Lineage (GTDB taxonomy): Bacteria > Acidobacteriota > Terriglobia > Bryobacterales > Bryobacteraceae > Palsa-187. The sequence continues at coordinate 91,350 of CAVXFR010000019.1, read as the reverse complement.
GCCACTCTCGACGGAGTCCTCACCCTGGATTTCGACACGGTGATTCCGGGGCACGGGCCGGTTTCCAAGCGCCAGTACCTGATCGATTACCGGGATGTCGCCAAGAAGCTGCCGGCGACGGTCATTTCGATGATGCGCGAGGGCAAGGGCAAGGACGATATCACCAAGGCGTTCATGGCCAACGGCGGCCTGTGGGTCAACCCGAGTGTCGTGAACAAGCTGGATCAGATCATGGCGGAGCTGAAAGACTAGCGTTTTGGAAAATCGGACCGAGCCAAAGACCGTCGGTCAGTGGATCCGATACGTTGTCGTGGCCGTGATTGCGCTGTGGCTGGTGGTCTGGATGCTGCGAATCTCCGGCATCGATATTCTGTAAAACACGTTTTGTAAATCCCATCCGGTCAAGCCGGGCGTGGTAAACTCCATAAGTAGTGGGCCTGTGGCGCAGTTGGGAGCGCGCTTCCATGGCATGGAAGAGGTCGACGGTTCGAACCCGTCCAGGTCCACCAATCCTTTGTCGTTCCCGCGGCCATCGGGTACAATCTAGAGCTGGAGTGAGCGAGCCGTGCAAGTGACTGTGCGCAGTTCATCGCTGCTGTTCTTCTTGATCGCGATTTTCTTCCAGCTTCCCGTCACCAGGAGGCCGGCCCAAAAGGAATCCCGCCGTTCCCCGGACGCGTGACCGCGTGGCGGCGCCCCCGGCGGCGTCAATGAGCAATTTCTTCAGAGCGTTTCTCTTTCGCGTCATCCAGACCGTCCTTTCCCCGATAAGTGCGGCCGGCACGGCGCTCATTATCGCCAAGATGTCGGTGGTCCATCGCAAGGCGAAGACGTCGTCCACTGTGCTGGCGTCCATGACCACTCGCTTCACACAGCACAGGCTCGGCACACGGATCGATGAACCTTGCGCGCAGCTGATGAGAGTGCTGCCGAACGTTTCATACGCGGGCTTCTCTCTCGGCCTGGCGCCTACGCTCTTGGCGCAGGCCGTGACCGGGTATGTGCCGAGGCTTTACCGCTTTCCTTATCCGGGCGCGCCGCCCATGAGACATCAATCGGTTGCCCGGACCACTTTCTACGACGCAGCGGTGGACAAGTACATCGGCAGCGTGAGCCAACTCGTGATTCTTGGCGCGGGGTATGACACGCGCTCGTACCGGCTACCGGCGGACTCCACGGTGAGGTGCTTCGAGGTGGACCTTCCGCGGAACCAGGCGGTGAAGGTCGAGGCGCTGAAGGCCGCCGGCGTGGATACTTCGCGGGTCACATTCGTGCCCGCCGACTTCCTGCATGAGGATTGGTTTGAGAAGATTCAGGCCGCGGGCTTCGAACCCGGCAAGCCGTCCCTGTTCCTCTGGGAAGCCGTCACCATGTATCTGAACCGGGAAGCCGTGGAAGAGACTCTCCGCAAGATCGCCGCAACCGCCCCGGGCAGCGCGGTCGCGTTCGATTACTTTTCAAAGGAAGTCATCGAATCAGGATCGCTAAAAATGCGCGCCTTGAGAGCAAGCGTCAGCGCCAGCGGCGAACCATTCACGTTTGGCATCGACAACACGCCTCCATCCAGAGACCGGATTGCGGAATTCGTCAGGGCTTGCGGGCTATCGCTCGAGGAACAGCGCAACTTCGGCGAGGAGAGTGAAAAGCATCACGCCATGGCGGGGTTTGCCATCGCAACCGTTGGGCCTACATGAGCGGACCGGCTGTGAACGGAACGAAACCGGCTTCGGCCATGCTACATTGAGCCTTAACCATGAGAAACGATCTGATTCTTGTGACCGGGGCGGGCGGGTTCATCGGCGGCGCCATGGTGGACGAATTGCGGCGGCAGGGGTACAAGCGAATTCGCGCCGTGGATGTCAAGCCGCTGGACGAGTGGTATCAGGTATTCGACGACGCCGAAAACCTGGTTCTCGATCTCAATCTGATAGAGAACTGCGAGCAGGCCGCCAAAGGCGCGCGCGAAGTCTACAATTTCGCGGCGAATATGGGCGGTATGGGATTTATTGAGAACAATAAAGCCCTGTGCATGCTGTCGGTGCTGATCAACACCCACATGCTCCAGGCGGCCCAGAAGTTCGGCGTCGAGCGATTCTTCTACTCCTCGTCCGCGTGCGTCTATAACGGCGACAAGCAGACGGACCCCAATAATCCAGGTTTGAAAGAGGAAGATGCGTATCCGGCCCTGGCCGAAGACGGATACGGCTGGGAAAAACTGTTCAGCGAGCGCATGTGCCGCCATTTCCGTGAAGACTACGGGATGTATATCCGGGTCGCGCGCTTTCACAACGTCTACGGACCCCACGGGACCTGGGATGGGGGACGGGAAAAGGCGCCAGCCGCCATCTGCCGGAAGGTGATTCAAGCCAAAGCCAGCGGCCAGAACGAGATCGTCATTTGGGGCGACGGCACGCGCACCCGCAGCTTTATGTACATCGATGACTGTATCCAGGGCGTGCAGAAGATCCTGGATTCCACGATCCTGGAGCCCATCAATCTGGGATCCTCCGAAATGGTCTCCATCAATCAGTTGGTGGACATCGTGGAGGACATCGCCCAAGTCAAACTGAAGCGCATCTACGATCTGGAAGCACCCAAGGGCGTGATGGGCCGGAACAGCGACAATACGCTCATCAAGAAATACCTGGGATGGGAACCCGATATTCCCTTGCGGCAGGGTCTGGAAAAGACCTACGCGTGGATCCACGACCAATACATACGCAGCCAGAATCAGACCCACTCGGCGGTCGTTCGTTAACGTGGCACGCTGAACTATTGTGGGTTCTTCCGGTTCGCCGCTGGTCACGATCGTAACGCCCTCCTTCAACATGGATCGATATCTCCCCCGAACCATTGAGAGCGTGCTGTCGCAGGATTATCCCAACCTCGAATACATCGTGATGGACGGCGGGTCGACCGACGGCACGCACGAAATTTTACAGTCCTATGGCGCGCGGCTGCAGTACTTCAGCGAGCCCGACAAAGGCCCCTCTGATGCGGTTCACAAGGGATTCCAGCATGCCCACGGCGAGATTTTCGCGTGGCTGGGCGCCGACGATATCTATCTTCCGGGCGCGGTTCGCACGGGTGTGGAAGCTCTGCTGGCCCGGCCGGAGATCGATGTGATCTACGGCGAGGGATATTGGATTGACGAACACGGCGCGGTGATCAGCCGCTATCCCACGCTACCGTTCGATCCCAGGGTTTTGGAGCGGGATTGCTTCATTTGCCAGCCGGCGTCGTTCTTTCGCGCATCGGCCTACCGCCGCTGCGGGCTCGATCCGGACGTGAACATGTCCTTCGATTACGACCTGTGGATTCGCATGGCCAAGCAGGGAATCCGCTTCCAGATGATTCCCGAGTACCTGGCCGGATCCCGGATGCACCACGGCGGGAAGACCCTCAACGAGCGCGACATCGTATTTCAGGCGTCCATCGGCCTGCTGCAGCGCCATTATGGATATGTTCCGTTCTCGTGGGTGTTCGGCTATACCGCGTTCCGCAACGACGGCCGGGATCAGTTTTTTCAGCCGGTGCAGTATTCCCTGCACAATTACCTGACCAGTCTGCCCGCGGGGCTTCGGCTGAATCCCACCAAGCGCGCGCGGTTTCTGGGGGACTGGCTGGCCGCGCCGGTGCGCGAAATCCGGCGCCGGTTAGGCTAGTGCTTGAACAACCGATGCTTCACGTCCGGCCAGAACTCGTAGAACGCGTTGGAGCTCATGCGGCCGAGGAATCCGAGTCCGACGCGGAAGGCCGCGTGACCGGCGGTTGCCTCGCTGTCCGGACGCCAAGCGTTCGAGATGAAATTGCTGCCGCCGATGGCCGCATATCGCGCATAGGCCGGACGGGCCCGTCCTTCCCGATCGGGCGCCGCGAAGGTCATCTTCACGATGTGGCCAAGGCGCTGGCGGAAGGGCTGACCGGCCGCGCGGTGATAGCGCGGATCTTCTCCCCATAGCGCGCCGAGTCCGGACTCCATCGTGTTGCTGACGGAAACGCCGGTAAGCCGCATGCCGAAACGTTTTCCGAAACCCTCCCAGCCCGGGCCATACTCGCGCGGGTGATTGAAAGCCGTTCCCCATCCGGAAGAGATCAGGCCTCCTCCCAAGCCCGGCAGGCCAACGCTACTCTTGATCGTCCACTCAACCCGGCCGCCTGCCGTGATCGGCTGGTAACCGGCGGGATTCGTCTGGGCGGCCGAAAACGCGGCCGTTGCGCAGAACAGAAACGTGCGGATGAGAGTTCTCACAGATGAAATCGATACCTTAGCTGAACGTAGATCTGGCGGGGATCGGCATAATGGGTTCCGCCGAAGGTCTCGCTGTTATCGAGAAGGAATCGGCGATTCAGAAGATTCAATGCCGTGACCGATACCGTCAGGTTCTCATAAAACGATTTGCTGACGGAGAGGTCGAAGGTGGTGTGGCCCGGCAGGTGTGCGGGGATGTCGCTCGATCCATCGGTGAAGCCGGAGCCATAGTAGACATTGCCGCCGGCGGCGAAGCGGTGGGGCAGGTTGAAATTAAAACCGGCATGCAGGGTATGCTGCTGATCGTGATCCAGCAGGAAGTAGCCGCTGTCGGGCGGAGAGAAATCGGTCAACCCTCCGCTCACCGCGCCCGATCCTTCTGCCCGGGCATTGGCATAGCTCAAATATACTTCTCCGCGGTGAAACAGTTGCGGCGACCGAACGCTCACCTCCCACCCGTAGAGGCGCGCTCCCTCGATGGTGAGCGGAAAGAATACGTTGGAGTTCCCGATGGCGTTGTGATCGAAGTAATTTCTGGCGCGCTGATGATAATTGTTTACGTCAAAGGACCAGCCGCGAAGCGGAATGGTGATCCCGAACTGGTGCTCTTGGTCCCGTTCGCCGCGCAGGGGAATGAAGCCCAACCCCTCCGACACGGCGTAGTTGAGCAACGGGCCTGTCACGGTGGAGAGCGGCGGAGCCTGATAGTAGCGTCCCCAGAATCCACGCAGCACCCAATGCAGGTGCGGAATGCTGAAGGCTCCGCCCAGGCGCGGGCTGGCGGCGTTCTCCGAGATCGCTCCGGTGAAGTGCGTCAGCCGGACGCCGGCGGTCAGCGTGAGCCATGACGAGGCCCGGTACTGGTCTTCAAAATACAGCGCTTCCAGGTGGCCGGTGGCGATTTGGCGTTGCGCGGCCGACAGCCCGGAGCCATCGTTGGCGATGATATTCACAAACTCGTCGTCATGCTGGCCGAAGGCGTAGATTCCCGCGCTGGCATTGTGCCGGGCCGTGACCGCCGAGAAGGCGACCTGCGCTCCTCCATACTGCGATCCACGATGCTGGGTGGTGCTGAGAGGATTGGCGGGATCGCCATCGTAGTTGGCGCGGTTGTTGTGATAAAACGGCGAGACGGTGAGCAGCAGGCTGGGCCGGAAGGTGTGCACCCAGGAGAAGGTTGCCAGAGTGTCGCGCTCGCGTTCCAGGTCCCGGATGCCTGCCGCCTGGGCATCCGGATCGTTCGGAATCTGGTAATCGTCACGCCGCGACGAGGTCACAAACCGGAATTGATTGCTGGCATCCCGGTTGTAGATCAGCGTGCCCATGCCCCCCAGACCCCACACGCGATCGTGCAGGACATCGGGACCGGGAGTCTGCAGGCCATAGTCGCTGCGGTTCCCATTCACGCTGCCGAAGTAGGCGAACTTGTCGGTGTGACTTCCGAAGTTCACCTGATCGTTGGTCTGGTGAAATGTGCCGAAGGTCGTAACCAGCTCGCCTGTCGTTGCTGCGTTCGAATCCTGTCCGCGGGACGACGTTGAAGACTCCGTACGTCCGGTCGCCGTATTGGGCGGAATAGCCGCCGCGCTGCGCTTCCAGGTAGTCGATGTCTTTCGGATCGATCTGCGGTCCCACGTTGCTGGCGATGTTGGTGTTGGGGATCGGAACACCGTCGATGGCCCAGGTGACCTGGTGCCCTCCGCGCACGTGGAGTTGATCGTGCGTGACCCAGGCGCCGGGGACGTAGTCGGTGATGGCGGCCAGGCTGTTGCTCAGATCGGCGCCCGGGGTCATTTGAATTTCCTCGCGGCTGACCATGGTGGTGGGCGTCATTTGTTCGGGATTCACCACCAGCGCCGCCGCCGCGACGGTGACTTCCTGCTGGGCCGTCCCAATCGCCAGTTGGAATTTCAGCACGGGAGCGCTGCCGGACGAGACCACCACCGGCTGGGTCGACGGCGCGAATCCGTCCTGTTGGATGGTCACCTGATAGGCGCCGACGGGCACCGAAGTTGCTTCGAAGGTTCCTTTGATATCGGTGGAAATGGTCTGCGAGTACTCTGAACTGCTGGACTTTAAAATGACCTTGGCTCCCTGGACGGGATGATGACTCGGGTCCTCCACGGTTCCGCGAACCGAACCGGCCACAGCGGCCCAAGTGGCCATCGGAAATAACACAAGCGCCGTAAATAAAGCGAATAATTTCATTTTCAACACTCCTTCCCCGGTCATTTCCAGGGACACAAAGACTCAAGATGGTAGGCGACTCTAGGAGTGTGAAAGCGGGGGGCCGCGCTTCTGGCCGGAGAGGGTAAACGAGTTGCGAAGGAGCTGCTCGGTTTGAGGACGAACAACCGGATGGCTGAAAACAGAGGCGAACACCGTCGCGGACGTCTTCAGCAGTCCGGTGGGCGCAGAGGTTGGAACGGCGCGGATGCCGGGGAAACTCGCGCAGGGAGCGGCCTGCACCGAAGGCCCGGAGGACGAGGCGCCCTCGATGGCCATCATCGCGCAGTGATGTTTGCCGTTACGGCGGCAGCAGGCCGGCAGGCTCGATTCGGGATCCGCCGCGAAGACGGCAGGACTGATCAGCGAGAAGCTGAGGAGAGCCAGCAGCAGGATTGCCGATATGCGGCGCACTATGCTTAGTCTACTCCCCGGCAGGAATATTTCACCAGCGGTACAGTGGGAAGAGGCGTCTCAAGAATGGCGGTTACCAGGTTACTTGCCGTATTGCTGGCGCTCGCTTCCTCATCGGGCCTGTGGGGCCAGGCGTCCGATTTGCCTCCCGTGCAGTCGCCGGCGGCGCCAGGCCGGTCGGTCTCCTGGACCAAGATCGTTCCCAACATCCTCAGCGATGAGAAGCAGATGTGGACCTTTCCGGTGAAGCTCGCGCACGGGAAACATTGGATCCCCGCGGCGGCCATCGTCGGGGCGACCGCGGGACTGGTGGCGCTGGACCCCGTGACGGCCCCGCATTTCCGCCGCACTTCTTCGTTCGACGGATTCAACAGCGTGTTTTCGGGCAAGGCCACATCGATTGGAATCATCGTCGCTCCTATGACGCTTTACGCGGCGGGATTGATCCGGAAAGATTCGAAAATGCAGTCTACCGCGCTGCTGGCGGGCGAGGCGGTGGCCAACGCCGAGATCCTGACGACGGTGATGAAGGATATCGACCGGCGCTCGCGCCCGTCCGCCATCGGGCCGTACGGAGATTTCTCCGATACCTGGTTCCAGAGCAACACGCGGATTCTGCGCTCGAGCGGGAGTTTCCCCTCCGGTCATACCATCGCGGCGTTCTCGGTAGCCACAGTGATCGCCCGCCGGTATGGAGCGCAACATCGCTGGGTTCCCTGGGTGGCTTATGGCGGGGCCGCGCTGGTCGGATTCTCGCGAGTCAGCTTGTCGGCGCACTTCGTCTCCGATGTCTTCATGGGGGGCGCCCTGGGGTATTCGATCAGCCGCTTCACGGTCCTGCGCCAATAGCGGGGCGTGTCGCGGCCGCGCACGCGGAACTATGATGTTCAGGAGGAGGTGGGCATGAAACATGGTTTCGCGGGGATGCTCGCCGCAATTCTGTTGGTGAATGTTCCTGGTGCGGCGCAGGATTTTGACGGGAAGAAAGTAGCTGCCGCGCTCGCTTTGAAAAACATTCCCCCGGCTCCGCGTCTACCCGATGGGCATCCTGACTTGGGGAACGCGAATGGTTCCTGGGAACCTCCGGGCGTGGGAGACATGGCCGGCCACGGAGGCGGTTTCGCCGGAACTGCCCAGCCGGAGAGGAAAATAGACGTCCCTTTTCTCCCGTGGGCCAAGACTGTTTACGCTCAGCGCAACGCCAACGTCACGAAAGACGATCCGGAGGGGTTCTGTTTGCCGCCGGGGATCCCACGCATGTACGCGACCTCGTTTCCGTTTCAGATTTATCAGACGCCCAATCGTATCCTGTTTGCGTTCGAAGGCGGCGCGCACATGTGGCGAGTGGTCTATATGGATGGGCGTAAGCACACGCCTCCGGACAAGCTGAATCCGACTTACCTAGGCGAGGGGATCGGCCATTGGGAAGGAAACACACTGGTGGTGGACGTGACTGGGTTGAACGACCGCAGCTGGCTGGATGCGGCGGGGCATCCGCACACCGAACAGCTCCACGTGGTCGAGCGCTTCACGCGAGTGAATGAGCTGATTCTGCACTACGAGGCAACCATCGACGATCCGGGGGCGTACTCCAAGCCGTGGTCGACGAGCTGGAACATCTTGTTTCACCCCGGCCTGGAACCGCTCGAATATATCTGCCAGGAGAATAATGCCGACCTGAAGCATCTGGTGGGCAGGTAGGCACTGTAAGGTTTGCGGAAGCAAGTCGTCGCAGTCCTGAGAAAGAACTAGAAGTGTGACGAGGCCGGGCGAGTCCGTTAAGATTTGCCCGGCTCGCAATTCGTTCCGTCGGCTTTGCAGTGACAGTCCAGGCATCCGTGCTCCGCGCAGCTCCCGCAGACGATGCGAACCTGCTTGCGCAGAGCTTCCCGCGCCCGATGCACTCGAACCGCGGCATTTCCCGACGTGATTCCCGCCTGTTTCGCTAAGTCGTTCAGACTGCCTTCGTCGATATCGATGGTTCGCAGTGCGTCCCGGTATTCGGGCTTGAGCGTCTCGAGCAAGCCGGAAACGCACTGGCAGATCTCGTGCTTCAACTCCGCTTCGGGCGTCTCATGCACGACGAATTCCTTGCCCCAATTCTCCATCACCCGTTCCGTCGAGGCGCGGTGGCGGTAGTGATCAATCACGGCGTTGCGGAGCACCCGGTAAAACCACGCGACAGCGCTTTCTTCATCGCGCACTTCGGCGCCCCGCTCCAGGCCCTTCACGAATGCCGATTGCAGAATATCTTCCGCAGCGGCCCGGGATTCAACGCGCGTCTGGAGGAACGCCAGGAACTGCCGGTGATGATCCACCAGGCGCTGGATCGCCTCGGGAGTGAGGGAAGTCGATGATTCCGGCGTGGTTGCCACCAGGCTCAGGCTAGCACGCACGCCCGACTGTAAGGTTTTGAAGGGACGTCCGTCAGCCCCTTTGAACAGCGCATGAGCGCTACAACAGAAAAGGAGAAAGACCATGTCCAACGTGAAGAATGCTGCTGCGAAGACGGCCCAGAAGGCCAACTGTGAGTGCGGAAGCTGCTCCTGCGGCTGCCGGAAAAACGCTTGCCGCTGCCAGGAGACGAACTGCCAGTGCGGTTGCGGCAAACCGGCTGCCGGCCGATGATCGACGCTTCGTGTTGGCCTCCTGCGATTCGTAAATGTTATAGTTTTGAATCGTCAGGAGGCTGGCATGAAGCATTTAGTTTTGATTCTCATCGCGTCATTATCGTTCTGCGTTGTGGTGGCGCTGCCGCAGGAATCGGGGTCGGATCTCACGTGGGCCTATCCGGTGCCCGACAAGAATCCTCCGCCGGCCGGCGACGCGAAAGAGCTGAAGCGGCTCCCGGGGAGCACGAAATCCTTCACGCAGGCGCAGATCGACGATGCGCTCAATCCACCGGATTGGTATCCCGAGGAGCATGCCGCGCTGCCGGACATCGTGCAGCACGGGTTCCAGGTGCAGGCTTGCGGGGCCTGCCATCTGATGTCGGGACACGGCCATCCGGAATCCGCCATGCTCGCGGGACTGCCGGTCGCGTACCTGATGCGGCAGATGGCGGACTTCAAGAGCGGCGCCCGAAAAGATCCCATGGCCTACGGGCCGTCCGGGCGTGCGTCGCGGATGAACGCGATCGCCAAGGGATTGCCGGAGGAAGACATGCGGCAAGCGGTGGAGTTTTTCTCGAAACTGACTCCCGCAGTCTGGTACAGAGTCGAGGAAACGCAGACCGTGCCGAAGACCTGGGTCAGCGGAGGGCGCATGCGCCTGCCGCTGCCGGGAGGAGGGACCGAGCCGCTGGGCCATCGCATCATCACCTTGCCGCAGGATCCGGCGAGAGTGGAACGCCGCGATCCGCACTCGGGATTCATCGCCTATGTTCCGCCGGGCAGCATCAAAAGGGGCGAGACACTGGTGAAAACCGGCGGTTCCGGCAAGACCATCGCCTGCGAAATCTGCCACGGCGAGGGACTCAAAGGGCTGGGCGACGTGCCGAGGCTTGCGGGGATTCATCCGATCTATATCGTCCGGCAGCTGTACAACTTCCAGATCGGCGCGAACACCAGCACGGCGGGCGCGCAGATGAGGAAGGTCGCCGAGAAGCTGACTGAAGACGATATGATCTCGATCGCGGCGTACGCGGCGTCGCTCAAGCCGTAACTACACGTCCCTTGCGCCCGAGACTCCTGGAGCGCTATATCATGGACTCATGAAACGAGCGTATCTGGCCTGTGCCGCGGCGTGCCTGGTGATGATCGCGCCGGGGTTCGCCCAGCAGGGCCATCCGCTGACCGGAACATGGTCCGGCGACTGGGGGCCAACCTCCACCGAGCGCCACCAGATCACGCTGGTGATGAATTGGGACGGCAAGAATGTCACCGGGCTGATCAATCCGGGCCCGGATTCCATCCCGCTATCGAGCGTAACTGTGGACTACGCGAAGTGGACGGTTCATATCGAGGCCAACGGGAAAGACCACATCGTGGCCGAGGGGAAGCTCGACGATCTGGGATCCTATCACCGGACGATCAAGGGCACATGGATGCAGGGAACAGCAAAGGGCGATTTCAAGATCACCAGGGACTGATGATGAAAACCATCGCGATGATTTTGGCGGTCGCGCCGGTGTTCGCGCAGAGCTCGGCGACTTACGACAGCTCGCGCCCGGTGAAGCTGACGGGCGTGGTCACCAGGATCGAATGGGCGAATCCGCATGCGTTCTTCTTTATGAATGCGCGGGATACCCGCTGGGCCGTCGAATTCGGCAACCCGATCGTGCTGGAGCAGGATGGCTGGACGCGCAATTCCCTGCACATCGGCGACGCGGTCCACGTGGAAGGCATCGCCGCCCGGAATTCCGCGACACAGGCCTTCGCCAAGTCGGTGACGCTCGCAAAAACCGGCAAGAAACTATTTGTGCTGAAGGTAAGACCGCCGGCGCCCAGGCCGCCTGAGCCGGCGCCGCGCTGGCCCGATGGTCAGGTTCGCTTGGGTCCCGCTCCCGGGAAGAAGGGGTACTGGGGCGCCGCGAGCGCGCATGCACTGGTAGACAATACCGCCGGCAAGATCGCGATGAATGACGAAGGGCTCCTGCAGAACCTGGCGGATGCGGATCGCGTGGCGCCGTTTCTCCCCTGGGCCAAGGCCGTCTACGAGTATCGCCAGCGCACGCTCTTGAAGGACGATCCTCTGACGCGTTGTCTGCCGCCCGGCGGGCCGCGACAGTTCCAGATGCCGAACGGGTTTCAGTTTATCGAACAGCGCGATCTGGGCCGCATCCTGGTGCTTTTAGGCGGCGGTGACCGCAACTGGCGCATCATCTATACGGACGGCCGCCGGCAGGGCGAGCCGGATGAGGTCGTGCGCGGTTACTACGGCAACTCGGTGGGCCACTGGGAGAATAAGGATACCCTGGTAGTTGACGTGATCGGTTTCAACGAGCATTTCTGGTTCACCAACGGCGGGCTTCCGCACACCGAAGCGCTGCATCTGACGGAACGCTTCACCAGGCCGGATCTAGGCACGCTGAAATACGAAGTGACGGTGGATGATCCGCGGACGTACACCCGGCCGTGGACCGGCGGCTGGAACATCCAGTGGGTCCCGAACGAAGAGATTCAGGAATATTTTTGTGAGGAAAACGTGGAATCCACGTTGTCTATAAACGCGTCCGGCAGGGAGAATTACAAATGAGAGGCAACGCAATCGTTTCGCTGATGGGGCTCGGCCTGATGCTCGCCGCGGTGAAGCCGGCAGCGGCGCATCATTCGTTCGAGGCGGAATATTACGGCGACAAGACCACGACTGTGACCGGATACGTCACCAAGGTGGACTGGGTGAATCCGCACGCCTACATTTTCTTCAACGTCAAAGACGAGAGCGGCGCGACCAAGGAGCTGCGTTTCGAGCTGGGACCGCCCTACGCGCTTACGCGTGGCGGCTGGAAGCGCGACACGGTGAAGATCGGCGACAAGATCACCGTCGAGGGCGCGGCGGTGGCCAAGGACCCCAAGAACGCCTGGATCGGGGCGATGCAGACGACCCGGCTGGTCCTGGATAGCGGGCAGAAGCTGGTCACAAGGTAGATTCACGGTGAGAATCGCGGCTGCATTCGTAGCGCTGGCGGCAGGGTGCTGGGGCCAAGGCAAACAGGCGCCCGAGCCTGCTCCGCGCTGGCCCGACGGCCACGTGAACCTGGGGTCGGCGCCCGGCGCGAAGGGATATTGGGAAGTCCGGCCCGGCCTGGGAGGTTTTCGCGCGAGCGATGTGCCGTTTCAACCGTGGGCCAAGGCCGTGTACGAACACCGGACGGCGACGTTTTCCATCGACTCCCCGCTGGTGGATTGCAAGGCGTCGCCCGGGCCGTCGTTCCTCAACTCGCCCGGTTTTGAGATCGTGGACGTCCCCGAGCTCAAGAGTATTTTCATCCTGAACATCGCGGGGCCGCATTCCTGGCGCGTGATCTACATGGATGGCCGTCCGCATCCTCAGGGTCCGGATGTCAGGCCGACGTTCCTGGGCCATTCCGTCGGGCACTGGGAAGGCGACACGCTGGTGATCGATTCGGTGGGCTTCAACGAAAAGATGTGGGCCGTGGGCGCGTTTCCGAACACCTCGCAGCTCCATCTGGTGGAGCGCATCTCGCGTCCGAACCTGGAAACGCTGTCGTATGAGGTAACGGTGGACGATCCGGGCGCGTATACCAAGCCCTGGTCCGGCCACTGGACCATTACCGAGAAAACCGCCTCGAAGTGGATCCCCAACGGCGAGATGTTCGAATACATCTGCGAAGACGCGGGCCGCTAGCGTCGGGCTTCGGCCAGCACACTGGGGTCGATCAAGACGGTTAGCGCGGATTTCGATCGGGGCGGGCGGTTTTGGATCGCGGCCACGAAACTCTCGACATTGCCGAGCACCGCCGGAAGATCGCCGGGAAGATTCGCAGGGAAGCGGTAGCGGTTCCAGATGTGCTCGATGGTCGCTTCCGGCGTATGGATGAAGAATGCCAGCAACATCCGCGCCTGGACGGGCTGGCGGCGGGCAAGATCGGAAGCGCGGAGCACTGCGCGCAGGAACTCCACCAGGGCCCGGCGCTTGCCGGGATCGCGCAAAACTTTGGTGGTCGTATTCAGATTGAATCGCTCGCGGTAAACCGAGGCGTTCTGAAGATCCACGGCATCGCTCCCCAGCGCCTCCAGCGCGTTCTGGGCGTGCGGCTCCCAGATGGCTACGGCGTCGACGTCGCCTCGTTTGAGCGCGGCGGGCATGTCCGGACCTTCCAGGTTCACGAAGCGAACGTCGGATTCGAGCATTCCCGCTTTCCGCAACATCTCGCGCAAGTAGTATTGAGACGACGTTTTGACCGTAGCGGCGACTTTCTTGCCGCGCAGATCCTCGATGCGGTGAATGCCGGCGGACTGGCGGGCGATGATGCGATAGCGCGCTTCCGCCAGAGTGACGATGATGCGGATGCCCGGCTCGGCGATCGAATTGAGGAGCATCTGGGTTTCCGACCCCGTGGCCGCGTCGACGCTGCCGTTCAATAACTGCACCATGGCCGCTCGTCCGTTGGGGACGGGAACGATCTGCACCCCGGGACTCCGCTCGGCTATGAATACCGGCGCCGACTCGATGGTGGTGGCGTTGACCGCGATCTTGATCTGCGCGCTTGCCGCGGACGCCAGGAGGATGAGGGGGAACAACCTTCTTGGGGTTGCAAGCATACGGAACCCCGGCTATTGTAGCGCGCCGCGTAGCTCGTCGTGGGCGATTAGCGCGCTGCCGACAGCATCAAGGTTTTGAGCAGCGCCACGGTGCTATCGCGCCGGGTGGGCTCCCCGCCGATACGGGCCCGCAATCCGACTCCCATGGCGACATCGAGGGGCGTGCGGCCGCGCTTGTCCTTCGCATCGAGGTTGGCGCCGTGTTCCGCCAGGTACTTCACGATGCCGTCGGAGGCCTGCGCGGCGATGTGCAGCGCGGTCTGACCGCTATTGTCGGCCGCATTCACGTCGACTCCCGCTTCCGGGCCTAATTCCACCAGGAACTTCACGGCTGCGAGCAATTGTGCTTCCGTCGCGTAGTCCTTGGCGAACACGCCGTTGCCGCGGCCGACGCCGGAGGCGAGCATCAGCGCCGTAGTCCCGTTCTTCTGCCTCAGTCCGGCATTCGCGCCGTGAGCCATCAGCACGCGCATCGCCGCGACGTCGCCATTCTTGGCGGCGCGCATGAGCGGCGTGGTCCCTTCTCCCAGGCTAAACTCGCCGGGAGTATGGGCGCGGGTGAGCGTGGGGGTTTTGAGCGTCGCGTTCGGATCGGCTCCATGCGCCAGCAGAATCGGCATGAGATCCACCGCGCTGAGTTTATCGGTGGACTTGCGGCCCGGCCGGCCATAGATTTCGCCCAGCGTACTCATGTCCGCGGCGGCGTACAGCGCCGCCATGCCGGTTACGTCCGCGATGTTGGGATCCGCGCCCTTCTCGGTGAGCATCGCGGCCGTGTCATAGTGCCCGTTGAGGATAGCCAGCTCGAGCGCGGTGGTGCCGTCGGGATCGGTCAGATTCAGATCGGCTCCGGCTTCGGCCAGCGCGCGGGCGCCTTCGAGCGAGCCCTGCCGGGCCGCGTACATCAGCGCCGTCCAGTCCCCGCGGGGCAGGATGGTGGTGACGCCCTCCAGGCCGAAGCTGTCTTTCTCCCATGCCAGCTTGTCGGAGCGCGCGTTGGGATCCGCGCCATGCTCGATCAGCACGCGGACGGCCTCCGGATGATTCTCGGCGGCGGCCCACATGAGCGCGGTCTCGCCCAAGGAACTTTCGCGGGCAGTGGCCTGTGCGCCGTGCGCCAGGAGCATCTTCACGACTTCCGGGTTCCCCGTGCGCGCCGCGGTCATGAGAATGGAATCCGTGGAATGCGCGCCGGCTTTCAGCAGCAGGTCCACCATGGGCGCGCTGGCGTTGGTCGCGGCCAGCGATAGCGGCGTGACGCCGTACCGATTCGCGGCGTTCGCGTCGGCGCCCGAGTGGAGCAGGGATTGCGCGGTCTTCAAATCGTTGGCGCGAACCGCCCAATCGAGCGAGGTGGTGCCGTCGAGGCTGGGGGCCTGGGCCTGACCCAAGAGCAGCGGGGCTAAAAGCCCCGCGCAGGCTACAAGCCTGCCCCACTTCTTAGAAGAGATCATCGACGGTTCCCGTGCTGTCGCCGTAGTGTTCGATGGGAGTATCGTACTTCGCCGCCACGGTGCGCCACAGATTCCCGACGGGCGTGCGCTCGGGGAGCTGGATGTGGCGGTGACCTCTGAGGCTTCCGCTCACGGCGACCACCGGAAGAGGGTCGGTCGCATGGTGATTGGAATCGCCCATGCCCGCGCCGTAGAGGATCAGCGACTGGTCGAGCAGCGATCCGGGGCCGTCTTCGGTGCTCCGCAGGGTTTCCAGGAACTTGGCGAACAGCCCGGCGTGGTAGGTGTTGATCTTCACCACTTGCGCCATCTTGTCGGGCTTGTTCTGGTGATGCGAGATGGTGTGATGCTGCTCGTTGACGCCCACCTGAGGATAGGTCCGCTGGCTCAACTCGCGGGAAAGCATGAACGTGAACACCCGCGTCACGTTGGCCCGGTAAGCGGCGGCGATCAGATCGAACATCAGGCCGACGTGCTCCTCGAAGGACTCGGGAATTCCAACAGGCGCTTCGAGCGCGGTCTCCGAGACTGCTTTCTGGGCTTCCGCCCGCTGGATCCGGCGTTCGATCTCGCGAAGGTTGTCGAGGTAGTCGCTGACGCGCGCGCGGTCGCGCACGCCCAGAGAGCGCTGGAGTTCGTTGGCGTCTTCGGTGATCGAATCCAGAATGCTGCGTTCGGTGGCGAGTCTTGCCTGGCGCTCGGCCGGGCTGCCGGCGCCGCCGAAGAGGCGTTCGAACACGGTGCGCGGGTTGGTCTCCATCGGCAGAGGCGTGGTGGGCGTCCTCCACGAGATGGTGTTCATGTAGGTGCAGCTGAAGCCGGGCGAGCAAGCCCCCACGTAGCCGGTGAAGTCTTCCGTGGCGAGTTCCAGGGACGGGAGAGGCGTGTCCTGGCCGATCTTCTTCGCGACCACCTGATCGATGGTGGTGTTGGCCAGCACATCCTCGGCTTCGGTTCGCTTGGGCCACACGCCGGTGAGGAATCCCGCGCAACTGACGGCATGATCGCCGATCACGCTGCCCGGATGGGAGCGCGTGAGGTTATTGATCACCACCAGCGAGTCCTTGAAGGGCTCCAGAGGCTTCAGAATGGGGGTGAACTCGAACCCGGCGCCCACGGTTTTGGGAGTAAACTGCTGCATGATGGCGCCGTTGGGAATGTAGACCACGCCGAAGCGCATGGACGGGATGGCCTCCGCCTTGGCCTGGGGAGTGAAGGCCGGCACCATGGCATCCAGGAACGGCAAGGCGATGGCCGCGCCGGTGCTCCTCAAGACAGTTCTCCGGGATATCGATTTCATGGGTTCCTCTCCCCTGCCGTCCGCATCTGGAACGGCGTGCTGCGGATGACGCCCAGAATGATGGAAGACATCCTATAGTCGTTTTTCCCCGCGTCGCGGACAATTTCGCGGACCGCGGGCAAATCGCGATAATCGAGGCCCCGCCCCAGCGCATAGATCATGAGCTTCTGGGTCAGCGTGCCGGCGAACATCTCGGGACGGCTCACGATGGCATTGCGCAGATCCACCACGCCATTGACCTTGGTTCCGTCGGCCAACTGCCCGGAGACGTCGATGGGTTGTCCGGCGTCGCGCGTCCGCCACGCCCCCACGGCGTCGAAATTCTCGAGCGCCAGGCCGATCGGATCCATGATCTTATGACAGCTTGCGCACACGGGGTTGGCGCGATGCTCCACCATCTGCTCGCGCATGGTGAGAGGCTTCTCCCGATCCTTGTTGTCTTTAAGCGGCGGGACATCGGGAGGAGGCGGCGGCACCGGCATCCCCAGGATATTTTCCAGGATCCACTTGCCGCGCACCACCGGCGAGGTGCGCTCGGCGTGCGAAGTCGTCGCCAGGATGCTGCCCTGGCCCAGCAATCCCCGGCGGTAATCGTCCTGGAGGGTGACGCGGCGGAACTGGCTGCCGTAGATGCCGGTGATTCCGTAATGCCGGGCCAGCCGCTCGTTGAGGAACGTATAGTCGGCCGTCAGAAGGTCGAGCGCGCTGCGGTCTTCGTTGAGGACGCTCTCAAAGAACAGCTCGGTCTCGTGCTGGAATCCCTGCCGGAGGTTGTCGTCGAAATCCGGGAAGTCGTCCGAGTTGGGCAAAATGTTGCGTACGTTCCGCAGGTGCAGCCACTGCCCGGCGAAGTTCGATACCAGCGCACGCGCCTTGGGATCCGCCAACATCCGCAGCGCTTGCTGCCGTAGAACCGCCGGATCGTGCAGCTTATTGGCGCTGGCCAGCTTGAGGAGCTCCTCATCCGGAATGCTGCTCCACAGAAAGAAGGACAGGCGCGAAGCCAGTTCCAGATCGCTGACCCGATAGACCGATCCGGGGACCGCATTCGCGGGAGCGGTCTCGACGCGCAAAACGAACTTCGGGCTGGCGAGAATCCGTTCGATCCCGAGTTCGATCCCGGCCTCGAATCCGCCGTTCTTGCGGCCGGACTTGTAGAAGCTCAGGATGCGCGCGAAATCGGCATCGCTCACGGGCTGCCGGTAGGCCTTGCGGGCGAGCGCGGACAGGATCTTCTTCGCGCAGGGCAATTCCTCGGGCGGCCGCATCCGGATGGCAGGTGAAGATTCGCCGCCGGCTGGGCGTATCGCCCGGACCGGTGGCGATTGAACGGACCGGTGATCGCCAGGGTCTGGATGTGCGGCCATCCGCTCCAGTCGAAATTGTCGGTGGAGCTGCGCTCGAAGGGCTGCAGCCGGTCGGGCCGTTCGACCTGGGGACCTTCGAGGAACGCGGCCGTGACATCGTGGGGGCCGGCTTTGACCTTCACGCGCACGCGCAGCCGGGCGTCCACGGCGTCGCCGGTTTCGGTGGGCTTGTCGAACAGCGCGGCCAGATCGGCCGGTCCGCCGATGCTGGCGAGATGAATCCGCCGGTCCCCCACCGTGAATTCCACCTGGTGGGCGAACTCCAGCCCGCGCATGATGTTCAAGTTGGTGCGATACAGCTTGGCCTGGAATTCGTACTCGCCATCCAGCGGAAAGTTGAAATGGACCAGGATCCCGCCGATGGTTCCGAGCGGCAGCCCCTCGATGGGCTCGTTCTGCGAAAGGTCCTGGCGAACCCGGAAGGTGGAGCTGGCCGGCTTGACGTGGGGATCGCCGACGGCCAGGGCGCTGATGCTCGCCGCGGCCGAGAGATAACGTTCCTGAAGCGAAGGAGAGAACGTGAGGACGTCGGAAATATTGTCGAATCCATAAGCCGAATCGTCGGGAGGCAGCAGGGCGGCCGGATCCACTTCAAGGGCGAGCAAATCGCGAACGGCGTTGGCGTACTCGGCGCGATTCATGCGGTGGAGCAGGGGACGGCCGGCGTAGGGCTGGGATTGCGCCGCGCTATCAATCCGCGTCTCGAGGGAGGAAACGAACTTCTGCCTGGCCGCGGCATCCGGACGGGGCATCCCGGCGGGCGGCATCGCGCCGGTTTCGAGCTTCACGATGACTTTTTCCCAAGTCTCGGCGTTGTCCGGGATCTTGGCCAGCTCCACTTTGTCCAGCATCAGTCCCGCGGTCTTCAGGCGCTGGTTGTGGCAGGTGACGCAGTACCGGTCCACGAGCGGGCGCTTGGGGGAGTCCTGCGCCAGGCAGGCTGTTCCCAGCAGAACGGCGGCAATCCCAAGAATCTTCGGCACCTATTCCCCTACGATGCATCGTAACGTAGGCAGTTCCACGAGGCAACCCGCGTGCCAACCGGCCCGCCAAAGTGATAAGGTGAACCTACCCCAAGTCCGGGGAATCAACCCATGAGCGTCCGTTACGATGCCATTGTTATCGGTACGGGACAAGCGGGCCCGCCCCTGGCCGGCCGCCTGACCGCGGCGGGGATGAAGGTCGCCATCGTCGAGCGCGGGCTTTTTGGCGGGACCTGCGTCAATACCGGGTGTATCCCGACTAAAACCATGGTCGCGAGCGCGTATGCGGCGCGCTTGGCCAGCCGCGGGGCGGAATACGGCGTCGTGACCGGCGCGCCCGTGACGGTCGATATGAAGCAAGTCAAGGCGCGGAAGGATGTCATATCCGGGCAGTCCAATCACAGCGTGGAAAATGGCCTGCGAAACATGCCCCACTGCACGGTGTACCAGGGCCATGCGCGGTTCGAATCGCCGAACGAAGTCAGCGTCGGCGACACGAGGCTGACCGCCGGCAAGATCTTTATCAACGTGGGCGGCCGCGCGGTGACGCCGTCCATCCCGGGACTGGATCAGGTTCCGTATCTCAACAACAGCTCCATGATGCGGGTGGATTTTCTCCCCAAGCATCTCATCATTCTGGGCGGCAGCTACATCGGCCTGGAGTTCGGACAGATGTTCCGGCGCTTTGGCAGCGAGGTGACGATTATCGAGATGGGTCCGCGGCTCATCCCGCGTGAGGATGAGGACGTGTCCGCCGCGATTCTGGACATTCTGGAGCGCGAGGGTGTTCAGGTTCACCTCGGCACGCAAGTGAAGAGCTTCGCGCGGCAGGGCGGCGAGATCATCGCCCGCGTGGACACAGCCGGAACAAGCGCTGAAATCCGCGGCTCGCACGTCCTGGTCGCGACCGGGCGGCGCCCCAACACCGACGATCTGGGGCTCGAAAAGGCCGGGGTCGCGGTGGATGCCCGCGGCTACATTCCGGTCGACGATCAGCTTCGCACCAATGTTCCCGGCATCTGGGCGATGGGGGATTGCAACGGCAAGGGCGGGTTTACTCACACGTCTTATAACGATTTCGAGATTGTCGCGGCCAATTTGCTGGATCACGACCCGCGCAAGGTCAGCGACCGCATCACCACCTACGCGTTGTACATCGATCCGCCGCTGGGGAGGGCGGGGATGACCGAGACCGAGGCCAGGATTCAGGCCAAAACCAACGGTCGGAAGGTATTGATAGGAAAGCGCCCCATGACGAAAGTCGGGCGCGCCGTCGAAAAAGGCGAAACATTCGGATTTATGAAGGTTCTTATTGACGCCGGCACGCATCGAATCATGGGAGCGAGCATTCTCGGAACGGGAGGGGACGAGGCGATTCACTGCATCCTGGATGTGATGTATGCCGACCAGCCGTACACGGTGATCCAGCGGGCGGTGCATATCCATCCGACCGTGTCCGAGTTGATTCCGACGATGCTGGGAGAGTTACAGCCGTTGAGTTGATCGAATATGTTTGCCGCACCAGACCAGCTACGAAGCTACGCGACCCTGCTCGATCGCCTGGATCAAGCGCGGGAGCAAACCGACAAGCTATTTGCGATCGTCAGGCCGGACTCGCTGTATGACCGTCCCATCGCGGAGCGGCATCGGATCGTCTTCTACATCGGACATCTGGAAGCCTTCGATTGGAACCTGCTGCGGTCCCAATCCGATTTGCAGCCATTCGATGCGGATCTGGACCGGCTGTTCGCGTTCGGTATCGATCCGGTGGACGGCGGGCTGCCATCCGATCAGCCGTCCGACTGGCCCGCGCTGGCGCAAGTGCGGCGCTACGGGGCTCGTGTGCGCGAGATCCTCGGCAGGTTGCTGGAGAACGATCCTGTTTCCGAAATATTGCTGAATACGGCGATCGAACACCGGCTGATGCACGCCGAGACGCTGGCGTACATGCTGCATCAGTTGCCCGTGGAGAAAAAGATCCGGCAGCCGCAGGCTGGGGTTGCCGAGCGCGGCGAGCCTCGGCCTGAGATGATCGAAATCCCGGAGGGGCGCGTCACGCTGGGACTCTCTCGCGACGATCGAGAATTCGGCTGGGACAACGAATACGAAGCCCACGTAGTGAGCGTCCCCGGGTTCTCGATCGACCGGTACAAGGTGACCAACGGCCAGTATCTCGAGTTCGTAAGGGCCGGAGGATATCAGGACCGAAGCCTGTGGACGGCGGCGGATTGGGAATGGAGATCGGCGCAGGGCGTCTCGCATCCCGCGTTTTGGAAACACGCGGGCGACGATTGGCGTCTTCAAACACGTCTGCAAACAATGTTCGACGAGATCCCGCTGCCGCTTTCCTGGCCGGTCTACGTGAGTCAGGCTGAGGCGGCTGCCTATGCCCGCTGGGCGGGAAAACGACTGCCGACGGAGGCCGAGTGGCAGCGCGCGGCATACGGATCCAACGAGAGTCGTTTCCCATGGGGCGATGAAAGTCCCGACGCGGAGCACGGCTATTTCGACTTCGCGCGCTGGGATCCCGCGCCGGTCGATGCTTTCCCGCGCGGACGAAGCGCATTCGGTCTCGACGGTCTTCTGGCCAACGGTTGGGAGTGGACCGCAACGCCGTTCGGTCCGTTCGAAGGCTTCCAAGCATTTCCGTTTTACGAAGGCTATTCCGCCAACTTCTTCGACGGCAAACATTATGTGATGAAGGGAGGCTCGCCGCGAACGGATCGCAGCATGCTGCGGCGTTCCTTCCGAAACTGGTTCCAGCCCCACTATCCTTACGTGTACGCGGGATTCCGCTGCGCCGCGGGAGGCGGGCCGAAGTAAGGACAGTCTATGCGAACAAGCGCGATCGTCGAAAGGGCCGCAGGCGAATTTGCCACCGATATCCGAAACGGACTCACCAAACCCGGACAAAAGGAATTGCCGTCCAAGTACCTCTATGACACTATCGGGTCCAAACTGTTCGAAGTGATCACTGAGCTTCCCGAGTACGGCGTGACGCGCGCGGACGAGCGCCTGATTCGGGGACACGCAACGGAAATCGTCGAGCGCATCGCAGGCGATGTGGTGCTGTGCGAGCTGGGCAGCGGTAGCGGGACCAAGACGCGCTGGATCCTGGAGGCGCTCTCCCGCCGCCGTCACACCTATTACTTCCCGATCGAGATTTCCTCCGCGGCTCTGGCCGTGTGCCGCCGCGAGCTGGCCGATATCGATTCGGTGGGAATCGTGGGCCTGGAACGCGAATACCTCGACGGGCTTCTGGAAGTGGCGGCCCGCAGGCGCGACGGCCAGCGGATTCTGGTGCTGTTTCTCGGCAGCACCATCGGGAACTTCAGCCATCCGGCGGACATCAACTTTCTCCGCAACGTGCGGATGATTCTCAAACCGGGTGACGCCATGCTGCTGGGTACGGATCTGGAAAAACCGGTTTCCCAGCTCCTCCAGGCGTATGACGATCCGCTGGGAGTCACGGCCGCGTTCAATCTGAATCTTCTGGCGCGGATCAACCGGGAACTGGATGCGGACTTCGAGCTGGATCAGTTCCGTCACCTGGCGCGATTCAATTCCGATACGGGCAGTGTCGAGATGCATCTGCAATCGCTGCGGAGGCAGACGGTCACGGTGCATGCCGCCGACCTTCCGATCAAGTTCAACGAAGGCGAAACGATTTGGACCGAGAACAGCCACAAGTATTCCCACGACGAGGTCGCGAGCCTGGCCGACAGTGCCGGATTCCGATGCGAAGCGCAGTGGATCGACCAGGAATGGCCGTTCGCGGAAAGCCTGTTCGTGGTGAACTGAAGTAATGGCGCTGGTCGAGTTTCGCGGCGTGTCTTATGAGATCGCCGGGAAACCTATCCTCCTGGAGGTGAGCCTCAGTGTGGAGGCGGGCGAAACGCTCGTGCTTCTGGGCCGCAGCGGCTCGGGCAAAACCACCGCGCTCAAGATGATCAACGGCATGCTGTTCCCGACCCGGGGCGAAGTTCTGGTCGACGGCCGTGCGACCACCGCGTGGGATCCGATCCAGCTGCGGCGGAGAATCGGCTACGTGATCCAGGAAGTCGGGCTGTTTCCTCACTTCACGGTCGGCGACAACGTGGGATTGGTTCCGAAACTCGAAGGCTGGAGCGACGCGGACATCGAGAGCCGCGTGAATTTGCTATTGGACAAGGTCGGGATGCCGCCCGACGAGTTCCGGTCGCGCTATCCGCGGCAGCTCTCCGGCGGGCAGCGGCAACGCGTGGGAGTCGCGCGGGCTCTGGCGGCCGATCCGCCCGTGCTGCTGTTCGATGAACCTTTCGGCGCGCTGGATCCCGTGGTGCGGCTGGAACTGCAGCAGCAGTTTCTGGCCCTGCGGCGCGACTTCCAGAAGACTTCCATCTTCGTGACCCATGACGTGCGCGAGGCGCTACTGCTGGGGACCAACATCGCCCTGCTGGCGGGAGGGCGCCTGGACGCGGTGGCTCCGCCGCAGGAATTCCGGCAGGCGCGGAGCGAAGAAGCGCGGGCGTTTCTCGCCTGTCTCGACCATGCGTGTCTCGATAACTGATACAAAGTAGGGATGCGCGCGGACCTGTGGAGCGAGATCCTCCGGCTGACGGCGGAGCACCTGCTGCTGGTGCTGAACGCCATGGCGCTGGCGATCGCGATCGGCGTGCCTGTGGGGATCTATCTGACACGTCACGTGGGTGCGCGCCCCTGGCTGCTGGGATTTACGAACGTCATGCAGACGATTCCCAGCCTGGCGCTGTTCGGCTTCCTGATCCCGATTCCATTCATCGGCGGGATCGGCAAGAGGACGGCGATCATCGCGCTGGTGCTGTACGCGCTGCTGCCGATCCTGCGGAACACGCTGGTCGGGATCCTGGGCGTGGAAGCCGCGATCTGCGATTCCGCCGTGGCGATGGGGATGACCGACGGGCAATTGTTGCGCCAGGTCCAGATCCCGTTGGCCGCGCCGACCATCATGGCCGGGATCCGCGTCGCTACGGTCACCACCATCGGCACGGCCACGATTGCCGCGCTGATTGGAGGCGGCGGGCTGGGCGTTTTCATCTTTCGAGGAGTCGCATCGCTGGACACTGTGCAGATTCTGGCGGGAGCCGTGCCGGCGGCGTTGATCGCACTCGCGGCAGACTGGGGATTGGGATGGGTCGAACGAAAATTATCGCCGGCCTGACGCTTCTGCTCACGCTCACGGCGTGCTCATCGAAGAGTTCGAGCATCCGCGTGGGATCGAAAAACTTCACCGAGCAGGTGGTGCTGGGCGAGATCATCGCGGAACATCTGGAGCATCGGCTGCACCAGAAAATAGAGCGGCGCCTGAACCTGGGCGGCACGCTGCTGGCGCACGGAGCCTTGCTGAACGGGGAAATCGATCTGTATCCGGAGTACACCGGAACGGCGCTGACTGCGATCTTGAAAGATCCTCCCGATAACGATCCTGCTCGCGTGCTGGCCCGTGTCCGATCCGAGTATGCGGATCGCTTTCACGTGGCGTGGCTGGATCCCTTGGGCATCGACAATAGTTTCGCGATGGTGGTGAGCGGGGCCGCTGCGCGCGCGAAACACCTGGAGAATTTGTCGGACGCGGCGATGGTTCAGGAAGGTTGGCAGCTGGGCGTGGGCTACGAGTTCGAGCAGCGTCCAGACGGCTTGTCCGCGCTGGATCGGACCTATCATCTGCATTGGACGGGCAGCCCTCAGACCATGGACCTGGGACTGTTGTACAAAGCGCTTGAAGGCGGCCAGGTGACCATGATCGCGGCCAACGCCACGGACGGGCTCCTTTCAAAAATGGACGTGAAGGTTCTGGCCGACGACAAGCACGCGTTTCCGCCGTATCAGGTCTCGATCGCCGCTTCCGAAGCGCGGCTGCGCGAAACGCCGGGCATGCGCGAGGCGCTAGAGGAGCTATCCGGCAAGTTCACCAACCAAAGCATGCAGCAACTCAATTATGAGGTGGACGGCGAGCATCGTCCGGTCTCGGAAGTGGCCGCGGAATTTCTAAAGGAGATGTATGGCAAGTGACCAACCCGTGCGCGAGCACGTAGTGAAGCTGTTAGAAGGCGGACAAGCGCACGCGACACTCGAAACCGCGGTCAAGGGTCTTCCGGCCGCGCTGCGCGGCAAGCGGCCCAAGGGCGCCGAGCATTCGCCCTGGGAAATTCTGGAGCACATGCGCATCGCGCAGTGGGACATCCTGGAATTCAGCCGCGACCCGAAGCATGTTTCTCCCGCATGGCCCTCGGGCTATTGGCCGAAATCCAAGACGCCGCCGAATGATAAAGCCTGGGCCAAGAGCATTCGCGCGTTCCATGCCGATCTGGAGGCCATGCGCAAGCTGGTGGCGGCCGAATCGACCGATCTGTACGCTCCCATCCCGCACGGCGACGGGCAGACAATCCTGCGCGAGGCGCTGCTGATCGCCGATCACAACGCGTATCACCTTGGTGAACTGGTGCTCGTCAGGCGGCTACTTGGCGCGTGGAAGTAGGCGGAACTCGGCCCGCGGCGCGATCGCCGCTAGCAGCGATTTGGTGGCGCTCAGCTGGCTGATGGAATTGTTGCCGGGCTCCGCCAGGACAACTTCCGCGATCTCGCTGAAATCCTCTTTCGCGATCGCCATCGCCACCAGCGCGACTTGCAGAGGCGGCAGGCTGGGATTGAACGCCACGTTCTCGATGTACGATCCGCGATAGACGTTTCCGCGGCGCGACCGGATCGCGACTCCGGAGGGTGAGTTGGAATAGGGCGCGTAGGCGTTGGCGGCGGCGTAGCGCGCGGCCTGTGACATACTTTCGGCATTTTCGATCGCGATCTTGGTTCGAGTGAGTGGACCTCCGGCCGCCTTCAGGTCCCCGGGGCCAAACGCGTGCGGCAGCAGTGCGCTCAGGGTGGTGGCCGGCTTCCCCGGCAGAAGGACCTCGATGTCGCGTCCCCCGGCGAACTCGTACAAAAACTGGCGGCAGTGCCCGCAGGGGAGTTCGCTCACGGCGATCGCTTCGATGCCGGGCTCGTCGTGCATGAACGCGTTCGACACGGCGGCCTGCTCGGCGTGGACCGTCTGGCCGAGGCTCGCGCCGGGGAATTCGAGATTGGCTCCCAAGTAAAGCGCGCCAGAGGTGCCTCGCACCACCGCGCCTACGGAGAACTTCGACACGAGCCGCACGCGCCAACGACTTGGCCTCGGGCAGAAGATCAAGCTCGGGCAGAACATCAGGCATAGTCAGGCCGCTCGCGCGAGAGGTAGGGCGCCAAACCGGCGTCCTGCGCCAGACTCAGCAGTGCATCGAGCGCGATCTCCGCCGCCAGTTCCTCGCCGGCCACGCCCCATTCGTCGGTGTGGCGATTCGCGAAAACCGCGTTGATCGCGCCGGCGGGCAGGCCGCCGCCTTCGGTCGCGCACCACACAAACAACGCTGCTGCTTCCATGGAGTAACACGCAGCGCCGAGACGCAAGACTTCCTGGTGGCGGGCCTGCATGCGCTCGGGAACTTTCCTGAACAGATTCGGCCGGCCCTGGCCGGTATAGAAATCGCTGGTGGTGCATTCGACACCGGTGTGGAACCGGCCGGGAGCTTTCGCCTGCGCGGCACGATGTAAGGCGCTCACCACGCGCCAGTCGGCGGCCGCGGGATATTCGGGCGGAGCCCAATCGTCCGCGGTCCGGTCGAAGCGAATGGCTGCGGTGGGAATGATGACGTCGCCGACTTTGGATTCGGGGATCAGGCTGCCGCACGATCCCACGCGAATGAAGATTCGTGCGCCGCTTTGGACCGCTTCCGGGAGCACGATGCCCATGGAAGGGCCTCCCATGCCGGAGGTGGTCACCGAGACATCGATGTCGCGATATTTCCCGGTGTGCGAGACCAGGCCGCGGGCGTCGTTCGAAAAGCGCTGCGCGTTTTTCAGATACTTTTCGGCGATCATGTCCGCACGGCCGGGCGCGCCCACGATCAGGCACAGCGCCGCCAGGTCATTGGGGCCGGTATGGGTGTGATACTGCACGCCGCCGGCGGCTTTGGGGCTGTCCGCGTGTGCCATGAATGTCACAAGAATAGCGCGGTTCGTGGATTCGCAGAACTTCTTACGAGGCAGCTTTCCGTCCCCACAGGCGCGCCGATGCGATGCCCGCGCCTTCCCGCAGCGACTTCAGCTTCAACCACACCACCGGCTCGATCACCCACTCCCGCCCGGTGAACGTTCCGAATCCGCAATCCACGCCGGCGATCACCCGCTCGCGGTCGCCGACCGCTGCCACCGCCTCCTGAATCCGCCGTGCGACCACCTGGGGATGCTCGACGATGTTCGTGGTGGTGTCGATGGTTCCCGGAATCAGCGTCAAGTGATCCGGCAGAGGGTGGCGGCGCAGCGCCTCGTATTCGTGCTGATGCCGCGGATTGGCGAATTCGATGCTGAGCGCTCCCACGTTGGCCTGGTAGAGCACCGGCAGGATCAGCTCCAGCGCGACGTCGTGGATATGCGGACCGTCCCAGTTGCCCCAGCAGCAGTGCAGACGAACGCGGTCGCGCGGGATGCCTTCAATCCCCCGGTTGACCGCCGCGACGTGCATCTCGGCGGCCTTCACGAACTCGGCATCCGATGAGTCGCGATAGAACATGGAGCGGTCCATGGCCAGATCGGGCGAGTCGATCTGCAGCAGCAAGCCCGCCTTGTGGATGGCCAGATACTCGTTGCGCATCTCGCGGGCGATGGCGGTCAGATAGGCTTCCTGGGAATCGTAGAACCCGTTCAGCATGGTGCTTGAAATGATGCCGGGAGAGGGCGCCGTCATGAAGCATTCGGCGAAGTTCGCCGAGGCGGCGGCGCGTTGCAGCCGCGCGATCTCCCGCTCAATGGGGGCCGTATCCAGATAATGCAGCTCGGCCTGCGCCTCGGGTGCATTCTGCATGCGGCTGCGTTGCGGGAAGCGGCGCTTCAGCACCTCGACCAGCTCCGGGAATTCCTCGTAGTCGCGCCCGCGGCGGCGCTTGGATTCGCCCGCGAAGCCCAACATCCGTTGCGGCACGTAGGTCTGGAAGCCGACCCGCTGCTGCTCGCCGTCGTTGGCGATGTCGATGCCGGCCGCGGCTTGCTGGTCGACTACGTGCTGCACGGCGCGGTCCATCTCTCGCGCGAGCTGGTCTTTGTCGACCGCCTCGCCGTCTTCGCGGCGGACCAGGAGGTCGGACAGCGTTTCATTGCGCGGCAGGCTGCCGACGTGAGTGGTCAAGATGCGTTCTTTGCTCAAGATCATGGGTGTGTTCCTGAGGAACTATCTTCGCAATTTTCGAGAATCCTGCCGATCCGGGGTCTCGCGCTGTATAATAATCAACGCGCGCAACGCCGCTGCCTTTGACAGGGGCGAACGCCGACGCACCGGCAGAATCAGCCGGCGGGCCAGGCTCCGGGCACGAACTCGCAGCCGGCGTGCCGATCTCAGTTTACAAGGAGAATCCATGTCGGAACAGAGAACTCGCCGCCAGTTGATGCAGCAAACGGCCTTGGCGGTCGGGGCGGCTGCCCTGGTCACGAAGAGAGCGTCCGCGCAGGCAGCGGACGAATCCGCCTGGAAGAAAATCTTCCCACCCGGATTCCGGAATGAGCGGATCAAGACCACCGGTGCCGAGATCAACGCGGTCATCGGCGGATCGGGACCCCCGGTGCTGTTGTTCCACGGCGCGCCGCAATCGCTGGTCACCTGGTACCGCATCGCGCCCGATCTGGCCAAGGAGTACACGCTGGTGATGTGCGACCTGCGCGGTTACGGCGATTCGAGCAAGCCTCCCGACCAGCCCGACCACGCCAGCCAGTCCAAGCGTCCCATGGCGCTGGATGGAGTGGAGGTGATGGAACACCTGGGCTACCGGCAGTTCCGGATGGTCGGCCACGACCGCGGCGGGCGCGTCGGACGGCGTATGGCGCTGGATCATCCGGATCGCGTGACCAAGCTCGCGGTGCTGGATATCGTGCCGGCGCACTGGCTCTACTCACACGTGACCCTCGAGTTCGTGCAGGCATATTTTCACTGGTTCAACTACCTGCGGCCCGCGCCGGGCCCGGAAAACGAGCTGCTCGCGCAGAATCAGGGGCGCGGCGGCCGTGGCGGGCGCGGTTTTGGAGGACGCGGTCCCGGCGGCCGCGGACCAGGCGGGCGCGGTCCCGGCGGTCCAGTGGATGAAATCGCCGCGCTGGTGCGGGCCGAATACCAGCGCCACAATCTCGATCCCGCCATGCTGCACGGGATGTGCGAGGATTATCGCGCCTCGGCGTCCATCGACCTGAAGAACGACGAGGCCGACGTCAAGGCCCACAAGAAGATCAAGTGTCCTCTGCTGACGCTGTGGGCCGCCAATGGCGCCATGGGCCGGATGTACGACGTCCTCAAGATCTGGAAGGAAGAGGGGACGCATGTGTCGGGCAAGGGTATGCCCGGCAACCATTCCTTGCAGGAGAGCGCTCCCAAGGAAACTTTGGCGGAGTTGCAAACGTTCCTGCGGGGCTAATTGCCGTGGATGACTAGCGGGCCTGGTAAACGATCCGGCCGCCGACCAGGGTCATCACCGGCTGGATGTCCTTAATCTGGTCCGCCGGAACCGTCAGATAGTCGCGGTCGAGCACCACCAGGTCCGCCAGCTTGCCGGGCTGGATCGATCCCAGGTTGTCTTCCTGAAACACGAGATACGCGTTCTTGCGGGTAGACGCGATCAGTGCGTCCTCGCGGCTGATGGTCTGCCGGTTCACTTTCCGGCCGCCCACCATCTTGCCCGTCACGGCGAAAGACAGCGTCGTGAAGGGCAGGGTCTGATTGGCGGCGGTCCCGTCGCTTCCCAATCCCCACACGATGCCGCTGTCCTGAATGGTGCGCAGCGGCGGCATATCGTACGCGCTGTCCCCAAAGCCTTCGTGCATGATCGCGCCGTTGATCACCGCCCACGGATGCACGGCCGCATACATGCCCAGCTTCTTCATGCGCTCGAGCTGGGACGCGTTGATCTGGTTGACGTGCGCCAGAACCCAGCGCAGGTTCTTGACCGGATGTTCCTGGTTCACCGCTTCGATCTGATCGAGAAACGCGTCAATGGTGCTGCTTAGCTCGGCATGCACGTGCAGTGGCAAGCCGGCCTGGGCGATCGCCATCGCCATCTTTTTCCACTGCGCGAGCTGATCGGGCTGAGGATTAGACGTCAGCGCGAACATCGGGTCGTGCAGCGGCGAGTAGACGCTCTCGCCGAAGAAAATGTGGTCGATGTAACTGTCGCCCTGAAACAGCTTCATGCGCGAGATCTGCTGGATGGACCGGTCCGCCGCCTCCGGCGTTGCGGCCGCCGCGCCGTCCATGCAAAACACCCGCACGTTGAGACGCCCCTCGGCCTTCCACTTTTCGAAAATCGCGAGGATGTCGGCGTCGCAGCCCGGCACACCGAAAGTAGTCAGGCCCGCCCGATTCATATCGCGCACCAGAGCCTGAGCGCTGGTCTCGAGCTGCTCCGGCGCGACCTTGGGGAGCTTGCCGGCCACCGCGCGCGTGCCCGCGATATCGCCCCGGATCACGCCCGTGGGCCTTCCCGCCGCGTCGCGCAGGATGGAGCCTGGAACGAAATCGGGGGGATCGGGCGCGTTTGCTTCGATTTTGAGAATCGCCAACGCGCGGCTATTCAAGAAGACCTGGTAGTAGGATTCCTGCAGTGCGACGGGATTATTGGGCGCGATTTGGTCCAGCTCTTCGCGCGTGAATGGCCGATCGGACCCGGGTGACTCGTCGGTGAACTGTTGGTGCGTCCAGCCGCCGATGTTGTAGATCCAGTCTCCCGGTTTCGCCGCTTTCACCCGGGCGCGCAGCATGTCCAGCGCCTGTTTGCGCGATTCCACACCGTCAAAACGGAGCTCCTTGAGCCACGTCGACGCCGCCCGCAGCAGATGCATGTGGTTGTCGATCAGCCCGGGGATCACCGCTTTGCCTTGCAGGTCGATGCGGCGCGTATTCGGGCCCGCCAGTTGTGCGATCTCGCGATTGGAGCCCGCCGCCACGATGCGGTCGCCCCGGATCGCCACCGCCTGGGCGATGGAGAAGCGTTCATCGACGGTGATGATTTTTCCGTTGGACAGGATCAGATCCGGTTGCGCGCACAGCGTGCCCGCGAGCAGGATCGCGAGCTTGAGCGCCCGGCGTGCCGCGCGCACTTACTTCCCCACCATGTGCGGAGCGTCCTTCTCGTTTTCATTGCAGATGAATTCCAGAAGATCCGAATTCAGCTGCAGGAGCATCTTTTGCGGCGTGGTGGTCCAGGGCTTGGTGTATGCCTTGGGATCGTCGATGGTGGCCACCACTTCCATCGTTCCGAAATTTTTGCGCCGGAAGCGTTCGGTTACGTGGAGTTCCACCGACGCCGGGTGCCCCTTCTGCGTATCCAGCCACGCCTTCCCATTAAAGCCCAACGATTCCACTACCAGCGTGTCGCCGTCCCACTTGCCCGTCGAATAGCCCAGCCAGGTCGGATTGAGATCTTTCGCCAGAGTCCGGCCGTCCATAAAAATCTGCCGGAACTGATTCAGTTGCTCATAGAGAATCACCACCAGCCCCGGCGTCTGGACGATCTTGAAAGGAAACAGGCCGTTGGTGTTGATGCGCGGAACGCCGTGCGGCAGGCAGCGAGCCAGCGGATCGTCGCCGTGCAGGTTGTCCTCGTACTTCTGTTGCAGCGCTTTGGCCCAAGGCTGAGGGACCACATCGCCCGGCTTCAGCCCGGCGGCGAGGTCGAAGAAATACGTTTGTCCATCCGCTTCCCAGACTCCGGAGAGATCCGGTTTGCCGTCCGCCGTCCGTGGCGCCGGCGCCGAAAGATCCGGCTTGCCGTCGCGCGTGCGTGGAATCCCGGCGGTCGGATAGTTGATCCACTGGGCGCTTGCCATGCCGGCGACCGCCGTCCAGCCCAAAATGTACCGTCTCATATTCCCGCCCGGCGCGGAACGCAGGCCATGATTTCCTCACCCCCGTACGACGGCTTCATCACATTGTATAGAATACCGGTTGACAACACTGGTTGATTACAGGAGGCGTATGACCAGGACCTCTTTTTTCGTGCTTTTGACGGCGGCGGTTTTCTCGTCAGCCTTCGTGCGCGGTCAGGGCAAGCAGCGGCCCGCCGGCGACCCGAAGGCTATCGTCGAGGCGGCCTGTACCGCTTGCCACTCCATCACACTCGTGAGCGGCGCCGGACACACGGCCGCCGATTGGAAGCTGGTGCTCGAACGCATGGTCGCCGCCGGCGCCGACGTACCCAAGAATCAGATGGCCATGGTGACCGAGTACCTCGCCAAGAGTTTCCCGGAAGGGAACGTGCCGAAGGCCGCCATCGTTCCGGGTCCGGTCAAAGTGACGTTCAAGGAATGGACGCTGCCCACCGCAGGCTCGCGCCCGCACGATCCTCTGTCCACGCACGACGGCTATCTCTGGTACACCGGACAGTACGCCAACGTGCTGGGCCGCGTGGACACCAGGACCGGCAAGATCCAGGAATTCCGTCCTCCCACGCCCGGCTCGGGTCCCCACGGCCTCACGGAAGACAAGGCCGGCAACATCTGGTTCACCGCGAATTCCAAGGGCTACATCGGCAAGCTCGACCCGAAGACCGAGAAGTTCACCGAGTACAAGCTGCCCGCCTCCGCCCGCGATCCCCACACGCCGATCTTCGACCAGAAGGGCATCCTGTGGTTCACCGTGCAGAATTCCCAGAAGGTCGGCAGGCTCGATCCCAAGACCGGCGCGATTAAGATCGTGGACACGCCCACCAAGCCGTCGAACCCCTACGGCATGGTGGTGGATTCCAAAGGCACGCCGTACTATTGCGCCTTCGCCGCGCCCAAGATCGCGGCCATCGACCCCGACACCATGGCCATCAAGGAGTGGACCCTGCCGAATCCGGCCGCGCGGCCGCGGCGCATCGCCATCACCAAGGACGACATCATTTATTACGCCGATTACGCGCGCGGATACCTGGGCCGGCTCGACCCCAAGACCGGCGCCGTCGAGGAATGGCGGTCGCCCAGCGGACCGAACTCGCAGCCCTACGGCATCACCGTGGCCGATGGAGCCATCTGGTACAACGAATCGAACGTGAAGCCGAACACGCTGGTGCGTTTCGACCCCAAGACCGAAACGTTCCAGACCTGGGCGATCCCCGCCGGCGGCGGCGTGGTGCGCAACATGATGACCACCCGCGACGGCAACATCGTGATGGCGGAAAGCGCGCTCAATATCGTCGCCCTGGTCACCATCGCCAAGTAGGCTCGGCCAAAGCCGGAATGCGGAGTCGCGGCAGGTAAGTGGGTAGCGGCTTCCATGAGTTCAGGGAAGCTACTCGTCTCTCAAAGCTTTCGTCGGATCGACCCGGGAGGCCCGCACAGGCGCAGCGATAAATCAGCGGCGGTGGCTCGGCGCCTAACTCCGCGGCTCGGGCGTTGCCCACCACTCCGACGATGGACCAGCGGATTTCGTTGTCTGGCCCGGCCACGATGTTTCGGCCAACAGGATCCTCACCCGGAAAGATTTTTCGCGCAAACGCCTCGTTTACGACGATTTCATCCTGCGAACGGACGCGGTTGCGGGAATCGAAGATGCGTCCGCTGTTGAGGGGGATTCCGAGCGTCCGAAAGTAATCCGAGCTCACAAAAGTTGCCTTCGCTTGCGGCCATTGGGTCGTGGGGAGTGCAGGCCGCCCAGCCACCTGAAATCCAAGACCACCGTAGAAATCAGTGCTCAGAGGGACGTTGCCGGATAGTGCGACGTCACGGACCTCAGGGAGCCGTTTCAAACGCTCGATCAGGTCGTCCCAAAATCGCTGCTGGCTCTGCGCGGTGGTGTACTGCGCGGGCGCCAGCCTCACCCGTAGCGTGAGCAAATTGTCCGAAACGAAGCCGAGGTCGGTCTTCGCCAGATTCAGGAAGCTGCGCGCCAGCAGGCCCGCCCCAATCAGCAGCACCAGCGAAATAGCCAGTTCCGCAACCAACAATAACCGCCGGAACCTCGCAGAACCGCGCCCGATACTTTGCGTCTGCACGGTGGCCTTCAGGGTTTCCTGAACATTCACTTGCATCGCCGCGACGGCCGTGGCCATGCCGAAAACGAGTCCCGTCAGGAGTGTCAAGGCGAATGTGAAGGCGAGGACCCGCAGATCGAGGAAAATCGCGGGGTAAGGCAACAGCACGGCGGGCTTGATCGTGTTCAGCAGGTCGACCGCAAAAACGGCAATCGCAATTCCCGCCGCGCCTCCCGGCAGCGCCAGCACCAGACTTTCGGTCACCACTTGACGGAGGATTCGACCCCGGCTAGAACCGATGGCAAGCCGGATCGCCAGTTCGCGCCGGCGAGTAGTCGCGCGCGCCAGCAGCAGATTCGCCAGGTTTACGCAGGCGATCAACAGAATCAGCCCGACCGCGCCGCTCAAGACCAGCAAAGCAGGACGCAGGTCGCCAGTGAGGAGTTGTTGCAAGCGTACAGCCGAGATGGCCATGCTCTTGAGGAATCCCTCGAATTCCTTGGGGTACTCCCCGTGAATCGCAGCGGTCAGCCGATTCATTTCCGTCCCGAACGCGGGTTCACTAACTCCAGGCTTCCGCCTCGCGACGATGTATACGATCCGCATCGGCATAGTTGCGGAGCGGATACGCTGCGAAGCTTGATCGCTGGGCCAGGGCTTCCAGATCGCGGTGCCTTTCGGGTAGTCGAATCCCTGCGGCATGACGCCAACGATGGTGGTCGGGAGGCGGTCGAGGACGATGGTTTTGCCAACGATGTGGGGATCGGCGCCCAGGCGGTTGCGCCAGAAGGCATAATTCAAGACCGCGACCGGCGGCGCTTTCGGGCCCTCCTCTTCCGGCGCGAGCGTGCGGCCCAATGCAGGCTGTGTTCCAGTCCCGCATACTCGGGTGTTTAGCCGCTATCGGGCATGGCGCGGGAGCGTCCATTGTTGTATACTCGCAGTTGTCCGGACTGCAACGTATGCATCTGTCGCGACGACGCTCGACGGTAATCGGCACGGGGGTCCTGGTGGTGCTCCTGGGCGGCGGACTGATCGCCCTTTCGCGGCTGAGCGCGCAGGCGCCGGCGCCCAATACGGCTGCGGCGGCACCGACTCCCCGGGTATTCTTCGATACCTACTGCATTACCTGCCATAACCAGAAACTCAAGACTGCCGGGCTGATGCTCGACACCCTGGATCTCACCCAGCCCGGCGTACACGCGCAGACCCTGGAGAAGGTGATCGTGAAGCTGCGGGCCGGTTCGATGCCGCCTCCGGGAATGCCGCGCGCCAAGCCGGCCATCTATAGCGTCGTGGCCAGCGAGCTCGAAAACGAAGTCGACAAGGCGTGGGCGGCCAATCCCAATCCGGGGAGAATCGGCGCGGTCCAGCGTCTGAATGCCTCGGAGTACAACAACGCGATTCGCGACCTGTTCGCGTTGGACATGGACGTGAAGCCGCTGCTTCCCGGCGATGACACGGCCGACGGAAGTTTTGACGATTTCGCGGATAGTCTCTCCATTTCGACGGCGCACCTGGAGCGGTATATGTCGGTAGCGCGTCAGGTTACGCGCCTGGCGACGGGCCTGCCTCCCGCGAAACCGAACCTGGAGACCTTCGAGATCCCGTTACACGTGCTGCAAGAGGACCGCATGGGCGACGATCTGCCGTTCGGGTCGCGCGGCGGCATGGCGATCCACTACAACTTTCCGGTGGATGGCGAGTATCTCATCAAAGTTCGCCTGCAGCGACAGTATCAGGATTACCTCAAGGGCATGGGCTGGCCGCAGCTCCTCGAGATCCGGCTGGATGGCAAGCTGCTGAAGCGCTTCACGGTGGGGGGCGGGGCCAAGGGCCGTCCCGCGGCGGCCAGTTACGCCGGCGACGGCGAACCGGGCTTTGCCGGCGATCCGTCATGGGAAACCTACATGCAACTCACCGGCGACG
The DNA here is from genome assembly GCA_963761045.1 of Terriglobia bacterium. Taxonomy (GTDB): domain Bacteria; phylum Acidobacteriota; class Terriglobia; order Bryobacterales; family Bryobacteraceae; genus Palsa-187. The sequence goes on along the minus strand of CAVXFR010000019.1, from coordinate 55,158 downwards.
CCGGGTTGGAAGTCCGGATTCCGGTCCAGGCGGGTTCCCGGTCGGTGGAGGTGTCGTTCGTCCGAGAGATGTGGGAGCCGGAAGGCCTTCCCCAACCGACGCAACGCGGCAGAGTCATCGCCAACGACCAGGTGTACATGGACTATGCCAACGTGGGCTCGGTCCAAATCGGCGGACCGTATGAGGCCAAAGGGCCGGCGAAGAATACCGCTAGCCGCCGCGCGATTTTCGTGTGCGAGCCGCCTAAGATTGTTTCCGAACAGCGTTCCTGCGCCGCGACCATTCTCTCCAGGATGGCCCGGCTCGCGTACCGGCGGCCCTCGACCAAGGCCGACGTGGACACGCTGCTCCAGTTCTACGATCAAGGCCGGCAGGATGGCGGAAGTTTCGACAACGGGATCCAATTCGCGCTCGAGCGGATGCTGGTGGACCCCGATTTCCTGCTGCGCGTCTATCGGGACCCCGCCAAGCCAACTACGGGCAACTATCGCCTCAGCGATCTGGAAGTGGCCTCGCGGCTATCTTTTTTCCTGTGGAGCAGCATCCCCGACGACCATCTGCTGACGCTGGCCGAGCACGGCGAGCTCACCAAGCCGGCCGTTCTGGAAAAAGAAGTGCGTCGCATGCTGGCCGATCCGCGCGCCACCGACGCGCTGGTGAACGATTTCGCCGCGCAGTGGCTGAATCTGCGCCTGGTGCAGGACGTGGTCGTCGACCCGGACAAGTATCCCAACTACGACTTGAGTCTGCTGCAGGCGTTCGAAAAGGAAACCGAGATGTTCGTGGCCAGCACGCTGCGTGAGGATCGTCCCGTGGCGGACCTGCTGGACGCCGATTATACCTTCGTCAACGAGCGGCTGGCGCGGCATTATGAGATCCCCGGAGTTTACGGCAGCCGTTTCCGGCGCGTGACGCTGCCCAACCACGACCAGCGCGGAGGTCTGCTGGCCCAAGGGTCGATTCTGGTGACGACCTCCTATCCCGACCGCACCTCGCCCGTGGTGCGCGGCAAATGGCTGCTGAACAATATTTTCGGCTTGCCGATTCCGCCGCCGCCTCCCGGAGTGAACGCCACGCTCGAAACCAAGCCCGGGGTTCTGCCGCCGACCATGCGCGAAAGGCTGGCCCAGCACCGCACGCAAACCACGTGCAACAGCTGCCATTCGGTGATCGATCCCCTGGGGTTCACGCTCGAGAATTACGATGTGATCGGCGCGTGGCGGACCATCGATGAAGCGGGCAAGCCGGTGGATGCCAGCGGGACCACGGCCAGCGGCATGAAGATCGACGGGCTTCCGGGATTGCGCAAGGCGCTGCTCCAGGACCCGGAGGAATTTCCCCGCACCCTCACCGGAAAGCTGATGGCCTACGCCCTCGGCCGGCGGCTCGAGTATTACGACGAGCCCTCGATCCGCAACATCGTCCGCGAGGCGGCGGCGCATCAGTATCGCTGGTCGTCGCTGATCGTGGGGATCGTCGAGAGTCCCGCGTTCCTGATGCGGGCGCAGCAGCCGGCCATCGCCGCGTCCAATTAACCCTCGATCCGTGAAATTCGCATCCTTTCTCGCGGTGTTGGTCGTGCTGCCGGCGATGGTTTCCGCCCAGTGGCTGCATTATCCGACCGCGGGGGTTCCCAAAACCCGCGACGGAAAGCCGAACCTGGCCGCGCCCGCGCCCCGGACATCCGATCACAAGCCGGATCTTTCGGGGATGTGGTGGAGCGCGGACGATGAGCTTCCTTGTCCTCCGGACATCCGCGACGACGCCGGCAATTGCATCGAAAAAGGTCTGGGGCTTGGCGATACTAAAGGGAGCGGACTCCCCAGGCAGGCCGTGAACATCGCCGATGGCCTGGTAGGCGGTCTGCCGTATCAGCCGTGGGCCGCCGCGCTGATGAAGGAACGGATGGCCACTCCAGGGATCGACGATCCCCATACCAAGTGCCTGCCGCCGAATTTCCCACGAGCGTACGCGCTTCCCCACATCCAGAAGTTCATCCAGACTCCGGGGCTCCTGGTGATTCTCGATGAATTCAACGCCAGCTACCGGCAAATCTTCACCGACGGCCGCCCGCTGCCCGAGGATCCGCAGCCCTCCTGGAACGGCTACTCTTCCGGCAAATGGGAAGGCGATACGCTGGTGGTCGAGACGATCGGTTTCCGTGACGATCTGTGGCTCGATTTGAGGGGCAATCCGCTGACCAGCGCGGCCAAAGTCACCGAGCGTTTTCGCCGGCCTAATTTCGGGCACCTTGGAGATCGAAGTCACGGTGGACGACCCGAAAGCCTACACCAAGCCCTGGACGGTCACATTCAAGCAAGCCATCGTTGTCGATACGGAGCTGATCGACGAAATCTGCCTGGAAGGCGAAAGCAGCTCGCAGCACATGACCGGCAAATAGAGGCAGCCGCAGAACCTGCCCGGATCGACCTTGGGTATTCTAGGGGCATGGAGCTAATCTTTGAAGTTCGCGATGCGGATGAAGGCGGCTATTGCGCGCGCGCGCTGGGCCATGCGATCTTCACGCAAGCCGACACGTGGGAGGAACTCCGAGCCAATGTTATGGAGGCAACATCGCTGCACTTTGAAGACGCCGCGACGCAACCCAGCCTGATTCAACTCCACTATGTAAAGGACGAGTTAATTCCGGTCGAAGCCGCGTGAGGCTGCCGCGAGGACTTTCCGCAGACCGTGTAATTCACCTGCTGGAGCATCTCGGCTACCGAGTCGTTCGCCAAAAGGGAAGCCACATCCGGTTGCGGCACGATGGGCCGCCCATCCATTCCGTCACAGTCCCGATGCACAAGCCTTTGAAGACGGGCACGCTGCATGGAATTCTCACCGAGGTTGCTCATATGAGATCCATTACGGTGGAGGACCTTGTTCAATTGCTGTGAGAGCCGCCGCGGCCGTTGAATGCGACTTACAAGCCCGCCTTCAGCACCATGAGCAGCAGCGCCGCTCCGGCCTGGGTGGCGTTCACGTTGCAGTGCCCGTAGGCCAACGCGGGAATCTGGAGAAGCTGCCGCGAAGCGCCCTGGGCCGCGACCTTAGCCTTGTAGAGCGATTCCTGCGAGAACAGAACGATGGGATCGGCGGTGGTGTGCAGCGTAATCAGCGGAGTATGCAGGTTGCCCGTGGTCTCGTAAGCGGGCAGGCTGGCGGCGGCGTCCGGATCCTCGGCGAAGCGCGCGACCAGGGCGTTGAGACGCCGGTTGTTCAGCGAGCCGTGGTAGACGCGGCCGATATTGTCGTAGGGATTCCCGCCCAGAGTTGTTTTGGCGTCGTTGGTGCCGAAGACGTTGTACCAAAGCGCACCGGTGATCGCATCCGCGGCGTTGTTGAAGTCCAGGCCAATCGGAATCTGCGCGGTGCTGAGCAGCTGGAGCGTCGCGAGAGGATGCGCCCTTAACGCCTGGATCACGGCAGGCTCGTACGTCGAAGTCCAGCCGGCCATCAGCGCCGGCGGAATGTTGATGGCGCTCTCGCCCGGCGTGCCGGTGGTGAGAACACCCGGGAAGAAATAATCGAACAGGACGCGCACATCGCCAATGTAGTTGAGCTGTTTCTGAAAGCTGCCGATGGGGCCGCACACGGCCACTCCGCCGCTATAAGTGGGGTCCTTTTCGAGGGAGAGGGCGGTGATGGCGCCGCCTTCGGACGCGCCCGTCAGGAAGTATTTGTGCACAGGGTATCCGAGCCCCGCAAAGACGCTGGTCAGCGCTTTGGTGTCGTGGATGCCTTCCGTGATCGCCAGACCGTCCTTGGAAAAGCCCGACGCAGCGAAGCCGAATCCCAGGCTGTTCACCAGCGCGGCGAGGCTGGTGCCGTCAGGTAAAAAGAGCTGGCTCTGCCAGGTTCCCGCCGGAGATCCCGGCGCGACGTACCCATGCGCGAACAGGATGACGTCGCCGTTAAAGCAGGTCGCCGGCTCGGGCATGACCACCACGTATGGCGCCGTCCCGTTCACGCCAGAATCGGTGCGCCACTGGTGCACGCGGCCGCCAGATACGAGGGCAATAAAATCAGGGAAGCGATCAGAATGGCTTTGCGCATATGAGGACTCCTTAGCGGATTTCGCTACTATACTTCGGCGCGGTGATCCGGCGCAAGATGGTTGTGTCTGAAGGTCGTGTCTGAAGGTTGTGTCTGAGGATGCTGCGCTGCGAGTTGAGGCGTGCCTGCTGGGGCCCCAGCGCGGCCCGGCCCAGGAAGCGGCTAAGTTCGCTAGAATAAAAAGGTAAGGAGAGGGACAACCATGGCCTTTCTCACCAAGTCGCTGCCACGCCGCACGGTTTTGAAGGGTATCGGCACCACCCTGGCGCTGCCGTTCCTGGACGCCATGCTTCCTCCCATGCGGGCCGCTGTTACTCCGGCGCACCGCTTCCAGGCCTTCTACACGCCGAACGGCATGGCCATGGAGTATTGGACTCCCAAAGGCGAAGGCACCGCGCTCGAACTGGCGCCCATCATGGAGCCGCTAGCCGCCTACAAGGACCAGATGCTGGTGTTTTCCGGCATCCGGGCAAGCTGGAACTACATCCATGCAGGCGCCTCGGGATCGTTCCTCACCGGCACGCCGCGCGGGGGACACAACGAGATCGAAATCATCGCCGACGTATCCATCGACCAGATGCTCGGCAAGCACTTCGCGCAGGAGACCCAGCTCGAGACGCTCAACGTGTGCATGGACCTGCCGGCCAATGCCGGCGCCTGCACGGGCAACCTGAGCTGCGCTTATCTCGACACGCTGTGCTGGCGCAGTCCCACGCAGCCTTTGCCGATGGAGTGGAATCCGCGCACCGTCTTCGAGAAGCTGTTCGGCGACAGCGGCAGCACCGACCGCGCCGCGCGCGAGAAGAGACTGCTGCAGCATAAGAGCATTCTGGATTCGGTGACGGGAAAGCTGGCGAGCATCAAGCAGGAGCTGGGGCCGCAGGATCAGGTCAAGGTGAACGAGTACACCGACGCGGTTCGCGACGTCGAACGCCGGATTCAAATGGCCGAGCGGCAGAGCAACATCGAGCTGCCCGCGATGGAGCAGCCTTTGGGCGCGCCGCCGGTTTTCGAGGATCACCTGGCGCTGATGATGGATTTACAGGTGCTGGCGCTCCAGTCCGATCTCACCCGCGTGATTTCGTTCATGATCAGCAAGGAGCAGAGTCCCCGGCCCTATCCTCAGATTGGCGTCCCGGAGGCGCACCATCCGCTCTCGCACCACAACAATATTCCCGAGCTGATCGCCAAGATGTCCAAGATCAACCGGTATCACGTCCAGCTGTTCTCGCAGTATGTGGATAAGCTCAAGGCGACCCCGGACGGGGACGGCTCGCTGCTCGACCACATCACGATCCTGTACGGCGCGGGCCTTTCCAACAGCAACGCCCATTCGGGCGAAAACCTGCCGCAGATGCTGGTCGGCGGCAGTTCGGGGAAGATCAAGGGCGGACGCCATCTGAAGTATACGAACCGGCCTTCGCAGGCGAATCTGCTGCTCACCATCATGGACAAGATGGGTTATCCGATGGAGAAGGTCGGGGGCAGCAACGGCAAGCTCCCCATCGACACGTTGCCCGAAGTCTAGACGAAATCCAGAGGCTCACATCCGAATGACCGCGCGTTGGCCGCTTTTGATCCCCGTGGGGCTCGCCGTACTTTTGATGGGAGCCGACAGCGCCCGTGTGCCGCTGCTGGTGGACGCCGCCAAGCGCGACGACAACGCCGCGATCCGGTCCTTGATTGAGAAGAAAGCCAACGTCAACGCCGCGGAAGCAGACGGCGCCACGGCCTTGAATTGGGCCAGCTATCACGACGATCTGGAAGGCGCCGACCTGTTGCTCAAAGCCGGCGCGAACCCGAACGCGGCCAACGACCTGGGCGCGACTCCTCTGTGGAACGCCAGCCAGAACGGAAGCGTGGCCATGGTCCGGAAACTTCTGGAAGCGGGCGCGAATCCCAACGCGGCGCTGCTTTCGGGCGAAACGCCGGTGATGGTGGCGGCCCGCGGGGGTTATCCGAAAGTCGTCGAAGAGCTGCTGGCCAAGGGCGCCAATCCGAATGCTCGCGGCACGCGCGGGCAGACGGCGCTGATGTGGGCGGTGGCGCAGCATCACCCCGACGCCGTCAAGGTGCTCCTGGCGCACGGGGCCGATCTGAAGGCTCGCTCGGAGGTGTGGAGCGAGGTGATGGCGGTGCCGCCGCACGGGTATCTGCCCTATAACAAGGCGATCCCGCACGGGGGCGAAACGGCGCTGATGTTCGCGGCGCGCGATGGCGATCTGGACTCGGCCAAGCTCCTGGTGGCCGCGGGCGCGAACGTGAACGATGCGGATGCGTGGGGCGTCAGCGCCACGACGCTGGCGGCTCACTCGGGCTTTACGGATTTCGTGGCATTCCTGCTCGACAAGGGCGCGGATCCGAATGCGGCTCCCAACGGCTTCACGGCGCTGCACGAAGCGGTCATGCGCCGCGACGAAAAGATGGTGGCGGCGCTGCTCGATCACGGCGCGGACGCCAACGCTCCTGTACAGACGTGGACCCCCACCCGCCGGTCGTCGGACGATTTCCATTTCGATCCCGCGCTGGTCGGTGCGACGCCCTACTGGCTGGCCGCCCGTTTCGAGGAACCGGACGTGATGCGTCTTCTGGTGAAGCACGGCGCCGATCCTCTGTTCGTGCACCATGCGGACTGGGTCTCGCAGCAGGGGTTCGCGCAGGCGCCGCACAAGGAGACGATCAACGCGCTCATGGCGGCGACGGGAATGCTCCGCGTAGACCCGTGGGTCGAACCGGAGCGCAGCGAACGCCAGGCATTGACGCTCGAGACGGTGAAACTGGCGGTGGAGCTGGGAGCGGACGTCAATTTCAAGAACACGGACGGCCGCACGGCGCTCGACGCCGCCAAGCAGCTACGCTACCAGCCGGTGGTCGACTTTCTGGTCGAGAAGGGCGCCAAGGACGGCGTTCCCGCGGCCCCCGGGGGACGCGGCGGCCGGGGCGGGCGCGGCGGGCGAGGGCCAGCCCCTACGAAGTAGATCCCGCCGCAACGCATCCTTTCACTTGACCCGCATACTTGACCATCTCTTACTTCACGACGATATTCACCAGCTTGTCCGGCACGACGATCACTTTCACCACCTGCTTCCCCTGAACGGACGGCTGTACCTTGGGGTCGGCCAGAGCGAGCTTCTTTAACTCGTCTTCCGACGATCCGAAAGCCACCGACAGGCGGCCGCGAACCTTGCCGTTGACCTGCAGCACGATCTCGGCCGCGTCTTCCTTGGCGAGTGCCTCGTCGTAAGTTGGCCAGGGCTGCCGGAACACCGGACCCTTGCGGCCGAGCTGCTCCCACAACTCCTCGGCGAGATACGGCGCGAAGGGCCCCAACAATAGAGCCAGCGACGGCAGGATCTGATCGAGCGCCGCGCCCGAGAGGCCGGCTTCTTCGTCGGACAGCGTATTGATCAGCTCCATCAGCGCGGCGATGGAGGTGTTGAAGTGCCAGCGATTGTCGAAGTCCTCGGTGACCTTGCGGATGGTCTGATGGAGCTTGCGCAGGGCGCGGCGGTCGGCCGCGGGATCGCCGTCGGGCCGCCGGTCCAGATTGCGCGTGACGAAGCGAAAGACGCGGCCCAGAAAGCGGTACGATCCTTCGGCGCCCGCGTCGGTCCAGTCCATGTCCTTTTCGGGAGGCGCGGCGAACAGCTCGAACACGCGTCCGGTATCGGCGCCAAAACGCTCGATCATTTCATCGGCGCTGACCACGTTGCCCTTGTTCTTGGACATCTTGGCGCCGTCCTTGATCACCATGCCTTGGGTGAACAGGCGCGCGGCGGGCTCGTCGTTGGAAATCACGCCGATATCGCGCATCACTTTGGTGAAGAACCGGGAATAAATCAAGTGAAGAATCGCGTGCTCCACGCCGCCGATGTATTGGTCGATGGGAAACCAATAGGCGATCTTTTTAGAATCGAACGGCGCCGAGGAGTTGTGAGCATCGCAGTAGCGATAGAAATACCAGGACGAATCGACGAAGGTGTCCATGGTGTCGGACTCGCGGCGCGCGGCTTCGCCGCACTGGGGACACTTCACGTTGATGAAGGACGGCACATCCGCGAGCGGCGAGCGGCCCTTGCCGGTGAGTTGCACATCTATCGGCAGGATCACCGGCAGATCCTTCTCCGGGACCGGAACCACGCCGCATTTGGGGCAATGGATCACCGGAATCGGCGTGCCCCAGTAGCGCTGCCGGGAAATGCCCCAGTCCTTGATGCGGTAGGTGACCGCGGCCTTGCCGAATCCTTCGCGCTCGGCCTTGTGATTCATTTGGACGCGCGCCTCGGCGCTGGGCAGGCCCGAAAATTCGCCGGATCGATCGACGATGCCGTCCTCGGTGAACGCGGCTTTCGGATTCTCATCGAGCAAGCTGCCGATGGGGTTGATCACCGGGCGAATGGGGATCCCGTACGTCGTGCAGAACTCGAAATCGCGCTCGTCGTGCGCCGGGACCGCCATGATCGCGCCGGTGCCGTAACCCATCAGCACGAAGTTGCCGATCCAGATGGGAACCTTTTCGCCGCTGTAGGGATTCAGCGCGTAGTGCCCGGTGAAGTGGCCGTCTTTTTCGATATCGCCGGGGCCTTTGGAAGCCCGGCTGTCGATCATCTGCTTGGCCCTCGCGCGGCCCTCCTCATCGAGCAGCGACGCGGCCAGCGGATGTTCCGGCGCGAGGATCACGCACGTCGCACCGTAGATAGTATCGACACGCGTGGTGAACACGCGAATAGGCGTACCGGCGCTCTCCAGCTTGAAATCGATCTCCGAGCCTTCCGAGCGCCCGATCCAGTTGCGCTGCATGGAGAGCACGCGGTCGGGCCAGTGTCCTTCGAGCTTCTCGTCGATGGCGCGCAGCAGTTCATCCGCGTAAGCGGTGATTTTCAGGAACCACTGCTCCAGCGACCGCTGCTCGACGGGGGTTTTTTCGTGCCGCCAGCAGCAGCCGTCGATCACCTGCTCATTCGCCAGGACGGTGCCGCATTCCGGGCACCAGTTCACCAGGGCGTTCTTGCGATAGGCCAGGCCGCGCTCCAGCATCTTGAGGAAGAACCACTGGTTCCAGCGGTAATACTCGGGCTCGCAGGTGGTGATTTCCAGATCCCAGTCGTAGCTGAAACCCATGCGCCGATGCTGGCGCTTCATCTCGGCGATATTGGAAAGGGTCCATTCATGAGGATGGCGATTGTTCTTAATCGCCGCATTCTCCGCTGGTAATCCAAATGCGTCCCAGCCCATGGGGTGCAGGACGTTGTAGCCCTTCATCCACATGTAGCGCGCCAGCGCATCGCCGATAGCGTAGTTGCGGAGATGGCCGATGTGCAGGCTGCCGCTGGGGTAGGGCAGCATTTCGAGCACATAGTACTTGGGACGCGCGGAATGGGCCTCCGCCTTGTACAGATTCGGGTCGTCATTCCAGCGCTGGTGCCACTTCAGTTCGATCTGGTTATGGTCGTACGGGGTTTCCGGCATAAGGTCGAGGGACTTGAGACCAATATACCGTTCGCGGTGCAGGGGACGCCCGAGGGAGAGCTTCCTACACGGTTCGCCGCATATCGCTGGACGTGCCTCCGGCCGCGGGGATGTAGCACTTGAGCGTGTAGTCCATCACCATGCGGTTCGCATTGAAGCGCCAGCCGAGCGTGCGAATCGTGCGTTTCATGCGCTTGATCCAGCCGCGCGGCAGGCCGTCGTGGTCGCGCTGGTAGTAGAGCGGGATCACCTGTTCGCGAAGAACGCGGTACAGATCCTCGCCGTCGCGCGTATCGTGGACGTTCATGTTGGAGTGCGTCCGGCCGGTTCCGATCGCGAATCCGTTGAGGCTGTCGTAGGCTTCCGCCCACCAGCCGTCGAGAACCGAAAGATTCAGCCCGCCGTTTAAAACCACTTTTTGGCCGCTGGTGCCGGAGGCTTCCAAAGGGCGGCGCGGGTTGTTCAGCCATACGTCGACGCCTTGCACGAAGAACCGTCCGACGTTGATGTCGTAGTCCTCCACGAAGACGAAGCGCTCTCCGACCTTGGGATCGCGCGTCAATTCGGCGATTTGCTGCAGGACTCTCTTGCCGGGATCGTCCTTGGGATGCGCCTTGCCGGCAAAAACAAACTGCACCGGACGGTTGGGGTTGTTCACCATCGAGGCCAGTCTTTCCATGTCGGCGAGAATCAGGTTGGCTCTCTTGTACGTCGCAAAGCGGCGGGCGAAACCGATGGTCAGCACGTCGGGGCTCAAGATCCGGCTGAGCCTGTGGCGCATCTCCGGCGACTCTCCCCGGCGCTCGGCTTGCTCCACCGCGCGGCGCCGCACGAATTCGAGCAGCCGCGCTTTCAGGCCGAGGTGGGTCTCCCAAAGCTCGCCGTCATCGACGTTCTCGATGCTTTCCCAGATGCGCGCCTCGCCGCTGTGTTCGTGCCAGCCCGTGCCGAGATGGCGGTCGTACAGGCGGAACATCTGAGGCGCAAGCCAGGTGGGCACGTGCACGCCGTTGGTGATGTGGCCAATCGGAACGGTATCCTCGGTCTTGTCGGGAAACAGCCCGGTCCACATGGCGCGGGATACTTCGCCGTGCAGCGCCGAGACGGCATTCGCCCGGCGCGCCAGCCGCAGGCCGAGCACCGTCATGCAGAATTGTTCCTGGGAATTGCCGGGATTCTCCCGCCCCAGCCCCATGAGACTGTCGTGCGACAGCCCCAGTGCATCGCGCAGCGGGCCGAGATGTTCTTCTATCAATCCACCGTCAAAGCGGTCATGTCCGGCGGGCACGGGAGTGTGCGTGGTGAAAGCCACCTCCCGCGATACGCGGGGCACGGCCTGATGAAAGCTGATGCCCTCTTCTCCCATCCGGTTCCGGATGGCCTCGAGCACGGCGAACCCGCTGTGCCCTTCGTTGAGGTGCAGGACGCCCGGAGTGATCCCCATCGCCTTCAACGCGCGAAAACCTCCCACGCCCAATAACAATTCCTGGCGAATTCGAATCCGGCCATCGCCGCCGTAGAGCCGGGAAGTGAGTTCGCGATCTTCCGGCGCGTTGCCTTCGACGTTCGAATCCAGCAGCAGCAGATCGCAGCGCCCCACTTTTACCCGCCAGACTTTGGCCCGGATGGATCCGCTGCGCGTGTCGATTTGCACGTTCACCGGCTGGCCATTGGTGCCGATCGCCAGCTCCATGGGCAACTGGGCGAGATCGGTCAGAAGATATTCTTCCTGCTGCCAGCCATTCTTGTCCAGCCGCTGGCGAAAATAGCCTTGGCCGTAGAACAGGCCAATCCCGATGAGCGGAATGTCCAGGTCCGAAGCGCTCTTGATGTGATCGCCGGCCAGCACGCCCAAGCCGCCGGAGTACACCGGGAGCGATTCGTGGATTCCGAACTCAGCGGAAAAGTACGCCACCGGACGCGGCCGCAGGACCCCCGCTTGCGTCGCGCCCCAGGTCCGGTCCAGCTGCAGGTATTCCTGCTGGCGGCGATACGCGTAGTTGATCCGGCCGTGGAGCACCAGCTCGACGGCGCGGCGCTCAAGGGTTGCGAGCGGCATCTCGTTCAGCAACGCGATGGGATTATGATTCAGCTGCCGCCAGCGCACCGGGTCGAGGTCGCGAAACAAGCTGGTGGATTCGTTGTCCCAGCTCCACCACAGATTGCGAGCCAGCGACCAGAGCCGCTCTTGCGCGGGCGCGATAAAACGATCGAGAGTGCGGGCTTCGCTCACCACCGGCGCGACCTGGGCGGCCGCGTCCACCAACATCCGGATCTCGTCCTCGTGGAACAGGCGCGGCTCCACCGTCTGGACCACCAGAACGCCCTGGAGAACTCCTTGATCGATGAGGGGGACGCCTAAAAAGGACTGGTACGCATCTTCTCCGGCTTCGAGAAAATATTTGAAGCGCGGATGATGTTTCACCTGCTCCACCGCGAGCGGGCGAACCTGCTCGGCCACCAGTCCCGCCAGGCCTTCCTGGATCGCCATGCGCAGCGTGCCGATGCATTCGTGGCGCAATCCGAGAGTCGCGGCCAGCACCAGATTGGCGCGGTCCGGCTCGAGCAAGTACGCGGAGCACACATCGGTCTGAAACCGGCGGGCGATCAGCGCCACCACGTTCATCAGTGTTTCGGCGGGTTTGCCGCCTTCCTGCGTGAGGTTGCCGATTTCCTCCAGCGTCAAAACATGCTGTGCTTCGCGCGCGATTGCCGGCTGTGCCATTTCCTGCATTCCTCGTCGTCCTTCGGTCTTGCGATTCTTCGGGGCCGGTTGACCACCGAACGACGGGGTTACGCGCGACGGAGCGGCTTGCGGCGGATACGGACCGTTTCTACAGTTTAAGGCATCTGGGCGTGAAACGGATCGGCCCCGATGGTGCCCACCAGTTCCTCCAGATAAGCGGCGCCGCTCACACGGGCCAACTGCGCGCGGGCCGCGGACAACCGGTCCTCGAGGTTCAGGGTCTTCGGAAAGGCCCCATCCTCGTTCGCCGACCGGAACGCCTCCAGGGATTTCAAATGGCGCTGCCACAGAGCCACGTCCCGCGATTGCTTTCCTTGGAGGCGCTCGCGGTACCAGTCGCTCGCCAGAAGGTCCTCGCGCGTGAACATGGCGCGGATTCGAGGATCGTCTACTCCCATCCCTTCGTAAGATCCGCACGCCATGATATAAAGCAGCGCTTTCAACGGAGGGCAAGCCGCTCCCACGCTCCCGTCCTCGAAGTAATGGGCAGCGACGCGGCGTTGGGACTCCACGATCGCATCCACGCCCGCGGCGAATAAAGCCGTATCCTGCAACTCGGGCTGCAGCATCTCCTGGGTGAACACGGAGCCGGGCGTTTCAAAGATCCGGCCGAGAAAGCGATCCACAAAGAGCGATGTGATCCGGTAGCCCAGGCGGCTGGCGAGCACCGTGCGGCCATCCAGGTCGAGATCCTCGACTTTTTCCAGAAAACCGTTGTGAATCAGATACTCCGGATCGCGTTCCACCACGCGCATCCGGCACCAGATCTCGGGCACCAGCAGGCTGACATCGTGATCCACGCGGACGTTCGGGCCGATACACACCGCCGACGTGGTGAAGCCCGCATAGCCGGTGAGAATCGCCGACACCAGCGCGTTGTTGAGATCCACCACCGGCCACAGAGCGTTGAAGGGACCCTTGGTCAGGGCGCCTTCGCTCCCGAAACCGGTGGTGGCGGGAGACTTTCCGGTAAGGCTGGAAATGAACTCCATGAACAGCTCCGGCAATTCCTGGTAGTGGATCGGCCCGTACGCCGCCAGCGGCGGAATGCCCAGTGCGGGATCCGGCGGGCTGTTTCTGCGTCCGGCCAGGACCGCGTTGACCGGAAAATGGACCGGTCGGGAAGCAGGGATTTCACGCTCCAGGCGCGCGGCGACCTCCGCCAGATAGCTTTCGCGCGGCGAGACGAGATCCGGCCGCTTTTGCAGATAACGTGGATTCAGGGAAGGCTTGCCGTTCACCAGGCGCGGATGCGCGGAGGAGACCACGTAAGTATGCGCTTCGGCGCCTCTGAACTCCTCCAGCAAACGCTTCATCGGCTCCGTGTAGCGGTCGAATTCGACGACGTGATCGACCATGGCCTTCACATGGTCATAGGTCAGCGGTTCGTAGTTGGAAAGAAACGTACCGGGGCTGGCGATATCCGCTTCCGCCTGCCGGTCCATACCGCGCTTGGCGGCGTCGTCGGGGCGCTGGAACAACAGGGACTCGCAATTGCTGACCAGCTTGACGCTGGGATGGTCGTACTCCGGATCCAGGTCGTTCAGAGCCGATCGGGGCAGGACCACGGAAGCCGTGATGTCGTCTTCCATCTGGATTTTTTCGGCGGGATAGAAATCCGGCCGCAGCTTGTAGATCCTCCACGATCCGTCGGGATCATAGCCGACGCGCAGATAGTTGGCGACCAGCGGCTGATTGTCGAACTTGAGCTCGTGGCCCAGGAATCCGTTGATCCGGTTCACGGTGAAGTGCTCGCGCCAGTTCTCGCCCCACTCCGGACGGTAGTATCGCTTGACCGTGAATACGATCTGGCGTACGGTCTGGCGTAGCTGGGCGAGCCACGCGTTGTATTCGTCCGTGTATTCCGCCGACGGGGTCAGCAGCTGGATCACGGAACCGAGCGTGCGCTCCAGACTCAAAATGGGCCGTTGCGAACGGGCATCCGGATTCCGGCGCCGGTAGACGGTGGAGAAGTCCGTCTTCAGAATCTCGGCGACTTCGTCCATATCGCGATGGTAGTCGCGCACGAAGACCGGGCCGTGCAGCAGCGCGTTGGCGATGGATTTTGAAATTTCCGATTTGCCACCGCCGGAAACCGTGCAGGGCTTGTGGCACAGCGTCCCGCGGGGGCGCGATCCAATCAGCCTCCAGTTGGCTCCGAAATGTTGCTTCTCGAGCCGAACCCGGAAGCCCGACGGCAGGATGTAGGTGGCGGCGGGATGGAGCGCCAACTGGTGGGGTCCCCAGGTCACACAGCCATCGCGCACGCTGAACACCGCGTCCTCCGGAACGTAGTAGATCTCCGCATAGCGCCGGTCGATCGCGTACCCTTCCGGTTGGCGCTCGGCCAGTTCGCCGAGCAGGCTCATTGCTTGCTCGAAGGAAGCTTTCTTGAGACTGACCGTGCGCCCGGCGTCGAAATCCTGGCCGAGCACGTAGGTCGCGAAAGCCATCGCGCCCCCGGCATGCTCTTCCTCGCACAGGCCGTAAAGGTTGGCCGCGAAGCTGATCTGAGTCTTGACTTCCTTCTTGCAGTAGCCGTAGTAATTGTCGGCGATGACAGTGACCATCACCCCGCGATGATCGCGGGCGCAGATCTTGAAGGCGTTTCCCTCGTTGTAGAGTTCGTCTTCGCTTTCCCAGCACATGCCGTCGCGCCGCTGGCGCTCAGTGGCGTCGCGCTTGTGCGGCAAGCCTAGCGCTGCTTTCGTCATCGTTCCCACCAGATGCGGCGCGAGAATCACGCAACCTGTGTGGCCGGTCCAGTGCATCACGTCGAGCGCGGCATCGTTTTCGGGAAGGTGGGGATCGCCCGCATTCCCGAAGATCGACTCGACGAAGTCGAGATTGCTGACCAGGCTGGCCGGCGCGAAAAAGCGAATCTCCATGGTCTTGGCGGCATCGGTTCCCGTCGCGGGACACACCAGCGGACGGATCAGCAGGGACACGAACATCCTGGCTTGTTGCTGTTGATCGGCGGTGAACGGCAGAGTCAGGATATCCGCGGGCGGCGCGAGCGCCGCGCGCAGCAGAGCGGCGAACGTTTGGATCGGAACCGGTTGCTTATCGGCGGGGATGGGGAACCCGCCCTCGGCGATATGGAAGACGCCCTTGGTGGTCCGGCGGTCGTTGCGCGGATTGTGCAGAATGCCCTGCGGAACACGGTACGAACGCAAGAAAGGGGAAGAGAAGCTGTCGGAATCGGGCGGCAGCGACATCACGCGAGCGAGCCCCGGCCGGTCGAGCACCAGAGTGCGGGAGGGCAGCCGCGGAGTGCCGGGAGCGCCCTTGAGGTAGTCGTTGAGGAAGGACTGAATCCGGGCATCGGCGGGACACAGGTGGTCCCGCAGCAAGCGGTCCTTGGTTTCGTAACTGCGCAACAAGGGTTGCGCGATCTGGAGGAACCCGGGCTCCGCCGTTCCGTCGCCGGCCGGCTGGCCGAGCGCGGCCAGCTTGAGCTTCAGATACCAGACCAGCTCGATCTCGCGGGATGCTGCTGTGGATGCGGCCGTCACGGTTCAACTCTAAAGGTTCGAACTCTCTTTAGGACGAACGTGGTCGGACAGGAACTACGGAGTGAGGCGCGGGAGCTTGGCGCTTGTGCTTAGATTAGCACGGCATCGCCCGAGGAGCGTGGCCGGTTCGGCGCGTCGCGCTATAATGAGTTACTTCCGTCTTCCCAGTCAGAGGACCAACTTGACGGCACTGTTGGCCACGAGCGTTTGCTGGCTATGCCAATACGTGTCGCCCTCCATCACCGGACCACTTATCAGTACGATCGCCTGGTGCAGCTCTCGCCCCAGGTGATCCGGCTGCGGCCCGCGCCGCACTGCCGCACTCCTGTGACGGCGTATTCGCTGAAGGTCGAACCCCAGCCGCACTTTCTCAACTGGCAGCAGGACCCGCAGAGCAATTACCTGGCTCGGGTGGTATTTCCGGACCGCGTGAGGCACTTTTCGGTCGAGGTCGGCCTGGTCGCGGAAATGACCGTGATCAACCCCTTCGACTTCTTCCTGGAGCCGTACGCCGAGACGTTTCCGTTCACCTATGAGGCCTGTCTGGCGCAGGAACTGGCCCCGTTTCGG
This sequence comes from Terriglobia bacterium, assembly GCA_963761045.1. Lineage (GTDB taxonomy): Bacteria > Acidobacteriota > Terriglobia > Bryobacterales > Bryobacteraceae > Palsa-187. The sequence continues at coordinate 38,802 of CAVXFR010000019.1, read as the reverse complement.
CAAGCGCGCCCGCCGGGACCGAAGCTGGCGGCGTATCTCCAGACCGTCGATCGTACCGAACGGCGGTCGATGGACTTTCTGGTCGCCATCAACCAGAGGCTGCAGCACGAGCTTCGTTATCTCATTCGTATGGAGCCGGGCGTGCAGTCGAGCGAAGAGACGCTGACGCTCGGCAGCGGTTCGTGCCGCGATAGCGCCTGGCTGCTGGTGGAGATTTTGCGCAATCTGGGGCTGGCGGCGCGGTTCGTCTCCGGATACCTGATTCAACTGAAGCCCGACATGAAGGCGCTGGACGGTCCGTCGGGTACGGAAGTGGATTTCACCGACCTGCATGCCTGGACGGAGGTGTATCTGCCGGGCGCGGGCTGGGTGGGGCTCGATCCGACCTCGGGCCTGCTGGCAGGCGAGGGGCATATCCCCTTGGCGGCGACGCCCGAGGCCAGCTCGGCGGCTCCGGTATCGGGCGGCGTCGACCAGTGCGAGGTGACGTTCCTGCACGAGATGAAGGTGACCCGCATCCATGAGGACCCGCGCGTCACGCTTCCCTACACCGACCGGCAATGGCAAGCGATCGATGCGCTGGGATGCGCGATCGACCGCGAGATCGTCGCCGGCGATATCCGGCTGACCATGGGAGGCGAGCCGACGTTCGTCTCCATCGACGACATGGAGGGCGCCGAGTGGAATACCGCCGCGCTGGGGCCCGCCAAGCGAACGCTCTCCGAACGGCTGCTGGACCGGTTGAGACAGCGGCTTGCTCCGGGTGGATTCCTGCACCACGGCATGGGCAAATGGTATCCCGGCGAGCCGCTGCCGCGATGGGCTTTGACCTGTTATTGGCGGGCGGACGGCGTGCCTATGTGGCACGATCGCGCTCTGCTGGCGAGCGAGGATGCCAGCGGTGAACTCCGGCGGACCCACTTTGGTGCGAATGACTTTGGTGCGAATGACGCGCAATACTTCGCGGAAACCCTGGCGCTCCGGTTGGGCGTCGATCCCGGCTATGTGAACCTCGCCCTGGAAGACCCGGTCTACTATGAGCAGCGCGAGCGGCAACTGCCCATCAACGTGGATCCGGCCGAGAATCGTCTGGAGAATCCGGAAGAGAGCGCGCGCGTACGCCGGGTGTTCGAGCGCGGTCTCGATACGCCCGCCGCGATGATCCTGCCGTTACAGCGCGGCCCGGGGCGGAACGGTCCGGAGTGGCAGAGCGGCCTGTGGATGCTGCGGGGACAGAACCTCTTTCTGGTTCCGGGCGATTCGCCGGCCGGGCTGCGTTTGCCGCTGCCCGGTTTGCCGTGGGTGGCGGAGTCGGACGCGCCCCAATCCTTTCCGGTGGACCCGATGGTCCATCGCGGCCCGCTGCCGATTCCGCGGCGCAGACGTCCCATGGAGAGTCCGCCTCTGCAACCGGCCCCCGCCTCGGTGCGGGACCGCAAACCCGCCGTGGGCGAATCGGCCCCGTGGGTGGTCCGGACGGCGCTGTGCGTGGAGCCCCGCGACGGACGATTGCACGTGTTCATGCCGCCGCTGACGGCCATCGAAGACTACCTGGATCTGCTCACCGCCGTCGAGGACACGGCCGCGCATTTGAAAATGCCGGTAGTGCTCGAAGGCTATACGCCGCCATTCGACCCGCGGATTCATCACATCAAAGTTACTCCGGACCCGGGCGTGATCGAGGTCAACGTTCCGCCGACGCGGAACTGGCCGGAGCTGGTAGACAACACCACCGCTTTATACGAGGATGCCCGGCAGTCGCGTCTGGGCACGGAAAAGTTCATGCTCGACGGCCGCCACACCGGGACCGGCGGCGGAAACCATTTCGTGCTGGGGGCCGCGACGCCCGGCGATAGTCCGTTCCTGCGGCGGCCCGATCTGCTGCGAAGCCTGCTCGGCTATTGGCTGAATCACCCGTCGCTGTCGTACGCCTTCTCGACCATTTTCATCGGACCCACCAGCCAGGCCCCGCGCGTCGATGAAACGCGGGCGGACAGCATCTACGAACTCGAGATCGCTTTCTCTCAGATTCCCGAGCCGGGAGAAGGGTCCTGCCCGCCGTGGCTGGTGGATCGGATTTTCCGGCATATCCTGGTGGACGTCACCGGCAACACGCACCGCACCGAGTTCTGCATCGACAAGCTGTATTCGCCGGATACCGCGACCGGCCGCCTGGGTCTGCTCGAGCTGCGGGGATTTGAGATGCCTCCGCACGCTCGCATGAGCCTGGCGCAGCAGCTGCTGGTGCGCGGGCTGATCGCGTGGTTCTGGAAACAGCCCTACACGCACAAGCCGATCCATTGGGGAACGCGGCTGCACGACCAGTTCATGCTGCCGCACTTCGTCGCGCAGGATTTCCGCGAAGTCCTGGCGGATCTGACCAACGCCGGATACGGTTTCGAATCGGAATGGTTCGCCCCGCATTTCGAGTTTCGCTACCCGGTGTTCGGGCACACCCATCATGCCGGAATCAACCTGGAAATCCGGCAGGCGACCGAGCCTTGGTACGTGCTGGGTGAAGAAGGTAGCTCGGGCGCCACCGCGCGCTATGTGGACTCTTCCGTCGAGCGCGTGCAGGTCAGAGCCGAGGGGCTAACCGGAAAACGCCACGTGGTCACCTGCAACGGCCGGCGCGTTCCACTGCATTCCACGGGCAAGCATGGCGAGTGGGTGGCGGGCGTCCGGTACCGGGCCTGGCAGCCGCCTTCGTGCCTGCATCCGACGATTCCGGTGCATACTCCGCTGGTGTTCGACGTTTTGGATCTGTGGACGGGACGCTCTCTGGGAGGATGCACCTATCACGTGGCGCATCCGGGAGGGCTCAACCCGGCCGACGTTCCCGGTGAACTCGAACGAAGCCGAGGCTCGGCGCGGGTCGCGCTTCTTCGCGTTCGGCCACACGCCGGGGCCGATGCCGGTCCCGCCGCGGGAGGAGAATCCGGAGTATCCCTTGACGCTCGACTTGCGGAGGCCGGCGCCGGGCGCGGCGGAGGGGGCGCTGTAGGATAAGGCGCCTGTCTGCCGGACCAGAAGATGTCAAACTGAGCTTACAGGATGAACCGCGACTCCGCACCCACTGACGTGCTGCTGGACCCTGCTTGGGCTTATGAGTCGAGTCCCGGCTTCTATGACGAGGTCCTGGGCGAGCATAAGCGCGTCCGTCCGCACTGGAACGAGCTGGCGGAATCGCTGGTGGAACTCGGACACGCGGGGCTGGTACGGCGCTGGCGGGAAGGCCGGCGGCTGATCCACGACAACGGCGTCACCTATAACGTCTACAGCGATCCGCAGAACACTTCGCGTCCCTGGCCGCTCGATCCGATCCCGCTGGTGATGGAGCCGGCCGAGTGGAAGGCGATCGAGGCGGGCATCATCCAGCGAGCGACGCTGTTCAACTCGATTCTGGCGGATCTCTATGGACCGCAGCGCCTGTTGCGCCAAGGGCTGCTGCCGGCCGAGCTGGTGTTTCCGAATCCGGCGTTCCTGCGGGCCTGCTGGGGGATCGAGCCTCCGGAAGGCGTGTTCCTGCACATGTACGCGGCCGATCTGGCGCGCTCGCCGGACGGGCAGTGGTGGGTGCTCGCGGACCGCACGCAGGCGCCTTCGGGCGCCGGATACGCGCTCGAAAACCGGCTGGTGACGACGCGCGTGCTGCCCGATGTGTTCCGCAAGTCGCACGTCCAAAGGCTCGCGAATTTCTTCCAGAGCTACCGCGACGCGCTGCAACGGCTGGTGCCCAAGCAGCGCGAGAATCCGCGCATCGTGGTGCTGACTCCGGGTCCCTATAACGAGACCTACTTTGAACACGCCTTCCTGGCCCGGTACCTGGGCTACACGCTGGTGGAGGGCGGCGATCTCACGGTGCGCGACAACCGCGTGTTTCTGAAAACGCTGGGCGGATTGCTTCCCGTCGACGTCATCGTGCGCCGCCAGGACGACCACTTCTGCGATCCCCTGGAACTCCGCGGCGATTCGATGCTGGGCGTTCCGGGCCTGGTGCAGGCGGTCCGCTCGGGCCAGGTCGCCATCGCCAACGCCTTCGGGTCGGGATTGGCGGAATCGCCCGCCTATGCCGCGTTCCTGCCGGGCCTGTCCAAACACCTCCTGGATGAGGAACTGAAAATACCGACGGTCGCCACGTGGTGGTGCGGCCAGCCCGAGCCTCTTTCCTACGTGGCCCAGCACCTGGACAAGCTGGTGGTGAAGCCGACGTTTCCCGGCACCCACGGCAATCCGATTTTCGCCGCGAACTTGAGCCGTTCGGAACGGGAAGCGCTGCTGGAGCGGGTGAGAGCCGAGCCCTATCATTACGTCGCGCAGGAGCGAGTGGCGCTTTCGACGGTTCCCGTCTGGGACGACGGAAAACTGCATCCGCGCCACATGGTGATCCGCGTGTTCGCCGTCGCCAAAGGGGATACATACGCCGTCATGCCGGGAGGGCTGACGCGCATCTCGCGGTCGCTCGACGACATGGTGGTTTCCATGCAGAGCGGCGGCGGCAGCAAGGACGCCTGGGTTCTGGGCGAAGGACCCGTGCCGCCCTTCACGCTGCTGCGGCCGGCCACGCATCCGCTGGACGTCAGCCGCGCCACCTTCGACCTGCCCAGCCGCGTCGCGGACAATTTGTTCTGGCTGGGCCGCTATGCCGAGCGCGTGGAGGCGGGTGTACGCGTGGCGCGCACCATCCTGCCCCGGTTTTTCCAGGAAGGCGACGCGTCGCGGGCGGCGGGACTGAGCGCCGGCCTCGATATTCTCGTGGCGCGCGGCTATCTGGCCGCCGACGCGCTCACGGGGGCCGCGGAACGCGATGTGCTGGCCATGATTTACGATCCCGACGCGCCCAGCGGGTTCGTCGCCAATATCCACCAGGTCCGGCGCGTCGCGTGGCTCCTGCGCGACCGTATTTCGGTGGATGCCTGGCTGATTCTGAATCAGCTCGATCAACAGTTCTCGTCGCGCCCTCCGGCCGAGGCGGTGCAGGTGGGCGCGGCGCAGGATTTGCTGAATCATGCCGTGATCACGCTCTCCGCATTCGGCGGGCTGGTGATGGAAGGCATGACACGCGGCGACGGCTGGCGCTTTCTCGACATCGGCCGGCGGCTGGAACGCGCGCTCCAAATGACCGAGCTGCTGCGCGTGAGCCTGGGCCCGGCGGCTGAGGAGAACTTCGGGATACTGGAAGCCGTTCTGGAGATGGCGGACAGCTCCATCACCTACCGGTCCCGCTATCTCACAACCCTGCAAACCGACCTGCTTCTGGATCTTCTGCTGGTGGATGAGGCCAACCCGCGCTCGATCGCGTTTCAACTGGTCCGGCTGCGGGAGCACATCGAGCAGCTTCCCGCGGCCCAGACCGCCATCCGCCGTCCGACGGAAGCGAGGCTGGCGCTCTCTCTGCTGACGGCCGTGCAGCTCGCCGACGTGCGGGAAATGGCGCGCTCGTATGAAATCCGGGAAGCGCTGCTCACAAAACTGACCGCGGACTTGACGCGGTTGTCGGAAACGCTCACGCGGGCGTACTTCAGCCATGCGATGCAGTCCCGGCAGCTGGCCACTTCCTGAGGGATGCCATGAAGGTTTTCGCCACCCACGTCACCCGGTATTGGTACTCGGATGCAGTGTCCACCTGCCACACCGAGGTGCACCTGGCTCCCCGACCGCGCCCCAATCAGATTCTCCTGGAACACAGTCTTACGGTGAGTCCGCAGCCGGATTGGGTAGCATCGCGGGAGGATTACTTTGGCAACGAGGTCTCGGCGTTCTCCATTCATGAGCCTCACCGGGAGCTGATCGTCACCGCGCGCTCGGAGGTGGAACTGACTCCTCTGTCGGCACCGCATCCGGAGCTTTCACCGCCCTGGGAGCAGGTTCGCGAGGAAGCCGAGGCTCGCCAGACGCCCACCACCTTCGAGGCCGGGCAGTTTGTGTTCGAATCTCCCCTGATTCAGCTCGCCGCGCCGTTCGCGGAGTATGCACAGGAGTCTTTCGGGGCCGGACGCCACTTTCTGGACGGCGTAAACGAGCTTTCCCAGCGCATTTTCTCCGAGTTCAAATATGACCAGCGCGCCACGACGGTATCGACACCGGTTGGGGCGGTATTCGAATCCAAGCGCGGCGTGTGCCAGGATTTCGCGCATCTGATGATCGCCTGCCTGCGGTCGCTACGCCTGCCCGCTCGCTACGTCAGCGGGTATGTGCGTTCGGACCGCGAATTTACGGGTGGCGATGCCTCCCACGCCTGGGTATCGGTCTGGTGCCCGGTCTTCGGCTGGCAGGACTTCGATCCGACCAATAATGTGATGCCGCAGGGCGACCACCTGACCGTCGCATGGGGCCGCGACTACTCCGATGTCCCGCCCGTCAAAGGGGTTGCCCTCGGCGGCGGAGAGCAGGTCATCAGCGTGTCGGTGGAGGTGGCTGCGTGGACTTAAAGCCCCCCGGGGAGCCCATGGCCCGCTAGCTTGACTTAGGTCGCTTCGTTAGGGTATCCTAACCGTTCGTTCATCTTCTGGCAATTTTCCTGTTGTAAGTTCCCTGGCCCCTTCGTCGTCCTTAGGGGCAAAGTCCCAGGGGGCCGGTGCCGATGTTTAACGTGGGAGAGTTATGAAGCAGCAATATTTCGTGGTCGTCTTGGCCCACTCCCTGCATGGACGCCTGCGCCGGATCCACATTCCGCATCAAGCCTTGTATGTCGTTCTAGGGTTTGCACTTTTCGGTGGATTCTCGCTGTTCGGCATGGTTTCGAGCTACCTGCGGATGACCTGGAAGGTGGCCAATTACAACACCCTTCGGACGGAAGTGAATACGCTTCGCAGCCAGTATCATGCGCTGCAGCGGGAAAACACCCAGAAGGACGCTCAGCTCGCGGAGTTGCAGTTGCTGGCCAGTGAAGTGAGCCTGGCCATGGGGCTTAAGAGAAGCGTCGATAGTTCCGGCGATTTCGACGACGAGAGCATGCTGGTTCCTACGTTTCGGGAGTCCATCGACGAGTACAATTTCCTGAAGTCCGCCAGTTTTTCCCGCCTCCAGCGAACCTATCCGCGGGCCTGGCAGAAGAACACCATACCGGCGATCTGGCCGGTCAATGGCATGCTGTTGAGCCATTTCGGGGACCGCCAGGATCCGTTCTCGGGGGAAGGGGCGTTTCACACCGGCGTCGACATTTCCGCCGTGAAAGGAACTCCCGTACGGGCGGCCGCCGATGGAGTGGTGGAGCACGCGGAGTGGAGTTCGGGAGGCTACGGACGGCTTGTGGTGATCGACCACGGCAACGGCATCCAGACTTGGTACGCGCATCTTTCCGGCTTCGAGGTGATCCCCGGCCAGGAGATCCGCCAAGGCGAGATCCTGGGTTATTCGGGGGCAACCGGGCGCGCCACCTCCGCTCATCTGCACTTTGAGGTGCGCCGCCACGGCAATCCCGTGGACCCCTATCCGTACCTGGCGAAGTCGGCCAGGGTGAACCCTGCGCCTCCGGACCTCCCCTTCTAGCGTCACCTTACTAGCGCCGCCTTCTAGCGCCCCCTTCTGGCTCCGGCGGCAGGACGCGTTAGAATCGGAAAATGAAACGCGCGAACCCGGTGTGTTCGCGGCGGGTGTTCCTGGCGGCGATCCCCGGCGTCTGCGTGGCCGCTGCCACGGGGAAGGGCAGAGTCCTTCCTTCCTCCCTCTACCAGTACTCCGATCCCACCACCGAGTTCCCCGTCTTCCGGCTCACCGATCCAGAGCATACCAGCGTTCTGCCGCCGCACTATGCGCGAGCCGTGTCGCGGAAAGGAAACTTTCTGATCTACGCCTCCGATGCATTGGGCGCCATGCAGGCGTACCGGCTGGACCTCAAGAGCGGCGAGTCGCGCGCGCTGACCGACGCTGAGAATTTCGATCCCGGCTGCTTCACGCTCCTGAACGATGAGCGAAGTTTCGCTTACGTAAATGGCGGCCGCCTGTATAGCAGCAGTCTGAAATCTCTCCGGCCGCGGCAGCTGTATCAGGCGCCCGAGGGATATCAGCCCGCCGGCATGAGCATGACCGACGATGGGCTGTTTGCCGCACTGACGGAAAAGCAAGGCTCGCACTACCGCCTGCGGCTCATCCGGATGATGGACGGCATGGTGACCACGCTGGCGGAGGAGGGCGGGGAAAATGAGGAACTGAGCGATCCCCTGCCGCGCCCGCGCCGCGCGTCGGTACTCTATCGCCGGGGCGGGAGCGTCTGGCTGGCGAATTTCGACGGCAAGCAAAACTATCGCCTGAAGCTGGCCGACGGCCGCGCCGTGGCCGCTCTGTGGAGTCCGGACGGCCGGACGGTATTGTATCTCAACGTTCCGGCCGATCCGCACAAGCTGCGCAACATCCGCGAGTTCACGCCGGATACGAACCAGGACCAGGCGATCTCGGACACGACCCAGTACGCCTGCTTCGAGCGGAACGCGGACGGCAGCGTGTTCGTGGGCGCGAGCGTCAGCCAGGCTTCCCCGTACGTGCTGTTGCTGGTGCGCGCGGTGCAGCGCGAGCTCACCTTATGCGAACATCGCGCCAGCAATCCTTCGATGGTGTCGCCGATTTTTTCGCCCGATAGCCGGAACGTGTTCTTCTCGAGCGATCAGCACGGCAAGCCGGCCATTTACCGCATCGCGGTGGATAAGCTGGTGGAGGGGACCGGAGAGGCTCCGGCCGCCAAGAAACGCAAGTAAACGCCCCGGATCAATTTTTTTTCAGAACGTGAGACCGAGGATGAAATCGCCCTGGTTCTTGTTGGTGCGAAGCAGGGCACTGACGGGATCCCTGAAATTCTCGGAACCCCAGCGGGTGTAGCGGAATTCGGGCGTGACGCGTAGGACTCCGAGTTTCAGCTCGATGCCGCCACCGAATGCGAACCCGATATCGTTGGCTTTGTTGAACTCCGCTACGGGATTCACATTCACGTCGACCGCTGTCAGCGTGCTGCGGATCTGATCCACTCCCGAGATGTGCCGGAAGTTCGCGCCGGCATCAATAAACGGTCGGATGGGCCCTCCGAACAGCGCGTACTTGCCGAGCACCGGGAATTCCCACGAGTTGGCGGTGGTTCGCGTGGTGGTTGGACTCCCCGGTCCCCCGAACTGGTTGTATTCGAACCCAAGGCGCTTGTAGAGCGCGTCTACTTCCACGGAGAATCGGAACGGAAAATTCAATTGCACCGTGGGACCGAACAGATAGCGGTGGGTGTTGCTGACGTAAGCAGACTGGTTCCCATGGAATGTCTCTAGAGCATCCGTGACGGGAACACCCGCCTTTACCCCGAAGGACACCGGCTGCGCGGCCACGGTGATCGTGGCTGCACAAAACAAAGCGGCATACAGCAATCGCGTGAGTTTCATGCCGGCCTAAGAGCAGGTCGGATGCCAAACGCCTTAACTGATTAGTTTGGCGATCAAATACGCCGCTCCGGCGGCCAGTCCGCCGACGGCGGTGGTCCCTAAAGCGCTGCGGAGTTTGGGAGCGCCGGTAAAATGTCCCTTCACATAGCCGAAAACGAACAGCGCGACGATCGTGGAGCAGGCCGAGTAGAGCAGGGCGGTGCGGGAGTCCGGCGTGATCATGTAAGGCCCCAGGGGGATTAATCCGCCGGCGATATAGGAGCCCGCGATGGTCAGCGCGCTGGTGACCGCCCGCTTGGGATCGGGCTCCTCTAGTCCCAGCTCGAATCGCATCATCCAATCCACCCAGACTTTCGGGCGGGCTTCAAACGCCGCCAGGATCGGTTGCGACTGGTCCTGGGTCAGGCCGTACGATTCCAGAATCTCGAGCACCTCATGGCGTTCGTCGTCGGTGCGCTCGACGATTTCCATTTCTTCGCGCCGGCGTTCGCTGTGGTAATGTTCGGTGTCGCCCTTGGCGGCGAGGTAGCCGCCCAGGCCCATGGCGATCGAGCCGGCCGCGATTTCCGCCAGCCCGGCCACGATGATCACGGTGGACGCATCCACGGCGCCGGTGAGGCCCGCGGCCAGCGCGAACGGTACCGTGAGTCCGTCGGCCATTCCAATGATCACATCGCGCACGACCAGCGATGACTCGAAGTGTTTTTCAACGTGCAGGGTTTGTGGCATGAGAGCCTGCGGCAAGCAGGTATCTGCCAGTATAAGATTCCGCGACCTGCGAAATCTGTTCCGGAGTTCCCTCGGCCACGATATGTCCGCCGCGGTCGCCGCCCTCCGGACCCAGATCGATCACCCAGTCCGCCCTGCGAATCACTTCCAGATTGTGCTCGATGATCAGGATGCTTGCGCCGGACCGCAACAGCCGCTCAAACGCATCCAGGAGCTTGGCGATGTCGTCGAAGTGCAGCCCGGTGGTCGGCTCGTCGAAAATGTAGAGCGTGCCCTCGCTGGTGGCCTGGGACAGGTGGGCGGCGAGTTTCACGCGCTGCGCTTCGCCGCCGGAGAGCGTGGTGGCCGATTGGCCCAGGCGCAGATAGCCCAGGCCGACGTCGGCCAGCACCTCCAGCTTCTGCGCCAGGCGCGGAGTTGCCGAAAAGAACGAGATCGCCTCTTTCACGGTGAGCTGGAGCACCTCGTGAATATTCAGGCCGTGATAGCGAACGTCCAGAACGCCCGGCTTGAAGCGCGTGCCCTTGCAATCGTCGCAGACCAGCTCGACGTCGGCCAGGAATTGCATTTCCACGGTCACGGTTCCATCGCCCTGGCAGGTTTCGCAACGTCCGCCCGGGATGTTGAACGAAAAATGCCCGGCGGTGTATCCGCGGCGATCCGCTTCGACGGTGGATGCGAACAGCTCGCGGATGATGTCGAAGGCTTTGATGTAGGTGACCGGATTCGAGCGCGGCGTGCGGCCGATGGGAGATTGGTCCACCAGCACCACTTGCTTCAATAGCTCCGCTCGCTCCACCTTGCGGCAGGTGAGTTTTTCCGGCGGTACGCCCCAATCCTCGGGCGATGTGCCCGGAACCAGCGTCGATCTGCTTTCCTCGTGCGCCAGCCGCTTTTGGAGCGTCTGAAAGATCACCTCATGCACCAGCGTCGATTTACCCGATCCGGAAACACCGGTGATCGCGACCATCAGGTTGAGCGGAATCGACACATCGATGCCCTTGAGATTGTGCGCCTGCGCGCCCAGGAATCGCACGATGCGCTTGGGATTCGGCGTCCGGCGGCTGGTGATGTAGGACGTCTTCAGATCGCCGCGGAGGTACTTGGAGGTGAGCGAAGTGCCGTCTCGAATGAGCTTCTTATAGTCGCCTTCGAACACGATCTTGCCGCCGTTCTCTCCCGCGCCGGGCCCCAGATCGACGATGTGATCCGCCGAGCGCATCACGTCCGCATCGTGCTCCACCACCAGGATGGTATTGCCGATATCGCGCAGCTCTTCGAGGATGCCGATCAGCCGCGCCGTGTCGCGGCTGTGCAGACCGATGGATGGTTCGTCGAGGACGTAGCATGCTCCCACCAGCCGCGAGCCGAGGCAGGTGGCCAGCTGGATGCGCTGGGCTTCGCCGCCCGACAGCGTGGCGGAAAGTCTGTCGAGGGTCAGATATTCCAGTCCCACATCGTTCAGAAACTTCAGCCGCTGCCGGATTTCGATCAGGACTTTATCGGCAATGGCCATTTCCTCCGGCGCAAGCTGGAGGGCAAGGAAGAATTCCTGGGCCTGCGCGATGTTCATGCGCGTCACTTCCGCCATGTTTTTCCCGCCTACGCGAATCCACAGTGCCTCGGCCCGCAAGCGTGACCCGCCGCAGTCCGGACACAGCGTATAGCCGCGATACCGGCTCAGGAACACGCGGACGTGGACTTTGTACTTCTTCTTCTCCACTTCTTTGAAGAAGTCGCGAATGTGCTGGTGGACGATGGCCAGCTCCTCCTTGCGGAGCTCGTAAATCGGTACGCTCAGGCGAACCTTGCCTCGGGTGTCTTTCTTGAAATCGACCGCGAACCCGGAATATTGCGGCTTGGTCCACGGGTCCACCGCGCCCTGCTGAATCGAAATCGCGCGATTGGGGATCACCAGGTCCAGGTCGTAGTCGATGGTGTTCCCGAACCCCTGGCAGCGTTTACAGGCGCCGAAGGGGCTGTTGAAGCTGAACAGGCTCGGCTCAGGCTCCTCGAAGGTCTTGCCGCAGAGTTTGCAGGAAAACTTTTCGTTGAACCGAAGCGTCTGTCCGCCGCCGGCGGGCTCGAACAGCGCTTCGCCGGCTTCGCGATAGCAGATCTCGACCGCATCCACCAGGCGCTGGCGAATGTCCGGGGTGATCGCCAGGCGGTCCACCAGGATGAACACGGGCTTTGAGAAATCGACATCCAGCAGAGACTCGGGTGTGGAGAATTCGAAGATCTTGCCGCCCTGATAGAGCCGGTTGAAACCGCGCTTGCGCAGGTCGAACAGCTTGTCGCGCAAGGCATCGGTGTTTTTCTCGGCCGCTAGCGGGAATAAAACGTACCAGCGCGAGCCGTCGGGCTGCGCCTGCATCCGCGCGGCCACCTGGTCGACGGAATCACGTTCCACGTAAACACCGCAGTTAGGACAATAGGTTCGGCCCGCGCGCGCCCACAGCAGCCGCAGGAAATCGTACAGCTCGGTGGAGGTCGCCACGGTCGATCGCGGATTGCGGGTGGTATTCTTCTGCCGGATCGCGACGGGGGGCGCGATGCCGTCGATCTCATCCACGTCCGGCTTTTCCATCCGCTCCAGGAACTGGCGCGCGTAAGCCGAGAGCGATTCCACGTAGCGCCGCTGGCCCTCGGCGTAAATGGTGTCGAACGCCAGCGACGACTTTCCCGATCCGGACACACCTGTGATCACGGTCAGGCGGTCGTGCGGGATCGCCAGCGAAACGCCCTTCAGGTTATGAACCCGGGCGCCACGAATACGAATGGAGTCGTTCAAGGGAGGGTTACCTACTAGTATAGGAAATTGGACCAAGCGGCCATTCCTCGCAAGATAAGGGGTCAGCTGACGGCTTGCTGGTATAACCGCAATCGCCGCGACCTGCCCTGGCGCCGCACCAGCGATCCCTACGCCATCTGGGTGTCCGAGATCATGCTGCAGCAGACGCGTGTGGCTGCGGTGATCCCCTACTACGAACGCTTCCTGGAGCGCTTCCCGCGCGTTGAGGACCTCGCCAGGGCGCGCGAAACCGAGGTCTTGTCGATGTGGAGCGGCCTGGGCTACTACTCGCGGGCGCGCAACCTCCAGAAGGCTGCCCGCCAGATCGTCGAGGAAGGTGGCTTTCCGAGGGACTATTTATCCATCCGGGCGCTGGCCGGCGTGGGCGACTACACGGCTGCGGCCGTCGCGAGCATCGCCTTCGGGCTGCCCCACGCGGCGATTGACGGAAACGTGCGGCGCGTGATTATGCGTCTCGTCGGCGATGCCACTGCCGATCTGGGAGCGACAGCGACGGAAATATTGGACAAGCGCGACCCGGGACGATGGAATCAGGCTTTGATGGAACTCGGCGCAACGGTGTGCCTGCCGCGCGAGCCGTTATGCTCCGCGTGCCCGGTAGCGCTCGCGTGCGAGGCAAAGCGGCGCGAAATTCAACGCGATCTGCCGCCGCCGAAGAAGAAGCCCGCGACTGTGCGAAAGGAACGGACGCTGCTGGTCATCCGGCGGAAGGGTCGCATCCTGCTGACTCCCAGCCCGCGAGTCTCCGGATTCTGGGAGCTTCCCGAAGCCTTCGCCGGCGTTCGCCTGGGGGCCAAACTGGGAACGTTCCGCCACGCGATCACCAACAGCCAGTATCATTTCGAAGTTCGCGAAGCTCGAATCACGACCCGCCCGCGAGCCTGCCAATGGTGGGATGAAACAGATCTAGGTAATATCCCGCTGAGCACGATTTCGAAGAAGGCGTTACACGCCTCTTCGATTGCCCCATAGATCGATGTGCAGGCGCGGGCTGTAGCGGAAGCCTTCGCGCTTGCAGATCTCGGTCAACCATGCGGCCCGCTCGCGGATGGCCTCCGAAGTGGTTCCTTCGGCCATCAGCACAACCCGGCCGCGATCGGCGTCGATCTCTTCCAGCATCTTCGTGATCTCCGCCATATCTTCCGGAGACGAGACCACAAACTTGAGCTGATACTCGTACTCCGCCATCAGTTGTCTGAGCACTTCAGGCTGATAGCGAAGCCGCTCATGCTGTGCCGCCCACTTGCCGCCTTCTCGCTCGCGCGGCGTGGAGTTGGCGAGCTTGGGACTGATACTCATCAGGTCGCAGGCGACGGGATGGTAGACCGTCCCCGCCGTCTCGACGGTGACGTGCAGCGGGAGCTGCCGGATCTTTTCCGTCAGCCGGATGATGTCCGGGGCAATCATCGGTTCGCCGCCGGTGATGACCGCGTGCGTGGCGGGATATGGCCGGACACATGCCAGGACTTCGTCCACCTTCATCTCATTGCCTTCGGGCGCCCATGAAGTGTACGGCGTATCGCACCACGCGCATCGCAAGTTGCACCCCGACGTGCGCACGAACACGCTGGGGACCCCGGTGAGCATCCCCTCGCCCTGTATCGAATAGAAGATTTCGGAGATTTTCATGCGCGGTACAACAAGGGATCCCGTACGCCGGCTTCGCGAAATCCTTTCAGCCGCAACAGGCACGAATCGCAGTGCCCGCAGGGGTGGCCTTCCTGATCGGGATCATAGCAGCTATGGGTCAGCGCGAAATCGACCCCCACCTCCGCAGCCAGCTTCACGATATCGGCTTTGCCGAGCTGTGACAGCGGTGTGTGAACGCGCAGCAGCGTCCGCCCCTCGACGCCCGCCTTGGTGGCGAGATTCGCCATGTGTTCGAACGCGGCGATGAACTCGGGGCGGCAATCCGGATAGCCCGAGTAGTCGATTGCATTCACGCCGATGAAGATGTCCGAGCACTCCAGCACCTCCGCCCACGCCATCGCGTACGAAAGAAAAATCGTGTTGCGCGCCGGGACGTAGGTGATCGGGATGCCGGGCTCGAGGCTGTCTTTGGGCACGGCGATGTCCGCGGTAAGCGCGCTCCCGCCGAAAGCCCGCAGATCGATTCGGGCGACCCGATGCTCGCGCACGCCGAAATGCCCGGCCACCTTCGACGCGGCCTCCAGTTCGATGCGATGCCGCTGGCCGTAGTCGAAGGAGAGCGCGTAGCACTCGAATCCGTCGCGGCGGGCGACGCCCAGGCAGGTCGAGGAGTCCAGGCCTCCGCTCAATAAACAGACAGCTTTCATCGCTTTCTGGAATGTTACCCCAGCTTTCTGGAATGTTACCCCACAATGATATGATCGCTCGATGAGCACTCCGACGCCGCCCAAACACGTCCCCTTCGTCCCGGAAGGCTCCACCATGAAGGAGTTCACCTGGAGGGCCTTGCTGCTGGGCCTGGTGATGTGCGTGATCCTGGGCGCCGCCAACGCCTATCTCGGCCTCAAGTCGGGCGTGACCATCGCGGCTACGTATCCCGCCGCGGTGATCGGCATGGCCGTGCTGCGCATCTGGAAAGGCTCGATCCTCGAAGAAAACATCGCTCGTACGGCGGGGTCGATCGGGGAATCGGTGGCCGCCGGCGCGGTCTTCACTCTGCCCGCCTTCCTGATCTCCGGCGCCTGGTCCAGTTTCGATCCCTCGCAGGCGTATTGGAAATCCACATCGATGATGGTGGTCGGCAGCATTATCGGTGTATTGTTCGTTTCGCTCGTCCGCCGCGTGATGGTGGAGGATCCCACGCTCCCGTTCCCGGAATCCATGGCCGCCGCTGAGATCCATAAGGCCGGTCAGCGTGGGGCCGAGGCGGCCCGCTATTTGTTCTGGAACATCGGCGTGGGCTCGCTGGTGCAGCTGATGGGCGCGTTCAATCTTTATGCGGTGGACAAGGACATACCGGTTTCGATCGGAACCCTGGGCGCGAACGGAGTGCGTCTGGGCCCGGCTGGCAGCACCAACACCATCCCGACCGGGGGAATTACGATGTTCTCCGGTCCCACCGTCAGCCCTGCGTATATGGGCGTGGGCTACGTGATCGGGCCGGAGCTCGGGGCGCTGCAGTTCTCCGGAGGACTGCTGGCCTGGGGTGTGCTGGTTCCGCTGTTCATGTACTTCCTCGGTCCACGGGTTCAGGAATTCATTCCCGCGGGAGCGGGCGGAGCCGGATGGGCCGATCAGGCCGCGGCGGTGTGGCGCTACATTGTCCGGCCGATTGCCGTGGGCGGAATGCTCGTGGGCGCGGCGTACACGCTTTTCCGCATGGGCAAGAACCTGACGTCGAGCCTGGGACGCGCGCTTAAAGAAGTTCGCCATGGCTCGCCGCCGCTCGAATCCATGGCGCGCACCGAGCGCTACATGGGATCGAAAACCGTACTCTCGCTCATCGGCGTGATGTTTCTGCTGATGATCGGATTGTATGTCTACATCTCGCAGAACTTTGTCGCGGGAGCCGTCGCCGCCGTGGTCATGCTGGTCGTCGGGTTCTTCTTCGCCACGGTGTCGGGGAACCTGGTGGGCATGATCGGATCGTCTAATAACCCCATCTCCGGCCTCACGCTATCGACACTGATCATCGCCGCGCTGCTGATGGTCGCCTTGGGGATCCGCGGCCCCAGCGGTGTAGCGGTGGTGCTGGGTGTGGCGGCGGTGGTGTGCGTTTCCTCCGCGGTGGCCGGCGAGCTGTTGCAGGACTTCAAGGTTGGATACATGCTCGGCGGCACTCCGCGCACGATCCAAATCGTGGAATTGATCGCCGTGGTGGTAGCCAGCCTCGTCATGTATTACCCGCTCTACATCCTGTATCAGGGCAACATCAAGAGCGGCGGCACCGGATTCGGCGATCCGAAACTGGCCGCGCCTCAAGCCGGATTAATGGCGCTGCTGGCGCAGGGGATTGTGGGCGGGGACATGCCCTGGCCTCTGGTGGTCACCGGGATGCTGTTCGGCGTCGCTCTCATTCTGTTGCAGGTCCGCAGCCCCATGCTGGTTTCGGTGGGGATGTATCTGCCCTTGCAGACGTCCTTCGCGATTTTCATCGGCGGCATGCTGCGCTGGGGCTCCGATGTGGTCGCCAGGCGCAGGGGCTACAACGACGCCCAGAAGGCGCGCATAGAGAGCGTCGGCATCCTGATCGCCAGCGGCCTGATCGCGGGAGAAGCGCTCACCGGATTAGTGGTCGCCTATTTCAAATTTAAGGATCAGGCGATGCCCGAATTCTTTCCCGACCCGTCGTACGTGTTCGGCCTGGGTGTGATGGCCCTGCTGGGGATCGCCATGATTCTGATTCCGCTTTCGAAAGCCGGCCGGCCGGAGGATCCTGCTCCACCCGTCGCGATGATGTAGCACTCGGGAAGCGAATCGATGCGACGTCCAGCCCTCCTCGCTCTGGCGGCTGTTCTCGGAGTCTGGCTGTGGCAGTTCACCACGGTTCACCTCAACTACGGCGGCAATTGGACCGCCCTGTTTTGCATTAATCCCGATTGGCCCAGACCTGCGTTCCTGGCTTCCGAAAATCTGTACACGTTCCCAGGATCGGGTTACGACGGCCAAATGTATCACATCATCGCGCACGATCCGTGGATGCAGCGCGGTTCCGTCGCGGCCATGGACGATCCTCCTCTGCGCTACCGGCGCATTCTGGTTCCCGCGCTGGCCTGGGTGTTCGCGCTGGGCCGCGATTCCGCGATTCATGTGTCCTACCTGGCGGTGATTCTCGGATTCGTGTTTCTGGGAGTGTATTGGCTGGCCCGCGCGATGGAGATGCACGGCCGGCATCCGGCTTGGGGTTTGATGTTCGTATTCATGCCCGCCGCGCTGGTATCCATGGACCGCATGACCGTCGACATGGCCTTGGCGGCCCTGGCCGCGGGGTTCGCGGTCTACTCCGAAGAGGAGGGCTCCCGCTGGAAGCTGTTTGCGCTGCTGACCGCCGCGGCGCTGGCGCGCGAGACCGGACTCCTGCTGACCGCCGGGTACGGGCTCTTCCTGCTCACGCGCCGGCGCTGGGCGGGCATGGGCTGGACCGCGATATCGGCGTTTCCCGCCCTGCTCTGGTATCTGTATGTGAGCCGCCATACGCCCCCCGAGCCTGCCGGTCACTTCGGCAGCGTGATTCCGCTGGCCGGGTGGATCGAGCGGGTGATGCACCCGGTTGTGTACCATCTGCCGCGCCGGGCGGCTCTGGCCGCCGCGGAGCTCGACTACGTGGCGCTTCTGGGCGTCCTGCTGCTGCTGGGACACGCCGCCTTGCTGGCCTGGGCGCGGCGCTGGAACGCCCGCACCGCGGCGATCTACGTGTTCGCGGCCGCGGTGGCTTTTATCGGCAGCCGCAGCGTGTGGGAAGACGCGTTCGGCTACGGACGTGTCGTGACGCCGTTGATGGTCCTGCTGACGGTGGAAAACGCCGGGATGCGTCTGGCCAGCGCTCCGGTGGCGCTGGTCGACGCGCGCATCGGCCTCAATTTCCTGGTCCAGATCAAAGGCGTCCTGCGGAGTTTGGCCGGGATCTGACCGCCACCTGATAAAATAAACCCTTGTCTCGCGTTGTATCTTCCCCCAGTTCTCGCGCGGGTGGCGGTGTCCTCTGGACCCAGCTCTATCTGGGCCTGGGTTTCACCACCATGGCCACGCTCATCATGGAATTGGCGCTGACTCGCATTTTCTCCGTGGTCTTTTACTATCACTTCGCGTTCCTGGCGATCTCCGTGGCTCTGTTCGGATTGGGCGCCGGCGGAGTGTTTTCCTACGTGGTCGCGGCGCGGCCCGGAAATATTTATCAGAAGCTGGGATCGCTGGCCCTGGCCGCCAGCGTGTCGGTCCTGCTGGTGCTTTGGTTCATCCTTTCCCGGGAGAGTAACGGCGTCTGGACACTGGCCGCGGTCTACTTCGCGGCGGCGGTCCCGTTTTTTCTTGCCGGGACTATCGTCTCGATCGCCATCGACGAAGCCATCGGGCGTGTCCACCGGGCCTATTTCTTCGACCTCGCGGGAGCCGCGGTCGGCTGCCTTTTGCTGATTCTTTTCCTGGACGTGGCCGGCGGACCCGGCGCCGTCATCGCCGCCGCCACCGTATACGCGATTGCCGCCGCGCTGTGGTACAACCAGGCCCGGCAGGACAGCCTGCGCATCGCGGCCGTGCTGGTGGCGCTGCTCATGGTGACCCTGATGGTGGTCAACGGCAAGACGCGCTGGTTCGATGTCCACTGGGCCAAGGGGGAGCGCATACCCGAGGAGCGTTTTTCCGCCTGGAACACCTTTTCGCGCGTCGGCGTGATTCCCGAGCACAACCCGGACGGGAGCGGATACTGGCTGATCCGCATCGACGCCGATGCCGCGACCGGGATCGCCACCTACGACTGGGATCGCGGACTGACCGCGGACCAGCGCGCCGGCCTGCTGCGCCAGGGTCCCGGATTCCCGTACGCGCTGCGTCCCGGCGCCAAGAGCCTGATCATCGGTCCCGGCGGCGGCTACGATGTCGCGCGCGCGCTCGCCTCGGGCAGCAAGGATATCACGGCGGTCGAGATCAATCCGCTGATCGCCAACAAGATCATGCAGGACGTCATGGTGAAGGAGAACCACGCGATTTACTCGCGCCCCGAGGTTCATCTCCATGTCGAGGATGGCCGTTCTTTCGTGCGCAGCAGTACCGACAAGTATCAGGTGCTGCAGGCGACGCTGGTGGATACCTGGGCATCCACCGCCGCGGGCGCGTTCGCGTTGTCGGAGAACAATCTCTATACCTCGGACGCTTTCTTCGATTACTTGTCCCACCTGACCGATGACGGCCTGCTGGCATTCACGCGCTGGGGATTCGAGCCGCCGCGCGAATCGCTGCGCCTGGTTTCGCTCGCCATGAACGCCCTGGCGCGTCTGGGCGAGCCGAACGCCGCCGCCCACATCATCGCGGTCCGCGACGACGCCACCAAGATCAATGGCTGGGGCGCGCAGGACACCGTGCTGATCTCGCGCAAGCCTTTTACCGCGGCCGACCTGGAAAATGCCCGCCGCCTGGCCGCCGAGTCGCACATGCAGATCGTCTATCTGCCCGGCGAGCCGTCCAATAACGCGTTCGGCCAGTTGCTCGCCAGCGCGAATCCGGGCGAGTTTTGGAACAGCTACGAATACGATGTCTCTCCGGTCGGCGACGACCGCCCGTTCTTCTTCTACACCGTCCAGCCGCGCGACCTTTGGAATTTCGTCCGCAACGGCAACCGGGAAAGCGCGGACTATAAGATCAATCGCGCCGTGCCGCTGCTGTTCGGGCTGATGGGCTTGAGCATTGTGGTCACCGGTCTCATCCTGGTTTTACCCCGGCTGATTCTGGGCAGCCGCCTTCCCAAACAGAAAGGCGTGATGACGTTTCTGTGGTATTTCCTGTGCCTGGGAGCTGGCTACATCCTGGTTCAAGTCGCGCTGATCCAGAAGTTTGTGCTCCTGCTGGGCCACCCGACCTATGCGCTGACCGTGATCGTCTTCTCGATGCTGGTAGCGAGCGGAATGGGCAGCTACATGAGTAGCCGCTTGATCGCCGGCGACGACGTCCGGCTGGTGCGCGCGCTGTCCGCGGTCGCCGTGCTGGTGGGGACGCTGGCGTTCGTATCGACGCCCCTGGTCACCGCCGCGGCGGGATGGCCGTTGCAGGCCAAGATCGTTCTGACGACGCTGGCCGTCGCGCCGGCGGCGTTCCTGATGGGCATGCCGTTCCCTAGCGGTTTGCGCCGTCTGGAAAAACGCCACGCCCCGTCGGTGCGCTGGGCCTGGTCGCTCAATGCGGCCGCCAGCGTCCTTGGCTCGGCCAGCGCAATTTTTCTGGCGATCTACATCGGCTTGCGCGCGACACTGCTGGTCGGTGCGGCGCTGTACCTGTGCGCGCTGCTGGTGATTCTAATCACGCGGAATGCTCCTGCGGCCGACGCGAGCTAATCCACGCCCCTGTTGGCGGTCGCAACGGCAACGTTCCGCAGCAAGCCCGCGTGTTTCGCGCGTGCGATGGCCGAGTCTTGGAAGCGCTGGTGAAACTCCTCCGGTGAAAGCGTTGCGAGCACCTCCAGCGGAATAGGGGAGCCTGCAAAAGCAGGATCTTCCGTCACGGGTGCATGCGTGTTCCATGGGCAGACGTCCTGGCAGATGTCGCAGCCGAAGACATGCTCACCCACTCCGGCACGCAGTTCATCCGGAATGGACCCGCGCAGCTCGATGGTCAGGTACGAAATGCAGCGGCGCGCGTCCACTTTGAAGCCGTCTCCTGCGGAGACGATCGCATCTGTAGGGCAAGCCTCGATGCAGCGCGTGCAGCTTCCGCACCGGTCCGGCGGCGGTGCGCCGGGTTCGAGCTCCATCGATGTCACGATCTCACCGAGAAAAAACCACGATCCCAGAGGCTCGTTGATCAGACAGGTATTCTTGCCGATCCAGCCCAGGCCTGCCAGCCGCGCGAAGGTGCGCTCCAGCAGCGGCGCGGTATCGACGCAGATCTTGTGCTCGAACGGCTCACGTTCCAGAAGCCGGCCCGCCATACGTTCGAGAGCCGCGCGCATGGTCACGTGATAATCTTTGCCCCACGCGTAGCGCGAGATGCGGGCGTCGCCGGGCCTGCGCGGAGGATCGGGCGTATTGTAAAGCTTGCCGACGCAGATCACCGACCGCGCAGTGGGCAGCAGATTCCGCACATCCCGCCGCACTTCCGCGCGGCGATCGGTCAGATAGCGCATTTCGCCGGCCATGCCGCGCGCAACCCATTGTTGATAACGCGCGAAATCGCCTCCGGGATCGACGGGAGCAATACCCGCAAGCTCGAAGCCGCATTCGCGAGCGATGCTCTGGACGGTCTCCGCGCGCATAAGCCGAGTATCGGCGAGAATAGAAAGTTATGCAAGAATCTTTCCGGATCGGACTGGTGCAGTCCAGCTGCTCGCTCGACCCGAACGAGAATCTGGCCAAGACCGAGTGGAGAATCCGCGAAGCCGCGGGCCTGGGCGCGCAGGTCGTCTGTCTCCAGGAACTGTTCCGGTCGCAGTATTTTTGCCGCGAGGAGAACGCCGAGCTGTTCGCGCTGGCCGAATCCATTCCCGGGCCCTCCACGGAGGCTTTGGGCAAGCTCGCGCGCGAGCTGAAGTTGGTGATCGTCGCTTCGTTGTTCGAGCGCCGGGCTGCCGGCCTCTATCACAACACTGCCGCCGTACTCGGTCCCGATGGGGAAATCGCCGGATTGTACCGGAAAATGCACATTCCCGACGACCCGCTGTATTTCGAAAAATTCTATTTCACGCCTGGCGATTTGGGTTTCCGCGGCATTGCCACGCCGTACGGACGCCTGGGAGTCCTGGTCTGCTGGGATCAGTGGTATCCGGAAGGCGCGCGCATCGCCGCGCTCTCGGGCGCCGACCTGTTGGTGTACCCCACTGCGATCGGCTGGCACCCATCCGAGAAAGCCCAATACGGGGCCGCCCAGCTCGACGCCTGGCGCACCATCCAGCGCTCGCATGCCATCGCCAACGGCATCTACGTCGCCGCGGTGAACCGCGTCGGCTACGAGGGTCCGCCCGAGAACGGTCTCGAGTTCTGGGGATCCTCCTTCGTCGCCGATCCCTTTGGCCAGGTGATCGCGCAAGCGTCTTGCGATCAGGAAGAAATTCTGATCGCCGAGTGCGATCCGCGCCGGATGGAGGAAGTTCGCCGCAACTGGCCCTTCCTGCGCGACCGCCGCATCGACGCCTACGCCCCCATTCTGGAACGATGGCTCGACAAATAAGGGGTGTTTCCGGTTTCCGCATGCCGGCCGAGTGGGAACCGCACGAAGCCACCTGGCTGGCGTGGCCGCATGAGAAATCCGACTGGCCCGGCAAGTTCGCGCCGGTCCCGTGGCTGTACGGGGAAATCGTCCGTCACCTGGCGCGCGTGGAGCGAGTCCGCATCCTGGTTCAGGATCGCGACGCCGAAGAAGGCGCGCGCAAGATTCTCAAAAAGTGCCACGCCGAGCTGGCCGCGGTAGAATTTTTCCAACACGCGACAAATCGCAGCTGGACGCGTGACTACTGTCCCTTGTTTGTGAAAAATAAAGGCGGGGAGGTCGCCGCCACGCACTGGCGCTTCAACGGCTGGGCCAAGTACGACAACTGCCGCGACGATGCGCGCACGCCCGCCTTCATCGCCCGCAAGCTCAAGATGGAGCGGTTCGAGACCGGCCTGGTTCTCGAAGGCGGCAGCATCGACGTCAACGGGGCAGGGAAGCTGCTGGCCACCGAAGAGTGCCTGCTCTCCGATGTCCAGGCGCGCAACCCCGGCCTCGGCCGCCGCGGCTACGAGCGGGCGTTTCACGATTACCTGGGCGTCCGGGAAGTGATCTGGCTGAACCGCGGGATTGCCGGCGACGACACCCACGGACACATTGACGATATAGCGAGGTTTACCGGCGCCGATTCGGTGATCGCCGTAGTCGAGCCGGATACGTCGGACGTCAATCACGAGCCGCTTCAGGAGAATCTGGATCGCCTGCGCGCCCGCTCGCGAATCAAAAATGCCCTGCGCGTCACGCCCCTGTGTATGCCTGAGCCGGTGTACTTCGCCGGCCAGCGTCTCCCGGCGAGCTATGCGAACTTTTACATCGCCAACGGTCTCGTCCTGGCGCCGGTGTTTGGCGACAAGAACGATGCGACGGCATTGCTCACGCTCGAAGCTGTGTTCCCCGGCCGCGCCGTGGTGGGCATCCCCTGCCGCGATTTAGTGCTGGGTCTGGGAACGCTGCACTGCATGACGCAGCAGCAACCGGCTTAGTACTGGACGGTTATGAACGGAAACTCGTCTGGCCCTATTCCCCTCCGGGGGAGATGATTGCTACTGTCGTCGCTCAGTAAAGCAGATAAACGCACCACATATCGAGACAACAGAACACTCCAACGATGGCGAGCGTGCCAAAGGTAAATGCTATACACCATGATCAGTCGCTTACGCCCATCGTGAAGCTCAGCGTAACTTTTGTTGGCCCAATACATCGATGGCCCGAAAAGGAGCGTCAGCGTCGCAATGATTGCATACGGCTTCCAGAGCTCGGCCAATGGTATTCCGAGATATACATGAGCCCAGCCATAAACCTGAACCAGCCCAATGAGCGGAACAAAGAGAGCAGTCCCAATGATCCAACTCTTCAAACTATTGTCTCTGAGGTTCATGGGGAAATCAGGGACAGGCGTTTCCAAGCGAAACAGGGACGGACGAAGTCGTCCTCCTCTCCCCCTGTGCCCTTGGTGACAGCCTGGTTGGTCAAGTTCCCAAACTCATCATAAGCATAACCCTGACGTCGGAGCTTGGGATGAAAGATGGAATGGTGCGCCTTGGGGGACGATCTCAGAACGTTTGCCGACGGTAAGGGGTTGCCCTAGGTTTTCCGCTCACAGCATCCGGAACTCTCGTCCGTCCCTTACCTTCCCTCACCTTCGTCAACTCTTAGTCTGCGTTATAACATTATTTTCGGTTGCCAGAATCGGCGGATGGAACTCCCATGCGGGACATCCTTTCCCTAGCGAGCGACAACCAGTACGCAGAACCGCCTATGCACGCCAAAGTAATCGAGGAAAGCAAGTAGCAATCACGTTTATGGCCAATCATCTGAATCAACCCTTCCACTCGACAACCAATGATAATGAGAGCCCTGAAGCCCAAGCTCTGTTTGGCGCCACTCCGCCATATCGTTGGAATATCAGCCCTACAGAAGCTACGGACAACAAAGTCACTAACAGGAGCCAGATTTGCGGAGGGCGGAGCAGAACAGGGCACCATCTCGCATTAGACCATCCCACGCTCATCATGATGAGCGGAATGATTGGAGTATAAATGAAGGCCCAAAAAAAGATCCGTCTCGACCTCGGACGACCGAAATAATTCAGCGGTTTAGGGCCATCCTCTTGATTCACCCCATCCGCGATCGCCACCAGCTGGTACGCTAGAACCGCGAAGATTCCCATCAGCAGGTAGCCCATGATGACGAGCTTCGAGATCCAGAATAGCTGGATTGCCATATATTGAGCAAGCCTATGATGGCCGCTTGCCATCCGGAAAGAACCAGTACGTACGCTCTTGTATGGAGGGCCCAAGTTGCAGGTTCGGGATCGCCTCTTCGCTGCTTGTTGCGAAGGCCGGTTGCGAGAAAGACGCTGAACGTCGCCAGATTAATGGCGGCTACCAGATACAGGGCCGCGGGAAGAAGACCGGCTGACTCCCGGTATACCACGAGCATCGCGAGGATAAGGAGATTCAGAAGCGATGCCGCACGCTGTATATTCTTGAGTCCCATGTCTCGTCCTCATGGACAGGCTGAAGCGGCTTGCTGGACTCCGGTGCCCGAAAATAAGGTACGGGCGCTGAAAGCGCAGCTCCAACTCCGGAGACAGCGTGAATTGACTCAAGCATCGCTTCAAATCCCACTGCCTCCGCCAGGCTCTCCCCGGAGGTCTAGAAAATGAAGCTGACGCCGCCCCGCACCGCGCGCGGCACGTTGGTCAGCACGGCGCGCCGCCCGTTCGACTGGATGCCCACGTATCCCTGCGCGAGCAGGTTGCGAAGGTCCACCGTCATCTCCATGTGCATGCCGCCGATGGCCGGCAGCGGCTGGCGGGCATAGACGTTCCACCCGATCTGCTGATCGCTCCTTCCAGTCAACGACACGTGGAGCGGCATCAGGACGCCCGGGTTCATCCAGCCGTAGCTGGTGGCCAGATGGGTCCTGGTCAGCGGCAGGGACGCGTCGGCTTGCGCGGTGATCCAAGGCCGCGGAGTGTTGCGGACCGCGGAACGAAGTTCGTCCCCGCTGGCCGGAAGCGCATCCGGCGAGGTCTGAATCTGCAAGGCATCGGTGCGGCCGGCCGCCAGGGAGACTTGCATGCGATCGCCTAACGATTGCCTCACGGATGCGGAAAAGCCCATCCGGCGATAGTCGCCCAGGTTGAAGACCACCCCGCGCGAGGCCAGGTCGGGCAGCAAGTCGCCCGGATCCACGAACCCAGACTGGCCGGACATCAGAAACGCAGCGTCGAACACCTCTTCGCCGTACACCGAAGCCCGGTACGTCCGCGAACCCCGGACCGCCTGATACCCGGCTTCGAGCACCTTGTTCCGTTCCACCGCCGCCCGGTTCGCGCGCCGCGAGATGCGCGTCATTTGTCCCAGCGCCGCCAGGTCCGCATTCAGGTCCTGATTTCCATCCTCCTGGGAGCCGCCGTCGATCAGCTCCACCGGACGCGATCCCGAACTCACCGCCACCCGCAGGGCGCTCTGGTCTCCCAGATCGTAGGTCGCTCGCGCGAACGGATTCACATGGTTCATCCGGCCGAACAGCGAGATCGATTCCAGGCTGAAGCCGTATTCCAGGTGGATCCGGTCCGCCACGTCCATCTTGTCGAAGGAGGAAATCGACGCGGTGCGCAACACCGGCGTATCCACACCGGGCGCTCCCGATCCCATCAGGCTGGGAAGGTAGATCTGGCGGACGGTCAAGGCCATCTGCGGGCCTTGGCCCCAGGGAGTGTTGCGGCGGTAGGTGGTCCGGAAGCCGGCCGACGGAAGACCGCTGGCCGCGTAGCCCACGTTGCCGCTGACATGGATCTCCGAAGATCCGTTCACCGAAGTCGCCAGCACGAAGGCGGTCCCCAGATCCTGCGGGTCCCCGCTGAACGGATCGCTGTCGCCGGCGGAAACCTTCACCAGGCCGCTGGTCCCCGAAAACAGGGACGCCATGGAGGTCTTGGAGGAACTGGTCTGCGGAAGCAGCCGCAGCACCGGACGGGTTGCATGGGACGAACTCAAGACCCACTTCCAGGAATCGCTCATCAGGGCGCCTTCGGGGGAAGAGAGGGGAACCAGCTCGATGGTGCTGAGCGCGCTGGCTAGCTGGATCTTCAGCAGGTTCTCCGATCCGGCCAGGACCGGGATATTGCGCCGCAGCGCGGGCACGAAGCTCGCCAGGCTCACGCGGAGTGAATAGACATCGGGCGCCAGGCTGTTGAAGACGAACTTTCCGTCCTGGTTGCTGAAGGCCCGGCGGACCAGTTCATCGTAGCGGTTGTAAAGCGAAACAGCCGCGCCCATCTGGGTCACGCCGGTAGAGTTTCGGACCTCGCCCAGGATCTGTCCGGAGATGCT
Source organism: Terriglobia bacterium (assembly GCA_963761045.1). Lineage (GTDB taxonomy): Bacteria > Acidobacteriota > Terriglobia > Bryobacterales > Bryobacteraceae > Palsa-187. The sequence goes on along the minus strand of CAVXFR010000019.1, from coordinate 11,716 downwards.
TTGCCCCGAGATGCCGGGTACGAATAATGCGACCGGATCCGCCGCGTGCGCCGCCGGCGTCAGGCCAATCATGCCTGCGATCAGGCCGAACTTGATAGCAATCTTCGGCAAGCTTCACTGCTCCGGAGCGCTGGACCGCGGGTCGTGGCGGCGGCCATCAGTTACCGAGGCGACCCCCCCTATAATACAGTAAACGTGGCGGTTGGGGTCAGCGTCTCATTCCGCTTCTTGTCGGTCACCTTCATCTTCAGCGTATACTCACCGGGCGAGAAATTCTGCAGCGGCAGCAATTTCTCAATGACCATCTGCGACGCGCCTCCCGTCAGCTTCGTCACATCCTCGGTGAAATCGAAAACTTTTTCGTTGGTGCCGTTCTTGGTCACCTCGTACTGCACGCTCCCATCCGGTTTATGGGTGGCTTTGTCCTGCTCGAAATTATAGAGCTGCAGGTAGATTCCCACCTTTTCATCGCGCCGGAATGCTCCCCCCATGCGCGGGCGGACTTTGCTGTCGCCGATCACGAACTGCCCCGCGCCGATGCTCTTGGTGGGCACCTTCTCGATCATGTCCGCCAGCACCAGCGAGCTCATGGCCAGCCGGTCGTCTTCCGTTCGCGGAACATCCAGCCGCTGTTCGTAGGTGGTCGTATTGCCGCTCACGATGTCCTTCGCCGCGACCGTCAGCCGGTAGACGCCCGGCGCCAGCGGAATCTGCTTCTGGTAGATGGCCGAGCCCTTGCTCGCCTGCTGCAGCATTTCCACGGGGACGGGAGGGATGGATACCACTTCCTCGATCGGACGGATCACCCGGCGGTGGGTGATGGTCTCGATGGTGACGTAAACGTTCACCGCCCCTTCCGCCACGCCGTTGGTCGTCTTGTACTGCAAATCCTTGCGCTCAAACTGAATCGTCAGGTTGGTCAGCACCGACGAGCCGGTGATCGGGAAGTAGTCCGTGCGCACCTTCATCGGCAGCAGGTTGTATTTGATGCTCGATTGGACCAGCGCTTCCAGGTCCTTGAATTTGATCGCCGGAGCTTTCTGCAGATTGGAGAACTGCTCCAGCCGGTCGAACTGGTTCATTCGCGCAGGAAGGGGGGTGTTTCCGACTCCCAGGTGGGTTCCGTCCCCGCGCGAAAAACGGTCCGCTTTGTTGGTCAGGCCCAATTGCTCGTAGAGCGTCAAACCGGCGCCCGGCACCAGCGCCAGCGCATCCTTCTCCGACGGGTCCATGGTCATGTGAAACTCGTTGGTCAGGGTTGGATCGACGAATTCAATCTGCACGTCCGATCCGCAGCAGTCCAGATAGCGGTAGCGCCAGATCTCGTAGGGGTAAAACGTGGTGGTGCCCCCGCCTTCTTCGATGGACCGCGAACCGGGGCCGCCGGAATCATGCTCGTCGTTCTCGTCGGGAGGGCCGAACTTGATGTAGATCATGCCACGGTCGGTTTTCCAGCCGGGCTCTCCGGAAGCGAACCGGTCATTGGCCCAGGCGATCCGGCGATAATGCTCTTCTTTGAATTCGTTTTCTTCGGTGTCGGGCGTCGGATCGCGGCGCAGCCAGAATTGCTCGATGAACGCCTCCCTTTCATCGTCGGTCTGCAGCTGGTCGAACGCCGTCCGTTCCTCGTCGCTGATGATCCAACGGACGTCCTCGTTCTCCCACTTCTTGTAAGGCGAGGCCAGCTCTTTTCGTAGCTTGTTTTCCGCTTTTTTCTTCTGCTTCTCCGTCATCGGCTTGGCGACGGTCTCGCGCTTCTGATTCGGCGCAGCTTTCTTCGTATCCGCCCGGGACCCCACCGCGAGCGCGAAAATCGCACAAAAAGCGAGCAATACCCTTAACCGCATAGGTTTAACCACCTGATGTAGATTCTACCCCTGTCTGGGGACGCGAGCAATGGGGAGTAGGTTTCCGCCCAATGTCCGCCGCGGGAGAAATCCCCGGCGGCCGCTACTGCCGTGTTTGTAGGCACTTATGGGAGCCTGCCCGCTAGGGTGCGCCCAGCGCCGCTTTCACCCGCTCGTAGGTCCGATCGAGTGTTTCCGGCAGCACCCGCGTTTCCGCCACCGTGGTCATGAAGCTGCCATCGCCGGTCCAGCGCGGCAGCACGTGCATATGGATGTGGCCGGCCACGCCCGCGCCCGCCGATTCGCCCAGGTTCATCCCGATATTGAGCCCGTCGGGTTTGTACAGATCCCGCAGCGCGCGCTCCGCCCGCACGGTCAGACGCATCATTTCCGCCAGCGTCTCCGGATGGGCGTCCGCCAGAGTCGCGATATGCTCGTACGGCGCGATCATCAGGTGACCGCTCGTGTACGGATACAGATTCAGGATCAGAAAATTGCGCTCGGCCCGCAGCACCACGTAGTTGCCGCGGTCATCCGGGGACGCCGCCTTTTCGCAGAAGATGCAGCCGCCGTCCGGACCCGCGCCCGCAGGCTTGGCGGAGGAGACGTAGCGGTACCGCCAGGGAGTCCACAGACGGTCCATAAGGCCCCCAGGTTAACCTGGCGCGCCCGACCCGTGGTCTCCGTTCACCAGATCCTTCAGTTCCTTGCTTGGTTTGAAATACGGAATCCGCTTGGCCGGCACGTCCACCCGCGCGCCGGTTTTCGGATTCCGCCCCACCCGCGGCTGCCGCTGGCGTGTCCGAAAGCTTCCAAATCCACGGATTTCAATTTTGTCCCCGCCGCGCAAGGCCTTGACCACGCTGTCAAAAATAGCCTCCACGATCACCTCCGAATCCTTGCGCGTCATTTCCACCACGCGCGAGACCTCCTCGATCAATTCCGCCTTGGTCATGGGCTACCGGCTTTCCCCTTTTCCTCTTAGGTTAATGACTTCTTCGATGGTCATGGTCGCGGCTGCGGCCTGGCGCTGATAGTCCTCCAGGCGCGTCCGTTCTTCGTCTTCGGCTACGGCGCGCAAGCTCAGTCCGATCTTCTTTTCCGCTTCGTTCATTTTGATGATCTTGAAATCGTACTCATCCCCGATAGGCAACTGCGTGTCGCCCGCTTCCCCCCGGTCCGGCATGGCCGGAATCTCCGACTTATGGCACAGCGCCTCCACCCCCGGCGCCAGCTCCACGAACACTCCGAACTGCGCCCCGCGGCACACGCGGCCCCGCACCAGGTCCCCCACTTCGTGCGAACGGAAGAAACTCTCCCAGGAGTCCGGCTGGAGCTGCTTGACGCCCAGTGACAGCCGCCGGTTGGGCGCGTCGATATTCAAAATCACGGCCTGCATCACTTGCCCCTTTTTCACCGCTTCGGAGGGATGCTTGACGTGCTTGGTCCAGGAGAGATCGGAGACGTGCACCAGCCCGTCCACGCCCTCCTCGATCTCCAGAAACGCGCCGAAATCGGTCAGCTTCCGCACCCGGCCCTCCACCACGCTGCCGATGCTATAGCGGTCGCCCACCGTGGTCCACGGATCGGCCTCCAGCTGCTTTATGCCTAGAGACACGCGGCGGTCTTTTTGTTTCACTTCCAGAACCACCGCTTCCACCTGGTCGCCCACCTTCACCAGCTTGGTGGGATGCTTCATCCGCCGGCTCCAGGTCATTTCCGAGATGTGGATCAGGCCTTCGACTCCCGGCTCGATTTCCACGAACGCGCCGTAATCGGTGGTGGTCATCACGCGCCCGATCACCCGGCTCCCCGGCGGGTACCGCTCGATGAGCGTCTCCCAGGGATCGGGCCGCAGCTGCCGTATGCCCAGGGAAATCCGCTCTTTCTCGCGGTCGAACTTCAGAACCTTCACGGTGACCTCTTCACCGACGTGAACCACGGCCGAGGGATGCCCCACGCGTCCGTGCGACATATCGCTCACGTGCAGCAGACCGTCGATGCCGCCCAGGTCCACGAACGCGCCGTATTCGGTGAGATTCTTCACCACGCCCGGCACCACCGCGCCTTCAAACAGATGGTCCAGGGCGTTGGCCTTGCGCGCCTTGAGATCTTCTTCCAGAGCCAGCTTGCGCGAGACCACCACGTTGCCGCGCCGCCGGTTCAGCTTGATCACCTTGACGGGAATATCCTGCCCGACCAAGGTGTCCATATCGTGCGAGGGCCGGACATCCACTTGCGAGCCCGGCATGAATGCGGGGACGCCCACGTCCACCATCAATCCGCCCTTGGTTCGTTCCGTGACGTGGCCCGAGATCAGCAACTGCTCGCGCATCGCGCGCTCCAGCGTGTCCCAGATGCGCACCTGCGCGGCCCGTGAATACGACAGCAGGACGTAGCCTTCCGGCTGCGGCCCGTGCCGGTCGATCATCACGTCGATGCTGTCGCCCGCCTTGATGGCGACCGAGCCGTCGGGCTGGCGCAACTGCTCAATGGGAACAATCCCTTCCAGCTTGTAGCCGACGTCGACGATCACTTCCGTGGGAGTAACTTTTACGACGTGGCCTGGAAGCAGCTCACCTTCCGAGGGCGGCGCCAGGTGGCTGTAATCCTCGATCAGGTGCTCGAGATCGTCTTCCGCCGCGAAGCCGACTTCGAGATCCCGTTCATCCGTACCGTTTGCCATGGCCAAGTCTCGACAAATCGTTGATAGCTCAGTACTTCAGAACTATAGCCGACGGGATGGCCTTGTCAACTTGGGGTTGCCCCATAAGCCAAACGGACAGGTGAGGTTCTAGTCCTCGATCTGCTGCATCAGCCGTTCCACTTGGCGGACATAGTGCGGGTAAGGATTGTACGTGAACAGCTTTTCCTGAAGCGTCTTGCCCTTGTAGTGGGGATTTTCGGCGAGCTGTTCGGTGATGTAGTCGATACCCGCCGGAACCGAGGGGAAACCGGTCTGTGCGGAGTCCCAACCCCAGCGGTTGTTCTTCCTCTGGTAGGCGCCACAGGTGCTCTCCACCAGCGATATCGCCGGAAGAAGCCGGTAATCCAGGTCGTGCGAATCCGCCGCCCGTAAATACTCGTCGATGTGAAGCGGGGCGGGGCAGTCGTAGGCTTTGAAGAAGGCCTCCAGGCGCACACCGCGCGGATCGGTATTCGGCACCGGAAGGGTATTGTCACTGGCGATGGCGGCGCACGCCACAATTCCTAGGGCGGCGGCTCGCGCCAGGCGCCCGGAGCGGGGGGAGAGGCTGTAGAGGTTATGCATCGTGAAGGACTGCGGGTTCTTCAAAACTCCTTGGTAGTCAGATTCGGACGGCCACCCTCCTGTTTCGCACGAAATCGCGCAGGGGGCAAGGTACAGAAACACGTAGAGCCCATAGTACTTAGCAGACCGTATTTACTCCTCCGGCTCGCGACTTACTCCTCCGGTTCGGGGGCAGGCTGGGGTGAAGCCTTTAGTTCCATTATGATGAGCCGGTCGCCATTAGGCAACTCGAGGGCAATCCCGAGTTCGTACTGGGCCATTTCCGACTCCCGTACGCTGGTGACGGCGATCTCGCGCGGGTCGGAAAAAGAAAAATTGGCGCCGGTGAGCGGGATCGTGAATTTCCACGAGTCGCCGCCGAGCTCCAGACGTTCCGGACTGAAATCGGTGACGGCCCCCACCGCGTCGAAGAATAAAGACGATGCCCACAGGCGCACCTTCAGCGGCCGCGCATCTTCTCTCCAGCGGTCAAACAGCAACAGTGCGTCTTCAGGCGATGCGATCATTACCCTGCAATCACCTTCCAGTTCTTCACCAGGTGCTCGGCCGTCCGCCAGGCCAGCGCCTGCACGGTCAGCGTTGGATTCCGCGCGCCCATCGTGCCCATCACCGATCCGCCCAGGACGCCCAGATTCGGAGCCTCATGCGAGAAGCCCCACTGGTCCACGACGTTGGTGTCGGGATTATCGCCCATGCGCGTTCCGCCGGTGGCGTGGGTGGACAGTCCGCTGCCGAATGACGCGCCTCCCGTCACTTCGATGGCGCCCGCCGCGCGGAACCATTCCTGTGTTTTCGTGGCCGCGTAGGCTGCCGCGCGCGCTTCGTTTTCGCGAGGACCGGTGGTGATGCGGATCACCGGATCGCCCAGCGGATCTTTCACCCGCGGGTCCAGATCCAGGTACTGGTCTTCGTAGGGAAAGCTGTTGGTCTGCAGATACGCGGGAGCCGTGCGGCCGGCATTTTCGCGAATGAACGCCTTCCACTTCGATCCCCACTGGGGCGCGCGGCCGAACGTGCCCATGGCCGCGGCCGCGATGGGATGCTTCTCGTGATAGACGTGCAGGCTGGAGCCGCCGATGAACCCCAGGCCCGCGTGATCGAAATTGTCGTCGGCCCACTCGTCGATCACCACGCCTTGCGCAATGGCCCCGTACCAGACGTTGATATCGAACGGAAACAGCGCGGTGAGCGCGCTATTCCAGTGTCCGAAGTGATGCTTCCCGACCTGGCCGTGATTGTTCGATAGGCCGTGGGGGTACGCCTTGGATTGCGACAGCAGCAGTAACCGCGCGTTCTCGTAAGCGTAGGAGGCGACCAGCACCACTTTGGCCGGCTGGAAGTATTCCTTCCCGCCACGAATGTACAGGACGCCGGTCACCTTCCCGTTGTTGTCGACCTGGACGCGCGTGACCTGCGCGTTATCGTAGATCGAAAAATTCTTGAACTTCTGCGCCGCCGGGATGGTGGTGACGGCGGTCGAGTTCTTGGCGCTCACGTGGCAGCCGCCGCGGTCGCAATAGCCGTGATAGGCGCAGGAGGGGCGTCCCCGATACTCCTGGGAATTGATCGCGGCGGGTCCTCGAAACGGATTCCATCCCAGCGATTTTCCGGCCTTCGTCATCAGGTTGGTGAACTCGGTATCGCGCAGCGGAGGCATGGGATATTCGCGCTGGCGCGGTCCTTCGAAATTGCTGCCCCGGCCGGTCAGCTTGCCTTGAATATTTCCCGCGCGGCCGGAGACGCCGAGTTCCTGTTCAACGAGGTCGTAGTACGGCTCCAGATCGTCGTAGCCGATGGGCCAGTCTTCGATGGTCGATCCCCGGGGGATGGAATTGGGGCCATAGCGCTGGATCGAAGACGAGCGCACTTTGAAATCCCACGGAGTGAATCGCCAGCTCTGCGCGTGATAGTGGATCGACGTGCCGCCGATCGCATTCATCATCGGATGAGTGTTGCCGCGCGTGGTGGGTCCCGTCAGGCCGTTGCGGACCGTGGGAATCTCGCCGTGGACTTTGTTGCCGGTGGTGACCAGGCCGCGGACGTTGTTGTAGATTTCGTCGGCGTGAAAGAATTTGCCTGGCTCCTTGGTCATCCACGTGCCGGCTTCAAGGCCCGCGACTTTGAGCCCGGCGCGCGCCAGCGGCAGCACGGCCACGCCGCCCGCGGCGCCTAACCCGACGACGACAACATCCACGGGTTTGAGGTTGATGGCCATCGAAAACAGCTCAATCGAGTTTAGCTGCTTGGCGCGCGTGGAACAACCTCATCCGCGATATGATCCAGTGCCTCCCAATCCGTGAGTTCGTGATCGCGCGAGGTATCCGTGCTGGCTCCCTGGGCCTTGGCGATTCGTTTCATCACGAAGCGGGTCAGGAAATTGTACTTGGTGTAGCTGAGCGCGCCGGCTGCGGCGCGGACTTTGGATGGATGCCAGCCGGTTTCCTTGAGAAACGCATCGATCATCTTCTGGACGTCGGCCGCCGCCTGCGCGCGGTGCTCGGGCGTCGCAGCCGCATCCTCCGCGCCGGCTTCCGACAGGCTCACGGAAAGAAAAACAGCAGGCATGCACTCCAGCCCACCGCGAAAGTCTCTGACGAAGCTGATCATCTCCTTTTCGTGCTTCTCGCGATGGACCGATGCCGCGATAACCGCGGCTTGGTAGTCTTCCACCGAGAACTCAGAAGGCAGATCGGCGGCGTCTACAACATCCGCGAGGTACCCGCGAGCTCGAATGGTCGCCGCGAGATGTTCGGCGATGCGACGCGTCTGGCCTTCCCGGGTCGCGAAGAGAATGAGTACCGGCTTCACTGCACCACCGGGTCCACCGCCATGCCGTCCTTCAGCGGTTTGTCGGAAGGCAGCGCGACCGCGTCGCCCTCCTTCAATTCGTTGACCTGCGTGTGAGTCGTGTTGTTGATGCCCTGCGTAATCGGCCGCCAGCGCACGTGGTCGCCCTCCAGCAGGTAGACGCCGGCCTGGCCCTGCTGGCGATACACCGCTTCCTTGGGGATGACGATCGCGTTCTCCACGGTCCGCGAAAGAATCACCGCGTTGACGTTGGCTCCCGGCTTCAGATCCATGTCCGGGTTGGCGATGTCGCACATCACCTCGCCCACCTGGCGCGCGCCCATGGGGACGATCTCCGTAGGCGTGCGGTCCACCGAACCCTTCCATTCGCGCCCGGGGAGCGCGTCCCAGGTGATCGTTACCGGCATGCCCAAGGCCACGCGGCCCAGATCCGGCTCGTCGACGTAAACTTTCACGTGGACGTGATCCAGACGGCCGATGGAGGCCACCAGGTCGCCCGCGTTTAAGTAGGCGCCCGGCTTGAGATCGAACTGGTAGACGACGCCGGCGATGGGCGCGCGCACCACGCTCATGCGGATGCGGGCCTCGGCCAGCTGCGCCGCCGTCTTGGCTTCGTCCAGGCGCGCTTCGGCGCTGTTGTGATCGGCCGGAGTCACCAGCGAGGCGCGCTGCTTGTCCAGAGCATCGATCTGGGCCTGGATCCGGTCCACCGATTCTTTGGCGGTGCGCACTTCGGCTGCGGTGCCGGCCTTCTTGTCGCGCAGCTTGACCGCCGTATTGTAGGCGTCCTGCGCGAACTTCAGCTCCAGGCGGGCTTTATCGATGGCCGTATCGATCCCGGCGCGGTCTGTCGCGCGGCCTCCCTGGTCCAGCACCTCGAGATCCGCGCGAATCGCCGCCTGGCGGGCTTGCGCGGTCTTCAATTCCGCCTCCGCGTCGGCCGAGTCCAACTCCACCAGCGTTTGCCCGAGGTCGACGTGCTGCCCTTTCCGGATCAGAATCCGTGTCACGGCGCCGGAGCGTTCGGCGTGCGCCTGGCCCGACTCCACCGGCTCTACGTTGCCGTTGGTCGGGACCAGGCTCGAGATGCTTTCGCGGGCGGCTCGCGCGAAGGTCACCTGGGGAGGACGGTCGCGTTGTACTTCGAGCCTCCACAGCGCCACCGCGGCGATGGCCAGCACGAGCAGGGTGATCCCAAGCCGCTTTCCCACTAGGCGGCTACCTCAAATCCGTAGTTTTTCATGGAGGGCGCTACACTACATATTCTCATGCGGGCGTTGGTGCTTTCCGGCGGAGGCTTGTTCGGTGCATGGCAGGCGGGCGCCTGGAGCGCACTGTGCGGCCGCATTTCCCCCGATCTGATTGTCGGCGCTTCGGTGGGATCGCTCAACGGATACCTGATCGCCAGCGGCGCGACACCCGGGGAACTCCGCCGCATGTGGCTCGATCCCGCGTTTGCCCGCTTCGAGGATCTGCCGTCCAACATCCGCCGGATGATGGCCCGCTATACCCCCCGGATGCCGTTCGCGATCACCGCCACCGAGCTCCCGCGCATGAAACCCCGGATTTTTCGCGATTCCGAAATCACCTGGCAGCACCTGGCCGCCTCCTGCGCGCTGCCTTTCGCGCTGCCCCAAGTCCGCATCGGGACGCACTGGTATTCCGATGGCGGGCTGCTGGGCGCGCTGCCGTCGTGGGCCGCCGCCGAGCTGGGAGCGCAGCAGATCCTTGGTCTGCAGGTACTGCCGCAATCGCCCTCCTGGTGGCTGCACCAGTTCGTGCGCGCCTTCCGGGGCGTGGCGGGACACAATCCTCCCGTTCCCCCCGGGATTGAAGTCCGCGAGATCCGCCCCAGCCGGCCCCTCGGCTCGGTCCGCGACACCATCCAATGGAAACGCCGCAACATCGAGCGCTGGCTCGAGCAGGGCGCGGAGGACGCGACGGGTTTTTTAGAACAGCGGCGGCTGTAACCGAAAAAACATTTTCCTTCTGAATTGGTTTTGAGGCATAATAAATCGCAGGTTGAGGAAAGTGCCACGCCCATGCCGACGTACCGTATCCATCGCCTGAAGGACCACCTGCGCCAGCAGGTCCGCTTCGCGCCGCACGTGAGCGGGATCGCCACCGTGAAGCCGCGCGACTATCACCCGCTCGAACCAGCGGCGGCCGCCCAAGACCAGGCCCAAGACGCGGTCCCAGACGAGACCCCAGACGAGACCCTGGTGGAGGCCCCCACGCCTTATGCCGCGTTTTTCGCCCTGCGCGACACCGCGACCCCCTTGGAAGTCGGCGACTTGCTGGAGGCCCCCGACGGGTCCCTGCGCATCTTTAAGTTCGTGGGGTTCGAAGAAGCGCAATGGGTTCTGCCCGAACTCAAGCCGGGCTCGGCCGCACCGCCGCCCGGCAGTGCCCTCAATGACGACCAGCCGCCCGCGTTACAATAGGGACGGATAGCAATGGATGAGTCTTGCGGGGAAGGAACCGCTATTAATTCCTTCTCGCTGGTGGCATACGTTCCGCAGCCGTTGGCTGGTTTCATCGAACGTCTCCGCCAGGAAATAGAGCCGGGCTGTACAGCGCGCAGCCACCTGACTTTCCTTCCGCCCCGGCCCCTTGCGATCCCTTTCGACCAAATCCGCACCCAACTGGAAGCCGGTTTGCGTGACCAGCCCGCTTTTCGCGTGGAGTTGCGCGAGGTGCAGGTTTTCCCGGTTTCCCGCGTGGTCCATCTTTCCTTGGGAGCCGGGAGGGCCGAAGCCGACAAGATCCACGAAGTGCTGCATCGCGGCGACCTGTGCTGTAAGGAAGGCTTTGAGTATCATCCGCATGTGACTTTGGCGCAGGACCTTGATCCGGCGAATGTGGCCGCGGTCACGGAGCTGGCCGAGCGCCGCTGGCGGGAATATTCCGGAAGCCGGGACTTCCTGGTCGACCACGTCACGCTGGTCCAGAACACCCTCCAAAACGTCTGGACGAACCTGGGAGAATTTTCCCTCCGGGTGCCGGTTTCGGTTTAAAACGCGACTCTCTTAATCGAACATTTCCAGCTGGTTCTCTTTATCCTTAGCCGCGGCTTCCTTGGTCCGCCGCCGCAGAGGGCTGCCGATCACGCCCAGCACCTGCACGGACTCCAGGGCCTCTTTCGGCACGAACACACGCTGATTCTGAAAGGTGGGGTCGGGCGGAATCACACTGTAGCCGGCCGGCTCGACGTGGAGCAGATTGTTGGGGATGAGGCCTTCGAGCGTATCTCCATCGCGAAACTTGAGTTGGATCCAGAGCCCGGGGCTCTTCGGGCGGGCGGCGAAGGTCCGGTTTCGCTTCCAGGTTTCGGTGTTGTCGAAATCCCGAACGAAACAAACGGCTTTCGTCTCCGAGTAGGGAACCTGGATGACAGTGCCTTCAGGCGTCAGCAATTCCAGCGCGTTCGACTGGAGCCCGCCGGGGGTCTGGACGAACCCCTGCAGGGAGGCGCGATCGAAGCGCGCGACCAAAACCTTCTTGTTTGCTGCTGAAGCCCTTCCAAACAATTTCGCAAGTATTGTATCATTAGCACGATGCAGCCGTTGGCGCCTCCACCGAAGCCACTTTCCGGGCTGGCGGAGTCGTTTCTGAACTTTTGCCGTGTGGAAAAAGGCTTGGCCCCCCACACGCTTTCGTCCTATCGTTTGGATTTAGAAAGGTTTAACTCGAAACTTCCCGTGCCGGAGTCTCACATGACTGCGCAGCAGCTCGCCGATTACGTGGAGTCCCTCTATGGGGCCAAGTTCTCGCCGCGCTCGATCGCCAG